>DATLWK010000007.1:0-141089 GCA_035576365.1 Sphingomicrobium sp. | reverse complement strand
CTCGACGCCAAGACGGTTGAGGTCGACGGCGCGCGCGTGCACCTGACCGGCAAGGAATATGCGATGCTCGAGCTGCTGTCGCTGCGCAAGAGCACGACGCTGACCAAGGAGATGTTCCTCAACCATCTCTACGGCGGAATGAACGAGCCCGAGCTCAAGATCATCGATGTCTTCATCTGCAAGCTCAGGAAAAAGCTGAGTCTTGCCTGCGGCGGCGCCAATTACATCGAAACCGTCTGGGGCCGCGGCTATGTGCTTCGCGATCCCGAAAGCGAAGAAATAGCCTTGGCTGCCTAGCATGCCCAGCATTTCCTTATAGGTCGCAATCATGAGACAGGAACATTTGTTGATATTCTTTGGTTAAACCTGTGATCCCGCCTGGAGAATGCGGTTCGGGCCTCCGTTGGCAGAGATGCCGTAAAAAAATTGGAGAGGCGAGTATGGCGTATTGTGAAGCAGATCTTCGCGCCCAGCTGGCCGTTGGCTCGGCCTTCTCCCGGACCTCATGAAGGTCCTCCCGCTTATTGGCGGGGGCTTACCCGCCGGTCTCCACGCCCCGATGAGCTTGGACGGAATCCTCCGTTCCGTGCGCACACATCTGGGCATGGACGTCGCCTTCATCTCTGAGTTCACCGACGGGCGAAGGGTTTTCCGCCACGTCGAGAGCGCCGCGGGAAAAAAATGCATTGAGGTCGGCGGCTCCGATCCACTTGAAGAAAGCTATTGTCACTGGGTCGCCAAGGGCAAACTGCCGCAAATGATCCGCGACCCGGCTGATCATCCGTTCGCGGCCTCTTTAACAGTCACGAACAGCTTGCCAGTCGGCGCGCACCTTAGCGTGCCAATCCGCCTGCGGAATGGCGACGTGTACGGAACCTTCTGCTGCTTCAGTTCGCGACCAGATCCGTCCCTCACGCCCCGGGACCTGGCCACCATGGAGGCGTTCGCGCAGCTCGCCGGAGAACAGATCCAGCAGGGACTGGACGACGATGACACACGGCAGACGGAACTTCGTCGCATCAGGTCAGTGCTCCTCACCCGCGATCTGCAAATGGTCTTTCAGCCGGCCATCCGCCTTGACGAGCCGGGCGTGGAATTCCTCGAGGCGCTAGCGCGATTCCGTTCAAAACCATATCAGACCCCAGACAAGTGGTTCGCCGCAGCGGCGGAAGTCGGCCTCGGCACGGAACTCGAGATGCTCGCCGTAACCTTGGCGCTTCACGGCTTGGCGACGCTTCCGGAAACTGCAGTGATCAGCATCAACGTTTCACCCGAGACGGCGATCAGCAACGAATTGGCAGCGTCGCTCTCTTCACTGCCGCTGGATCGCATCATCCTGGAGATTACGGAGCATGACACTGTCAGTCTCTATGGACCCCTAATGGAGGCACTCAAGCCGTTGCGTAAGCGGGGCCTACGAATCGCAGTAGACGATACTGGAGCTGGTCATTCGAGCTTTCGTCACATTCTCCAGATGCACCCGGACTACATCAAGCTGGACATGAGCTTGTCGCGCGGGATCGACCGTGATCCGGCGCGCAGAGCCTTGGCTTCGGCATTGATCTGGTTCGCCCGCGAAATTGGCTGCAAACTCGTCGCGGAAGGCGTCGAGAAAGCGAGCGAACTAAGGACATTGCGCGATATTGGTGTGAAGATTGTCCAAGGCCATCTTATTGCTCGCCCCGCGCCACCAGCCGAGATCATCCCGGCTGAAACCAGCTGAACTCGGAAATCTTTGCGTCGCCGGCAGCACTCAACCTGCGCCCCTTCAAATGTTCAATTGCCAAGTCCCGTATGAGGCCAAGTCACGCCTGTTGTCGTGGGTCTTGGCATCGCCGCCCTGATTGAAAGAGTAAACGGTCCGGCAAATGCTCGCCTGATCGCTAGCGTCCACGTATACACCTATTGCGGACATTACGCGCTTACCGCCCTCCCGTCTTCGCAAGAAAATCTTGTCCTACAGCCATCATTTCATGATTTAGATTCGGCGACGGACCTGCAGTCGCCTCATCGATGCCCCGCTCGCCGGCCAGCCGCCGCCCTCGCGCGCGCCTGCGCCCGCGCGCGCATGGGCTTGCTGCATCCGCTGCGTTTCGAGCCGCCGAAGCGGCTTAAAGTCACGAAAATGGTCGTCGTATACGGGACATTAGCGACTTTAGCGGGCATTGCGGCCCGCCCCCGCGCCGCCTCGCGGCGCGCCGTTTCGGGCTTTTCGCAGGCCCGCGGCCGCCCTACACAGGCCGGCGCAACCGGATTGCTCGAAACAAGGGGGAAATGATGGGCAAATTGTTCGAAAATCTGCACCTGGTACTGGCGATCGGCCTCGGCCTGGCGATCGCCTTGATGGCCGTTTTCCACACCGGCGACGTCAATGCCGCGGGCATTTTGCAATGGCTTCACGTCTTTTTCGGAATCACCTGGATCGGCCTGCTCTACTATTTCAACTTCGTGCAGATCCCGACCATGCCGGAGGTGCCGGCCGAGCTGAAGCCGGGCGTGTCGAAATATATCGCCCCCAAGGCCTTGTTCTTCTTCCGCTGGGGCGCGGCACTGACCGTGCTGACCGGCCTCGCCCTCGCCCATGTCCTTGGCTATCTTACCGAGGCTCTGACCTTCCAGGACGGCGTTCAGCTGATCGGCGCCGGCATGTGGCTGGCGCTGATCATGGCGTTCAACGTCTGGTTCATCATCTGGCCCAACCAGAAGAAGGCGCTCGGGCTGGTCGAGGCCGACGACGCCGCCAAGGCGAAGAGCGCGCGAACGGCGATGGTCACCAGCCGGGTCAACACCATGCTGTCGATCCCGATGCTCTATGCGATGACCGCCTTCCGCTGGTAGCGGCGGGCCGGGCGGGCGGCGCCGCGGCGCCGCGGCGCTAGTTGCCGCGGACCTGGTAGCGGGCGAGATGCGCGGCCGGCAGCGCCCAGCCTGGCATCAGCGACCGGGCGCGGCTGAGGTCGGCATAGGCGGCGCGGACGTTGCCGAGGTCCTCGTGGGCGACTCCGCGGCCGAAATAGGCGAAAGCGGGACGCTTGGTCCTGAGCTCGATCGCACGGTCGAACATCGGCACCGCGTCAGCGCTGTTGCCTTCGTTGAACAGCAGCACTCCGAGGTTGAGCCACGCCTCCGGCTCCCTCGGCTCCAGCGCCGCCGCGGCCTCGAAGTCGGCCCGGGCGCCGGCAAAGTCGCGGCGCACCATGCGGACGATTCCGCGATTGACGTGGGTGGCGACGCGCTCCTCGCCACTGAGCGCCTGGTGCCTGAACGCCTGCTCGCAATGCTCCAGCGCCTGGATCGTGCCGATGCGGGCTTCGGCGGCGACGTAGCAGGATCGGGCAAGGCTGCCGCTGACCGTCCAAACGGCGGCAGTTGCGGGGGCCGCCGTGATCAGCGCAAGGGCGGCCGGCGCAAGGAAAGCCTTCATCTTAGCCTCCTTACTTTAGCGCAGGCATCATACGCCTTTCGCGTTCGGATTTCACGGTTTTTCGACCGGTCGCCGGCTGTCAGCCGGTTTCCGCCTCGAGCAGCTTGTGGCGCTTCAGCGCGTGGCGAAGCTGGTCGTAGCTCAGCCCAAGGGCCGACGCCGTCGCCCGCTGGTTGTAGCGGTTGCGGGCAAGCGCGTCCTCGAGCAGGGCGCGCTCGTAGGCGGCGACCGCCGCGCGGAGGTCGCTGACCGGCTCCGGCGGCTCGGCGACCAGCTGCAGGTGCGGCTGCGGCTCGCCATTGCCATCCGCCTGCGCAGGCGGAGCCCCGGCGATCGGCGTCGAGTGGTGGTCGGCGGGAGCCCAGGGCGAATGGAACGGGTCGAACTGGATGGCATCGATCGGCCGCTCCGGATCCTCCCAGCGGTAGACGGCGCGCTCGACGACGTTGCGCAGTTCGCGGACGTTGCCGGGCCAGTGGTAGGCTTCGAACTCGCCGACCGCGCGCGGCGTGAAGCCGGGCCAGTTGGGCCAGTCCAGCTCGACCGCCATCCGCCGGCCGAAATGCTCGGCGAGCAAGGGCACGTCGCCGGAGCGGGCGCGAAGCGGCGGCAAGGTTACGACCTCGAACGACAGCCGGTCGAGCAGGTCGGCGCGAAACTTGCCTTGGTAGACCAGAGCCGGCAGATTCTCGTTGGTGGCGGCAACGATCCGGACATCGACCTCGACCGGCTTCGAGGCGCCGATGCGCGTCACCTCGCCATATTCGACGGCGCGCAGCAGCCGGTCCTGCGCCGGCGACGACAGGGTCGCGAGCTCGTCGAGGAACAAGGTGCCGCCGTCCGCCTCCTCGAAACGGCCGTGGCGGGTCTTGGTGGCGCCGGTGAAGCTGCCCGCCTCGTGGCCGAACAGCTCGGCCTCGATCAGATGCTCCGGCAGCGCCGCGCAGTTCATCGTGATCAACGGCCCGGCCCAGCGCGGCGACAGGTGATGCAGGCGCTCGGCGATCAGCTCCTTGCCCGTGCCGCGCTCGCCGATCACGAGGACGGGGCGATTGAGCGGCGCCGCACGGCTCGCCCGCTCGACCGCGTCGAGAAAGGCCAGGCTCTGCCCGATGAATTGGTCCGCCCGCTCCATAATTCCCGCTCAAGAATCTGGCCGACTGTTGGTGGCAAATCCCACCAGTTGGCAAGAAATTTCCACCTCCAAGCTCTTCGAAAATTGCGGATTTTCCAGGTTTCCGGAATTTTCGGGAATATGGCACGTCTCTTGTATAGTACGGATGCACACAGGGCCCTGAAACCATTGCGGAGTTCAGAATGGGTATCTTCTCTCGCACGCGGGACATTTTCGCGGCGAACATGACCGAACTTCTCGACCGAGCCGAGGACCCCGCGCGGATGATCCGAATGATCATCCTCGAAATGGAGGAGACGCTGGTCGAGGTTCGCGCCTCGGCCGCTCGGACGATCGCCGACGGCAAGGAAATGCGCCGCGCCTTGAGCAGGCTGGAGGAGCTTCAGTCGAGCTGGACCGAAAAGGCCGAGCTAGCGCTGTCGAAGGATCGCGAGGATCTCGCCAAAGCAGCCCTGATCGAGCGGCAGAAAGCGGCCGACATGGCCGCCGGCCTCAGGGACGAGATCAAGGTGATCGACGAGACGCTGAAGGCCTATGAGGCGGACATCGCCAAGTTGCAGGGCAAGTTGCGCGAGGCGCGCGCGCGCCAGAATGCGATCAGTGCCCGGCTCGAGAGCGCGGTGACGAGGGCCAAGGCGCGTGAATTGCTCAACGGCAACCGCACCGAGGACGCCTTCTCGCGCTTCGAGGTCCTCGAGCGCCGCGCCGACTTTGCCGAAGGCCGCGCCGATGCCCTCGGGATGACCGGGCCGAAGAGTCTCGAGGAAGAGATTGCCGAGCTGAAAGCGTCGGAGAAGGTCGATGCCGAGCTCGAAGCCATGAAGGCCGCGCTCAAGCGCAAGGGGGAATAAGAATCGATGGAAGAGGAAATTATGGGAATGATGATGGGCGCTCTGGCCATCATCACGTTGTTCATCGGACTGCCGTGGCTGATCTTCCACTATATGACCAAGTGGAAGCAGGCGGCGACCCTGACGCAGAGCGACGAGAAATTGCTTGATGACCTGCACGAAGCGGCGCGCCGCCTCGATGACCGTCTGTGCACGATCGAACGCATCATGGATGCAGAGAATCCCAACTGGCGCCAGCAATGCCTGCCGGGCCGCGGCGAACCCCGGCGCCTCCTTGCCGATGGAGATCGCAGATGACCGACCTGCAGCCGCCGAGCCGCACGAAATTCTATCGCGACAAGCGCAACGGCAAATTCCTCGGGGTCTGCGCCGGGGTCGCCGACTACACGGGCTTCGACGTAACCCTGGTCCGCATCCTGTTCGTCGCCGCGGTGATCATGGGGAGCGGAGCACCGCTCCTGCTCTACATCATCGCCGCCTTCATGACCCAGGACAAGCCGCGCGAGCTTCAGTTCGGCGACACCGAGGACCGCCAGTTCTGGCAGCATGTGCGCGCGTCGCCGCGGCGCGGTGCCCAGGACATCAGCTCGCGTTTTCGCGACATCGACCGGCGGCTCGCCGATATTGAAAGCTATGTGACCACGGAGAACCGCTCGCTCGCCCGCGAGATCGAGCAACTTCGCTAGAAGCCGCCAATCGGAGGAGAAGTCATGAGCTTCTTGAGCTTCATCGCAGAGGCGATGCCCTACATCGCGGTCATCATTTCGGTGTGTGTGGCCGGTAGCATCCTGACGACCTGGCTCAGGATCAAGAACGGTTACCCGCTTGAGACCGGCTGGGGAAAGCCGCTTCACCCGCGCCCGGACAGGGAGTCCATGGAGCGCATCAAACTGCTGACAACCGAGAATGCCCAGCTGCGAGCCGAAATCGGGTCGATCAAGGACCGGCTGGAGACGGTCGAACGGATCGTCACCGACGAGCCGCATCGGCTCGCCCGCGAAATCGACGCGCTGGCGCATGACCAAGGAGGCAATGCATGATCGGTCCCGGCGAAGTCATGGTGGCCCTGATCGTCATCGGCCTGCCGGTGATCACGGTTTTTTACGGCTTCCACCGATTCTTCAAATTCCGCGAACGGAAGCTGGAGATCGAGGCGATGCAGGCGGCGGAAAAGGCGGCGCAATATGCGGCTCGCACAGTCGAGGTCGAGCAGCGCCTGCGCGTGCTCGAGCAGATCGTCACCGACGGCGGAATGCAGACCGCGGCGCAGATCGAAGCGCTGCGGCCGCGCAAGGACATCAAACAGGGAGAGCAAGCGCAGTGAACAATCCATTCTCGATGGTCGTCGGCATCGTCTTCATCGTCATGGTCGCGTCGGTGATCCGCGCCTGGCTGCACTCCCGCCGGCCGGTCGAAGGCAGCGTCAGTCCCGAGGAACGGGCCGAGACCATGCGCCTTCGCGACGAGGTCAAGCAGCTCAAGGAACGAATCCACGTGCTCGAGCGGATTGCCACCGACCGCGAGAACAGCCTGTCCCGCCAGATCGAGGAACTGCGCGACCGTTAGGATGACAGGCGCCGCCCGGCCCATTATCTCGCTCGGGTGACCGGACTTCCGCCCCTCCGCGAAATCTACGACGAGTACGAACTGCTCGAGGGAGAGGACCGCTACCGGCTGCTCATCGATCTCGGCCGCAAGCTCGAGCCGATGCCGGAAGCGCTCAAGACCGATGCGACCAGGGTGCGCGGCTGCTCCGCTGCGGTGTGGGTCTATCCGACGCCAAGCGACGACGGCCGGCTGCACTTCCTCGCCGACAGCAATGCCGCGATCACCAAGGGGATCGTTGCCCTGATCCTCTCTGCCGTCCAGGACCGGCCCGCCGAAGAAGTCGCAAGCATGGACATTGCCGCCGAGCTCGAACCGTTCCAGCTCAGCCGCCAGCTCAGCGCCAACCGCACGCAGGGCGTCCCCAACATGATCGCGCTGATCCGCGATACGGCGGAGCGGCTCGCGGCATGACCGACAGCCAAAGCGGATTCGACCTGGCGGCCTTCTTCGGCTTCGCCAGAAGGGTGGGCCACGGCCGCGCCCTCGGCCTCGAATATCGCGCATCGGGCGACGATTGGGCGGAGCTTTGCTTGCCGTGGCGCGAGGAGCTGGTCGGCGTGCCCGAAAGCGGGATTCTCGCCTCCGGAGCGATCGTCAGCCTGATCGACACCGCAAGCGGGAGCTCGATCTGGGTCAAGCTCGGCCGGTTCCGGCCGGTGGTGACGCTCGACCTTCGGATCGACTATCTGCGCCCCGCTCTGCGCGGCGAGACGGTCCATGCCCGCTGCGAGTGCAGCAAGATCACCCGCAGCATCGCCTTCGTCCGCGGCATCGCCCATGGCGGCGAAGCCGAGCGGCCGATCGCCTACAGCGCCGCGACCTTCATGTTCAGCAATTAGGCTTTCGCCTCCCGACGCTCCTCGGCCTTGCGAAGCACGTCATAGGCCGCCTGGATCTCGCGGAAGCGCGTCTCGGCCTCCTTGTCGCCCTGCTTGAGGTCAGGATGATGCTGCTTGGCAAGCTGGCGGTAGGCGGTGCGGATCGCCTTGAAATCGGCGTCGGGATCGACGTCGAGGACGGCCAGCGCTCGCATCTCGTCCCGGCTTCGGCTGCCGTCTCCCGGACCTGCCCACTTCCACTGGGCGGATTGGCGAAAGCCCCTTGCGCCGAGCTCCTCCTCGGATTCGCGCCGCGCCGCTTCCTCTGCGCTAAGGCCGGCGAAATAATTCCAGTTGCGGTTGTATTCGGCGGCATGCGCTTCGCAGAAATACCAGCGCTCGCCGCTGTTCGGGGCCTTGGGCGCGGGGCGGTCGCCGGGCTCGTCGCAGCCCTCGCGGTCGCACAGGCGCACGCGCGCCGCGCCTCGCGAGCTGCCGTAGGGCCGCCAGCGCGGGAAACCCCAGTCGTCGGATCGTTTCTGCTTGACCATTCCCGTCCTTCTAAACCGTCATTGCGAGGAGCGAAGCGACGAAGCAATCCAGAAGCGTCGACTGGATTGCTTCCCCCGGATTGATCGGGGGTCGCAATGACGAAAATGCCAGAGGGCCTGTAAGCCGGGTTCTGTCCACCCCGGATCAAGTCCGGGGCTGTGCGGCCATTCCTCTAGGAGACGGGTCGCCCCGCCCCTCAAGCAACCAACCCGGGCGGCGAGCCGGAACTTGGCCCATCTGCCGCCCCTATTCGGTCTTGCACCCGGTGGGGTTTACCGTGCCGGCCCTGTTGCCAGGACCGCGGTGCGCTCTTGCCGCACCCTTTCGACCTTACCCGTCCGAAGCCGGGCGGTATGCTTTCTGTGGCACTGTCCCTGACCCCGGCCTTCGCCGGGGCCGCCGGGCGTTACCCGGCACCGTTGTTCCGTGGAGCCCGGACTTTCCTCGTCTCGCAAAGCGAGCCGCGGCCGCCCGGCCCTCTGGCCGACGGAATATGGGTTACTGCGGGCGCGGCAGCAAGAGCGCCAGCAGCTTGGCGCGGCATTCGCCGTCGATGATGCCGTCGATGAGGTCGGGGCGAAAGCGGCGCTGAAAGGCGATCACCGCTTTCTGCGGATCGGTGACGTCATAGCCGAAGCGCTCAAGCGCGAGAAGGAAACCGGCGTCGGTCCAGAAGGGATCGATCAGCTCGCGGCTGGGGCTCGGCAAGGCAAGCCGGCGCTTGGCCAGTTCCCACCACGGGAACAGCTCGCCCGGGTCCTCCTTGCGGGCCGGGGCAACGTCGGAATGGCCGACGATGTTGCCGCGGCCGATGCCGTGGCGTTCCTTGATATTTGACAACAACGGCAGGAGCGCGGCGATCTGCTCGTCCGGAAACGGACGGTAGCCGAATTCGTGGCCGGGATTGACCAGCTCTATGCCGACGCTTGCCGAATTGACGTCCGTGACGCCGCGCCAGCGCGACTTGCCGGCGTGCCAGGCGCGCCTCGACTCGTCGACCAGGCGGTAGACCGTCCCGTCCTCGTCGATGAAATAATGGCAGGAAACCTTCGCTTCGGGGGACGTCAGCCGGTCCAGTGCGCCTTGGGCGTCCGGCATTCCGGTATAATGGAGGACGACCATCGACACCGGCAGCGCCCGTTCGTCATGATTGGGCGATGGTCGCTCAATGAAGTCCATGCCGCCACTCGCGCACAGCTAGGCGGCCATGGTCAAGCCCTAGAGGTTGCGCGGCGGTCCTGCCCCGACCGTTTCTCGCCGACGCCATCGGCGCGGACCGGCCGGTACAGGCCGCGCGCCTGGTGGTCGGCGGTGAAGCGCCGCGTCTGGCCGATGACCGTCTCGCCGGCGCCGAGCATCAGCCAGCCGTCATCCGCCACGGCCGAAGCCAGCCGCTCGAACGCCAGCGTCCGCTTGTCGGAACAGAGGTAGAGCAGGACGTTCCGGCACAGGATGATGTCGAAGTTTCCGGGATGCGGCGGCTGCTCGAGAAGGTTGTGGACCTGGAACCGTACGTTCTTGCGCAATGCCTCGACCGTGCGCCAGCCGCCGTCGCACTCCTCGAACCAGCGGATCGTCTGCTGAATTCCGAGCCCGCGCTGAACTTCGAACTGGGTGTAAAGCCCTTCTCGGCCGCGGTCGACGACCGTGCCGGACACGTCGGTGGCGAGGATGTCGATCGTCCAGCCACGCCAGGCAGCCTCGTTTTCGGCGAACAGCATGGCGAGCGAATAAGCTTCCTGGCCGGTCGAGCATCCGGCCGACCAGATGCGAATCTTGCGTTGCGAATGGCGCTTCTCGGCGAGCGTCGGGAGCGCATGGCGGGAAAGCAGATCGAACGGAGCGCGATCGCGGAAAAAATAGGTTTCGTTGTTCAGCAAGGCTTCGACCACCTGATTGGACAGCCCCGGCTCCTTGCCCATGACGAGGATGGTGATCAGCTCGTCGAGGGTGGCAATGCCGCGCTCGCGCAGCAATGCCGACAAGGCCGTTTCGATTCGCCAGCGACGGTTCATCGTCAATTGCTGGCCGGTGCGAGCCTCGAGCAGGCCGGCGAGGATTCGGCTGGAGCTGTCGCTCACTTGCATGGGCCGTCTCCGGTGCGCGAGGCAATGCGGCGCGCGAGCTTGTCGGGAGCCATGATCGCAGAGGCGAGACCAGCATCGATGACCGCCCTGGGCATTCCCCAGACGGCCGAGCTGTCCTCGTCCTGGGCAAGGACCGCGCCGCCGCAAGCGACTAGCCGGGCGGCGCCGTCGACACCGTCACGGCCCATCCCAGACAGCACGACCCCGAGACCGGCCGAACCGTAGAACGCGCCAACGCTCCCCAACATCGGGTCGAGCGAGGGCAGGCAGCCGCTGGGCGCCGCGGTCCGAACAAGCCGGACGACCGGACCGCTCACTGAAGCTTCGACGGTGAGGTGGGCATCGCCGGGCGCGATCAGGATGCGGTCCGCATGGAGTGCCATCCCATCCTCGGCGACCAGCGTCTCGCGGCGCGCGGTGATCCCCAGCTGACGCGCGAACACCGTCATGAACGGCGCCGGCAAATGCTGGGTGACGAGGATCGGCACGCCAATGCGCGCCGGCAGCGACTGAAACAGACTGCCCAGCGCATGGATGCCGCCGGTCGAAGCGCCGATGGCAAGGACGCCGATCGGATCCGTCGGCATCGCCCGAAGCGGCGCGGAGATCGAATTCTTGATCCCGACGGCCCGCGCCGACTTCACCTCGGCATGGCCGAGCGCCTTGAGCCGAGCCAGCAGGATTTCAGAGAATCGGCCGTTGAAGCGACCGGTGCCGGGTTTCGGCAAGGTGTCGGCTGCACCCATCGCCAGCGCGGCAATCGTTTCTTCTGCGCCTTCCTCGGCGAGCGAAGATACGATCATCACCCTTGCTCCGGCGGAATTGTTGATGATCTGCGGGATCATCTTGAGTCCGCCGGCACCAGGCATTTCGAGATCGAGAATGATGACGTCGACCCGCACGGCCTGGAGGGCGTCGATCGCGTCCTCGGCCGTGCCGGCCACCGCGGCGATCTCAAACGCATCGTCGCTTTCGATCATGCGCGACAGCACAGCCCTGGCGACCATCGAATCGTCGACGATCATCAGCCGGATCCGGCGCCTGCCACTCCGGTGCGTTCCCTGGCGGTCCCGCGATCTGGCGAGCGCCCGCTCCACGTGCGGCGCCCTTACGCGACGCCGACGAGCTGAAGCTTGATGTGCAGCGTCTCGCGGTCGAAAGGCTTCATCACATATTCGTCCGCGCCGGCTTCCAGCGCAGCGCGGATATGCGCCATGTCGTTCTCGGTGGTGCAGAAAACGACCTTTGGCTGGTCGCTGTGGCCGCGCTGGCGAAGCATCCTCAGGAATTCCATGCCGCTCATCACCGGCATGTTCCAGTCCAGCAGCACGACGTCGGGCATCTTTTGCTCGCAGCGCGACAGGGCTTCGCGTCCATCGCCAGCTTCGTCGACCTCGAACTCGAGAGTCTCCAGGATGTGCCGGGCGACCTTGCGGATCACCTTCGAGTCATCGACGATCAGACAGCTCTTCATTTCCTACGCTTTCCGCTTCGGTTTCCGCACGTTTAGCTTCCAAGGGTAACGAAGAGCTTAAGCAGCCTTCGCTTCCGCTCCCGAGATGAGGGCGGCAACGTCGACCAGCAGTAGTGGCCCCGCGTCCGTCTCGACCATTCCGAGCGAAGCCCGCTCCCACCCTGGTCCCATTGCCGCTCGAATCGGACTGGGCTCCGACTGCGCCTCGACGACGTCCTCGACCAGGTCGACGGTAAGGGCATAATGATGGCCGTCGAGCTCGACGACCGCGGCCTCGCGAATGCCGTTGGAGCAGTCGGTAGTGCCGAGCTCCAGCGAGCGCATGCAGTCGATCACCGTCAGCACGCGGCTTCGAAGCGCCGACAGGCCGGCGACGTGCGGGGCCGCCCGCGGAACCGGGATCAAGGTATCGAGCTCAACCACCGACTCGACTGCGGCCGCCGGGAAGGCGACCTTCTGGCCGGCAATCGTCACGATCAGCAGAAGCTCGTTCATTTGCCCTTCCCCGCACCTGCCGTTTTCAGAGCCATCAGCAGCCCGGCCCTGTCGTAGCGGTAGATGCTCCTGTCGCTGTCCCCCGCCCCTTCGGGATTGGAGCGCAGCCAAATGGTTTTTGCCGATTTCGGCGGCTTGGCGGTGCTGCCCTCGGCAGCGATCACCAGATCGGCGTCGCCTTCTTCGAGGCTGGCAATGACCCGGTAACCGGCCGCCTCGACGATCGGCCGGAGCATGTTCTGCATCCACGGGTCGTCAGCCGGAAGCCGGCAAACGGGCCGTTCGCCGGAGTGCCGCGCGGCCGGGCCGAGATGGTTGGCGAATAGCCAGTGAGCATCGACCAGCTCGGCCGGCTCGCCGTTGATCAGGGTGACCCCGCTGATCTCGCCGGGGCTGTCGGCCAGGATCACGTCGCGGTCGACGGCGGAAAGATCGATGACCTCATTGAAGGCGTAGCCGATCTCATGGCTGCCGTCGTTGAGGCGGAACACGCGAACCTTTTCGCCCTCGATCTCGACACCCTCGGCGCCGGCGAGCGGAAGGATCGCCTCACCCAGCTGCACACGCAGCTGACCGGCGCCTTGCCGGATCGCGGATGCGGGGACTTCCTCGATACGATCGACGACGGCAAGTCGAAGCGCCCGCCGGGCGCCATCGAGGCCGCGAAACAGCAGAACCGGTGTCGCTTCGGTGCCGGTCACGGTGGCCTGCTCCTCCGCCACCCGGGCAGCTCGCTCCTGCGTCTCGAGCTTGACGCCGCCGACCTCGGCAATTCCGGCCGGGTCCATCAATAGAATCGGGCTTCCGTCGTCGGCCAGGGTGGTGCCGGCGTACAGGCCGGTCGCCATCACCGCCGGAGCAGCCGGCTTGACCACCAGTTCCTCATGATCGTGGATGCGATCGACCGCCAGGGCATAGACATCGCCGCCCGCCGGCCGAAGCACGATGAGCGTGCGGTCCTCATCCTTCATTTCGCTGTCGATTCCCAAAATGTCGGCAAGCGCCACTTCGGGAACGCGGCGTCCGCGGATCGTCGCCACTCCGGCGCCGCCGAGGCTGTCGAGGCTCACCGATTCGCCCCTGGCGCGAACGATCTCCTCGATCGCGGAGCGCGGAATCGCGAAATGCTGGCCGCCAATCGAAACGGTCAGCGCGGGGATGATGGTCAGGGTGAGCGGAACGCGCAAAGTCATTCGCGTTCCTTCGCCAAGCCTGCTGTCGACCTCGACGATGCCGCCGATCCGCTCGACGTTTGAGCGCACGACATCCATGCCGACACCGCGGCCGGAAATCGCCGTCACTTCCTTGGCAGTGGAAAGCCCGGCCTCGAAGATCAAAGCCAGCTGCTCACGCGGGCTGAACTCCGCCGCTGCCGCCTTGTCGATGATACCCGCAGCGATCGCCTTTTCGACGAGCCTCTTGCCATCGATGCCTCGGCCGTCGTCCTGGATGTCGATCAGGATCTGGTTGCCGGACTGGCGCGCCGAGACCGACAGAATGCCAATCTCGCGCTTGCCGGCCTTCAGCCGCTCAGCGGGAGTCTCGATTCCGTGATCAACCGCGTTGCGGATGATGTGGGTCAGGGGATCGCGGATCATTTCGATCATCTCGCGATCCAGCTCGACGTCGCCGCCGTCGATATCGACCAGCACCTGCTTGCCGAGCTCGGCGGATAGGTCGCGTACCATTCGCGGCAAAGCGACGAACAGATTCTCGATGCGCTGCATGCGAGTCCGGGTGATCGCGTCGCGCATCTCGGCGATGATCGCGCTTAGCCGCTCGAAGGCGCCGTCGACCGCGACTTCGGATGGGGATTCCCGCAGCCTTCGGGCAAGCTCGTTGCGGGCCAGCACCATGTCCGAAACGGTACTCATCACCCGGTCGAGCAGCTCGACCGAAAGACGGATCGTGCGCGGCGCCGAGGATTTGCCCTGGCCGTCTGCGGCCGCGGCAGCAGCGGGCACGGCCGAGGCCTCGGCTCCGGGCGCGAGAGCGTCGATCAGGGCGCTGTCGTCACCGGCGGGCATTTCGCCGCCGCTCTCGATCGCGTTAATCATTTCGCCAATGCGGTCGATGATCGCCAGCACTGCACTGACCAACGGTCCGTCGGCCTGGCGGCGACCGGCGCGAACGTCGGCGAGCGCGTCCTCGGCGGCATGGCTCAGTGCCTCGAGGCGCGGGAACTCGAAGAAGCCGCAATTGCCTTTGACCGTGTGCACGAAGCGGAAGATGGAATCGAGGCGCGCGCGATCGTCCGGCGCCGCCTCCCAGGCGACGATCTCGCCACCAAGCGCCTCAAGCATCTCGCGGCATTCCGCGACGAAATCCGCAATCAGGTCGTCCATCGGCGCGCCTCAGCCCCCAGTCACGGCGGCCGTTATGGCGGCAAGGTGTTAATGCGCCGTTATCCCTGTGCGGGCAGCCTGACCCCGATCATGAGCAGCTCGTCCGAAGGCCCGGACAGCTGGATCGTCCCTCCGGCTTCGCCAGCCAGAGCATAAGCGAGCCAGGCGCCTGCCGCGCGCGGCTCGACCGTGTCGCCGCTGCTTCCGTTCGCAAGCGTCTCGCGAAGGGTCGGATCGAGCAGCACGCGCGGCCCCTCGGCTCGGATCACAAGCTCGAGCGCTTCTTCGGCCCGTTCGGCGCCGACATCGAGGCGGCCACCCCGGACCAGTGCATCGCCGGCGAGAAGCGCGAGATTGAGGAGGAGCTTGACGGCGCCCTTGGGCAGCTTCTCCTCGTCGACCAGCCAACCAAGCTCGATCCGCCGCTCCACGCCGAACAGGCCCTCGAGCGCGCTCCGCGCCTCGCGTGTATCGACCTCGTCGCCGAATCCTCCTGCCGCGCCGAACGCGAGGCGGAAGAATTTGAGCTTGTTGGCTGATGCCCGGGCGCTTTCGCCGAGCAGCTCGAGACACTTGTCCCGCATGTCGGGGTCTTGTTCATCAGCCAGAAGCTCAAGCCCGTTGTTCAGCGCGCCCACCGGCGACATCAGGTCGTGGCATAGACGCGAGCAGAGCAGGCTGGCGAGATCGACCGCGTTCATCGCCGCGCTTGATGCGGCAGACTTTAACCTGGCGCAAGGCTGGGCCGCTTGAACAGCTTCGATACGGTTCCGATATCCCGTCCATGGCCGGGGGGCAGCAGATCGTCGACGTGCGCTTGAGCGCCGGCCACGGCGGCTGGCGGCTCGACCGAGCGCTCGCCGACGCGGTTCCTGCCCTCTCCCGCGAACGGCTGAAATCGCTGATCCGCATCGGAGCTCTGATCGACGCTGGCGGAGCGGTCATTCGCGACCCCGCGACCAAAGTGAAAGGTGACGAGCAATTCCGCCTCGCCGTTCCCGAGCCCGAGGCCGCACACAATGAGCCGCAGGATATCCCGCTCCGCGTGATCTTCGAGGACGAACATCTGCTGGTCGTCGACAAGCCAGCCGGAATGGTGGTTCACCCGGCTGCCGGCAATGCCGAGGGGACGCTCGTCAACGCGCTTCTCCATCATTGCCGCGACAGCCTGTCGGGGATCGGCGGGGTCGCCCGACCCGGGATCGTCCATCGCATCGACAAGGACACGTCCGGCCTTCTCGTCGTCGCCAAGTCAGACCCGGCGCACGAGGGCCTCGCCAGGCAGTTCGCCGCGCACAGCATCGAGCGGCGCTATTTGGCAATCGTCGCCGGCGTGCCGAAAGCGCCGGAAGGCGTTATCGACGCGCCGCTGGCGCGCTCGGCTGCCGACCGCAAGAAGATCGCCATCGTCGAAGACGGTCGCGGCAAGCGCGCCGTCACGCACTGGCGGCGGCTGAAGCTGCTCCGCGAGGCGGCGCTGGTCGAATGCCGTTTGGAGACCGGCCGGACCCATCAGGTGCGGGTCCACTTGACTTCGATCGGCCATCCGCTGCTCGGCGATCCGGTTTACGGTCGTTCATCAAGAGCGCACCGCGAACTGTTGAAAAACCTTGGATTTCACAGGCAGGCGCTGCACGCGGCGAAGCTCGGCTTCGTCCACCCCGTAACGAAGCACCGCCTGTCGTTCGACAGCGGCATGCCACCGGACATGCAGGAACTGTTCACTGCCCTTGGTGTATAGGATTTAAGCGGCTAGGGCGCTTCGAAACGCGCCCGGCCCAGGGAGACGGGAAGAATGGCAAAGGAAAAGGGGATGGTATCGATCCCCGCCACGGGCGGAGAGGCCGGGCTCAACCGGTACCTCACCGAGATCAAGAAGTTCCCGATCCTCACGCCCGAGGAAGAATATATGCTCGCCAAGCGCTGGCGTGAGCATGGCGACACCGAAGCGGCCGCCAAGCTGGTCAACTCGCACCTGCGCCTCGTCGCCAAGATCGCCATGGGCTACCGCGGCTACGGCCTGCCGGTCAGCGAGCTCATTTCCGAAGGCAACATCGGCCTGATGCAGGGCGTCAAGAAGTTCGAGCCGGATCGCGGGTTCCGTCTCGCTACCTATGCCATGTGGTGGATTCGCGCGTCGATCCAGGAATTCATCCTGCGCTCGTGGAGCCTGGTGAAGATGGGCACCACCGCTGCGCAGAAGAAATTGTTCTTCAACCTGCGGCGGATGAAGAACCAGATCGACGCCTTCGAAGAGGGCGACCTCAAGCCCCAGGACGTCGCCAAGATCGCCACCGACCTCGGGGTCACCGAGGACGAGGTCGTGTCGATGAACCGGCGAATGGCGATGGGCGGCGACACCTCGCTCAACGTCTCCCTGAAAGGCGACGAAGGCAGCGAGAGCCAGTGGCAGGATTTCCTCGTCGACAGCGGTCCGCTTCAGGACGAGCGGATTGCCGAGGCCCAGGAAAGCCGGGTCCGTCACGAACTGCTGATGAGCGCGATGGACGCCCTCAACGACCGCGAGAAGCACATCCTCACCGAGCGGCGCCTGTCCGACGAGCCGAAGACTCTCGAGGAGCTGTCCCAGGTCTACAACGTCAGCCGCGAGCGAATCCGCCAGATCGAGGTTCGTGCGTTCGAGAAGCTGCAGGCGGCGCTTCTGCGTCTCGCCGGCGAGAAGAAGCTCCTTCCGGCCGCCTAGGCTGGTCAAGCGCGAGGGACTCGCTAACCTGATCGGGTGCAACGCCTGCCCGTCAAAAACATTTTGGTGGCTTGCGCCGGCCTGGCGCTGGCCGGTTGCGCCGTAGCGCCGGCCGCCGCTCCCGGCAGCGCCCTGGTCATTCCGCTCGATCACCTGCCGGTCCTGACCGGCCAATATTTTCCCATCGACAGCCGCGAGACCGGCCACCTTTACCATATCTATATCAGCTATCCGGAAGGTTATGGCGAGCAGCGCGCCAAGCGTTTCCCGGCGCTCTACATCCTCGACGGCGATTCGCTGTTCCCCCACCTCGCTTCGAACCAGCGCTTCCTGCACTACGATGACGATGTCCCCGGCATGCTCGTCGTCGGAATCGCCTATGGCTCGTTCGAGCCGCCGCAAAATCGCCGTCGCCATGATTTCACCGTCGGCGCCGACGCATTCGGCCGGTTTCTGGAAAACGAACTGATCCCGCGCGTCGAGCAGAGCGTCCGCGCCGATCCCGCCCGCCGGATGCTGCTCGGCCAGTCGCGCGGCGGCGGCTTCGTGCTGCATTCGGCCTTCACCAGGCCAGACCTGTTCTGGGGCCGAATCGCCAGCAATCCGACCGTCGACCTTCTGCCTTCGCTGCTCGCCGCCCCGGCCCCGGCCAGCCGCCGCGACCTGCACCTGCTCGTCGCCAGCGGCTCGCTCGACGATCCTCAATACGCGAACGCGCGGGCCGACTGGCTGGGGCGCTGGACGGGACGCAACGATCTGCCCTGGACCTTCCGTTCGGAGACGATCGAAGGCGGAACCCATGCCGCCGATTCTGCCCGCGCCCACCGCCTAGCGATGCGCTGGCTGTTTCGCGCCGGCCCCGCCGCTAAATAGCCCTGCTTAGTCGTTTTGCGGCGCGTCGGGCGAGGCCTGAGTGAGCTTCTCCCCCTCCCTCGCCTCCTCGGGCCGGTCCTGGATGTCGTCGTCCTCGGCGACGTTGTCGGCCGCCCAGGCACCGCGCTCGCCCATCGGCTGCTCCGGCCCGGTGGTGCTGTCATGGGCGGTCTGGTGTTCGATCTCGCTGTTGAGCTCGGCTCCCAGCACCAGCACATAAGCCGACAGATAAATCCAGGTGAGCAGGACAATGATTGTCCCGAGCGAGCCGTAGGTCTCGTTGTAATTGGCGACGCGCGTCACATAAAATCCGAACGCGATGGTCAGCAGCACCCAGGCCACGGCGGCGAGGATCGAGCCGGGAGTTATCCATTCCCAGCGCGCCTCTTCGCGTGATGGACCAAAGCGGTAAAGCGTGGCGGCGACCGCCGCCGCCGCAAGGCCGAGCGCGAAATAGCCGCCGATCTTTGCTGCCAGGACGATCGGCCCGGACGCGCCCGGCGCGAACTGCTCGAGCCCGGCAATGGCCGACGCCGCGGCCAGCGCAAGAAGCGCGAGCAACAGCGCCGCCGCGGTTATGGCGATCGCCACCAGATAGAATTGCAAAAGGCTGCGCTTCTCCTTTTCCTCATAGGCGATGTTGAGCGCAGTGACGACGGCTCCGGCCCCGTTGGTTCCGGCGTAGAGCGCGACTCCGAGCGCAGCGAGGATGCCGAGGCCCTTCATCTGCGCTGAGGCCTCGACCGCGGCCATCAATTGCTCGCCGATCAGCTCAGCGACGTCGTTGGGCAGGATGACCGTCAAGGCGCGCATGTTGGTGACCACCGTGCCGGCGTCGGCGAAAAGCCCGTAGATCAGGACGATCAGGCCGAGCAGCGGGACGATCGCGAAAAAGCCGTAAAATGCCACTCCGGCCGCGACCAGGCCGACATTGTCCTCCCACGTACGCTTCCACGTGCGCGCTGCGATGTCCTGCCAGGCCCGCCGAGGCATTTGCGCAGGAGTGGCCGCTTCGTGGCCGTGCTCGTCGTTCTGCTGTTTCGCGTTCATGTCGGACTCAAGCCCGCAACCGCCGTCGCGTTCCAAGCCGGTCGAAGAAGGTCGGCCGGGCCGTGCGATATCCCCTCTTGCCAACGGGCGAAAACCGTCCGACGCTGGAAGTTTCGAAGAGCGCCGAGGAGCGCCTTCCGAGCGACTCGGCGCCCGCTGACACGGACGAGAGGAGAGTCGCATGCCCCACGCAAACGGAGCCCAAATCAACGGCACTCGAGCGATCGCGCTGGTCGGACCGGCCGGCGCGGGCAAGACCAGCTTGGCCGAAGCGATGCTGTTCGGGGCCGGGGCCAGCGACCGGCTGGGTTCCGTTGCCAACGGCACCAGTCTTGGCGATTCAAGTCCCGAAGCGCGGGACCGCGGCGGCTCGACGGAGCTCAACCTCTACCATTTCGATTATCTCGGCGATTCCTACACCATCGTCGACTGTCCCGGGTCGATCGGTTTTGCGGCCGATGCCGCCAAGGCGCTGGCGATCGCCGATCTTGCGATCGTCGTCGTCGACCCGGACCCGGCGAGGGCACCGCTGGCGGCCCCGGCTCTGCGCGCGCTCGACGAACTCGGCATCCCGCATCTCATCTTCGTCAATCGCGTCGACCAGGCCCGCGGCCGCGTACGCGACCTCCTCTCCGCCCTCCAGCCGCTCAGCGTCTCGCCGGTCATCGCCCGCCAGATCCCGATCCGCGATGGCGACAGGATCACCGGCTTCATCGATCTCGCGCTCGAGCGCGCCTACCATTATCAGCCGGGCAAGGAATCAACGCAGATCGACATTCCGGGGGAGCTACAGGAGCGTGAGGCCCAGGCGCGCACGCAGCTCCTCGAGCAGCTTGCCGACCATGACGACGAGCTCCTCGAACAATTGCTGATGGACGAAGTGCCGCCGCGCGAAAAAGTGATGCAGGACCTCGCCCGCGAAACCAGCGAGAATCTCGCGGTCAGCGTGCTGTTCGGCTGCGCCACCAGCTCCTGGGGCGTGCGCCGCCTGCTGAAGGCGCTGCGGCATGAGTCGCCCGGACCGGAGTCGAGCGCCCGCAGGCTCGATGTCACCAATCCGTCGCTTTACGTTTTCAAGATCAGCCACGGCGGCTCGGTCGGCCGCCTCGCCCTCTCACGTGCACTGGGCGGCAACATCGCCGAAGGGTCGGACCTCAGGACCCGGGGAGGCGAAACCGCACGCCTCGGCGCTTTGTTCAAGGTCCAGGGCGAGCGCACCCAGAAAGTCTCGGAAGCGCGGAACGGCGATGTCGTCGCCGTCGCCAAGGTCGACAATGTGAAGGCAGGCCAGTGGCTCGGCAAAGGCACCCTCCCGCCCGAACTCGAAATTGAATATCCGGCGCGCAATTGCACGCTCGCGATCGAGCCCGCCGACCGCAAGGACGACGTCAAATTGTCCGGAGCGCTGCAGAAACTGATCGAGGAAGACAGCTCCTTGATCCTCGAACATTGCGAGGCCAGTCACGAGATGCTCCTGAAGGGAGTCAATGACGAACACCTCAGGACCACGCTCGCCAAGCTCAAGCGCCGCTACGGAGTCGAGGTGGCAAGCCATTCGCCGACCATCGGCTATCGCGAATCGATCCGCAAAGCGGTCGCCCACGTGCGCGGCCGCCACAAGAAGCAGACCGGCGGCCACGGCCAGTTCGGCGACGTCATCATCGACCTCCGTCCCCTGCCCCGCGGCTCGGGCTTCCAGTTCGAGGAAAAGATCCACGGCGGCTCCATCCCCCGCCAATACATCCCGGCGGTCGAGGACGGCGTGCGCGAGGCGATGGCCAAGGGCCCGCTCGGCTTCCCGGTGGTCGACGTCGCCGTCACCTTGGTCGACGGCAGCTACCACAGCGTCGACAGCTCCGAGCTCGCCTTCCGCCTCGCGGGGCGGATCGCCATGCAGGAGGCGCTCGCGGCCGCCCACCCGCATTTGCTCGAGCCGATGCACAAGCTGGGCGTGGTCTGCCCGTCAAGCGCGACCAGCCGGATCACCTCCGCGGTCGCGGGCCGCCGCGGCCAGATGCTGGGAATGGGCCCGCGCGACGGCTGGACCGGCTGGGACCGGATCGAGGCGCTGCTTCCCGAGGCCGAGCTCAGCGGGCTCGAGGCCGAGCTTCGCTCGCAGAGCCAGGGCCTGGCGACCTACGAGGCCGAGTTCGACCATCTCGCCGAGCTCAACGGCCCGCTCGCCGACAAGGTCATCCAGCAAAAGGTGCCCGAGCCGGCGTAGCGGGGACGACAGGCAGGCACCTTTGCCCTAGAGCCTCGCGGCCATGAGGCACTGGTTTCGCGACCGGCATTTCCGCTCGCTGCTCAAGAACAGCAGCTATCTCGCCGTGTCCAAGGCGGTCTCGGCCGTCGCCGGGCTCGCCGCCATCGCCTTTGCCGGCCGCGGCCTCGGCCTGGTGCTGTTCGGGCTCCTCGTGCTGATCCGGAGCTATGCGCAGGCAGCAAGCGGGCTGACCAAGTTCCAGTCGTGGCAGCTGATCGTCCGGTACGGGGGGGACGCGCTCGGCGGCGGCGATCAGAGCCGGTTCAAGCGCGCCATCGGCTTCGGCCTCGGGCTCGACATCGTCAGCGGCCTGGCCGGGATGGCCGTCGCCATCGCTTTGCTGCCGCTGATCGGCCACTGGTTCGGGATCCCCGACGATTATCTGATCCTCGCCATGCTCTATTGCCTGGCGCTGCCGGTGATGGGCGCGGCGACCCCGGTCGGGGTGCTGCGCTCGCTCGACCGCTTCGATCTGATCGGCTGGCAGGGCAGCAGCTATCCGATCGTCCGTGCAGTTCTCGCCGGAATCGCCTGGGCGCAGGGCGCCTCGTTCGAGACCTTCCTTCTGATCTGGCTGGCGACCGACGTCGGCGGCGAATTGTTCCTGTGGTTCCTCGCCTGGCGAGAGCTCGGGCGCCGCGAAATGCGTCGCGGCATCCGCCCGACGCTCCGGCCCGACGGCCTTGCCGGCGCCTGGCGCTTCGCCATCCACGTCAATCTGACCGTGTCGCTGCAGACCGCCTGGGGGCCGATCGCACGGCTGGTGGTCGGCGGCCTCGTCGGCCCGGCGGCGGCGGGCCTCTACCGGATCGCCGCCAGCCTTGCCGACAGCGCCCAGAAGCCCGCCGACCTCATCGCCCGCGCTTATTATCCCGAGGTGGTGAGGATGGACTTCGCCACCAAGGCGCCGTGGAAGCTGATGCTTCGCGGCACCGCCTTGGCGGCGATGGTCGGGATCGTCGCCATCGCCGTCGTGCTGCTCGCCGGCGAGGCCTTGCTCGACCTCCTGTTCGGGGCCGAGTTCCTCGGCGCCTATCCGGTTCTGGTGGTGCTGATGGCGGTTCCGCTGCTGGCCATGCTGAGCTTCCCTCTGCCGCCGATGCTCTATGCGCTCGACCGCCCCGACGGGCCGCTCAAGGCGCGGCTGGTCGGCACCCTTGCCTATTTCGCGATCGTCGCGCCGCTGGCGTGGAATTTCGGGGTGACCGGCGCCGCCGCGGCCTATGTCGCCGGCTATGCTCTGATGGTGTTGGTACTGGTGCTGCAGCTCCGCTCCGAACACCGCCGGGTAAGGCCTCCGCGGGCCCCGGCACCGGGCGAACGTTAGTCGAGGGAGTCCATAACCGCCACGGGATGCCATTCGCCGAGCCCGTTCTCCGCGCCGAATTCGGCAGGAAACGGCTCGCCCGAATGAATCCCGCCGGTCACGAACGCGCAGTCGAAGCCCATTCTGGCGGCGCCGAGCACGTCGGTCTGAAGCCCGTCGCCAATGGCCAGCACTTCGTCCGGCGAGGGGTCGCCGCCCAAGCGAAGCGCGTGGCGGTAGATTGCCTCGTGCGGCTTGCCGTACCAGCGGACGTCGCCGCCGAACGACTCGTAAATGTCGGCGAGCGCTCCCGCGCAGGCCAGCGGAACGCCGCCCTGGATCACGACCCGGTCGGGATTGAGGCAATGAACCACAACGCCACGCCCGGCGAGCGTCCGCAGCTGCGGCTCATAATCGGCTGGGTCGCGGCGGTGCCCGTCGAGGCCGGTGCAGGCGAGATGGTCAAATCCCTTGTCGCTGCAAATCTCGATATTCCGGGATTCGAGGATCGCCCGGTCTGCCGGCGTGCCAATAAAGCCGACTGGGCGCCCGATGTCCTTCAGGGCGGCAATTCCCGCCTCTCCGCTGGTCGCAACGAAGTCCCAGGATTCGCGCGGCAGGCCGAGGCGCATCAGCTGCTGCTCGACCGCTTCCGTCGTCCGCGGCGCGTTGGTGATCAGGACGACGGTCCGGCCCTGCTGCTTCCACTGACGGAGCCGGCCCGCCGCTCCGGGATAGAGGCTCACGCCGTCGTGGATGCAGCCCCAGATGTCGCACAGGATCAGGCGATAACGCGGGCTGAGGGCGTCGAGAAAGCTCACACGGTTCCCACTTGAAGCAACGACCCCGCCGGCAATCGCTAGATGTCGTCGGACGAGACGAATTCCTCGACATTGAGTTCGCCCGTCAGCCGGGCGACGGCGACAGCGCAGGTCGAATCACCGGTGACGTTGGTCGTCGTGCGCATCATGTCCATGATCCGGTCGATGCCCGCGACGAAGGCGATGGTCTCAAGCGGCACGCCGACGCTGGTGAAGACCAGGCCCATCATGACGAGGCCGGCGCTGGGAATACCGGCCGCTCCGATCGCGCCCAGCGTCGCCGTGATGGCGATCATCAGATATTCCATCGGGCCGAGGGGGATGCCGAAAATCTGCGCGCCGAACACGGCCGCAAGGCCGAGATAGAGCGCCGTGCCGTCCATGTTCACCGTCGCCCCGAGCGACACGATGAAGCTCGACACCCGCCGCGACACGCCGAGATTCTGCTGGGTGACCCGCAGGGTGACCGGCAGGGTCGCCGCCGACGACGAGGTCGAATAGGCCACAGCCATAGCGTCGGCCACGCCGCGGTAGAAGTGGCGGACCGGCAGCCTGGCGATCAACTTCACGATGCCGCCGTAAACGACGAGGATCATGAACAGGCAGCCGACGTAGAGCGTCCCGATCAGTTTCGCGAGCGGCAGCAGCGCGTCCATTCCGTAGGTTCCGGCCACCCAGGCCATCAGGGCGAAGACGCCGAACGGCGTCAGTTCCATGACGATGGCGGTCATCTTCTGCATGACGACGGCGCCGGCATCCATTGCCCGGCCGATCGGCACACCGGCCTCGCCGGCCATCAGTATGGCAATGCCGAACAGGATCGCAAAGACGATCATCGGCAACACTTCCATGTTCGCCATTGCCGAAACGATGTTGGGCGGCACCATCGACAGGACCATGTCGACAAAGGTCAGCGGCGATGCTGCCGCTTCCGGAATCTCGCCCGTCGGGGCGATGTTCAGGCCCGCGCCGGGCTGGACGATGGTGCCGAGCAGAAGCCCGACCAGGACGGCGATCAGGCCGGTGAAGAGGAATAGACCGATTGCCCGGCCGCCGATCCCGCCGAGCTTTTTCAGGTCGCCGATCGACACGACACCGGCAACCAGAGAAAAGAAGATGAGCGGCACGACCAGCATCCGGATGGCGCGGATGAAGAGATCGCCGATCCACTTGATCGTCTCGGCGCCCGGGCCCCACAACAGGCCGACGGCGAGGCCGAGGACGAGCGCTGCGACGACCCGCTGCCAAAGCGGAATTGCGAACCAGGCCCTCATTGGCGCTCCCCTTTTCGGCGTCGGGCTATCAGTAAAGCAGGCGCCGCAGCCCGCAAGGGGCAGAGTTTCACCGAAATGCCGCCGGCCCTGTTGCAGGGCGCGCCGGCTTGCGCCAGCAGGCGCCGATGCCCTTCACCTCCAGCGCGTCCGCGACAAAACCTCGCCCCGGGTACAGAGAGACGGTCGCCCTATTGGCCGGGCTGATGGCGCTCAACGCCTTTGCCATCGACGTGATGATCCCGGCGCTGCCGGCGCTTGGCGAGGACCTCGGAGTCACCGAGGAGAACCACCGCCAGCTGGTGGTGATCGCCTATATGATCGGCTTCGGCTCGACCCAGCTCGTGTGGGGACCGCTGGCAGACCGCTTCGGCCGGAAGCCGGTGCTGGCAATCGGCGTCGCGCTCTATGCCGCCTTCGCGCTGCTGTGTGGGCTAGCGGGCAGCTTCGCGTTGCTCATTGCCGCACGGGCGCTCCAGGGCGCCTTCGCCGCTGTCACGCGGGTCCTGATCGTCGCCATGGTCCGCGATCTCTTCCAGGGCGAGGCGATGGCCCGGATCATGAGCCTCGTGTTCATGGTGTTCATGGTCGTTCCAGTGCTGGCGCCGAGCATCGGCCAAGCGATCCTGCTGGTGGCGCCGTGGCGGACGATCTTCCTCATACTCGCCGCTTACGGGATCATCATGCTCGTCTGGTCGTGGGTGCGGCTGCCGGAAACGCTCAACCCGGAATTCCGGCGAACGCTGGCGCCGCGCGACATGGCGGCGGCGGCGCGGGCGACCCTGACGGAGCGCCAGTCGCTCGGCTATACGCTGGCGCTGACCGCGACCTTCGGCACGCTCACCGCTTATATCGCCTCGATCCAGCAGATCGTCTTCGACGCCTTCGGTGCCGGCGAGCTGATCGGCGCAGTGTTTGCAGCGATTGCCGCGCCGATGGCGCTCGCCTCCTGGACCAATTCGCAGATCATCGGGCGCTTCGGCTTGCGCCGCGTCGGCCATTTCGGCGTTGCCGGTTTCGGCCTGGTCACGCTCGCTCATGCCCTGCTCGGAGCGGCCGGGCTGGTCAGCTTGCCGGTGTTCATCGTCATGCAGGCGCTGGCAATGATGTTCTTTGCCTTTACTTCGGCCAACCTCAGCACGCTGGCGATGGAGCATATGGCGCCGATCGCCGGCACCGCGTCCTCGGTCCAGGGCGTGATCGGGACGATCGGCGGCGCGGTGATCGGCTTCGCCATCGGCCAGGCCTTCGACGGCACCGTGCAGCCGTTCCTGTGGGGGGTCGCCATCTGCGCCGGCGCCGCCATGCTGCTGGTGGTCATGACTGAGCCCGGGCGGCTGTTCGCCGGCCTCCCGCGGATCGGCGAGGAGGAGACGGTGCTGCCACCGCCCCCTCCGGAAATCTAGCGCCTAGGCGTCGAGCTCCTCGGTGTCGGGACCGACCATCAGCGCTTCGCCGACTTCCTCCGTGCGGCCGCGGATGGCATTTTCGATGCGCTGCGCGACGTCGGGATTTTCCTTGAGATATTGCTTGGCATTCTCGCGGCCCTGGCCGATCCGCACGCTGTCGTAGCTGAACCAGGCCCCGGACTTCTCGATGAGCCCGGCCTTGACGCCGAGGTCGAGGATCTCGCCGACCTTCGACACGCCCTCGCCGTACATGATATCGAACTCGACCTGCTTGAACGGCGGCGCGACCTTGTTCTTGACCACCTTCACCCGGGTCGAGTTGCCCACGATGTCGTCGCGGTCCTTGATCTGGCCGGTGCGGCGGATGTCGAGCCGCACCGAGGCGTAGAATTTGAGCGCATTGCCGCCGGTCGTCGTCTCGGGGTTGCCGTACATGACGCCGATCTTCATCCGAATCTGGTTGATGAAGACGACGACGCAGCGCGAGCGGCTGATCGAGCCGGTCAGCTTGCGCAGCGCCTGGCTCATCAGCCGCGCCTGCAGGCCGACATGGCTGTCGCCCATCTCGCCCTCGATCTCGGCCCGCGGCACCAGCGCCGCGACCGAATCGACGACCAAAACGTCGATGGCGTTGGAGCGGACCAGGGTGTCGACGATCTCCAGCGCCTGCTCGCCGGTGTCCGGCTGCGAGACGATCAGCTCATCGATGTCGACTCCGAGCTTCTTCGCATAGACTGGATCGAGCGCATGCTCGGCATCGACAAAGGCGGCGGTGCCCCCGCCCTTCTGCGCCTCGGCGATCGCATGGAGGGCAAGGGTCGTCTTGCCCGAGCTTTCCGGCCCGTAGATTTCGATCACCCGGCCGCGCGGCAGTCCGCCGACTCCGAGCGCGATGTCGAGCCCGAGGCTTCCGGTCGAGATCGTCTCGATCTCGATCTTCTCGCGGCTGCCGAGCTTCATCGCCGAGCCCTTGCCGAACGCCCGGTCGATCTGCGCGAGCGCCGCCTCGAGCGCCTTCTGCCTGTCCATTGAGGGAAGTTCCAATCCGCTGCCGATGACTTTCAATTGCGCTGCCATGACCCCTGTTCCTCCGTCAATGCGGCGGCCGAGCCCGCCCGTAGAACAAAATACGTACATTCTTTTCGAGATGAGAACAAGAGGGGAACATTGCTGCTTAAATTTCACTAATGTCTCGCAGAACGACGCCATTTCCGTGAACTTAAGGACCAATCGTGGAATGTCGGCCCGGGCGCGAAGTCGGCGCAGCGCATGGCCCAAGGATCGCAGACGAAATCCTACATTGGAAGATGCTTGTCAGCGGCCGAGTGCCGCCAGCGCCTCGCGCATCGCCGAGCGGAATTCGGGGCGATGGTAGATGTCGTTATGGCCGGCGCCGCCAATCGTGCGATCGAACACGAGATTGGGCACCAGCGGCCGCAGCGCTTCGGTGCGCCTGGGCGGGATAATCTCGTCACGCTCGGCGGCGACGATCGCCACCGGCACGTCATTGCCGCGAAGCGCTGCGCCACTGTCCATCTCGTGCTGGAAGAGGGGACCGACAGGCAGCCAGGGATAGAGCGTCTGGGCGACGGCCTTCAGCGAATCGAACGGAGTGACAAGGATGATTCCATCGAGATCCCTTTCCCTGGCGAGCGCGGCGGCGACCCCGCTGCCGATCGAGAAGCCGACGGCGACGGTCCGCTCCGGCTTCACCCGAGCGACCGCAAAATCCTGGACCAGGGGAGCGTCGGCGAGGAGCGCCGCAGCCGACGGGCTGCCGGTTGACGGCCGGTAGCCGCGATAATGGAAGGCGACGACATGGGCTTGCGGATAAAGGTCATGGAGAAAGGCGGCGACGTCGGCGGCGTTCCAGGCATTGCCGCCGAAGCCCAGCACCAGCACGCGCGGCCCCTCCCTTTGCCCCCGTGGCGGGACGAGGACGCCGTGCAGCGTGTCGCCGCCAGTTGTGTCGAACGCGACCTGTTCGGCGCCCGCCGGCATCGGGCCGGGCGGACCGACCATGTCGGTCGGGAACAGCATCCGGGTTTGCGACAGGAACATCACGAGCAGAAACGCGGCGGCAAGAAAAAGGGCTGCGGCGACAGACCTGAGCAGCGCCCCCGTCAGCCGGCCAGCGCCTCGTTGAGCACCGGGGTGACCCGCTCGATCGTGTAGGGCTTTTCCAGCATCGGCACGGACGCGAACTCGGGCGGCGGCGGATCGACATGGCCGCCGGAAGCGATGACGAACGGGATTCCGCGCTCCTTGAGCCGGGAAGCCACTGGCCAGGCATTCTCGCCCTTGAGGTTGACGTCAAGGATGGCGAGATCGAAGCCGCCCTTCTCGGTCTCGGCGAGGGCCTCGGCCACCGATTCACAGGTGCCCTGCACCGTGTGTCCGAGCGATTCGAGAAAGTCCTCGAGCATCATCGCGATCAGCGGCTCGTCCTCGACGATCAAGATGCTGCGCCCCTCGCTCATCCTTGCGCCAATACGCAGCAAGCCTCTCCCTGAAAAGCAGTTTTATTTCGGCCCCAGCGTGCGCCGCGCCGCTTCGGCCAGCTCCTGAACCGAGAAGGGTTTCGGCAGGAACGCGACGTTGTCGAGGTCGATCGATTTCCTCAATTGCTCCTCGGCGTAGCCCGACATGAACAGGATCTTGAGGTCGGGGCGGGTCTTGCGCGCCTCGGCGACCACCGTTGGCCCGTCCATTCCGGGCATCACGACGTCGCTGACCAGAAGGTCGATCTCATCTCCGCGGCCAATGATCTCCAGCGCTTCCTCGCCATTGCCGGCGGTGATCACCTTGTAGCCGTGGCGAGTCAGGGCCCGCTCGGCGACGGTCCGGACCATCGGCTCGTCCTCGACCAGCAGGACGGTCTCGGTGCCCCACAGCTCGTTGCCTTTGGGGCTGGCGCCTCGCCGGGCTTTGCCGGCTTCGGCTTCCTCGCGATAGACGGGCAGGTAGATGACGAAACGGGTGCCCTCGCCGACCTTCGAATCGGCGAAGATGAAGCCGCCGGATTGCTTGACGATGCCGTAGACGGTCGACAGGCCGAGGCCGGTCCCCTTTCCGACCTCCTTGGTGGTGAAGAAGGGCTCGAACACCTTGCCGAGGACGTTGGCGGGGATGCCGCAGCCGGTGTCGCTGACCGATAGGGCGCTGTAATCGGCGATCGGCAGGATTTCCGAGCCAAGCTCGGCGACCTGGTCGGCCTTGACCGCATAGGTCTGGATGGTGAGGGTCCCGCCGCCGCTTGAGGCCATGGCGTCGCGCGCATTGACCGCGAGATTGACGATCACCTGCTCGAGCTGGCCGGGATCGGCCCGCACGGGGCCAAGATTGCGCCCATGCTTCACGACCAGCTGCACCGTCTCGCCGAGCAGCCGCTTCAACAGGTGCGAAACCTCCGAGACCACGTCCGGAAGCTGCAGCACCTGCGGCCGAAGCGTCTGCTGCCGCGAGAAAGCGAGCAGCTGGCGGGTCAGCCCGGCGGCACGGTTGGAGTTCGACTTGATTTGCTGGATGTCGTCATAGTCGCTGTCGCCGGGCGTATGGCGCATCAGCATCAGGTCGCAGTGGCCGATGATCGCCGTGAGGATATTATTGAAGTCGTGGGCGACGCCGCCGGCGAGCTGGCCGACCGCCTGCATCTTGGTTGCCTGGGCGATCTGCTGCTTGAGCTTGGCCTCCTCGCTATTGTCCTTGAGGAGGAGCAGGACCGCGGCGTCGCCGAGGCCGCGAAGCCCGGCGATGGTCAGCGCCACCGGTTCGCCCGTGCGCTTGGCAAGCCGAACGGCAATGTCTCCGGAGGTCGCGGGGCCGCGCGTGTTGCGGCGCACGGCGTCGGCGACGGCGGCCTTGTCCTCCTTGACGACCAGGTCGCCGGGATAGGAGGGCATGGCGGCCCCCTTGATCCCCGCCGCGACACGGAAGGCCTCGTTCATCATCAGGAAGCGTCCGTCGCGATCGACCAAAGCGAGGCCGATCGGCAGGACGTCGAGCAGGGCCTGGAGGTTGGCGGAGCTGCTCAGAGTCCCCGGCTCGAGGCTGTCGAACAGCAGGAACGTCGCCGCGCCGTTTTCCTTGGAGGGGTCGAGAGGGACGTGAACGGCGCGCAGCGGCCGGCCGCCTTCGCCCTCGGCGCGAAGCCTCAGCAAATTGTCGTCCGTGACCTCGACCAGATCGGAGAAGCGCAGCTCCCCCGGAAGCTCGCCGGTTGCACCCGCGCGCGCGGCGAGGGCCCGGTTGGCGGCGACCAGGGACCCGCCAGAATCGACCAGCGCGGCCAGGATTCCCTCGCTGCCGAGGCGGTCGCCGGCGGGCCCGGTCAGGCGCTGCGCCTGGCTTGCCAGCAGGTCCGGGGAAGCAGGTTTCGGGAACCGCCACCAAAGCAGATCGGATCGGCTTCCCGCCCGCTCGATCTCGACCGCCACCGGCCCCGCGGCGGTGGTCAAGCCGGCGGCGCAGCCGGCGCCATCGCGCAGCGCCAGGGTTCGAGCCAGCTCGAGCGATTGACGATCATCCTCGTTCTTCGCCAGCTCCAGCGGCGGAAGTCCGCTGCCGAACCGTTCGCGATAGGCTGAATTGGCGATCAGCAGGCTGCCGTCGAACATCGTCAGCGCCGCGGCGTCCCCGCACAAAGCGAGCGCCGAGCCGACCAGCGCGTAATCGGGAGCGACCGCGAGCGGCTCCGCAATTGCCGTCGCCGAGCGGCGCTCCATTACGGCGACGGCCGCGTACAGGCCGGCGACGATGACCGCCGCCGCGGCGCCGACCACGGGCGCACCGATCAGCCAGAACAGGACGAGCGCGCTGAGAGCTGCCACCGCCACCAAGCCGGGCACGAGCCAGCGCGAGGCGCCGGCCGGGGCGCTATCGAGGGCGGTCAGCTCCTGGTGCAGCATCGCCTACCAGATTCGCACGCGCCGCTCGGGCGGCAGGTACAGGGCCTGGCCCGGCTGGACGCCGAAGGCGGGATACCAGGGATCGAGATTGCGGACGATCCAGGTGCGCTGGATCGATGGCGCATGCGGGCCGGTGAGAAGCCGCTGCCGCAGATTTTCCTCGCGGTAATTGCGCCGCCAGATCTGCGCCCAGCCGAGGTAGAAGCGCTGGTCGCCGGTCGTTCCGTCGATCACCGGCGGCTCCCGGCCGCCGAGCGACGTGCGGTAGGCGTCGTAGGCAACCGTGAGCCCGGCGAGGTCGCCGATATTCTCGCCAAGCGCGAGCTGCCCGTTGACGAACACTCCCGGCAGCGCCTCGTAGCGATTGTATTGCTCGATCAGCGCCTTGCCGGCTTCCTCGAAGGCTTTGACATCGGCCGGGGTCCACCAGTCCGAAAGCCGGCCGTGCTCGTCATATTTCGCACCCTGGTCGTCGAAATGATGACTGATCTCGTGGCCGATCACCGCACCGATGCCGCCATAGTTGATCGCCGGATCGGCATTGGGATCGAAGAAGGGCGGCTGCAGGATCGACGCCGGGAAGACGATCTCGCTCATGTTGAAATTGGCATAAGCGTTGACCGTCATCGGGGTCATGAACCATTCCCAGCGGCGCACCGGGCCGCCGAGCTTGCCGATTTCATACTCATGCTCGAACTGCGCGGAGCGCATGGCATTGCCGAAGGCGTCGCCCGGCCGAACCTCGAGGGCGGAATAATCGCGCCATTGGTCGGGGTAGCCGATCTTGGTCGTGAAGTTCGCGAGCTTGGCCCGGGCGCGGACCTTGGTTTCGGGCGCCATCCAGCTGAGATTGTCGATCCGCCGGCCCATCGCCGCGACGACGTTCCGGACCAGCTCGTCGGCCGCCGCCTTGGTCTCGGGCGGGAAATGCCTCTGGACGTAGACCTGGCTGACCTGGTCGGCGAGCGCCCGGGTGGTGAAGGTCACGCCCCGCTTCCACCGTTCCTCCTGCTCCGGAGTTCCCGAAAGCGCGGTGCCGTGGAAGGCAAATTCCGTCCGGTCGATGGCGCTCGGGAGATAGTCCGAATAGGCGCTGAGCGAGCGGACGATGAGCTGGTCCTTGAGCACCTGGAGAGGCGCCCGCTGGACGGCCTGGGCGATGCCGGTGAAGGCGCTCGGCTGGGCGACCAGCACCTCGCCCTCGCCGACGCCGATGCCGCGCAAGTAAGCGGCCATGTCGAAGCCGGGAGTGCGGCGCTGAAGCTCGGCGAGGCTCATCTTGTTGTAGGTCTTGGTCGCGTCGCGGCTGTCGACCCGAGTCCAGTGGGCGCGGGCAATGCGAGTCTCGTGATCGAGGATCGCCCTCGCCCGGGAAGCGGCGTTGGCCTCGCCGGCATGGCCCAGCATCTGCGTCAGATATTCGAGATATTTGCCGCGGGTTTCGACGATCTTGGCGTCGCTGCTGAGATAATAATCGCGGTCCGGCATGCCCAGGCCGGCCTGGAACAGGTTGAGGATATACTGGTCGTTCTGCTTGTCATCGAGGTTGACGTAGGAGCCGTAGGGGCCGCGGATGCCCAGGCGGTCGGCGCGCGCGGCCAGCGCCGGATAGGCGGCCTTGCTCGACAGCGCCCGGACCTCGCTGAGCCACGGCTGGATCGGCTCGATCCCGCGGGCCTCGATCGCCGCGGTGTCGAGGAAAGCCGAATAAGCGATTCCGATCTTGCTCGACGGGTCGCGCGCCGAATCCTCGATGATCACCCGGGTGCGCTCGCGCGACAAATCGTCGAGCATGGTGAACATGCCGTAGTTCGACTTGTCGGCCGGGATCGGCGTGGTCCGCGCCCAGACGCCGTTGGCATGTTCGTAGAAGTCGTCGCCGGGCGCGACCGCCGGGTTCATCCCGGCCGTATCGAATCCGAAGGTGCCGAGCTGCGGCTTTGGCGCCGGCTCGGGCGCGGGCTGCGCCTCGGCGACCGGAACGGCGGGCGAGCCGACCGGTGCCGCCGGCTGGGTGGCGCAGGAAGCAAGCGCGGTTCCGGCGGCAAGGACTGCAATCAGACGCATTTCATACCCTCCAATGGTCGCCGGCTTGCGGCTCATGATTCGTCGGTGCGACGCTGGCGCCACTTGTGCGCCACCCACCAGCGCCATCCGACCAGCGACACCCAATATCCTGCGAACGCAAAGGCAGCGCCAATGACCGCGAGGCCGGTGACGACCGCCGGGGCGGCGTCGGACAGCAACCACCGGAGCCACTCGCCGGCGCCGGCGCCGCTCGACCACAAGGCCTGGAAGGCGGCGAGGTCGGCGTGGAAGCCGATCCGATTGCCGATGTTGATCGCGGCGACGAGGAAGAAGGGCGTGGTCGCCGGGTTCGACAGGAACGTCATTGCCGCGGCGATCGGGATGTTGGCGCGGAACGGCGCCGAGACCAAAGCCGCGCCGATGATCTGAAGGCCCGGGATCATCAGGAAGATGCCGACGAACAGGCCGACCGCGACTCCGCGCGGAACCGAGCGGCGAGTGAATCGCCACAGGTCGGACTGGCGAATGCGCTCGCCGAACGGCTTCAGCCAGCGGCTTTGCAAGACCTCGTCGCGCGACGGCGCATGCCGCCGCACGAAACGGCTGAAGATGCCGCCGACGTCAGCCATGCCGCCTCAGCAGCCGGGCCTGGTCGCGCTTCCAGTCGCGCTCCTTGATCGTCTCGCGCTTGTCGTGCACCTTCTTGCCTCTGGCGAGCGCGAGCTCGACCTTCGCCCGCCCGCTGCCGTTGAAATAGATCGACAGCGGCACCAGCGTCAGGCCCTGCCGCGTCACCGCGCCTTGCAGCTTGGCGATTTCGCGGCCCTTCAGCAACAATTTCCGGGGCCTGCGCGGCTCATGGTTGAGGCGGTTGCCGTGGCTATATTCGGGGATGTGGCTGTTGATCAGCCATACTTCCTCGCCGTCGACGGCCGCATAGCTTTCGGCGATCGACCCCTCGCCCTGGCGGAGCGCCTTCACCTCCGTGCCGACCAGCGCGATCCCCGCCTCGAGCCGCTCCTCGACGAAATAGTCGAAGCGCGCGCGCCGGTTCTCGGCGACGACCTTCTGCTTGTCGAACGGCGGCGAGAGGGGCTTGGGCATGAAGCGGCAAAACTCCGTTCGGGCTGAGCCTGTCGAAGCCCTGACCTTTGCGACGCCCTAGGAAGAAAGTCAGCCCTTCGACAATGACGAAAACGGACCATCCCCCAGATGGTCCTGGTTTTCGTCATCAGGGCATACGGTTGAGTTCCTAAAGCAGCCCGGCATGCTCGAGCGCGGCATCGACCGCGCGCTTCGAGGCGGCAGAGGGCTCGGTCAGCGGCAGGCGAAGCTCGATCGGGAAGCCCGGGCGAACCCGCGACAACGCATATTTGGCGGGGCCCGGCGAGGCATCGGAGAACAAGGCGGCGTGGAGCGGATAGAGCCGGTCCTGGAGCTCGAGCGCTTTGTCCCAGTCGCGATCCAGGGTCGCCCTCTGGAAGTCGGCGCACAGCCGCGGCGCAACGTTGGCGGTGACCGAAATGCACCCCACCCCGCCCATCGCGTTGAAGCCCAGTGCCATGTCGTCGTTGCCGGACAGCTGGACGAAGCCGGTGCCGCAGGCGAGCCGCTGGGCGGTCACCCGGGCGAGGTTACCGGTCGCGTCCTTGATGCCGACGATGGTCGGCAGCCGGGCGATTTCGCCCAAGGTTTCGACGGAGATATCGGCGACCGTGCGCGAGGGCACGTTGTAGACGATGACGGGGAGGTCGGAGCTTTCGGCGACCGCGCGAAAATGGGCGGCGAGCCCGGCCTGGCTCGGCTTGTTGTAATAGGGCACGACCACCAGAGCGGCGTCGGCTCCGGCCTCTCTGGCCGCGCGCATCCTCTCGATCGTCGCCGCGGTCGAATAGCTGCCGCAGCCGGCGATGACGGGCACGCGACCCTCCGCGACCTCGACGACGGTCTCGATGACCTGGCGATGCTCCCCGGAATCGAGGGTCGCCACCTCGCCCGTCGTGCCGCACGGGACCAACGCGCTCGATCCCTCGGCGATCTGCCAGCCAACGAATTCTCGGATCGTCGCGTAATCGACTCGTCCTGCCGCAAAAGGAGTCACGAGCGCCGGAATCGACCCGGAAAACATGCGCTTACTCCTTCACGGCCAAAGACTTGTTGCGTAGGCTCTCGTTTCGTTCAGCGGCTGATAAGGACTTGCTTGCCATTATGTCCAGCATGCGGAGGGCAGCACTTTTTCTCATCCCGACATTGTTGGGCACCGCGGCACTGGCGTCGACCAGGCCATTCGATCGCAACTTGCAGGCCAAGCCTGCAGTCGCGGCTGCAGCGGCCGCGGCAGCGGCAGCTGCGGCGGTTCAAGCACCGGCGGCAGCGCCCGCACAGTCGATCGACTGGGCCCTCGCCGACTGGCGGCGGCTACGCGGCACCGGCAATTTCAGCTTCGGCGAATATGCCCGCTTCCTTCTGAACAATCCTGGCTGGCCGGGCGAAGCGGCGATGCGGCGCAATGCCGAACGCGCCATGCGGCCCGGCGAGAATCCGTCCTGGGTGATGCTGTTCTTCGCCAAAGAGCAGCCGACGACCGGCAACGGCTTCGCGCGGCTGGCGGATTCGCTGGCGGCCAGCGGCCGCACCGCCGAAGCGGTCCACGCGGCGCGCAACGCGTGGGCGTCTCCCGACCTCAGCGCTTATGACGAAACCTCGGTCTACAACCGCTTCTCGGCGCACTTCACCGCCCAGGACCACGACCGCCGCGCCGATGCCTTGCTGTTCGCTCGCAAGACCGCGGACGCGCAGCGCATGCTCGGCCTGGTCAGCCCGCAACGGCGGGCCGCCTTCATGGCTCGGGTGGCGATGCAGAGCCGCGCGCCCGAAACCGAAGCGCTGGTCGCGGCCGCGGCCCCGCAGATGGCCGTTGATGCCGGCCTGCTGATGGACCGGCTGCGCTACTATCGCGACGGCGGCGGTGACGGCGGCGCTCGCCAGCTGGCTGCCCGCTCACACAATTTCACGCATCGCCCGGCAGACCCCGAAAGATGGCTGGAGATGCTGCTCGCGCTGGCCCAGGGCGCCGCCAACGACCGCCAGCACCTGCTCGCCTACAATATCGCCAGCCAGGTCGACGACATGTTCGATCCGGGCACCGACCTGACGCAGCTGTCGTTTGGAGTCCGCGACAAATATACGTCCTTGACCTGGCTCGCCGGCACCGCCGCCTATGCCGCCGGAAGGCCTGCGAACGCCGTCGCCATGTTCGACCGCTATTCGCGCGGCGGCCGTTCGGCACAGGTGACGACCAAGGGCTATTATTGGGCAGGGCGCTCGGCGATCGCGGCTGGCCGCCTTGCCGACGCCAGCGCCTATTTCCAGCGAGCGGCGGCATTTCCAGAAACGTTCTACGGCCAGCTGGCCCTCGAGCGCATGGGCCGCCCGGTGCCGGCACCGGGGGTGATGGCGACCTTCACCGTGTCGCCGCAGCACCGGACAGAGTTCAATAACCGGTCGATCGTTCGGGCCGTCCGTCATCTCGGCCTTCAGGGCCGCCGCGACGAGCAGGCCCTGTTCATCCGCTCGCTCGCCGAATCGCTGACCACCGATGCCGAGAGAATCATGGCCGTCGAGCTGAGCCATCAGATCGGCCGCCAGGACCTCGCCGTCTGGGTCGGACGCTCGGCCCGCAACAACGGTTCGGCCTTCTATGTCCAGGACGTGTTCCCGAGACTCCACGCGCAGGTGCCGCGGGGGCAGATCTGGTCGCTCGCCCACGGCATTGCCCGCCAGGAAAGCTCATTCGACCGCACTGCGGTCAGCCACGCCGGCGCTCGCGGTCTCCTTCAGCTCATGCCGGCCACTGCTCGCGAGCAGGCCGAAAAGATGGGTTACGCTTACGATTATGCCCGCCTGACTTCCGACCCGGCATACAACGTGATGCTCGGTTCGGCCTATTTCCAGCGCATGCTGAACACGTGGAACGGCAATATCCCGCTGGCAGTGGCGAGCTACAACGCCGGCGCCGGCAACGTCCGCCGGTGGGTCAACAATTTCGGCGATCCGCGGCAGCCGAACGTCGACATCCTGAGCTGGATCGAGCGCATTCCGTTCAGCGAGACGCGCGGCTACGTGCAGCGGGTGATCGAGAACAGCGTCGTCTACGACCAGATGAACCCCGACACGCCGAGCAGCCCGGTGCACGTGTCCCAGTTCCTCGGAAAGACCCCGCCAGGCTGATGGGCAGCCGCGAAGGCCGCTACATCACTCCGCAAGGCCTGGCGCGGGTGCGCGCGGAATATGAGCAACTGTTCGCCGTCGAACGACCCAAGCTGGTCGAGACGGTGTCATGGGCGGCGTCCCTCGGCGACCGTTCCGAAAATGCCGACTATCTTTACGGCAAGAAACGGCTGCGCGAGATCGATCGCCGGCTGCACCATCTGTCGCGGATCATGAAGGCGGCGAAGGTCGTCGACCCGCAGAGCCAGGCCAACCGTAACGAGGTCCGGTTCGGGGCGACCATCGAGGTTGCGGACGAAGACGACAATCGGCGCACGATCACCATCGTCGGCGACGATGAGACCGATTCTTCGGCCGGCCGGATCGGCTGGAGCGCGCCGCTCGCTCGGGCGCTCATCGGCGCAAGCGTTGGCGAGGAGCGCGTCGTCAGCCTGCCGGCGGGCGAGAAAAGCTACGAAATCCTCGCCATCCGCTACCCCGACCGGGGGTGACGGCTAGCCCCAGCGTTCCTTCTGCAGGGCCACGACATTCTCCTGCGGCGGCTCTGCGGGCATCGCCTCAGCGAAGGCGTCGGCGATGGCAGTCTGGGCGGCCACGCTCGCCGCTTTGGTGTCGCCGGCGTCGACAACGGTCCATGGCGCCCAGCGCGTGTCGGACAGCTCGAACGCCTGTTCCCAGCACTTTACATATTGGTCCCGGTCGGGAAGCGCGCGAGCTCGTCGCCGCGCAGCAGCCAGCGTTCCCAATCATGCTCCTGTCGCTCGCGGCGACGCTGGCGCTGCACATCACTGCTGATGTGGAAGAACAGCTTGACGAGCAACGTGCCGTGCTCCGCCTGTTGCGCCTCGAACTCGTTGATCTCGTCGAACGCCCGGTACCAGTCCTTGTCGGCGAGCCCTTCGACCCGCCGCTCGACCAGCCGGCGATACCAGCTGCGGTAGAACAAGGTCGTCCGGCCGGCGACGGGAAGCGCCGTCCAGTAGGGCGCAAGCCAGTGGCGATCGCTCTGCTCGAAGCCGTCGCTGCGGACGCAATGGGCCGAGAAGAAGCACGGGTCCCAGGCCCCGGCGAAGTTGCGAAGCGCCGATTTGCAGCCGCTCCCTTCCCAGCCTTCGAACAGGACCATGGCCCGCCGGCCGTGCGCAATTTGCGAAAGCTGCAGCCTGCCAAGCCGCTCACGCAGCCGATCGAGCGCCGCGGCGTAATCGCCTGCAAACGGAACGCAGCGTTCAAATTGCGCTAACGAAAGCCCCACAATTGCGCGTTACCGCGCCGTTCGCCGACCGGCAACGCGGCAAATTACGGCGCGGTCGAATCTGTCCCAAAGCGGCGCACCTGCGTCACTCCTCGGCCACGACCTTGATGTTCAGCTCGCGAAGCTGCTTGGCCGTTACCGGCGCCGGAGCGTTCATCATCAAATCCTCGGCCCTCTGGTTCATCGGGAAGAGGATGACCTCGCGGATGTTGGGCTCGTCGGCGAGCAGCATGACGATTCGGTCGATGCCGGGAGCGGAGCCGCCGTGCGGCGGCGCCCCGAACTTGAACGCGTTGATCATGCCCGAGAAATTCTCGTCGACCTCGTCGCGCGAATAGCCGGCGATCTCGAACGCCTTGTACATGATGTCGGGGCGGTGGTTGCGGATGGCTCCCGAGCTCAGCTCGACGCCGTTGCAGACGATGTCATATTGCCAGGCGAGGATGTCGAGCGGGTCCTTGCTCGCCAGCGCGTCGAGGCCGCCCTGAGGCATCGAGAAGGGATTGTGCGAGAAGTCGATCTTCCGCTGCTCCTCGTTGAACTCGAACATCGGGAAATCGACGATCCAGCAGAAGCGGAAGGCGCCCTTCTCGACGAGGTCGAGCTGCTCGGCGACCCGGGTGCGGGCAAGGCCGGCGAGCTTCGCAGCGTCGGCTTCCTTGCCGGCAGCAAAGAAGATGCCGTCGTCGGGCCCGAGGCCCAACTCATCCGCGAGTTTGTCCATCCCTTCGCTGCCGTGGTTCTTGGCGATCGGCCCGCCCCATTCGCCGCCCTTGCGAGTCGCATAGCCGAGCCCGGCGAAGCCCTCGCTCCGCGCCCATTCGTTCATGTCGTCGAAGAATTTACGGGATTGGCCGGCGGTGCCGGGGGCCGGGATCGCACGGACGACATCGCCACCTTCGACGATCCTGGCGAACAGACCGAAGCCGGAGCCGCGGAAATGCCCGCCGACGTCGCTGATGAGCAGCGGGTTACGAAGGTCGGGCTTGTCGGTGCCGTATTTGAGCATCGCCTCCCGAAACGGGATTCGCGGATAATCGCCCGCCGGAGTCACGCTGCGGCCATCGGCGAACTCCTCGAACACTCCGGACAGCACCGGCTCGATCGCCGCGAACACGTCGTCCTGGGTGACGAAGCTCATCTCGAAGTCGAGCTGGTAGAATTCGCCCGGGGATCGGTCGGCGCGGGCGTCCTCGTCGCGGAAGCAGGGCGCGATCTGGAAATAGCGGTCGAAGCCGGCGACCATGATCAGCTGCTTGAACATCTGCGGCGCCTGCGGAAGCGCGTAGAACTTGCCCGGATGCACCCGGCTCGGCACCAGATAGTCGCGCGCGCCTTCGGGCGAGCTGGCGGTGAGGATCGGTGTCTGGAACTCGGTGAAGCCCTGGTCGATCATCCGCTTCCGGATCGAGGCAATCACCGCCGAGCGCAGGACGATGTTGTCGTGGAGCCGCTCGCGCCGAAGGTCGAGATAGCGGTAGCGCAGGCGGATCTCCTCGGGATAATCGGCCTCGCCGGCGACCGGCATCGGCAGCTCCGAGGCCGACGACTGCACCTCGACGTCGCGCGCGACCACTTCGACCTCGCCGGTCGCGAGCCTCGGATTTACCGCGTCCGAGCCGCGGGCGACCACCTCGCCGGTGATCGTCACCACCGATTCCAGCCGAAGCGAATCGAGCTGGTCGAGCATGTCGCTGCCGGCCGCGGCGACGATCTGGGTCAGGCCGTAATGATCGCGAAGGTCGACGAACAGGACTCCGCCATGGTCGCGCTTGCGGTGGATCCAGCCCGACAGGCGAACGGTCGAGCCGACGTCGCCGGCGCGAAGCTCGGCGCAGGTGTGGGTGCGGTAGGCGTGCATGATCGTTGGCGGCTCGTCGGCTGGAACGAAGGGGAATGCGGGCCGCCGCTTCCCTTTCGCAAAGGCTTTTGTCAAGGCGCGGGTCCGTCGCTATGGCGCCCAGCAAGATTCCATGAAGATTCACCCGCTCATCACCGACAGCGCGAAGCTCGCCGAGCTTGTCCAGCGTCTTTCCAGCCAGCCGTTCGTCGCCGTGGACACCGAGTTCATGCGCGAGAACAGCTATTGGCCCGACCTGTGCCTGATCCAGGTCGCCTCCCCCGAAGAAGCGGCGGCGATCGATCCCAAGGCGGATATCGACTTGAAGCCGCTGCTCGACCTGCTGGTCGAGAACCACGACGTGCTGAAGGTCTTTCATGCCGGCGGCCAGGATCTCGAGATCGTCCACCATCTCACCGGCAAGGTGCCGATTCCGCTGTTCGACACCCAGATCGCGGCCATGGCCCTCGGCCATGGCGAGCAGGTCGGCTATTCGAACCTCATCGAATCGATGCTCGGCCACAGCCTCGACAAGGGCGCGAGGTTCACCGACTGGAGCCGGCGGCCGCTGGACAAGAGGCAGATCGACTATGCGATCGCCGACGTCACCCACCTTTCCACCATCTTCCCGCGGCTGCTCGAGAAGCTGAAGCGGACCGGCCGCGGCGGCTGGCTCGACGAGGAGATGGAGCGCCTCGCCGATCCTTCCAGCTTCGCTTTCGCCGCGGAGGACGCGTGGAAACGCCTCAAGCTGCCCAGCCGCAACCCGCAGGTCCTCGGACGGCTGAAGGCGCTCGCCGCCTGGCGCGAGATTGAGGCTCGCACGAAGAACCTGCCGCGCGGACGGGTGGTGAAGGACGACACGCTCGGCGAGCTCGCCATCCACCCACCCAAGACCCAGGAAGATCTCGGCAACGTCCGCGGCCTCTCGTCGGGCTGGAAGACCAACGATATCGGCGCCCGGCTGGTCGCCGCACTTCAGGCAGCCGAGCCGCTCGCCCCCGGCGAGCTGCCGGATCGCGAGCCTCGACGCCCCGGACTGTCGAAGGACGCCGCGCTGGTCAGCGACCTCCTGAAGCTGCTGCTCAAGATCCGCGCCAAGGAATCGGGCGTCGCGCCACGATTGATCGCCCGGTCGGACGAACTCGAGGCGCTCGCCGCCGGGGTTCGCAACGGCCTGAACATTCTGTCCGGTTGGCGGTTTGAGGAATTCGGGCGCGACGCGCTCGACCTGGTCGAGGGACGGCTCGCTTTCGCCATCGAAAACGGCAAGCTGAAAATGACGAGGACGATGAAGGAGAAGGAGCCGGCATGATGGCAGGGCGCTGCATTTCGCTTATCGGCGTCGCGACACTTGCAGCAGGATGCGCGACGATGGCCAACGGTCAGTCGGAACCGCCGATCTACGAACGCGGCACAGGTCGCCTATGCGTCGATCGCAATCTCGCCCAGTTCGTCGGCCGCCAGGCGACAGCCGAACTTGGCGCGGAGATTCTCCGCGTTTCCGGAGCGGGGACCTTGCGCTGGGTGCCCAAGGGCGGAGTCATCACCATGGACCTGCGCGAGGACCGCGTGAATGTGTGGCTCGACGCTGCGAACCGTGTCGAGCGGGTGAACTGCGGCTAGCCCTCGTCGATCAGCCCGGCCTCGATCAGAGCGCGGCGGATGGTCGGCAGGCTGAGCCGCGCCCGCTCGGAAATGGCGTAGCGATCGATTGCCTCGACCGAGCGCTCGGCGTTCCAATAGTCGCGGTAGAGCCTCTGGGTCATGAAGCGAAGCGCTTCGCCTGGAACGTGAAGGCCGCGGTCGGCGAACAACAGCTGGATTAGCGCGGCGAACAGCGAGTCGTCCGGCGGATGAATTCGAGTTACTGGCGTGACGGCCAGTCGCGTGCGCAAGTCGGGCAGCCCCGGCGCCCAGGCCGGCGGCACTTCGTCGACGACCATCACAAGCGGACGGCCCGTGTCCTGGGCATGGTTCCAGGCGTGGAACAATTCTTCCTCGTCGTGCCGCTCGGCGCCGTCGAACAGGCGCCCGCCGACCCGCTCGACGAAGCTCCGGGCGAGCAGCGTGCGGCCGGAACGGCGCGGACCGGTCAGCATCGTCGCCTTGACCGGCCACATGCTCCACGTCCGGAAATGCTCGAATGCGTCGCGGTTGGCATCCGACAGGATGAAGCGCGCCTCGCCCTGGGTCTGCGGCCAGTCGAGCGGCAGCGCGATCTGGTCCGCACCGCGCTTCACTGCGGCTGTCCCTGGCCTGGCGGCGGCTGTGGCTGCGTTGGAACCGGTACCGGCTGCGGCTGCTGCGGCGGAGGCGCCGGCGCCGGTGTCGGCACCGGCGGCGGCTGAGCGCCCTGGCTCGACATGCGCAACACCCAACCGGTCCGCTCGACATTCCAGCCGCGCGCGGCGAGCCCCGCCCCCAGCACGTCAAGATTGCCGCGGTACGTGATGTGGACATAGCTCACCCCGCCCGGCGCAATCCGGACCGGGTTTACCTGCTCGACACCGGGCAGGGTGCGCAGGTGCGCCATTGCGAAATTGTACACGTTGACGTCGGGTGAGACGATCTGGACCTGATACTCCCAGCTGCGCTCCGCCTGGGTGGTCTGGGACGGAGCGGGAGCCTGTTCGATAATCTCCTCCGGCGGAGGGGGCGGCTCAGGAATGTTGAGGGTCGGGTCTCGGATCAGAAGCCCTGCGGCGAGCGCCTCGGCGAACAACGCATCCATGCGCTGCACGCCCTGGCTCATCATCGCCGGCAGGCTGGCGCTGTCTTTGGCGGTGAGGGTGAAGCCGCCGAGGATCTTCCCGTCCGGGCCGTGCCGGGCAATGAACCGAGCCACCGCCGGACCGCCCGGATACAGCCGATCGACGAGGACTTCGGCCATCAGGATGTCCGCGGCCCCGTAAAGGTCGATGAGGTTGCGCCACCAGCCGCGCCCAGGCCGCTTGGTCTGGGCGGCATTGACCAGCAAAGGGTCGATGCCAAGGCCGCTGACGCGCACATAATCGATCGGGCTCTGGGAGGTCCGGAACTGCGCCCAGGCGCGCTGCCAGGGATTGCGGACCTCGACGCTGACCGCAGTCCCGCCGCTGACCATCACCGGCACGAGAAGCATCGGCGCTGAACGCCGCTGCTCGCCAGTGAAGCCGAGCAACTCACCGGCGCGCGCGCGATCGAACAGGATGCCGAGCTGGGCGATGTAGCGGTTGGGGCCGATCTGCTCGCGCTCGACGATGATCGAGCTGACCATGTTGTCCAATATGCCGTCGGATGGAGTCGGCGCCTCGCTCACCGGGCGGCTGTGGGTCTTGGCCCACAGCGCCCGAAAGCCCTCCCTCTGAGCCACCCGCCAGCCGGCGAGGCGAGCCGAATGTGCGTCCTTGCCGCCGACGTCGACGCGGATGCCGGTGATTTCGAGCGTGCCCGAGCTGTCGATCGGCAATATTCCCCGCTCGCCGCTCTCGAGCTGAGCATAAAGCGCGCCTGCCCCGCCCAGCATGAGGAGGGCGGCAGCGAGAATTGCGATCAGGGGGCGGCGAGCCATCGGTGCGGCTTTTGGCGACAACAGCGTGGAAATCCAAGCGCGTTCTGGCTAGTCGCGGCGGCGATGCCGCAAAAGCCGCTCACCTACGCCGACGCCGGAGTGTCGATCGATGCCGGCAACGCCCTCGTCAAGGCGATCGGTCCGCTTGCCAGGTCGACCGCCCGACCCGGCGCCCGCGCCCACCTCGGCGGATTCGGCGGCTTGTTCGACCTCAAGGCGGCCGGCTTCCGCGACCCTCTGCTGGTCGCCGCCAACGACGGAGTCGGCACCAAGCTCAAGCTGGCGATCGAGCTCGGCCGCCACGATGGGGTCGGCATCGACCTCGTTGCGATGTGCGCCAACGACCTCATCGTCCAGGGTGCCGAGCCGCTCTTCTTCCTCGACTATTATGCCTGCGGCCGGCTCGACACCGACATCGCTTCGGCGGTCGTCGCCTCAATCGCCGAAGGCTGCAGACAGGCAGGCTGCGCATTGATCGGCGGCGAGACGGCGGAAATGCCCGGCATGTATGCGGAAGGGGATTATGATCTCGCCGGCTTCTGCGTCGGTGCCGTCGAGCGCGACCAGGTCATGACCGGCGAGCGAATCGCCGCTGGCGACATAATCCTCGGCCTCGCCAGCTCCGGCGTTCACAGCAATGGCTTTTCGCTGGTCCGACGGGTGATCGCCGACAAGGGCTGGCGCCTGACCGGCCCGGCCCCGTCCGATCCCTCACGATCGCTCGGCGATGTCCTGCTGGAGCCGACCCGGATCTATGTCCGCCCGCTGCTGCCGCTGGCGCAGTCCGGGCGGATCAAGGCTCTGGCTCACATCACCGGCGGGGGCCTCCTCGAGAACATCCCGCGGGTCCTGCCGAACGATTGCCATGCGGTGCTCGACAATGACAGCTGGCCGTTGCCGGCGATTTTCGAAGCCATCCAGCAAGGTGGCGAGATCGCCGAAGTCGAGATGGCGAGGACCTTCAACTGCGGTGTGGGAATGGCGGTAATCGTCGCCCGCGAGGATTCTGACGCGGTGACGGACGCGCTCGTGTCGGCGGGCGAAACGGTTCACCGCATCGGCCGGATCGAAGAAGGGTCGCGCGGCTGTACCGTCCGCGGCTCGGCCGGACGTTGGGGCGCAAGCGAGGACTGGGCCGCGACCCACAATGGCTGAGCGAGCGCGTATCGCGATTCTGATTTCCGGCCGGGGATCGAACATGGCCGCGCTGATTTACGCGTCGCGTGCCAAAAATTGCCCGTATGAGGTGGTGCTGGTGACCGGCGATCGACCCGATGCCCCGGGGCTCGGGGTCGCCGAGGCCGAACGGGTGCCGGTCGCGCGCCTTCCAGCGGTGACGTCGAAGGACAAGAGCCAGTTCTTCGCCGCGCTCGACAGAGTTCTCGCAGAGGCCGATGTCGACCTCGTCGCCCTCGCCGGCTTCATGCGCATCCTTCCCGACGACTTTGTCGGACGCTGGGAGGGGCGGCTCGTCAACATCCATCCATCGCTTCTGCCGAAACACAAAGGTCTAGGCTCGCACGCCGCCTGCCTCGCCGCTGGCGAGAAGGTCACCGGCGCGACCGTCCACATCGTCACGCCCGAGCTCGATTCGGGCGAAATCCTCGGCCAGGTCGAAGTCGCAGTGCTGCCCGACGACAGTCCGGAATCGCTCGGCGAACGCGTGCTGATTGCCGAGCATCAGCTCTATCCTCGCGTTTTGAGCGAATTTGTCGGTCGGACGCGCGATTTCGACTGGATCACGAGTCGCGTGGGCGAACTGGCCCTGGCGCTGCCGGAAACGAGATTCCAGACCAGCCACGGCTCGCCTGGCTGGAAAGTCGGAAGTCAGAGCAGCGGCAAATTCTTCGCTATCATGTGGAACCGGCATCACGGCGAGGGGGCCGTAGGCGTTCTCGTCAAATGCAGCGGACAGGATGAAATGGCCCAGCTGATCGAGGCGGAACCGGAGCTGTATTTCCGCCCCGCCTATTACGGGCCATCCGGCTGGATCGGCATCAAACTAGACCGGCCTCGTGTCGACTGGGATCATGTCGAGGCCTGGCTGCAGCGCAGCTGGCTCGCGATGTCGCCCCCGCGCCTGACGAAGCTGATGAGCGCGGCCGCCCAGTTCTGATCAGCCGACGATCTCTTCGGGCTTGAAGAAAAAGTCGATCTCGATCTTCGCGTTCTCGTCACTGTCGGAGCCGTGGACCGAGTTGGCCTCGATCGATTCGGCGTAGGTCTTGCGGATCGTGCCCTCGGCGGCATCGGCGGGGTTGGTCGCGCCCATCACCTCGCGGTTGCGCTGGACGGCATTCTCGCCCTCGAGCACCTGAACGACCACCGGCCCGGACGTCATGAAGCTGCACAGGTCGTTGAAGAACGGCCGCTCGCGGTGGACGGCGTAGAAGCCTTCGGCCTGCTCGCGGCTCATTCGGATGCGCTTGGAAGCGACAATTCGGAGCCCGGCGTCCTCCAGCATCTTGGTGATGGCGCCGGTGAGGTTGCGGCGGGTGGCATCGGGCTTGATGATCGAAAAGGTGCGCGTCGCGGCCATGACCGGGCGGTCTCCTGAAACTTGGGGGCTGGGATTGGCGGCAGCGCCTAGCCGCGCTTCGCCGCCTCGGCAAGGGTCAGGCTTTGTGCGCCCAGCCGCCTTCCTCGCGTGCGAAGTAGCGCCGGTCGACCCCTTCCCGGCCGGCGAGGGACTTCCACGCCTCGCGGGCCGCCTGAAGCGCGTCCGGCCCGAAAAGGTAGAACGTGCGCTCGTAGCCGAGGGCCGCCTCGCGCCACTGGCCGTCGGCGATCAGCAGGTTGCGCGCTCCATTGGGGGCATCGGGCGTGGTCGACAGCAGGATCGGCTGGCGAGCATCGTCGGCGCCGCCGGCAAGGCCGTGCGGAAGGAAGCTGGTCGGCCCCTGGTCCCACAGTTGCCGGTCGAGCCGCGCGAGGAACGGCTGGTCCTCGGCGAGGATCAGCAGCCTCGAGCCCTCGGCGAGGACCTTCTCGCACAGGCTGGCGGCGACCCGTTCGACCGGCGCGCTTTCCAGCTGGTAGAAGTCGACGAGCAAGGCGGCTAGCGCTCGGCGGTGGCCTCGACGAACTGGTCGAGCAGGCGCACTCCGAAGCTCGTCGCGCCCTTGTCGTAAGTGGTCCCGGCCTTGTCCGCCCAGACCATTCCGGCGATGTCGAGGTGGGCCCAGCGCACGCCCTTGTCGACGAAGCGCTGGATGAACTGGGCGGCAGTGATCGCGCCGCCCTCGCGGGGGCCGACGTTCTTCATGTCGGCGATCGGCGAGTCGATCAATCGGTCGAAGGATTCCGCCAGCGGCATGCGCCACAGCTTGTCGCCCGATGCCTTGCTCGCCTCGAGAAGCTCGGCGGCGAGGGATTCGTCGTTGGCGAAGAGCCCGCCGAACTCATGCCCAAGGCCGACGAGGATCGCGCCCGTCAGGGTCGCAAGGTCGACGACCGTCTTCGGCTTGTAGTTGCGCTGGGCATAAGTGAGCACGTCGGCGAGCACCAGCCGGCCCTCGGCGTCGGTATTGATCACCTCGACGGTCTGGCCCGACATGGTGGTGACGACGTCGCCCGGCCGCTGGGCGGTGCCCGACGGCATGTTCTCGACGAGGCCGCAGATGCCGACGACGTTCGCCTTGGCCTTGCGCTTGGCCAGGGCGAGCATGGCACCGGCGACGGCGCCGGCTCCGCCCATGTCCCACTTCATCGCCTCCATGCCCTGGGCGGGCTTGATCGAGATGCCGCCCGTGTCGAAGGTCACGCCCTTGCCGAGCAATGCCACCGGCGGTTCGCCATCGGCCCCGCCATTCCAGCGAAGGATCAGCAGGCGCGGGTCGCGAACCGAGCCCTGGGCCACTCCGAGCAAGGCGCCCATCCCGAGCTTCTTCATCGCCGCGCCGTCGAGCACTTCCAGCTCGAGGCCGAGGTCGGCGAGGGGTCGGCACCGCTCCACGAAAGTTTCCGGGTAGATGACGTTGGCGGGCTCGGTGACGAGCTCGCGGGTGAATGCCGCGCCGTCGTAGACGGGCTGCCAACGGTTGCGCCAGCGCTCCGCCGCCGACTCTCCGCCGCCGACGACCGTGACCTTGTCCAGCGTCGGCTTCTGCTTGTCCTTGAGGGTCGTTCGGTAGCGGTCGTACCGCCACGAGCGAAGCGCCGCCGCCAGCGCCACCCGGCAGGCGGCATCGGCATCGCCACCGTGATCGGCGAGATCGATGACGGCGTGCGTTTCCCCCGAGGTCAACAGGCGGCCAGCCACCGTGCCGCCCAATTTCTCGGCCGCTTCGCCGGTGAGGCCAGAGCTGCCGATACCGACGACCAAAATCCGGCGGGCGCCGCTGCCGGCAGCAGCGAAATATTCGGCAACGCTGCCCGCCTCGCCGTCGAATCGCTGGCGCTTGAGGGCCTCGCCGAGCCCTTCTCCGAAATCCTTGATCGACCGCTGATCGTCGCCAGCAACGGGAATGACAAGCGCATGGTCCCCGTCGGGGCGGCGATCGGCAAACTCAATCTGCATCGGAATTCATCCCTGGGTGGAAGGAGAAGTTGCGCCGCCTTTAGGGGCTGAGCCGAGGCTTGGCAAAGACGCGCGCGCCGCAAGCCGATTGTCGCCGGGCGGCCAAGGTGCGATAGGCACGGCAGGTTTGTCGGTAAGCGGGCGATATCCTTCCTTGCGTAGACGGTTGTTCTGGTGGTCGGCGCTGCCGATGCTGATGGCGATGCCGGCCGCCGCGGGCGCGCAGCCGGCGGCCGACGAGCTGACCCCTCCCCCGTCAGGGCTGCCTGCCGAGCCCGGCGTCGAGTTCAGCGCCGACACGATCACCTACGACAGCGAAGCCGACATCGTCGAAGCGGTCGGCGCGGTCCGAATGAGCCACGAAGGCGACCACCTTGCTGCCGACCGCGTGATCTGGAATCGCCGCAGCGGCGAGGTCCGCGCACAGGGCAACGTCGTCGTGCTCACCTCGGAAGGCGATCGGCTGGTCGGCGACGACGTCGTCCTCACCGAAACTTTGCGCGACGGCACCGTTCGGAACCTGCTCGTCGTGCTCGAAACCGGCGGCCGCATCGCCGCCGAGCGAGGCTCCCGGTCGGGCCAGCAGATCATTCTCGAAAATGCCGTCTATTCCCCCTGCCCGGTCCTCACCGAGACCGGCTGCCCGAGGAATCCGAGCTGGCGGATCACCGCCGCGCGAGTCGTCCATGACCCGGGCGCCGACAGGGTTCGCTTCGAAGGCGGCAGGCTGCAGATCCTGGGAATCACGTTGCCTCTCCTGCCGGTGTTCAGCCTCGGCACGGGCGAAACCGGCATGACCGGATGGCTCGTCCCCGACATCAACCTGTCGAGCCGGAACGGCTTCGAGCTCGCCGCTCCCTATTATTGGCGAATCGCGCGCAATCGGGATCTGACTCTCACTCCCCACGTCTACACCGGGACTTGGCCGGCGCTCGAAGCCCGATATCGCGAGCTCAACCAACTCGGCGCATTCCAGGTCGGCGGCTTTGCCACTTACGGCCAGATCGAGGATCCCGACGCGACCTTCGGCAGCGGCCGGCGACGCCACGGCATCCGTGCCTATTTCGAAGGAAACGGGAAGGCTCAGCTAGACCCGCTGTGGAGCGTCACCAGCTCTCTTCGGATCGCCACCGACAAGACCGTCACCCGCCGCTACGACATCACTCGCGACGACCGGCTGCGCAATTTCGTCAATGCCGAACGAATCAGCCCCGATTCCTACATCAGCATCGCCGGCTGGGCATTCCAGGGCCTCCGGGTCGACGACGTGCAGCAAAACATTCCGATCTCGCTCCCGGCCGTCGACGCGCGCTGGAGGCTTGGAGAAGCAGTCTTGGGCGGCGTCATCGAGTTGCAGGCGAATAGTCTCTCGATCCTGCGAATCGAGGGGCAGGACACGCGTCGCGCGTTCGGCAGCGCCCGCTGGGACCTGCGGCGAATCACCGCTTTGGGCCAGGAGCTGACGCTCACGGCGTTCGGCCGCGGCGATATTTATCACACGTCGGACTCGCAAAGCACGGCTGTGCCAATCTACCGCGGCGAGGACGGCTGGCATGCGCGCGGCATCGGGGCCTTGGCGGCTGACCTCAAATGGCCGCTGATCGGCCCGGCGTTCGACGGTACGCAGCGTCTCGTGCCGCGAGTGCAGCTGATCATCACGCCCCCGACTCCGAACCTGAGAATCCCGAACGAGGACGCGCGGGCCGTGGACCTCGAGGACAGCAACCTGTTCGCCCTCAACCGTTTCCCGGGATATGATCGCTGGGAGGACGGATCGCGCGTCACATACGGCGTCGACTGGTCGCTCGACCGGCCAAATCTGTCGATCACGACGACTGTCGGTCAAAGCTACCGAATCACGCGCAACCCGCAAATCTTTCCCGAAGGAACGGGCCTCACGGACCGCTTTTCCGACGTCGTCGGGCGCACCAGGATCCGATATGGCCGCCTGATCGACCTCACGCACCGCTTCCGTGTCGACAAGGACAACCTCGCCGTCCGCCGCAACGAGTTCGACCTCACCTTCGGCACCGATGAAAGCTATGGGCAGATCGGATATTTGCGCCTCAACCGGGACATCAGCTCCGGAATCGAGGATTTGCGTGACAAGGAGGAGCTTCGCCTGGCGGGGCGGTTAAAGGTCCACCGCTATTGGTCGATTTTCGGAGCAACGGTTCTCGACCTCACCGACAAGGCCGAGGATCCGCTGTCCCTGGCCGACGGGTTCACCCCTGTTCGTCATCGGCTGGGCATCACCTACGAAGACGAGTGTCTAGAGCTTGGCCTATCGTGGCGGCGCGACTATGAGCGTATCGGTGACTTTCGGAGGGGAAGCACATTCTCGCTTCGTGTGTCGCTTAAAGGTCTTGGCCGCTAAGCCTGCGTTCAGCGGGGTGTTGATAACGGCGCAGCGGCAATTCTTCCATAAATAAGGGATTTTCCAAGGTGGCAGCAGCTTCTGATCGTTTGTTGACACGCGCCAGGACCGCGACGGCGGCAATTGCGCTGGCCGCCGGAGCGACCGCTGCCGCCCAGAACGGGCCGGTTCAGCAGCCGGCGCCCGGTCCGAACAGCGCAAGCTCCCTGCGCCTGCCGGAGAACCCGCAGCTTTTCGGGACTTCGATGCCTTCGGTGGTCAAGGCGACCGCCATCGTCAACGGCGAGATCATCACCCAGACTGACGTCGATCACCGCATTGCGCTCCTCATCATCGCCAACGGTGGCGAGATTCCGGCCGACGAGCTCGACCGGCTGCGGCAGCAGGTCCTTCGCAACCTTATCGACGAAAGCTTGCAAATTCAGGCGGCGAAAGCCGAAGAAATCAAGATCCCGAGCACCGACATCGACCGAGCGCTCGCGCGCGTAGCGTCCAACATCGGCCGCACTCCCGAACAGCTGGACGAATTCCTCCGTAGCAACGGCTCTTCGATCCGGACCATGCGGCGGCAGATCGAGGGCGAGCTGGCCTGGAGCCGGTTGCAGCGCAAGAAGATCGAAAGCTTCGTCAGCGTCGGCGACGAGGAGGTGAAAGCGGTTCTCGACAGGCTGAACTCGGCGAAGGGAACACAGGAGTTTCGGGTTGCCGAAATCTTCATTTCGGCGCCTCCGGGCAGCGAACCGCAGTCTCAGCAGGTGGCTGGGCAAATCCTGAACCAGCTCCAGCAGGGCGCATCCTTCGCCGCCTATGCGCGCCAATATTCGGAAGCATCGACCGCCGCTGTCGGCGGCGATCTCGGCTGGGTGCGCCCGGAGCAGCTGCCCGACCCGCTGGCCGCGGCGGTGCGACAGATGGTCCCGGGCTCGATCAGCCCTCCGATTCGCGTGCAGGGCGGATTTTCGATCATCGGCGTTCAGGACACTCGCCGAGTGCTGACCCCCGATCCGCGTGACGCGATGCTCAGCCTCAAGCAGGTATCGATCAATTTCCCCGCCGGCATGACTCGCGCCCAGGCGGAGCCGATCGTCGCCCGTTTCGCCAACGCCGCCCGGAATATCGGCGGCTGCGGGGGCGCGGACCGGATCGCGAACGAGTTCAACGCCGAACTGGTCCAGAGCGACCAGGTGCGGATGCGCGAGCTTCCGACCGCTTTGCAGCAAATCATGCTGCCAATGCAGGTCGGCCAGGCAACGCAGCCGTTCGGATCGATCGAGGAAGGCGTGCGGATTCTCGTGATTTGCGGACGGGACGAGGTCGACCCGACGGCGCCCACCTTCGACCAGGTCTACAGCCAGCTGAACGAAGAGCGGGTGAACCTGCGCGCTCGCCGCTACCTGCGGGACCTCAGGCGCGATGCGGTGATCGAATTCCGCTAGGGCTCGAACTGGTCTACAAGCCGGCGCAATGAGGCGCCTGCCATCCAGACCGCTTGCGGTTTCGCTTGGCGATCCGGCCGGGATTGGTCCGGAAGTCATCGCCAAATGCTGGGACAATCGCGATGCGTTCGGCTTGCCGCCGTTTGTCGCCATTGGCGATGGCCGGTCGCTCGCGGCGGTCTGGGATGGCCCGATCGAGGTCGTCGACGATCTCCAGCAGGCCGACGCGGCATTCGACACCGGGCTGCCGCTCCTCCAGCTGTCCGCCGCATCCGCCGACGTTCCTGGTCGGCCGACGACTTCGGGAGCGCACTGCTCGCTCGACTCGCTCGAACTTGCAGTCGGGCTTGCCCGATCCGGATCGGCGGCGGCGGTGGTGACCGGCCCGGTGGCGAAGGAACAGCTGTACGCGATCGGCTTCACCCATCCCGGCCAGACCGAGTTCGTCGCCGAACGCTGCGGCATCGCTCCCGGGAATGTCGCGATGATGCTGGTTGGACGCACGTTGCGGGCCGTCCCGGTCACCACCCATCTGCCGCTCGCCGAAGTGGGGCGCGCGCTGTCCTCGCAACTAATCGAGGCTCGCGGCCGCTCGGCTCTGCGCGGCCTTCAGCGCAATTTCGGGATCGCCGATCCGCGGCTGGCCGTCGCCGGCCTCAACCCCCACGCCGGCGAGGGAGGAACCTTGGGCCGGGAGGAGGTCGAGATCATCGAACCGGCGATCGCCGCGCTCCGCGCCGAAGGCTGGCGGGTCAGCGGCCCCCACCCGGCCGACACCCTTTTCCATACGAGCGCGCGAGCCAAATACGACGCCGCCTTGTGCATGTACCACGACCAGGCGCTGATCCCGGTCAAGGCCCTGCATTTCGAGGACGGCGTCAACATCACCCTCGGCCTTCCGATCGTCCGCACCGCGCCCGATCATGGCACCGCGTTCGACATTGCCGGAGAGGATCGGGCGGATCCGCGGGCGATGGCGGCCGCCATTCGAATGGCGGCCGAATGCGCCGCGCAGCGCGCCGAGGCCGCTTGAGCGCAGGCAGCGAGCCGCTTCGCGAAATCATCGCTCGCCACGGCCTGAGCGCGAGCAAGGCGCTCGGCCAGAATTTCATCCTCGACCGCCAACTGCTCGCCCGAATCGCCGCCATTCCCGGTCCATTGCAAGGCAAGACCGTCTATGAGGTCGGTCCGGGTCCGGGAGGCCTGACGACGGCGCTTCTCGACGCCGGCGCAAATGTCATTGCCGTCGAGCGCGACCGCCGCTGCCTGCCAGCCCTTGCGGAGCTCCAGGACCGCCATCAAGGCCGCCTGACGCTGGTCGAGGAGGATGCGCTTCACGTCGACGAGCGACAGCTGACCGGCGAACGCGCCCACGTCGTCGCCAATCTTCCGTACAACATCGGCACCGCCCTCCTGCTTCGCTGGCTGAGCGCGGAGCCGTGGCCGCCCTGGTGGCTCTCGCTGACACTCATGTTCCAGAAGGAGGTGGCGGAGCGGATCGTCGCGCCTGCTGGCAGCGAGCATTATGGCCGGTTGTCGGTGGCCGCCCAGTGGAGATCGGCGGCGGGCCTCGCCATGACGGTGCATCGTTCCGCCTTCGTGCCGCCGCCGAAGGTGATGTCCGCAGTGGTGCACATCCTCCCTTCCAACCAGCCTCCGGGAGTCTCGGCCAAGGTCCTCGAGCGGGTGACGGAGGCGGCGTTCGGGCAGCGGCGCAAGATGCTCCGGTCGAGCCTCAGGGCCCTGCCGGGTGCACTCGAAGCCTTGGGCGAGCTCGGGATCGATCCCGAGCGGCGCGCGGAAACCATGTCGGTCGAAGAGTTCGTCGCGCTTGCGCGCGCACTGAGCTAGTTGGACTTCGGTTCGGGAACCGGCCTGGCAGAAGCGACGGTCTGGCCGCGCGAAATGGCGGAAGACAGGGCCGACAGCTGGCGGCAACCGCCCGGGCAAAGCCTCTGCAGCTTGACGAGATTCTGCTGGGCGCGGGCGACCGCTCCCAACTCGACCATCGCTTCGCCCTGGACGGCGAGCGCGTCGAGGTCATTCGGCTCGAGCGCCAGCGCTCGATTGGTGAAGCGGATCGCCTGGCCGTAAAGCTTCTGCTTGCTTGCGACCCGGGCGAGCATGACGAAAGCAGCCCGATTGCGCGGATCGACCGCCAGCGCGGTCTCCAGAGCGTCATCGGCCTCGATCAGCCGGCCGGCGGCAAGATGCGCCTCGCCCTGACGGAGCAGCTCGACCGAACGGGGATGAAGCTGGTTGTCTGGCCTCTGCCCGACCACCGGGCCGGCCGCCAAGGTTACGGCAAGCCCCACCATCGTCATGCGAAGCAACATGCGCATTCAGGTCTCCAATCTCCTCGGGCTTCCTATCACGGGCGAGTGAGCCGCGCGATGAAAAAGCCGTCGGTGCCATCACGGCCGGGGGTCAGCAGGCGACCATCGCCATCACAACGCCCGGCCCCCACACGCGTTTCCTGTGCCTGCCATGATGAATAGCGGCTGAGGAAGCGCTCGATCTGGCCTGCCCCTTCGCGGGACAGCAGCGAGCAGACGGCATAAACCAGCCTCCCTCCGGGCCGAACGAGGACCGCGGCGATTTCGAGCAACCGTTCCTGGGCCGCGACCAGCCGATCGAGGCGCTCCGGGGTCAGCCGCCAGCGCCCCTCGGGGTTGCGGCGCCACGTGCCGCTGCCCGAACATGGCGCGTCGACCAGCACGACGTCGGCCGAGTCGCGCCAATCCGCCAGCTCCGCAAGTTCGTTCGGCGGGTTCAGGAGGCGGATCGGAATGTTCGCCCCGGCCCTCTCGGCGCGGGAGGGCAGCCGTGCGAGGCGGCCGCGGTTGGCATCGGTGGCAAGGATCTCGGCCGAGGGCGCTGCCGCGGCGATCGCCAGCGACTTGCCGCCCGCTCCCGCGCAAAGATCGAGAACACGCTCGCCCGCCGTCGGCTCGCAGGCGAGCGCGATCAGCTGGCTGCCTTCGTCCTGCACCTCGACCAGCCCTGACGCAAAAGCCGGGTGGTCGTCGATCCGCGTATCGGCCGGCAGCCGGATTCCCCAGGGGCTCAGCCGGGTCGGCTCGCCGCCGGGAAAATCGGGCAGCAGCGAGTCGCGCTGGACACGAGCGACGTTCACCCGCAGGTCCAGCGGCGCCCGCTCGAGCAGCGCCGGCCACTCATCCTCAGTCACCAGGGGCGAAAGCTCGGGCACCAGCCATGGCGGCACCATTCCTGCCCGGGCGGCCGCTTCGCCTTCGCGCGGCGCTTCGGGACCGCGCGGCTCGCCGAACAGATCGCGAAGCGCGGGATCGTCGTCGGCAAGGCCAAGGACCGCCGCGCGACCGCTCTTGGGCCGCTCTGCGTGGCGGCGGATGGCTCGGAAGGCGAGCTCCCGGACCGCGCGGCGGTCCTTCGCGCCGGCATAGCGCCGCTGCTTGAAGTAGCGTGTGACGATGGTGTCGGCGGGCGGTCCGTCCTCCCGCGACGAGGCGATGACCTCGTCAAGGACCTCGACCGCCGCCTGCAGGCGGGCAGCGGGAGTCACCGCCTACCGCGTCGGATAGTTCGGCGCCTCGCGGGTGATGGCGACGTCATGCACATGGCTTTCGCTGAGGCCCGCGTTGGTGATGCGCACGAACTGGGCGCGCTGCTGGAGCTCGGCGATCGTCTGCGAGCCTGTATAGCCCATCGCCGCTTTGACGCCGCCGACGAGCTGGTGAACGATATCGCGCACCGGTCCCTTGTAGGGCACCTGCCCCTCGATCCCTTCCGGAACCAGCTTCAGATGATCGCGAATGTCCTGCTGGAAATAGCGGTCGGCCGAGCCGCGGGCCATCGCCCCCACCGAGCCCATGCCGCGATAGCTCTTGTACGAGCGCCCCTGGTAGAGGAAGGTTTCGCCAGGGGCTTCCTCCGTCCCCGCAAGCAGCGAGCCGACCATCACCGTCGACGCGCCCGCGGCCAGCGCCTTGGCGATGTCGCCGCTGGTGCGGATGCCGCCGTCGGCTATCACCGGGATCCCGGCCTTGGAAGCCGCCGCCGCTGCCGACATGATCGCCGTCAGCTGAGGTACCCCGACCCCGGCGACGATCCGCGTCGTGCAGATCGACCCGGGGCCGATTCCCACCTTGATCGCGTCGGCGCCCGCGTCGGCCAAAGCCTTGGCCGCGGCCTCGGTGGCGACATTGCCGGCAATCACCTGCACCGAGTTGGACAGGCTCTTCACCCGCTCGACGGCGCGGGCGACGTCGGTGTTGTGGCCGTGGGCCGTGTCGATGACGACGCAGTCGCAGCCGGCCTCGACCAGCGCTTCCGATCGGGCGAATCCGGCGTCGCCGACCGTCGTTGCCGCGGCAACGCGCAGCCGCCCCTCGGAATCCTTGGTGGCGAGCGGCGCGGCGACCGACTTCTCGATGTCCTTGACGGTGATCAGCCCGACGCAATGATTGTCTTCGTCGACGACCAGCAGCTTCTCGATCCGCCGCTGATGGAGGATTCGGCGGGCCTCGGTCTCGCTGGTGCCAATCTGGACAGTCGCGAGATTGTCCCTGGTCATCAGCTCGGAGACGGGCTGCTGCGGATTTTCGGCAAAACGGACGTCGCGGTGGGTGAGGATCCCGGCGAGCTTGCCGTTTCTTTCGACGACCGGAATGCCGCTGATGCGGTTGACGCCCATCAGTTCGAGCGCTTCGGCCAGGGTCTGGTCGGGAGTCATGGTGATCGGGTTCACCACCATGCCGCTTTCGAACCTTTTGACCTGTCGAACCGCGGCTGCCTGCTCCTCGACCGACAGGTTGCGGTGGAGCACGCCGATACCGCCAAGCTGGGCGATGGCGATCGCCATGTCCGCTTCCGTCACCGTGTCCATCGCCGAGGACAGAAGCGGGATATTGAGCGGTATTTCGGCGGTCAGATGGGTGCGCGTGTCGGCCTGGCTTGGCAGGACGCTCGATTCCAGCGGCTGCAGAAGGACATCGTCGAAAGTGAGGCCCAGCGGAATTTCGGAGCTAGCGATCAGGTCGGCCATATCGGCCCATGCCAAGGAACGGGCGATTCGCCAAGTGGCGGCTACAGCCACGGCCGGATCTCCTTGAGCCACCGCTCGGTGACCGGCGACAGGTCCGCGGGCAGCGAATCGAGCGCGGCCTCGATGACGTTCTCGACCTCCCAGCTCCATCGCGGACAATATTCGACGTCGCGGACCACGACCAATGAGGCGAAGTCACGCTTGAAGTCGACCGATTCCTCGAGCTCGCCGGCGAACTTGACCTCGCCATGAGCAGTCATCCCGATCTCTTCCTTCAGTTCCCGAAGCGCCGCTTCCGGCGGATCCTCATTTTCGCGACGGCCGCCGCCGGGCAGCCGCCAGCCGGGCGAATAGCGAAGCCGGACGAGGATCAGCTTTCCGTCGGGCGTGAGGGCCACGGCATGGGCTCCGAACGTCTTTGGCCGCCGAACGAACCAGCCCGCCTTGAGAAGCGCAAACGCGCCGCGAGCGCCGACGCGCAGCAGGCGATCGAGGGCGGTTCGGACGAGACCATGCACTCGGCTTCAAACGCGGGCGGCGCGATCCAGGACCCGCCGCGCCTCGTCGATGTGCATGGCCTCGATCATTTCGTCCTCGAAACGCTGGGCGCCGCCGTCGAACGCCTCGATCAGCCGCTTCGCGCGCTCGATCTGCTCATCGCTCGGCGAGAAGGCGCGGTTGCAAGCCTCGATCTGGCCCGGATGGATGAGGGACTTGCCGTCGAAACCGAGCCGGCGCCCTTCCCTGCATTCATGCTCCAGGCCTTCGGAATCATCGAGCCTGTTGTAGACTCCGTCGATCGCGGCGACCCCCGCTGCCCGTGCTGCAAGGACGATGGTCTGCAGAGCTACAGACATGCTCGAGCGACGCGATTCGGCGGGAACGTTGAGCGACGCGGCCAGGTCGTTCGTGCCGGCGATCAGCCCCGTTAGCCCTGCGGCCCGGGCGATCGCCGGCGCCGCCAGCACACCGGCGGGAGTCTCGATCATCGCCAGCACCGGAAAGCCGATCCGCTGCGCCACCCGTTCGACCAGCATCGGTTCCTCGACCTTCGGAAGCACGACAGCGTCCGGCGACGCTAAGCAGACCGCTTCGACATCCGCTTCGTACCATTCGCTGGCCGCAGCGTTGAGGCGAACGGCCACCGGCACTGCCCAAGGCTCGGCGAGAGCCTCGACCACGGCTTGCCTCGCGAAATCCTTTTCCGCGACCTTCACCGCATCCTCGAGGTCGAGAATGACGAGGTCGGCACCGGCTTCCCGCGCCCTGGCAACCGCGCGAGGATTGGAGGCGGGAAGAAACAATGCCGAGCGCACCGAGCGCAGGTCGAAGCTCATGCCGATTTCGCTTTCACCGCAGCGCTCCCCGTCGCATCATGCGCCGGTTCATCGCGGACGGGGAAGGATATGCTCACATATTTCATGATCGCCATCGCGGTCCTGGCGCTGCTGTTTGTGATGATGGGCGTCAAGATCGTTCACCAAGGCCATCGCTACACGATCGAGCATTTCGGCCGCTTCGTCCGAGTGGCGCAGCCCGGATTCAACTTCGTCCCGCCCTTCTTCTACCGCGTCGGCCACAAGATCAACATGATGGAGCAGGTGCTCGATATCCCGGGCCAGGAGATCATCACCAAGGACAATGCCATGGTCGCGGTCGACGGCGTCGTCTTCTTCCAGGTTATGGACGCCGCCAAGGCGGCCTATGAGGTCAGCGATCTCTACACTGCGCTGATGGCGCTCTCGATCACCAATCTTCGCACGGTGATGGGGTCGATGGACCTCGACGAAACCTTGTCGAAGCGCGACGAGATCAACGCGCGGCTGCTGGCGGTGGTCGACCACGCGACCGAGCCGTGGGGAGTCAAGATCACCCGAGTCGAGGTCAAGGACATCCGGCCGCCTCGCGACATTTCCGATTCGATGGCCCGGCAGATGAAGGCGGAGCGCGAGAAGCGCGCGGCGATCCTGGAAGCCGAGGGTTTGCGGGCAGCCGCGATCCTCCAGGCCGAGGGACAGAAGCAAAGCCAGATCCTCCAGGCCGAAGGACGCAAGGAAGCCGCCTTCCGCGAGGCCGAAGCGCGCGAGCGCAGCGCCGAAGCCGAGGCGAAGGCAACCGAGCTGGTGTCGAACGCGATCGCCGGCGGCAATGCCCAGGCGATCAACTATTTCGTCGCCCAGAAATATGTCGAGGCGGTCGCCGAGTTCGCCCGTTCTTCAAACGCCAAGACCATCCTCTTCCCGGTCGAGGCAACGCAGCTGATCGGATCGCTCGGCGGAATCGGCGAGATCGCCAAGCAGGCGCTCGGCGGCGATTCCCCGCCCCCGCCCCGGTCGGCGCCGAAGACCGGGCGTGAAGCCACTGCCGGGCGAGGCGCGATCCCGTCCGTTCCCGGCGTTCCGAGGATCGAAGGCTGATGCCTGCCGATCTCGAGCCCGGCTGGCTGTGGATGATCGGCGGCGTCCTCCTGCTCATCACCGAAATCGTTGCTCCCGGATTTTTCCTCGTCTTCATCGGCGCGGCGGCACTGGCGACGGGGGCTTTCGCACTGATGTTCGGCCTCGGCCTGCCGGCCCAGCTTGCTCTGTTCGCGCTCTACAGCATGGTCGCGGTGATGATCGGTCGACGGGTCTATGGCGATTCTCCGCCGGCGGCCGAGGACACGATGCTCAACGATCGAAGCGCGCGGCTGATCGGCCGAAGCGTGATCGTCGTCGAGCCGGTCGACGACCATGGCGGCCGGGTGCGCGTCGGCGACAGCGACTGGAGCGCTCGCGGCGGACCCGCCGCCGCCGGCGAGCGGGTTCGGATCACTGGCATTGACGGCAATTGCCTGAGCGTCGAGCCGGACCGGACGATTCCCCCGGCTTGAACTTAGGCAGCGCCCGCAGGTCGGGCTCGACGAAGCCGCGCCGGGCCTCGACCGAAAACAATCGGTCCGGGCTGTAAAACCCCAGCGGCCAGTCGCGGCTGCCCATCGGCGAGCGCAGCAGCCGATTGACCAGTTCGTGCAGCGGCGCGTTGCCATCTTCCTCTTCTAGGAACAGCCGCACGCCGTGGAGGAACACGCGGGTGATCGTGTCGTGATAGCCTTCGCTGTCGCTGTTCACGCCGCCGACGCTCTCGTTGTAGCTGCGGATGATCTGCGGAAGCTCGACATCGAGGTCGATGTCGGGCCGCCGAAGCAGCAGCCACGTGGTCGCAGCGAGATGCGCTTCATGAGTCCAATTGGGCCGCGGCAGCGTGCGCGCCAGCAGCTCCTCGCCGATGCGCTCGACATCGGCGGTTGAACGGAACAGGCGGGGTGAAAATTCGGTCATCGGTCGGGTCCTTCGGGCCCGGCCGGTGGCCGGGCTATTCAGCGGGTGTCGGTTGTGCGGGCTGGTGGGCCTGCGCTTGACGTTGCGCGACTCTCGGCGCCGCCTGGCGAACGCCTTCGTCGACGTGCGTTTCGAATTGGGCGAAATTTTCGACGAACAGGTCGACCAGCCGTGCCGCAGTGCGGTCATAGTCGTCCTGGTCGCTCCAGGTGCTCCTCGGGTCGAGGATCGAATCGTCGACACCTGGGACCGATACCGGCACGTCGAAGCCGAAATTGGGATCCTTGCGGAACTCGGCATTGTTGAGGCTGCCATCGAGGGCAGCGTTGAGCAGCGCTCGCGTCGCCTTGATCGGCATGCGCTTGCCGACCCCGTACTTGCCGCCGGTCCAGCCGGTGTTGACCAGCCAGCAGGTGACTCCGCCGCGGGCAATCCGCTCCTTGAGGAGATTGCCATAGACCGACGGATGGCGCGGCATGAACGGCGCCCCGAAGCACGTCGAGAAAGTCGCCTCGGGCTCGGTCACGCCGATCTCGGTGCCGGCAACCTTGGCGGTGTATCCGGACAGGAAGTGGTACATCGCCTGATCCGGAGAGAGCCGTGCGATCGGCGGAAGCACTCCGAATGCATCGGCGGTCAGCATGACGATGGTCTTCGGCGGCGGCCCCATGTTCTCTTCCGAGCAATTCGGAATGAAGTCGATCGGATAGGCCCCCCGGCTGTTCTCGGCGAGAGTCGGGTCGTCGAGATCGAGTTCGCGCGTAACCGGATTGATCACGACATTCTCGAGGACGGTGCCGAAGCGCTTGGTGGTTGCGAAGATCTCGGGCTCGGCCTCGGCCGACAGGCGGATCATCTTTGCGTAGCAGCCGCCCTCGAAATTGAAGACCGCGGTGTCCGACCAGCCATGTTCGTCGTCGCCAATCAGGGTGCGGTTGGGATCGGCCGAAAGCGTCGTCTTGCCGGTTCCCGACAGGCCGAAGAAGACCGCGGTGTCGCCGTCCGGGCCGATGTTGGCCGAGCAATGCATCGGCATGATGCCGGCGGTGGGGAGAATGAAGTTGAGAAGCCCGAAGACAGACTTCTTCATTTCGCCGGCATAGGCGGTGCCGCCGATCAGGATCAGCTTTTTCTCGAGGTTGACCGCGATCACCGTCTCGCTTCGGCAGCCGTGGCGGACCGGGTCGGCCCTGAAGCTCGGCAGGTCGATGATCATATATTCCGGATCGAACCCAGCGAGGTCACTGGCGGCTGGCCGCACCAGCAGCGTGCGGATGAACAGGCTGTGCCAGGCAAGCTCGTTGATTACCCGCACCCGGACGCGGTGCTCGGGCTGCGACCCGCCATACAGGTCCTGGACGAACAACTTGTCCTTCGTTCCCAGTGCGACGAGGAAATCCTCGTACAGCCGGTCGAAGGCATCGGCATCCATCGGCCGGTTGGTCTTGCCCCACCAGACCGCCCCGTCGCTCGTCGAGTTGCGGACGATGAAGCGGTCTTGCGCGCTTCGACCGGTATGCTTGCCGGTCCGCACGACCAGGGGCCCGTCCTTGGCCAGCAGGCCCTCGCCGCGCTTCACGGCATGCTCGACCAGTGGGGCCGTCGTCAGGTTCCAGTGGATTTCTGCGCCGGTGGCGATGCCCTGCGCGTCAAGTCCGCGATGCGGGACCCGTTCGGTCACTCAATTACCCCTTTGCTTAAAGCCAAAGCGGCGGCGGCCCCGGCGAGGCTGCCGCCGCATCAATGTAAAAGCGTCTATAAGCCGGAAAAGGTTGCGCGGTCAAAACGGCTGTCGTGCTTGTTTCAGGCCGACGCGCTGGCTAATCCGGGCGTTCAGCGCAGGGGCAGGCCGACGAGCAGCGATGAGTCATGTGATTGCCCTGGTCGACGACGATCGCAACATCCTCACCTCTGTATCCATCGCCCTCCAGGCGGAAGGTTTCATCACTCGCGTCTATTCCGACGGCCCGACGGCGCTCAAGGCATTCGCCGACAATCCCCCGGACCTCGGCGTGTTCGACATCAAGATGCCGCAGATGGACGGGATGGAGCTGCTCCGCAGGGTGCGCGAGTTCAGTTCGGTGCCCGTCATCTTCCTGACGTCCAAGGATGACGAACTGGACGAGGCCCTCGGCCTGGCGATGGGCGCCGACGATTACATCGCCAAGCCTTTTTCGCAGCGGCTGTTGATTGCCCGAATCCGCGCCATCCTGCGACGCCTGGACCTGGCTCGGGGCGAAGCCAGCGCCGACGAAGAACCCTCCGAAACGAGGCTGCTGGAGCGCGGCCGGCTGAAGATGGACCCTGATCGCCACAAGGTGTTTTGGGACGGCAACGAAGTCAGCCTGACGGTTACGGAATTCCTCATTCTCGAGGCGCTCGCCCAACGGCCGGGAGTGGTCAAAAGCCGAAACCAGCTTCTCGACGTCGCCTACCATGACGACGTTTTCGTCGACGACCGGACGATCGACAGCCACATCAAGCGGATGCGCCGCAAGTTCCGGGTTGGCGATCCGAATTTCAACGCGATCGACACCCTTTATGGTGTAGGATATCGCTTTGACGACGACTGAGGAACCAGGCGCAGACATCCCGCGCTGGTCGAAACGGTGGACACTCACCTACCGGATCCTCGCCGTTAACATCCTCACTCTTGCCCTGCTCGCGCTCAGCGTCCTGTATCTCGATGCCTATCGCAACCAGCTGAGCGAAGAGCGCCTCCGCCAGACAGCCGGAGAAGCGCGGCTTATCGGCACTTCCCTGAGCGCAGTCCCGGAGGCGGATCGCCCCGCCTTGTTCGCCCGCATTGCCGACTCGGTCGACAATCGGCTGCGACTGTACGACGCCGCGGGAAATCTCGTTTCCGACAGCTGGCGGCTGACCGGGCCGACATACCAGCTGCGCGATCCTGCCGCGCAGCGATGGACCAAGGACGCTGCGCGAGCGCTCGACCGTGGGTTCGACGCGCTTGTCGGCGCTCGGCCGGTCGAGGATTTCGAGGAACCGCAAACGGATCGCCTCACAGCCTGGCCGGAAGCGGTCGAGGCCCGGCGGACTCGCGCCGTGGTCACCAAGGTGCGCGACGCTCCGGATCTCACTCCCGTCTGGTCGGCGGCGGCTCCGGCGGGCGAGATGACCCTCCTGATCACCGCCAACGACCGAGCCTTCACCCGAACGGTGCGAAGCCAGCGAGCGGCGCTGGGCCTCGCGGTGCTGCTTACGGGATTGCTTTCGGTACTGCTGTCGCTTTTCCTCGCCAGGACCATCGTCAGGCCGCTGCGCAGGCTGGCAGTCGCCGCTCATCGGGTCAGGCTCGGCCGCGCACGCGAAGTCCATGTGCCGCGCCATCCGAGACGGGAGGACGAGATCGGATTCCTCGCCCGGGCGGTTTCGGACATGAGCCAGTCGCTCCGCCAGCGAATGGACAATATCGAAGCGTTCGCCGCCGACGTCACCCACGAGCTCAAGAACCCGCTCGCATCGCTGCGCTCGGCGATTGACGGGCTGGAGCGGGTCGCGGAGCCGGAACTGAAGACCCGCCTGCTCGGCATCGCTCGCGATGACGTGCGGCGGCTTGACCGGCTGATCAGCGACATCAGCGAGGCTGCGCGCACGGATGCGGAGCTCGCCAGGGCCCGCTTCGAGCGGGTCGATCTCGGTCCGCTTATCGAGCAACTGGTCTCGGCGTGGGAAAGCCGCCGCGACAAGGGCGACGCCAGGATCGCCTTCGCCCGGCCGCGCAAGCACAGCGCCGTCGTCGCAGGCGAGGCGGGCCGGCTTGCCCGCGCCATCGACAATATCATCGACAATGCGGTCAGCTTTTCACCGCCCGGAGGGCTCGTCGAGCTGGCCGCGATCCGGGTCGGCAGCGAAGTGCTGATCCGAGTCGACGACGAAGGCCCCGGCGTGCCCCCGGACGCGCGTGAAGCCATCTTTAACCGCTTCCACTCAGTAAGGCCCGAAGGCGAGGATTTCGGCCGCCATTCCGGTTTGGGTCTAGCCATCGCCAAGGCCATCGTTCAGGGTCACGACGGAGAGATTGACGTGCAAGACCGCGACGACGCGCCATCGGGCGCCCGATTCATCATCCGCTTGCCCGCGGCGGACCGGCGATGAACGGGCCGCGCCTGTCTTCCGAAACGGTGCATGCCAGCACCGTCTCCGCTGAGGGCCGGGCGGTGCTCATTACGGGCCTGTCGGGGTCTGGCAAGTCGGACCTGACGCTGCGCCTGCTGGACCGCGGCTTCACCCTCGTCAGTGACGACCAGACGATCGTGCGACGCGACGGCGACCGGCTGATCGCCTCGGCTCCGCCAAGCATTGCCGGCAAGCTCGAAATCCGCGGTCTTGGAATCGTCGAACTCGACCATGTCTCCGACGTTCCTGTCGCCCTCATCGTTGAGCTCACCAGCGACATTCAGCGGCTTCCCGACGACAGTCGCGAACGGCCGATCCTGGGGGTGCCGCTGCCGCTGATCAGCATCGACGCCATGGCCGCTTCGGCGCCGTCCAAGGTCGCCCTCGCCCTCGATCGCATGGGCCTTCGGTTCCAGTGACGGTTTCGCGGCGGATGCCGCGCCTGCTGCTCGTCACCGGAATGTCCGGTGCGGGCAAGTCGACCGTGCTCGACACGCTTGAGGATTTCGGCTGGGACGCGGTCGACAATCTGCCAGTCGACCTGCTTCACGCCTTCGTCCACGGCGACGGGACGCAATGTCGAACCGTACCGGTCGCGGTCGGCATGGACGTTCGCAGCCGCGGTTTCGATCCCAAAGCCCTGCCGGACACGATCCGGTCGGTCGACGGAGTCAGCCCGGAGATCCTTTATCTCGACTGCTCGGGCTCGGAGCTTATCCGCCGATTCAACGAGACGAGGCGGCGTCACCCGCTCGCACCCGACCGGGCGCCGGAGGACGGGATCGCGCGCGAACGGGACTGGACCGCACCGCTTCGGACCGCCGCCGACAGCCTGATCGATACCACCGACCTGTCGCCGGTCGACCTTCGCGAGGAGCTTCGCCGCCGCTACGGCAGCGACATCGACCAGCCGGTGCTGACGATCATGTCGTTCGGTTATTCCCGAGGGACGCTTCGAACCGCCGACCTGGTGTTCGACATGCGCTTCCTCGACAACCCGCACTGGGTCGACGAGCTGCGCGGGCTGACCGGCAACGACCCTGCGGTTCGCGCCTATCTCGAGAAGGACGAAGCCTGGGAACAGTCCCTGGCCAAGGTCGAGGCGCTTCTCATCGACTGGATTCCCCGCTACTGGGCGGCGGGCAAGACCTATCTGACGGTCGCCTTCGGATGCACGGGGGGGCGTCATCGCTCGGTTTGCGCCGCCGCCGAAATGGCGGAACGGTTGCGCCGCGCGGGTTTTTCTCCAAGTGTCCGGCATCGCGACCTGGCGTCGCGGCCAAGCGACACGATCGAGGAGCCATCGGGGCCGGCTCCGAGCAGCGGCAAAGACAGCGAGTGAGCGGATGATTGGACTAGTGCTGGTAACTCATGGCCGTCTGGCTGCCGAGTTCATTACCGCGATGGAGCATGTGGTCGGCCCACAGGAAGCCATCGAAGCGATCTGCATCGGCCCCGACGATGACATGGAGGCACGGCGCAAGGACATTGCCAAGGCGATCGGACGAGTCGATCAAGGCAAGGGCGTGATCATCCTCACCGACCTGTTCGGCGGAACGCCGTCGAACCTCGCCATCTCGCTGATGAAGACCGAGAATGTCGAGGTGATCGCCGGGGTCAATCTGCCGATGCTGATCCGGCTGGAGGGCGCGCGCCGGGCGATGGGAGTCAGCGCGGCCGTGGCCGCCGCCCGCGAGGCCGGGCGCAAATATATCTCGGTCGCCTCCGAAATCCTTGGGGAAGCGGCCGCTTGAATCGGCTCCGGCGCGAGGTCGCCATCACCAACCAGCGCGGTCTCCATGCCCGCGCGAGCGCCAAATTCGTCAGCCTTGCCGCACAGCTGGATGCCGATATCGAGGTCGAGAAGGACGGCAACCGGGTCTGCGGCACCTCGATCATGGGCTTGATGATGCTCGGTGCCGCGCGCGGCGACACGATCACCATCCATGTCTCGGGAGCGGCTGCCGACGAGGCGCTGGAGAAGCTGGTGATCTTGGTCGAAGAAAGATTCGGCGAGGATTAGGGGATGCCCCGCCAGGTCACCGCTTTCTCCAATGCAACGGTCAAGCGGCTGCGCTCGCTTCGGGACAAGAAGGCGAGGCGGGCCGAAGGCCTGTTCCTCGCGGAGGGACTGAGGATCATCACCGAGGCCCGTGACAGCGGCGAGCTGCCCGAGATCATCGCCTTCTCGGCCGAGGGCGCTCGCCACCCGCTTGCCGCGGAGATCATTGCCGCGACCGAAGCGGCGGGCGGCGAGGCGATCGAGACCACGGCCGACATCCTTTCCAAAATGTCCGGCAAGGACAATCCGCAAATGCTGCTTGGCGCCTATCGCCAGCCCTCGACGTCGCTCGGCCGGATCGACCGATCGGCCGCGGCCCTGTGGATCGTCGCCCAGGCGCTTCGCGACCCGGGCAACATCGGCACGATCCTGAGGACCGGCGATTCCGTCGGCGCCGGCGGACTGATCCTCATCGACGATTGCGCCGACCCTTTCTCGGTCGAGGCGGTGCGCGCCTCGATGGGCGCGATTTTCACCCAGGTCGTGGCGGCCGCGCGTTGGGAAGAGTTCGTCCCGTGGCTGCGGTCTGGCTCCGGCCAGCTGGTCGGGACCAGCCTCAGGGCCACGAGCGACTATCTCGACGCCGAATATCGTGAGCCCTGCTTCCTCCTCATCGGCAACGAGCAGCAAGGGCTGCCCGCCGCCTACGAGGCGGAGTGCGACCTTCTGGTCAAGATTCCGATGGCGGGCCGCGCCGACAGCCTCAACGCGGCAATCGCGGCGGCAGTGATGGCTTTTCAAATCCGAGCAAGTTGGCGGAACTGACCCCACCGCCCACGGGTTGTTTCGGGCATGAAAGCAAGGGCCATCGTTCCACTGGCGCTTCTGCTCGGCGCCTGCGTTCCACACCCGCCGCCGCCGGCCGCACCATACCGCGCTGCAGGCCAGGAGCCGGGCTGGACGCTGATCATCGACGATCGCGAACTGACGTTCATCGGCCAGGACGGCTCCCTCATCCGCCAGCCGAAGACTCAGCCGATCCCGACCACGACCGGGGAAACCTACCGGACGCAGCGGATCACCGCGACCATAGTTCGCACAGGCTGCACCGACACGATGTCGGGCCAGGCCTACAGCGACCAGGTGCGGGTGACCGTCGATGGCCGCACCTACGCTGGTTGCGGCGGCGATCCGGTGGCGCCGTCGTCCCTGGCGGGCAGCCAGTGGCGAGTGACATCGGTCAATGGCCGAGCGACCCCGACGACCGGCGATTATTCGCTGCGGTTCGAGCGCGACACGCTTGGGGCGCGCTTCGGCTGCAACCACATGGGCGGCAGTTACCGACAGGCGGCGAACGTGATCCACAGCTGGGGCGTCAGCCAGACGCTGATCGGCTGCCCGGAGCCGTCGGCGACCTTCGAGCGCCAGGGGGCCGCAATCCTCGGCCAGCCGATGACCATGAGCTGGATCGGCGGCGACCGGCTGACCCTGAGCAATGCCGCCGGCTCGATCGAGCTGAGACGCACCTTCTAATGCTCGGGCGGCTGGCAGCGGCCGCCTTGCCACTGGTCGCCGGCTGCACCAGCATCCACACCGACCAGCGCACCTTCCAAGGGACGTCGTGGTACGTTTCGGCTCTCAGCGGCCAGGCGACCGGCCCAGCCCACGCCTATTACATGCTGTTCCACCAGGGCCGGGTCAGCGGCCGCTTCGGCTGCAACTATTTCAATGGCCGCTATTCGCCGGCGGGCGAGATCATGGCCATCACGCAGGTCGCTGCCACACGGATGGCGTGCGATGGACCAGCGGCGATGCACGAGCGGATCGGCTTCGCAACCCTTAGCGAACCGATGCGCATGACCTGGGCCGGCGACCGGCTGACCCTCGGCAACGCCCGCGGCTGGATCACGCTCGACCGGCCCGAAAAGGCGCCCGCTCCGCCGGCCATTTCCATCGTCGGCCGCTGGAAGGTCGTATCGATCAACGGCATCCCGCCACCGAGCCGGGCGGTGATCGCGTTCACCGAAAGCAGCTATGACGCCAATTTCGGCTGCAACGACATGCAAGGAGGATATCGACTCGAGGGCAGTTACTTTCGAATCGAGGGATCTCGAATGACCGAGAGAGGCTGCGAGCTCATCCCGCCGACCGCGATCTCGCTTCACGACTACGAGGATTTGGGCCGAGACGTGCTTTGGCGCGCCTGGGCGCTGGTGACGCCGCTTGAAGCCGGACGGCTGCGCCTGGAAAATTCGCTCGGGACGATTGTGCTTGAGCGCCTGCCCTAGCTATTCCGCAGCCTCCGCCGAATCCTCCTCGTCCGGCTCCTTGGGCGTCACGATCAGCAATGGCTCCTCGTCCGGCGGTGCCACCGCCGCCATCTTGGTCAGCGGTCTCGGGCTTGCCTCGATCATCGGCGGGGGCGGAATGTCCTTGGCGCTCCCGGCTCCGAGTTCCTCGAAGCGGCGCGCCTGCGTGAATACCTGGCTTTCGAGGCTTCCGACCATCTTGTTGTAGGCATTGTTCATTCGGCTGAGATTCGTCCCGACCGAGGCGACATGCTCGGCCATGGTCGCCAGCCGCGAATGCAGCTCGCGGCCGAGCTCGGCTATCTTGCCGGCTTCGGCCGCCAATTTCTCCTGCTTCCACACCGTCGCGACGGTCCGGGCAATGGCGACGAGGTTGGTCGGGGTGGCGAGCAGCACGCGGCGCTCGAACGCCCATTCCCAAAGGCCCGGGTCCTGCTCGAGCGCGGCGGTGAGGAAATGCTCGCCCGGGATGTACATGATCACATAATCGGCCGCGTCGCCGAACTGCGCCCAGTAGGACTTGGACCCGAGCTGCTGGACGTGGTTGCGCATCGACGCGACATGGGCACGGAAGCATGCCTCGCGCTTTTCGTCGTCGACCTCGTCACAGGCATCGAGATAGGCATTCAATGAGCATTTGGCGTCGATCACGAGCTTCCGCTCGGACGGCAGATTGACGATCACGTCGGGGCGAAGCCGGCCTTCGTCGGTCGTCACCGATACTTCCATTTCGAAATCGACGCCTTCGACCAGGCCGGCCTGGGTCAAGACATTGCGCAGGCTCTGCTCGCCCCAGCGGCCGCGTGCCTTGGGCGACGAGCGCAGGGCGTTGACGAGGTTGCGGGTCTCGTCGCGGACCTGGCCCTGGCCTGCCCGCACCAGCTCGACCGCCTCGCGAAGCCCGGCATAATGGTCGACCCTTTCCTTCTCGACCCGCTGCAAGCCCTCCTCGTAGCGCTTGAGCGTCGCCTCGACCGGCTGCAGCAACTGCTTGAGCTTGGCCTCGCTCTGCTGGTCGGCCTTGGAAAAGCGCTCGCCGGCCTTTTCGAGGAAATCCTTGTGCGCTTTCTCGAGCAACTGGTCGCCGACGGCGCGGAACTGGGCGATCAGCGCGTCGCGCGATTCCGCCAAATCCTTCATCCTCTGCTCGAAATTGCGGGCATCGGCCTGAAGCGCGGCCAGCTCGCGCGAGGCAGCGTCGCAGTTCGAGCGTGCCTCGTCCCGCTCCTTGACGACCGAATCGAGCTGCAGTCGCAAGGTGTCGACCGTCTGCCGCGCCCCCGCCGACTCGCGACTGGCAAACAGCCAGCCGATCAGCGTGCCGAGCGCCAGCGCGACGAGGATGAAGGCGATGACGACGGCGTCCATGGTCGATTCCCCCGTGGAACGAAAAGCGAACTGTAGGCCTCGCGGAGCCGGGCAACAAGCGTCATTGCGAGGGGCGATCGCGACGGAGCAGCTGAGTAAGGGAACCGTCGCTGGACTGCTTCGCTAGGCTCGCAGTGACGAGAGGGGAAGTGACATGTCCATCCGCAAGATGATCGCCCTGCACCCGGACGTTCAGGGGCACGTCAACCAGCCGCTCGGCGATGCCGTCCATCATTTGATGTATTGCGCGAAGATGTGCCTGTCCTGCGCCGACGCCTGCGCGGCCGAAAAGATGGACTTGACCCAGTGCATCCGCTCCTGCCTCGACTGCGCCGACGTGTGCGAGGCGGCGTGCCGGCTGGCTCTAAGACGAACCGGCTCCAACGAGCAGGTGCTGCGCGAGATGCTCGAGCTGTGCGCCCGCGTCTGCGACGAATGCGCCGCCGAGTGCGAGAAGCACGACCATGAGCATTGCAGATTGTGCGCGCAGATGTGCCGCGAATGCGCCCAGGATTGCCGCCAGGCGGCCGAGACGATTTGACCGAACGCGGCTAGAGGATCGTCGCTTTCTCGCGCTCCCGGCGGCCTTTGATGACCTTCTTGACGATCATGTCGCGCTTGAGCCGAGACAGATGGTCGATGAACAAGATTCCGTTGAGATGGTCGACCTCGTGCTGGAGGCAGACCGACATCAGCCCGCTGAACTCCCCTTCCCGGGTCTCGCCATTCTCGTCGAGCCAGCGGGCGCGGACGATGTCCGGCCGCTCGACCTCGGCATATTGGTCGGGGATCGACAGGCAGCCTTCGTCATAGGTTTTGCGGGCGTCGGACCGCTGCAGGATCTCGGGGTTGATGAAGACGTGCGGCCGCTTGACCGGCGGCCCCTCCTCCTCGCCCTCCCCGACCGGATCGGGGTCCTGCAGGTCGATGATCAGCAGCCGCCGCGGAACCGCCACCTGGACGGCGGCGAGGCCGATTCCCGGCGCATCGTACATCGTCTCGAACATGTCGGCGATGAGCTTGCGCAAATCGTCGTCGATTCGCTCGACCGGCGCCGACTGGGAGCGCAGGATCGGGTCGGGAACCTCGATGATCGGAAGCCTCGCCATGGCCAGCCAAGTGGCCTCAAACGGCGGCGAGTTCAAGCTGTGCTAGGCGACCGGCCGCCGCGCCCGAAGGGCCTGGGCGAGCGTGCCTTCGTCGAGATAGTCGAGCTCGCCGCCGACCGGCAGGCCGTGGGCGAGCTGGGTCAGGCGCACCGGGAAGCCTTCGAGCCGCTCGGCGAGATAATGGGCGGTGGTCTGGCCCTCGAGCGTCGCGTTCATTGCCAGCACCACCTCGTCGATGCCGCCGGCGGCCATCCGGCGGACCAACTGGTCGATGGTCAAATCCTCGGGTCTTACCCCTTCCAGCGCGGACAAACGGCCGCCGAGGACATGATATTTGCCCGGGAACAGCCGCGAGCGGTCGAGCGCCCACAGGTCGGCGACCTCCTCGACCACGCAGAGCAGCCGCTCGTCGCGGCGCGGGTCGCGGCAGATCGCGCACGGGTCGGAGGTGTCGACATTGCCGCAGGTCGAGCAGGTCGACAGCCGCTCGGCGACGCGCTGCAGCGCCGACAGCAAGGGCTGGAGCGCGTTTTCGCGCTTTTTCATCAGATGGAGGACGGCGCGCCTCGCGGACCGCGGCCCCAGCCCCGGCAGCCGCGCCAGCGCGCCGGCCAATTCCTCGATTTCCTGCGACGCCATCAAACTCCCCTAAACCGTTCGGCCTGAGCTTGTCGAAGGCCTGTCTTTTGATTTTCGCGCTGACAAGTAGAAGGGCAGCCCCTCGACAGGCTCGGGGCAAACGGAGGCTGGGCTAGCTTTGCGCATCGTCTTCATGGGATCGCCGGACTTCGCCGTGCCGTCGCTCGAGGCGCTGGTCGAGGGCGGCCACGAATTGCTGGCGGCCTATTGCCAGCCGCCGCGGCCGGCCGGGCGCGGCAAGGGCCGTCGCCCGACGGCGGTGCACGAGCGCGCCCTTGAGCTTGGGCTCGAGGTGCGGCACCCGCCAAGCCTCAAGGACACAGACGAGCAGGAGCGGTTCCGCGGACTCGGTGCCGATGTCGCGGTGGTCGCCGCCTACGGCCTCATTCTCCCCCGGCCGATCCTCGAGGCGCCGCTGCTGGGCTGCGTCAACGTCCACGCCTCGCTGCTGCCGCGCTGGCGCGGAGCGGCGCCGATCCAGCGCGCGATCCTCGCGGGTGACGACAGGTCGGGGGTGACCATCATGCAGATGGACGAAGGGCTCGACACCGGCCCGATGCTGCTCAGGCGCGAGCTCAGGATTGCCGGCAAGAACGCGGGGCAAGTGACGGACGAGCTTGCGCTTCTCGGCGCCAAGGCGCTGATGGACTGGCTCGCCGAGCCGGGAAGATACCCGGCGATGCCGCAGCCCGAGCACGGCGTCACCTACGCCAGGAAAATCGACAAGGGCGAGGCGCGGATCGACTGGCGGCGACCGGCGACGGAGATCGAGCGCCAGGTGCGGGCGTTCGCTCCCTCTCCCGGCGCCTGGTTCGAGGCCGGCGGCGAGCGGGTCAAGCTGCTCGACGCCGTCGTCGGCGCCGACGCTTCCGGCCAGCCCGGCGAAGTGCTCGACGATTGCCTCAACATCGCCTGCGGCGAGGGCTATGTCCGCCCGCTCCTCGTCCAGCGCGCCGGACGCGCGCCGATGACCCCCGGCGAGCTGCTGCGCGGCTTTGCCATCGCCAAGGGGTCGCTGCTGCCGTGACCCGCTGGCGGCTGACCATCGAATATGACGGGCGGCCGTTCATGGGCTGGCAGCGTCAGGACCACGGGCCGTCGGTTCAGCAGAGCCTCGAGGAGGCGCTGTTTCGGATGACCGGCGAGCTGGCGAGCGTCTACGCCGCCGGCCGCACCGACGCCGGGGTGCACGCGCTGGGACAAGCGGCGCACATCGACATCGAAAGGAGCCTGACCGAGCACCGGCTGCGCGAGGGGTTGAACGCGCTGGTTCGGCCGGAACCGATCTCGGTGCTGGCGGTGGAGAAAGTGGCCGACGACTGGCACGCGCGCTTCTCGTGCACCGGCCGGCGCTACCTCTACCGCATCCTCAACCGCCGGGCGCCGCCGGCGCTCGACCGCGGCCGGGTGTGGCATGTCGCAACGCCACTCGACGCCGAGGCGATGGCGAAAGGCGCGGCGATGCTGGTCGGCCGCCATGATTTCACCACCTTCCGCTCGGCGCACTGCCAGTCGGACAGCCCGGTCAAGACCCTCGACCGGCTCGAGGTCGGCCGCGATGGCGACGAAATCCGGATCGAGGCGGCGGCGCGCAGCTTCCTCCACCACCAGGTGCGTTCGATGGTCGGCTGCCTCGCCTTGGTCGGGCGCGGCCAGTGGACGCCGGAGGATATTGGCAAGGCGCTGGAGGCCAGGGACCGCGCCGCATTGGGCTTCAACGCGCCGCCCGACGGCCTCTATTTCGTCGCAGCGCTGTACCCTCAGGAATGACCCGCCGCGCCTGCATTTGTGCAGTGCAGCACTTGACTAGTGGCGAAGCGGAACAAATCTGCTAGGGGCGCGGCGCCAGCCGCTACGAAGGAGAGCCGTCGCCTTGATGAGGGTGATGCTGAAATCGAAAATCCACCGGGCAACGGTGACCCAGGCCGATCTCGACTATGTCGGCTCGGTCGCGATCGACGCGGCGCTAATGGAAGCTGCCGACCTGATCGAGGGCGAGCAGGTGGTGATCGCCGACATCACCAACGGCGCGCGGCTCGAAACCTATGTGATCACCGCGCCCGCCGGCAGCGGGATCATCGGCATCAACGGCGCCGCCGCGCACCTCGTCCAGGCCGGCGACCTCGTCATCATCATGAGTTATTCCGTGCTCGAGGATGGGGAGGCGCGGGCGGCCAAGCCGCGCGTGGTCCACGTCGACGAGGACAACCGCATCGTCCGCCTCGGCAACGACCCGGCCGAGCCGGTTCCGGGAGCGGCAGGCCAGAAGCGCGCAGTCGCCGCCTGACCGCTTGGCGCCCCGCAGCCGGGACAAGCTTCATCCGAGCAAGTGAACCGCGGCCGCCGGCCGGGAGTTGGTCGCTCGAATCACGAGGAGATGGAGCGATGCAAGCGAATGATGGCGGACACGGCCCTGAAAGCGTCGAAGAGGAGAGCCGCCCGGCCGAGGCCGGCGAGACCGACACGACCCGCTTCGGGATGGAAAAGTCCGACTCCGAGGAACCCAATTCGACCGGCGGAGGCCTCGCGACCGGCCTTCAGCCAGGGGGCATCATTCCTGGCGGCGGCCCGGGAGCTATGATCGGCAGCATCGGCACCGGCGGCGGCTCAAATGCCAACGAAGCGACCGGCGACGCGGACGAGAACAACATCGACGAGGACATACGATGACCGACGACAAGAAGAAGGGCGACTTCGACCAGTGGCAGCGCGAGGACAAGGGCGGGAACAAGAAGGCGCACGACAAGGGCGAGAGCGACAGCCGCACCGGCGACAAGCAGAATTCCGGAGGCGGCGGGCGCCGCTAGCTGAAGCCTATTCGGCCGCGATCGCGTGGAATTCCTGTGCGGCGAGGTACTTCTCGGCGTCGAGCGCGGCCATGCAGCCGGTGCCGGCGGCGGTGACCGCCTGGCGGTAGATCTTGTCCATCACGTCGCCGCTGGCGAAGACTCCGGGGATGCTGGTGCGGGTCGTCCCCGGCTCGACCTTGATGTAGCCGTCCTCGTCGAGCTCCAGCTGATCTGCAAACAATTCGGTCGCGGGCTTGTGACCGATGGCGACGAAGGCGCCCTCGACGGCGATCCGGCTGTCCTCGCCGGTGCGCCGGTTGCGGATGTCGAGGCCGACCAGCGCCTCGGGCTCGCCCCCGCCGACGAACTCGACCACCTCGCTGTCCCAGATGATCTTGACGTGGGGATTGGCGAACAGGCGGTCCTGCAGGATTTTCTCGGCGCGAAGGCTGTCGCGCCGGTGGATAAGGGTGACATCATGGCTGTGGTTGGTCAGGTAGAGCGCTTCCTCGACCGCGGTATTGCCGCCGCCGATCACCGCCACGCGCTTGCCGCGGTAGAAGAAGCCGTCGCAAGTTGCGCAGGCCGAGGCGCCCCTGCCCTTCATCCGCTCCTCCGACGGCAGGCCGAGCCATTTCGCCTGGGCGCCGGTGGCGATGACCAAGGCATCGGCCGAATAGATGGTGCCGCTGTCGCCGGTCAGCCGGAACGGGCGGCGGGAAAGGTCGACGGCGGTGACATGGTCCCACACCACCTTGGTTCCGACATGCTCGGCCTGGGCCTGCATTTCCTCCATCAGCCACGGGCCCTGGATGACATCACGAAAGCCCGGATAATTCTCGACGTCGGTCGTGGTCGTCAGCTGGCCGCCGGGCTGGATTCCCTGGATGACGATCGGCGACAGGCCGGCACGCGCCGCATAGATGGCGGCGGTGAAGCCGGCCGGGCCGGAGCCGAGGATGGCGACGCGGGTGGAAACGGTATTGGTCATCTGCGGCATTTAGGCACCGTGCGTGTTCTCGGCAACGCCAGAGAGCCACTCGTCATTGCGAGGAGCGCCAGCGACGAAGCAATCCAGTAACGCCGACATATTCTGGATTGCCGCGCGCCTTCGGCGCTCGCAATGACGGGTCACACGAGCCGAGATTGCTGCAGCGCCGCGCCGATGAAGCCGGCGAACAGGGGATGCGGCTCGAACGGCCGGCTTTTGAGTTCCGGATGGAACTGGACGCCGATGAACCACGGGTGGTCGGGCCGCTCGACGATCTCCGGCAGCTGGCCGTCCGGCGACATCCCTGAAAACACCAGCCCGCCCTTCTCCAGCGCGTCGCGGTAATGGACGTTGACCTCGTAGCGGTGGCGGTGGCGCTCGCTGATCATGTCCAAGCCATAAAGCGAGCGGACGACGCTGTTGCCGGCAAGCCTTGCCGGATAGGCGCCGAGCCGCATGGTGCCGCCGAGGTCGCCGCCCTCGGCGCGCTTCTGCAGCCCCGCCTCGCTCATCCATTCGGTGATCAGGCCGACGACCGGCTCCGGCGTTTCGCCGAACTCGGTGGTCGAAGCCTGCTCGATGCCGGCGACGTTTCGCGCCGCCTCGATGCACGCCATCTGCATGCCGAGACAGATGCCGAAGAATGGCACCTTGCGCTCGCGGGCGAACTGGACGGATCGGATCTTGCCCTCGCTGCCGCGCTCGCCGAAGCCGCCGGGAACGAGGATTCCGTTGAGCGGCTCGAGCTCGGCGGCGAGCGTGTCGCCGTCATGCTCGAACAGCTCGGCGTCGAGCCAGCGGATGTTGACCCTGGCGCGGTGGGCGATGCCGCCGTGGACCAGCGCCTCGTTGAGACTCTTGTAGGCGTCGGGAAGGCCGACATATTTGCCGACGACGCCAATCGTCACCTCGCCCTCATAATGGTCGAGCCGGTCCATGACGTCGTGCCAGCGCTTGAGGTCGGGCGGCGGCGCATCGTCGATCCCGAACGCCTTGAGCACTTCGGCGTCGAGCCCTTCCGAATGATATTGCAGCGGCACGTCGTAGATCGAGCGGGCGTCGAGCGCCTGGATGACAGCCGACTTGGGCACGTTGCAGAACAGAGCGATCTTGGCGCGGTCGCTCTCGGGAAGCTCCTTTTCGGTCCGACACAGCAAAACTTCCGGCTGGACCCCGAGGCTGGAGAGCTCGCGAACCGAATGCTGGGTCGGCTTGGTCTTGAGTTCCCCCGCCGCCTTGATCCACGGCACGAGGGTCGTGTGAACGCTGACCGTGTTGGCGCGGCCGATGTCGTTCCTCAGCTGGCGGATCGCCTCGATGAACGGCAGGCTCTCGATGTCGCCGACAGTCCCGCCGATCTCGCAGATGACGAAATCGACATCGCTTGTATCGGCGAGCGCGAATTCCTTGATCGCGTTGGTGACGTGCGGGATCACCTGGACGGTCGCCCCAAGGTAATCGCCGCGCCGCTCCTTCATGATGATGTCGCGGTAAATGCGGCCGGTGGTGATATTGTCCGACTGCCTCGACGACACGCCGGTGAAGCGCTCGTAATGGCCTAGGTCGAGGTCGGTCTCGGCGCCGTCATCGGTGACGTACACCTCGCCATGCTGGTAGGGCGACATCGTCCCCGGATCGACGTTGAGATAGGGGTCGAACTTGCGGATGCGGACCGAATAGCCGCGCGCCTGGAGCAATGCTCCGAGCGATGCGGAGAGAAGACCCTTGCCGAGCGATGAGACCACGCCGCCGGTGACGAAAATGAACCGCGCCATGGGATTCGAGGCTTAGGGGGGTTAGGCGCAGCGGCGCAAGCCATGCCGGCAAAAAATCTGTGGACGTGGCTCGATCACCATGCTCGGCAAGCCCCGACTGCCTGCGCGTGGAGCTACTGGACCAGCGGAACCGCCGGCTCGACCTGGTTCTGCGCCGGCTGACCCTGCTCGGCCGGGGCCGCCGCACCCGGGTCCGCCAGCGGGGCGCCCTGCGGCCCCGGAGCAGCCGGGGCGACTTGATTAGCGAGTGTCGTGTCGATCTCTGCCGGCTCTCCAGACACTCCGGCGATCGCCGCCAAAGTGATCGACAGCAGAACGAACAGGGCGCCGAGGACCGCCGTCGAGCGGGTGAGGAAATCGGCCGCGCCGCGGGCGCTCATGAACCCGGACGAGCTTCCGCCGACGCCCAGCCCGCCACCTTCCGAGCGCTGCATGAGAATCACCGAGACAAGTGCTGCGGCGACCATGGTCTGGACGATCAGCAGGAAGGTGAAGAGCATGATGAAGCTTTCGGCAGGCAAGGAAAGTCGGCGGCCATCTAGCGGGCGATGACTGCCGATTCAACGAAGGTCGGCAGAATTATTGGGAAACCGCTTTGCCTTCGGCAGCGGCATGCGCCTCGAGGTCGCCCGCGGTTGCGCCGATCACCACCTCGCCGTTGGCGGCCGCGATGCCCGAGCGGGGAACGCGGACGAGCGCGCCCGACTGCAGCTTCAACGTGGCGAATTCGGTTTCGAGCGACTCGATCGTTCCGACCAGCTGCCCCGCGGGATCCTTGACCGTCGCTCCCGGAGCGATTGCCGCGGCAGCCTCGGCGAGGCTTCGATCGGTCGCGGCGTTGAGCTCGGCCCGAGTCATGGCGAACAGCAGCTTGCCGTCGGCGGCGGTGAAGCTGGACTTGGGAATCGAGGCTTCATGGCGGTCGGTCTTGATGATGAGATTGTCCCCTTCGACGCGGACGACGGTGGCAACGAGGCCGCCGCTGGTGTCGACCACCTGCATGCCCGGAGTCTGGGAGAATGCCGGGGCGAGCGGCGCGGCGAGGCTGGCGGAGGCAAATGCAATCGAGGCGAGAATCCGTCGCATGACATCCTTTCCATTTGTGAAACAACAACCGTAGTGGCTGGTTCGCGGGATGTGAACCCTTACGGCTGTTTCGCGCTGGACGCGGCGGCCTCGACGATCGGCAGGAAGTCTTCGGCCGTCAGGCTGGCGCCGCCGACGAGCGCCCCGTCGACATCCTCGACCGCGAAAATCTCGGCCGCGTTGGTGGCCTTGACCGAGCCTCCGTAGAGGATTCGGATGTCGTTGCCGCGCTCGCCATAGGCCGCGATCAGCCGCCGGCGCAGCGCCGAATGCATTTCGCCGATATCGCCGGTCGAGGGCACCTTGCCGGTGCCGATCGCCCAGATCGGCTCATAGGCAATGGCGAGCTCAGCGCCGGGTGGAAGTTTGGCCGGAATCGATGCGGCCAGCTGCCGCTCGACCGTGGCCAGGGCCTCGCCGGCCTCCCGGACGCTGAGGCTCTCACCGACGCAAAGGATGACCGAAAGACCGGCGGCAAGGCCCGCCTCGGCCTTGGCGCGGACATCCTCGTCGCTCTCCTTCTGCGCCTCGCGGCGCTCGCTATGGCCGATGATCGTCAAGATCGCTCCGGCATCGAGCAGCATTGCCGCCGACACGCAGCCGGTGTGCGCGCCCTTTTCGGCCTGGTGGACGTCCTGGCCGCCGACGGCAAAGTCGGGCACCGCCCGAGCCGCCCGCTCGATCAGCGTCGCAGGGAGACAAAGCGCGACGTCGACCTCTGGCCGGTGCTCGCGCGCAGCGGCGGCGATCGCCTCGATGAGGGCGATGTCGGCTCCGAGCCCGTGCATCTTCCAATTGCCAGCAACCAGCTTCCTTCGCGCCATCCTGCTCCCCTCGCGGTTCCGACCCGGCCCTAGCTACCTTGCGGGTGGCGCTGCAAGGCCGTGCGCTTGAAGGCGGCGACGGCTATCCCTAAACAGGCGGCTCCGCCCGCTCCCAACCAATCCGAAAGTTCCGAATGTTCGCTTTCATCCGAGGCCTTGGAAAGTCGAAGGTCGGCACGGTCGTCGTCGTGCTGTTCCTGCTGGCGATTGTCGCCTCCTTCGCGCTCGCCGACGTTCAGGGCGTGCTGTCCGGCGGCATGGGCGGCCAGAGCCGCAACACGCTTGCGACCGTCGGTTCCGAAGAGGTGACCGATCGGGAAATGAGCCGGCTGATGGAGCGGCGGCTTGCCCAACTTCGCCAGGACAACCCCCAGGCGGAATATTCAGCCGTCGCCGGCGACTTCGAGCCGATGCTGGAGGCCCTGATCGACGAAAAGGTGCTCCAGGCATTCGCCGCCAAGCATGGCTTCCGGCTGTCGAAGCGGCTGATCGACGCCGAGATCGCCAACCTTCCGGGAGTGCGCGGCCTTGGCGGCCAGTTCAGCCAGCAGGCGTATCAGCAATTCCTGCAACAGCAGCGGATCACCGATCAGGAAGTGCGGCAGTTCGTCGCCGCCGGGCTCCTTCAGCGGCTGCTGCTGACGCCCGCGGCATCGAGCGCTCGGCTGCCCGTCGGGGTCGCGACGCCTTACGCGAACATGCTGCTCGAGGTGCGCGAGGGCGAGATCGCCATGATCCCGGCCGCAGCGTTCACCGGCGGCCTCAACCCTAGCGACGAGGACCTCCAGCGCTTCTACGCCGCCAACCAGGCCCGCTACACGGTTCCCGAGCAACGCGTCCTTCGGCTTGCCCGGATCGGCCCTGAACAGGTCGCGAACATCACCGCCACCGAACAGGAAATCGCCGCTTATTATCAGGCGAACCAGGCGCAGTTCGCCGCCCGCGAGACCCGCAACATCAGCCAGGCCGTCGTCCCGGACCGCGCCGCCGCGGAGCAGATCGCGCAGCGCGCCCGCGGCGGGGCCAGCCTTGCCGCCGCCGCGGCTCCGGCCGGCCTCAGCGCTGAGGACGTGGCCCTCGGCGAGCAGACGCGGCAGCAGCTGGCGGGCACCGCCAGCGAGCAGGTCGCCGCGGCTGCCTTCGGAGCGGCTTCGGGCGCGGTGGTCGGCCCAGTCCGGTCCGACTTCGGCTGGCACGTGCTCAAGGTCGAATCCGTCAACCGAATCCCGGGCAGGAGCCTCGCCCAGGCGCGCGGCGAGATCGCCCAGCGGCTGACGGCCGACAAACGGCAGAATGCGATCGCCGAAATGGTGTCGAAGGTTGAGGAGGAGATTGCCGGGGGGGCCAATTATCAGGAAGCCGCGGCTTCGGCCGGCCTGCAGATTACCGAGACCCCGCTGATCACGTCCGACGGCCGATCCCGGGAGAACTCCGCCTATCGCTTTCCGGAGGAGTTGGCGCCCGCACTGCGCTCGGGCTTCGAGCTCGAGCCCAACGACGAACCAGTCGTTGAAACGCTTCCGAACAACGCCGGCTATGTGCTGGTCGGCCCGGCACGGGTGGTTCCGGCGGCGCCGCAGCCGCTCGCCCAGATCCGCGACCGGGTCCGGGAGGACTGGATCAGCCAGCAAGCGCTCGCCCGGGCCAGGGCTGCCGCCACCGACATTGCCGCCAAGATTGGCCGCAATGTCGCTTTCGCCCAGGCCATACGCGAGGCGGGAGCTTCGTTGCCGCCAGTCCAGCAGGTGCGGCAGCGACGGCTCGAGCTCAGCCAGTTCGGGGGGCAGGTGCCGCCTCCCCTGCAAATGCTGTTCACCCTTGGCGAGGGCCGTAGCCGGATGGTCGCCGACCCCGGCGGCCGCGGCTTCTTCATCGTCAAGGCGAACCGGATCATTCCCGGCAACGCCATCTCCCAGCCCTCGCTGATCGCCCAGGTGCAGAACGAGTTTCAGCAGGCGGCGTCGCAGGAATATGCGCAGCAGTTCCTGGCGTCGGCCCGCGCGGCCCTCGGAGTCCGCCGCAACGAACAGGCGATCGCGGATTCGAAAAGGCGCCTTACCGGGGGCTGATGCCGGGCAGCTCCGTCCTCGTCGTCGACAATTACGACAGCTTCACCTTCACGCTCGTCGACTATCTGACGACGCTCGGAGCGCGGGTTCGAGTCGAGCGCAACGATGCCATCAGCATCGACGACGCGCTCGATGCCGAGCATTCGGCGATCCTCATCTCGCCGGGGCCCGGCTCGCCCGAAGAGGCCGGCATCTCGGTCCCGCTCGCTGCGGCATGCATCGCCGCCCGGCGGCCGCTGCTTGGAGTCTGCCTCGGTCACCAGGCGATCGCGATCGCCTGCGGCTCTGAAGTGGCTCGGGTCCCGCCGATTCATGGCAAGGTCGCAACTGTCCGACACGATCGCACCGGCCTGTTCGCCGGACTCCAGTCGCCGATGGCGGCGACCCGGTATCACTCCTTGGCAGTGCCGAATCCACAGCTGCCGCTATTTGCCAACGCCTGGTCCGACGACAAGTTGGTCATGGCATTCCGCCATGCGAGCGCGCCGGTACATGGCGTGCAATTTCACCCCGAAAGCATCGCCAGCCAACATGGCCATGCGCTTCTTCGCGCTTTCCTCGCGCTGACGCATGAGAACGCTTGACGAACATTGCACTGGCTGCGATAGATGTTCCCCGTTCGTTCCGGTTATACTCGGGGAGGCCGATCGATGCTGACGCCCAAGCAACATGAGCTGCTGTTGTTCATTCACGATCGGTTGAACCGCAGCGGCGTCAGCCCGAGCTTCGACGAGATGCGCGAGGCGCTGGAGCTCAAGTCCAAGTCAGGAGTCCACCGGCTGATCTCGGCGCTCGAGGAGCGTGGCTTCATCCGCCGGCTTCCCAACCGGGCGCGCGCGCTGGAAGTGGTCAAGATGCCCGAGGTCAGCGCTTCAGCGGCCGCGGCGACGATTGCCGTGAAGCCGATAATCCCCGTTCCCGCCAACGACACGATCGAAATTCCGCTTCACGGCCGCATCGCCGCTGGCACGCCGATCGAGGCGCTGCAGGGCAACGAGGGATTCGCGGTGCCGGCGGCGCTGCTCGGCCCGGGCGAGCATTACGCGCTCGAAATCTCGGGTGATTCGATGGTCGAGGAGGGAATTCTCGACGGCGACTTCGCGCTAATCCGAAAGGTCGACAGCGCCCGCGACGGCGAGATCGTCGTCGCCCTCATCGACGATGAGGAAGCGACGTTGAAGACCTATCGCCGCGAGGGGCGGATGATCCGCCTCGACCCGGCGAACGCGCGCTACGAGCCGCAGCGCTATGACGAGGGCCGGGTGCGTATCCAGGGCCGGCTCGCCGGGCTGATCCGACGCTATTGACCTGATCCGGCCGTCGCCGGGTCGACGATGTTGAAACGCATGCGCTAGCGCCTCTCGAGCGGCAAGTCCGCCGCCCACGGATGGCGGCCGATGCTCTCGGCAACCGTCGTCACCCGCGGCTCTGTCGCCAGCCGGATTGCCACTCCGCCGGTGCGTTCCAGAGCCTTCCGATCAAGCTTGAGCCAGCGCGGCTCGCATGCTTTGGGCAGCCAGCGGTCGGATACGACGATGTCGGCCTCGGAGCAGGCGGCGACCAGGTCGGCCCACGCGATCGGGGTTGAGGAACGCGTGGCGAGCAGCTGCCAGGACCGCCCTGCTCGCTCGATCCGGGTGACACAGGAGTCGCGCGAGCAGCTCGTCCCGGGCCGTTCGGCGAGCGCTTCCGGATCCTGGTCGACCCCGGCGGCCTCGGCCATCAGCTCGCGGATGAAATCGCCGCTGCGCGAGCGCAGCAGCAAGGGCGTGCCGTCCTCGCCGACAACGGCGAGATGGCGGCCGTCGCCGGTAACCAGGAGATCGGGCGCCGGCGCGGCCGCTGCGCCGACCGCGCCGACCATTGCCGGAACCAGCCCGAGCCATCGAGCGCGGCTAGTCCACAGGCACAGCCACAGCCCCCCTGCGGTCAGCAGACCGAACGCCCAGACTGGCATCGACGGCAAGGTCGCGACGGCCCCGGGCGCATCGGCGACTGTGTGGGCGAGCGCGAGCAGCAAATCGAGCGCAGAGCCGGCAACGAACCAGGCGGGGGCACCGGCGCCGACCAAATCGAGGAAAAGGGCCAGGGCCTCGAACGGCATGATCACGAAGGTGGTGAGCGGAATGGCGATCAAATTGGCGGCAACGCCATAGAGTCCGGCCTTGTGGAAATGGTAGAGGGCGAAGGGGGTGAGCGCGATCTCGACCGCGAGGCCGGTCATGAACAACGCGAAGACGAAGCGGCAAAACCTGGCGGCGATCCTTTCGTCGCGGCGCTGGAAAGTGCGCCGCCCCCATTGCGAACTGTGCAGGGCGATGATCGAGGCCACTGCGGCGAAGCTGAACTGGAAGCTGGCGCTGGCGATCAGTTCCGGGCGCAGCGCGAGAATGATCAGCGCCCCGACAGAGAGCGTCCTAAGGCTGATCGCTTCACGGCCAATGGCAAGCCCGCCAAGCACCAGCAGGGCGGCGATGCAGCTTCGCACCGTCGGCACCTGCATGCCGGTCAGCAAAGTATAGCCGATGCCGGCGAGAGCGCCGACGCCTGCGGCGACCAGGATCAGGTTGAAGCGGAGGGCCGCCCGCTGCGACACTGCGAGCAGCTTCAGAGTCAGGAGCATGGCCGCCCCGACCACCGCCCCGATGTGTAGCCCGCTCACGGCAAGCAGATGGGCAAGGCCACTTCGCCGCATGGCTCGGGCGTCCTCCTCGCTGACCGCTTTCTTGTCGCCCGTGGCGAGCGCGGTGGCGATGGTGCCAGCGGAGCCCGGCAGCTGCTCGCGGATATGGCGGCCGAGTCGGTCGCGAAAGGCATCGATCCCGGTTGCCGGACGCGGGTCGAGCACCGTTACCGGGCCGAGCGCTCGCCCAACCCCGCCGATTCGCCGGAACCAGGCGTCGCGGGCGAAATCATAGCTTCCCGGAAGCGCCATCGGCGGCGGCGGCACCAGCCGTGCCTTGAGCTCTACTTTGGAGTCGACTGCCAGGCCGTCGGGTGACCCTTCGCGCGGCATCGACACCCGCACCCGAGGCGGCAGGCGCTTGTCCACCGGTGCCAACGTCAGTCGAAGGTCGCCCTTGGCGGCGATCGGTTCGACGCGCTCGACCCGGGCCTCGAACGTCGTGATTCGCGGCCGATCGAGGCGCGGCGCCGCCACCGCCTCCGAGCGAATCCAGATCAGCGAGCATCCGAGGGCAACGGCAAGGCTGAACCATCCCAGAGCGCGCTCGGCACGGCCGCCGCGCGCGCAAAAGCCGAGAATCGCGAGGCCGCCGGCGGCGCACAGCAGTGCCGCCCACTGCCGGGGCGAAGCAAGTGCTAGCCAAAGAGCGATACCCGTGCCGAAGCCGACAACCAGCCAGGACGGAAGCTGGCCGCGCTCGCGCTCGAGGAAGCCCTCGAGCGTATCGCGAATGGCGCCTGCGCGCGCCTTCCAATAGCTCCGAGCACGCTGTGGAAGAGGCGCACCCGCTATGTTAGGGGCGCTCGTCCATTGCATTGCCAGAACAAGACAAGAGCAAAGCGCGCCCGAGCGCAAGCGGAGAAACATTGACCAGCGCAAGCAGCAAAAACTCGCCCGTCGTCACGCGCTTCGCGCCCTCCCCGACCGGATACCTGCATATTGGCGGGGCTCGAACTGCCCTGTTCAACTGGCTGTACGCGCGACGCCATGGCGGCAAGTTCCTGCTGAGGATCGAGGACACCGACCGCGCTCGCTCGACCAGAGAGGCGATCGACGCGATTCTCGACGGCATGCGCTGGCTCGGCCTCGATTGGGACGGCCACGAATATTACCAGTCACAATTCTGGGCGCGACACGCCGAGATCGCGCATGCGTTGCTCGAGCGCGGCGCCGCCTATCGCTGCTACATGACGCAGGACGAACTGGCCGCCCAGCGCGAAAAGGCGCAGGCCGAGCGCCGCCCGTTCCGGATCGACAGCCCGTGGCGCGACTGCAAGGAGGAGGGTGACGGCCCGTTCGTCGTCCGTCTCCGGGCGCCGCGCGAGGGCGAAACCGCGATCGACGACCAGGTCCAGGGCCGGGTCGTCGTCCAGAACAGCGAGCTCGACGACTTCATTCTTTTGCGCTCGGACGGGACGCCGACCTACATGCTCGCGGTCGTCGTCGATGATCACGACATGGGCGTCAGTCACGTGATCCGCGGCGACGACCACCTCAACAACGCCTTCCGGCAACTCGCGATCATCCGCGCCATGGGCTGGCCCGAACCGACCTACGCCCACGTGCCTTTGATCCACGGCCAGGACGGCGCCAAGCTCAGCAAGCGCCACGGCGCGCTCGGCGTCGACGCCTATCGAGACGAGCTCGGCATCCTGCCCGATGCCCTGTTCAACTATCTGCTCCGGCTCGGCTGGGGGCATGGCGACGACGAGATCATCAGCCGTAGCCAAGCGATCGAATGGTTCGGCCTCGACCATGTCGGCAAGTCGCCGTCGCGCTTCGACTTCAAGAAGCTCGAGAATCTCAACGGTCATTACATCCGCGCCGCCGACGATCGGCGGCTAGCGGAGCTCGTCGCTCCGAAGCTCGGGATCAGCGACAAAGACGTCGATCTGCTGGTGCGGGCGATGCCGGAGCTCAAGGCCCGCTCGCACGACCTCAACCAGCTCGCCGACGCCGCCCGCTTCCTGTTCTCCGAGCGCCCACTGGAAATGGACGAGGCGGCCGCGGCGCTGCTGACGGACGAGAGCCGCGCCCTGCTCGGCAATGCGCATTCGGCGCTCGCTGCCGTCGGCGATTGGTCTGCCGAGACGGTGGAAGCAGCAGTCCGCGAAGTGGCCGAGACGAATGGAGTCAAGCTCGGCAAGCTCGCCCAGCCGCTTCGGGCAGCGCTGACCGGGCGCACCACCTCTCCTGGAATCTTTGACGTGCTCGCCCTGCTGGGGCAGGGCGAAAGCCTCGCACGAATTGCCGATCAGCTGGTGGAGCCGAACGAATGAACGACAAGACCGTGACCCTTCAAACCCCGGATGGCGACAAGTCCTACGCGGTCCTGTCGGGGTCAGTCGGTCCCGATGTCGTCGACATCCGCAAGCTCTATGGCCAGACCGGGATGTTCACCTACGATCCGGGCTTCACCTCGACCGCCAGCTGCCAGAGCGCGATTACCTATATCGACGGCGAGCAGGGCATCCTTCTCCACCGCGGTTACCCGATCGACCAGCTGGCGGAAAACTCGACCTTCATGGAGGTGTCCTACCTTCTGCTCCATGGCGAGCTTCCGTCGCGCGCCGAGCTCGACAAGTTCACCTACACCATCTCGCGCCACACCATGCTGCACGAGCAGCTGATGACCTTCTACCGCGGCTTCCGGCGTGATGCACACCCGATGGCGATCATGTGCGGAGTGGTCGGAGCGCTATCGGCCTTTTACCACGACAGCACCGACATCACCGATCCCGAGCAGAGGATGATCGCCTCTCACCGGCTGATCGCGAAGATGCCGACCATTGCGGCGATGGCGTTCAAATATTCGATCGGCCAGCCGTTCATGTATCCGGACAACAGCCTGTCCTACACTGGCAATTTCCTGCGCATGACCTTCGGCGTGCCGGCCGAGCCCTATGAAGTGAGCCCCGTGATCGAGCGGGCGATGCGGCGCATCTTCATCCTCCATGCCGACCACGAGCAGAATGCCTCGACATCGACCGTGCGCCTCGCCGGCTCGTCGGGCGCCAACCCGTTCGCCTGCATTGCCGCCGGCATCGCCTGCCTGTGGGGTCCGGCTCACGGCGGCGCGAACGAAGCGGCGCTCAACATGCTTCGCGAGATCGGGCGACCCGAGCGAATCCCGGAGTATATCGCCAGGGCCAAAGACAAGGACGACCCGTTCCGGCTGATGGGCTTCGGTCACCGCGTCTACAAGAATTACGACCCGCGCGCGAAGGTCATGCAAAAGACGGCGCAGGAAGTGCTCGACGAGCTCGGCATTTCCGATCCGGTCCTCGACACCGCCAGGGAATTGGAGCAGATCGCGCTCAGCGACGAATATTTCATCGAGAAGAAGCTCTATCCGAACGTCGATTTCTACTCGGGTGTGATCCTCAACGCGATCGGCTTCCCGACCGAGATGTTCACCGCTCTCTTTGCCCTCGCCCGGACGGTCGGCTGGGTCGCCCAATGGAACGAGATGATTTCCGACCCGGAGCAGAAGATCGGGCGACCTCGCCAGCTCTACGTAGGCGCAACCCAGCGCGATTACGTTCCGGTCGACGAGCGCTAGGCGCTCGGAAGGGTCAGAGTGAAGCGCGCGCCCGCGCCCGGGGCGCTGTCGACGACGATGTCGCCGCCCATCGAGCGGGCGAGCCTGCGGGCGATCGCGAGGCCGAGGCCGGTGCCATCATCACCGCCGCCGGCACGCTCGAATCGTTCGAAGATGCGCTCATGGTCCGCAGGGTCGATCCCGGCACCCTCGTCGCGCACCGTCACCGACGCCATTCCTGCGGTCGAGGCGAAGGACAGCCGGACGCTCGATCCCTGCGGCGAATGGCGAACGGCGTTGCCGACCAGGTTGACGAGGATCTGAATGACGCCGCGGTCATCGCCCTTCGCCGGAAGCGGCCCGCTCGCCGCCGCCTCGATCGCCACATTGCGGCTTTCGGCCAAGGCCTCGATCATTGTCACCGCCTCGGCGGCAAGGGCGGCCAAGTCCACCGAGGCGCGATCGTTGCCGGGCTCCTCCCCCATCGACCGGATTACCGACAGGAGGTGCCGGGCAGCTGCAGAAATGTCGGCCGCATAAGCCGCATAGTCGCTGCGCAGCGGGCCGTCAGAACGATCGATGATGAGGTCGGCGCACTGAATGATCCGGTCGATCGGCGAGCGCAGTGCCTCGTCCAGCGCTTCGTCGATCGCCGCAGACATCAACGGCGGTTCGATAGGAGGGGAGCCGGGAGGCGAGTCGAGCGGCTCAGCGCGGCCTTCGAAACCGGCGAAGCTGCCGTCGCTTGCAAGCAGCACCTCGCCGCTCAGCAGGAAGCTGCGGCCCGATCCGCCATTGCGCCCGCTGACCCGCTGCCCTGAAAAGCTCTGGCGTGAAGCGAGCGCTGCCAGCAGCGGCATTTCGCCCGATTCGTCCTCTTCGAGCTTCAGGATTCGGGTCAGCGGCTGTCCAATCACCTCACCTCGGTTGATTCCGAGCATTTCGGCGAACTCGAGCGACAAATCGATCAGCCGGAGCTGCTCGTCCGCTGACCATTGGCCCCGCTGATCCTCGGGGTCGCTATCGGCGACGCTTCCGAATAGCGGCGCCAGCCGCGGCCCAGAGGCCGGCCGCTCGCTCCAGCTTTCAAGGATCAGGCGGACGTCGCCGCCCTCCGGCACGGCGTTGACGATAAGGTCGATGTCGCGCTCTGCGGCCGCAGCCATTGCCGGCCGGGTGACCGGCACTCCGAGGCGGCGGGCAAGGCGAACGATCGAGGCGATCTGCGGGATGGCGAGCACGGCCCCGAGCCCGGAGCCGGCGTCGGCCTGAAGCGCCGCCAGCTTGGGATCGGCCTCGATCAACCGGCCTGCGGAATCGACGCGGCCGAGGATCGGCGGTGGTTCAGACGGGGCGCTTGCCATTGCCTGCCTCGAGGGCCGCCAAAGATTCGCGAAATTCCGCAGCGAGGCTCAGCCTTTGCCGCGCGGCCAGCGCCTGGTCGTCGCTGATTTCGTCGAATCGGGCGATCTCACGACCCGGATCGGCGACGCCAACGAGCTCGCCGAGAGTGGCAAGGATGCGGGCGGCGAGCGATCGTTGGACACCGGCCATTCGCAACAGGAGGACCAGCCTGCCGCCGCCTCCGTCGAGCAGGTGGTCGAGCGCCTCGCCGGAATCGATGCCGGCGCGGCGAGCCAGGGCTTCTGACAGAAAGGCGACGTCGCCCTCGTCGGCTGCCGCTCCGAGCCGCTGTTCGTCGAGCATTCCGGCAGAATCGACTGCTGCGACCAGCGCCTCGACAAGAGCGGCAACGCCGCGGCCCGGATCATGCTGGGACAAGAGCGCCTCGCCGGCCTCGGCGAGTTGCGATTCGGCGGCTGGATAGCGACGGCTCAGGCCTGCTCCGACCGCGTGGAGCAGCCGCTGGACGGTGCGGGCAGTGAGATCGTCGAGTTCGATCAAGGCTTGGCCGAGTCGGTCGCGGCGCCTGCCGTGCGCGAGAATCACGGTCATCGCCGCGGCTGACACATCCGCATCCTCGCTCGATACCAGGCTCTGCAAATGGCGGTAATTTCGACCCTCACCGAGACTGCGAACCGCGGTGCCAATCCGCTCCTCGTCCGCGCAGCGCAGCAACAAAGCGATCAGTTCGGGCAGATCGAGCAGGCCGGCGGAGCGCAAGTCGGCGATCAGCTGCCCATCGTCTTCGTCATTCGCGGCGGCGATTCCGGTGGGAAGGGCCGCTCGAAGATCGTCGGCAATCTGGGCGACCAGCCCGTGGAGCAGCGCGGTCATCAGCGCCCGCTCCTGCTCGGTCAGGCGCTTGGCGGGATCGAGGAAAAAGTCGCGCCGGACGATGTCCAAGCGCCCACGGCCCGCGGGACGCGCGGGATCGACCGCTCGGTCGGCTGCCGGAGCAGCGATTGGCCATTCCTCTGGCGCCATTTGCCGCAGGAATATCGGATCGGGGTTAATGCGGCGTCAATCCACAGCGATCCGGTGCCGGATATGCTGGAGGTAGAAGAAGGAGACCGCCGCGTAGAGAGCGATGACGGCGAGGTAGAGCGGCCAGGCGCCCGCGATTGCGAAAGGGATCGCAAGAATAATCGCGTTGCGGCGCGAAAACAGCCAGATCTGGCCCGGCACCTCTTGCCGGCCGCGCTCAACCCTGGCTGCCTCGGCGAAGGCTGCCGCTGCGAGGGCGGCGACCAGGGCCCACCAGCCGGCGGCCTCGGCGATCCACCAGCCGAGCGCGAGCAAGGCAACCCCTGACGCCGGCCAGATCATCATCCGCGACAGAAGGCGGGCCGGAAGCGGCCGAAGGCGCAGGGTGGCCAGGCGCCGGGCAACGAGATCGAGCGGTGTCGACAGCACGAGAAGGACAAGACCCGCCGCCAGCCATCCGCGTGTAAAGGCGAAGGCACCGCCCAGCGTCAGGAGCAAAGCCGACCAAATCAGCGCGTCCGGCTTGACCCGCGTTTCGAGCAGCCGCTCGGTTGCGAATTCCTCGGCGATCGGCAGGACATAGCGGCTCGCCCAATCGCGGCGGGCGCCGCGCGAGGCGATCAGCAGCCGACGGTCGAAGTCGTCGAGCATGCCCGCTTCGTCGGCGAGCAGGGGCTCGCTGGAGCCTGGCGCGAGCGGCAGTCGCGCGGCGCCGTCCTGAAGCGTCCGGCGAAGCAGGGTCGAGGGCAGGTCCCAATCCCCGACCATGGCCGCGGTAGAGCCGAGGGAACGGGCGTCAATCACGGCCAGCCCTGCCCAGCGGCTGTCGCCATCAACCCGCTCAAACCGGTCATGCTCGCCATCGTCCGGCACGGTCACGACCGTCGGCTCGTCGAGAGCAGCAAGCTCGGCGAGCAGCTCGGAAGGCGGCGCAATTCCGTCACTCACCAGCAAGACCATCGCTCCGGCTTCGAAGCGACTCGCCGCCTCGAGCCCGTCGCTGACAGGGGTCACCGAGATGCCCTCGCCACGCAGCCGCTCAAACGCGTCCTGAAGCGCGACGGGCACCCGCTCGACCAGGACGACGATCGGCGATGCCCCAGCCGCTGCCGCACAACGCACCTGATATTCGAGCAGGGTGCGGCCGGAAAGCGGCAGAAGCGCTCTCAGCCCCCCCGAATCATCCTCCTGATAGGCACCGATCAGCGCACCCAGCGCCATGGCCCGATCATCCCCTCCCAACCGCAGCAAGACTGTCATCCATGCCCCCCAAATCGCTTTCTTGACAGCCCAAAGATGGTAAACTGCCGCATCATGACCGCCAAAACCCAGCGCTCCGAAGAGCCGCTTCGCCCGCCCGAGCCGCAGCCAGCCGCGATTTTGGAAGAATCTGGAGGCCTCGAGTCGGACTTCGACCGGCTGCAGTGGGAGGAGACTCGCGCGGAGGCGGAACCGGCCGGCGCCGGCGGCCGCGCCGTTCTCGGCACCGCGCTGATCCTGCTAGCGGCATTGTGGACGGCCTACACAGCCTGGTCGGCCGGCCGCGCGCTCGGCGCCGAGCCCTTATCGTCGCCGGCAATCGCTCAGTGGATGGCGATTCTCGCCGGGCCTCTGGCGTTGCTCGGCCTCGCCTGGATCATCTTCGGCCGCACCCGCCGCAAGGAAGCGGAGCGCTTTACCCGGTCGGTGGTGGCGATGCGCACCGAAGCGCGCTCGCTCGAAGATCTGCTCGGCGTACTTCGCGTAAGGCTCGACGACAGCCAGGCGGCGATGGCGGCGATGGCGCAAAGGCTGATGCAGCTCGGCGACGAAACGACCGGCAAGCTCGACGGGGTGACGCGCGATCTCGACGCGAGCGGCGATCGCCTTGCAAAGCATGGAGCCAACCTCGACCGAGCAGCCGAATCGGCGCTCCGAGACATTGGCGTTCTTCTCGAGGATTTGCCGCGGGCGGAAGCGACCGCACGTACGATGGCCGAGCAATTGCGCGGCGCCGGCACCGAAGCGGTCGACCGCGCCGCCGCGTTCGAGCAACAGGTCGGGGCCCTGACCGAGCGCACCCGCGAGGCCGACGAGATGGTCGCGACCGCCGCGCAGCGGCTGGTCACCCATCTCACCCATATCGAAAGCGCCGGCGCCGCCGCAGCCGCCCGCGTCGGCGAAGCCGAGTCGGGCTTTTCGACTGCGGTCGACGCGCTTCTCGAGCGCACCGCTGCCGCGCTCACGGAAATCCGTTCCGGAGTCGATGCGCAGTCCGCCGCCGTCTCGGCGCTGGTGGAACAGGCGACCGCCGGAATCGGCCGCGCAGGCATCGAGGCTGCTGACGCGCTCGGCGCCCGGCTTGGTACTGCAAGCGGCTCGCTCGACGGTTTGTCGGCCCGGGTCGCCGAACAGGAACGCATATCCCAACGGATGATCGCCGACATCGACAGCGGCCTGTCGCTGATCGATCAGCGTTTCACCGAGCTTGCGGCTCACGGCGACGAGCGCGCCAACCATTTCCTTGGCTCGCTGTCCCGCGCCCGTAGCGAACTCGACGCTCTGGCCGACCAGGCGGGCGCCCAGGAAGGGGCGATCGGCTCGCTCGCCGAGCGGACCGCGACGCTGCGCGACAGCCTCGACCGCCTGTCGGAGGAGGTTCGCGAGCAGCTGAACGCGGCGCTTGCCGAGGCCGAGGGTGGAGCTTCGAGGGTTCGGCAACTCACCGAGGAAACGCGGCCGGAAATCGGCTGGGTTCGCGACGCCGCCGTCGAGGCGAGCGAGCGCATGGCGCAGACCGGCGCGGCCATCGGCGAGCAGCAGGACCATCTCAGCGCCCTGCTGGCATCGGTCGACGAAGGCGTCGGCGGCGCCGAAACCCGGCTTGCCGCGCTGTCCTCGGCGGTCGCCGACGCGCAGAAGCAGGCGAGCGAGCTCAGCGCGGAAACCGCCCCGGCGCTGGTCGCGGCGATGGTGCAAGTGCGCGAGGCCGCGGCCCACGCCGCCGAGCGGGCGCGCGAAGCGATCGCGGAGGTCATTCCCGAAGGCGCCGCGAACCTTTCCCAAGCGACTCGCGAGGCGCTGGAAAGAGCCATTCGCGAGGGAATCGAGGAAAGGCTTCGCGAAGTCGACTCTGCGGCGGCGAAGGCGGTCGAGGCCGCCCGGGCGGCGTCGGACCGGCTCACCCAGCAGATGCTGTCCCTGGGCCAGAGCGCGGCGGCGCTCGAGCAACACTTCGAGCAGACCAGTGCCGAGCAGCGCGAGAAGGACAGCGAGGCTTTCGCCCGGCGGGTGGCGCTGCTCATCGATTCGATGAACTCGGCGGCGATCGATGTCGGCAAGATTCTCGCCGACGAAGTCGATGAAAAAGCCTGGGACAGTTATCTGAAGGGCAATCGCGGCGTCTTCACCCGCCGCGCGGTCAAGCTGCTCAGCGGCAGCGAGAACCGGGCGATCCGCGCCCATTACGAGGCCGACGGCGAGTTCCAGCGATCGGTCAACCGTTATGTCGCGGACTTCGAGGCGATGCTCCGCCGGGTGCTGGCGGAGCGGGACGGCGGAATGATCGCCGTTACCCTGATGTCATCGGACATGGGCAAGCTTTATGCCGCCCTCGCCCAGGCGACCGACCGCCGCCGCTAGCTCCCCGCGTTCAGTCGCGGTGATAGAAATCGAGGTCATCCGCCTCGATCCAGCCGAAATGCCAGTTGGCGTAAAAGAGCGCGAACAGCACGAGCGCCAGCAGCGCCGCCTTCGCGAGATGGAGCTTCAAATCGAAACGGTGCGGAGCGCTGTCTGCCTGTCCGGGCACCTTGTCGGCGCCGACCTCCTCGTCAGTCCTGACGCCGAACGGCAGCAGGACGAAAGCGCTGCCGACGAAAAACAGGAAATAGATGGCGACGATCGACCCGATCTGCATCGCAATGCGCCAGCTCAGCCGACCTTGAGCATCGACACGTCGACCAGCGGCTTTTTGCCGGTCCACAACGTCGCGCAGCGTCGAACGGCGAGACGCACCGCCTCGCGGATCCGTTCCTCGTCGGCCCCCGCGTTGTAAGCGTGCGCGGCCGCCGCGGCAGCGTCGGCGATGAAATCGTCCCGGTCGGCCTCGACCGGAACCCCAAACGGCCTCACCAGCGGCGATCCGGCAAGCTCCCCGCCCTGGCGCACGGGAACCGTCACCGCGATCAGCCCGCCGAGGCCGATCCGACGGCGCTCGTTGATCGTCGATCCGTCGGCGGGAAGAATGACGTCGCCGTCGAGCACCAGCCGACCGACGCGCACCTCGTCGATCTTCTTCGGGCCATCAGGCGCAAGCCGCACCAGGTCGCCGTCCTCCTGGTGGATTGCGGACGGCACTCCGTGAGCGAGCGCCAGGCGCGCGTGCTCGGCCAGGTGCCGGGCCTCGCCATGAACCGGAACGACGATCTGCGGACGCACCCAATCGTACATCGCCAGAAGCTCGGGGCGCCCCGGATGGCCGGAGACATGGACGTGCGCCTGCTTTTCGGTGACGATCAGAACGCCAAGGTCGGACAACGCGTTCATGATCCGGCCGATGGCAATTTCGTTGCCGGGAATGATCTTGGTCGAGAAGATCACCGTGTCGCCGTCGGCGAGCTTGAGGTCGTGGTTGCCCAGCGCAATCCGCCCGAGCGCGGCGCGAGGTTCGCCCTGACCGCCGGTGGCGATGATCAAAACCTCGTCGCGCGGCAGCCCCATCGCCTCGTCGAAGCGGATCGGCTGCGGGAAATCCTCGAGGTAGCCGGTCGCCTGGGCGACCTTGAGAATGCGTTCGAGCGAACGGCCGGCGATGCACAATTTGCGTCCGGTTTCCTCGGTGACCCGGCCGATCGTCTGCAGGCGGGCGGCGTTGGAGGCGAACGTCGTGACCAGCACCCGGCCGCGAGCTCTGGCGACCTCGTCGCGAAGCCCTTCGTGGACGCTGGCTTCCGAGCCCGAGGCTTCGTCCTGGAAGACGTTGGTCGAATCGCACACCAGAGCGAGCACGCCTTCATCGCCGATCCGCTCGAGCGGCTCATGGCTTGACGGTTCGCCGAGCACCGGAGTCTCGTCGATCTTCCAGTCGCCGGTGTGGAACACCCGCCCGAACGGCGTTTCGATCAGGACGCCATTTCCCTCAGGGATCGAATGGGCAAGCGCGACATAGCTGACGCGGAACGGGCCGATGTCGACGCTGCCGCCCTCGCGCTCGATGATGTTGAGCTTGACCTGGCCGGTGAGCCCCTCTTCCTCGAGCTTGCCGGCGATCAGGCCGGCGGTGAACGGGGTCGCGTAGAGCGGCGCCTTGAGGTCGCTGGCGAGGTAGGGAATGGCGCCGATATGGTCCTCATGGCCGTGGGTGAGGATGATTCCGGCAAGCCGGTCGGACTGGCGCTCGATGAACTCGAGGTCCGGCAGGACGAGGTCGATCCCGGGATATTCCCAGTCGGCGAAGGTCAAACCGAGGTCGACCATCAGCCATTGGCCGCGGCAACCATAAAGATTGACGTTCATGCCGATTTCGCCCGACCCACCGAGCGCGCAGAACAGCAGCTCCTCGCCTGGAATCATTCGCCCGCTGCAACCTTCTCGTACAGCAAGCTCAACCCCTGAATCGTCAGATCGGGTTCAAGCGCGTCGAAGATGTCGCTGTGCTCGTCGAACAGCACCGCGAGGCCGCCGGTGGCGACGACGGTGACGGGGCGGCCGATCTCTCGTTTCAGGCGCTCGACCAGGCCCTCGAGCATGGCAACATAGCCCCAATAGATGCCGGTAAGCATCTGGCTCTCGGTGGTTCGTCCGATGACGCTCGTGTCGTTTGGCACGTCGATGGCGATCCGCGGCAGCTTGGCCGCGGCGGTGACCAAAGCATCGAGCGACAGGTTGATGCCCGGCGCGATGATTCCGCCTTTGTAGGCGCCCGACTCAGAGACGACGTCGAAGGTGGTCGCCGTCCCGAAGTCGATGACGATGAGGTCCCCCGAATGCTTGGCGTGGGCGGCGAGGGCGTTCAGTGCGCGGTCCGCACCGACATTATGCGGCTCGTCGACGTCGAGCTCGATCGGCCAGGCAGCGCGCTCCACGCCGGCGATCAGCGGCTCGACGTGGAAATATTTGCTCGCCAGCACTTCGAGATTGTGCAGCGCGCGCGGCACGACGGTACCGATGATCACCGCGTCGACGTCGGCCTTGGCATAGCCTTCGAGCTCGAGCAGCTGGTGAAGCCAGACGGCATATTGGTCGGCCGTTCGTCGCGGGTCGGTGGCGATCCGCCACCGCGCTTTGATCGCCCGCCCCTCGACCAGGGCGAAGACGAGGTTGGTATTGCCGGCGTCGATGGCGAGCAGCATGGCTCGGTGCCCTAGCGGTCCCGCGGAACGTTCACAACTCGACGTCCCCGGCGCGAATGACCTGCTCGCTGCCATCGGGAAGCCGCAGCCGCAAGGCGCCGTCCGGCTCGATGCCGGCGAAACTGCCGCTGACGGTCTGACCGGGGCCGGAATGTACGGTGAGCGGAGTTCCGGCCGGATGGGCTCGGGCGAGCCAGGCGCGCGCCATTGCCTCGCCTTCCGAGCTTCGCCAGAGCGCCAGCAGGCGGGCAAAGCTGGCGGCGAGCAAGGGCGCGAAGACCTGCGGAGTGACCGCACCGCCGAGCGATGCGGCGGTCGGGAGCGGCGCCGAAGCGAGATTGACGCCGAAGCCGGCGACAATGCGGTCGCCGCTGCGCTCGAGCAATATGCCGGCGAGCTTCCTGCCGCCGAGCAGGAGGTCGTTGGGCCACTTGAGCATCAGCCGCTGGTCCGGAACGGCGGCGTCGACGGCCTCGATCAGCGCAAGGCCAGCGGCCAGCGACAGGGTCGGTGCGGACGGATCGCTGGATCCGAGCTCGACCAAGGTGCTCCCGAAGAAATTCCCGACGTGGCTGATCCACTCGCGTCCTTGGCGGCCGCGGCCGGAGTCTTGGGCGAGGGCGACCAGCCAGTCGCCTTCGGCTGCCGAGACATCGGCGAGAAGATCGGCATTGGTCGAGCCAGTGCGCTCGACAATCCGGATGCGGCTCAGAACAGGGATCCGGCGGCGCGATCGGCAAAGCTGCCGAGCGGGCCGATGAGAAGATAGCCGAGCGGCGAGACGATCACCGCGGCGAGCAGGATCAGCGCACCCTGCAGCGGCTGGCGGAGCCGGGCGAATGGCTCTGCGGGATCGTCGAAATACATGATCTTGACGATCTTGAGATAATAATAAGCGCCGACGACCGTGCCGACGATCCCGGCGACGGCGAGCGCCACCAGCCCGGCCTCGACCGCGGCGTTGAACACCAGTAGCTTGGGCCAGAAGCCGAACAGGGGCGGGATTCCGGCCAGGCTGAACATGAAGATGGCGATCGCCGCCGCCAGCCCCGGCCGGGTCTGCGACAGGCCGGCAAGGCTGTGGATATTCTCGACCGGCTCGCCGTCCTGCCCTCGCATCCACAGCACGCAGAGAAACGCGCCCAGGGTCATGACGACGTAGACGGCCATATAGAACAGCACTGACGACGCGCCGGCGATGCCGCCGGCGGCGAGGCCAATCAACGCGAAGCCGATATTGTTGATCGACGAGTAAGCGAGCAGCCGCTTGATGTTGGTCTGGCCGTAGGCGGCGATGGCGCCAAGGAAGATGGAGGCAAGCGCGGCGAAGATGATGATCTGGCGCCAGGCGTCGATCGCCGGGCCGAAGGCATCGAGGCAGACGCGCGTTCCGAGCAGGACCGCGGCAACCTTGGGCGCCGAGGCGAAGAATGCGGTGACCGGCGTCGGCGCGCCCTCATAGACGTCGGGAGTCCACATGTGGAACGGCACCGCGCTCACCTTGAAGGCGATGCCGGCGAGGAGGAAGACGAGGCCGAAGAGGAGACCGATCGATTGCACGCCGTCGCGGGCAAATGCGGCGGCGATGCCGGTGAAGCTCATCGTCCCGGTGAAGCCGTAGAGCAGGGAAATGCCGTAGAGGAGGATGCCGCTGGCGAGCGCTCCGAGCACGAAATATTTGAGCCCCGCCTCTGCCGAGCGCTCGTCGCTGCGCCGGTAGGACGCGAGCACGTATGCGGCCAGGCTCTGAAGCTCGAGTCCGACGTAGAGGGTGATGAGGTTGGTTGACGAAACCATCACCGCCATGCCGATGGCGCTGAACAGGATCAGCACCGGATATTCGGCGCCGTGCTCCGTGCCGCGGTCGAACCAATTGTGCGCGGCGAGGATGGCGACGGCCGCCGAGGGGAAGATGATCGCCTTGGCGAAGGCGGCGAACATGTCGGCGCGATACTGGCCCTCGAGCAGCGGCCCGGCATGATGGGCCGGGCCGAGCAGGGACAGAGTCGCCAGTGCGAGCAGGCCGACGGCGAGGATGGCGACGGTGCGGCTGGTGCGTGCCCGGTCCTTGCCCCATGCGGCATGCAGCAGGAGCTCGGTCGCGCCGAGCGCGATGATCAGCTCCGGCGCTATTGCCAAAGCGAGATCCCACAGGCTCATCAGTGCGCCCCCTCGGTCGCGTGATCGTCAGCGGCCGCCGCGGCTTCCGGGGAGCCGGCAGTGAGGCGAGCGTCGCCTTCAGGCGCGGCCCGTTCGATGCGTTCGACCAGGCGGCCGACGTCGGCCCGGATCGGCCGCATGAAGCTTTCGGGATAGACGCCCATCCACAGCACCACCGCTCCGATCGGCGCCAGAAGCCACCATTCGCGGCCCGACAGGTCGGGCATCGCCGCCGCTTCCTTGGTCCGGGCGGCTCCAAAGGCGATCCGCCAGTAAAGCCACAGCATGTACGCCGCACCAAGGATGATTCCGGTCGTACCGACGATCGCTGCCCAGGACGATGCCTTATAGGTGCCGACCAGGCTCAGGAACTCGCCGACGAAGCCGCTGGTGCCTGGCAGGCCGACCGCGGCCATGGTGAACAGCATGAACAGCAGGGCGTAGCCCGGCATGTTGTTCGACACTCCGCCGTAGCGCTCGATCTCGCGGGTATGCATCCGGTCGTAGATGACTCCGACGCAGAGGAACAAAGCGCCGGACACGAGTCCATGGCTGAGCATGACGATCATCGCCCCTTCGATTCCCTGCCGGTTGAAGGCGAACAGGCCGAAGGTGACAAAGGCCATATGGGCGACAGACGAATAAGCGATCAGCTTCTTCATGTCGCGCTGCACAAGCGCGACTAGCGAAGTGTAGATGACCGCGATTCCCGACAGGACGAAGACGAACGGGACGAACATCGCCGACCCCTCGGGGAACATCGGCAGCGAGAAGCGGATGAAGCCGTAGCCGCCCATCTTCAGGAGCACCCCGGCGAGAATGACCGAGCCAGCGGTTGGGGCCTGGACGTGGGCGTCGGGAAGCCAGGTGTGCACCGGCCACATCGGCAGCTTGACTGCAAAGCTGGCGAAGAATGCCAACCAGAGCCATCTTTGCGCGTCAGCCGGGAAATCGTGCGCCATCAGCTCGGGGATCGCGGTCGTGCCGGCCTCGGCGACCATGTACAGCATGGCGATCAGCATCAGCACCGACCCGAGCAGGGTGTAGAGAAAGAACTTGTAGCTCGCCTTGATGCGCTCGGCGCCGCCCCAGATGCCGATGATCAAATACATCGGAATGAGGCCGCCCTCGAAGAAGATGTAGAACAGGAACAGGTCCTGAGCGGTGAAGACACCGACCATCAGCGCCTCCATCAGCAGGAAGGCCGACATATATTCCGGCACGCGGCGATCGATCGCCCGCCACGAGGCGCCGATGCAGATCGGCATCAGGAATACCGACAGCATGATCAGCATCAGGGCGATGCCATCGATGCCGAGCGCCCATGCGATCTCGCCGCCGAGCGCGACATTCTCGACGAATTGCCACTGGGGCCCCTCGGGATCGTACAGCCCCCACATCCACGCGCCGAGGGCGAGGTTGGCGAGAGTCGCGATCAGGGCGATCCAGCGCGCTGCGTCGGCGCGGACGAACAGGCAGACGATTCCGGCGACGAGCGGAATGGCGATCAGCAATGTTAGCAACGGCAATCCGGTCATTGGGACCACCAGATCACCCAGCTGGCGGCAGCGATCAGGCCGAGAAGCATCACCAGGGCATAGCTATAGAGATATCCCGACTGCAGCCTGGCGGTCAGGCGGTTGCCGACGCCGACCGCATAGGCGGCGCCATGCGGCCCGAACCGGTCGATCGTGCCTTCGTCGCCGCCTTTCCAGAACAGGCGGCCGAACCACATCGACGGGCGGACGAAGATGTAATCGTACAGCTCGTCGAAATACCATTTGTTGAGCACGAAGCGGTGGATTCCCGGGAAGTATGCAACGAAGGCCGACGCCGCTTCCGGCCGCCGGATGTAATTGTTCCACGCGACCGCAAGGCCGATCAGCATGGCAATCGTGGCGCTGAGCTTAACCAGGAACGGCACTTCGTGCATCGCGTGCGCGAGATGATCGTCGAAGGCGATGCTGCCATTCCAGAAGCCGGCCGAATCCAGGAAAAAGTGGCTGAACACGAATCCGGCGACGACCGAGCCGAAGGCAAGGACCCCAAGCGGCACCAGCATCGTCGGCGGGCTTTCGTGCGGGTGGTAACCGCCGCTGCCTTCCGGAGGCATCCCGGTGTCGTGGGCGCTATCGCCATGCTCCTCGTCCGGACGGTCCGGCTCGCCGTGAAGCGCGTGCTGGACATGCTCCGACGAAGCCCAGCGCGGCTTGCCCCAGAAGGTCAGGAACATCAGCCGCCAGCTGTAGAAGCTGGTCAGGAGAGCGGCGATGGCACCTAGCCAAAAGGCGACCCCGCCATAGACCGTGCCGCTCGCCCATGCCGCCTCGAGGATCGCGTCCTTCGAGTAGAATCCGGCGAAGCCGAACACGCCGTAGATTCCCACACCGGTGATCGCCAACGTCCCGATCAGCATCATCCAGAAGGTGAATGGGATCTGCTTCCTAAGGCCACCATAGAAGCGCATGTCCTGCTCGTGATGCATCGCATGAATGACGCTTCCCGCGCCAAGGAACAGCAGGGCCTTGAAGAAGGCGTGGGTGAACAGATGGAACATCGCCGCGCCGTAGGCGCCGACGCCGGCGGCGAAAAACATGTAACCGAGCTGTGAGCAGGTCGAATAAGCGATCACTCGCTTGATGTCGTTCTGCGCCGTGCCGATGGTCGCGGCGAAAAAAGCGGTGGCGGCTCCGACGAAGGTGACCAGCGCCAGCGCAGTCGCGCTGACCTCGAACATCGGCGAGAGGCGGCAGACCATGAACACGCCGGCGGTGACCATCGTCGCCGCGTGGATCAGGGCGCTGACCGGGGTCGGGCCCTCCATCGCGTCGGGCAACCAGGTGTGCAGGCCGAGCTGCGCCGACTTGCCCATCGCGCCGATGAACAGGAGGATGCAGATCAGGGTCATCGTATCGACGCGCATGCCGGCAAAACCGATGGTCGATCCCGCCATGCCGGGAGCGGCCTCGAGGATCGCCGGGATCGACACGGTGCCGAACACCAGGAAGGTTGCGAAAATGCCGAGGCTGAAACCGAAGTCGCCGACTCGGTTGACGACGAAGGCCTTCAGTGCCGCCGCATTGGCCGAAGGCTTGTGATACCAGAAGCCGATCAAAAGGTAGGAGGCGAGGCCGACCCCTTCCCAGCCGAAGAACATCTGGACGAGGTTGTCGGCCGTCACCAGCATCAGCATCGCGAAGGTGAACAGGGACAGATAGGCAAAGAAGCGAGGCTGGCCCGGGTCCTCGGCCATATATCCCCAGCTGTAGAGGTGGACGAGCGCCGAGACGGTCGTCACCACCACAAGCATCACCGCGGTCAAGGTGTCTACGCGCAGGCCCCATTCGACCGTGAGGTCGCCGCTCGCGATCCACAGCATCACGGGCTCGACCCAGCCTTCGTAGCCCCCGGTGAAGAAGCCGATGAAGATCGGCCAGGACAAGGCCATGCCGACGAACAAGGCGCCGGTGGTAATCAGCTTGGCGGCGAAATTGCCGATCCAGCGGCCGCCAAGCCCGGCGACGATCGCAGCGAGCATCGGCAGGAAGACGATGAGCTTGATCGCCATCAGCCGCGCATCCGGTTGACGTCGTCGACCGCGATCGAGCCGCGACGACGGAAGAAAATGACGAGGATGGCAAGGCCGATGGCCGCTTCGGCCGCTGCGACGGTCAGAACAAACATCGCCATCACCTGGCCGGCAAGGTCGCCGAGGAAGGCGGAAAAGGCGACCAGGTTGATGTTCACCGCGAGCAGGATCAGCTCGATCGCCATCAGCATCAGGATGACGTTGCGACGATTGAGGAAAATGCCGAGCACGCCCAGCACGAACAGGATTGCGGCGACGGTCAAATAATGGGTGAGCGTGATCACAACTTCACCCCCTCGCCCGTGCCCGGACTGGTCATCCGCACCGCCTCGTCGGGCCGGCGCCGCACCTGCTTCGACACGTCCTGGGGCCGCCGGTCACTGCGGCCGCGATGCGTGAGGACGATCGCCCCGACCATCGCCACGAGAAGGATGATGCTGGCGATGAGGAACGGCAGCAGATAGCGGCTGTAGAGCAGCTCGCCGATAGCGACGATGTTCTGCTGCGGCATGTCCACCGGCCGCGACGGCGAGATGGCGGGCCCCGCCTGCCAGGCGCTGATGGCGAGGACGAGCTCGGCCAGCAGCACCAAGGCGATGATGATGCCAAACGGCAAATGCCGAGTGAAGCCCGAACGCAACGTCGCGAAATCGATGTTGAGCATCATGACGATGAATAAAAACAGCACTGCAACGGCGCCGACGTAGACGATGACCAGAACCATGGCGATGAATTCGGCGCCGGCGAGCAGGAACAGGCCGGCGCCGTTGAAGAAGGCGAGGATCAGCCACAGCACGCTGTGGACCGGGTTGCGCGCGAAGATCACCGCGATCGCCGATGCGATCAGCACGCCGGAAAACAGGTAGAAGGCGAGCAGGCCGATCAGAGTTTGGTTCCCCCGTTCGTCCCGAGCGCAGTCGAGGGACGTGTTGCGGTTGTTTGGCGTGTCTCGACTTCGCTCGACACGAACGAATGCAATGCGTGCGGAATCAAGCGAGCCAGCCCCTACTTATACGGTGCGTCGGCGGCAAGGTTGGCGGCGATCGCCTGCTCCCAGCGGTCGCCGTTGGCCAGCAATTTCGCCTTGTCGTAGAGCAATTCCTCGCGCGTCTCGGTGGCGAACTCGAGGTTCGGACCCTCGACGATCGCATCGACCGGGCAGGCTTCCTGGCACAGCCCGCAATAGATGCACTTGACCATGTCGATGTCGTATCGCGTGGTCCGGCGGCTGCCGTCCTCGCGCGGCTCGGCCTCGATGGTGATGGCGAGCGCCGGGCAGATCGCCTCGCAGAGCTTGCAGGCGATGCAGCGCTCCTCGCCGTTCGGGTAGCGACGGAGCGCATGCTCGCCGCGGAAGCGGGGCGACTGCGGCACTTTCTCGAACGGATAGTCGATCGTCGCCTTGGGCTTGAAGAAATAGCGCAAGGTCAGCGCATGGGCGCGAACGATCTCCCACAAAGTGAACGATTTGATCCAGTGGGCGATCATGCGCCAGCTCCATAACGCGTCAGCATCAGCCAGCCCGAAACGACGAAGATGAAGATCAGCGACAGCGGCAGGAACACCTTCCAGCCGAGCCGCATCAGCTGGTCGTAGCGGTAGCGCGGCACAGACGCGCGAACCCAGCCGAAGATGAAGAAGAACAGCATCATCTTCAGCAGCAGCCAGATGATCCCGGGGATCGCGTAGAGCGGCGCCCAATCGATCGGCGGCAGCCACCCGCCCCAGAACAGGATGGCGTTCAAGGCGCACATCAGGATGACGTTGCCGTACTCGCCGAGCCAGAAGAGCGCGAAGCTCATCGACGAATATTCGGTCTGGAATCCCGCGACCAGCTCGCTTTCCGCTTCGGTGAGGTCGAACGGCGTTCGGAAGGTCTCGGCCATGGTGCTGATCAGGAACACCACCGCCATCGGAAACAGCAGAGGATTGAAGCCGAAGCCGTTAAGCAGCCCGAAAATGTGGCCCTGCTGCTGGAGGATGATTTCGGTCAGGTTGAAGCTGTTCGCGTAGAGCACGACGCAGATCAGCACGAAACCGATCGACACCTCGTAGCTGACCATCTGCGCCGCCGCGCGCATCGCCGAATAGAATGGATATTTGGAGTTGGACGCCCAGCCGGCGATGATCACGCCGTAGACGCCGAGCGAGCTTGCCGCGAGCACGTAGAGCAGACCGACGTTGAGGTCGGCGAGCACGACGCCATAATCGAACGGGATCACCGCCCAGACAATCAGGGCGACGGTGAAGCTGATGATCGGAGCGATCAGGAACAGTCCGCGATTTGCCGCGGTCGGGACGATGGTTTCCTTGAGGAAAACCTTGAGCCCGTCGGCAAAGCTTTGCAGCAGCCCCCATGGACCGACCACGTTCGGGCCGCGGCGAAGGGCGATCGCCGCCCAGATCTTGCGCTCGGTGTAGATGATCATCGCCACCGCCAGCATCAGCGGGAAGGCGATGACCAGGATCCCGGTCATGGTCGCGAAGAACCACGACCATTCATAGGTGAGGCCCCAGCTTTCGAACCAGGCGGTCATTCCGCCGCCTCCTGGAAGGCGATTCCGCGAACCAGCTCGTCAGAGCAGCGCTGCATCGTCGGGCTCGCCCTGCAGATCGCGTTGGTCAGGTAGAAATCGGCGATCGGATAGCGTACCGGCCCCTCAGCCTTCGAGCCGAGCTTGGGCGGCGACCAGGGCAGGTCGATCAGCCCGTCGCGGCCGAGGTCGGGATATTCGGCCACCATCGCCGAATGGACCTGGTCGGCGGTGTCGAACGGCAAAGGCGCCTTGAGCAGGTCGCTGACCGCCCGTAGGATCGCCCAGTCCTTGCGCGCCTGGCCGGGCGGGAACACACCGCCCTCGCCCCGCTGAACCCGTCCCTCGATGTTGACGTAAGTGCCGTGCTTTTCGGCATATGCGGCACCGGGCAACACCAGATCGGCCATGCGCGCGCCATTGTCGCCGTGGTGGCCGATGTAGATCTTGAACGCTCCCTCGAACCGGTCGGGAGCCAGCTCGTCAGCGCCAAGCAGAATTACGACCTCCGGCGAAGCGACCTCGATGTCCTGGATCCCGCCCGGCTGGGCGAAACCGAGGATCAGCCCTGCCATCCGCGAGGCGGCGGTATGCAGGACGTTGAACCCGTTCCAACCGTCGCGGATAAGCTTCAGCGGCTTGACCAAAGCCAGGGCCGCGCCTTGGGCTCCCGCCGCAAGCGCGCCAGGACCGACGATCATCGCCGGCCGCTCGGCGGCGGCGAAGGCTTCGGTGACTTCGCGCGGAAGATCGCCGAGCAGCTTGAGGTCGTCGCCCAGCCAGGTCACCTTCATCCCGAGGTCGACTTCGGGGCCGATGGCAAAGATCCGCCCGCCCTTGCGCTCGACCTTGCGCAGCCGGGTGTTGACCAACGGCGCTTCCCAGCGCGGGTTGCTGCCTACCAGCAGCACGACGTCGGCACTCTCGATTCCGGCGATGGTCGAGTTGAAGGCCACCGAAGCGAGGTTGGTGACGTCATAGGCGAGGCCGGTCTGCCGCCCTTCGAGCAGGCTCGACCCCTGGCCTTCGAGCAGCTTCCTCGCCGCATACATGGTCTCGGCATCGAGCAGGTCGCCGGCGATCGCCGCGACCTTGGGCCCCGCCTTCTTCAGGCGCTTGGCGAAGACGTCGAGCGCTTCCTTCCAGCTCGCTTCGCGCAGTTTCCCCTTCTCGCGAAGCCACGGCCGGTCGAGCCGGCCCCGGACCAGCCCGTCGACATGGTGACGGGTCTTGTCGTGGATCCACTCCTCGTTCACGTCCTCATTGACCCGCGGCAGAGCGCGCATCACCTGCCGCTGGCGGACGTCGAGGCGGATGTTGGAGCCGACTGCGTCCATGACGTCGATCGCCGGCACCCGGCGCAGCTCCCACGGACGGAATTCGAAGATCTGCGGCTTCTGGAGCAGCGCTCCGACCGGGCACAAATCGGCGAGATTGCCGGACATTTCGGTGGTCACCGCCCGCTCGAGGTAGGAGGTGATCTGCGAGTCCTCGCCGCGGTACAGCATTCCGAGCTCCGGCACCCCGGCGACTTCCTCGGAGAAGCGGATGCAGCGCGTGCACTGGATGCAGCGGGTCATCGACGTCTTGATGACCGGCCCCATATATTTGTCGTCGATCGCCCTCTTGTTCTCCTCGTAGCGGGAGAAGCTGCGGCCGTAGGCCATCGCCTGGTCCTGGAGGTCGCACTCGCCCCCCTGGTCGCAGATCGGGCAATCGAGCGGGTGGTTGATGAGGAGGAACTCCATCACCCCCTCGCGCGCCTTCTTGACCACCGCGCTGTCGGTGCGGATCGCCTGGCCGTCGGCGGCCGGAAGCGCGCAGCTCGCCTGCGGCTTGGGCGGACCCGGCGAAACCTCGACCAGGCACATCCGGCAATTGCCGGCGATCGACAGCCGCTCGTGATAGCAGAAGCGCGGGATTTCCTTGCCGGCGAGCTCGCACGCCTGGAGCACGGTCGCGCCCTGCGGAACCTCGATCTCGACGCCGTCGACGGTGACCTTAGGCATCGTCGCGATCCTCGTCGTTATCCTCGCGGCGATCGCGATGCTCGATCGTGGTGATGCGCGGGCCCGACGGGCGGAGCAGCATCACCACCGCAATGATGACGACCGCAACCAGAGCGATGATCAGGAGCGTCCTCATTCCGCCGCCTCCAGCAACTGCTTGCCCGACCGCTCGGCAATGCGCCGCTCGAGCTCGGGACGGAAGTGCTTGATCAGCCCCTGGATCGGCCAGGCGGCGGCGTCTCCCAAAGCGCAGATGGTGTGGCCCTCGACCTGCTTGGTGACGTCGTAAAGCTTGTCGATCGTCTCGACACCGGTGTCGCCGGTGCGCAATTTCTGCATGATGCGCCACATCCAGCCGGTGCCCTCGCGGCACGGCGTGCACTGGCCGCAGCTTTCATGCTTGTAGAAATAGCTGATCCGCTCGATCGCCCGGACCACGTCGGTCGACTTGTCCATGACGATCACAGCCGCCGTGCCCAGGCCGGAGCCGAGATCCTTCAACCCGTCGAAATCCATTGGCGCGTCGATGATCTCGTGGGCCGGGACCAAAGGCACCGAGGACCCGCCGGGGATGACGGCGAGCAGATTGTCCCAGCCGCCGCGGATGCCGCCGCCATGGCGGTCGACCAGTTCGCGGAAGCTGATCGACATGCTCTCCTCGACGACGCAGGGCGTGTTGATATGGCCCGACAGCTGGAAAAGCTTTGTGCCTTCGTTCTTCTCGCGTCCGAAGCTTGCGAACCAGGCCGCGCCGCGCCTGAGGATTGTCGGGACGACGGCGATCGATTCGACATTGTTGACCGTCGTCGGGCAGCCGTAGAGGCCGGCCCCGGCCGGAAACGGCGGCTTGAGGCGAGGCTTGCCCTGCTTGCCCTCGAGGCTTTCGAGCATCGCCGTTTCCTCGCCGCAGATGTAGGCGCCGGCGCCGCGGTGGAGAAACAGGTCGAAGTCGTAGCCCGAGCCGGCGGCGTTCTTGCCGAGCAATCCGGCCTCATAGGCCTCGGCAATCGCCCGCTCGAGCACTTCGGCCTCGCGGATGAACTCGCCGCGGATGTAGATGTAGCCGGCGCGCGCGCGCATGGCGAAGCCGGCGAGCAGCGAGCCTTCGATCAGCTTGTGCGGGTCGTGGCGGATGATCTCGCGATCCTTGCACGATCCCGGTTCGGATTCGTCGGCGTTGACGACGAGGAAATTGGGCCGGCCCGGCTTGGGCTCCTTGGGCATGAAGCTCCACTTGAGGCCGGTCGGGAAGCCGGCGCCGCCGCGTCCGCGAAGCCCGGACTCCTTGATCGTCTCGATGATCGAATCCTGGCCGGCGGCCATCAATCCCTTGGTGTCGTCCCAGTCGCCGCGTGCACGCGCGGCCTTCAGCCACGGCTCCTGGAAGCCGTAGACATTGGTGAAGATGCGGTCCTTGTCGGCAAGGGAAGTGGTCGTGCCCATCAGCCAAACACCCCGCCGAAATAAAGCGCGGCGAGCACGATGAGCGCGAGCACGGCAAATTTCACCATCCCCGCGACGAAGCGGAAGACAAGGAAGGCCGCGACCACAGCGATCAGAATGCCGAGGATTTCCACTACCATTGCCCCCGATAATCGTAGTTGCGCTCGGCCATCTTCTTGAGCGTGGTCGGGCCGCCCTCGGGGCAGCTGGTCTGGCGGTCGACCTGCGGACCGGGCCTGGGAGTTTCGCCGCGCGCCAGCGCGTCGAGGATCGCGGCCATGCTCTCGGCGGTCAGGTCCTCGTAATTGTCGTCGTTGATCTGCACCATCGGCGCATTGGCGCAGGCGCCGAGGCATTCGACCTCGGTGAGCGTGAACAGCCCGTCTTCAGTGGTGCGGCGCTTCTTCAGCCCGCGCTTGTAGCAGGCGTCGAGGACGTCGTCGGAGCCACGCAGCATGCACGGCGTCGTCCCGCAGACCTGGACATGAAAGCGTCCGACCGGCTCGAGGTTGAACATGGTGTAGAAAGTCGCGACCTCGAGCACCCGGATGTAGGTCGTGTCGAGCTCGCGCGCGACGAACTCCATCACCGGGATCGGCAACCAGCCCTGGGTGTTCGTCTCTGCCCCGACCTGCCGCTGGGCAAGGTCGAGCAAGGGGATGACTGCCGACACCTGCCGGCCCGGGGGGTAGCGAGCGATGATTTCCCTGGCGCGCGCCGCATTGTCGGGCGTCCACTGGAAGCCTTCCCAGCGGGCGCGCTGCGCGGGATCGTCGATGACCGAAGCCTGGCCGGCCATCATTGCTTCTCAGCCTTTCGCGTTGCAGCCGCCGCAGCGAATTTGGAGCCAATCATGAGCAGGAAACCGCCGACAATCAGCACACCTAGATCAAAGCTCTTGCCGACCGTCTCAACTCCAACAAGCGCCAAGACAACGACCAAGAGCGCTAGCGCAAATACCGCCGCACCCATAAAATACGTGATCATGCAGAGCTTAGTGGCAGTCACCGGTCGCACTCCCCGCGACAACCCGTCACCTCGGACTTGATCCGGGGTCCGCCTTGTTCTGTCTCCGCCGCTTCTAAGAAAAGGCGGATTCCGTGCTCCGCATGCGGCACCGTCTGGGGGACGGTGCCGTTCGGACATTTCGCGGGAATGACTAAGTTCAAGCTCACCTGTCGCACTCCCCGAAGACGACGTCGATCGCCGACAGCACAGCGGTGACGTCGGCGAGCATGTGCCCCTTCATCATGAAATCCATCGCCTGGAGGTGGCTGAACGCCGTCGGCCGGATCTTGCAGCGATAGGGCCGGTTGGTGCCGTCGGCGACAAGATAGACGCCGAACTCGCCCTTGGGGCTTTCGGTTGCGACATAGACTTCGCCGGCGGGCACGTGAAAGCCCTCGGTGTAGAGCTTGAAATGGTGGATCAGCGCCTCCATCGAGGTCTTCATCTCGGCCCGCGCCGGTGGGAAGACCTTGCGGTCCAGGGTTCCAACGGGGCCGGGCGGAAGCTCCTTCAGGCACTGGCGGACGATTCGCCAGCTCTGCCGAACCTCCTCGACCCGGACCATGAAGCGATCGTAGCAGTCGCCGTTGGTGCCGACCGGCACTTCGAAGTCCATGCGGTCATAGACTTCGTAGGGCTGCGATTTGCGAAGATCCCACGCGATTCCGGAAGCACGGATCATCGGCCCGGAAAAGCCCCAGGCGATCGCGTCCTCCTTGGCTACCGTGCCGATGTCGACGTTGCGCTGCTTGAAGATGCGATTGTCGGCGACGAGGCTGATGGCATCCTCGAACAATTGCAGGCGGTTGTCGAGAAAGTCTCCGATCTTGTCGAGCACCTTGGGCGGGATATCCTGGTGGACTCCGCCGACCCGGAAATAATTGGCGTGCATGCGAGCGCCCGAGACATGCTCGTAGATCTGCATCAGATCCTCGCGCAGCTCGAACAGCCACAGGTTCGGAGTCATCGCCCCGACGTCCATGATGTGGGCGCCAAGGTTGAGCATGTGGTTCTTGATGCGGGTCAGCTCCGCCATCATCGTTCGGATGTACTGGGCGCGGATCGGCACCTCGCAGCCCATCAATTTCTCGATGGCGAGCACGAAGCTGTGCTCCATGCACATCGGCGAGCAATAATCGAGCCGGTCGAAATAGGGCAGCGCCTGGGCGTAGGTCTTGTATTCGATCAGTTTCTCGGTGCCGCGGTGGAGGAGGCCGATGTGCGGGTCGACGCGCTCGACGATCTCGCCGTCGAGTTCCATGATCAGGCGAAGCACGCCATGCGCGGCGGGGTGCTGCGGGCCGAAGTTGATCGTGTAATTGCCCGGGCTGGTCTCGCTGCTGCCGGCCTGGTCGAAGCCGGCGCCGACATTGACCTCGAGCGTGCGGGTGTCGGTCATAGCTTGTGCTCCTGCGAAGGCAGGAGCCCGGACGCGGCTCGAAGAGCCGCTGCTTTCGCAGCGGCGGACTGGGCCCATGCCTTCGCAGGGACGCGAGGCAGCCGCCCCGTCACGCCGTGCCTCCGCCCGGCCGCCTGCGGTCGGAGCCCTTCGGACCCTTCGGCGCCGGCACGTCGCTGTCCTTGCTCACCTCTTGCTCCGCCTTTTCAGCGGCCGGCTTGCGCGCCTGGCGCGTCGCTTCCCGGTCGGCCGGGGCGCCGCCGCCGGTCTCGGCGGGAGTGTCGGTGGTCTTCGGAGTGTGGCCCCCCGGCTTGGGCTCGACCTTGATCGGTCCCGCCGGCGCCGGAGCGCCAGTTGGGCCGCCAACCGCCTGCGGCTCCGCCTTTTCATCGCCCGGAAGCCGGTACTCCGGCCCCTGCCACGGCATCAGGAAGTCGAAGGTGCGAAAGTCCTGGGGCAGCGCCACCGGCTCGTAGACCACCCGTTTCTCGGCCTCGGAATAGCGCAGCTCGACATGGCCGGTGAGCGGGAAGTCCTTGCGCTGCGGGAAGCCCTCGAAGCCATAGTCGGTGAGGATTCGCCGAAGGTCGGGATTGCCGGCGAAGGTCACTCCATAGAGGTCGTACACCTCGCGCTCGAGCCAGCCGGCGACCGGCCACAGCGAAGTGACGCTCGGCACCGGCGTCTCCTCGTCGGTCGAGAGCTTCACCCGGATGCGCCGGTTGAGGGTCAGCGACAACAGCTGATAATTGACCTCGAACCGATCCGCCCGCTCCGGATAGTCGACTCCGGCAATTTCCATCAGCTGCTGATACTCGAGCCCAGGAGTGTCGCGGAGCGTCTTGAGAACATGCGCGATTTCCTCGCGGGAAACGATCAAGGTGATCTCGCCGACATGCTCCTTGACCTCGAGCAGCGCCGGCCCGAGCGCGGCCCGAGCCGCCTCGACGACGCCCTCGTCCGACGAGGTACGCGGGACATGGCCGATGACGCTCACCATTCACGTGCCCCGTTCGTCCCGAGCGACGTCGAGGGACGCTGGCGCATACGTGTCTCGACTGCGCTCGACACGAACGGGAGTTTACAGTTGCGAGCCTCCGTCACCGCTCGATCGTCCCTTCGCGGCGGATCTTCCGCTGCAGCTGGAGGATTCCGTAAAGCAGTGCCTCGGCGGTCGGCGGGCAGCCGGGGACGTAGATATCGACCGGGACGATGCGATCGCAGCCGCGGACCACCGAATAGCTGTAGTGATAATAGCCGCCGCCATTGGCGCAGCTGCCCATCGAGATGACGTAGCGCGGCTCGCTCATCTGGTCGTAGACCCGCCGAAGCGCCGGAGCCATCTTGTTGCAGAGCGTCCCGGCGACGATCATCACGTCCGACTGGCGCGGACTCGCCCGCGGAGCAACGCCAAACCTTTCAAGGTCATAGCGCGGCATATTCACATGAATCATCTCGACCGCGCAGCAGGCGAGTCCGAAGGTCATCCACCATAGCGAGCCGGTCCGCGCCCAGGTGAAAAGATCCTCGGTGCTGGCGACGAGAAACCCCTTGCGGTCGAGCTCGGCGCGCATCTCCTCGAACTGCTTCATGTCGACGCCGCCCGGGACGAGGCCTGCGGCGCGCGCCAGCTCCTCCTCGGTCGGCTGCCGGTTCTCGTGGGGGTCGAGGATCACTCCCATTCGAGCGCTCCCTTCTTCCACGCGTAAGCAAGGCCGAATGCCAATTCGGCGAGGAACACCATCATCACCACCCAGCCGACAAGGCCGACTGCTCCGAGCGACACCGCCCACGGGAACAGAAAGGCTGCCTCGAGGTCGAAGACGATGAACAGGATGGCAACGAGATAGAAGCGCACGTCGAACTGCGAACGCGTATCCTCGAAGGCGGGAAAGCCGCACTCATATTCGGCAAGCTTATTCGGGTCGGGCCGATGGGCCCCGGTCAGCCGCGCGACCAGCATCGGCAGCACGACGAACCCAAACGACAAAGCGAGGGCGACGCCGAGGAACAGCAGGATTGGCAGATAGTCGGCAGCGACGCTGGCCAAGAGGAACTCCGGGACACGAGATTTGGCGGCGCTTTAGGCCAGCGAGTTGCAGGCCGCAACCACCCCTCGGGGGCCGAAATGGGGCGGGTGGACAGCTAACGCAAGGCGCCGGCGACGAGCTTCTGCAGACGGCTGTGGACCGCGCCCGACGCGGCGACATATTCGCGCCGCTCGAACGACCGGTCGGAGCCGCGATAATCGGTGACGAAACCCCCGGCTTCCCTGACGAGAAGCACGCCCGCGGCCGTGTCCCAAACGTCCAGGTCGTCCTCCCAGAAGCCGTCCATGCGCCCGGCGGCGACCCAGGCGAGGTCGAGCGCGGCCGAGCCGAACCGACGGATTCCCGACACGTGGGGGGCGACGGCCGAATAGATTTTTGCCCAGCTTTCGGGAACGCCGCGGCCGCAGTGCGGGATCCCGGTACCGATCAGGCTTTCGGAAAGGTCGCGGCGCGCCGACACGCGCAGGCGGCGGTCATGGAGCCAGGCTCCCCTACCCTTTTCCGCCCAGAAACCCTCGTCGGTCAGCGGCTGGTAGATCAGGCCGTGGCTGATCTCGGGCCGTCCGCCGGCGCCGCGCGGGTCCTCGACGGCGATTGAGATTGCGAAATGGGGCACACCGTGAAGGAAGTTGGTGGTGCCATCGAGCGGATCGACGATCCACCGGGGCTTGTCCGGATTGCCTTCGATCTCGCCGGCTTCCTCGACCAGCAGCCCCCAGTCCGGGCGGGCTGTCCGCAGCTCCTCGATCAGCGTCTGTTCGGCGCGCTTGTCGGCCATCGACACGAAGTCGGCCGGTCCCTTGCGGCTGACCTGGAGCTGCTCGACCTCGCCGAAGTCGCGCCTGAGCCGGGGCGCCGCCTTCCGCGCGGCGCGGGTCATGACGGTGATAAGGCCGGAATGGGAGACCACTCATCTACTCCGTTCGTGCCGAGCGAAGTCGCGGCACGTCTGCGCTGATCGCCCCCCGACTACGCCCGGGGTGAACGGGACGGGCTAATCCGCCCGCCGGACATATTCGCGATTGTAAACATCGACGACGATGCGCGTTCCCGAACTGATGTGGGGAGGCACCATGACCCGGACGCCGTTGTCGAGCATGGCGGGCTTGTAGCTCGACGACGCGGTCTGGCCCTTCACGACCGCGTCGGCCTCGACGATGGTCGCCTCGATCTGGTCGGGCAGCTGCACTGAGATCGGCCGCTCGTTGTAGAGCTCCATCACCACGTCCATGCCGTCCTGGAGGAAGGCCGCGGCATCGCCGAGCAGGTCCTCGGGCAAGGACACCTGCTCGTAGCTGTCCTTGTCCATGAACACGAGCATGTCGCCGTCGTGATAGAGGAACTGGAAGTCCTTGGTATCGAGCCGGACGCGCTCGACCGTCTCGGCGCTTCGAAAGCGAACGTTGGTCTTGCGACCGTCGATCAGGTTCTTCATCTCGACCTGCATGTAGGCGCCACCCTTGCCCGGCTGGGTGTGCTGGATCTTCACCGCGCGCCAGATGCCGCCTTCATATTCGATGATGTTGCCGGGACGGATGTCCACGCCGCTGATCTTCATGTGCCTTGATACCCTAGCAACCGTTCGCCCTGAGCTTGTCGAAGGGCTGTCCTTGTTGACGCAAGGAAAGACAGGGCTTCGACGAGCTCAGCCCGAACGGGTTAGTTTGGCTGAAGGCGCGCCCTTAGCCTCTGGCCCGTTTCCCGGCAAGCAGTGGGTAGGGGTTGACCGGTGTGCCTTCGTGCCAGCGGTCACCGGGATCCATGCGATTGATCGCGAAGTGGAGGTGCGGCCCGTCCGGACTGGCGTTCCCGCTGTGCCCGACATAGCCGATCGGGGTCCCGCGCCTTACCCTCTGCCCCTCGCGAAGCCCCGGGGCATAGGCGCTAAGGTGGGCGTAATAATAGCTCCAGAGGCCGTCCTCGGAACGCACGTAGACGGTGTTGCCGCCACCGCCGTCGCTGAAGAAAATTCGCTCAACGGTGCCCGGCGCGGCGGCAACCACGGGAGTGCCGACCGGGGCCATGATGTCGATCGCATCATGGCTCCGCGCTCCGCCGGCGCGCGCTTGCGTGTAGGTGTCGACGAGTTCCTCCGGCTTGACGCCCGCGACCGGGATTGCGAGGCCTGCCGGCCCGACGACGACCCCCTCGGCGACCGCCACCTCCGGAGCCCCGGGCGGATCGACGACGGCGACATTGCCGGCCGGGCTGATCCGAGCGCCCGGCGCGCCCATCAGATTGTAAGCGGCGATCCAGAATGCGCTGGTCAGCAAAGCCGTGATGATGGCGGTGACGGCGATGGTCAGCGATTGGCGCATTCAGGCAGCCTCCAGTCGCAACCGTGCGCCGCCGCGACGGTTGTTCGCCTGCTGGAACGATGCAGGCAAAAACTATTTCCCACTCCGCGAGCCCGCAGGGCATTCACGTCGGCTGTTCGGGCTGGAACTACAAGCATTGGCGCGAGCTCTTCTATCCCAAGGGCTTGCCGCAGCCCCGCTGGTTCGAATTCTACGCCGAGCATTTCGACACGGTCGAGATCAACAATAGCTTCTACATGCTCCCCAAGCCCGAGACCTTCGGCAAGTGGCGCGACCAGGCGCCGCCGGGCTTCTGCTACGCCGTCAAGGCCAACCGATTCCTGACCCAAGCCAAAAAGCTCAAGGATTGCGAGGAGCCGCTCGATCGCCAGATGGCCGCCATGCGCTGCCTCGGGGGCCGCCTCGGGCCGATCCTCTACCAGCTGCCGCCGCGCTTCAGCATCAACCTCGAGCGGCTCGAGAGCTTCCTCCGTATCGTCCCAAAGGACGTCGCCAACGTCTTCGAATTCCGGGAGAAAAGCTGGTACGCGCCCGAGACCTACGAATTGCTCGAGCGCTACGGCGCGTCCTTCTGCGCGCACGACATGCCGGGCTCGGCGAGCGAGCGGATCGCCGTCGGGCCTGTCGCCTACGTCCGCTTCCACGGCACGGAAGGGAAATATTGGGGCCGCTATTCGGACGAGGCTCTATTGCCCTGGGCCGGCTGGATGATCGCCGAGGCCCGCGCCGGCCGCCCGGTCTGGGCCTATTTCAACAACGACATCCACGGCCACGCCATTCACGACGCGCAAACGCTGAGGTCGATGGTCAGGCAGCTTGCGCGCTGAACACCTTTGCGAACTCCGCAACCGCGCCGGCCGGATCGTCGGCGCTCCACACCGCCTGACAGACGGCGAGGAAATCGGCGCCGGCGTCGACCAGCGGCCTGGCATTGTCGGGCGTGATCCCGCCGATGGCGACGCAGGGGATCTCGAACAGGGTCGCCCACCACGACAGGATCGCCGGCTGCGGGCGATAGTCGCTCGGCTTGGTGGTGGTCGGGTAGAAGGCGCCGAAGGCGACATAGTCGGCGCCGGCCTCGCCGGCTTCCATCGCCAGATGGCGGCTGTCATGGCAGGTCTTGCCGATCTGCGCCGAAGGCCCGAGCAGCGCCCGAGCCTCGCGAATGTCGCCATCCGATTGCCCGAGATGGACCCCGTCGGCACCGATGCGCTTCGCGAGCGCCATGCTGTCATTGACGATGAAGGCAACCTCGGCACCGGCGCAGATCCGCTGCAGAGGCTCGGCGAGGCGAGCCAGCTCGTCATCCGGCACGTCCTTGACCCGCAGCTGGAACGCCGCGACGATTTCATTGTCGACCGCCGCGCGGAGCCGCTCGGGAAAGCGGCCGCCGACCTCCTGCGGACTGATCAAATAGAGCCTGCACGGCGCAGTCCGCTCGGGCGGCGGGAACAGCGACGCGTCGAACGGCTCGTCCACCTTCAGGCTGGCGCCTTCTCGGTCGATGCCTCGTAAATCTCGTCGATCGCCTGGCCGAGCGCCCGGTCGAACTCCTCGTCGCTCATGTCGTGGCGAAGGTCGGCGAGAAGCGCGCGGCTGAAGCTCGCGATCATGCCGGGGTTCTTGGCGAGTTCGCGGCACGCTTCCTCGCGGCTGAAGCCGCCGGACAGGGCGACGACGCGAAGCACCTTGGGATGACGGACCAGGGGCGCGAACAGACCTGGCTCGACCGGGATCGACAGCTTGAGCATGACCTGCTGCCCTTCGGGAAGCGTATTGAGCTGCGTGAGGATCTCGTCGAGCAGGATGCGGTCGGCCTCGGCCCGCTCGGGGCTCTTGATGGATACCTCTGGTTCGATGATCGGCATCATGCCGTGGGCCAAGACCTGGCGCGCCACGTCGAACTGCTGGGCGACGACCGCGGCGATGCCCTCGCGGTTGGCAAGGTTGATCACGGAGCGCTCCTTGGTGCCGAACACGCCGAGGTGCTTGGCGCGTGTCAGGAGCGAGTCGAGCTCGGGCATCGGCTTCATCATCTGGACGCCGTTCGATTCGTCCTCGAGGCCCTTGTCGATCTTGATGAAGGGGACGACGCCCCGGTCGATCAGCGCTTGGGGAGTCGGCTTGCCGTCCACCTGGCCGTCCATCGTCCGCTCGAACAGGATGGCGCCGATGACCTTGCCCGATCCGAATGCAGGCGAGGAAATTATCCGCGCGCGCATCTGGTGGATGAGGTCGAACATCTCTTCGTCGCCGGACCAGGCGCTTTCCTCGATCCCGTAGCCTTGCAGGGCCTTGGGTGTCGACCCGCCCGACTGGTCGAGGGCAGCAATGAATCCATTGCCGCTGCGCATCTTCTCACTCATTTGCGACTGGTTCATGGGCTTTCCTTATTGCTGGCGAAGGGCGGCGACGCCCGGAAGCGCCCGCCCTTCCATCCACTCCAGAAACGCTCCACCGGCCGTGGAGACGAACGAAAAATCGTCGGCGACGCCGGCGTGGTTGAGCGCCGCGACGGTGTCGCCGCCGCCGGCGACCGACACCAGGGAGCTCTCCTTGGTCAGCGCCGCCGCGGTTCTCGCCAGCGCGACAGTCGCCGAATCGAACGGCGGCGTTTCGAATGCCCCGAGGGGGCCGTTCCATACCAAAGTGCGGCAGGTCTTGAGGACGTCGGCGAGCGCCTCGACCGCGGCAGGGCCGAGGTCGAGGATCATCTCGTCGGCCGCGACTTCATGGACGTTGCAGGTGCGCATACTCGGCGGATTCGGCGCGAATTCGTTCGCCACGACCACATCATAGGGCAAATGGATAGTGCAGCCGGCCTCCTCCGCGCGCTCGAAAATCGCGGTCGCCTCGCCCGTCAGGTCATGCTCGGCGAGCGACTTGCCGACGTCGACGCCGCGGGCAGCGAGGAAGGTGTTGGCCATGCCGCCGCCGATGATGAGATGATCGACCCGGCCAATCAGGTGTCCGAGCACCGCCAGCTTGGTCGAAACCTTCGCTCCGCCGACCACTGCGGCCACTGGCCGCTCGGGGCTGCCGAGAGCCTTCTCAAGCGCTTTGAGCTCGGCTTCCATCGCCCGGCCGGCGAAGCTCGGCAACAAATGGGCGACGCCCTCTGTCGAGGCATGGGCGCGATGGGCCGCCGAGAAGGCGTCATTGACATAAAAATCGCCGAGCGCCGCCATGCCTTGCGCAAGCTCCGGGTCGTTTTTCTCCTCGCCGGCGTGGAAACGGGTGTTTTCGAGAATTCCGGCATTACCCGGAAGCATGGTGGCGATGGCCCCCTCCGCTTCGGGCCCGCGGCAATCCTCGACAAAGCGCACCGAGCGGCCGAGCAGGTTCGACAGCGGCTTGACCAGCAGAGCGGTCGACATGTCGGGCCGTTTCTGCCCCTTCGGCCGGCCGAAGTGCGACAGCAAGAGGACGATGGCGCCGCGGTCGGAAAGCTCGGCGATGGTCGGCACCGCTGCCCTTAGCCGCGTGTCGTCGCTGACGGCGCCGTCCTGCATCGGCACGTTGAGATCGACTCGGACCAACACGCGCTTGCCGGTCAAATCCTCCGGCAAGTCGTCGAGGGTTTTGAGCTTCGTCACCGCCTCAAAACTCCGTTCGTCCTGAGCGGAGCGCGAAGCGCGTAGTCGAAGGGCGCTCGGCACAACCGTCGAGCGGTCGCCGTTCGACAAGGACGAACGAACGTTGTGCCTGGCATCCTAGCTACCCCAACCTGGCCATCGCGGCAGCAGTGTCGACCATGCGGTTCGAGAAGCCCCATTCATTGTCGTACCAGCTGACGACTCGGACCAACTTGCCCTCGATCACCGCCGTCTCGAGGCTGTCGACGGTCGAGCTCGCCGGATTGTGGTTGAGATCGATCGAGACCAAAGGCTCGTCCGTGAAAGCGAGGATGCCCTTGAGCGGGCCGCTCTCGCTCGCCGCCTTGAGCGCCGAATTCACCTCCTCCTTCGAGGTGTCCCGCGACGGCGTGAAAGTGAGGTCGACCAGGCTGACGTTGGGAACGGGCACGCGCACCGCCGAGCCGTCGAGCTTGCCCTTGAGCTCCGGCAGGACCTCGCCGACTGCGCGGGCGGCGCCGGTCGTGGTCGGGATCATCGACATCGCCGCGGCCCGTGCCCGGCGCATGTCGCTGTGGATCTGGTCGAGGATCTTCTGGTCGTTGGTGTAGGCGTGGATGGTGGTCATCAGTCCGCGCTCGATGCCGACGGTCTCGTGCATCACCTTGGCGACCGGGGCGAGGCAGTTGGTCGTGCACGAGGCGTTGGAGATGATCGTGTGCTCGGCGGCCAGCTTGTCGTGGTTGACGCCATAAACCACCGTCAGGTCGGCGCCCTTGGCCGGGGCCGAGATCAGCACCCTTTTGGCGCCCGCCTCGAGATGCTTCTCGCCGCCGGCGCGGTCGGTGAAGAAGCCGGTGCATTCCAGCGCGATCTCGACGCCGTTCGCCTTGTGCGGAAGATTGGCAGGATCGCGCTCGGCGGTCACGGCAATCCGCCTGCCGTCGACGATGATCGCCCCCTCCTCGTGGCCGACCTCGCCTGGGAACGGCCCGTGGACGCTGTCGCGCTTGAACAGCAGGGCATTGGCCTTGGCGTCGGCAAGGTCGTTGACCGCGACCAGTTCGAGCCCGCACTCCGGCCGCTCGAGGATTGCCCGCGCGACCAGCCGGCCGATCCGGCCGAAGCCGTTGATTGCAACTCTCGTCATCTGATTCCCCTTCGGTCGAGAAAGGCGAGCACGCGGCCGGCGATGGCCGCAGGCGTCAGCCCGAAATATTCGTAGGCGTCCTGGTAGGGCGCCGACACGCCGTAGCGGTCAATGCCGATCCTGAGCCCGTGGAGACCCGTATAGCGCTCCCACCCGAAGGTCGTTCCGGCCTCGATCGAGACGCGCAGGATCTCGCGGTTGGAGACGTCCGGCAGGATGTCCTCGCGATAGTCGCGCGGCTGGGCGTCGAAGCGCTCGGTACAAGGCATCGAAACGACGTCGGCGCCAATCCCCTGCTCCTCGAGACGTTCGGCGACGCCGAGAGCGATCTCGACTTCCGAGCCAGTGGCGATGAGAATGACCTTGCGCTCGCCGCCGGCGCCTTTCAGCCGGTAGGCGCCCCTTCCGCACAAATTCTCCTTCGCGGCCGCGGTCCGGACCGGAGCCAGATTCTGCCGGGTGAGGGCGAGGATCGAGGGGCCGTCGCTCGCCAGCGCCAGCGCCCAGCATTCGGCCGTCTCGACGGCATCCGCGGGCCGGTAGACCTCAATCCCCGGCATTGCCCGAAGCGACTGCAAATGCTCGATCGGCTGGTGGGTCGGCCCGTCCTCGCCAAGGCCGATCGAATCGTGGGTCATCACGTAGATGACCTTCGCCCCCTGAAGGGCGCTCAGCCGGATCGCCGGGCGCGCGTAGTCTGTGAACACGAGAAAGGTGCCGCCATAGGGAATGACGCCGCCATGTAGCGCCATGCCGTTCATCGCCGCGGCCATCCCGAACTCGCGGATGCCGTAATAAATGTAGCGGCCGGCGTAATATTCGGCGGTCAGCGGCTCCAGGCCCTTGGTCTTGGTGTTGTTCGAGCCGGTGAGGTCGGCCGAGCCGCCGATGGTCGAGGGCACCGCCGGGTTGATCGCTTCCAGCGCCATTTCCGATGCCTTGCGAGTGGCCACCGGCTTCGCGTCGGCGAGCAGGCTGTCGATGTGGGGCTTCAGCCAATTATCGTCGACCGTTCCGGAAAGCCGCTTGAGGAAATCGTCCTTGCGGGAGCTCCGCTCGAGCCGGCGGCGCCATTCGGAATGGTCCAAAGCGCCGCGCCGGCCGACCTCCCGCCAGGCGGCGAGCACGTCCTCGGGGATCGTGAACTCCTTCGGCTCAAGCCCGAGCTCGGCCCGTGCCGCCTCGACTTCCTCCTTGCCGAGCGCGGCGCCGTGGGTGGCCGCCGTCCCCTGCTTGTTCGGAGCGCCGTAGCCGATCACCGTCCGGCAGCGGATGAAACTTGGCCGTTCGTCGGCGATCGCCTGTTCGATCGCCTTGCTGACCTTGCCGGAGTCCAAACCGTCGCATTCGGTCGTATGCCATCCAGCGGCGGCGTGGCGCGCGACCACGTCCTCGCTGCGGCTGAGATCGGTCGAGCCGTCGATGGTAATCCGGTTGTCGTCCCAAAGCACGATCAGGCGACCGAGCTTCAAATGGCCGGCAAGGCCGACAGCCTCGTGGTTGACACCCTCCATCAGGTCGCCGTCGCCGGCGATCACATAGGTCCGGTGATCCACCAGATCGTCGCCGTAGACGGCGTTGAGGTGCCGTTCGGCGATCGCCATTCCGACCGCCATCGCCAGTCCCTGGCCGAGCGGCCCGGTCGTGACCTCGACTCCGGGCAGCTCGAAATTCTCGGGGTGGCCGGCGCAGGGGCTGTGCAGCTGCCGGAAGTTGCGGATGTCGTCGAGCGTCGGCCGCGAATAGCCGGTCAGGTAGAGAAGCGCGTAAATCAGCATCGAGCCGTGGCCGGCCGAGAGCACGAAGCGGTCGCGGTCAGGCCAGTGCGGGTCGGAAGGATCGAACTTCAGGTGGCGGGTGAAGAGCGCGGTCGCCGCGTCCGCCATTCCCATCGGCATTCCCGGGTGACCGCTGTTGGCTGTCTCGACGGCGTCCATCGCCAGCGCCCGGATGGCATTGGCAAGGCGGCGTTGGGTCGGCTGCATCAGGGCTCCGGGGTTTTCGCAGGCGAGGTCTGTCGCCCGATAGGACGGCCCTTTGGTCGGTGAGTCGGGCCCCGTCAATGCTTGCCCGAAGTGCCTATCTTGCGTAGCGAGGAAGACGATGGACGACGGGGCCCTCTCCTCAGCCTTGGACCGCGCCGAACAAGCGCTTGGCCGCATCGAACGGGCGCTGAGCAATCGTCGCGATCTCGGCGGCGACGAGGTCCTGCGGGAGCGAGTTCGCGAGGTCGTAGCCGAGCTTGACGAGCTGATCCGCGAGGCAGGAGGCTGACTTTGGCTGAAGTCGAGCTATGGATCGCCGGCCGTTCGTACAGGGTCGCCTGCCGGGACGGCGAGGAAGAGACGCTGCAGGCAGCGGCGCGGCTGGTCGATTCCAAGAGCCGCGAAGCGCTCGCCGGCCTCGGGACGCTTTCCGAAGCGAGGCAGCTGCTGTTCGCGTCGCTCCTGCTCGCCGACCAATTGCTCGACGATGGCAAGGCGCCAGAGCCGCCGCCAACCTCCCCGAGCACCGATCCCGCACTTTCACACCGGGCCGAGCAATTGGCCGGGCGGCTCGAATCCCTGGCCAATGCCCTTGAGAGTGAGCCGGACCACGCCTAGATAGACGGCGACGGGTACTGCCCGGTACGAAGCCAGGAAAATCCCTGAGGCGATTAAATATCCTAGGGGACTGTCCCTGTCCGGACCCTGGTCCGGTGCACATGGTCCCCACCTGACGTTTGTGGCGTCAGAGGATTTTAGGGCAAACGGCCATGGTGGTCCCGTCACTTCCCCCATTCCCTCCCGGGCCGGGCCCGGAGATTCCTGCGCTGGGCAAGGAATCGCTGCGGCGAGCGGCGCTCGACGCCCGCAAGGCCTACGTTCGCACGCTCGCCGATGCCGACAGGGCGAGGCTTGAGCAGCGCCTGGCCGAGCGGCTGACGGCATTGTGCGCCGGGTCGACGGTCGTCGCCGGCTATTCACCGATCGGCTCGGAGATCAGCCCCACGGCTGCGATCGAGGAAGCCCGGGCCGTCGGCGCCATCGTCGCTTTCCCGGCATTCTCGAACCCCGGCAAGCCGTTCCGCTTCCTCGCCGGTGACCCGACCACCAGCGGCCCCTTCGGCATCCTGCAGCCCAGGCTTGTCGCCCCGCCGGTGGAGCCCGACCTGGTCTTCGTGCCGCTGGTCGCGGTTGGTCCGGGCGGTACTCGCCTCGGGCGGGGCAAGGGGCATTATGACCGTGTGCTGGCGCCTCTCCGCCGCAAGGGCTCGCGACTGATCGGACTCGGCTGGGCGATGCAGCGGATCGAAGACTCGATCCCGGCAGACGCCTGGGACGTTCCTCTCGACGCCTTCGCGTCGCCGGAAGGCGTCGAGTGGTTCCGCTGAGGCGCTAGCCTCGGCGCTCGGCGATGTAGGCGTCGACCAGCTCCTCGAGCACGTCGAGCGGCACCGAGCCGTTCTCCAGCACGACCGCATGGAAGTCGCGAATATCGAAGCGGGGTCCGAGCTGCTGCCGGGCCCGGTCGCGAAGCTCGAGAATCTTGAGCTGGCCGATCATGTAGCTCGTCGCCTGGCCCGGCCAGTTGAAGTAGCGCTCGACTTCCTTGGTAGCGTCGCGTTCCGAGAGAAGCGCGTTCTGAAGGAAATATTGGATCGCCTGTTCGCGCGACCAGCGCTTGGAATGGATGCCCGTGTCGACGACCAGCCGGACCGCTCGCCACAATTGCGTCGAGAGCATTCCGAACTCGGAGATCGGGTCCTGATAGAAGCCCATCTCCTTGCCCAGCCCCTCGGCATATAGGCCCCAGCCCTCCGCATAGACGCCGTAGCCGCCGAAGCGCCGGAACTTCGGCACGTCGGGCAGTTCCTGCGCAAGAGCGATCTGGAAATGGTGGCCCGGAGCGCCTTCGTGATAGCTGATCGCCTCGATCTGCGGCTTGAGCACCTGAGTCATGTCGGCGAGGTTCACATAATAGATGCCGGGCCGCGATCCGTCCTCGGAGGGGCTGTTGTAGAACGCGACCGGCGCAGTCTCCTGCCGCCAGGTCTCGACCGCACGGACCTCGAGCGCCGCCTTGGGCAGGCGCCGGAACCATTGCGGGGCGACCTGCATCACCTGGTCGCTGTATCGCCGGGCATCGGCGAGATACTGCTGCCGGCCAGCCTCGGTGTTGGGATATTTGAACTCCGGGCTGCTGATGATGTGGCGGAAGAATTGCTGGAGCGTCCCGGCAAATCCGACCTGGGTCTTGATTCGCTCCATCTCCCCGTGGATCCGAGCCACCTGCTGCAGTCCGATCTGGTGAATCTGCTCGGCCGTCATGTCGGTGGTCGTCGATTGCCGGAGTCGGTTGGCGTAGAAGGCTTCGCCCTCCGGTAGGGCCCAGGCGCCGCGGTTGCCGCTTGCCTGGGCTTCGATCGCGTCCCACGTCGCCAAGAAGCTTCGGTAGCCGCGCTGGAATGGGCCGGTGAGGGCTTCACGGACCTCGGCGATCAACCGCTGCTTTTCCGCCGCTGGCACGTCCAGCTTCTCGACCTTCGACTTGAAATCGGCGAATACCGGCGTGTCGTTGCCGCGAGTGAACGGCGCCCCGGCCAGCACCCGCCGGGCATCGGACCGCACGGGCGCGAAGTTGAAGCGCGACGGGACGATCCCCTGCTGAGCCTGGTAGCGCATGTTCGCCGTGATCTCGTTCATCACCCGCTCGACCTCGCGAAGCCGGGAAATATAGGCCTCGGCGTCGGCGACGCTGGCGACTCGGTGCTGGTTGATAAGGAACACCGGGAGTGAGCCCGTCGGGCTTCCGTTGGTGCTCGCCGGAAAGCTATGCCAGCGCCAGCGGAAATTGCTGACGCTCTGCTCGACCTCTTCCTCGAACAGGCGATAGCTCAGCCGGCCTGCGGGGCTGAGACGTGACGGATCGAACTGGGCACGAAGCTCGGCCAGGTGCCGCTGCGAAAGCGCCAGGCCCTGCTGCCGGAACTGGTCGGTATAATCGTTGAGCCGGTCGTACTGGTCCTTTCGTCCCAGCGCGGTGAGGAATTGCGGGCTTCCCGCGGCCTGCTCCTCGAAAGCGGCATCGAGGAAGGCTGTGAGCCTTTGGTCTTCGGCCGCCGGATCGACAACCGGAGCCTCTGGGGCAGCGGCGAGCGGAACGGCTGGCTGGAAAGGCTGCGGCACGGCCGTGCAGGCTGCGGTGGATGCCAACAACAAAGCAGCAAGTGAAAATGGGAGCTTCAAGGCCGGTCCTTTCGATGCGAGTTCTCGGTCGTCTTAACGCCTTGGGGCGCGACTGCCACCATCCCCTGGCGGCTTTCGACCGCCGGGCGTCTGGCGTCGGCCAACGGCCAAGGCGCCGCGATGCACCCTTGTCCTGCGCGAAAGCGTTCCTCACATCCGGACCCACATGCCCGACCCCCAGTCCCCATCGCCACGCAAGCTGATTGCGACCGCACTCATCCTACTGCTCATCGCAGTCTGGGCAGCGCTCGTCGCATCACTGGCTGGCCCGGTCGGAACGCTCCCGATACTCGTTCAGGCGCTGTTTTACCTCGTGATGGGAATGGCTTGGATCGTGCCGTTGAAGCCGCTTGTGCGCTGGTCCGAGACCGGCCGGTGGACGGTTTCGCAAAGCCCTAGCGATTGAACCAGGCGTATTAGGTGACTATAGCACCCGGCCTTATGTCCAGCTCCTTCGCCTTGACGTCCGCGCGCGACCGCGTGGTGCGCTTGTGCCGCGCCCATCCGCGAGAAGCCGTCGGGCTCGGCACGCTTGGCCTTATCATCGCGGTGGCGCTGGCCGGGTCGGCGTGGTCGACACCCACCATTGAGGGACTGCAGCGAGGGACCGGCAATTCCATCAGGGCGGACGTTCCTCCGGCGCCGCCGCCGCTACTGGTGCGCGATCTCGAGGTCGAGGACGCAGTCGCGCTCAATGCCGCAATTCCCCTCGATTCCGGCCCCAATCCGTCAGCTCGCGCCTTCGCCCTTCGCGGCGCCGAGGCCGCGGCCCAGGCGAGGGCGCTCGAATGCCTCGCGAGCGCAGTCTATTACGAAGCCGCCAACGAAAGCATCGATGGCCAGCGAGCGGTCGCTCAGGTGGTTCTCAACCGGGTTCGCCACCCCGCCTTCCCGGCCAGCGTCTGCGAAGTGGTTTACCAGGGATCGACGAGGACCACGGGTTGCCAGTTCACCTTCACCTGCGACGGATCGCTCCGGCGTCAGCCGAGCGCTTCGGGCTGGGCGCGGGCGCGAGCGACCGCCCAGGCGGCGCTCGCCGGCTTCGTCCACAAGCCGGTCGGCTGGGCGACCCATTATCACGCCAATTACGTCGTCCCCTATTGGGCATCGAGCCTGGTCAAGAATGCGGTCGTCGGGACCCATATCTTCTATCGCTGGACAGGCGGATGGGGCCGCCCCGCGGCTTTCACCCAGCGCTATTCCGGCCGCGAGCCTGATGCTGCCGCCCTGCGCGCCGCGGCCGCTCTCGCCGAGCTTCAGAAGCAGGAAGTGACAGCGGCTGAAGCCGCCGCGACGATTCCGGGCGCCGAGCTGGTTGCCGCCGGCAAAGGCGAGACTCGGCCGACCATCCGATTCAACCTCGCCAGCGCCCGAAAAGCGGTCGAGGCCGCGCCGCGGCTCGATTATGTCGAAAAGCATTCCGCGTCGGAAAATCTGCGCTGGTCCCTGAGCGGCGGAGTGGTCGCCGAGCAGGAAAAGCCGCTCGGCCGACCGGCGCCGGTCATCGAGCGCGGCACCGGCGGTTCGTCGGGAGTCAATGAGGCGCACGACTAGCGTCCCGCCAACCGGCGGGCCCGGACCCTCGTTTTGTGAAATGGCGCGAGTGACGGGGCTCGAACCCGCGACCTCCGGCGTGACAGGCCGGCGCTCTAACCGACTGAGCTACACCCGCGTTCTGGCGTGGCGCGGCACCTAGGTGACGCTCATGGGAGTGTCAACACGACGCGCGGCCAGTCCCCATTTGTGTTCGCTAGGCCGCTTCTTCAACCGTCTGCTCGTCGTCGTCCTCATGCTCTCCGGCGTGAGTCAGCGTCCCATGCTCGAACAGGAAGCCGGCGATGTCGGGCGTGCCGGCCGCAGCGAACACGGTCTTCATGATGATCAGCAGAGGCACTGCCAGCAAAGCCCCGGTAGTGCCCCAGACCCAGGTCCAGAAGGCGAGCGAAACGAGGATTGCCAGCGGGTTGATCGTCAGGCGCTTGCCGACGATCATCGGCGTGACGACGTTGGCCTCGATCATGTGAAGCGCGGTGAAGATCGCCGGCGGCACAAGCGCCGCCCACGCGTCGCCGAAGGTCATCAGCCCGCCGACGAACAGCAGGATCGCCGAAGCGATGGGCCCGAGATAGGGGATGAAGTTGAGCACCGCGACGATGCCGCCCCACATGATCGGCGAGTCCATTCCGAGCTGCCACAGCACCAGCGCCGTAAGCGCCCCGAGAGTCACGTTGATGATGGTGATCGTGCCGATATAGGTCGAGGTCGCGTCCACCACCTGCTGGATCACCCGGGCAGTGGTCAGCGCACCCTCGAAGCTGCCGCGGCTGACGATCGTGCGCTTGCGCATCGCGGTCCAGCCGGCGAGGAAGAAGAAGATTACGAGAAGCGCGAAGAACAGCTGGATGATGGCGTGCGGCGCCGAGGCTGTGATCAGCCCGAGCATCGAATTGGGCGTTTCGATTCGCACCGTCCGGCCGCTGTCGGGAGCGATTGCGATCTGCGAGAATGTGCGGTCGATGAACCGCTCGAGCTCCTTGTAGAGGTCGAGCACCGGCTCGAGCGCGGCCCGAACCCGGCCGATCCGTTCCGGGAACAGAGCGATCCAGTCGATCGCCGGAAGCACGATCGAGGCGACCGCGAATATAGCGATCGTCAGGAAAATCAGAACGCACAGCAGCGCCGACAGTTTGGACGGCACTCCCCGCCGCTCGAGCCATTCGAGCAATGGCACGAGAGTGATGGCAATGACCATCGCTGCCGTCACGGGGAGGAAGAATTCGGCCCCTGCCCTCAGCGCGAATGGCAAGGCGACGATGAGTCCGAGCCCCGCGAGGAGCGCGATCGAGGCAAGCAGGCGGTCGCGCTTTGCGCTGCTCTCGATGAACGCATGCGGCACCTCGACCGGTGCGACCTCCCCCTTCTTGCCCGTCCGCGCGTCCATCGAAGCCAGCATACCCCCGCTCCTGCACCGCCGCCAGCGGCGAAACGCAACCAAGGCGGCACCTCCTCGTTCACTGGCCCGAGAGGAGAATTGCCTTGCGAGTTACGAGGTTGGCCGCAGTCGCGGCAATGGCTGCGCTTGTCTCGGCCTGCGAGTTCACGGTCCGCGATGATTCCCAAGCCAACCCCGCCAACGAGGCCGCCACCCAGCAGCAGCAGCAGCAGCAGGCGCAGCTCGCTCAGATTCGCGAACAGGCGGCGCGCGAGTTCCAGCAGCTGCGGTTCCTCGTGGACGTCAGCGATCGGCAGCTCCGGGTGCTCAACGGCGAGCAAGTGATTCACGCCCACGACGTGTCGGTCGGCACGCGGGAATGGCCGACGCCGACAGGATCGTGGGAGATCCACCGGGTTGACCTCAATCCCGAATGGATCCCGCCCAAGGACGAGGAATGGGCGAAGGACGAGGAGCGCAAAGCCCCCGGCGCGGCGGACAATCCGATGGGCCGCGCGCGGCTCGTCTATCGGATGCCCAACACGATTCACGGCACGAACGAGCTGAGCTCGCTTGGAAAGGCGGCGTCGCATGGCTCGATCCGGGTCGCCAACGACGTCGTCATCCAGCTCGCCGAACTGCTGCTCAAGGCCGGCGGGGCGTGGGAAGGCCCGCAATGGTTCCAGCAAATGGCGCAGAACCAGTCGCGCGAGTTCCAGATCGACCTTCCGCGACCCGTGCCGATCGTCGTTCAGGACTAGACTAGGCGTTTCGCCTCGGCTCAACCCCTGCGGCGACGAGATGCGGCCCGAGCCGCCCGCCGATAGCCAGGAAAAACATGCGGAAGTCGGAAATCAGCGACCACCACGGGTGGGTGAAGGTCGCCGGCCTGTTGCGCTCGACCAGAGCATGGCTTGCCCAGGCGAAGCCGTAGCCGGCAAGCGGCATCGCCAGCAGCCACCACCCGTTGCCCGTCGCAAGCAGCAAGAAAGCAAAGGCAATCACCAGCGCGGTTCCGGCATAATGAAGCGCGCGGGTCCGCGGCCGCGCATGCTCGCGCAGATAATGCGGCCAGAAATCGGCATAGGTCTGGAAGATGCGGTCGGCCATGCTCGTGCCTCGCTATGCTGGTGCCCCTGGTCCGACTCGAACGGACACTCCGGTTAGGAACTCGATTTTGAGTCGAGCGCGTCTACCATTCCGCCACAGGGGCCCTGTCGCAAGCCGCTAGCTAGGACCTAAGGCGGCGGCAATCAATTGCGCGGCGCCTGCCGCCGGTAGCTCAGCGCCTCGGCGACGTGGATTCGCCCGACCTGATCGGCTCCGGCAAGATCGGCAATGGTGCGGGCAACACGAAGCACGCGGTGGAAGCCGCGGGCCGACAGGCGCATCGCCGTAGCCGCGTCGGCAAGCAGCCTTCGGCCGGGCTCGTCGGGCGTCGCCACCCTGTCGAGAAGTTCGCCGTCCGCCTCGGCATTGGTCCGGACCCCGGCGCCATTGTAGCGGCCCGACTGAACCCTTCGAGCCAAAGCGACTCTTCTCGCGACTTCGGCACTGCCCTCGGCCGGCGGCGGCAGCGTGAGGTCGGCGGCGGAGACTCCATGCACTTCGACGTGAAGGTCGATGCGGTCGAGGAAGGGGCCCGACACCTTCGCCTGATAATCGGCGGCGCACCGCGGCGCTCGGCTGCAAGCGAGCGCGGGGTCGCCGAGATGGCCGCAGCGGCAGGGATTCATCGCCGCGATTAGCTGCACCCGCGCCGGAAAGGTGACGTGAGTGTTGGCTCGGGCGACGCTGACGCTTCCGGTTTCGATCGGCTGGCGAAGCGAATCCAGCACCGCGCGCTGGAACTCGGGAAGTTCGTCGAGGAACAGGACGCCGAGATGCGCGAGGCTGACCTCGCCCGGCCGCACTCGCAGCCCGCCGCCGACCAAAGCCGGCATCGACGCCGAATGGTGCGGCGATCGGAATGGCCGGGTGCGCTTGATTCGGCCGCCGTTGAGTTCGCCTGCGACCGAGGCGACCATCGACACTTCCAGCGCCTCGGCCGGCTCAAGCGGCGGCAATATGCCCGGCAAGCAAGCGGCGAGCAGCGATTTGCCGGCGCCCGGCGGGCCGCTCATCAGCAGGTTGTGGCCGCCCGCGGCGGCGATCTCTAGCGCCCTCTTGGCCACCTCCTGGCCTTTGACCTGAGCGAGATCCGGGCCCGCCCCGGCGGTTTCGGCCTCCGCCTCGGGAGGCGGCGGAAGCAGAGTCGAACCCTTGAGATGGGCAAGCAACGCCAACAGGTCGGGCGCGGCGATCACCTCGAGCTCACCTGCCCAGGTGGCTTCGCTGCCCTGGGCGGCCGGGCAGATCAGCCCCTTGTCCTCGCTCGACGCATGGAGCGCCGCCAGCAGCACTCCCGGCGAGGCGGCGATCCGGCCGTCGAGGCACAATTCGCCAACGGCGACGAAATGCGACAGCGCCTCGGCGTCGGCCGCACCGATCGCCGCCAGCAGGCAAAGCGCGATCGGCAGGTCGTAATGCGAACCTTCCTTTGGCAGGTCGGCCGGAGACAGGTTCACCGTGATCCTTTTAGGCGGGAGCGCAAGGCCAATGGCGGCGACTGCCGCCCGGACGCGTTCCCGGCTTTCGGCGACCGCCTTGTCGGGGAGGCCGACAATGACGAAGGCCGGAAGGCCCGAGGATAGCTGCACCTGCACCTCGACCGCCCGGGCCTCGAGCCCGAGGTAAGCGACGGTGGCGACGGTCGCGGCCATTCAGCGCGGCCCTCGATCCGAACAACCAATTGCGGTCAGACGTCCCCCTAGCTCGGCAGGACACATGCTAGCGCCGTTGCGTTGCTCCGCAAAGCCTTGCGGTCGCTGGCCGGTGAAGCCACATCGGCTTGATGATCAGCCGCGAGCAATGGAACGGCTTCCTCGACACGCCAGTGGCGCAATGGACCTTGTTCATCACCGGCGTCGTGATGATCATCCTCTCGCCAGTCGCCGGAGTCGTCCCTGGGCCTGGCGGAGTGATCGTCTTCGGCATCGGCCTCGGGCTGGTGCTGAAGACCAGCCAGTGGGCCAAGCGCCGCTACGTGCATTTCAAGCGCTGGCAGCCAAAGGCCGGCCGCTGGATGGACTGGGGGCTGCGAAGGCGCAGCGCCCGCCGCCGCGAACGGCTGCGCAAGGAGCGGCAACAGGCGCGCATTTCCCCGTCCGCGGATTGACTTTGCGGGGAGCCTCCCGTATCCGCCCGCTCGATTAGAGGCTGCCGCCACCGGCGGCCCTTTTTCTTTGAATTTTGAGGCATGAGCGATGAAGCGCACCTTCCAGCCGAGCAATCTGGTCCGCAAGCGGCGGCACGGGTTCCGCGCCCGCATGGCAACCCCGGGCGGCCGCAAGGTGCTGAACGCTCGCCGAGCGCGCGGACGCAACAAGCTGAGCGCGTAAGGCCGCTAGCGGTCATCAAGAAGCGGGCAGATTTCCTCGCCGCCAACAGCGGCCGGCGGGCCGCGACCCCCGGTTTCGTGCTCCTGGTCCGCGACCGTCAGGACGGCGACCCGAGCAAGCGCGTCGGTTTCACCGTCACCAAGAAAATCGGCAAGGCGGTCGTCCGCAATAGGATGAAACGTCGGTTCCGGGCGCTTGCCGGCGAAATCATCCCTGCCAAAGGCCACGCCGGTGCCGATCACGTGATGATCGGGCGATCGGGCGGCATTGAGCGCGACTTCACCCTGCTCCGCCAGGACCTTGTCCGCGCTTTGGAAAAGGCGCGGCCGTGACTTCTTTCGTCATCGCGAGGAGCGCAGCGACGAAGCGATCCACACTGGATTGCTTCGCTTCGCTCGCAATGACGCTTTGATGGTGGCACGCTTTCTCATCCTCGTCGCTCGCGGCTGGCAGCTTGGGCCTTCCAAAATCCTTCCGCCGAGCTGCCGCTATCAGCCGAGCTGCTCGGCCTATGCGATCACGGCATTGTCACGCTATGGGGCCGTTCGCGGCAGCTGGCTGGCCGTGAAGCGAATCTGCCGTTGCCACCCCTGGGGGGGACAGGGCTACGACCCGGTTCCATGATGTCGAGGATCAGAATTACGTGAACGACAACCGCAATTTGATTCTCGCCGTTCTGCTCTCGGCCCTGGTGCTGATCGCCTGGAGCTTCCTTCAGGAAAGCTTCCTCCCGTCCAACCCGCCGCCCAAGGTCGAGAACGGCCAGGTCAAGCCGCGCGAGGACGTTCAGGCGAGCCCGGTGCCGACAACTCCGGCGGCGATGCGCGACCGTGCCCAGGTGCTCGCCGAAACCCCCCGGGTGCAGATTCGCACGCCCAGCCTCCAGGGATCGATCAACCTTCGCGGCGCGCGCGTCGACGACCTCGTCCTCGTTCGTGAGCGGCAGACGATGGACCGGAACTCGCCGCCGGTGCGGCTATTGTCGCCGGCCGGGGCACGGGGCGCCTATTTCGCGACCTTCGGCTGGGCCGGCGAGGGGATCGAAGCGCCACCGGCCGATGCCGAATGGACCGCGAGCGCGCCTGTCGTCTCGCCGGGCGCGCCCGTCACCCTGAGCTGGTCGAGCGCGCAGGGCGTTCGGTTCGAGCTGATCGTCAGTGTCGACGAAGAATATCTTTTCACGGTCCGTCAGCGGGTCGCCAATCCGACCAGCGGCGCCATTGCCGTGCGGCCTTACGCGCTCATCAGCCGCGCGGAGCGCTCACCCGACCCCGACTGGTGGACGGTGCACGTCGGACCGATCGGCTATCTCGGCGGCGCGGCCAATTACAATATCGACTGGAGTACGCTCGAAGAGGGTCCCGGCGAGCGCCTCGACAGCCGCGGCGGCTGGCTTGGCTTCACTGACAAATATTGGCTGACCGCGCTCGCTCCGGCCGGAAACGCTGCGATCAGCGCCAGCTTCCGCAAGGCTCCGGCCGGAGCCTTCCAGGCGGATTATCTCGGCGAGGCGACCATCGTTCCTGCCGGCCAGGCAATCGCCACCGAGACCCACCTGTTCGCCGGCGCCAAGGAGTTCGAGCTTCTCAAATCCTACGAAGCTGCCGGAATCCCCGAACTGTCCCGAGCGATCGACTGGGGCTGGTTCCGCTGGTTCATGATCGCCATCTACGACGTGCTCGTTTTCCTGTTCAATCACATCGGCAATTTCGGAGTGGCGATCATCGGCCTGACGCTGCTCGTCCGGCTGCTTTTGTTCCCGATTGCGCAAAAGCAGTTCCAGTCGTTCGCGGCGATGCGCAAGGTGCAGCCGAAGATGAAGGCGCTCCAGGAGCGTTACAAGGAGGACAAGCCCAAGCTCCAGCAGGAGATGCTGAAGCTCTACCAGCAGGAAAAGATCAACCCTGCGGCCGGCTGCCTGCCGATCCTCCTCCAGATCCCGATCTTCTACGCACTTTACAAGGTGCTTCTGGTCTCGGTCGAGATGCGACACCAGCCATTCATGCTGTGGATCAAGGACTTGTCCGCGCCTGATCCGCTGACTCCGATCAACCTGTTCGGCCTGCTGCCGTTCACCCCGCCCGGCTTCCTCTTGATTGGAATCCTGCCGATCCTGCTCGGCTTCACCATGTGGCTGCAATTCAAGCTCAATCCGGCGCCGATGGACCCGGTGCAGCAGCAAATCTTCTCGATCATGCCATGGGTGATGGTGGTGATCATGGCGCCTTTCGCCGCCGGCCTGCAGCTTTACTGGGTGGTCTCGAACATCCTCACCATCGGCCAGCAGTGGCTGCTTTACCGCCGCTACGGGCTGCACTTCTCCGACACCCATCCGGCGACGACCTGACGTGGAGGAGGAGGCCGAGCTAGGCGAACGCGCCCGCAAATTGTTTGCCGGGCCGGTCGAGTTCCTGAAGTCGGCGCCGGGCCTGCAATATCTTCCGGAAGCAGAGTATCCGGAAATCGCCTTCGCTGGCCGGTCGAACGTCGGCAAGAGCTCTCTTCTGAACGCGCTGACCAATCGCAAGGGGCTGGCGCGGACGTCGAACACGCCTGGGCGAACCCAGGAGCTCAACTTCTTCGACGTCGGAAAGCCGCCGCAAATCCGGCTGGTCGACATGCCGGGCTACGGCTTTGCCGAAGCGCCCAAAGACATGGTCAAGCGCTGGCGCTTTCTGGTGAACGACTATCTTCGGGGACGCCAAGTGCTAAAGCGGGCGCTGATCCTCGTCGACAGCCGGCACGGGCTCAAGCCCGTCGACCGCGAGGTGATGCAGATGCTCGATGCTGCCGCCGTCGGCTACCATCTGGTGCTGACCAAGGCCGACAAGGTGAAGGCGAGCGCTCTTTCGGAGGTCGTCGCTGCCACCTCGGCCGAGGCGGGGACTCACCCGGCCGCCCATCCCCGCCTTATCGCCACCTCGGGCGAAACCGGCATGGGCATCGCCGAGTTAAGAACTCTGATCCTCGAAGCGGCGACATCGTAGGAGGGCGCACGCCTTGCTCAAGATCATCATCGGCAACCGCGCCTACTCGAGCTGGTCGATGCGCGGCTGGCTGGCCGTCAGGCAGTCCGGCGAGCAGTTCGAGGAATATGTCGTGCCGCTCTACGATTCCGAATGGGACAAGCGGCGGCAGGGCGACGAGTTCGCGCCATCGCTCGGCAAGGTGCCGATCCTGTGGGACGGCGACTGCGTCGTCTGGGACAGCCTGGCGATCGTCGAGTTCCTCGCCGACCGCTGCGGGCGCGACAAATATTGGCCCGACGACGAGCATGCCCGCGGCATGGCCCGGTCGATGGCAGCGGAGATGCACTCGGGCTTCGCCAATCTGCGCCGCGACCTGCCGATGAACGTCCGGCGCACCTATCCGCCGAAGGATCTGACCGACGAGGTTCGAACCGAGATCGACCGAATCCTTCAGCTGTGGGCCCAGGCCCGGGCGCGCTTCGGCGGGACCGGCGATTATCTGTTCGGCGACTGGTGCGCGGTCGACATGATGTATGCGCCGGTCGTCACCCGCTTCATCACCTACGGCGTGCAGGTGCCGCCCTTCGCCGCGCTCTACATGAAGGCCGTGCTGTCCCACGACCACGTCCAGGAATGGATCGACAAGGCACAGGACGAGCCGTGGGTCATCGAGCAATATGAGAGCGCGGCGGCGTGACGCGCTGGCAGCCCGCTGCTCTCACCGCTATTCCAGTCTATGCAGAATCCCTGGAGGTGAACCATGGCTTCACGTCGAGCGCAGCTTCGCGGATTGGTTGCCATCATTGCGCTGACCGTCGCCGCTTTCCTTTCAGCCCCCACTGTAGCGGAGGATCGCCCCGCTGACCGGGCTGAGATCCTGCAGATGCTGACGCGTTGGGAAGAGGCGTGGAACACGCATGACATGAACGCGCTGGCGTCGCTGTTTCGCGAGGACGCGGTGTGGGTATTGTGGACAGGTGAGGTGTGGACTGGCCGAGCCCGATTCGAAGCCGGGATGAACGAAGTGCACAAGACCGTCTATCGCAACAGCATCCAGCGCGAGCAGCTCGAGGAGCTCGTGTTCATCGGACCAGACGCCGCGGTGGTTCGATTCCAGAGCACACTCACCGGAGATGCGCGGTATCCGGACAGGTCGGTCCGCAGCCGCAAGATGCTGGTCCTAACAAAGTCCGAAGGTCAATGGCGGATCGGCTGGGGTCAGAACACGCGCTTTCTGGCAGACATGCAACCGGCCCCGCAGCCGGCGAAAAGGCAATAATCAATATGGAGTTCCGTCCTTGCGGGTATAACGGCCGTCTGAAGTAAACAGCATGTCGATGTCGGAATAGCCGCCGCCGGTGCGGGTGCCGCCGCCAATGACGACGAACACGCAGTCTTCGTCAGCTTCGTTGATCAAATGATGGCCGTTGCCGGTGCCCTTGGGCCAGGCGGCAAGATCGCCGCCGCGAAGGACGGTTCGACCCTCATCCTCGACCAGAATCGCTTCTCCGGACAGCATCACCAGGAATTCGTCCTCGCCGTCGTGCCAGTGGCGCTGGCTCGACCAGGCGCCGGGCTTGAGCACGACATGGCTGACCCCGAAGTCGGTCAGCCCCGTTGCCGGTGCAAGGCGCCGGTAGAAGCGCCCCTGCACCTGGAGGTCGAACGGCGGCGGATAGCCGGTCCGGTTGGTCTGTTCGATGCTGTCGAGGTCGACCTTGGGCATGTCCATTTCCTTTGCTAGTCGGCCGCAATGTCGATCGACCCCATCGCGCTTGCGTCCGCGCTGATCAACTGCCCGAGCGTCACTCCGGCGAGCGGCGCCGTGTTCGACATTCTCGAGCAGGCTCTGGCACCGCTCGGCTTCACCGTTCACCGTTGGGTGCTCGGCGAGCCGCCCGACGGGCCGACCGAGAATCTCGTCGCCATCCGCGGCGACGGCTCGCCGCATTTCGGCTTCGCCGGCCATCTCGACGTCGTTCCCGCCGGCGATGGCTGGGCGGCCGATGCGTTCGAGGCGCGAATCGAGGATGGGCGGCTGATCGGCCGCGGCGCCAATGACATGAAGAGCGCGATCGCGGCCTTTGTCGCCGCGGTTTCGCGAATTGAGCAGCGCCAGGGCAGCCTGTCCTTCCTCATCACCGGCGACGAGGAAGGCTATGCCACCTACGGCACTCCGCGGATCATCGACTGGCTAAACGAGCGGGCGATCCGTCCGGACATGATCCTGATCGGCGAGCCGACCTCGGTCGACCGGCTCGGAGACACGGTCAAGATCGGCCGCCGAGGCTCGGTCAACATGTGGATCGACGTCGCCGGCACCCAGGGCCATGTCGCCTACCCTCACCGAGCCGACAATCCGGTGCCGAAGCTCGCAAAAGTTGTCGCTGCCCTGGATTCGATCCAGCTCGACGAAGGCACCGACGCCTTTCCGCCGTCCAACCTCGAGTTTACCGCGATTTCGACCCCGACCTCGGCCAGCAACGTCATCCCCGGCTCGGCGACGGCGCAGCTCAACATCCGCTTCAACAACCTGCATCGCGGTGCCGACCTGGTGCGGATGGTCGAGGAAGTGGCCGCTCGCGAGGCGCCGGGCTCGGCCGTTCGCGCGCGCATTTCCGGCGAAGCGTTCCTGACTCCGCCCGGCCCGCTTTACGATGTCGTCGTCAGCGCGATCGCCGAGGAAACCGGAGTTGCGCCCGAGCTGTCGACCAGCGGCGGCACGTCGGACGGCCGCTTCCTAATCAAGCTATGCCCGGTGGTCGACTTCGGCCTGCCCAACGCGACCATGCACAAGGTCGGCGAAAGCGCGGCGGCCGAGGACATCCACGCTTTGTCGCGGATCTACGAACGCATCCTGAAAAAGATCGTAGGCGCCTAGGCGACCGTCCTGGCGCTCCGCTCCGAATTGCCGATCCAGGCGAGATATTCGTCCTCGAACATCGGCTGCGCGAAGATGAAGCCCTGGACGGTTTCGCATCCCATCGCCCGCAGAATGTCGGCCTGGGCGACGGTCTCGACCGCCTCGGCGACGATCTCGCAGCCGACTCCGCGAACCAGCTGCACCACTGCCTGCACCACCACCCGCGCCTGCTCGCAGGTTTCGATGTCGGCGATCAGCGAAGGGTCGAGCTTGACCCGGTCGAGCGGCAGCGAGCGCAGCCGAGCGATGTTCGAATAGCCGGTGCCGAAATCGTCGATGGCGATCGTCGCTCCGTCAGCACGCAGGGCGGCGATCTCCTGGACCACCGACTCGCTCGCGTCCATCGCCGCGCTCTCGGTAAACTCGAGCTCGATGAGCGACAGCGGCACGTCCTGATCGACGAAGGACTGGCGAAGGCGGGGGAAGAAATCGGCGCGGTCGAGCTGACGCGGGCTGACGTTGAACGCCAGGCGGCGGGTGAAACCGGCGCGTTTCCAGCCACCCAGAGCCGAGGCGACCTCGGTGATCACCCATTCGCCGATCTCGTTGATGATCCCGGTCTGCTCGGCGACGGGGATGAAGCTGTTCGGCGGGCGCAGCCCGTCGCGCGGGTGGTTCCAGCGAAGCAGCGCCTCGGCCCCAGTGATCTCGCCGGTGACCAGGCTCATTTGCGGCTGATAGGCCAGAACGAACTCGCCGCGCTGAACGGCCTCGGTCAGTGCCTTTTCGGTTTCGACCTTCGCCTGGTGCTCGGCCGCCAGGTCCTCGTTGAAGAGGCAGTGCTGGCCGCCGCCCAGCGACTTGGCGCGGTACATGGCGATGTCGGCGGCGCGCATCAGGGATTCGATGCTGCTGCCATGGTCGGGGGAAATGGAAACGCCGACGGAGGCGCCGATGTCGACGCTGTGCCCATAAAGCTCGAACGGCTCGGCGATCGCCATCGCGATGCGCCTCGCAACGCGCTCGACTTCGGCCGCCGACTGGACGTCGGGAAAGAATAAGGTGAACTCGTCGCCCGCCAGGCGTGCGAGCAAGGGGCGCTTCGAGACGCTGTCGGTAAGTTCGGCGGTCACCACCACTCGCAAGCGGTTGGCGACCATGATCAGCAATTGGTCGCCTCGGGCATGGCCGAGGTTGTCGTTGACCGACTTGAAGCGGTCGAGGTCGACGAACAGCATTGCGCAGCGGCGGCCCTGCGCGACTTCGCCCAAAAGCTTGTCGGCTTCGGAGCGGAAATGAAGCCGGTTCGGAAGCGACGTGACCGGGTCGTACATGCCGAGCGCATGGGCATTCTCGATCGATGCGCGCACTTCCGAAAACAGTCGATCGACCGCGGCGGCGAGCTTGGGCATCGTCTCGCGCACCGGGGGCGGCGCCGGCGACACCAGGTCCCCGTCCTCGACGGCCAACAGGCGGTCGCGCAGGGCCGCCATGGCGCGGGTAGTCTCGCTGTTCGGCCGCTCCGAGGCGATGTAGCTGATCAGCAGGCAGAAGGTGCCGGCGGTGATCGAGGCGAGGATCTTCCCGTCGAGCTCCGTGATCGACAGGAACGCCCACAGTGAGAAGACGAACGACGCCGCTCCCGCCGCGCCGGACAACAGCACGTTGCTGATTTTCTGGGCGGTGCTTTCTTTCATCAACTGCAGTTTCGCCCTGCACGACGGCCGATGGGCCGGCCCAGTGAGCGGCGTTAAACTGGAGCGGTTAATAAACCGTGGAAAATCTCACCGGCGGCGAAGGATAATGTAGAGGCTTCCGCCGCCTCCGTGACGCCGGTGAGCGCCGCGGACCGCGGCGATCCGGCCCGCATGTCTCGACGCCGCCAGCCAGTCGTGGACGGCGGCGCGGATTCGGCCCCGCTCGATGGGCGGATCGCCGGGCCGCTCATGGCCGGTGATCAGCAGCAGCACCCTCTCGCCCGCCTCGCGCGCCTGCTCGAGAGCGCGGTCGATCGCGCTCCACGCCGCGTCGAGGTTCATGCCGTGCAAATCGACCACCCGGTCGGGCGCCACCGCCCCGCTTTTGAGCCGCCGATCCCAGCTGCCGTCGAGCGTCTGGTGCCGGTGGGGCGGGACTGATGACGACGGTTCCGCTCTCCCCGCCCTCGGCCGCGGCACTCGGCCCTTCGGCTTTGCCAAAGGCGGCCGGGATTGTGCGATTTCTCGAGCTTCGACGGGTTCGGCGGCCACCGGATCGCGCGACAAGGGCCGGATGGTCGCGGTCACCCGCGCCCACAACTCGGCTTCGTCAGGGGCGAGCGAGCGCACGGCTGACACTGCCCTTGGGAAGCAGGATCAGCGCCTGGCCGTTGGCAGCCATTCCGCCAGCGATCCGCGTCGCATCGACGCCGGCGCCCCAGAAGGTATCGAAGCGGTTGGCGCCCTTGATCGCTCCGCCGGTATCCTGAGCGACCCAGAGGCCGTTGGCCTCGGGCCGGTCCATGATCAGGAATACGGGCGCGCCAAGCGGGACGAACAGCGGATCGGCGGCAACCGTCGCCCGGGGGGTAACGGGGAGATTGAGCGCCCCGAGCGGCCCAGGGCCGGTCAGCTCGCGGAAAAAGATGTACGAGGGGTTCTCGCGCATCAGTGCCCGGCCCTGCTCCGGATTGGCGCGCATCCAGGCGACGATCGCCTGCATCGACGCTCCGCCGGGCGGAAGGATGCCGCGCTCGCGCAGAAGCCGGCCGATGGCGATATATTCGCGGCCGTTCTGGTCGGCATAGCCGATGCGCATGACGCTGCCGTCGGGGAAGCGAACCCGGCCCGATCCCTGGATGTGGAGGAAGAACAGTTCGATCGGGTCAGCCGCCCAGGCGAGCTCGAGCCCTCGGCCGGCAAGCATTCCGTCCTCGATCTCGGCGCGAGTGAAATAGAGCACGCATGTGCCGGTCAGATCGACTCGGCCGCGGCCGGTGCCGCCGTCGGGCCTGGTGCAGCGCACGAGATCCGGCGGAGTTCGGTAGATGGGCGTGTCGTACACGCCCGGCACGCGAACCCGCGATCCCGCCAGCTCGGGCTCATAATAACCGGTGGCGAACGCCTTCCCCTCGCCCACTCGCACCCAGTCGAAGCTGTCGCGGAAGAACGCCGGCGCCTGCTGCGGAGTGACGGTCGCCGCTTCCGCGCACAGCTGCGACCAGTCGGCCGGCCGAGTCAGGCCTGATTGGTCGTTGCGGCGGACGACAGACGGGCAGCTGATCCTGAAGGCGGCTAGCGTACGGGCCGCTTCCGCCTGGCCAATGACGACCGGCGGAGCCACCAGCGCCAGCCCTGCCTGCAACGCATTGGCCGGCGGCGGCGGCACGGGGGTGGCGGCGAGCGCGCGCAGCTCCGC
>DATLWK010000006.1:0-225840 GCA_035576365.1 Sphingomicrobium sp. | reverse complement strand
GAGCCTGGCGACGAGCGGGCTCCTGTCCGGCACTCCCAGTGCGGTGGGCAGCTCGACGTTCACGGTGACGGTGACCGACAGCGCCGGCAACAGCGGCAGCCGCGAATATAGTCTGAGCGTCTCGGACAGCGTGGGAACCATTCTGGCTGAATCGACAAGCATCACAATCACTATCACCGAGAACAGCGATTATGCCGCCAAAGCTGCCGTGGACCTTTCAAAATTAGTTATTCTCAGCAATTCAAAGACAACCGGCCTAAGCAGGATGACTGCAAATGGCCTCACCTTTGAAATTGTCCAGGAACCTTCCAAGGGAAGCGTAACGCTGAACGGTTCTGTAGCGACATACCAAACGAAACCCGAATTCTCCGCAGCAGACGGATTCAAATTCGTCGCATGGATGAACGGGCATAGTTCGAACGTCGGCACAGTAACAATTTTGGTCAACACCCGGCCCCAGCCGACAGCTGATACGAATCTTAGGAATGTTCTGACCGCCCAGTTTAAGGGCGCTACGCGACTCGCTGAAACACAGGTGACGAACGTTATGCGCCATCTGGAATCCGCACATTCAACCTTCGACTGTGGCCTACACCAAGGGATCACGATGAGCAAAACTGCTCAGCCGAGCACGAACTACATCTCCGGTAAGCAGCATAACGCTCAAAATGACAGTGGCGACCTTACTGCCAGTGTCGTTGCAAGCTCTGCCTCCGAGAAAGTTTGCAATAATGGCGCCCTATTTAGAGGATGGGCCACAGGCTCAATCGATTTCAATTCAGACAGGAACTGGTTTGAGACAAAAGGCCTAACTTTGGGCATTGATGCTAGAGTCACCGACGATCTCATTGTTGGGGCTGCGGTAGGATATGGTACCGACGAAACTGAATTCGGATCTCATACGGAAAACAGCCTAGCGGCCAAGAGCGTCATGGGCTATGCCAGCGCACGCTTAAAACCTTTTATCATTTTCGACCTGCTTGGGGGTTATTCCGAGTTGGGCATGGACACGGTCCGTGGCGCAAATGACGATAGCCGAATTGGTTCGACTCGCGACGGAACCACACTATTTGCAGCGCTAAACGTTGGCGGACGATTCATTGTAGGGCCCCTTGACCTCGTGCCCTATCTCCGGGCCGATCATATTCACGTGAAGCTTGGCCGTCAGATCGAGAGCGAACATCCGATGGCGCTTTCGATCGGCCGCGTCGATAGTCGTGCCAGTACGTTGCTAGTTGGGGGCAAGGCGCAGCTCGACATTCCAGTTTACAGTGGAACGCTCTCTCCGAACCTGCGGCTCGAATACCGCCGCCGTTCGTGGAGCGCATACTCACAAAAAGTTGGTTACTCAGATACTCCGCTTGACCAGTTCGATCTCCGAGAAGAATCGGGTTCTGACGATCAGCTCTCTGCTTCGGCGGGAATCTCATTTAGACTGAACGGCGTAGACCTCAACGCAGAATATGGAACGTCAGCCCACACCACTAAAGCGTTTGACGGCGGCCAAGTGCGTTTACGTACCAGCATAGGATTCTGATAAGTATCATCTCAAGTCTGTCGAGGTTCATTGAGAGGATAGCCATTAAAATGCATTCTGAATGCGCGGCATGATGCTCCATACTTTCAATGGCGCCTACCACGGTCTTTAGAACCGGGGTAATCTCAACGAGCTACCGCGTAGGCAGTTGGGACTCACGACTGCAATGAAACCGGAAGCATTGCTATTGAGCGTGGCGCTTTTTTTGACTTTGTTTTTGTTGTTTGTGCGGCTGATCGGGTCGTGAGTCTCGCAGCAAAGTACCAGCTCGTCCCCAAAAAGCGCGACTGGCGAGGGAGGTTCAGACGAAAGACTGCCAGCGACTGGCAACCGCAGTAAGGAGCGCGGACGCGTTCAACGTCGGCTACCGGCAGCTGGCGCCGCCGCGTGGAGTGCGATCGCGCACCTCGCAGGCGGTCAGGTCCGTCGGTTATCTCAGGTGGGACATCGCGATAGAGGGGGCAGCGCCCGCAGAAATCATTTCCGACGTAATCTCGACTTCTTAATCTTCGCCATCGGGTGCCCTTTCAGCTGGATTTGCGAAAGGGAACAATGCCGGGCATGATACTGAAATGCCTAAAGAATCGCGAACATCCGAACGTTCCAGCCTCGAGCCCAGGGCAAGTAGGCTGAAACGCGAGTTCATAGAGCGCATTCGCGGGATCGACACACGATGCGGCGGTGATTCGGTTAACGGCCGCTATGAACTGCAAATGCTTCGTAGAGAGTACCATATTGCCGTCATCGCCAGCCGACTCGAATCCGCGCACTCCAAGGATGCAGCCACTCTGAACGATTTACGTGCCGCTGCCGCGTCCATATTAGATAAAGCTGGCTTAAACACTGAGAGGGACGTCGGCGAAGAACGACGCTCGAAGGACGAAGAGCGCCTCGTCAATGCCGCCCGGCAGGGGTGGCACCAGGCGCTGAAAGGGGCAGGCGTACTCGCGGTCGATCGACGTGGGGGCGGCCACAACCGAACCAGAGCGGCCGGAAGAAGCTTGTTCCGACGATTGTATAGGCTCAAACGGGGCGAGCTGCTGGCTGATGAAGGCGCAGAGTTATTGGTAAATTACGCGCGCTGGCGGTTGTACCAACTTCTTGAGCTGTTCGAAGAGGTCGAGCAGGCAAGCCCTGGTTATATTCGTGACGATGTGCGTTCCATGGGGAAGACACTTCGCACACTCATCAAATGATTAGCAGCCTTGGGTCCAGCTCGAGATGGCACTGGCGGTCTTGCGCTTGCGAGATTTTCTCAGAGCGAGCCCTCATACAAGCCAGCCTCAGCTTTGCGAAGTTTGCCACGCCTCCAACGGGCCGGCTACTCTCGGCCGAATTGCGGCCAGACGGGGGGCAAAACTCGCCGGGCGGTGAGACTGGCAGGGGGAAAGGGCGATCCTGCTCCGCGGTCTATTTTTTCGCGTGCACCATAAGCTATATCAAGTTCTGCCGGCTGAGGCATTGGGGGCAACATCAGGTTTAATCGCCGCCTTGCGTGCCAATCGGCCGTCACATAATATGTTCCTGCAGTTCATCCAAAGGACGCAACTGAAAGGGGAATTTTATGCGCAAGCTTGCCATTGCGGTGGCGCTCGCATCGACGGTGGTGGCTACGCCCGCCGTCGCTCGCGACGGCTCCGGCTATTTCGGCATCGAGGCCGGCCCAATGCGCGTCAAAGATATGGACCTCGATTTTAACGATGGCGTCACCGCCATCGAGGATGCGGTCCGGGTCGACTTCCGTACCGGCTTCGATGTTGGCCTGGTCGCCGGCTACGATTTCGGTATGTTCCGCGCCGAGGGCGAGCTCGCCTACAAGCGTGCATCGGTCGATGAGGTGGGACTCGACCAGAGGATTACATCGCCGGGACCTGGCGGAGATTTCGACGCCGATGGCCGCGGGACAGTGCGCTCTGCCATGGTCAATCTACTTGCCGATTTAGGCGACGACGACGGCTGGGGCATCTATGGCGGTGGCGGCATTGGTATAGCTCGCGTAAGTCTCGGTGCCGATGTTGCATCGACCCGCCCTATTAGTTTCAGCGATGCTGACAGGGCCTTCGCTTGGCAGCTGATCGCCGGCTTTCGCGCCGCTGTCAGCCCGAATGTAGACCTCGGCCTGAAATATCGTTTTTTCAACACACGTAGGCTGAATTTCATAGACTCCAGCGGTCGCTGGCGCTCGCACTCGCTGCTCGCGAGCCTGATATTCAACTTCGGCGCACCAGTTGTGGCGTTGCCTCCGCCTCCGCCTCCACCTCCGCCGCCTCCGCCTCCGCCTCCGCAGACTCGGATATGCCCAGACGGCACGGTGGTGCTGGCAACCGACCCATGCCCGGTTTCGCCGCCTCCGCCGCCGCCTCCACCACCGCTTCCCGAGCGCGGTTAAGGTCGAACAGCGAAGAAAAACTGGTCCGGGGTTTGCCCTGGACCAGTTTTCTTTGCCTTGGAGTGCCGGATCGGCAAGTTCTGAAATTGACCTGGTAACGCTGGATTTTGATTAAGCAGGTCGCTCGGGCACCGACGCCATCGCAGCCGCGTTCAGACTACATAACCGATCAGCTGTGCCACTAAAAATGAGCGCGCGATCATGGAGGTAGGCAAGGGGCATTGCACCCAAACAATTCAAAATAAGCGAATTAACGAAGGATGAGTGAGGCCACCACCCACCGCTGGACCGCGTCGGACGGCGTCGAACTCGCCTGGCGCGAGACTGGCGAGGGGAGGGCGGTGATCCTGCTCCACGGCCTCTTCTCCGACGCCGGGATGAACTGGATCAAGTTCGGCCACGCCCAGCGCATTGCCGCCGAGGGCTTGCGCGTCATCATGCCCGACCTTCGTGCGCATGGGCTCAGCGCCAGGCCGCACGAGGTCGAGGCCTATCCGCGCGGAATCCTCGCCCGCGACCTGCACGAGCTGGTCGGCCACCTTGGCCTTGAGGGATATGACCTTGGCGGCTTTTCCTTGGGGGCGCGGACTACCGTCCAGGGGGTGGGCGAGGGGCTTCGGCCGCGCAAGGCGGTCCTCGGCGGGATGGGGCTGCAGGGGCTGCAGGACTGGGAGAGACGCAAGCATTTCTTCCTCGAAGCGATCGACAAGTTCGATACCAGCCATCGCGGCGATCCTTACTGGCTGGCGATCCAGTTCATGCGCACCATGCAGGTCGACCGCATCGCCGCAGCCCATCTGCTCGAAAGCTTCGAGGATGCGCCGGGCGAATGGCTCGGGGCCTTCTCAATGCCGACGCTCGTGGTGTGCGGGAGCGAGGATCAGGACAACGGCTCGGCCGCCGAACTTGCCGACGCGCTTCCGGACGGGAGATTGGTCGAGGTTCCCGGAACGCACATGAGCTCGGTGACCAGGGAAGAGCTCGGCGAAGCCGTCGCCCGCTTCCTCGCCGAATGAGCAGGGCGCTGCATCGAAGCGGCTTGACCGGCGGGACAAGCCGGAGCTTAGCTCCAGCCATTCCCAGTAAGCTGCGAGGATCTTCGCGATGAAGCTTGCCGCCTCCGTTTCCGTTCTGGCGCTCGCGCTGGCCGGCTGCGCCACCCACGACGCCCTGAGCCCCGCGACCACGGTCGTCGAAGCTCCGCCGCAGGCCGCCCCGCCGCCGGAAGCGCCGACCAGTGCCGTCGAGGCCGACGCGTTCGTCGCCCGCGCCGAGAAGGAGCTTTCCGACCTCAGCCTCTATGTGAACCGCGCCGCCTGGGTGAACGCGACCTACATCACCGAGGACACCGACTGGCTCGCCGCCAAGGCCGGGGCCGAATATACCGCCGCCCAGGTTCGACTCGCCAACGAAGCAGCGAAGTTCGCGGGCGTCCCCGGCCTGTCGTTCGACACGCGCCGCAAGCTCGACATCTTGCGCCAGAGCATCGTCGCCCCCGCGTCGAACGTGCCGGGCGCCGCCGACGAATTGTCGACCCTTCTGACCGGGCTGCAGAGCCAATATGGCAAGGGCCGCGGCACCTATCAGGGGCGGGTGCTGCCAGGGGTGGAGCTCGAGGCCCTGATGGGCACGGTTCGCAACCCCGAGCATCTCAAGGAGATGTGGGTCAGCTGGCACCAGAATGTCGGCCGCCCGATGCGTCAGGACTACACGCGCTTCGTCGCCCTTTCCAACGCCGGCGCGCGCGAGCTCGGCTATGCCGACACCGGCGCCATGTGGCGGTCGGGCTATGACATGCCGGCTGACGAGTTCGCGGCGCTGACCGACCAATTGTGGGGCGAGGTCAAGCCGCTCTACGACCAGCTGCACTGCTTCACTCGCGCCAAGCTCAGTGCCCGCTACGGCGCGGCGGTGCAGCCGCCGACCGGGCCGATCCGCGCCGACCTGCTGGGCAACATGTGGGCCCAGGAATGGGGCGGAATCTACGACATCGTCGCCCCGCCGGGCGCCGGCGACATCGGCTACGACCTCACCAATCTTCTCGTCCGCGCGAATTACACGCCCGAGCGCATCGTCAAGACCGGCGAGAATTTCTTCAGCTCGCTCGGCTTCGCGCCGCTCCCCCAGACCTTCTGGGAGCGGTCGATGATCACCAAGCCGCGTGACCGCGAGGTGGTTTGCCACGCCTCGGCCTGGGACCTCGACAACGAGGACGACATCCGAATCAAGATGTGCACCAAGGTGAACGCCGACGACTTTGTCACCGTCCACCACGAGCTCGGCCACAATTATTATCAGCGCGCCTACAAGGACCAGCCGTTCCTCTACAAGGACAGCGCCAACGACGGCTTCCACGAGGCGATCGGCGACATGATCGCTCTGTCGGTCACGCCCGAATATCTCGCCCAGGTGGGGCTCCTCCAGCGCAGCCGGATTCCGCCGGCGTCGAAGGATATCGGCCTCTTGCTCCGCCAGGCCATGGACAAGGTCGCCTTCCTTCCGTTCGGGCTGCTGGTCGACCGCTGGCGCTGGGGAGTCTTCTCCGGCCAGGTGACCCCGGCGAACTACAATCAGGCGTGGACCGATCTTCGCCTGCGCTATCAGGGCATCACTCCGCCGGTGCCGCGAAGCGAGGCCGATTTCGATCCTGGCGCCAAGTTCCACATTCCGGGCAACACGCCTTACACCCGCTACTTCCTCGCCCGGATCCTGCAGTTCCAGTTCTACGAAGCGGCGTGCCGCCAGGCCGGCTGGACCGGGCCGCTTCACCGCTGCTCCTTTTACAGTAATGCCGAAGTCGGGCGGCGCCTCAACGCCATGCTGGAAATGGGCAAGTCGCGGCCCTGGCCGGACGCGCTCGAGGCGTTCACCGGAACCAGGCAGATGTCGGCGCGGCCGATGCTCGAATATTTCGCGCCGCTTCAGGGCTGGCTTGCTGAGCAGAACCGCGGGCGGCAGTGCGGCTGGTAGGAACACTTTTCGGCGCGGCACTGTTGGGCGGATCGGCGTTTGCCGCTCCACCGCCGCCGGCGATCTATCCGCCCGGCCTGCCCCAGCAGGCCGACGGCTACGACCTGCCGCCGATCTACGGCGTCTACCACCTTTGGATCGACCGCGGCCGCAGGCCGGCCCTTGTCAAGGCCCTGCCCAATGAGGGGGAATGGCAAGGCAAGCGCTTCTGGGGAACCGTAATCGAGAGCGAGCTCGTCCATTACGACTTCGGGACGATCCGGATGGACAGGTTGGATCGTTATTGTGCCGGGAACAGCCTCGACGGGGAGGCTGCCGGGACATGTGATTACCGGTACCGCTACGCCTTCGTCCCCGGTTCGCTCTATGGTCGGGAGCGCGACACGCTCATCCAGGACAGCTTCCGGCCCGAAATGCTCACCCGCCTGCTCGCCCGGGAGGGGTGGACGGCCCCGGCGACGAGAAACCCGCCGTCAGACGAAACGCTGAAACAAATTTTCGAGCGGCATACTGATCTCGCGGCATTCTACGGCCCGCTCGTCGAATTCCATGAGGTCCGGGCATCATCCTGCGCCGGCTTGCGGACGGCGATCGCGCGGCTTGCCCGGATCGCGCTCCAAGTTGCGCCCGAGAAACTTCCAGCCCCCGGAAACGACATTCCTCTCCATGGCCAGACGACGCGAGCTCGAGTGACCGCCGCGACGACGACGGGAGAGCGCGTGGTCGTCGAGGGAACCGAGCCACTGTTTCCCTTGCTCGAGCCCATCTGGAAGGCGGTTGAATCGTGCAGCAGGGCAACGTCCGGCGCGAAGCAGCGGAGCAGGTGAGCGGCGAGATTAAAAAAACCGCCCGCGCAATGCGCGGGCGGCCTGAATTCGGTAGTGCCTGCTGAGCCTACGGGCTGACTGGCTCGTCGTCACCATCCCCGCGCAGCAACAGTATCGCGGCGGCGATGCCGGCAAGGGCCAGCAGCAGCGGCCAGATGCCGATACCTCCGCTAGCGACCGGGAGCGGAGGTGGCGGCGTCGTATCAACGACCGGAACCGGAGCCATATCCGTTACTGGGAGAACGCAGCCCTGCTGCCCAGTCGCCTGGGCGACTGCCGCGCCTTGGGCCGCGGTCGCGGCGCCGGCGCTGCAGAGCGTCGCAACCGCTGCAGGAGTGCCGAACGCGCTCAAAGCCACCCATGGGCTGATCGCGGTCGCGCTCTGCGTCGACTGAGCAACGGCGGCCGTGGTCGCAGTAGCCTGCGCGGCTGTCGAACTCACGATCAGCGCAATCGACGCGAACCCGGCTGCTATCGGCCTGTATCTTCCGGAACTCATTACCGTCTCCCTTGCCCAGGGGTTTGATTTTGATGGTCGGGCTATAGTCTGTCCCCGCGCCACCCGCAATAGTAAGCCAATTGCGCCACACGAGCGCTAGGGATGGGAACACCCAAAAAGGGTTAAGGTTTCGCCAATCTCGACAAAATTGCGATTCCAACCGTCATTCGGCGCCGTGCCGTCGAGCTTTCAAGCAAGGCAGCAATATGTTTTCGGCCCTCATCACCCGCTGGCGCGACGCTAAAACCTTTTTGGAATACGCCAGCAACGCCAGCATGGACGCGTTGCATGTGGTTCTCGGGGTTGTATTACTTCTTGCCCTGGCGAAGCTGTCGCGGCGCCCGGTCTCGAGCTGGCTTCCGTGGCTCGGCGTGCTGGCCGTGGTTTTCGCCAACGAGGTCCTCGACATGCATACCGAAAGATGGCCTGATCTGACCCACCAGCTGGCGGAAGGCGCCAAGGACGTGGTGTTGACGATGCTGATTCCAACTTTGTTGATGGTGACCGCCCGCTTGCAGCCCAAGTTGTACGGAGTGAGTGAAACAACAGGGGAAGCGGGGGCAGACGTCTGAAATGGCTCGCTTGCCACCCGTTGAGGGCGGCATTAGCAGCTCCTCCACATCTCATTCGAAAGTTGCCGGCCTTCGGTTTCCTAGCCTATCGAACTCCTGGATTAGCATAAATGGCCGTCTATTGGCTTCTCTTCGCCTTCTTTGCCGTCCCAGCGTTGGCTAGTGCCGTTAACACACCGAGGAACGGCCGCCACCCCGGCGCTCAGAACCCGTTTATCCCGCTCATGCTGGGGGGGCTCGTGATCGTCGCGCTTGTGGGACTCCGCTACCGAGTGGGAGCGGACTGGGACAGTTACGTTCTAATGTTCCGGTACACAGCGACCAAAAGCCTCTCCGACGCTGTCGCCGTCGGTGAGGTTGGATACCAGTTCGTTAATTGGTTCGCGGGAAACCTCGGAGCTGAGGTTTGGCTGGTCAACCTAATTTGCGCGGCCATCTTCACTTTCGGCTTAGTTCGATTCGCGCAAACTCAACCGCACCCGTGGTTGGTACTCGTCGTCGCGGTGCCATATTTAGTCATTGTCGTTGCAATGGGGTATACACGCCAAGCGGTTGCCCTTGGCCTGTTGATGGCTGGGCTCGCATCTCGACTGCAAGGTGCGTCGATGCTCCGCATCGCAGCTTACGTCGCAGTCGCTGCCATGTTCCACAGAACCGCCGTGGTCGCCTTCCCACTGATCGCTCTGGCGACAGAGCGCAGCAAACTCATTAATTTTTTGGTCGCTGGTACAGTTACAGCGCTCTTTTATGATCTGTTTCTAGCAAGCGAGACGAAGAGGTTCATCGTGAACTACATTGAGGCCAGATACGCCTCACAAGGCGCCGCCATCCGCGTGACAATGTGCGCTATCCCTGCAGTAGCTTTCTTCTTATTTAAAAATCGATTCAGATTCGAGGAGTCAGAGAGACTTATTTGGCGTAACTTCTCGCTCATGTCTGTGGCGTTGCTAGTTCTCTTGTTCGTGCTGCCTTCTACCACGGCAGTCGATCGTATTTCATTGTATCTATTACCCCTACAACTCGCAATTCTCCCCCGCATAGCGGGAATCTTCACCACTCGCGGTCTCGGCGCTGCGTTCGTCGTTCTGTACAGCTTCATGGTGCAGTTCACGTGGCTAAATTATGCAGTGCATGCGGCTTGGTGGGTTCCGTATCGTTTCTATCCGTCAGGATGATCGTTAGACAGCTTTCCCCGGCTGGCGTTGCCCATGCGCCGATCGGTGTTTAGCGAGGTTTTAATATGGTCTTGGCAGTGAAGTTGGTCAGCAGATGAAGGGCATTATTCTTGCTGGGGGTAGCGGCAGCCGGCTGTTTCCGGCAACGCTGGCCGTCTCGAAGCAGCTCCTTCCTGTCTACGACAAGCCGATGATCTTCTACCCGCTCGGCGTTTTGATGCTGGCGGGCATCCGGGACGTGCTCATCATATCCACGCCCGTCGACGTGCCGCGCTTCCGCCACCTCCTCGGCGATGGTACGGAGTTTGGACTTCTACTGACATATGCTGAGCAGGAGCAGCCGGGCGGCCTGCCCGAGGCGTTTATTATCGGCCGCGACTTCGTCGGCGACGGGCCGGTGTCGCTGATCCTGGGCGACAACATCTTCTACGGCGCCGGCCTCAACGAGGTGGTCCGTAGCGCCGCTATGCTCGAGCGCGGCGCGACGGTCTTCGCCTATGCCGTTGAAGATCCGGAACGTTACGGTGTGGTCGAGTTCGATGCGAACGGGCGCGCGCTATCGATCGAGGAAAAACCGCCGGCGCCGCGGTCGAACTGGGCGGTGACCGGGCTTTACTTCTACGACCAGCGGGTGGTCGACATCGCCGCGGGGCTCACCCCGTCGGCTCGCGGAGAGCTCGAAATCACCGATGTCAACCGCGCCTACATGGAGCTCGGGGAACTGACCGTCACTCGGCTCGGCCGCGGCTTCGCCTGGCTCGACACCGGGACGCACGACAGCCTGCACGACGCCAGCTCGTTCGTCCGCACGATCGAGCATCGGCAGGGGCTCAAGATCATGTGTCCGGAGGAGATCGCGCTGGAGCAGGGCTGGCTGAGCGGCGCCGAGGTGGAAGCGCGCGCGGATCGCCTCGGTAGGACGGAATACGCTTCCTACTTAAGGCGGCGCGTGCGGGAGCTGAAAGATGCTTGACGTGCGCGAGACGCCGCTGCCCGGCGTGCTCCAGATCCGGCCACGGCGGATCGAGGACGAGCGGGGCTTCTTTTCCGAGGTGTGGAACCAGGCCGAGTGGCGCAAGTCCGGCCTCGACCTCGCCTTCGTGCAGGAAAATCACAGCCGCTCGGTCCGCGGAGTGCTGCGCGGCTTGCACTACCAGCTGCCGCCGTTTGCGCAAACCAAGCTGGTTCGGGTCAGCCGCGGCGCCGTGTTCGATGCGGTGGTCGACATCCGTTCCTCAAGCGCGAGCTTCGGCCGGTGGTTCGGAATGCACCTCTCCGCGCGCGAGTGGAACCAGCTGCTGGTTCCCGAGGGCTTCGCGCACGGCTTCCTGGCGCTCGAGCCCGACACCGACGTCCAGTACAGCGTGACCGCGCCTTACAGCGCGGCGCACGAGCGAGCGGTCCGCGCCGACGATCCCGCGATCGGGATCGAATGGCCGCTCACGCGGGAGGAGTGGATCCTGTCGCCAAAGGACCAAGCGGCGCCTTTGCTCGAACAGGCGGAGCTGTTTTGACCATGCGGCGGGTGCTGGTGACCGGCGGCGCAGGCTTCATCGGGGGCGCGGTCGTGCGCCGGCTGGTCGCGCGCGAGTACATGGTCGTGACGGTGGACAAGCTGACCTACTCCGGCACACTGGAGAGTTTGCGCGACCTGCAGGGCGCGCCCAACCACCGCTTCGTGCAGGGCGACATCGCGGATGGCACACTGATCCGTGCCGTGCTTGACGAGCATGGCATCGAGGGAATCATGCATCTCGCCGCCGAGAGCCACGTCGATCGGTCGATCGATGGGCCGGCGCCTTTCCTTGAAACCAATGTGGTCGGCACCTTCCGCTTGCTCGAGGCGGCGCTCGACTATTGGCGCAGCCTCGAGGACGCAGCGCGCAAAGCCTTCCGCTTTCATCACATCTCGACCGATGAAGTGTTCGGCGACCTGCCGTTCGAAGGCGGCGTGTTCACCGAGGAGACGCCCTACGCACCGTCGTCGCCCTATTCGGCATCGAAGGCCGCGTCCGACCATTTTGTGCGTGCCTGGAACCATACTTACGGCCTGCCGGCCGTGCTGTCGAATTGCTCAAACAACTACGGGCCCTACCACTTCCCCGAGAAGCTGGTGCCGCTGATCATCCTTAATGCCCTCGAGGGCCGCGAGCTTCCCGTCTACGGCCGCGGCGAGAATGTCCGCGACTGGCTGTACGTCGACGACCATGCGGCGGCTCTCGAGCTGGTGCTGACCCAAGGCAGCCCCGGCGAGAGCTACAATGTTGGCGCCCGGGCGGAACGCACCAACCTCGCGGTCGTCGAGACCATCTGCGACCTTCTCGACGAACGCGAGCCGCTGGCCGGCGGTGAGGCACGGCGCAGCCTCATTCGCTTCGTGGCGGATCGCCCCGGCCACGACCGCCGCTATGCCATCGACCCAACGAAGATCGAGCGGGAGCTCGGTTGGCGTGCGCAGGAGAGCTTCGAGACGGGCCTGGCCAAGACAGTCGACTGGTATCTGGCAAACGAGTGGTGGTGGCGGCCGATCCGCGAGGGCCGCTATGGCGGGGAACGGCTCGGCACGGCGGCATGAGGATTCTCGTCACCGGCCGCGATGGGCAATTGGCCCGCAGCCTGTCGGAGCGGCTCGTCGACCACGAACTGCTGTTCGCTGGCCGTCCCGAGGTGGATCTCACCGAGCGCGGCAGCGTCGACGCGGCAATTCTCGCTGCACGCCCCGACGCGGTGATCAACGCAGCCGCCTACACCGCCGTCGACCAGGCGGAGAGCGAGGAGGCGCTCGCCTTTCGAATCAACGCGGAGGCGGCAGGGGAGGCAGCGGGCGCTGCCGCGAAAGTCGGCGCGTCGATCATCCAGCTGTCGACCGATTACGTGTTCGATGGGAGCGGCAGTAGCGCCTATCGCGAGACGGACCTGACGGCGCCGCAGAGCGCCTACGGCCGCTCGAAGCTGGCGGGAGAACAGGCCGTTCGCGCCGCCAACCCGCGGCACCTGATCCTGCGCACCGCCTGGCTGTACAGCCCCTTCGGGCGTAATTTCGTCCGGACGATGCTGGCGGCTGCCCGGCAGCGGGACGTGCTCACCGTGGTCGAGGACCAGCGCGGGAGCCCGACGTCGGCTCTCGACCTGGCCGATGGCATTGCGGCTGTCCTCGGGCGGCATCCGGCCGAGGCCATTGGCGGCCTTTGGGGCACCTATCATCTTGCGAACGCAGGAGAGACCAGCTGGTACGGTTTCGCCGTGGCCATCATGGACGAAGCGCGAGGGCTCGGGCTGCGCTCTGCCGAGGTCCGCCCCATCCGCAAAGCGGACTGGCCGACGCCGGCTCGCCGGCCCGCGAACAGCGTTCTCAACAGCAGCCGGTTCGCCCGCGCTTTCGGCTTCACCATGCCACATTGGCGCAACTCGCTTGCGGAGGTCGTCCGCAGGATCGCGAGCGACTCCCCGGCCGAGGTGGGGGCCGGCACATGATCCCCTTCCTCGACCTGAAGGTCGCCAGCGAGGAGCTGCAGGAGGAGCTGCAAGCGGCCATGTCGCGCGTGCTCGCGTCGGGCTGGTACATCCTCGGACCCGAAGTGGAAGCGTTCGAGCGTCGCTTCGCAAACTATTGCGGCGCTGAGCACGCGGTGGGCGTTGGCAACGGACTCGACGCGCTGCACCTGGCGTTGCTCGCGATGGAGGTCGGTTCGGGCGACGAAGTGATCGTGCCCTCCAACACGTACATCGCGACGTGGCTGGCGGTAAGCCAGTGCGGCGCGGTACCCGTGCCGGTCGAACCTGACGAGGCGACGTATAACCTCGACCCTGCGCGGGTGGAGGCGGCGATCACAACTCGCACTCGGGCGATCCTGCCGGTCCACCTGTACGGCCTTCCGGCGGATCTCGACCCGATCCTCGCGATTGGCGAGAGGCATGGCGTCCGCGTGCTGGAGGATGCGGCGCAGTCTCACGGCGCTCGCTACAAGGGACGCCGGCTGGGCGCGCACTCGGATGCGGTCGCGTGGAGCTTCTATCCCGGCAAGAACCTCGGCGCGCTCGGAGATGCGGGTGCGGTGACGACCAACGATGCGGAACTCGCGGAGCGGGTGCGGGTGCTGCGCAACTACGGCTCGAGGGTGAAATATGTGAACGAGGTGCGCGGCGTGAACAGTCGTCTCGATCCGCTGCAGGCGGCCGTTCTGACGGTCAAGCTCGAGCATCTCGACGAGTGGAACGCGCGCCGTGCGCGCATTGCCGACCGCTACCGCCAGGCGCTGTCCGGGAGCGGCCTCGTTCTGCCGAGCGTGCCGGAGCATGCGACCCCGGCGTGGCACCTGTTCGTCGTGCGTCACCCCCGTCGTGATGCATTGGCCGCAGCGCTCGCCGAGCGCGGAATCGGCACGTTAGTGCATTACCCGATCGCGCCGCACCGCCAGGCCGCCTATGCCGACCTAGGCTTTGGTGCGGGAGCGTTCCCGATGGCCGAGCGAATGGCCGAAGAGGTGCTCAGCCTTCCGCTGTGGCCGCAGATGCAGGACGGCCAAGTGTCGCAAGTGTTGGGTGCCGTGACTAAGATCCTTGGTTAGCAACGTGACGGCAGGAGCACAAACTAGGGTCTGCGGCTGGCTCCACGGCAACAGTTCGGCCGCACTTAACGCTCCATGAGTCTTCGCAAGCACACATCCTATAATCTCTTGGGAGCTCTGCTTCCCATGGGGGTGGCGCTGGCGACGATCCCATTGTTCCTGCAGGCGATCGGAGATGCGCGATACGGCGTGCTTGCACTCACTTGGCTGCTACTCGGCTATTTCGGCGTCTTCGATCTAGGTCTTGGAACAGCCGCAAGCCAACGAATGGCGGCGCTCGAGCGCAGCATGCCGGCAAAACGTGCGCGGGTTTTCTGGACTGCTTTGGCGATGAATGCCGCACTTGGCATCGGAGGGGGGATCTTACTCTCGACAGCAACCCTCTATGCTGCGCATCATCTGGTCAGCGATTCCGCACTACGGGCGGAACTCGTGGATGCCGTTCCCTGGATGGTGACAGCGGTGCCCGTCGCAACGCTATCTACTGTCCTGATCGGATCCCTGCAGGGCCGCAGCCAATTCCTGGAACTCAGTATCATCGGAGTTCTCGGGTCGGCTATTGCACAGACACTGCCACTGCTCGTTGCGCTCGCGTGGGGACCCGAACTACCAAAGCTAATCGGATCGGTTGTGCTCTCGCGTGCGTTGACTATTCTGGTTCTGTTTTGGCGCTGCTTTATTCACGTGCCGGCGAGTGGCGGGGTGGTGCTGTCGCGCATTACCGCCGGTCAGCTGCTTCGTTTCGGCGGCTGGGTGACTCTGTCCTCCATCGTGGGTCCCCTTATGGTGGCCTTGGACCGATTCGCGATAGCCACGTTCTTGGGTGCAAGAGCAGTCGCCCAGTATGCAGTACCTTTCCAGTTAACTGAACGCCTTGTCGTCTTACCCGCGGCTCTTGCCGCGGCACTGTTCCCGCGCATCGCCTCGCGGCAGACCGAAGCGGCCGGCAAACTAGTCATCGACTCCTCGAAGACACTGATATGTGCCCTCACACCCATTGCGTTAGCAGGAGTGCTCGCGATCAAGCCATTCATCGGATGGTGGATCACTCCCGAGTTCGCAGCGCACGCCGGTGAACCCGCTCAAATTCTTATCGTTGCATTCTGGTTGAACTCATGCGCGCAAATTCCATTTTCGCAACTTCGGGCAGTCGGACGCCCCGATCTCGTCGCCAAGTGCCATTTGGGAGAGCTCCTGCCCTATCTGGTGCTGCTTTATGTCGGGGTGAAATATGGTGGGCTCGTGGGGGCGGCGCTGGCGTTTCTGGTGCGAGTCGCGGCAGATTGTCTATTGCTTATGAGGTTCTCCGGCTTGCTGAATAGCCTCGGGCTTGTGGTTATTGCTCACCTAATGTTATTGATCGTGGCTCTAATATTCACGAAGCTCGGCCAATTCGGTGCACCTACCTGGTGGATAGGGATGGGCTGTCTACTTGTCTCTGTGATAGCACTTCTATGGAGAACTGCGCCGAAAGGGGTTATGCGAGACGTCACTGAACAATTTAGGCGCTTTGCGTGAAAGGTGCCGTGCTCAACGAATGCGCCGACAAGTGCTATCGCGTCAAAATGGGCGAGTGGCGGCGTGCCTAAGTTCAAACCCTGTGCGGCACACGTGCCCGTGTCCGTGATCGTCCCGTGCTTTAACAATCGAGAATTATTGCCTGTATGTGTCGACTCCATTCAAAAAGGGACTCCCCCCGCCCAGATAATCATTGTCGATGACTGCTCGAGCGATGACTCGCTTGCCGTCGCTCACATGCTGGCTACCAAATTCGACAATGTCGAAGTGATTGCTCGCGCTGCGAATGGCGGCGCTGCAGCTGCGCGGCGGACAGGGCTTGATCGCGCGCGCCATTCCTGGGTCGCGCTGGTGGACGCGGATGATTTCATTGAGGTCGACGCAGTCGCCCGCGCTTTCAAGATCGCGCGGAGCCAAGGATCCGATATCTGCATCTGGGATATGTGGCGCTTCGACGCCGGGAATATATGGCCGAGCATGCGCCTGCAGGCAGAGGATTTCCCGAAATCCGGCAGGCAGGCAGTGGTGGAAACACTGGGCAACTGGAGAATTCATCCGCTCGGTGTCGCTCGAACGAGTCTTTACTCGACTGCTTACGCGGGTTTCCAAGAAACCGTGATAAATGCTGACGAGCTGCTTACGCGAGTGCTCTTTGCGAACGCCCGCCAAGTGTCATTCTGTGAAAAAAGATACTTTTACCGCGTTAATCCGCGGTCGACAACGCGAGTTGTGACCGAGCGCTCCCTGTCGGCGCTAGATTCTTACCTGTGGTTGCTTCAGTTCGTCCGGGATTTTCCGGAAGTGCGACCGGAAGTGATTGGGAGGGACGCAATTGTGCATGCTTGGCTGTTGCTGCGCAGCTGTCGCACCTGCGGCGTGCCCATTGGCCCAAAGCTGGCTGAGTTCCTTCCTCGCTTTCGGCATGCTTCTGGACTTCGCAGGTGGATATGGCGCTATCCCAAACACCTTGCGGCATATGCAATCATGCTCACCATCGGGAAATTTTATGGGACCGCCTTCCGGAGACGTCGAGCGTGACGGTTCAAAATCCGCTCGTTACATTCGTACTATTCAGCTTCAATCAGGAGCGGTATGTTCGCGAAGCTGTTCAGGGAGCCCTAGCACAGACGTATACGCCGCTGCAGATCATCCTGTCTGACGATGCGTCGACGGACAACACTTTCAAAATAATTGAGGACCTGCTCAGGGAATATCGAGGGCCGCATGCCGTGCTTCTGAATCGGAACCAGTCACGCAGGGGCATCGGTGGACATGTCAATCGGATCATGGAGTTAGCTGCAGGGGACATTATCGTTGCCGCAGCCGCCGACGACATTTCAGATGCTGACCGCGTGGAGGCCATAGTGTGTGCCTTCCACGCAGCCCCCGATAAGGTATTTTCCGTCTGGTCAGCGGCGAGATTCATCGATGAGACAGGGCAGCTGTTGCAGCGCCGATTCCCTCGTCCTCGGCGGAACTTTACCGACCGCTCTATCGTACGCAACGTTTCACCAGTAATCGGAGCCACTCACGCGTGGCGGCGCGAAGTATTCGATGTATTTGGACCACTTTTGCCTCAAGTAGTGTTCGAAGATAATGCGATTTCATTCCGAAGCCATTTGTTGGGCCGCATTGCCTTCTTGGATAAAAAGCTAGTTAGCTACCGTACACATGACCAGAACATCACTAATTTTAAGAGCGTTGCGGATCTAAGGAAACTGTACATGGAGGCAGCGCGCCGGGTTACCTGGGCGCTGATCGGTATAGAGCAACGTAAGGAAGACCTCGATCGCGCGATTCGCAGCGAGAGGGCCGTCCGCAGAAATTTTCAACTACTTCGGCGCGAGCTCCAAAGGATGCAGCGAAAATTTGAGCAGCGCCTCAAAATATATCAAAGATTCCCCTCTATGCAGCTCATAGACATGTGGGCAGGTTGCAAGGATGTGGAAATCGCCAAGGTCCTTGCGAGAGCAATGTTGTACCGGCATGCAAAGCTCTAACCGAGCGGCTGACAACGCTGGCGACGAGTCGACTCTGCGATGGTGGGAGCCCGCGAGTTTGGAGTCCGTGGGCAAGTGTCCAGTATGCTCGAGTCGAAAGCGCAGCCTTCTCTATGGGCGACTACGCGACTGGACGTACTACTGCGCGCCGGGAGAGTGGAAGCTTTGGATATGCGGCGACTGCTGTTCGGGGTATATCGACGAAAGACCGAATGTACAGAGCATACATCTCGCTTATGAGGCATATTATACACACGAAACACCGCAGCAGGTACCGGCTGCACAACTGTCGCCCTGTCGTCGGCTACAGCGCACGCTCGCAAACGGTTACAGAAATAGGCAGTATGGTACTGAGCTGCAGCCGGCTAACCGAGCAGGCTCAATTGCTGCCTTGATCATGCCTGGGCTGCGCGCCCGCCTTGACATGGAGTATCGTCATCTCCCTCGCAGCCTCAGGGGTAGGGTTCTCGACGTTGGATGCGGGAATGGAAGCTTCATGGAGCGGGCGATAGAGGCGGGGTGGCGAGCGATGGGGATTGACACAGATCCTGTTGTCGTAGCGGACTGCTCAGCGAGAAACCTTGATGTTCACCTAGGAACCTTGGAAACGTTTCCTGCAGCTGAGGAGACATTCGATTTCGTTACCCTGAACCACGTAATTGAACATGTTCATGATCCCGTGGGGGTGCTGAAGACCTGCCACCGCCTTCTCAAGCCTGGGGGTTTCCTGTGGCTAGTTACGCCCAATATCAATAGCATCGGACATATGCTTTTCGCAGAGCATTGGCGCGGTCTCGAGCCGCCGAGACACCTAGTGCTATTCAATCCGGTATCACTCGACTTGGCACTCAGTCTCGCTGGATTCCCTAAGACCAGAAGACTTGCTCAGCCGAGCCCGTGCTCTGCCATGTTTGCAATGAGCCACCGAATCAAGCGGCGGCTAAAGCCACACAGCGACACACCCATACCGTTCGGTGTTCGCTTGCAGAGTACAGTTGCATACCTGCTTGAGGCTCTTGCTCCGTCCCGGAAAGAGTTTCTGGCGGTGCTTGCTCAAAAACCAGTTCCACTGTAGTCTCGAATGCGGATCTCTGTTGCGTTGGCCTCGTATAATGGCTCGGCTTACTTGCAGGAGCAGCTCGACAGTTTTGTGGCTCAGTGGCGACAGCCAGACGAGTTAATCGCCAGCGACGACGCATCTGGAGACTCTACTGTACAGATTCTAGAGGAATTCAGGGCGAGAGCTCCCTTCCCAGTGAGGATCCTGAAAAACAGCAAAACTGTAGGTCCTGAAGGGAATTTCGAACGCGCTATATCGGCATGCACCGGGGATATCATTTTTTTGAGCGACCAAGACGACGTCTGGCTCCCTGCAAAACTGCGCACGGTGGAGCAGATCTTTCACACACGACCGGATGCGATTCTCGTAATTAACGACCTAGAACTCACGGATCAGAAACTAGATTGTACGGGTGAAACGGTAATAGGTAGCATGCGCTCCAGCGGCATCTGGGGTCCTGCCGGGCGGACGTTTAATACTGGCTGCGCCACCGCGTTTCGAAGCAATCTTCGCCACCTCGCACTTCCAATACCGCCACTGAACTACGGTCACGACCGGTGGCTACATGCAGTTGCGGACGCCATTGGAGGCCGTCTTGTCCTTGAGCAGACGCTCCAACTCTATAGACGTCATGAACAGAATGCCTCCGAGTGGGTTTTACAGGGATCCGGGGTGATCGCTTGGAAAGATAATTTCAGATGGTCTCGCGGCATCGACATGCGCTCCATCTACGCTAATCGCCGAGAAGTGCTTCGTACAATTGAAGAACGTTTAACAGCTTACCCTAACGATACCTTCACGTGCGCTCGTGCCATTTCAGTTTCAGTGTCGGAACTTCGGAGGGCTCAGATTGCGCTGACAAACCGGATAAATCTTCTCGAATCAAGCTTTGGCCTGCGAAGGGTGCGGGCAGTCTTCATGCTATTACGTGGAGAGTATCGGTACTTCCTAGGATGGCGCAGTTTTGTGAAGGACCTCATCAGGTGATCTCTGACGGCCGTATTTGCAGCGGCAGGGCCGCCGTGTGAGCAAAAATGTGCAGGTCCTGTTTGTGACCTGGGACGGGCCCAACTCCACCTATCTCGAGGCCCTGTTCCTGCCGATCCTGGCCGCCCTGCGCGAGCGCGGCTTCGATTTCCACGTCCTGCAGTTCACCTGGGGCAACGACCGCGAGCGCGCCGCCATCGCTCGCTCCTGCCGCGCCGCGCGCGTGGTCTACCGGAGTGCGTCCATTTGGCGCCGCCCGCTCGCCTTAGGTAGTCTCGTCACTGCAATCTTCGGCATCGCGCAGGTGCGACGGGCGATGCGGGCGCACCAAATTCAGCTGCTTCTGCCGCGAAGCACTTTTCCGGCGATGGCCGCGATCCCGGCGGCCGGGCATGGCAGGAGGCGTGTCCCGGTCCTTCTTGATGCCGACGGTCTTCCTCACGACGAGCGAGTCGAGTTCGCCGGCGCATCGTCCAGGGGAATATCCTACCGCCTGCTGCGCCGGCTGGAGGCGTGGTCGGTTAGACGAGCCGACGCAGTCACCGTGCGGACCTCGCGCGCCATCGAGATCCTATCGCAGCGGGCAGCCGTCGGCGCCGAGCGCTTTCACGTGGTCGCCAATGCGCGCGACGCAAGCCTATTTCGCGCGCCGTCGAATGAAGATCGGCGGGCTCGGCGAAGGGAGATGGGAGTTGTGGAGGGCCAGCCTCTGCTGGTGTACGTGGGAACCTCACTCAGCGGGAAGTATCGGGGCGAGGACATGCTGCGCTTCTTCCGGGAAGTGCGTGCTCTTCGCGCCGACGCCCGCCTGCTGCTGCTCATGCCGAACGAGCACGAAGCGCGTGTCATGCTTGCGCGCCACTCGGATCTGGCGCCGCACTGCATAATGCGCAGCGCCGCTCCAAATGAAGTTCCAGCCTGGGTCGGCGCGGGTGACCTCGGCCTCGCGTTGATCCACGCTACCTTTTCGATGCAGGCCGTGTCGGCGATCAAGGTGGGTGAATATCTGCTGTGCGGCGTACCGGTGCTCGCCTCTTCGGGTGTCGGCGACACCGACACCCTCGTTGATGGCGAAGTCGGCCGCTGCCTCTCCGACTACGGCCATGAAGGCCTCAGCGCGGGAGCGCGTTGGTTCGTTCACGAGGTTCTGTCGCAGCGAGAAGCGTTCCGCCAGCGCTGCCGGGCTCGCGGGCTCGAGCATTACTCACTCGAATGTGCTATCGACGGCTATGAAGCGGCACTCCGCGCTGCGCTCGCGGCGAGGTTTAGTGAATGAGGCGCGGGACGATGCAACGTGGACGCCTCCGCGTGCTTGCGCTGCCGCGCTACGGCCGCCTCGGCGCCAGCAGCCGGATGCGCTTCTGGCAGTATTTGCCGTGGCTTGAAGCCGCGGGGATTGAGGTCGAAGTTCGGCCGCTATTGCCGGACTCCTATGTTGCGCGCCTCCAGGCAGGTCGCCGCGACGTCACCGGCCTTGCCTTGGGATATGCGCGTCAAATCGCCGGCCTCCTGCGCCTCGGGGATTACGACCTGCTGTGGATCGAAAAGGAATTGCTGCTATGGGTGCCTGGCCGGATCGAGCGCGCGCTGCTTCCAAGAGACGTCCCGCGGGTCCTCGACTATGATGACGCGGTCTATGACCTGTACGAAATGCACCGACTGCCGATCGTCCGCCGCTTGCTTCAAAGCAAGCATCCGGCAGCGATGCGACACGCGTCGCTGGTGGTCGCCGGCAGCGCTGCCATCGCTGAGCGAGCCAGAAAGGCCGGTGCAGCGCGCGTTGAGGTCGTCCCGACCGTGGTCGATCTCGACCGTTATTCGGCGCGCCGGCAGCGGGACGTTGGTGATGGGCCGGCGCGTGTGTGCTGGATCGGTCAGCAGTCCACCTCCGTCTATCTGCGGCCGTATTCCCGACTCTTCGAAGACTTGTCGGCCTCCGGCCACGCGCGATTCGCCGCTATTGGTATCGATGCTTCCGCCCAAGGATTCCCGATGGAGTCCCTGCCGTGGTCGGAGGAATCCGAGGTGGCGACGATCTCGAGCTGCGACATCGGCATCATGCCGCTCGCCGATGGGCCATTTGAGCGCGGCAAGTGCGGCTACAAGCTGATCCAGTACATGGCTTGCGGCCTTCCAGTTGTCGCTTCTCCGGTCGGGTCGAACAGGGAGATCGTTGAGCATGGGGTCACCGGCTTTCTCGCCGACACGGAAGACGAGTGGCGGGAGGCGCTGATGGCGCTGGCTAACGACCCTGCGCTTCGTGCCTGCATGGGCGCGAAAGGGCGCAAGCGCGTCGAGGAGCATTATTCAATTCAGAAGACAGGGCCGGCCATGGCGCAATTGCTGCGGTCGGCAGTGGACGCTGGAGTGGCTCGGTGATTGTCGTGATCAAGCCGTCTGCTGTCTAGCCGGTACTCCGATCCATGTCTCCCCTGCAGGTACATCCCGGGTGACCACCGCCCCTGCACCGATCATCGCCATCTCGCCGATGGTGACACCAGGCGCGATGACAGCTCCGGCACCGATCGAAGCGCCTCGGCAAACGCGCGTTGTAGGATATTCGGCCTGTCGAATTCTCGACCGAGGAAAGCGGTCATTGGTGAACGTTGCGTTCGGGCCGCAAAAGACATCATCCTCCAAGACGATACCGTCCCATATATAGACGCCGCACTTCAGCGTCACGCAATCGCCGACGATCGCTCTCCCCTCGATGAGCGTATGCGCGTTTACATTGCACTGAGCGCCAATCCGTGCTCCTGCTAAAACAACGCAATATTGCCACACCGCAGTTTCGGCGCCGATGTCAGCCTTTTCGGATACATCCGCCAGAGGGTGTATCATTGCTGATGGGTCGATCATTTTTACCTCTCCGCCCTAGTCCAGCCAGTCCCAAAGCCCAGCCCATTGCACTGGTACTTCAGAGACAACATCTTCTTAGCCAATCGATTCCAGCGTCCGTTGGCTTCGTTGTCTGATCAGACTGCTCGCTCGCCCGGTCGAATCAGGAAGTTGCTGTTCCCGATCGAAGCTAGCTCGTTAGAAATGCAGTAGCCGACGCTCTCCAGGAAATCGAAAAAGGAGCGTCGATTGCTATCGTCTACCTCAACGAGCATCGCCGGTTGATGCGTGTGTATAGTCTTCCGAAGTCCTGCGAGCACCGCAATCTCGAGCGCCTCTACGTCGATCTTAATGAAGGTGATTCGGTCGCCCCGCAGCGCATCATCACCTCGCACCAGTCGGAGGGATCCTGTTTGGTCCACGGCCAAGCGTGTACCGCCTAAGTTGCGCTCAGGCGAGCGTACGACGGAGGCATTTGCATCTTTGCTGTACAAGCCCTGGTTGTGGAGTCTGCACTTCTCAGCAATTCCATTCAAAAGAATATTGTAGCCCAGAATTTTGAAAGCTGTGGGATTAGGTTCGAACGCAATAACTCGCTCAGCTTTCAAGAATAGCGCAGCATAGAGAGTGTGGTTCCCCACGTTTGCGCCGATGTCGACGAATGTTCCGCCCTCAAAGTGTTTAGCGATTACTTCCAGCTCATTATTCTCGAAAAACTGCCCCATCAGATGGTGCTGCTGAAGTAAATCATTTTCATCACTGACGAAGAACCGAACGTCGCGACCGGCAATCCTGTGTTCTACAACTAGCCCTCTCGTGATGTTACTCTCGTCGGGCGCCCATGCGATATGAAGTCCGCTTACCGTATACTGGCTATTGCGTCTCAGGCGAACGTCGACACCCGTGCGGCCGATGCTCCGGAATGCGGCTCTCTGTAACCTGCCGCCCAGCACTCTAGCGAGATTCATGGCGTGAACCTTAGCTGGTTCCCGACCCCATTGGGAGAGGGTGGCGAGGTCATCAGCAACGGGAGAACACCGAGCACATTACCACCCAGTGCCGCAGCCGTCGGCCTTAGTCACGCCAACTTCCGAAGATAAACAGTGAGCTGCATGCCTGACCTTGTGAGCCGCATCCACCATTCCAAAGGGGGATGCAGGACTTTCGGGAGGTGCAACACGGTAAATGCCTTTATTTCTGAACGAGCGACTTCGTAGCCAATTCGACGCCCATTCTCCTGGAACGATTTCAATGTGAATTCATATAGGTGGAATGGGCTATGCATCGGACTGATATTCGTCACGTAATTGGTGCCACGGACTCGGTAAAATAAATTAATGATCTTCGCAAAGAAATAGCCGGCGAACGGCACCTCGGCATGGATGATTCCGCCCGGCCTGAGCCAGTATAGCGCACGTTGAAGAGCGGCGGAGGGGTCGTAGATGTGCTCAAGCACTGCGCCGAAGCTGACAAAGTCAAAGGAGTTCTGCTCGAATTCGGCCGTTTCAACGGCAGCGTGAATCACTTGGTCGGGCGGCAGACCCATGGACTTGATTGCGAGCTCTCGGAACGTTGCCGATGGCTCAATCCCCCGAACATCAAATCCGTGGTTGCGCATGGCGGCCATGGCCTTGCCTAGTCCCACGCCCACATCAAGCGCGGTGATTTGGTCTCTGAGCAGTTCTCTTGCGTGCGCGATCTCGTCAGCGAAGTAGTCGTGTGTTAGCGTCCAGTGACCAGCATCTCTCCAGTAGTGTTCCGCTGCCAGGCCGTAATGATCCTCAAGGCTGTCGGGAATTGGCAGCGGATCAGCATAGATCAGAGCACAAACACTACACTGCTTAACTGGAACCGCGATCCCCTCCGCCTTCCTCGGGCGAAACCCTTGCGTCGTGCTTAACCGCATTCCTAGCATTCGCCTTCTCGGCGAGCTGCACATGTTGCATTCGTGAACAGGCGAGAAGGTGTATCGCACTTGTTCGCTCTAAGCCGTGGTCATCGCGTTGCCAAATGTCGAGAGCTATACATCGACTGCCAATCGCAGCAACCTTTGGAACTCGCCATAATCACGGATATAGTCACTCTCGTCATATGGTGCCTCCGCAAGTGCGAGTAGCACGCAACCGTCTGAAAAGTCGGACATCTCGTGCCAAACCATTCGCGGGAGAGTCAGCCCTTTGGCCGGGTCATCAAGCTTGAGGCGGCACCGGCTGAAACCGTCGTCGAGAAGCATCGTGCATGAGCCACTCACCGCCACCACGAGCTGCTGTAGACGGCGGTGGGCGTGTAAGCCCCTGACGACGCTTCCACGGGTGCCAAACAGGTAATAAACGCGCGCGATTTCAAACGGAACATTGCGGCAGGATTCCAGCGCCACCAAGCTCCCTCGCTCGTCGCCCCTCACGTGGAAGGAAATAATTTTGCAGCCGCCTGGAAGATTTTGGTGCACGCCTGGTTCCTAGTGAGCAGATGAAGGTCGGCAACGGAGCGGTTGGCAGGCCGGCGGAATTTTGTCGAGACGATTCCTCGGGCGGCGGTATTCGTATAGAGAGGCACCGGTCGACTTCCGATTGAGGTGATTGTGAATGTGCGGAATCGCGGGTGTTCTGTCCGACAGGCCGATCGACGCTCCGTTAGTTGAGCGGATGATCGACCCGATCCGCCACCGCGGCCCCGATGACGAAGGCGTGTGGATCGACGGAGGCGCAGGGGTCGGCTTTGGACACCGGCGGCTTTCCATCGTTGATCTTTCGCCCTCCGGACACCAGCCGATGCACTCGCATGACGAACGTTTCGTCCTCAGCTTCAACGGCGAAATCTACAATCACGGCCAGCTTCGCCGTTCGCTCGAAGATGCGGGCGCGGCGCCGAACTGGCGCGGCCATTCCGACACCGAAACCCTGCTCGAGGCGATCGCCGTCTGGGGCCTGGAAAAAGCGGTGCGGCGGGCGGTCGGGATGTTCGCCTTCGCCCTGTGGGATCGCCGCGAGCGCAGGCTGCACCTGGTCCGCGACCGGTTCGGCGAAAAGCCGCTGTACTACGGCTGGGTCGGCGGCGGCGACTTCGTCTTCGCCTCCGAGCTCAAGGCGATCCGCACCCATCCCGGCTTCGCCAACCCGGTCAGCCGCCGAGCCCTCGGCCTCTATGCGTCGCGGACCTACATCCCGGCGCCGCTGTCGATCTACGAGCGCATCTACAAGCTCCCGCCCGCAAGCATTTTGACGGTGCCGCTCGAGGCGGCGGCGTCGCCGCTCGACTCGCCGCCATCCGAGCAAGCCGCCGGCGGCGGTATCCGGCTGCAGCGCTACTGGTCGTACCGCGAGGTGATGGCCGCCGGCCTCGAAAATCTGATCCGCGACGAGGCCGAGGCGCTTGAGGAGCTCGAACAGGCGCTGTCGGCGGCGATCCGCGGCCAGTCGATGGCCGACGTCCCGGTCGGCGCTTTCCTGTCGGGGGGCATCGACAGCTCGACGGTTGTGGCGCTCTACCAGAAGAATTCGACGCTTCCGGTTAGCACCTTCTCGATCGGCTTCGAGGAGGCAGGGTTCAACGAAGCCGAAGACGCCAAGCGGGTCGCGGCCCACCTCGGAACCGTTCATCACGAGCATTATGTGAGCGTACAGGAGGCGAGGGACGTCATTCCGCTGTTGGCCCCCATGTACGACGAGCCCTTCGCCGATTCGTCGCAAATCCCGACGCACCTCGTCAGCCGCTTCGCGCGCGAGCAGGTGAAGGTGGCGATTACCGGCGACGGCGGCGACGAGCTGTTCGCCGGCTACAACCGCCACTTCGCGGCTCCCCAGCTGTGGCAGCACGTGCAACGGATCCCGCCGCCGCTTCGAAGCCTCACCGCCTCGACGCTCGGCCGGTTGCCCCTGCGCTTCTGGAACAGCGCGGTCAGCCTCATTCCGGGGCGCACCCCGCCGCACCTCGGCGCGAAAGTTCAAAAGGCATTGCGGGTCGCCGGATCGGCGCGCTCGTTTGATGACGTCTATGCGAGCTTCCTCGACGAATGGAGCCTCGAGCAGTCGCCGGTGCTCGGCGGGGGCGATCCCGGACTGCCGCTCGACATGGATTTCGCCGCCGGCGCGCCGGATTCGCTTCGGATGATGTATCGCGACGCGGTCACCTATTTGCCCGACGACATTTTGTGCAAGGTCGATCGGGCGTCGATGGCCGTCAACCTTGAAACGCGAGTGCCGTTCCTCGACCATCGCGTGGCGGAGCTGGCGGCGCGGATTCCGATCGCCATGAAAATCCGCGAGGGTAGGGGCAAGCACATCCTCCGCCGGCTCCTTGACCGGCACGTACCACGTGAGCTCGTCGACCGGCCAAAGGCCGGCTTTGGAGTGCCCGTGGGCGAATGGATTAAGGGGCCGCTGCGGCCTTGGGCAGAAGAGTTGTTGGACCCCGCCGCGCTCAAGGCCGAAGGCTGGTTCGACCCGCAAATCGTCCGCCGCCGCTGGCAGCAGCATCTCGCCGGCCGAAGGGACTCGACGCCGGCGATCTGGGCGGTGCTGATGTTTCAGTCATGGCTGAGGGAGCACCATGACGCTCACAAGGCGGCAGCTTGAATCTGGCGCAAAAGCTACAACTGAGCTTCTTGGTTGAACTTCAGAACAGTAGCCGCCGCCAATGTGGCGATTTTCTTGCAAACTCCTCGGCAAGCGCTCGCAGCTCAATTCCGTAACGCGTTTCGAACGATTTTAGCCCCAGCCGGTGCTGCTCGGCGTGGTGATATCTACACAGGCTGACGCACCAGCGGTCGGACGGCTTGAGGGCCGTGCCGCCATTCGTTCGGACACGGACATGCGCGCATTCGATCGGTAGGCGCCTGCACCCTGGCACCGAGCAATGATGCTTTCGAACCCACGCGCGATGAGGAGGGCAGGATCGCGAGGTCCTCGCATGGCTTTCCTTCTGGATGCGGCTCGGCAGCCGCAGCTCAGCCATCGGCCGGCTCCAAAGCTGATTCCGCCACCTCCTGGCTCCGTCGCCGTGGTTTCCTAGAAGATGCCGGTGCTGCCATGGGGGCGGCAGCCGCCGGCTTGTTCACGTTACGTGCGACCAGCGCCTGCGTCCGGCTGCTGAACGCCTCGCCGATTTGCCCGTACAGCTCCGGCCGTTCGGACCGCAGGGCCGCGAGCAGGCGGGCCTGTCGGGTTCGCACCCGTTCAAGCGCCTCGCTGGTCTCACACACACCGATCATGTCGATGATATCGGCTGCCCAGGCAGGCCAGCCCTGGTCTGGCTCGGTAGTGTGGGTCTTTTGTCTCAGCCGCGGTGTCGTCGCATCGGCATCGTCGCTGCTCACGGGCACGCAGAACAGCTGCAGCATCGCGCTCTTGTAAGCCGCCGACACGGCCTTAGCCGTGCCCTTGTCGCTATCGTCCAATGCCTCGCCCCATGCCTTGATTGTGCAGCGCGTGCCGTCCCTGGCGCTAACCACGTCAAACCGCACCAGCAGGCGCACGCTGACGAGCAGCGCTCCGGACTCACCGCGACGATCCTCGCACTCGCGGCGAAGCACCTGCGGCAGGATGCACAGGCCATATCTGACCAGCAGCGAGCCCAGTCGGTTCATGAGGTCGTCGATCGAGCGATAATGATATTGGCTTTGGGTGTTGAACCGGCTCTTGGGGATACCGGAATCGGCAAAGGCGGCCATGACCCGGGTGATCGCGCGGAAGACATGCGGGCACCTGGCCAGCGGGCTTTCGGCGTGCGGTCTCTCGCCATTCGGGCTGTCGCTGCGCGGGCTCATGGCACAAGCTCGCGGATCGAGATGGCGCCGGCCTTGCTTCGCTTGGCCTCGATGCCATGGCCGAAGGCGCGGGCGACGTCGGGCTCAACCAGCTCCTTGATCTGGCTCGTTGCGGCCTGGTGGCGCTTGGCCGCTTCTCTCGCTTCCAGCCAGTCGGCCGCGGCTGCCGCCCACAGATTGTTGCCTTCAAAGCTGATCTCGCGAACGCCGATAGGCTTGGGCGGGGCAGGCGGAAGGGCCGCCACCGGCTCCCGACCAGTCTGGACGCACTCCCAGAAATCCTCCTCGGCCTGGAGAAGATCGAGCTGGTAGAACCAGTCGCAAGCCACTTCGAACATCTCATATCTGTGATTGCCGAAGATCACCGAGAGCATCGCTCGCTCGGCCTTGGCCGCGGCCATATTATGCTGGAGCTGGGGCATGTAGCGCTCGAGCACTTCCTCGGGCTTGGCAAAGGCGCTGGTGTGCTTGGCCTCCCAGATCGCGCCTGATGCAGAGACGTAGCCATCAAGCGTGCAGCGACGCCAGCTGTGGGTGCTGCAGCTTATCCGCTGGCCGATGCGAAGCACTGGCTGGCCGGTGAGCTTCTCGAACCACATCCGGTTGAACGGCTCGGTCCAGCAGCCGAGCATGACCGGCAGTATATCGGACAAGTCCGGCTCAGCGGCCTCGCCGCGTTTCTGAAGCCACAGGGCGCGAATCCGCTCAGTATCTCCTGACAGGATGATGTTGGCGTCGCTGCCGCCAATCCCGCCCCGGCGCCACTGCCGGTCGGCAGCGGACAACCCCAGCTGGTCGAGTTCCGGCCAGGGCAGCAGCCTCGGCAGGGCCGCAACATCTGGCAAGCGGGCTGGGCCGCCAAGTTGAGTGTCTGGGGTCGCGAGCAGGCTAGTGTCGGCAACGGCCGCGGCAGACGGACTATCGAGCGCCGCGGGCAGGGCTGCTGGTGAGAGCTGGATGTTCATCGGGTGGTCTCCCATAAGGGTTGTTCCACCACCAGAAGCCCCGCCGGCCGGCCGGTCGAGGTCAAGACGCCACTCGGCGCTTCACGTCGGCACCAACGCTCTTGTGCGCTTAGAAGTCCAGTCGTTTCTGCGCTGGCGGCAACCCAGCGATTCCAGGCCCCGCAGGACCAGGCCGCGCACCGGAGTTCGGTCGCTGTTCATGCGCCGCAGGGGGGGGCGGGCCGCATCAAGCCTTCATCCGGCGGCGGGGCCGGAGCATACTCGAGCCGCCTGCCGACTACGGACGACGCGGCGAGTGGCGCGGAAGGCCCTTGGGCCGCTTGCGCCCCGGGGGGCGGGTGCGAACGGCTCCCTCGGGCAGAAACTCGTCGGCAAATCGGTGCTGGAAGCATTCGAGCGCCTGCGAGGTGCTATCGACCTGATCGTCCTTTTCGCAATTGGGAAAACCGAGGAGCTCGTCGAGATAGGTCGAGAGCCACGGAGCCTCGCGCGGCAGGATCACCCTCCCGGTTTCGAACATCACGCTTTTGGCCTGCATGCGCGCCAGCTTCTCGATCCTCGGCCGAACAAGAAGCGGCTTGCACTGCAGCGACGTTCGGCGAAGGCCCTGGGCAATGCCGCGGCCGAGATCGGCATCCTCGATCAGGGTCAGATCGGCGCGCCAGTCGACATGCATCTGCTCGATACGGTCGCAAAGGTCGGGGACCTCCAACCGCACCCTCTCGACGTGCAGGAGGTGGATCTCGCCGCCGGCCAATCCCCAGACGGTGCCGGCCGACCAGTCGGCGTTTTCGGAAATCGTGGACGCCGTGTCCCAGCTAATCAGCTTGAAGTCGAACTCGTCCGGAGCCGCATCCGAATAGCGCAGCCACGCACGTTTGATGACGATGCCGTCCTCCGGCATGGGCATCTGCTGAAACTGAGCGTCAAAGGCGGTGCGGCCCATCTTCCGCTTGAGCGTCTCAAGCTCGTCAAAGCCGGTGCGGGCGGCCTGGATCAGCTCTCCAGCTCTCCGGATCTTGATCTTTCCAAAACCGAGATCCCAGCGCTCCCGAGTGAGCGCAATCGCAGGAATGCGGACCACCTCCCAATGCTCCTGCTTGAGCATATGGCCCGCGAGATCGTCGGCATGAAGACGCTGCATCACGCAGATAATCGCGCCCTTCTTCTGGTGATTAAGGCGCGTCGTGACCGTATGGTCATAGGCGTTCTTGACCTTCTCGCGTGCCGTCTTCGAATAAATTTCCTGGCCCTTGTTGGGATCGTCGAGGATGATGATGTCGGCGCCGCGGGAGAGAACGCTGCCGGACATGGATGCCGCCAGGCGGTAGCCGCCCAGCGACGTCTCCCACTCGAGCAGCTTGCTAGGCACGGGCTTAAGATCAGGAAAGACGCGGCGCACCCAGTCGGCGTTGATCAGCCGCTGGAACAGCTTGGCCTGTGCCTGCGCGACCTCCTTGCTGTAGGTCAGGCACATGATCCGGCGGGTCGGGTCGTGGCCGAGCACCCAGGCCGAAAAGGCGATGCTGACCAGGATGCTCTTCATGCTTCTCGGCGGCATGTTGAGCATCAGCCGTCGGGTAACCCCATGCCGCACGTCCTCAAGGTGTTTACAGATCAGATGAACGTGCCAATTCTCCTCATAGGGATTGCCCGGCTCGAGCGTTGCCATGGCTCGTGCCGCGAATGTCGGGAAGTCGACCCGCGCCATCGCGTCGTAAAGCTGCAGCGGGATGTAAGTCATGCCGCCGCTCCACTTTCACCCGAGCCATTGCCATGGCGGGCAAGGAAACTCGCCACGACCGCCGGGTCGATGCCGACCAACCCGTTCACCTCTCGAGCCGAGGTGCTCACAAGACTGATCACCCGATCGATCGCTTTGAGGTTGCCGTCGGCCGCCTCCTTGACGAGCCGCTTGACGATATATTCGCGTCTGGTGATTTTGATCGGCTTGCCGTTTTCAGTGCCAGCGATCACCTCGTCGAGGGCATTGTCGACCAGCTTTGCAAAATCGCGCTCCTTCCTCGGGCGCCCGCCGGGATTGCCGGACTGACCCTTCTTAAATTGCGTGCTGCGCGGCGGCTTTCCGGGCCCAACCTTGGCGCTGGGAGGGGGGCTGCGCTTGGCCATTACGCCGCCTCCTCATCGCTGGCGTCATAGTGGTCAGGCTCGCCCTGGCTGAACCCCTCATCAACCGGGGTGCGGACCGCCTCGACGTCCGCAAAGGTCTCTCCCGTCGCGGCAAGCACAGCCTTCTCACCGGTGAGCTTCTCCCAGCGGCGGACCGTCACGTCGCAATAGAGCGGATCAAGCTCGATCAGCCGTGCCTTGCGACCGGTCCGCTGCGCAGCGATCAGGGTCGTGCCGGAGCCGCCGAACGGGTCGAGGATGATGCCGCCGCGCTTCGAGCAGTCACGGATCGCATCGGCGACCATCGACCAGGGCTTGACGGTCGCGTGCGAGGCAAGCTCGTCATCGCGCTCGGCATGGAAGCCGGCGTTCCCCCGGTAATCCCAAACATTGCTGCGGTGGCGGCCGGTCTCGCCAAGCCCGAAGTTGTTGATGTGGGGCGCGGTCCCGCTCTTCCACACGAACAAAAGCTCGTGCTGCGAGCGGTAAAAGCTGCCCATGCCCGCCGAATGCTTTTTCCAGACAATCAGCTGCTTGAGTTCGGAATAGGTGCTGTAGCCAGCGTCGAGCATCTCGCGCATGTGCCGCCAGTCCATGCATTGGAAATGCAGGGAGCCGTCGACGCTGAACTTCGCCGCCAGGCCGAACGAGATGACAAGAAAGCCGGTGAATTCCCTCGGCGGCATCTCGCCGGAGGCCATGGCGAAGTCGCCATGGCGGTGCTTGCCCTTGCCCGAGATCGTCGTTGCCGAAAGATTATACGGCGCGTCGCTGAACACCATCTCGGCCCGCTCGCTGCCGAGCAAACTCTCGAACGTCTCCGCGTCAAGCGAGCTGCCGCAGATCAGCCGGTGGTTCCCCAGCAGCCAGATGTCGCCCGTCTGAGTAACCGGGATCCACTGGACCTCCGGCACCTCGTCTTCTGACTGCTGCTCCGACCCGTCCGCTGCAGCGATCAACAGGGTGTCGCACTCCGCCGTCGAGAAGCCGGTGTCCTCGATGTTGAGATCGGCAAAATGGCTGAGCTCACCGAACTCGATGCGAAGCTCGTCAAGGTCCCACTCGCCGTCCTCGCACAGCTTATTGTCGAGCAGAGTGAACATCCGCAGCTGCTCTTCAGAAAGATGCGAGATCTCGATCACCGGAATGAGCTTCAGCCCCAAATCCTTGGCGGCGAGCCAGCGGCGGTGGCCAACGATGATCCGGCCCTTCGCATCGGCAATAATGGGGACGATGAAGCCAAATTCGCTGATCGCCCGCTGCATCCGCTGCATCGCGCGCTTCGAATATTTGCGCACCGCGCGCCGCGGCGGCTTGAGGTCAGACGGCGAGACATATTTGATGAAGAGACGCAGATCGGCAGGGTCGAAAACGAACGCGGTCGGCAACGACTGATTGTCCGCGATCCGCCTGCGCGAACGAACGCCGCCCTGGCGGGCAGCAGGAGTTTCAACAATGTTGGTCATGATTACCTCACGGCCCCGAGCAGCATGAGGGTCACCTGAGGTTTGTCACCTCAGTTGCCCCTTGCTGCTCTCCCTGGTGCAACCCGTTGCACGAGCCGTGGAGTGCTGCCTCAAATCCCGTCGGGGTCGCTCGGGACGAGTGCTGCTCTTATAATCGTCACGCCGAGCGGGCGCAATAGTAAAAAGGTGATATAAGTCATTGAAAGATTTGCCGAAAGAATGCGCATAGGGTTCTGTTATTTGTCTCAGCGACGGGAGTTTTGCGGTCTACCACTGCGATGCTAAGTCTCTCGCGCTGCACGTTATTTTACATGCCGAGGGGTGCCGAGGTTGGCCTGGAAAAATTAACCTCGCTGTTTTGCCCTGATGATCAGGGATGTGGCAGGCTGGGCCAGCAGCGCGAGGACGGCCTCGGCACACAGCAGATCTGTCGCGGCGAAAAAAGTTACTCACTGGTGCGCTGGAATTCGTTGTTTCTCGCCGTCAGCGCCTGCTCGGCGTGTGCCCGAGCCTGCCGGCGATCTTCATTGGCTTGCGCAGCATGTGCGCGGAACTGCTCATAACGCAGTTGCTCGGCGGGACTAGGGGGTTTCGCAGCGGCAACTGCCGTCTGATCCGCCTCGGCGGGTGAAGGGCTGCAGGATACGCTTAGAATCATCGCTGCGATCGCCTGCGACCAGGCCGCGAATCGAAGCCGCCGGTCATAGTTAGCCATTGCGTTTGCGCAACAGCAGTCGCTCAACATCAGTGATTCGCTCGCCCGTTTCCGTGTCGGTAAGGGTGATGTTGTCATAGCCGGCGTCGCGGAGTTCCAGGACTTTCTGATAAGCATCCTCTGCGGTCAGCGGCTCGTCTAAGCCAAATCCCCCAGCGGCATTGCGGGCGCTAATTTTGTAACGAGCCAAGGCCGTCTCCAAGGTTGCGTTTCGTATTCAATCATACGCCAGTAGGGATAGGACAATGTCGGCCGTTGTTTGCCTTCCCGCGGGCTTGGCCTAGCCAAACATCGTCCACGGGCCGCTCTTTTTACGGCCCACGCCAAATTGCACCAACTAACCTGACTGTCGTGCTACCCTCGGTTCCACGGCGGCGAAAAGACGGTGGAGGTCGGGAAGCGACGGCTCGTGCGTGAGGTCGAGATGGAGGGGCGTCACCGATACGAACCCGTCGGCGATGGCTTCGAGATCGGTCGAATGGCCGGGAGTCTGCACCATCGGCCCCAGCCCGAACCAGAAATAATCGTACCCGCGCGGGTCGGTGCGCTGGACGATCCGCAAGCGGCCGTAGTCGCGGATGCCCTGGCGGCAGACGCGGATGCCCTGCACCTCCTCGGGCGGAAGCGCAGGGAAATTGATGTTGATCAGGGTCCCCGCGTCCATCTGCAGGTCGACGAGCGGGGCAAGCGCGCGCTCGGCCCAAGCCTCAGCCGCGGCGAACGGCACGGTGTCCCCCATGCCTTCGCGCGGGTAGCTCTGGCTCAGCGCGATCGAGCGGACTCCGGCAAGCGCGCCTTCCATCGCCGCCGAGACGGTGCCTGAATAGGTGACGTCTTCGGCAAGGTTCGCCCCGCGATTGATGCCGGACAGGATCAAATCGGGCGGGCTGTCCTTCATGACATGGGCGAGGGCGAGCATGACCGCGTCCGTCGGAGTCCCGGTCACCGAAAATCGGCGGTCGTCGTGGCGGCGAAGCCGGACCGGCTGGGTCAGCGTCAGCGAATGACCGGTTCCCGACTGCTCCTCGGCCGGCGCGACGACCCAGATATCGTCCGACAGGCGCCGGGCAATCTGCTCGAGCAGTGCAAGCCCGCGAGCGTGAACCCCATCGTCGTTGGTCAGCAGGATACGCATCACGGGCGCCTATGGGGGACGAATGCGCCGGTCGCAACGCCGGTGATTGCGCCATATTCGCAACATGTTGGGGATTTCTTCACGAGCGCCGGGTCAGTCCTTGTTAAGGCAGCGGGCCTTAATTATAGGCCACTGCTCGGGGATCAGGGATTTTCCCGGCCATAAGTCCCGGGAAAGTTTCAGGTAATTGCCTCCGGCCGACCGGGGCCCGGTCGCGGCGGCGGCGGGCGTACTGGGGAGGGATTATGGCCACCGCACTTGTCGATCTTTACGGCGACGATCGACTACCATTCGATCGATTGATTTTGCCGGACGGCTATCGCCCGTCCGACGGCGACGAGTTCATGTGCGACCTGCATCGCGCCTATTTCCTTCGCAAGCTCAAGGATTGGAAGGAAGCGATCATCGAGGAATCGCGCGCGACCATGGCGCAGCTTCAGGTCGACTCGCTTCGCGAGCCCGACATTGCCGACCGCGCATCAAGCGAGACGGACTGGTCGATCGAGCTTCGCACCCGCGACCGTCAGCGCAAGCTCATCGCCAAGATCGATTGCGCCATCCGTCGTCTGTACGAAGGCGAATACGGTTATTGCGAGGTGACCGGCGAGCCGATTTCGCTCGCGCGGCTCGATGCTCGCCCGATCGCGACGATGACGCTGGAGGCGCAGGAGCGCCACGAAAAGATCGAGAAAGTTTCGCGGGACGATTGACGTGCATCCGGTCCGGGGACTGGCGAGCACGACAAATTGCCGTCCCGCAGCAGCCGGCTAATGCGTGAAGTGGCCGGCGAGTTCGTCCTTCAGCCTGAGCTTTTCCTTCTTGAGCTCGTGCAGTCGGATGATGTCGGGGAGCGGGCGGTGCTCTTCTTCGTCGATCAGAGCGTCCAGCGCGGCGTGCTTCGATGCCAGTTCCTCGACATGTGCCTTGTCCATCGGTGCCATTCCTTTCGTGAACACGAGTGACAGCACCCGCGAGTAAATCACGAATCGGCATGCTTGTCTCGCGATTCCGTTCGGCTCGACGCCGCCGCCGAGCAGCTTGTCGCGCGGCCAGGCCGGCATCCGACTTCGTGACGGCCGCGGCCCTTTGCGCTACACTCGTTGGCCGATGGACGCGGACATTGCCCAGCAGCTGCAGGCGCTCAAGGCCGAGCACCGCCGCCTGGACGAGGAAATTGCGGCACGGCAGGAGGCGGGCGAGGCCGACCAGCTGGAGATCGCGCGGCTCAAGAAGCGCAAGCTCAGGCTCAAGGACGAGATCCAACTGATCCTCGACCGCAACATCCCGGACATCATCGCCTGACCGTCTCGCTTCGGGACGGTGGCGATTGAATCGAACGCGGGCACCGTCCCGGGCGTTCACTCCGGACGTGGAAAATGGCAGGTTGTCGCGAATGGACAATTCGAGCGATTCTGCGCCGCCAGAAGTGCGGATCACACCCAAGCTGATCGACTCCCTTTATACGGAGGCGATGCTGCTGGCCGATGAGGCGCGGTCCTATTTCGACGACGCCGGAAGGGAGGAGCGGCAGCTGCTCGATCCCTTCGCCCGAGTAGGTTTCGCCTGCGAATCGCTAAAGGTGACGACGAGGATCATGCATATCGTCGCCTGGTTGCTCACTCAGCGCGCGATCGACACGGGCGAGCTCCAGCTCGCCGACGGCCGCCGGCCCGAACGCCGCCTCGGCAAGGCGCAGGAAAGCGATCCGGGGGTGGTCGACGGCCTTCCGCCCGCGGCGAAGCGGCTGATCAACGCCAGTTCCGACCTGTATTCGCGGGTTCGCAGGCTCGACGAAGGCCAGCTGATGGACGAGCCTCCGCAAAGCCCGGCCCGGGCGTTGATGGGCCGACTCGAGCGCGGCCTCGGCGGACAGCCCTGAAGCAGCGGCTCAGCCGCCGCAGAGCTTTCCTCTGGCAGCCCGATATTCGCTTCCCAACCGAGCGACGAGATCTCCGGCGGGCTGAACCCGGTCGATGACTCCGACACCCTGGCCGGACCCCCAGATGTCGCGCCACGCCTTGGCTCCGCTCGCCGACTGGAAGTTCATCGAGTCCGGGCCAGCTCCCGGAAGGTTCTCGGGATCGAGCCCGGCTGCGGCGATTGACGAGCGCAGATAATTGCCCGGAATTCCGGTGAACAGGCTGGAGTAGACGATGTCGCTGGCGCCGGCGGCGACGATCGCCTGCTTGTATTCGTCGGCGGCGCGGGCCTCGTCGGTGGCGATGAACGGCGAGCCGATATAGGCAAGGTCGGCGCCCATCGCCTGGGCAGCGAGGACTGCACCGCCGGTGGCGATCGCTCCCGACAGGACCAGCGGCCCGTCGAACCAGCGCCGGATTTCCTGGACCAGCGCGAATGGCGACCATCGCCCGGCATGCCCGCCGGCCCCGGCGGCGACGGCGATCAGGCCGTCGGCGCCCTTGTCGATCGCCTTGCGAGCGAAGCGGTCGTCGATGATGTCGTGAAGGGTGATCCCGCCCCAGGAATGGACGGCCTGGTTGAGCTCCTCGCGCGCTCCGAGCGACGTGATAACGATCGGCACCTTCCACTTCGCGCACACCTCCATGTCCTGTTCGAACCGGTCGTTCGAGCGATGGACGATCTGGTTGACGGCGAACGGCGCCGACGGGGCGTCCGGGTGGCTGCGGTCATGTTTGGCGAGCGCCTCGGTGATCTCGTGAAGCCATTCGTCGAGCTGCGAGGCGGGACGGGCATTGAGCGACGGGAAGCTGCCGACGATCCCGGCCTTGCACTGCGCGACGACCAGCGCCGGGTTCGAGACGATGAACAACGGCGCGCCGATCACCGGCAGGCGAAGGCTCGACAATGCAGGCGGCAGGCCCATCGGATTCCCCCCAGGCTGCAGGCTAGACGCCGTGATAGGACCGGTACCATTCGACGAAGCGCGGAACGCCCTCGTCGATGGTCGTGACCGGCTTGAAATCATGGTCGCGCTCGATCGCGCTGATGTCGGCGAAGGTCTCCTTGACGTCGCCCAGCTGCATCGGCTCCGGCGACAGCAGGGCCTTGCGGCCGGTCGCCTGCTCGAGCAGCTCCACCACCCGCATCAGATCCTCACTGCGGCTGTTGCCGATGTTGTAGAGCGCGTGGGGGGCGGTGCTCCCGCCGGCCTTTGACGCGCCATCGTCGGAAGGCGGCGAATCGAGGCAGGCGACGACGCCGCTGACGATGTCGTCGATGTAGGTGAAGTCGCGGCGCATCTGGCCGTGATTGTAGAGCGGCAGCGGCCCTCCCTCGAACAGCGCCTTGGTAAAGATCCACATCGCCATGTCGGGCCGCCCCCAGGGCCCGTAGACGGTGAAGAAACGCAGCCCGGTCATCGGCAGGCGGTACAGGCTGGCATAGGATTCGCTGATCAGCTCGTCCGCCTTCTTGGTCGCCGCATAGAGCGAAAGCGGATGGTCGACCCGGTCCTCGACCCGGAACGGGAGGCCCTTGTTGCCGCCATAGACCGATGACGAGGACGCGTAGACGAAATGGGTCGAATTGCGGGACCGGGCCAGCTCCAGCAGGTTGCAGTGGCCGACGAGGTTCGACTGGACGTAGGCGGCGGGGTTCTCGAGGCTGTAGCGAACGCCGGCCTGGGCGCCGAGATGGACGATTCGGTCGAACTCCACCGCCGACAGCTCGCGTTCGAGCGCCTGCGAGTCGGCGAAGTCGACGCGGATGAAGTGAAAGCGATCGGCGAACTCGTCGGCCAGGCGGGTCAGACGTGCCTGCTTGAGCGCGGGGTCGTAATAATCGTTGAGGTTGTCGATGCCGACGACCTGCTCGCCGCGTGCCAACAGGGCTCGCGACGTTTCCGCGCCGATGAAGCCGGCGGCGCCGGTGACGAGAACAGCCATGCATCCGCGCTTAGCCGCAGCGGCTTGCGAATGACCACCCGTTTCGTCGAGATTTGCGCCGACCGCGCGCCGCCGGACGAATGGAAGGTGGTGGACGCACTAGGGCTCGAACCTAGGACCCGCTGATTAAGAGTCAGCTGCTCTACCAACTGAGCTATGCGTCCAATGCCTTAAGGCAGATGCACCGGCGGCACTGCCGCTTTGCCGGGCGGCGGGCCGGTAGCATGGCGGCAGATGGAGCGCAACCGCGGCGGATTCAAGGGCGCGGGTCAGGCCAGCCGGCTGCCGGTCCTTTGCTGGCGCTCGAGTGCCATCAGCACTCCGAGGCAGAGCATCACGGTCATCACCGCCGAGCCGCCGTAGCTGACCAGGGGCAGCGGGATCCCGACCACCGGCGCGAGGCCCATGACCATCATCAGATTGATCGCGACGTAGAAGAATATCGTCGCGGTGAGGCCGGCGGCGGCAAGCTGGGCGAAGCGGGTGCGCGCGTTGATCGCGACCTTGGTCCCCCAGTTGATCACCGCCGCGAAGGCGAGGATCAGAAGCGCTCCGCCGAACAAGCCCCATTCCTCGACGAAGGCCGAGAAGACGAAGTCGGTATGGCCCTCGGGGAGATAGTCGAGGTGGCTCTGGCTGCCCTGCAGAAACCCCTTGCCGAACAGGCCGCCGGAGCCGATCGCGATTTTCGACTGGCTAATGTGATAGCCGGCGCCGAGCGGGTCGCTCTCCGGGTCGAGGAAGGTCAGCACCCGCTTCCTTTGATATTCGTGCATGAAGGCGAAGGCGATCGGCGCGGCGACGGCAATGGCGGTCGCTCCGCCGATGAACAGCCGCAGCGGCAGGCCGGCGAGGAACATCACGGTGAGCCCGCTGAGCACGACCATGGTGGCCGTTCCGAGGTCGGGCTGGGCGAGGATCAGCGCCGCAGGCGCTCCGAGAACGATCGCCGCCGGCCAGATCGCCCGCCACTTGCGGATCTCGCCGGCGGGCAGCAGGTCGTAGAATCGCGCCAGCACCAGCACGATCGCCGGCTTCATGAACTCCGAAGGCTGAAGCTTGACCGGCCCGAGGTCGATCCAGCGCTGAGCGCCCTTGCCGACGAAGCCGATCGCCTCGACCAGGATGAGAAGGACGAGGATGATGCCGTAGACCGGGAAGGCGAGGCTCTTGATCGTCGATTCCTTGACCCACGACATCGCGATGGCGAGGGCGAGGAAGGCAATGAAATTTAGGGCCTGGCGAAACGCCCAGGGCTGCATCGACGCCCCTGCCGTCGAATAGAGCGTCATCATGCCCATGGCGCCGATTCCGATCACCAGGAAAATCAGCCGCCACGGCAGCCTCGCCAGCGGCTGCGGGATAATCGCCGAGGAGATCATGCCGACGCCCGGGCGGCGGCGGCCGCCGCCCGAATTGCCGCGGCCCGGCGCTCGTTGCGCTCGGCGAGCGTTCCGCCCCACTGCTGTTCGAGCGCGTGCAGCGATTCCATCGCCTTTTGCCGGTCGTAAAGGAAAGTCAGTACGTCCTTGGCGACAGGGGCGGCGGCCCGCGACCCGCCCATGCCGTGCTCGATGACGACGGCGCCGGCGTAGCGCGGCTTGTCCGAGGGCGCGTAGAAGACGAACAGGCCGTGATCGCGGAACCGTCGCTCGCCGCCCTGGCCGCGCTGGCCGCCGGCGATCCTTCGCACCTGGGCGGTGCCGGTCTTGCCGCTCATCTGGATGCCGTCGAGCGGCAGACGGCTGGCTCCGGCGGTGCCGTCACCATTGACCACCTCCCACATCGCCCCGCGGACCGCTTCGAGATGCTCCTCGTCGATGCCGAGCATCGGCGCCGGCTCTTCATGGACGCCGACGAGCTGCGGCTGAAGATCGCGGCCCGAGGCGATCCGCGCCGACATGATCGCCAGCTGAAGCGGATTGACGATCAGGAAGCCCTGGCCGATCGAAGCGTTGAGCGTGTCGGACGCGGTCCAGTCCGGCCGCTCGATCAGCCGCCGGTTCTGCTCGTATCGCCGCGCCTTCCACTCGCTGTCGGGGACGGTTCCGTAGCTCTGGCTGACGACCGGCAGGTCGAACCTCTGGCCGAGCCCCAGCCGCCGGGCCATCGGCGCGATCTTGTCGTAGCCGATGCGGTGGCCCATCGCGTAAAAATAGGTGTTGCAGCTCTTGGCGACGGCTCGCCGCATGTCGACCGAGCCATGGCGGCCGAGGCAACGGAAGAAGCGGTTGCCGAGCTGATAGCCGCCGGGGCAGTGGACCCGGTCGGTCGGGCTGATCCCGTTTTCAAGCAGCGCCAGGGCGCCCATCGGCTTGATCGTCGAGCCCGGCGGATAGAGCGAGTTCAGCACCTTGTTGAGCAGTGGCTTGCGCTCGTCCTCCGAGAGCATCTTCCATTCCATCCGGCCGATGCCGCCGGAGAAGCTGTTGGGATCGTAGGCCGGCATCGACACCATCGCCAGCACGTCGCCGGTCAGGCAGTCGATGATGATGCACGAGCCCGATTCCTCGCCGATCCGGCGAGCTGCATATTCTTGGAGATCGGAATCGAGCGCCAGCTGAACCGTTTGGCCGCTACGGTCCGGCTTGGGGGTCAGCTCGCGGACCAGCTTGCCTCGAGCGGTGACTTCCACCCGCTGCCCGCCCGGGACTCCGCGAAGACGGTCTTCTAGCGTCTTTTCAAGCCCTTCCTTGCCGATTTTGAAGCCGGGAGTGAGGAATAGAGGGTTGCGTTCCTCCTCGTAATCCTTGGCTGACGGAGTCCCCACATAGCCGGTGAGATGGCCGACCGCGGGACCGTCCGGATAGTAGCGCGAAAAGCCGCGCATCGGCTGCACGCCCGGGAGCTCGGGCAGGCGAACGGTCACCGCCGCATATTTTTCGTAAGGCACGTTCTGGGCAACCTGGACCGGCTGGAAGCCGCGTGCCGACTTCAGCTCCTCGATGATTCGATCGACGTCCTCGATGCCGAGGTCGAGCAGCTGGGCGAGCGTCTTGATCGTCTGCTCCGGATCCTCGAGCTGCTGCGGGATCAGGTCGACTCGAAAGTCGCTGCGATTGATGGCGATCGGCTTGTTGTAGCGATCGACCAGCCAGCCCCGCCTCGGCGGGACGACGATGAGCTGGACGCGGTTGCTTTCCGCAAGCAGCTGGTAATGCTGGTTCTGGGCGACCGATAGCCAGCCGAGGCGGCCGAGCAGGATTGCCCCGAGCGCGGCCTGCGCACCGCCGACCAGCATCATCCGCCTTGAGAAGGTCAGCGACTGGTGGACGCTGGTGAAGCGCTTGGCGCCGTTGCCGTTCCTCATCGCCCCAGCCTCCAGGCATCGATTCGGCCGACCAGCCAGGCGGCAACGGGAAAGGCGAAGATCGAGATGAGCAGCGGCGGCACGATAGAAACGAATGGGAAAGACGCGCCCATCCAGTCGGCGACTCGCCATTCCGCGGTCTCGCTGGCGAAGAGAAGCACCGCCGCCAGCGCCCATTCCAGCCAATAATCGCGCCACATGGTGCGGCGGTCGGCCATGTCGAGCGCGAGCATCGCCGCCGTCCACAATGCCACCGACAGCCCGATCGGCGACCCGGTCAGCAAGTCGTGCGCGAGACCGAGCGGTGCCGCCCACCAGGCGGGCCACGCGTCCGCCCGGAGCAGCCGCCAGGCGATCAGCACGAGGAAGCCGAAATCCGGCCACCAGCCGGTCTGGCTGACAATCGGAAGCGCGGACAGATAGGAAGCAGCGAGCACCGAAATCGCCGGGACGTAAGCGGCGGCGGGGCGAGGGCCCTGGCCGATGCGGCGCTTGCTGGCGAGTGCGGCCCTGACCATCAGTCGATGTCCCGCCGGCCCGCTTCGACCGCGACCGCTTCCGGCTCGTAAGGTGGCTCGACGATGGCGAAGCTGGTCCTCGACGGATCGGCGAGGGGGACGGCGATCGCGCCATCGTCGTCGAGCCTGGCGACCCGCGCCACCGGGACCAGCGGCGGATAGAGTCCGCCGGTGCCCGACGTGACGACGACGTCGCCGGGCTGAAATGGATTGCGGCCCACCTCGAGCGGCCTCAGGTCGATTGTGCCGTCGCCCCGGCCCTGGGCGATCACCGGCGTGCCCGTGCGAAGAATCCGTACCGGCACCATGCTTGCCCGGTCGGACACGAGCAAGACTCGCGAGGCGAGCGCACCGGCGTCGATGATTCGCCCGACGAGCCCGTCGGCCGACCGCACCGGCATCCCGACTGCGATCCCGTCGCGGGTCCCGGCCGACAGGATCGCGTACCGCCGCGGGCTCGAGAAGGACGAGCCGACGATCCGCCCGGTGGCGATCGCCTGGCGGTTGCGTTCGCGCAACTCGAGCGCCGCCTTGAGCTGGCGATTTTCCTGGAGGATCGCCTCGGCCTCGATCACCCGCTGGCGCATCTGGTCGCGCTCGCGCCTGAGACTGGCGTTCTGGTGGGCGGCATCCCAATAGGCGCCGGCACCGCTGACCAGCCCTTGCGCAGTCGCCGTGACCTCGTGGAGGGCACCGCTCACGGGGGCGGTAAGATCAATCGCAGCTCCTCGCAAAGCACCATAGGTATTGGGAGCAACTATCGAAATCGCAAGCAGAATGAGGCCAACGATCAGGCCGACGATGGCGGCGATGAAGCTGAAGAACAGCCCATATTGCGCGCGCCGTGACCAGCCCGGACGCGGCCCTGCCGGTGCCGCCACCGGTCAATCCCTCAGGCGGTCTGGAGAACGCCGCGGAACTGCTCTTCCTCGAGCGCCCGGCCGGTCCCGAGCGCGACGCAGGTGAGCGGATCCTCGGCCACGGTCACCGGCAGGCCGGTCTCGTCGCGAAGCACTTCGTCGAGACCCTGGAGCAGGGCTCCGCCGCCGGTCAGCACGATGCCCTGGTCGCAAATGTCGGCGGCAAGCTCGGGCGCGGTGTTCTCGAGCGCGATCCGGACGCCCTCGACGATCGTCCCGACCGGTTCCGACAGCGCCTCGGCGATCTGCCCCTGGTTGATCGAAATCTCCTTGGGCACGCCGTTGACCAGATCGCGGCCCTTGATGTGGACGGTCTTGCCGATGCCGTCGGTCGGCGGCTTGGCGATTCCGACCTCCTTCTTGATCCGCTCGGCGGTCGCTTCGCCGATCAGCAAATTGTGATTGCGCCGGACGTAGGAGCTGATCGCTTCATCCATCTTGTCGCCACCGACCCGCACCGAAGTCGTGTAGGCGAGACCGCGAAGCGACAGAACGGCGACCTCGGTCGTGCCGCCGCCGATGTCGACGACCATCGATCCGATCGGCTCGGTCACCGGCATGTCGGCGCCGATCGCGGCCGCCATCGGCTCTTCGATCAGATAGACGGAGCTCGCTCCGGCGTTGGACGCGGCGTCGCGGATCGCGCGGCGCTCGACCGAAGTCGATCCGGAAGGGACGCAGATCACGATTTCCGGGAACCGCCAGGCGCGCATCTTGCCGCCGTGCACCTTATGGATGAAATGCTTGATCATCTGCTCGGCGACATCGATGTCGGCGATGACTCCGTCGCGAAGCGGCCGGATGGCCTCGATCTGGTCGGGGGTCTTGCCCATCATCAGCTTGGCGTCGTCGCCGACCGCCTTGACCTTCTTGACCCCGTTGATCGTCTCGATGGCCACCACCGACGGCTCGTTGAGGACGATCCCGCGCCCGCGGACATAGACCAGAGTGTTGGCGGTGCCGAGGTCGATCGCCATGTCGTGGGACATCCACTTGAACCACCGAGTCCAGAACATTCTTCCCCGTCTCTCGCCTAGCTCGGCAACGGCGGATGACCGACGGTCGTCCGCTTCACCGACGATTAAACACTTCCCATTGAATGCGGCCTGAATTTTCGCGAAAAATCAGCGCTTCGCGGGCGGCTTTGGATTGGGCTAGGACCCTTAACATGTCAATAAGAAGGCTGCCGTCCGAGCTGATCAATCGAATTGCCGCGGGCGAGGTCGTCGAGCGCCCGTCGAGCGCCCTTAAGGAGCTGGTCGAAAACGCTCTCGACGCCGGTGCCAACACGATTGCCATCCGCCTTGCCGCGGGAGGGCTCGATCTCGTCGAAGTGGCTGACGACGGGTGCGGGATGGGCCCGGGCGACATCCGCCTGGCGCTCGAGCGCCACGCCACCTCGAAGCTCCCCGGCGACGCCATCGACGAGGTCACCAGCTTCGGCTTCCGCGGCGAAGCGCTGCCGTCGATCGCCAGCGTCGCCCGGCTGACGATCGAGAGTCGCCGCCGCGACTCGGACGGCTGGCGGGTCGAGGTCGACCATGGCGCGATGGCGGGCGAGGGGCCGGCGGCGCTTTCCCCTGGCACCCGTGTTCGGGTCGCCGACCTGTTCGCCAAGGTGCCGGCGCGCCGCAAGTTCCTTCGCTCGCCGCGCTCCGAATATGCGGCGTGCCTCGATGCCGTCCGCCGCCTCGCAATGGCGCGCAGCGACGTCGCCTTCACCCTCGATCACGATGGCCGGCGAGTGCTGACTCTGCAGCCGTCGGACACTCCGCAGCGAGTGGCGGCGCTACTCAGCGCGGAGCTCGATCGTCACGGCGTCGGCATCGATTTCCGCCGCGGCGACCTCGCGCTTGCCGGCGTGGTCAGCCTGCCGACCTTCAACCGCGGCATGGCCGACCAGCAATATCTGTTCGTCAACCGCCGCCCAGTGAAGGACCGGCTGCTGGTCGGCGCCCTGCGCGCCGCATATCGCGACCTGATCGCCCGCGACCGTCACCCGATCGCGGCCTTGTTCCTCGACGTTCCGCCGGGCGAGGTCGACATCAACGTGCACCCGGCCAAGACCGAGGTCCGTTTTCGCGACCCGTCGGCGGTTCGCGGACTGATCGTCGGCGCGCTCCGCCACGTGCTCGACGAAGCCGGCCAGCGAAGCGCCGCGCGCGAGCAGGCGGCGGCGCCGGTGATGTGGACGACGAGCGAGGATTGGGATCGTCGCGCCGCCGCGGGCTCCGGTTGGTCGGGCGGCGGGGGCGCAACTCCCGCTTTCGCGGGCATGACGGATGGCCTTGGGGGAGTGGCTGAGGGGCATCGCCTGTTCGATCATGCGCCCGCCGCCCGCGCCGAGCCCGCGGTCGAGCCGGTGCCGTCCCATCCGCTGGGCGTGGCCCGCGGCCAGGTGGCGGCGACCTACATTGTTGCCGAGGCCGAGGACGGGCTGGTGATCGTCGACCAGCATGCCGCTCACGAGCGGCTCGTGCTCGAGCGGATGCGGGCAGCTCGCGATGGCGGGGCAGTGGCTCGCCAGGCCTTGCTGATGCCCGAGGTCGTCGAGCTTGACGAGCCCGACTGCGACCGGCTGGAAGAGGCGGCCGCCGAGCTCGCCGAAATGGGCCTCGAAATCGAGCGGTTCGGCGCCGGAGCAATGCTCGTCCGCTCGATCCCGGCAATGCTCGGCCGCCCGGACGCCAGGGCGCTGCTCGCCGATCTCGCCGCCGAGCTGGCCGAGCTCGGTCAGGCGCTCGGCCTTCGCGACCGGCTCGACCATGTCGCCGCGACCATCGCCTGCCATGGGTCGGTCCGGGCCGGGCGGCTGCTGTCGGTCGCCGAGATGAATGCCCTGCTGCGCGAGATGGAGGTCACGCCGCGATCGGGCCAGTGCAACCACGGCCGCCCGACCTGGGTGAAGCTCGGCCACGGCGAGATCGAGAAACTGTTCGGGAGACGGTAAGCGAATGACGACGCCATGACGTCGGCGGCAACGCCTTATCTCCTGGTGTTCCTCGGCGGCGGAGTCGGCTCGGCGCTTCGCCTTGCAATGTTCCATCTCTGCCGGCTGTGGCTGCCGCCGAGCTTTCCGTTCGGCACCCTCGTCGTGAACGTCGCCGGCAGCTTTGCGGTCGGCGCGGTGGCCGGCTGGCTGCTGACCCGTTCGGCCGGCGGGACTGACCCGATCGCGCTTTTCCTGGTGACGGGCCTGCTCGGCGGCTTCACCACCTTTTCCGCCTTCAGCCTCGACGCGCTGATGCTTTGGCAGCGCGGCGATCAGGCGGCCTGCATCGCCTATGTGATCGCCTCGGTCCTGCTGTCGCTCGGCGCAGCAATCGCTGGGATCGGAGCAGTGCGCCTGCTGGATTGAGCGCAAAGCTGAACCGATATTCATAGAAATACTGTTAAGTTGTCGTGTTACTGAACGCTTGTTCAGGGCGAAGTTGCCGGCTTGCAACAAAATACTGCAAACTACTCAAGCACATGCAGCGAATTGCGATGAACCGAGTTTGGTTTGGGCAGGGGAGACACTTAGATGCTGTCTACCAACAGGGGCTGTAACAGAGTCCTTCACATAAGAATACAGGAGTTATTGGTGAAAAAGATCATTGCAATCAGCGCGATTTCGACGCTGGCGATCGTGGCTGCCCCTGCCGCGGCGCAAACCATCACTGCCCCCTCGGGCGCCCGGGCCGAAGCGATTGTCGGCTACGACCGGCCGCGGATCGAAATCCAGGGCTTTGAGGATTTGAAGGAAGAGGGCGCCGTCTACGGCGCCGGTGTCGGCTACGACTTTGCCATGGGGCCATCGATGGCGCTTGGCGTCGATGCCGAGATCAGCGGCTCGACCGCCAAATGGGAAGAGGGCACTGCCGAGCTGAGCTTCGGCCGCGACCTCTATGCGGGCGCGCGCATGAGCCTTCCGCTCAGCAGCACGTCCAACGTCTACCTGAAGGGCGGCTACACCAACCTTCAGGTCCGCGGCAAGATCGGCGGCGTCGGCGAGTCGGAGAATCTCGACGGCTGGAGGATCGGCGCCGGCGGCCAGTTCGGGCTCGGCGGCCGCGCTTATGTCGGCGGCGAAGTTCGCTATTCGGACTATGAGCAGGACGTTAGCCGCACCCAGCTGGCGCTGACCGTCGGCACTCGCTTCTAAAGCCTCGTCTCGCTGGCAAAGGAGGGCGCTTCGCTTCGGTGAGGCGCCCTTTTTTGCTGTCTGCGGTCCGGTGGAGGGCGACTTGCGGCCGAGTCCGTGTTACGATGGTCGCACGCAAGCGAGGAGCCGGGCAATGGAGCACAAAGACCGCGTCTATTACGCGCGGCGCGCGGCCGAGGAGCTCGAGCTTGCGCTCGCGGCTACCGACACTGACGCCGCCGACGCGCATCGCAAGCTGCAGCGCGCCTATCTCGAAAGGGCTTCGGTCGGCGAGCGACCGCTAGTGGCGGCCGAAATCATCGGCTAGCGCAGTCCGGCCTCGCGCAAGCGCCGGAAGACCTCCTCGATCCGCTGTCGGCGCGACTGTTGGCGGCTGTTCTCCAGCCGGGAATACCCGCTTGCCCGCTCGCTCCTGAGTTCGTCCGTGAAACGGCCGCTTCGGATCTCTTCGAGGACTGCGCCCATGCGGCCTCGCACCTCGTCGTCGATCATCCTTCGCCCGCCCAGCAACGCGCTGAGCTCGGCGGTGTTGGAGATCGCCTCGCGCATCCCGGCTATGCCGCGCTTTTCGATCAGCTCGGCGATGAGCTTGAGCTCGCCGACGCATTCGAGGAATGCGACCTCCGGCGAGATCCCGCCGTCGACCAGGGTCTCGAATCCGGCGACCAGCACTTCCGGCACTGCCCCCCAAACCACCGCTTGCTCGTTGAACAGGTCGGCCTCGCACTCCTCGGCGAAGCTTGAGGCGATCAGCCCGGCGCGCGCGCAGCCGATCGCCCGGCCGTAGGCGAGGGCGATGTCGCGGGCACGGCCGCTGGCGTCCTGCGCCACGGCCCACAAGGCGACCATGCCTTCACCCGCCTGAAAGAGCGAGCGAAGCGCAGTGCCGGGGCCCTTGGGAGCAACCAGGAAGACGTTGAGGTCGGAGCGCGGCTCGACGAGTCCAAAATGGACGGCGAGGCCGTGGCTGAAGCCGAGCGCCGCCCCCTCGCGGAGGTTCGGCTCGACCACTTGGTAGAGGTCGCCCAGAACCTCGTCGGGCGCCAGCAGCATCGCCACGTCGGCCGATGCCGCGGCCTCCTCGACCAGGGCGGTCTTCAGCCCGGCAGCCTCGGCCAGCCTCGCGCTTGCCGATCCGCCGCGAAGTCCGACGACGACATCCACGCCGCTGTCGCGCAAGTTGAGCGCCTGTGCCCGCCCCTGGTTGCCGAAGCCGATGATCGCGACCCTTTTGCCCTCGATCGGGGAGGGGTCGATGTCGGCCTCGCGCAGCAGTTCCATCGGCCGTGCGCCTAGCCGTTCGCGCCAAGCAGGGCTAGCGCCTCGGCAACCGCCTGGCCCTCCAGCGGCTTGGTGAACCGCGGCCAGTCCCTCGGCGGCTGATGCGCAAACCAGGTATATTGGCGCTTGGCGTAGCGGCGCGTCGCCTGCCGGCCGGAGGCGATCATCTCCTCGCGCGTCATGTGCCCGCGAAGGAAGGCGGCAATCTCCGGCACTCCGATCGCCCGCATCACCGGCAGGTCGCCGTCGAGCCCGCGCTCGAGCAGCGCTTCGACCTCGGCGATCGCGCCTGCCGCGATCATCGCCTCGAACCGCGCGTCGCAGCGCTCATAGAGCCAGTCGCGCGGCGGCAGCAGGATCAGCGGCCGAAGCTCGATCGAATCGCCGATTCCGCCGTCGCGTTTCGCCTGCCACTCGGCAAGCGGGCGGCCGGTCGAAAGCACGACTTCAAGGGCCCGGGCGATTCGGGTCGTATCGGATGGCCCGAGCCGTTGCGCTGCCTCGGGGTCGAGCTTGGCCAGCCGCTTGCAATTGTCGGCGGTGGCTGCCGCGCGCACCTGCCGCCGGACCTCGGGGTCGATCGGCGGCACCGGCGCGATGCCGTCGAGCAATGTTCGCAGGTAAAGCCCGGTTCCGCCGACAAGGATCGGCAGCCGGCCCTCGGCATGGACGCCTTTGATCTGTTCGCGTGCCATCGCCGCCCAGTCGGCTGCCGAGCACGGCCGGCTGCCGTCCAGCACGCCATAGAGCCGGTGCTCGGCGCGCTTAAGGTCTTGATCGCCCGGCGCCGCGCTGATGACCTTCAGGTTGCGATAGACCTGGGCGCTGTCGGCGTTGACCACCACCCCGCCGCAGCGCTGCGCAAGGGCGAGGGCAAGTGCCGACTTGCCGCTCGCCGTCGGCCCCGCAATTAAGGCGAGAGGAGGACGCGAAGAAGCGATGGCCATTGCCACATTGATAGCAGCGGGACGGCTCGATGACAGGCTGATCGACCGGGCGCTCGGCCTGCTGAGGGAAGTCGATCCCGGCGCGCGCTTCGCCGAGTGGATCGACGACGGCGACGCCGCCGACCTGGCTTTCGCCGGCGATCTCGCCTCGGCGCGCTGGGCGCTCGACCCGCTCGAGGACATCGACGTCGTCGTCCAGGGGGACGAGCCGCGCTTCCGCCGCCTGCTGGTCGCCGACATGGATTCGACCATCATCGGCCAGGAATGCATCGACGAGCTCGCCGACTTCGCCGGCCTGAAGCCGAGGATCGCGCGGATCACCGAGCTGGCGATGCAGGGCGAGCTCGACTTCCCGTCCGCGCTGCGCGAGCGGGTCGGGCTGCTCGCTGGCCTCGAGGAGACGATGATCGACCGCTGCCTCGCCGAGCGGGTGCGGCCCAACCCGGGCGCGGCCACCCTGGTCCGCACCATGCGCCTCGGCGGCGCCAGCTGTCTCTTGGTCTCGGGCGGCTTTACGTCTTTCGCCGAGCCGGTCGCCGCGATGGTCGGCTTCGACCGGGTCCGCGCCAACCGGCTGGCGATCGACCGCGGCCGCCTCGCCGGATCCGTCGACGGCGAGATCGTCGATGCCCACGCCAAGCGGTCGGCGCTGGTCGAGGCGCGCCGCGAGCTCGGGCTCGACAAAGGCGACGTCATCGCCGTCGGCGACGGGGCCAACGACAAGCTGATGATCGAGGAAGCGGGCCTTGGCGTCGCCTATCGCGCCAAGCCCGCGCTCGCCGAGGTCGCCGACGGAAGGCTCGACCACCATGGTCTCGACGCCCTGCTGTGGGCCCAGGGTATCCGCAAGAAAGAATGGGTGAACGCCGGCTAGTTGCCGGCGACCGGGAAGCAGGGCTGCCCTCTGGCGCTGAGCGACGCGCAGGCAGCAGCGGCTGCTGCGCGGCTCTCGAACGGTCCGACCTGGAGCCGGGTGACGGCGCCTGCCGCCACCAGGAACGATTGCTTGCCCGCCAGCGGCCCGCTCCCCGCGAGCTTGTTGTACAGCGCTTCGGCAGACGACCGCTGCGAGAAGGCGCCGAGTTGCACTCGCCATTTGCCGGTCGCCTGGCTTGCGGCCGGAGCGGGCGCCTTGGGCGCTGCCGCGGGCGGCTGGCCCTTCGCGGCCGGTCCAGGGATGGCGGCGAGCGGCTTCGGCGCGGGCGGCGCAGCCTTCACAGGCACCTTGGTCGCGGTCTCGGTGGCTGGCGGCGGTCGGCTGGCAGCTTTTTCGAGCGCGAGCGCGACGCCTTTCTGGCGCTGCTCGACGGGAAGGATCGCGTCCATCTCGGCCAGCGTCGACTTGGCCGGGGCGAAACCCTGGGCGGCGGAGCGGCTAACATAGGCGTAGGCGAGCACCGGATCGCGCTGCACCCCGTCGCCGTTGAACAAAGCCGTGCCATAGACCAGCAGGGCCCGGGGCTCGCCTTTTTCCGCCGCCGACCGAAGCCACCTGAGGCCGCCGGTTCGGTTGCCGCTTTCGAACAGCAAGAGCCCGAGTGTCGTCTGGGCGTCGACATGGTCCTTGCGCGCCGCCCGTTCGAGCCAGGTCTGGGCGACGGCGAGGTTGGTCGGGACGCCGCGGCCGAGCCGATAGGCCTGGCCGAGGTTGAACGCAGCGTCCGCATCGCCAGCTTCGGCGAGCGGCCGCCAGATGGCGATCGCTTCGGCATATTCGGCACGCTGCCAGGCCTCGATGCCCGCCCTGACGTTCTGGCCGGATGCCGGTGCCGCAAGCGCGACGGCGGCGCACAAAGGCGCTGCAACCGCCCGCACAAAGCGTGGAATCCGCACTGCCTGTTCCCCGTAACCCCGGTGTTTTTCCCAGCCTATCCAAGATTGACCGAACGGCAACAGGGTCGTGACGCTGTTAACCAGATTTTAGAGGCTTGAGTGTCACTCCCGCCGCTGAACGGACGTATTGGGCGAGGGGAAAAGCATGCGCGTTCTGGCAATGGCATCGCAGAAGGGCGGGTCGGGAAAGACGACTCTGTCCGGACATCTGGCGGTGCAGGCGCAGCTGGCGGGCGCAGGGCCCGTCTGCCTGATCGACATCGACCCGCAGGGCAGCCTCGCCGACTGGTGGAACGAGCGGGAAGCGGAAATGCCGGCGTTCGCCCAAACCACGGTCGCCCGGCTCGCTTCCGATCTCGAAGTGCTTCGCCAGCAGGGCTTCCGGCTCGCCGTGATCGACACCCCGCCGGCGATCACCATGGCCATCCAGAGCGTCATCGCCGTCGCCGAGCTCATCGTCATTCCGACTCGGCCGAGCCCGCACGATCTTCGCGCCGTCGGCGCCACCGTCGACCTGTGCGATCGCGCCGGCAAGCCGCTCATCTTCGTCGTCAACGCCGCCACGCCCAAGGCCAAGATCACCTACGAGGCCGCGGTCGCCTTGTCGCAGCACGGCACCGTCGCCCCGGTCACCGTCCACCACCGCACCGACTTCGCCGCTTCGATGATCGACGGCCGGACAGTGATGGAGATCGATCCGCAGGGCCGCTCGGCCCGCGAGGTCATCGAGCTTTGGGATTACGTCTCGGACCGGCTCGAGAAGAATTTCCGCCGCACCGTCTTTGCCGCGCCGAACGCGGCGCCCGGAATTGGTGCGGCCAGCCCGCGTCCCGTCGGCGGCTTCGGCCGTCGCGTGGTGGGCCAGTAGGAGGCCGTCCTGGTGAAGAGCGAACCCAAGGTTTTCGCCTCCCTGTCTTCCGGTCTTCTCGCCCGCAAGGGCGCGGCCCGGCCGGCGATGCGCCCGCAGGGCTTCGGCCAGGTCGGCGGCGGTCTCGACGATCTCGGCTGGGACGACATGGGTTTCGAGCCGCCCAAGCCGGCGGTGGTCCCCGCGCGCGACGACGAGCATGACGCGTTCGGTGAAGAGCTTCCGGTCCAGCCCCTGCGCAATCCGATCGCGGCGCTGACCCCGATCGGCTCCCCCGTCCATGATCAGCAGGCGGAGATCGAAGACCGCCTCGCCCCCGCCGACGACGACATCGACGAGGAATATGACGAAACCGCCGAGCTGTACGATTCCGAGGAGGAAGCACAGCGCCCGGTGGCTGCCGTCGCCATGCCGGCGGCCGTCCAAGCTCCGGCGCCGAGGCCCCGCCGTGCGCCGCGGGCGCGTTCGGCACCGGGGTCCAAGGGCAAGGCTGCCTTCACTCTCCGGCTCGACCCCGAGCGTCACCTCAAGCTGCGCCTTGCCTGTGCGGTCGACGGCCGTTCGGCCCAGCAAGTGGTAACCGATGCTCTTGACCAGTTTCTCGCGGCCGTGCCCGAACTCGACGCCATGGCCGAGAAGGCCAAACGCAAGGGATAATCCGATGCCCAATACGCTCCGCTTCGGCTCCGCTCTGTCGGCACTTGCCATCGCCATTGCGCTGAGCGGCTGCGCGTCGCCGATGTCGAAACGCTCTGCGCTCGCCGGCAAAGTCGTCGAAGCATCCAACATCGGCATCGCGACCCGCGCCAATGCCGCGCTCGCTAGCGGCGATTATTCCACTGCGGTGAACCTTGCCGAGCGGGCCGTCGAAAACCGTCCTTCCGACGCGAATCTGCGCCTGCTGCTCGGCAGCGCTTATTTCGGCGCCGGCCGCTTCGCTTCGGCGGAAGCTGCCTATCGCGATTCGCTGACGCTCCAGCCTCACCAGCCGGACGTCGTGCTGAAGCTGTCGCTGGTTCTCATCGCCCAGGGCAAGGGGAGCGAGGCGCGCACCTTCCTCGACTCGGCCGCCCCGGGCATAGCCGCCGCTGACTATGGCCTTGCTCTCGCCCTTGCCGGCTGGCCGGCCGAGGCTGCGCAGCTGCTCGAGCAGGCCGCTCGCCGCCCCGGTGCGGATGCCCGCGTTCGTCAGAATCTCGCGCTTGCCCATGCCTTCGCCGGCGATTGGGAAGCAGCCCGAATCATCGCCGGCCAGGATCTCTCGGCCGACCTCGTCGACTCGCGAATCCAGCAATGGATGGCGCTCGCCAAGCCGATCCGCGCTTCGGACCAGGTGGCGGCGCTGGTCGGAGTCGCTCCGGCAGCGTCGGATCCCGGCCAGCCGACCCGGCTTGCGCTCAAGGGCGGCAACGAGCGGTTCGCCGCCGCTGCCGCGCCCGCTTTTGCGCCCGTTGCCGCTCCGCAGGTGATGGCCGCGCCCGAACCCGCGCCTCAGCCGCAAGCTTATGACCAGCCGCTCCCCGTACCGGTCGCGGTGGCCGTCGCCGAGCCTGCGCTACCGGCTCCGGTCTATGTGCCGCCGGTGACCGCGTCCCTGACCGCTTATGCGCCCCCGGCGTCCGCGGCCTTGACTGCGTATGCGCCGCCGCCGGCACCGACGTTCCAGGCGGCTTCGCCGGCCGCCGAGCCGGCGCCGGTGGTCAAGCCTGCCCGGTCCGTAAGGGCGGCGCTTCCGAAAGCGACCCCGGCTCCGGCGGTCCATCCAATCCGGGGGAACTCCAGCTCGGTCGTCCAGCTCGGGGCTTACGGCTCGCCGCAGCGGGTCGAGACCGCCTGGAACCAGCTCGCCCGCAACCATTCGTCGCTCAAGGCCTTCACCCCCGTCAGCGCCCGCTTCGACGGGCCTTCGGGGACCGTCTACCGCCTCGCGGTCAAGGGCTTCGCCAGCGACAGCCAGGCGCGCGACGTCTGCATTGCGCTTCGCCGCCAGGGCGGAAGCTGCTTTGTCCGGACGATGGCTGGCGATTCGCCGGTCCGCTTCGCCTCGCGCTAGGCGAGCCGACCGGTCACCCACTCGAGGCAGGCCATCCGCACGGCGACGCCGGTTTCGACCTGAAGCGGGATCAACGATCTTTCGGGATCGTCGGCGGCTTCGTCGGCGATCTCTACCCCGCGGTTCATTGGCCCAGGGTGCATGACTGCCGCGCTGGGCGCAGCCTTCGCCAGGCGTTCCGCGGTGAGGCCGTAGCGGGCAAGATATTCGCCGGGAGCATCGCCGAGGTCGGAATCGAGCCGCTCGCGCTGAACGCGCAGCATCATCACCACGTCGGCGCCTTCGATCGCCTCGTCGACCGAGCCGCTGCACGGCAGGTCGGCAGGGAGCAGCTCGGCCGGCCCGGCCAGGCGCACTTTCGCGCCGAGCCGCGGGAGCAATTTGGCGTTCGAGCGCGCGACCCGGCTGTGGCCGACGTCGCCGCAGATCGCGACCTCGAGACCCTCGATCCGGCCGAAGCGGCGGCGAATCGTGGCGGCGTCGAGAAGGGCCTGGGTCGGATGCTCGTTGGTGCCGTCGCCGGCGTTGATCACCGGCGAGTCCATGATCTCGGCCACCAGCCCCGGAGCGCCGTTTTCGCGGTGGCGGAAGACCGTCACGTCGGGGTGCATGGCGCTCAACGTCCGCGCCGTATCCTCAAGCGTCTCGCCCTTCCGGACCGAGCTGTGCTCGACCGAAAGGGCAATGGCAGAGGCTCCGAGGCGGTGCGCAGCGGTGGCGAACGACATCGCCGTCCGCGTCGAGTTCTCGTAGAACAGGTTGAAGACGATGGTGCCGCGAAGGGTGTCGCTGCAACGTCCGCTCCGGTTCGAGTCGAACCAGTGGTCGGCACGTCCGAGCATCGCGGCGATCGCGTCGTCGCTGAGATCGTCGATGGAGATCAGGTCCACGAGCGCTTCGCCTAGCTGCCCTGCGACAGGTTGGCCAGCGCGTCGATCGCGCCCTGCAGGATATGAGCGGCGGCCAGCGCATCGACCTTCTCGGCGCGGCGCGCCCGACTGACATCGGCCTGGATCATTGCCCTTGTCACGGCCTGGGTCGACCAGCGCTCGTCCCAGAGGAGAATGGGGAGGTCCAGGGCGGCGAGGTTGCGCGCGAACGCCCGCACCGACTGGGTCCGGGGGCTGTCGCTGCCGTCCATGTTGAGCGGCAGGCCGACGACCAGGCCGGCAATCCGGTTCTTCGCTTTGAATTCACGTAGCCGCTCGAGGTCGGCGGTGAACTTGGTCCGCCGGATGGTCTCGGACGGGCCGGCGAAGCTCCAGCCGGGATCGCACAGCGCCAGGCCGATCGTCCGGGTGCCGACATCGAGTCCGGCGAGACTGCCGCCATCAGGCAGCGCCGCGGCGAACTGGGCTACGTCCGTCGTGACCATCGCTCGATCCAGGTGCGACCCCGCCGCTCGGCGTCGCGTGCGATCGCCGCCCAGAACAGGGCAAAATCGTAGACGTGGTAATTGTTGCCCGGCAGCACGAACGGACCCAGGTTGGGAATGTCACCGTCAATCAGCAGGAAACCGTTCTCGCAGCGAGCGCCGACCCGCCCGGAAATGATGCTCGCCTGGGCCATGTCGGCGGTTGGGACCAGGGTGCCGGGATTGGCCTGCGGTGGCGCGACGCCGTCCCGGGTGCCCGTCAGCGGGTTCACGCACAGCATGTCGCGGCGCTGGCGCCGAACGCCGGTCGGCCCGGTCGTGCCTTCCCACGCGCTGAGGACCAGGCCGGGATTGGCCGGTTCGGCGAAGCTCTGCCACGAGAGCACGCATCCGGCCTGTTCGGGCCTTGTGCAGGGCGGCAGCTGCATAGCCGCAAGGTCGGCGCGAACCCCCAGCGGCCAGCCGACGACATAGGCGGCGACCAGCCGGTCGCGCAGGACCTCGCGCTGCTCGCCCAGCAGCCGGGAGACGTGCAGCGCCCCTTGACTGTGACCGGCAAGGACGACGCCCTGGTCGCCCGGAACTCGGCGCAGGAATTCGCCGAACGCCGCGGCGACGTCCGAGTAGGCCAAATCGAGCGCTTGATGCGCGTCCTCGCTGTTGAGCAGGAAGGCCCCATAGGCCGCCTGGCGGTAGTGCGGGGCCCATACCGCGGCGGAATTGCCGAATGCGCTCGCCTGGCTCTGGACGAACAATTCGGCGCGCCGATCGCTTTCGCCGCCGGCATTCAGCGGCGCGTTCCAGCGGTCGCGCTCGAGATAGGTGGTTGGATGGACGTAAAAGACGGCAAGGCGCTTGGCATCGAGCGTCCGCGGCGGGAAATCGTCGGGACGCCATGCGGCCGGGTTCGACCTTATCACCATGTCCGGGCGGGCGATCCATTGCCCGATTGCCGCGTAATCGGGTCCGGCTTCGGCGGGCGCCTCGAACTTGCCGCTCGGCACCGACTGGCGGATGAGAATCTCGTTGCCCCATTGGAAGATGGCGAAGGCGCCGGCGACGACCAGCAAAGTCAGGACGAAAATGACGGCGAGGAAGCGGCGGGCGCACATGGGTTCGGCCGGTTAGGGGAGCGCACGCATGCGGGCAACCGCTTCGCGATGATCGCGGACTCGGCGGTTAGGTTCCTTCCGCCGGCTGTGCTAGGATAAGGGATCGCGCGACATTTCTAACTGTAGGCCTCGCGCGGCTGAGAGACTCATGTGCTCCCGCTTACCGAAGGGAGCATCGTCATGGGTTTGAACTTCCAAGTCGCCGGATGGGCGGACAGAAATTGAGCCGCGTCCTGTTCGTCGCGCTCGACGAAGGTCAGGTGGTCGCCAAGTGCCTTGCCGCCAAGGTCGGCATTTCCGCGATCGAGAGCCTGCCTGGCGGCGGCGTCCGGCTGGTCTGCATGAGCAGCGACGGGGCAGCGTCGATGACGCGCAAGTTCAAGCCGCACCTGATCGGCGGCGCGATCACAAGGGAACGGCACCGGCCAACCCGTCCACTCTGGTAAGGCGTTGCGCCCGGCGCGGGCCGCACTGCCCGTGAGCGGCCGACATTCGCGGCGGGGCGCTTGAAGGCGTTACCTCCCCCCGCTATCGGCCCGCCCATGTCCGTTTCCCCCGAACAGGTGCGCCATATCGCCCGGCTTGCGCGCATCGCCATGAGCGATGCGGAGATCAGCGCCCTGGCGCCGGAATTGAACAATATCCTTGGCTGGGTCGAGCAGCTCGCCGAGGTCGACACCGACGGAGTCGAGCCGCTGACCGCGGTGATCGACACCAAGCTCCGGTTGCGCGGCGATCAGGTCACCGACGGCGACCGGCGCGATGCCGTGCTCGCCAACGCTCCGGACGCGCAGCACGGCTTCTTTGCCGTGCCCAAGGTCATAGAATGACCGATCTCACCACCCTCACCATCGCAGAGCTTCAGGGCGGCTTCCGCAAGGGCGACTTCACCGCGCGCGAAGTGGCCGAGGCCTATAACGCCGCGGTCGCCGGCGCCCGGGCGCTCAACGCCTATACGGTGGAGACTCCAGATGACGCGCTCGCGGCGGCCGATGCGGCGGACAACGCGCGCGGCAACGGCGACCTGCCGCCGCTCGCCGGAATCCCGCTCGGCATCAAGGATCTGTTCGCCACGGAAGGCGTCGACACCACCTCCGGCAGCCGGATCCTCAAGGGCTTCAAGCCGCCGTACGAGAGCAGCGTCACCGCCAATTTGCGCAAGGCCGGGGCGGGAATGCTCGGCAAGCTCAACATGGACGAGTTCGCCATGGGCTCGTCGAACGAGACCAGCGCCTACGGTCCGGTGATCAGCCCGTGGAAGCGCCGGAACGGGAGCAACGCGGCCCTGACCCCCGGCGGCTCAAGCGGCGGCTCGGCGGCCGCGGTCGCGGCCAATATCGCGCCCGGCGCCACCGGCACCGACACTGGCGGCTCGATCCGCCAGCCGGCCGCCTTCGCCGGCATTTGCGGGATCAAGCCGACCTACGGCCGCTGCTCGCGCTGGGGCATCGTCGCTTTCGCCTCCTCGCTCGACCAGGCGGGGCCGATGGCGAGGACAGTGCGCGACTGCGCCATCCTGCTGGAGGCGATGGCCGGCTTCGACCCGAAGGATTCGACCTCGCTCGACCTGCCGGTGCCGCCGTGGGAAGCGAACTTGTCCAGCGATCTCAGGGACAAGCGCGTCGGCATTCCCAGGGAATATCGCATCGACGGGGTGCCCGGGGACATCAACCGCCTGTGGGACCAGGGCATCGAATGGCTTCGCGACGCGGGGGCCGAGCCGGTCGAGATCAGCCTTCCGCACACCCGCTACGCGCTTCCGACCTATTACATCATCGCCCCGGCCGAGGCTTCGTCCAACCTCGCCCGCTACGACGGGGTGCGGTATGGCCTGCGCGAGACAGTCGACGGCGGCGGACTGCACGACATGTATGCGGCGACCCGCGCGGCGGGCTTCGGCGCCGAGGTCAAGCGCCGGATCATGATCGGCACCTACGTGCTCTCGGCCGGCTTCTACGACGCTTATTTCACCAAGGCGCAGAAGGTGCGGACTCTGATCAAGCGCGACTTCGCCGAGGCCTTCACACGATGCGACCTGATCCTGACCCCGACCGCTCCGTCCGCCGCGTTCGGGATCGGCGAGACCACCGATCCACTGGCGATGTATCTGAACGACGTGTTCGCGGTCCCAGCGAGCCTCGCCGGCCTTCCGGCGATGTCGGTGCCGGGCGGGCTCGACGGGCAGGGGCTTCCCCTCGGCCTTCACATCATCAGCCGCGAGCTCGACGAGCAGACCGTGCTAGACGCCGGCCTCGCCATTGAGGAACGCGCCGGGTTCACCGCGAAGCCGCAAAGGTGGTGGTGATGGCTGACGCGACTGCACCCTTCCGAATCAAGGGCGAGACCGGCGACTGGGAGGTCGTGGTCGGGCTCGAGGTCCACGCCCAGATCACCGCGACCGCGTCGAAGCTCTTCTCCGGCGCCGCCACCGCATTCGGCGCGGAGCCCAATACCCAGGTGTCGCTGGTCGACGCGGCGATGCCGGGGATGCTGCCGGTGCCCAATCGCGAATGCATCCGCCAGGCGGTGCGCACCGGCCTTGCGCTCGAGGCGGTGATCAACCGCTGGAGCCGCTTCGACCGCAAGAATTATTTCTACGCCGATTTGCCGCAGGGCTATCAAATTTCGCAGCTCTACCATCCGCTGGTCGGCGAGGGCGAGGTTGAGATCCTGCTCGACGACAAGGACGAGGGCAGCGCCAAGCGCATCGGCATCGAGCGAATCCACGTCGAGCAGGACGCGGGCAAATTGATGCACGACCAGCATCCGACCATGTCGTACGTCGACCTCAACCGCTGCGGCGTCGCCTTGATGGAGATCGTCTCGCGGCCGGACATGCGTTCCCCTGCGGAAGCAGGCGCTTATCTGCGGAAGCTGCGATCCATCCTGCGCTACGTCGGCAGCTGTGACGGCAATATGGAGGAAGGCTCGATGCGCGCCGACGTCAACGTCAGCGTGCGCCGGCCGGGCGATCCGTTCGGAACCCGCACCGAGACCAAGAACGTCAATAGCGTCCGCTTTGTCATGGCGACCATCGAGCATGAAGCCAGGCGCCAGGTCGCTTTGCTCGAGGAGGGTGGGGCGGTCGTCCAGGAAACGCGGCTGTTCGACCCCGACAAGGGCGTCACAAGGGCGCTCCGCTCCAAGGAGGATGCCCACGATTATCGCTATTTCCCCGATCCCGACCTGCTTCCGCTCGAGCTCGACGAGGAATTCGTCGAGGAGTGCCGCGCCTCGCTGCCCGAGCTGCCCGACGCCAAGCGCAAGCGCTTCGAGGGCCTTGGAATCAGCGCCTACAACGCCAGCGTCCTCACCGCCGAGGTCGAGACGGCGCGCTGGTTCGACGCGCTGCTCGACGCGGGCGCGGCTCCCGCTCAGGCTGCGAACTGGGTCGTCGCCGAACTGTTCGGCGCCCTGAATCGGCTCGGCCGAACCGTGGCCGATTGCCCGGTCAAGCCGGAGCAGGCGGCCGAGCTGCTCGGCCTCGTCGCCGACAAGACGATCAGCGGCACCATCGCCAAGCAGGTGTTTGAGATCATGCTCGAGACCGGCGAGGGCGCCGCCGACATCGTTGACAAGCGCGGCCTCCGCCAGACCAGCGACACCGGCGCCATCGATGCCGCCGTCGACAAGGTTCTCGCCGACAATTCCGACAAGGTCGCCGAGTATAAAGGCGGCAAGCCGCAATTGTTCGGCTTCTTCGTCGGCCAGGTGATGAAGGCGATGGCCGGCAAGGCCAACCCGCAGCTCGTCAACGAACGCCTGCGCGCGAAGCTCGATTGATTTCGTCATTGCGAGGAGCGTAGCGACGAAGCAATCCATTGGAATGGCGGTGCGGCTGGATTGCTTCGCTCCGCTCGCACTGACGGAGCACCTATGCGTAAATCCCTATTTGCCGCAGTTGCAGGTCTGGCCGCCACCGCCGCGTCGGCCACTCCGCCGATCATGGGGCCGCCGCCGCCGGCTCCGCCGCCCCGGCTGCTGATCGTCATTTCGGTCGACCAGCTGTCTTCCGACCTGTTCGAGGAATATCGGCCGATGCTGATGGGCGGGCTTGGCCGGATGGCGCGGGGGACGGTGTTCCGCAACGGCTACCAGGCCCATGCCGCCACCGAGACCTGCCCGGGCCATTCGACCGTCCTCACCGGCGCTCACCCGGCGAGGAACGGGATCATCGCCAACGGCTGGATCGATCAGTCGCTCGCTCGCGCCAACAAGAGCGTCTATTGCGCCGAGGACGTGCGTATCGCCCCGCCCGAGGGCGCGACCCTGCGCTACACCGTCTCGCCCGCCCACCTAAGGGTACGGACGCTTGGCGAAATGATGAAGGCGGGCCGGCCCGAGAGCCGGCACGTCGCCGTCGCAGGCAAGGACCGCGCCGCGGTGATGATGTCCGGCCGCATCGTCGACCAGCGCTGGTTTTGGGACGGGCGTCAATTCTCGACCGACCTCGCCTCCGCCCCGGTTCCGGCCAGCGTCACCGCCGCCAACGCCGCAATCGCCGCCGCGCTTGCCGCCTCGGTCGAGCCGCTCGAGCCGCCGTCCATCTGTGCCGCCAAGGCGCGCCCCATCCCGACCCAGCCGGGCGGGCCGACGGTCGGCGCCGGCCGCTTCGGCCGAGCCGCCGGCGATTCCCGTGCCTTCCGTGCCTCGCCCGAGCTCGACGGCGCCACCCTCGCCGTCGCCGCCGCACTGATCAACGAGCTCGGTCTCGGCACGGACACCACTCCCGACGTGCTCGCCATCGGCCTCGCCGCGACCGACTATGTCGGCCACAGCTTCGGCACCAACGGCTCGGAAATGTGCCTGCAGATGTTCGCGCTCGACCGCGAGCTCGGCGACTTCTTCGCCCAGCTCGACCGCCAGGGCCTCGATTATGCGGTCGCGCTGACCAGCGACCATGGCGGCCAGGACATTCCCGAGCGGCTCCGCGAGCAGGGCATGCCCGATGCCAGCCGGGCCGAGGCAATCCTGTCGGCGACCGAGATGGGCAAGAGGCTGGGGCGCGAGCTCGGCCTGCAGGGCCCGGTGCTGCTCGGCGACGTCGGCGGCGACGTCTATGTCGACCGCTCGCTCAGCGCCGCCAACCGGGCCCGGGCGCTGGCCTCGGCGGCGGCGGCCTACCGCGCCCATCCGCAAGTCGAGGCCGTGCTGACCCGCGAGCAGCTGGCGGCAATGCCGATCCCCACCGGGCCGGTCGATCGCTGGAGCCTGGCCGAGCGCGCCCGCGCCTCGTTCGATGCCGAGCGGTCAGGCGACCTTGTCGTCCTGTTCCGGCGGATGGTGACTCCGATCCCTCGGCCCGGCCCCGGCTATGTCGCCACCCACGGCACGCCCTGGGATCATGACCGGCGGGTGCCGATCATCTTCTGGCGGCCGGGCATGGCGCCGGCCGACCGGCCGGAGGCGGTTGCGACCGTCGATATCATGCCGACCCTGGCGGCGATGCTCGGACTTGGCCGGATCGCCGATCCGATCGACGGCAAGTGCCTGAAGGGCATTGTCGGGATCGCTTGTCCCCTCCGCTAGGCCTTTCAAATTATTAGCGATTTTCACACTGCATTCAGGAACGGGATTGCAGTGGAACCTTGGGGTAGGCCGCAGGTTCGGCCCCGGGAGAGGAATCGTTATGCGTAACATGGGGATCGCAGTCGCGCTTGCGCTGACCGTGCCGGTGGCAGGCTGTGTGCAGACACAGCAGGTGGCGGATCTGCAATTCACTCCGCCGCAGGGCAATTATCGGCTGCTGGTGATGCGTCCCGACGTGACCGTTGGCTCGGTCACGACCGGCGGCATGGTCGAGCCGCGCGCCGACTGGACGGAGCAGGCCCGGACCAATTTGACGGCCGCGATCCGGGCGCAGCAGGCGGAACGCGGCGGCCAGGTGCAGATCCTCGAGCGCCGCGACCAGTTGCCGGGAGTCTCCGCCGAAACCATCGCCGACCTCGAGCGGCTGCACGCCGCGGTCGGCCGCTCGATCGCTTTGCACAAGTTCATGGGTGCCTATCTGCCGACCAAGCGCGGCCGCGGCCTTGAATATACCCTGGGCCAGGACGCGGTCGAGCTCGGCCGCCGCACCGGCCACGATTATGCGCTGTTCCTTTTTGCCGAGGACAGCTTCGCCTCGACCGGGCGAGTCGCCCTACAGGTGCTCGGGATTGCCGGCTGCCTCGTCGGCTTTTGCGCGCCCAACATCGGCGGCGGCGGCCAGTTCGCCTATGCTTCGCTGGTCGATCTCAAGACTGGCGAGGTGGTCTGGTTCAACGTCCTTCAGGCCGGCACCCAGATCGCCGGCATCAACATGGGCGACATTCGCACGCCGGAAGGCGCGGCGCAGCTTGTCGACCGCCTTCTCAACCGAATGAAGCCGGGTCGCGATGTGCGGCGCGCAGCTGCGGGGAATCGATAAATGTGCATGCGTTGTGTTGAACTGAGCCGCCGCTCGCTGCTGATCGGCGGCGGGACGCTGGCTGCCGCGTCGATGACCGGCGTCGCCCAGGCGCGGGTCCGGCCGCAGGACATGGTCCCGCTGATCGGTCCCGGCTTCCGCCCGACCGATGCCGACGAGCAGGGCCTGTGGCAGATGATGGACCGGGTCGAGGAGGAGATTGCCGGCTCGAACCTGCTGATCAAGGATCCGGCCCTGACGAAGTATCTTCAGGAGCTGATCGGAACCGTCGGCGGGCCCGCGGCCAAGGACATGCGCATCTATCTCGCGCGCGTCCCCGACTTCAACGCGATGATGTTCCCCTCGGGCTTCTCGGTGGTGTTCTCGGGCCTGCTTCTGCGGATGCGCAACGAAGCTCAGCTTGCCGGGGTCATCGCCCACGAATCGGGCCACTTCCTGCGTCGGCACATGATCCGCTCGTGGCGCGATATGCGGCGCAAGAGCGACGTTTTCGCCATCGGTGCCATGGTCGCCGGCGTCGCCGGAGGCGCGACTGGCGTCAACACCGGCGACCTGACCCAGCTGGCGCAGCTCGGCACCATGCTCTCGCTTCTCCGCTACAGCCGGCAGATGGAGGCCGAAGCCGACGCGATGAGCGTCCGCCTTCTCGCCGAGAACGGCTATCCGGCGATCGAGGCGTCGCACGTCTGGGAACAGCTGGTCGGCGAGATGGACGCCAGCGCCCGCTACCGGCGCAAGCGCCGCGAGCGCCGCTGGGACCTGTTCACCACCCACCCGTCGCCGGAAAGCAGGACGGCTGACATCCGGGCCTCGGCGGCCGAGGTCTCGGTTCCGGGCCGGGTCTATGACAACCGCCGGGCGCGCTATTTGCAGGCGATCGCCCCGATCCGGCAGACCTTGCTCGACGACCAGGTCAAGCTCAACGACCCGGGCGCCAGCCAATATCTGATCGAGACGCTGGCGAGGGACGGCTGGAACGGCCTCCTGCGCTTCTACGAAGCCGAGGTCTGGCGCCTCCGCAACCGGCCGGGCGACGACGCCCGCGCCGCTGCCGGCTATGCGATCGCGGTCGCTTATCCCGACGCCCCGGCCGAAGCCTGGCGGTGGCACGGCCTGTCGCTGATCAAGCAGGGCCGGCAGGTCGAAGGACGTGCCGCGCTCGCCCGCTACCTCAACCTCAACCCGGCGGCGCCGGACGCGCCCTACATCCGCCAGATGATCGGCTAAAGGGAGCTTCACGCCTCATGATGCGCAAAACCAGGATCCTCTTTGCCGCCGTCGCTTTGTCGCTGCCGCTCGGCGGCTGCGCCAGTGCCGGAGTCGGCGAAGGCTTCAGCCGCCATTATACTCTGGTCGGGGTGCGCAGCGTCTCGGTCGGCGACGGCTCGATGGCCGTGACTCCGCCGCGGCCGTGGAACCGGCAGCGGCCGCGCCTGTTCGACGACATCCGCCAGGTCGAGGACTGGACGTTGAACGGGCCGCTGCTCGACGGGATGAGCTTCGTCACCGGCCTCAGGAACCGTCAGCATTTGATCCGTCAGCGGAGCACCGAGGACCGGCAGGTACCGATGTTCCGGTCCGACATGACCGCTCCGGAAGTCACGGCGATGATCGAAAGCCTGTTCCGGGTGCGCGGCGGGGCGGTCGATTTCCGAACCACCGCGCTTGCGCCGCACCCGTTCCTCGGCGCCAACGGCTTCCAGTGGGATTATGAGCATCTCGACAGCGACGAGCTGTGGCGGCGCGGCCGCGCGGTCGGTGCGGTGATCGACGGCCGGCTGTACATGATCCTGTTCGACGCCGCTCGCTCGCACTACTACCAGAACGCGATCGGCGACTTCGAGGCCCTGGTCGCTTCCGCTCGGCGCCGCCGCTAGCGGCGGATCAGTCGGGCGGCGGGACCAATCCCGAGCCGATCGGCGAGATCGGCGTCGGTGACGGATCGCTGCCCGGGCTGGTCGGCGCGGGTTGGTCGATGTCGGGGCCGGGCGGCGAGATCTCCGGCGGGTTCTCGCTGGGACGGCCGGGCTGGGAAGGCTCGGGCGGCTGCGTCGGCGGCGTTTCCTGGGGTCCTTCGGGCGGTTCGGTGGCCATTGGCGAATTGCTCCTTTCGCCTGGTGTCAAACCGGCAGGCCTGCAATCGGTTGCCTTGCCGCCCCGGCCATCCGGCTTGCCCTTGCTCGCTTCCCTGTTATAGGCCCGCCCATCTTGGGCCGCGCGCGCGTGGCGGAACTGGTAGACGCGCTGGATTTAGGTTCCAGTATCGCAAGATGTGGGGGTTCGAGTCCCTCCGCGCGCACCATTTCCGCAGCGAGCCTGTCCGGGGGACAGGCGAGACCGGAAATCCGGCCGCGGTTCAGAGTTCAAGGAATTTGAGGACGTGACGATCAAGACCGTCGAGACGGAGACCGAAGGCCTCAAGCGGGCCTTCATGCTGACCATTCCGGCCGAGGATATCGATGCCCGGGTGACCGAGGAGGTCAAGCGCATCGCGCCCCAGGTGCGGATGCCCGGCTTCCGCCCCGGCAAGGTGCCGGCCAACCTCATCCGCAAGATGCATGGCGAGGCGCTTCAGCGTGAGGCGCTGAGCGGCGCGGTGCAGGACGGGATCCAGTCGCTTCTCGAGCAGCAGAAGATCCGCCCGGCGATGCAGCCCGAGGTCGAGCTCGACGACGGCTACGAGCCGGGCAAGGACGCCGAGGTGCGGGTCCGCGTCGAGGCTCTGCCGGACGTCCCCAAGCCCGATATCGACAAGCTAAGGCTCGAGCGGCTGACCGTCGAAGTGAGCGACAGCGCCGTCGACGAGCAGCTTCAGCGGCTCGCCGGCGCCAGCAAGAATTGGAAGGACGCCCCCAATCGCCACAAGGCGGCACAGGGCGATCTGGTCGTCATGGATTTTACGGGCTCGGTCGGCGGCAAGCCGTTCGAGGGCGGCTCCGGCGAGGACATGCAGGTCGAGCTCGGCTCGGGCCGCCTGATCCCCGGCTTCGAGGATCAGTTGATCGGCGCCAGGGCCGGCGACCAGCGCAAGGTCGAGGTGAATTTCCCGGCGGACTATCAGGTCGAAAATCTGAAGGGCAAAGCGGCGAGCTTCGAGGTTACCGTCAAGGCCGTGAAGACCGCCGGTGAAGCCAAGGCCGACGACGATCTCGCCAAGTCGCTCGGGCTGAGCGACCTCGAGCAGCTCAAAGGCTTGCTTCGCGACCAGCTCCAGCAGGAGCTGAACGGCCTGACCCGGACCCATATGAAGCGGCGGCTGCTCGACCAGCTGGCCGAGCGCCACGACTTCGAAGTGCCGGCATCGATGGTCGAGGCCGAATATGAAAACATCATGGCCCAGCTTCGCCACGAGGCCGAGCACGATGAGGATCCCAAGGCCGCTCTCGCCGAGATTGAGAAAGAGGCCGAGGATTATCGCCGCATCGCCGAGCGCCGCGTCCGGCTCGGCTTGCTCCTTTCGGAAATCGGCGCCGCCAATGGCGTCGAGGTCAGCCAGCAGGAAATGAACCGGCTGATCGGCCAGGCCGCGGCCCAGTATCAGGGCGAGGACCGCAACCGCTTCGTCCAGTACATCCAGCAGAACCCGATGGCCGCCGCCCAGCTGCGCGCTCCGCTCTACGAGGACAAGGTGGTCGACTTCCTCTTCTCGAAGGCGGAGATCACCGACCGCACCGCGACCCGCGAGGAGCTCGAGGCCGACCTCGAGAGCGAGGAGGGGCATGTCCACGGCCCTGGCTGCGGCCACGACGTTCCGGCCGCCAAGCCGGCCAGGGGCAAGGCCAAGACGGGCAAGCCAGCGGCCAAGAAGGCCGATGTCGTCGAATCGAAGGACGAGGCGCCCAGGCCCGCCAAGCCCAAGAAGAGCGAGCCGGCCAACAAGGCGGCTGCCAAAGCGGCAGAGAAAGCCGAAGCCAAGCCCGCGGCCAAGAAGCAAAAAAAAACGGTGAAGCCGGCTAAATAACCTCCGTTCGCCCTGAGCTTGTCGAAGGGCTGTCTTTCTTCTTAGGAAGGGGTCAGGGCTTCGACAGGCTCAGCCCAAACGGTTCTGGGGGAAACATGGCTGGTCAGTCGGGTCCACGCATCGCCGTTCTCCTCCCCTGCTACAATGAGGAGGCGGCGATCGCCGAGACCGTCGCCGGCTTCCGGAGCGCTCTGCCCGGCGCCGTCGTCTACGTCTACGACAACAACAGCAGCGACCGCACCTGCGAGCGGGCGGCGGCGGCGGGCGCCATCGTCCGGACCGAGCGGCAGCAGGGCAAGGGCCATGTCGTCCGCCGAATGTTCGCCGACGTCGACGCCGACGTCTATGTCATGGCCGACGGCGATTTGACCTATGATCCGGGAGCCGCTCCGGCGATGGTCGATCTGCTTCTGACCGATCAGCTCGACATGGTCGTCGGCACCCGCCGCCATGAGGCGAAGGCGGCCTATCGCGGCGGTCATTTGCTCGGCAACCGGCTGTTCACCGGCCTGCTCGCCCGGCTGTTCGGGCGAAGCTTTTCCGATATCTTCTCCGGCTACCGGGTCTTCTCGCGCCGCTTCGTCAAGAGCTTCCCGGTATTGTCGTCGGGCTTCGAGATCGAGACCGAGATCAGCGTCCACGCCCTCGAGTTGAGGATGCCGGTCGGCGAGGTCGAGACCGCCTACGGCGCCCGGCCCGAGGGCTCGACCTCCAAGCTGTCGACCTTCGCCGACGGCTGGCGGATCCTCAAGACCATCGCCACCCTCTACCGGATCGAGCGCCCCGTGCTGTTCTTCGGCTCGGTCGGCGCCCTGTTGCTGATCGCGGCTTTCGTCCTATCGATCCCGCTGATCGTCACCTATGCCGAAACCGGGCTGGTGCCGCGCCTGCCGACCGCGATCCTCGTCACCGGAATGACCATCGTCGCCGTGCTGTGCTTTTTCGCCGGCCTGATCCTCGACACCGTCACCCGCGGCCGCCGCGAGATGCGCCGGCTCGCCTACCTGGCGCTGTCCGAGCCGGCTCGAGGCGACTGTAGCAAAGCTGCATCAGTCGAGGCACCTTTGCGCCAGCGTCGCAACTCGTCACTGTCTCCGCCGGCCGGATTGGAGTAATTCCCCTCCGTTCGGCGCGTCAGACGCCGGGGAAAACAGGGGGAAATTCCATGAAGCGGATCGACATCGCTCTTCGCGCCGGCGCGGCTCTGGCTGCGCTCACCATCGCGACCTCGGCTTCAGCGCAATCGACGCTGCCTCCGCCCGATGTCCCGGAAACCCCCGCTTCGACCGCCGAGGAGCCGACCGGCCGCGGCGAGATCATCATCACCGGCTCGCGAATCCGCCGCGACCCGCTGGCGCAAGATGCGCCGATCGTCTTCGTCGACGAGGCGGACATCGCCAGGACTGGCCTCAACTCGGTCAACGACGTGCTTCAGCGCCTGCCCAGCTCGGGCGGCGGCCTCAACAGCAAGTTCAACAATTCGGGCAACCTTGGCAATCCGCCGGACGGCGGCGGCGTCGGCGCCGGGGCGGCCGAGATCGACCTTCGCTACCTCGGTTCGCGCCGGGTCCTGGTCCTGGTTGACGGGCTCCGCTACGTGCTCGGCGCGTCGGCCAGCGGCGTGCCGGGCTCGACCGACCTCAACTCGATCCCGGCAAGCGCCATCGAGCGGATCGAGGTGCTCCAGGACGGCGCTTCGGCGATTTACGGCTCGGACGCCATCGCCGGCGTGGTCAACATCATCACCAAGCGCCGCCAGAGCGGCTTTCTCGGCTCCGCCCAGCTCGGCGGTTACGGCGCGGGAGACGGATTCACCCAGAATTACCAGCTGAGCTGGGGCAATGGCGATTCCGGCCCGCTGGAAATCGTCGTCGGCGGCAATTACGTCAAGCAGGATCCGGTGTGGTCGGGCGACAGGGCGCTCTCGGCCTTCCCCGAACCATATTTTACCGCCTGCGTCGCCACCTGTTCGAGCTTCATCCCGGACGGCCGCTACATCGGATCGGTCTTCCCGACCGGGGATGCGACGCTGATCGCGCCCGTGATCGGCCGGACGACGACTCCCGCCGATTTCCGGCAGTTCGTCAGTCCCGCCGACCGCTTCAACTTCCAGCCGTTCAATTACATCCAGATTCCGCTTGAGCGCTACGGGGCGTTCGGCAACCTGCGCTACGAACTGGCGAGCGACGTCAATTTCTCCGCCAAGGCGCTATGGAACCGGCGCAAGTCGAAGAATCAGGCTGCGCCGCTTCCCTTCGGTATCGGACCGATCTCCGGTTTGACGCCGGTGCTCAGCAACATCGTGATCAGCGCGTCCAACCCGTACAATCCGTTCGGGGTCGATCTCGGCGGCAGCAACAACAACGTCGGGGCGATTTTCCGGCGCTTCGTCGAGGGCGGTCCGCGCCGCTTCCACCAGACGGTCGATACCGCCTATGGCGTGGCCACTGTCGACGGCCGGCTCGGTATCGCCGGACGCGACTGGTTCTGGGACGTCAACGCCGTCTACGGCCGCAACAAGGCCGAGCAGGACATGTTCGGCAACATCCATTCCGGGCGGCTGCAGCAGGCCCTGGGCCCGATCGCGGGATGCACGGCGCCGTGCGTTCCGTTCAACCTGTTCGGCGGCGCCGGGTCGATCACCCCGGCGATGATGGATTTCGTCATGTTCGAGCAGAACGACAGCAGCAAGCAGACGATCTTCGACGTGACCGGTAACATGTCGGGAAGCCTGTTCGATCTTCCGGGCGGGCCGCTGGGAATGGCGGTCGGCCTCGAATATCGCAAGCTCAAGGGCCGGTTCGACCCCGATCCGGTGGTTGCCGCCGGCTTCAGCTCGGACATCCCGGCGCGTCCCACTCGGGGCGGCTACGACGTCAAGGAAGCTTATGCCGAGCTGCGCGCGCCGCTGCTCGCCGACGTTCCCTTCGTCAACCTTCTCGAGCTCGAAGGCGCGGTCCGCTATTCGGACTATTCAACCTCCGGGTCGACGACCAATTTCAAGGCCGGCGTCAACTGGAAGCCGATCCAGGATCTTCGCCTCCGCGGCACCTTCGCCGAGGGTTTCCGGGCGCCGTCGATCGGCGAGCTGTTCGGAACCCAGTCGCGCTTCGACGAGGTCCTCAATGACCCTTGCTCGTCGCACCCCGGCAATACCGCGCCGCGGCGCTTTTCCAACGATCCCGAGGTTCGGGCCGCCTGCATCGCCGCCGGAGTCCCCGCCGACGGCAGCTATCAGCAGGCGAACGCCCAGATTTCGGTGATCGTCGGCGGCAACCAGAACCTCGAACCCGAAACGTCGAAGAGCTGGGTTCTGGGCGGCGTCTACAGCCCGTCCTGGCTGCCGCGCTTCTCGGTCGAGGCCAATTGGTACAAGATCGAGGTCGAGGGGGCGATCCAGACGATTCCGCGCGCCGACACGGTCATGAACTGCCTGCTGACCAAGGATCCGGCGACGTGCGCGCTGGTCACCCGGGTCAACGGGGCGCTCGTCGAAGTCGTCGGCTTCCTGCAGAACATCGCCGCGATCGAAACCAAGGCGATCGACGTCAATCTCGCCTATCGAGGGGTCAACACCGGGATCGGCAGGTTCGGCTTCACCTGGAACAACACGTTTCTCCGCAACTTCGACGTGATCATCCCGGGCGCCACCGGTCCCCAGCGTCTCAGCCGCGAAGGCACCCAGGTCGGCGCTCCGGCCCAGTCCTTCCCGAAATACAAGGCGGTCGGAATCGTCGACTGGGACCTGGCGAAGTTCGGCGCGAGCGTCACCGGCCGCTACGTCTCCAAGCTCCGCGAGCAGGGCGGCAACGTCATGGACTCGGTTTTCTACACCGATCTTCAGCTTCGCTGGACCGGAATTGCCGAGGACAGGTTCGGCTTTGCCCTTGGCGTCAACAACCTGTTCGGAGTCAGGACCCCGGGCTGCGTGACCTGCGAATCCAACAACTTCGCGCAGTCCGCGCACGACGTCCCGGGCCGCTACTACTACGCCCGGGCAACGGTTCGCTATTAGTCCACGCCGGCATCGGTAAGAGCGGGCGCGCCGGTGCGCGTCCGCTCTTCGATTGTCAAACGACCGGCTTGAACCGCCTGGCGTTCGGCCCGATGTAGGCCGCTCCAAACCCGGAAGGACCCGCGCATAATCATGGATCATCCCGACATCGTCTCGCAGCTCGTCCCGATCGTCATCGAGCAGTCGAACCGCGGCGAGCGCAGCTTCGACATTTACTCGCGGCTGCTGCGCGAGCGGATCATCTTCATCACCGGGCCGATCGAGGACCATATGGCCAGCCTCGTCACCGCCCAATTGCTCTTCCTCGAGTCCGAGAACCCGAAGAAGGACATCTTCATGTACATCAACTCGCCGGGCGGAGTGGTCACGGCCGGCCTCGCGATCCATGACACGATGCAATACATTCGCCCCAAGATCGGCACCGTCTGCATCGGCCAGGCGGCGTCGATGGGCAGCTTCCTGCTCGCCGCCGGTGAGCCGGGGATGCGAATCGGGCTGACCAACAGCCGGATCATGGTCCACCAGCCTTCGGGCGGCGCCCAGGGCATGGCCGCCGACATCGAAATCCAGGCCCGCGAAATCCTGCGGATGCGCTCGCGGCTCAACTCGCTCTACGCCAAATATACCGGCCAGAAGATCGAGGAGATCGAGAAGGCGATGGACCGCGACAAGTTCATGGAAGCCGACGAGGCCAAGGAATTCGGCATCATCGACGAAGTATTCGAAAAGCGCCCAGAGTCCGGCACCGGCGACACCACCGGCGCCGCCGATGTGACTCCGGTCTGATCCATTCCTCCCTGAGCCTGCTCGGGGAGGGGAGATGCTGTGGCCCCGGGATCGCCCGCTGGTCGGCGCCGACCTCGGCGACTCCGCCCGTTATTCCGGAAGCGCGAAGGCGAAGACGGCGGCGCCGCGCTCGTGCCCGTAGAGGTTGGGGGAGAAACCCTTGATCCAGCCGCCCCAGCCCGTCGGCACCGCGACATATTGGCGGCCGTTGACGCTATAGCTGACCGGGTTCGAATGGATTCCGGTGCCCGTGCGGAATTGCCATAATTGGCGCCCGCTGCGGGCATCGAGGGCGATGAACAAGCCGTCCGGCGTGCCGGCGAAGACCACGTCGCCGGCGGTGCTGAGCACCGAGGCGACGATCGGGAATTTGTAGCGCCAGTGCCACGCCAGGGTTCCGTCGGGGCGATAGGCTTTGACCCCGCCGCCGTGCACCTGGTTGGGGTGAACAACATATTCGCCGCCGAGGTAGGTCAGGCCCTCCTTGAACGGCGTCGGGAAGGTCCGGAAGGTCGCGCAGGCGTCGATGATCGGCGCGTAGAGCAGCCCGGTGGTGCGGCTGTAGCTCGCATGCACCCACTCCTTCGATCCCGCCGGTCCCGGGCAGATCTCGATGCCCTCGCGAGTCGGCTCGCGCCGCTGGCTGACGACGCCGGTCGCCGGATCGATTCGGCCCCAGGTCACCCGGTCGCCGAACTGGGTGACGCTGACCCGCTGCCCGGTCACGCGGTCGAGGACGAAAAGGTAGCCGTTGCGGTCGAAATGGGCGAGCAGCCGCCGGCCGCCCTGCTCGAACAGGATGTTCTCGTTGACCCCCGAATAATCCCACACGTCGTGCGGCGTGAACTGGTAATGCCAGCGCATCGAGCCGTCGTCGGGGTCCAGCGCGAGCACCGAGTTGGTGTAGAGATTGTCGCCGGGGCGGACGCTGCCGTCGAAATCCGGGCCGGGGTTGGACGTCGCCCAATAGAGCAGGTCGAGCTGGGGATCGTAGGTGCCGGTGATCCAGGCCGATCCGCCGCCGCGCTGCCACGCCTCATTATTGCCCCAAGTCTCGGAACCCGGTTCTCCGGGCTTCGGCACCGGATAGCGCCGCCAGACGCGCTGGCCGGTCGCGATGTCGAAGGCGTCGATATGCCCCCGAACGCCATATTCGGCGCCGGAGGAGCCGACGATGACCAGATTTTTCACGACCAGCGGCGCCATGGTCGAGCTTTCGCCGGCGCGCGGGTCGAGCCATTGCCGCGACCAGACCGGCCGCCCGGTCGTCGCGTCGAGCGCGACGAGAGTGCCGTTCGGGCTCGAGTAGAATACGCGTCCGCGGGCCACCGCGACGCCGCGGTTGACGTTGCCGCAGCACAGCGGCAGGTCGAGCGGGATGGCGTGGCGGTAGCGCCACAGCTCTTCGCCCGTCGCCGCGTTCAGCGCCCAGACGTAGCCGTCGTAGCCCGACAGGTACATCACGCCGTCGACGACGATCGGCGCCGCTTCGAGCGAGTAGCTCGGCGGGTTGGCCATCAGCCCGATCGGCGCCGCCTGGAACACCCAGGTCGGCACCAGCCGCGACACATTGCCGGCGTTGATCTGGTCGAGCTGGGAGAAGCGCTGACCGTCGTAAGCGCCATAATAGGTCAGCCAATTGTGCGGCTCGGACCGGGCGCGGACGATGCGCTCGAAGGTCACGGCGTTGGCGACCGGCGGCGCCATCTGCGGGTTGGCCGCGTCCATCTGCTCGAACGAATATTGTGGCTGCGTCACCGGCCATCGCGGCCCCTGGTCGGACGGATAGCAGCCGCCGGCAACCGTCAGCAGAAGAGCAGCCGCGAGCGCCCTAGTGGATGTGGTCACGGGGCGGCCTCCTGTTGCCCGGCTGTGGTTGCCGCGGCCGGTCCAGCCGCGCTTCGGGCGGGACCTCGCCCTTGACGAGGATGAAGCCGAGCATCCCGCGACCGGCATGGTTCGCCACCGGACAGCCGAACCAATAGAGGCCCGGCTGGTCGAGGCTGACCCGGACGACCCCTCGCGTGGACGCAGGAAACTCGACGACCTGGCGCTCGACGTTGCTTGGCGCGTAGATCGCGTGCGGACGAATGTCCTCGTTGGTGATGTCGAGCTCGAGCGTTCCGCCGCGCGGCATGATGATGATCGCCGGGTACCAGAGGTATTCGTCCTTCGGGATTCGGATCCGGTCGCGGAAGATCCCGTCCGGGCCGAGCGCCGGGCGCGAGGCGCCGCCGGTGGCGTAGAGCCGCCCGATCATGGCTTCGTTGGGCTCGTCGAGGTTCGGCAGCTCGTTCATCAGCGTGGCCATCTCGGGATCGAGCTGGCCGAGCACGTTCGGCCGCAGCAGGCCGAGATATTCGCCAAGTGCGCAGGATGTGAGCGTGCTGCCGAGCAGCGCAACAGCGGCAATCCGAAACGCGATCCGAAGCCGGATCATCATGTTCCTCCCTCAAGCCCCCGCTCGGCCTGAAGACGAAAAGAAATACATCCGGCCTAGGCGCGGGAGGAATAACTTTTGTTACGCAGGAACATTGGCGCGCTTCGCGACATTCAATCAGTGAAGATCGTACCGCGGAGCGGGCTTTGGGCGCATTTGCAGAACGGGTGACGAGACGATTCCGGATCAGCCCGGCGGAGCTGGCCTTTCTCGATCGGCTCGAGTCCCGGGCGATTCCGGTCGCGCGAGGCCAGCTGATCGCTCGGGCTGGTGAACCGGCAGACAGCGCCTTCGTCCTGATGACCGGCTGGGTGATGAGCTACACGCAACTTGCCGACGGTTCGCATCAGGTCCGGCGCCTGCATTTTCCGGGCGACCTGCTGGCGATGCCCAGCATTCCGATGCGCCATCACGCCGAGGACATCGAAGCGATATCGGACGCCGTCGTCGCGCCATTCCCGAAAATCCTGCTGACCAGGCTGTTCCGCCTGCCGCGTCTCGCGGCGATCATGTACATGTTCGCCCAGGCGGAACGGATCACCGCGGGGGACCGGCTGGCGAGCCTCGGCCTGAATTCGGCAAAGGGGCGCGTAGCCTTCCTGCTGATGGACATATTGCACCGCCTGCGATCGACCGACTGCAGCGTGACGAACAGCTTCACCATGCACCTGTCGCGAGAGCAGGTCGCCCACGTCACCGGAATGACGCCGGTCCACGCCAGCCGAATGTGGTCGGCGCTGCTTGCCGACCGGCTGATCTCGTGCGCCGGCCGAACCGTCACCATCGAGGATGAAGATCGGCTGGCGCAACTCGGCCATTATCGCGACCGCGGCGGCGACTTCGATTACGAATGGCTGCTCGCGGTCCGACGCGAGGAATTCGCCGGCGCCCAGGCTCGCGTCTAGGTCGAGCTCGAGCTCCTCGAGAACATCGCCGTCGCTGCCTTACTTATTCCCGCTCTTGCCCTTCTTCGATCCGCCCTTGTCGCCGCTGCCGCCTTTGCCGCCGCCGCCGCGGCCGCCCTGGGCTCCGGCATCGCCGCCCTTCTTGGTCAGCCCGCCGGGGCTCCCGCCTGCGGTTTTTTGCGCCATTGCTGATCTCCTCTCGCGGCTTCGAACCGGACAAGGGCACGGGAGGTTCCTTGGCGGCGTCGCCTGACGGCCGATTTTGTCCTGTCCTACAGGCCCCCGGTTGTGACAGGTTCGCCGCATGGGACGGCTGAACGACCCGGCGATCGACGGACGGTGCCGACCGACCGCTAGGTTCACGAAAATGGTCGTCTTCTACGGGACATTAGTGATTTTAAGCGGGGTTGCCCCGCTTGCCGCCACTATCCATATTCGGGACAGGACAGATTCTGCCGGGGCGGCGTTAACCGTCAGTGCGTTGGAATATGCGATAAACGAGTCTAGCATCGGCCGTTCAGGGGCCGTTCGGCCTCGCAGGGTGTAAGGGACGAAATGACCAAGCTTTCCGGCGGCGACAGCAAGAGCACGCTCTACTGCAGCTTCTGCGGCAAGTCGCAGCACGAGGTGAGGAAGCTCATCGCCGGGCCGACGGTGTTCATCTGCGACGAATGCGTCGAGCTGTGCAACGACATCATCCGCGAGGAATCGAAGTCGGCTTTGGTCAAGACCCGCGACGGGGTCCCGACCCCGGCCGAAATCTGCAAGGTGCTCGACGATTATGTGATCGGCCAGGACCGCGCCAAGCGCGTCCTTTCGGTCGCCGTCCACAACCATTACAAGCGCCTGGCGCACGGCGCCAAGACCGGCACCGAGGTCGAGCTCGCCAAGTCCAACATCCTGCTGATCGGCCCGACGGGCTGCGGCAAGACCCTGCTCGCCCAGACCCTGGCGCGGATTCTCGACGTGCCCTTCACCATGGCCGACGCGACGACCCTGACCGAGGCGGGCTATGTCGGCGAGGACGTCGAGAACATCATTTTGAAGCTGCTCCAGGCCTCCGACTATAATGTCGAGAAGGCGCAGCGGGGCATCGTCTACATCGACGAGATCGACAAGATCAGCCGCAAGTCGGACAATCCCTCGATCACCCGCGACGTCTCCGGCGAGGGGGTTCAGCAGGCGCTTCTGAAGCTCATGGAAGGCACGACTGCTTCCGTCCCACCACAGGGCGGCCGCAAGCATCCGCAGCAGGAGTTCCTGCAGGTCGACACGACCAACATATTGTTCATCTGCGGCGGCGCTTTTGCCGGTCTCGAGAAGATCATCTCCGACCGCATGGAAGGCAAGTCGATGGGCTTCGGCGCCCATGTCGCCGCGCCCGAGGAGCGCAAGACCGGCCAGGTCCTCAAGCATTGCGAGCCCGAGGATCTGCTCAAGTTCGGCCTCATCCCGGAGTTCATCGGCCGGCTGCCGGTGATCGCGACGCTCGAGGATTTGGACGAGGTCGCGCTGGTCAAGATTCTGGTCGAGCCCAAGAACGCCCTCGTCAAGCAGTATCAGAAGCTGTTCGACATGGAGGACGTCGAGCTGGGCTTCGCCGACGATGCCCTGCATGCGGTCGCCAGGAAGGCGATCGACCGCAAGACCGGTGCCCGCGGGCTTCGCTCGATCCTCGAGGGGATCTTGCTCGACACCATGTTCGACCTGCCGTCGATGGACGGGGTCGATGAGGTCCACATCGACAAGGATGTGGTCATGGGCACCAAGGAACCGGTCCGCGTCTACGCCAAGAAGGATAAGGCGGGCGACGCCGCGTGAACCGTGACCGCGGCGGCTACTCCGCCGCCGGACCTCTCAACCTCCTTCCTCGCCCGCTGCTCGAGCCGCGGCGGCCGCTGGTCGCCATCGCCACCGGCTGGGTGACCGCCTTCGTTCCCAGCATCCTGCTCGCCTGGCTGGTCACCACCCTGATGCCTCCGGGCAGCCAGCCGTCGTTCGAAGTCGACGGCACCCTCGCGGTGTTCATGCTGGTGATCTTCGCCCCGCTTGTCGAAACCCTGATCATGGCCGGCATATTGACGCTGCTGCTGCGCTTCACGGCTCCGGCGACGGCGGTGCTTGTGAGCGCTGCGCTCTGGGGGATCGCCCACTCGTTGATGGCGCCCGCCTGGGGGCTGGTGATCTGGTGGCCGTTTTTGGTCTTCTCGACCCTGTTCGTCACCTGGCGGCAGCGCTCGCTGCTGGCGGCGCTGGCGGTGCCGGCGACGGTGCATGCCCTGCAGAACCTGCCGCCGGCGCTGCTTCTGCTCCAGGCGCAGGGGTCGGCTGCGCCCTAGCGGGCGGCGATCGTGCTCGGCGGCGAGGCGAACCGCGCCAGCAGCGCCTCGTCCTTGCCGTAGGGGTCGGCACGGAACTGGACGCCCTTGGCGGTCGCGCCTGCGGTCAGATAGGTCATGTAGACCGGCACCGGCTGAGGCAGGTCGACATTCTCCTCGACGTCCTTGGTCCGGCCCTTGGGCACATAGCCGAACAGCCAGCGGGCGAGGCGCTGCGCGTCCTCGACCCGGACGCAGCCGTTGCTGATCCAGCGGTCGTCCTTGGCGAACAGCGCCTTGTCGGGCGTGTCGTGGAGGTAGATTCCGAAATCGTTGGGCATCATGAACTTGATGTCGCCCATCGAGTTGCCGGGGCCGGGGCCGCGGCGCAGCCGGATCTCCTTGCGTCCCTCGGCGACCGCCCGCCAGTCGACGGTCTGCGGGTCGATCGCGACGGCATCGTCGCTCCAGTCGGACAGCACTTCATATTTGCGGTCGAAAAGATAGGTGAGGCCTTCGGCCATGACCCTCGGCGCGATCAGTTTCTGAGCTAGCTCGGGCGGCACGTTCCAGTAGGGGTTGACGCTGACGAAGCGGAGATTGGCGGCCATCATTGGCGTCGCCGTTTCCCTGGTGCCGACGATGACCTTCATCGAATCGACCGGCTTGCCGTTCTCGTACATCCACAGCCGCGCCGCTCCGACGTCGACCAGGATGTACCGCTTCCGCTCGTCGGGAAGAGGAAGGCGCCGGGTGCGCTCGAGGTTGATCAGCAGGATCCGCTCGTAATGGGCGTAGCCGAGGTTGAGCGATTCGAGCATCTTGGCGCCGACGATCCCGTCGACCTTGAGCCCGTGCGCCTCCTGATATTCGCGGACCGCCTTTTCGACCGTCTCGTCGAAGCGAGTGCCGGCGGCAAGGCCGAGGCGCTCGCGAAGCAGCTCGACCCGCTCTCCCTCGGCGCCGACCTTCAGCGCCGGGCCGGCAGGAACCGACGTCTGCGGCAGGTCGCCCCAGCGCATCTGGTAGCGGACCAGTCCGCGGCGGAGCTCGGTGTAGAGCGGGTGGACCGTCTCGAACAGGTCGACGGCGGCACCGTTCCAGCTGTCGAAGCTGGCCGGCTGCGCCGTCGCCGAACCACGGAAGCGCGGCGGCGCCAGCTCGTCGTCGATGTAGATCATGTCAACGCCCTGCTCGACGCTCGGCGGCAGGTCGATCGGCTCGATGGGCGCGCCGTCCCACGCCGAGGCCGGCACTGCCAGCGTCAACGCCGCGAGAATCAAGGACAATCGATAAGACATGGAACCCCTTTGTCGCCTTCCGCCAATGTAGCCGGAGAAGATGAACGGTTCCAGAATCCACCGGTGCCGACGGGCTCGGCTCGCCGCTATTGCCCCTCGACCGGTAGCGTGTCGCGCTCTCCGGGCTCGATTCCCAGCGACCGTTTGGCCGCTTCCACCTGTTCATCGCTCGGCGGCTCGGGAAGATCTTCGCCGGGGCCGCGGGCATCGTCGGGAACGCCCGGCCCGGTTCCGGCAATGGTCTCGTTGCGCGCCCGCTCGTTGGGGCCCGTGCTCAATTTTGCCTTGTCGTCGACCATGACTCGCATTCCTCTCAGCTGCGCGAGTCAAAAGATTGATCGATTGGCCCGGTTCCGCGGCGGCTTTGTTGCGCTGCGAATGCCGCCCGCCCATATAGGCGCCATGAGCCGAACTCTCCCCATCCTGCCGCTTCGCGATATCGTCGTTTTCCCGCACCGGATCGTCCCATTGTTCGTCGGCCGCGACAAATCGGTTGCGGCGCTCGAGGCGGCGATGGCGGCGGACAAGGAATTGTTTCTCGTCGCCCAGCTCGATCCGACCGAGGACGATCCCGATCGCGACGCGCTCTACGACCTCGGCGTCGTCGCCACGGCAATGCAGCTTCTCAAGCTGCCCGACGGTACCGTCCGCGTGCTGGTCGAGGGCGGCAAGCGGGCTCGCCTGCTGAACCTGGTCGGCGCCGACGGCTACATGACTGCCGAGATCGAGGAGGTTTCCGAGGAGGATTCCCAGGGCCCCGAGGCGCAGGCGCTGATGCGCTCGGTCATCGACCAGTTCGAGAATTACGCGAAGCTCAACAAACGGCTTCCGCCCGAGACCGGAATCCAGCTCGCCGAGATCGAGGATCCCTCGGTACTCGCCGACGCGGTCGCCTCCAACCTGTCGGTCAAGGTCGCCGACAAGCAGGCATTGCTCGGCGAGCTCAACCCGGCCCGGCGCCTCGAGATGGTGTTCGCCTTCATGGAGGGCGAACTTGGCGTTCTCCAGGTCGAGAAGAAGATCCGCAGCCGCGTCAAGCGCCAGATGGAGAAGACGCAGCGCGAATATTATCTGAACGAGCAATTGAAGGCGATCCAGCGCGAGCTCGGCAACGAGGGCGAGGAGGGCGGCGACGAGCTTCAGGAGCTCGCCCAGAAGATTCGCAAGACGCGCCTGTCGAAGGAAGCACGCAATCGCGCCAATGCCGAGCTGAAGAAGCTCAAGGCGATGGCGCCGATGTCGGCCGAGGCGACGGTGGCACGCAATTATCTCGACATCCTGCTCGGCCTGCCGTGGGGCAGGAAGTCCAAGCTCAAGAAGGACATCCAGGAAGCCCAGCGGGTCCTCGACGAGGACCATTACGGTCTCGACAAGGTCAAGGAGCGGATCGTCGAATATCTCGCCGTCCAGGCGCGAACCAACAAGCTCAAGGGACCGATCCTGTGCCTCGTCGGCCCGCCCGGAGTCGGCAAGACGTCGCTCGGCCGCTCGATCGCCCGGGCGACCGGCCGCGAGTTCGTCCGCCAGTCGCTCGGCGGGGTTCGCGACGAGGCCGAGATCCGCGGTCACCGACGGACCTACATCGGCTCGCTCCCGGGCAAGATCATCTCCAACCTCAAGAAGGCGGGGACATCGAACCCGTTGTTCCTGCTCGACGAGATCGACAAGCTCGGCCAGGACTTCCGCGGCGACCCGTCGGCGGCGCTGCTCGAGGTGCTCGACCCGGAGCAGAACAGCCGCTTCCAGGACCATTATCTCGAGCTCGACTATGACCTGTCGGACGTGATGTTCGTCACGACGGCGAACTCGCTCGACATGCCGCAGCCGCTCATGGACCGGATGGAGATCATCCGGCTCGAAGGCTACACCGAGGACGAGAAGGTCGAGATCGCCAAGCGCCACCTGATCCCCAAGCAGACCGAGGCGCATGGTCTCAAGGCTGGGGAGCTGAGCTTCTCCGACGACGGGCTGCGCGGGATCATCCGCCACTACACGCGCGAGGCCGGCGTTCGGACGCTCGAGCGCGAGCTCGCCAAGATCGCCCGCAAGTCGCTCCGCCAGATCCTCGAGGGCAAGGTCGAGACGGTCGAGCTCACCGAGAAGAACCTCAACGAGTTCCTTGGAGTGAGGAAATATCGCTACGGAGTGGGCGAGGAGGAGGACCAGATCGGCGCCGTCACCGGACTCGCGTGGACCGAGGTCGGCGGCGAGCTGCTGACCATCGAGGCGGTGACCGTCCCCGGCAAGGGCCAGATCAAGACCACCGGCAAGCTCGGCGAAGTGATGCAGGAATCGATCCAGGCGGCGATGAGCTTCGTTAAGGCGCGAGCGCCCGCTTACGGGGTCAAGCCGAGCATCTTCGCCCGCAAGGACATCCACGTCCACTTGCCCGAAGGCGGAGTGCCGAAGGACGGCCCCTCGGCAGGCATCGGCATGGTCACGGCGATGATCTCGACCCTGACCGGTATCCCGGTCCGCCGCGATGTCGCGATGACCGGCGAAGTCACCCTTCGCGGCCGGGTGCTGCCGATCGGCGGGCTCAAGGAGAAGCTGCTGGCGGCGCTTCGCGGCGGCATGACCACCGTCATCATCCCGTCCGAGAACGAGAAGGATCTGGTCGAGATTCCAGCGACGGTGACGGAGGGAATGGAAATCATTTCCGCGACTCACGTCGACGAGGTGCTGGCCAGGGCGCTGGCCCAGCCGATGCAGCCGATCGAATGGACCGACGCCGACGAGCATGCCGCCGAGCCGCCGCCGCACGGCAGCGGCACCGAAGCCGGCGCACCGCTTCACTAGCCCGTGTAGCGGAAGGGCTTTGACTTCGGTTTAGACTCTTGCCTTAAGGTTTCCGCTTCGCGTTGCCGAGTCTGGGGCGCCGGTCGGGAGAGTCGGAGGGATGAACAAGCAGGAACTGATCAGCCAGGTCGCTGATCGCGCGGGGCTGAACCGCAACGATGCGGTTCGTGCAGTCGAAACGATGCTCGAGGTCATCACCTCGGCGTTGAAGCGCGGTGACGAAGTCAGGCTGGTCGGCTTCGGCAATTTTTCCGTCACTCGCCGCAAGGCTTCCACGGGGCGCAACCCGCGCACCGGCGAGCCGATCCAGATCAAGCCGAGCGCTCAGCCCAAGTTCCGCCCCGGCAAGGTGCTCAAGGACGCCGTCCAGTAGGGCTGGACAGGCCGACTGGCCCCACCTATCTGCACCGCTCCCGTCGGGGCGCGTAGCTCAGTGGTAGAGCACTGTGTTCACACCGCAGGGGTCGCAAGTTCAATCCTTGCCGCGCCCACCATCCCCACGCGCAGCCGATCCGGGGGATCGGCGAGCATGGGGATCGCGCGCAGCCGATCCGGGGGATCGGCGAGCATGGGGATCGCGCGCAGCCGATCCGGGGGATCGGCGAGCATGGGGATCGCGCGCAGCCGATCCGGGGGATCGGCGAGCACGGGGATGATCTCGCTCAGCTGATCCTGGGGACTGACGGCCGAGCCCAAGCCGCGCGGACGAGCAAGTATCTACTGCAAATATGCCGGCTGGAAGCTCGCCACGCGCCGCATTTCGTCCCAGTCCTTGAAGGCGATGTCGCGGCCTGAGCGTTCGATCAGGCCCTGCCGCTCGAGATCGGCGAAGACCCGGTTGACGTTCACCGACGTCTGGCCGGTGATGTCGGCGATCTGCTGCTGGGTGAAGGGATTGGTAAGAGGCTCGGTGCGCGCATCGATGCCGCTGCGGGTCACCGTCTCGCACAGGAGGTGGGCGACCCGGGCGACGGAATCCCGGCGGCCGCAATTGACCAGCCATTCATAGCCGATCGCCTCGTTGCGCTGGATCAGCCGCCAGAAGAAGCGCTGCATCTCGGGGTTGTCGTCGACGATGGCATTGAAATCGGCAGCCTTGCCGACCATCACTTCGCTTCGGACGATCGCCTGAATGCCGTATCCGGCGAGGCCTTCGCGCGGCAGTATCCCTTCACCCGGGAAGCGCAACGCGACGATCTGGCGACGACCCGAAGCATCCGTCTTGAACTTCGACAGCATCCCCGAGCGGACGAACATGACTTCGTCGCGCGGAACGCCTTGTTCGCGGAATGGACGACGCGGCTCCACTTGCACGACCTTGTGGGGCATGGCTTCGAGCTGAGCCGCCAGGCGCGGCTCAAGACCGGCCGCGATCAGGGTACTGCCCAACGACACTCCCGAAGCGGCAGTCGCTTTTGCTCGCCGACTCGCCATGTTTCACTCCCCGAAACAATGATGCTCCCTGTAAATAGCGTAGGCAAGCTTTGGCTATGATGAATTGCGACAAGATTGATTAGGAACTCTACGAAGCGCGGATTCGACTTGGATGGCATTTGTCGGCTGCTCGACAACTTCTTGCGTCGCGAGATATCCTGCCGGGCTTCCGTTCGCCCATTTGGCCGAGGCGCACCTTATCCATTGTCGAATTGGCCGCCGGTCCCCACCTTCGCTTGCCTTGGGTAGCGGCGAACCTTAAGGAGCGGCCGCGCCCAAGGAAAACGGCTTCCGCCGGCGCATCATGGCGATCGTAGCTCAGCTGGTTAGAGCACTGGTTTGTGGTACCAGGGGTCGCGGGTTCAAGTCCCGTCGATCGCCCCATCGCTCACATCGACCACACGGACAAAACGATCATAATGACCACCCCCTGGGGCTTGCCCGACTTCGACGCGCATGAGGAGCTGCACTTCGTCACCGACGAACGCTCGGGCCTCAAGGCAATCGTCGCCATCCATTCGACCCACCTCGGCCCGGCCGCCGGCGGCGCCCGCTTCTGGCATTATGCCGAGAATTCCGAAGCGGTGACCGACGCGCTGCGCCTGTCGCGTGGGATGAGTTACAAGAATGCGATGGCCGGTCTGCCGCTCGGCGGCGGCAAGTCGGTCATCCTCGCCGACGAGGAGCGGCGCAAGCCGCCCGAGCTACTGCACGCGTTCGGCAAGGCGGTCGATGGCATTTGCGGCCGCTACATTACCGCCGAGGATGTCGGCATGAGCGTCCAGGACATGATCGAGGTCCGGCGCAAGACGCAGTTCGTCGCCGGCCTTCCGGCCGAGGGCCAGGCCGTCGGCGGCGATCCGAGCCCGCACACCGCGCTCGGCGTGTTCCTCGGACTCAAGGCGGCGGTGCGCCGAGCGCTCGGCAAGGACAGCGTTTCCGGCCTGCACGTCGCGGTCCAGGGGGCCGGCGCGGTCGCAACCGGAGTGGCGCTTCACGCCGCCAGCGAAGGCGCCCGGCTGTCGATCGCCGACATCGATCCCGACAAGGCCAGGAAGCTCGCCGAGGCGGCCGGCGGAGAAGTGGTCGATCCGGGCGAGATTCTGACCCTCGAAGCCGACGTGCTCAGCCCGAACGCGCTCGGCGCAATCCTCAGCGAGGAGAGCATTGCGGAGCTTCGCGTGGCGGTGGTCGCCGGCGGCGCCAACAACCAGCTCGCCACGCCGGAGGACGGCTCGCGGCTGCACGAGCGCGGCATCCTCTACGCGCCAGACTATGTGATCAACGCCGGCGGCATCATCAACGTCTGCACCGAATATCTCGGCGACGGCGATGCGACCCTCGTGCGCCGGCGAATCGAGGGCATTCCCGAGCGGCTCGAGCAGGTGTGGGCCGAAAGCGCGGCAAGCGGGCGCGATCCCGCCTCGGTCGCCGACGCCATGGCCAAGCGGCTGATCGGTCGGGGGTGAGCGTCATTGCGAGCGAAGCGAAGCAATCCAGAATCTTGCAGGTGGCCACAGTCTTGCAGCTGGATTGCGTCGTCGCTTCGCTCCTCGCAATGACGTGCTAGACAGCGCCCGCTCATGCACCGCTTCGCCAATCCCGCGCGGTTCCTTCGCATCGCCCGCCCGGCGACCGGCTGGCTGCTCGCGATCGGTCTCGCGCTGACTATTGCTGGAATGGCGGCGGGGCTGACCCTGACCCCGCCCGACTATCTCCAGGGCGATAGCGTCCGGATCCTCTACGTCCACGTGCCGGCCGCCTGGCTCGGCATGGGCGGCTGGGCGGGGCTGGCCGCTGCTTCGGTCAGCCAGCTGGTCTGGCGCCACCCGCTCGCCGCCGTCGCCGGCCGGGCGATCGCTCCGGCGGGCGCCACCTTCACCGCCCTCTGCCTTGCGACCGGGTCGATCTGGGGCCGGCCGACCTGGGGCACGTGGTGGGAATGGGACGGCCGACTGACCTCGATGCTGGTGCTGCTGTTCCTGTACCTCGGTTACATCGCTTTGGCCGGGGCCGAGCGCGAGCGCGGCGGCGAGGGCAGGCTGGCGGCCTTGTTTGGCCTGGTCGGAGCGATCAACCTGCCGATCATCCATTATTCGGTGCTGTGGTGGCGCACCCTTCACCAGGGGCAGAGCATCAGCATCACCGGCGGCTCGACCATCCACTCGTCGATCCTGTGGCCTCTGCCGCTGACGGCGCTCGGCTTCGCGATGATCTTCGCCGCCGCGGTGCTGATGCGGATGCGCGCCGAGCTTGCCGAAGCCAAGGTCGAAGCGCGGCTGCGCAGAGCGAGCGCCGAATGAACCACTGGCCTTTCATCCTCGCCGCTTATGCCGCGACCATCCTGCTGACCGCGGGACTGATCCTGTGGGCGCGGCTATCGATGCGCCGCGCCGAGAAGCGCGCCGACGAGCTCAAGCGACGATGATCGCGCGGCCGAAGCATCAGCGCATGGTCCTCGTCGCGCTTGCCGCCGCAGCGCTACTCGGTGCCGTAATGCTGGCGATGCTCGGCCTCCAGGACCGCGCCGCATATTTCTACACGCCCGCCGACGTCGCCGCCGGCAAGGCCGAGGAGGGGCGGGCGATGCGGCTCGGCGGGATGGTCGAGGTCGGGTCGATACAAAGGGCGGAGGACGGAGTGACGATCCGCTTCACCGTTGCCGACGGCGCCGCGCGCACTCCGGTCAGCTTCCGCGGCATTGCCCCCGACCTGTTCCGCGAGGGCAGCGGAGTCGTCGCCGAAGGGCGATTGGCGGCCGATGGCACCTTCGTCGCCGACAATATCCTCGCCAAGCATGACGAGCGCTACATGCCGCCGCAGCTGGCGCAACCGGGCGCCGGAGCGCCGCCGCCCCAGGCCGGGCAGTGATCGCCGAAGCCGGGCTCGCCGCTCTGTGGCTGGCGGCGGCTTTGTCGCTGCTGCAGATGATCCTCGCCGTCGGCGAAGGGCGGCGCTGGTTCGCCGCCGGACGTGCGATAAGAGCGGTGGCAATCGTCCAGGGGCTGATGTGCCTTCTGGCCTTTACCGCGCTGTTATTGCTGTTCGCTCGAACCGATTTGTCGGTGGAGCTGGTCGCCGCCAACAGCCACAGCGCCAAGCCCTTGATTTACAAGCTTAGCGGCACCTGGGGAAACCACGAGGGCTCGATGCTGCTGTGGGTGACGGTGCTCGGCCTGTCGGGGACGGTGCTGGCCCTGTTCTCGCGGCGCCTCTCCGAGCGAACGTTGACGGCCGCGCTCGGCGCCCAGGGTGCGCTGGCGCTCGGCTTCCACGCCTTCCTCTTGCTGGCGTCGAACCCGTTCGCCCGGCTCGATCCCGCGGCGGTGGAGGGGAGGGGGCTCAACCCCCTGCTCCAGGACCCTGGCCTCGCCTTCCATCCGCCGACCCTCTACTTCGGCTATGTCGGCCTGTCGGTCGCCTTCAGCCTCGCCGTCGGGGCCCTGCTCACCGGCGAAGTCGACCGGGCGATGGCGAGGGCGATGCGGCCGTGGGTGCTGATCGCCTGGGTGTTCCTGACGCTTGGGATCACGGCGGGAAGCTACTGGGCCTATTACGAGCTCGGATGGGGCGGCTGGTGGTTCTGGGACCCGGTCGAGAACGCCTCGCTGATGCCGTGGCTGGCGGCAACCGCCCTGCTCCATTCGATCAACGTGCTCGCCGCCCGCGGCGGGCTTCGCGCCTGGACGATGATGCTGGCCATGGTCGCCTTCTCGATGTCGATGGTCGGCACCTTCCTCGTCCGATCGGGAATCCTCACGTCCGTCCACGCGTTCGCCGTCGACCCGCAGCGCGGCACCTTCATCCTCGTGCTTCTGGCGATCTATGTCGGCGCCGCCTTCATTCTGTTCGCGATGCGCACCGCCGCGCTCAAGGAGGGACCGCCGTTCGAGCTCGTCAGCCGCGAGTCCGGGCTGGTCGCCAACAACCTCCTGCTGTCGGTGATCCTTGGAATCGTCTTCATCGGCACCCTTTATCCGCTGTTCGTCGAGGCGGTGAGCGGCGACAAATTGTCGGTCGGTCCGCCTTACTTCAACAGTGTTGCCGGTCCGCTGGCCCTGCTTCTCGCAGCCCTCATCGCAGTCGGGCCGCTGCTTAGCTGGCGGCGCCAGACCGCCCCGGTCGGCGGCAAGCTGGCGATCCCGGCAATGATCGCCGTCACCGCGTTCGCCATCGCCGCGTTCGCCGCGCCGGACGTCGGCTGGCTCGAGAAGTTCGGCATCGCGGTCGCCGCCGGTCTCGCTCCCGCCAGCCTGATTCCGGTCCTCGGCCGCAATCCGCTGCGCGCCCCTCTCGCCACTTGGGGCATGGCGATCGCCCATTTCGGAGTCGCGATCGCAATCGCCGGAATGGCTGCCGAGAGCGGCTTCACCCGGGAGACGCTGGTCGCCGCCCGGCCCGGGGACCGAGTTTCGGTCGGGCCATGGCTGGTGCAGCTTCATGACGTCACCCCGGCGGTGGGGCCGAACTGGACGGCGGTGGAGGCCGAGCTTCGCGCCTCGCGCGGGTCCGGACGCGTGACTCTTCGCCCGCAGACCCGCTATTTCACCGACCCTCCGACCGAAACCAACGAAGCGGCGATCAAGACGGTGCTCACCGGCCAGCTCTACACCGTCATCGGCCCGCCGGATGGCGAGGGGCGCTGGCAGCTCCGCCTGTGGTGGAAGCCTCTGGTCACCCTCATCTGGCTGGGCGGAGCATTGATCGCGCTCGGCGGGCTGCTGGCCCTGATCGGCCGCGCCATGCGCGGCCGCTGGCCGTGGCAGCGCGAGAAGCCGGCGCGCTACGCATGAGCCGCGCCATCCGCTTCGCGCCTGTCATCCTGCTCGGCCTGCTGTTGCTGGCGCTGGCGTGGCGCCTTGCAACTCCGAAAGACGACGTGATCCGCTCGCGCCTCGCCGGCCAGCCGGTGCCCGAGTTCGCGCTTCCGGCGGCCATTCCCTCCAAGCCGCCGCTGTCCTCGGCCGACCTCGCCAGCGGCGAGCCTCGGCTTGTGAACGTCTTCGCCAGCTGGTGCGTGCCCTGCATCGCCGAGGCGCCGGTGCTCGACGAACTGAAGCGCCGCGGCGTCAGGATCGACGGCATCGCCATTCGCGACCGGCCCGAGGACGTCGCCGCCTTCCTCGCCCGCCACGGCGACCCGTTCGAGCGGATCGGCGCCGATTACGACAGCCGGGTCCAGCTCGCGCTTGGCTCGGCCGGGGTCCCGGAAAGCTTCGTCGTCGACGGCCGCGGAATCATCCGCCACCAGCATGTCGGCGTGATCAATCGTAGTGACATTCCCGCCATCCTCGCCGAGCTGGAGAAGGCGCGGTGAGGCCCTCGGTCAAGCGGTCATTGCGAGGAGCGCAAGCGACGAGGCAATCCACAGCCCGCACTGGATTGCTTCGCTTCGCTCGCAATGACTGTCTGGCAATTGGGATGGCGCTGGCACTCGCTTCGCCGGCGATCGCGCAATCCTCGCTGCCGGCGGCGCCGTGGGCCAACCGCCAGCTTCCCGACCCCCGGCAGGAAGCTCAGGCGCGCGCTCTTATGGAGGAGCTGCGCTGCCTCGTCTGCCAGGGCCAGTCGATCGCCGATTCGGACGCCGACATGGCCGGCGACATGCGCCATTTGGTGCGCGAGCGGATCGTCGCCGGCGAGCGGCCGTCCGAAGTGCGCCGCTGGCTGATCGACCGCTACGGCAATTGGGTGAGCTACCGCCCGCCGGCCGAGCCGGTGACCTGGCCCTTGTGGGGCGCACCTGTGCTGCTGCTGGCAATCGGTGTGTTTCTATTGCGCCGGCGAGTCGTCAGGAGGCGGCGATGACCGGCTGGCTGATCCTGGCGCTGATTGCCGCCTCGAGCCTCGGCGGGCTTGCACTGCTCGGCGTTCGCCGCGCGCTTTTGCAACTTGCTGCGGCGATTTTGTTCGCCGGGGCGGCCGGCTATGCGCTGCAGGGCCGTCCATCGCTTTCCGGAGCTCCGCGCGAGGCCTCGGCGTCGCAAGCGCCGATTCCGCTGACCCGAATCCGCCACGCTTTCTTCGGACAGTTCACTCCAGCCGAGCATTGGCTGGTAATTTCCGAATCCTATGCCCGCCGCGGCAATACGCGCAATGCCGCCGGCGTGCTGCGCTCCGCAATCCGGCAGCACCCCGGCGATCCGCAATTGTGGATCGGCCTTGGCAACGCGCTGGTCGAGCATTCGGGAGTGCTGACTCCGGCCAGCCAGCTCGCTTATGCCAGGGCGATGGAGGCTGCGCCGGGCCATCCGGCGGCATATTTCTTCTACGGCCTCGCGCTGGCCCGCTCCGGCGACCGCGAGGGCGCCGTCCGCAACTGGCGCGAGGCGCTCGCCTCGGCTCCGGCCGACGCCGGCTGGCGCCCGCTGGTCGAGGATGCCTTGGCCGCGCTTGGCGGTGATCGGAGGGAAGGGGCCGAGACTCCCTGACGGCAGCGTTTCTGTTATGATTCCGGCGCTCAGCAGGGGAGACCGGGATGCGCTGGCTCAAGCACCTATTCTGGTTGTCGGCCTCGATCACGACAGTCGCTCACGCGGCTCCGCTGGCCATCCGCAATGTCACGATCATCGATGGTACCGGAGCCGGTCCCAGGACCGGTCAGACGGTCCTGCTGTCGGGCGACAAGATCGCCGAAATCTTTCCAGCCGGCAGCCGGCCCTTGCCGCCGGGCACGCGCATCCTCGATCTGCCCGGCCATACGCTTCTGCCCGGGCTCATCGACGCCCATGTTCACGTCAATGATTCGAAGGACCGCGAGGCGCAGCTGAAGGCGGTCCTCGAAAGCGGCGTGACCACCGTCCGCGATCTTGCCGGGGACGCGCGGATTACGGGGGATCTGGCGCGGCGCGCCGCTCGGGGCGAAATCGCTTCTCCCGCCATTCACTATCCGGCGGTGATGTTCGGCGCCGGCTTTTTCGAGGACGACCGGGCGCAAAAGTCGGCGGAAGGCAACCGCCCCGGCACGTCTCCATGGTCGCGGGTCGTGACGGCCAACAGCGACATTGCCAAGATCGTCGCCGACGCCCGCTCCACCGGCGCAACCGGCCTCAAGCTCTATGCATCGCTCAGCCCGGACCTGGTCGCCAGGCTGACGAGCGAGGCGCATCGCCAGGGAATGCTCGTCTGGGCTCATTCTGTGATCTTCCCGGCGGGCGTCGAGCATGCCGTTCGTGCCGGCGCGGACAGCATCATCCATTCCAAGGGGATGATCAGCCTCGGCCGAAGCGATGTCCCTGACACCTTCAGGCAGGGGACGTCGGTCTGGGTCCAGCAGTTCGACTATGCCTCCACGGACCCTGAAGGAGCGCCGTTCCAGGCGCTCTACGCCGAGATGGTCCGGCGCGGCACGATCCTCGAACCGGCGCTGATGGCGGACGGCGAGCGGCGTCCCAAGCCGCTGCCGGCCTGGCTCGCTTCAATGCGCGACTGGGCGTGCCGCGCGACCGGCGCCGCTTATCGGGCCGGGGTGACGATCGGCGCCGGCACCGACGGCCATGTGATCGTCGGCGATCTTCAAGGCGAGCTTCGGCGTCTGGTCGAATGCGGGCTCACCCCTCTGGACGCAATCAAGGCGGCGACGCTGCACAATGCGCGCGCGATTGGGATCGACAAGACTCACGGCACGATCGAGCCCGGGAAGGCCGCCGACCTGATCGCCGTCGCCGGCGATCCCGCCTCCGATATTACCGCGACCAATGAAGTTCGCCTCGTTATTCAGGGCGGTCGGATCGTCGTCCGCCCAGACTGATCAGGCCGCCTCGAACTCCAGGTCGAGCGCTTCGGCCACCGCTTCGTGGCGGATCTTGCCGCCCGAGACGTTGAGCCCGGCGGCAAGGTGCGGATCCTGGCGCATCGCTTCCTCGGCGCCGAGGTTGGCGATCCGAAGCGCGAACGGCAAGGTCGCGTTGTTGAGCGCGAACGCGCTCGTCCGAGCGACGGCGCCCGGCATGTTGGCGACGCAATAATGGATCACTCCATCGACCTCGTAGACCGGGTCGGCGTGGGTCGTCGGCTTGGACGTCTCGAAGCATCCACCCTGGTCGATGGCGATGTCGACGACGACGCTGCCGCGCTTCATCGTCTTGAGCATGTCGCGGGTGACGAGCTTGGGCGCGGCGGCGCCCGGGACGAGAACCGCGCCGATCACCAGCTCGCTTTTCTCGACCGCGTTGGCGATGGCATTGCGCGAGGCATAGGCCGTCTTGATCTGCGAGCCGAAGAACATGTCGAGCTCGGCCAGCCGCTCGTTTGAAATGTCGTAGATGGTGACGTCGGCGCGCATTCCGACCGCCATTTGCGCGGCGTTGACGCCGGCGACTCCGCCGCCGAGGATCGCCACCGTCGCCGGGGCGACTCCGGGAACTCCGCCGAGCAGGACTCCGCGGCCGCCCTGCTCCTTTTCGAGATAATGGGCGCCGACCTGGACCGACATCCGCCCCGCGACTTCGCTCATCGGCTTCAAGAGCGGCAGGGCGCCGCTGCGCGAGGTCACCGTCTCATAGGCGATGCAGGTCGCTCCCGATTGCATCAGCCCTTCCGCCTGCGGCTTGTCGGCGGCGAGGTGGAGGTAGGTGAAGAGGATGTGCCGGGGCTCGAGCAGCGCGATCTCCTGCGGCTGCGGCTCCTTGACCTTGACGATCATGTCGGCCGCGGCGAACACCTCCGCCGCCGTCGGCAGGATGGTCGCACCCGCCTTGCGATAGGCGGCGTCCGGGCAATCGATGCCGCTGCCGGCCCTGGCCTCGACCACCACCTCGTGGCCGGCGGCGACGAGCTCGGCGACCGATGCCGGCGTCAGCCCGACGCGATATTCGTGATTCTTGATTTCCTTCGGTACCCCGACCCGCATCGATTCCTCTTGTGTTGGCAAATTTCGGCGGCGCTATAGACCGCTGCCCGGCTCTTGTCGCCAATGATTGCAGCCCTGAAACGGCGGTGCTAGGGCGCGCCGCCGCCCGGGCGGGCGGAGCATCAGGATGCGCAACCGCGGACCTATCCGTCACAGCCCCATGTCATGAGCACAGCCGCACCAGGCGCCGCTGACGCGGACGCGCCGATCCTTCCATCCGACCGTCCGGCCGGCCATGTTCCGCAGGCGAATCTTACGCGGCTGACTTTGCTGGCGATCGGCATCGTTTTCGGCGACATCGGCACCAGCCCGCTCTACGCCTTCCGCGAGACCTTTGCCGCCGAGCATCATCCGCTGCCGGTCGACCGGATCCACGTGTTCGGCGTCATTTCCCTGATCTTTTGGTCGATGATGCTGGTCGTGACGCTCAAATATGTCACCATCCTCACCCGCGCCGACAACAAGGGGGAGGGCGGCAGCCTCGCCTTGCTGGCGCTGATTTCGCGCAACGCCGAGTTTCGCTGGTCGGCGGGGATCGTCCTGCTCGGCGTCTTCGCCTGCGCCCTGTTCTACGGCGACGCCATGATCACTCCGGCGATCTCGGTCCTGTCGGCAGTCGAAGGCCTGACGATCGTCGAGGCGAACTTGCAGCCCTTGGTCGTGCCGATCGCCATTGGCATTCTCGTCAGCCTGTTCATGATCCAGCGGCGCGGCACCGCCAGCGTCGGCGCGCTGTTCGGCCCGATCGTCGTCATTTACCTGACGACCCTCGCGGTGCTCGGCGCGATCTCGATCGCCGCCGATCCCAGCGTCTTCCTGGCGCTCAACCCCTGGTACGCGATCAACTTCTTCTTCATCGACGGCTGGACCGCCTTCCTCGCTCTCGGCGGAGTCGTGCTCGCCGTCACCGGTTCCGAAGCGCTTTATGCCGACATGGGCCATTTCGGCCGAAAGGCGATCCGCAACGGCTGGCTGATGTTCGTCATGCCGGCTTTGATGCTCAACTACATGGGGCAGGGGGCGCTTCTGATCGCCAACCCCGCGGCGATCGAAAGCCCGTTCTACATGCTCGCGCCCGAATGGTTCCGGCTGCCCTTGGTGTTCATCGCCACCTGCGCGACCATCATCGCCAGCCAGGCGGTGATCTCCGGCGCCTTCTCGGTCACCCAGCAGGCGATCCAGCTCGGCTTCGTTCCGCGGCTTCGGATCTTGCACACCAGCGAGCGCGCCGCCGGCCAGATCTACATCCCGGTCGTCAACTGGGCGCTGATGGTCATGGTCATCCTGCTCGTCCTGTTCTTCCAGACCTCGAGCAACCTCGCCGCCGCCTACGGCGTCGCAGTGACCGGTGCGATGCTGATCGATACCTGCCTGCTCACCGTGCTTGTCCTGACCTTGTGGAAGTGGCGCTGGTGGTATGCGGCGCCGGTGCTGGCGGTCTTCTTCATCGTCGACATCGCCTATTTCACGTCGAACCTGATGAAGGTCCCCGACGGCGGCTGGTTTCCGCTCCTGATCGGGGCGATCGCCTTCACCCTGCTCACCACCTGGGCGCGCGGCCGAAAGCTGATGATCGACCGGATGAACGAGGCGAGCCTGCCGATCGAGATCTTCATCAAGTCGGCCGCTTCGAGTGCGACGCGGGTCCCGGGCACCGCGGTGTTCATGACCAGCGCCGCCAGCGGCGTCCCGCATGCGCTGCTCCACAACCTCAAGCACAACAAGGTGCTCCACGATCGGATCATGCTGCTCACCGTCCGGATCGAGGACGTGCCTTACGTCTCGGCGGGCAAGCGCTTCGAGACGAAGGATTACGGCGCCGGCTTCTACCGGGTGATCCTCCGCTACGGATTCATGGAAGAAGCCAACGTGCCGGCCGCGCTCACCCAGCTCGAGGAATGCGGCCCGGCCTGCAAGATGATGGACACCAGCTTCTTCCTCGCTCGGCAGACTCTGCTGCCCTCGTCGAAGCCGGGGATGGCGGTGTGGCGCGAGAAATTGTTCGCCTGGATGCTTCGCAACGCCGAATCGGCGATGGAATTTTTCAAGCTGCCGACCAACCGGGTGGTCGAGCTCGGCAGCCAGGTGGAAATCTGACGCGCCCAGCGGCAGCTTTCCATCCTGAAGTTGTTTCAGGATCCATTTTCGCGGCAGCTCGAGCTCATGGATGCTGAAACTAGTTCAGCATGACGGCATTGGCGCATCCATGGAACTGATCACCTCTTGGGTCGCGCCGATCGCGACCATCGCCGGAGTTCTCATCACCGCCTCGAACCTCGGGGCGCGGATCACCGGCTATGGCTTCATCGTCTTCACCATCGGCTCGATCAACTGGACCTTGCTCGGGATCGCCACCGGCCAGCCCGCGCTGATCTGGACCAACCTGCTGCTGACCGGTCTCAACGTCTTTGGAATCTGGCGCTGGCTCGGCCGCCAGAGCAGGATCGAGAGCGGTGCCCGGACTGCCGCCGACCGGAGCGAGGACACGCCCGGCGAAGCCCTGTTCCCGGTGTCGCTTCTGTCGCGGGCGAGCCTCGTCAACGACGATGGTCGTGAGCTCGGCAGCTGCATCGACGCCATGGCCGGCTGCAACAGCGGTCGCATTGCCTATGTCGTCGTCTCGGAAGGTGGTGTTGCCGGGGTCGGCGAAACCTTGCGCCGCCTGCCCTGGCACGAGGCCCGGGTGAGCGGCGACCAGCTCAAGACGCGCCTGGCCGCCGAACGCTTCTGCGGGCTCGATCCGATTGCACCGGACAATTGGCCGGAACGGTGAGCGGCGCCCTCATCGTCACCGCCGAGCTTGCTGCCGCGGATTTCGCCTGGCTCGACGGGCTTCGCCGACGCCATTATCCGGCCGAGCGAAACCGCGTGCCCGCGCATCTCACCATCTTCCATGCCCTGCCGCCCTCCGCCGAGGGCGAGCTGCGCTCGCGGCTTGCCGCGCTCACCGGCGAGCCTGCCCCGCGCGCGGTCGCCGCCGGCGTCATGGATCTCGGCGGGGGAGTCGCTTTCCGGATTGTCTCGGATGAGCTCGACTCGCTTCGCGAACGCCTCGCCGACGACCTCCACGGCTTGCTCGGTGCGCAGGATTCGCGGGGATGGCGTCCGCATGTCACGGTACAGAACAAGGTTGCGCCTCGCACCGCCCGACAGCTCAAGGCGGAGTTGGAGCGTGGTTTCCAGCCGCGACCGCTGCAGATCGCCGGAATCGGCCTTCACCGCTACCGCGAAGGAGAATGGGAGACGTTGGCCGTGTATCGTTTCCGCGGGCGCTAGCTGACGTCGCCGATCCCGTCGCAGCTGAGCTCGAACGCCGCGAGGCCCGATTCGAGCACCGAGGCGAGCATCGGCATTTCCATCAGTTCGTCGATCGCCGCCTGGCCGCCGTCGCGCGCCAGGTCGAGCGCTTCCTCCATCGCCTCGTCCCAGTCGCCGGCTTCGTAGGTGCCCTGGCCGACCCAGCAGAAAGCGACGACTTCAGCGAGCTGGTCCTCGCCGAGGTCCTCGAGCACGGCGCGAAGCTCCTCCTCCACGCTGTCGTTGATCGTATCGTCAAGGACCGAAAGCGCGCCTTCTTCCTCGTCGTCGACATTGTCGGCCGCTTCCCCGCCGTCATAATCGGTCGGCGTTTGTGCCTCATACTCGCGCGCCCTCAGGACGATTCGGCACAGCGTGTCGAGCGGGGTCAGCGGGTCCATTCAATCGCCTCCTGATGGCCGCTCAACGAGAGCAGCCCTAAGCGGTTCCTCGCGTTGACCGGTGCCCGCCCCGCACCTATATGCGCGCGGCATCCCGGCCGTGGAAACGGGCTGGATTCATCCCTATCCCGGTGGATTTCGCCTGGGGCGGAGTAGCTCAGCTGGTTAGAGCAGCGGAATCATAATCCGCGTGTCGGGGGTTCAAGTCCCTCCTCCGCTACCACCCTACAGGCCTATCAAATTTGGCAGCGCCGGCGCTCGACATCGTCGGCGTGCGTCCGAGCGTGGCTGTACTCGGTGACCCTGCGAGGCGGATAGCCCAGCCGTCGCCGGCCATCGCCCGCTCTTGTTGTAGAAATCCGGTTAACTGCATGGCACTGAACATGTTTTTGTGCGTTCTGATTGTCCGCGAACTTCCTTTCGCCGTCCCCCAACGAGGAGCTTTCAGAATGAATACAGTACGCCTGAGCGCAATCGCGGCTCTGATCTTCACACCGGTCGCGCCGATCGCGGTTTCGACGCCCGCGCACGCCAAATCACCCAGCCAGATACAGTGTGAAGCCGAAGGCGGCGACTTTTACAGGGACCGGGGCCAGGTTTACTGCGTAAAAGAGACCAACGTGGGCAACAGCCCGAACAGCCAAACCGTCACCGAGACGGAAAGCTCGAATGGCACATTCAACAATAAGCCGAAGCATCGGGAAGAGTGTTCCGGCCCAGGGAATAGTCGAGATAATTCGAACCATTGTCCGGATTGACCGTCGGAGACCCGTCGAGGCTTAGGCCTCGACGGCGTCGCCGCAAGGGATCAGGCTGACACTGTGCGGACCGATTACCATGCATCGGGCCCATCGGGGATCTCGATGATCGCGCTGTGGTAGCGGAAGCCCTTGGGCACATTGCCGACCAGCCTTCCACACCACACGTATAGCGTGTTCGCAGAAACAGGGCTTGCCAGGCTCACGCACAACAGCGCCGGCCGCATATCTCACGATTTCAGTGGTGGAACCGCCCTACGATAGGGAGGCTGCTGCCGGTTGCGAAAAAACAGGCCAGGGTCGCGCGCCTCGGCGACCCGGAATATCCTACCGCCCGAGCTCCCAATCCTTGCGCGCCTGATTTCCAGCCGTCCGGTCCGCCTCGTCGATCGCGCGTAGCAGCTCGTCGAAGCAGGGCGTGTCGTCGATCGGATAGGCCCGGCTGAATGTCGGGCCGAGCAAATCCAGGTCCTTTTGGGTCAGTAGCCCGACGGCAATAATTCGCTGGCTTTCCATCACTCGCTCAACGAAGCTCGGCAGGCGAGGTGCCTTCCGTTACGGAATCGGCCTGATGACTTGTGGCGGAGAGAAGGTTTGCAAGCGCGGGCCCGCCACCTCGGTCGGTGCCCGCGCTAGCCCGCGATGTTCAGCGCTAGCGCCTGTCCGAGCGGGTGTCGACATCGTCGCGGCGGCTGCGTCCGAGCAGGCCGGCAAGCCCGACCAGTCCGAGCAGGCCCCACGGGAAGCCGCGGTCGCGCTGCCGCGTCCGGGTCGTGTCGGTCGTTCCAGTGTCGGCCGGCGGCACTGCGGTCGTCATCGCCGGATCGGTCGTGGTGGTCAGTGCCGGGTCGGCAGTGGTGGTCAGCGCCGGGTCGGTGGTCGCCGGGTCGGTCGTCACATTCCCTGCAAGCGTGTCATTGCCGGCAGTCGTGGCGTTGTCCTGGGCGGCTGCCGGGGCCGCGGCTGCGACCGCCAGAGCGGTGATCGCCAGCATTGTCGTGCGCATAGATAATCTCCCCTTTGGTTGCATTCCGGTCATTCGACCGGGGCCGGGTGATAGCTGTCCTCGTCATGGCCGCGTCTCAACCCTAATAGGCCGAGCAGTCCAAACAGGCCGAGCAGGTCCCACGGAAATTCCCATTGACCCTGCATCCTCATGCGATCCTGGGTTTCGGTGCGAATTCCGGTGTCGTTCGTGACCTGGGCCGAGACCGGCTGGCTTGCGGCCAGCGTGCCGACGAGGATTGCGAGCAATACGCGTGATCGCATCACTTCCTCCTGTTGTTGCGCCTTCCGGCTGGCAGGAAGGCAACGGCCTTTATACGCGCCTGTTCCATGCAAAGCCACGCCAGCGCATCCAGCGCGACGGCAAACGCCCGGACAAACCTGCGTTTGCCCGGGCGTCCTGCGTGACGATTTGCTTCGTCAGCCCCCATGACGATTTCAGCGCGCTCCTGTCCGGCGCGCCTCCGATCCCGGCCGAGGCCTCGACCGCGTTCGGAGCGCAGCAACGCTGGACTCATCGCAAGCGCTTGTCACCCGCCGAATACGCAACCTTTGCTTTTCTGCATCGTCTGTGTCTGGCGCGCCACATCAGGCCCGCGCTGCACTGCATTGCCTTGAGGAAACTCGCGCCCTAGGGCAGCCCCTCCAGCCCTCGACGAAAGAGCCCAGACGTTGCGCGTTTCCCGCTGTTTTCTGCCGGTCCTGAAGGAAAGCCCGGCCGACGCGCAGATCGCCAGCCACAAGCTGATGCTTCGCGCCGGCCTGGTCCGCCAGACGTCCGCCGGCATTTACGCCTGGCTGCCGATCGGCTTCCGCGTCCTGAAGAAGATCGAGAAGATCGTCCGCGAGGAGCAGGACCGCGCCGGCGCCATCGAAATGCTGATGCCGACCATCCAGCCGGCCGAGCTGTGGCGCGAGAGCGGCCGCTACGATGCCTACGGGCCGGAAATGCTCCGGATCCGCGACCGCCACGACCGCGAGATGCTTTACGGCCCGACCAACGAGGACATGATCACCGCTTTGTTCCGCGACAATGTCCGGAGCTACCGCGACCTGCCGCGAATCCTCTACCACATCCAGTGGAAGTTCCGGGACGAGGTCCGCCCGCGCTTCGGGGTGATGCGCGGCCGCGAGTTTTTGATGAAGGACGCTTATTCCTTCGACCTCGACGAGGCGGGCGCCCGGCATAGCTACAACCGCATGTTCATCGCCTATTTGCGCATCTTTGCGCGCATGGGCCTGACCGCGATCCCGATGCAGGCTGACACCGGGCCGATCGGCGGCGACCTCAGTCATGAGTTCGTCATCCTCGCGCCCTCGGGCGAAAGCGAGGTCTTCTACCACCAGGCATGGGAGCGCGACCGCTCGGCCGAGGCGGAGAGCGTCGACGCCGACAATTCCGGCGAGCTCCAGGCGTTCGTGTCGGGACTGACTGCCGACTATGCGGCGACCGACGAGAAGCGCGACATGGACCGCGAGCGCGAGGCCGGCGATGCGCTGCGCACGTCGCGCGGCATCGAGGTCGGGCACATCTTCTATTTCGACGACAAATATACCGCGGCGATGAGCATGAACGTGTCGATGCCCGACGGCAGCCAGGTCCATCCCAAGATGGGCAGCTACGGGATCGGCATTTCGCGTCTCGTCGGCGCGATCATCGAGGCGAGCCATGACGATTCGGGGATCGTGTGGCCCGAAGCGGTGGCGCCGTGGCGGGTCGGCTTGGTCACCATGCGCCACGATGACGAGCCCACCGTTGCTGCCGCCGAGGGTCTGTACGCGCAATTGTCCGAGGCGAGGGTCGAGGTGCTGTACGACGACCGCGACGAAAGGGGCGGGGCCAAGCTTGCCACGATGGACCTGATCGGCCTGCCCTGGCAGCTGATCGCCGGACCGCGCGGGATCGCCGGCGGCACGGTCGAGCTCAAGCGCCGCTCGACCGACGAGCGCGAGGAGCTGAGCCTGGAGTCGGCGCTGGCGAGGCTGACGGAATGATCCTCAACCGCTACGAGCGCATGGTCGCTCGCCGCTATCTGCTTCCCGGCAAGGGCGAGGGATTCATCTTCCTCGTCGCTTCGATCAGCCTGTTCGCGGTCGCCCTCGGCGTCGCCGCGCTGATCATCGTCATGAGCGTGATGAACGGCTTTCGCGCGGAGCTGTTCGATAAGATCGTCGGGCTGAATGGCCATGCCATCGTCCAGGGCTATGAAGGGCGGCTGTCGAATTGGCAGCAGATCGCCGAGGCGGCGCGCCGCACTCCGGGAGTAACCTCGGCGACTCCGCTGATCGAGCAGCCGCTGATGGCCTCGGCGAACGGCCGGGTCGAGGGCGTGCTGGTCCGCGGCATGCGGGTCGACGACATCCGCGCCAACCCCGTCCTGACCAGCAACGTCGTCTCCGGCGACCTTCGCTCGCTTGTTCCCGAGAGCGGCCGGGTGGCGATCGGGTCGCGGCTCGCCGAGCTGCTCGGCGCCTATGTCGGCAGCGAGATCGCGCTGATCAGCCCGGAAGGGCGCTCGACCGTCGTCGGCACGGTCCCGCGAATCGTCTCCTATACCGTCGGCGCCGTCTTCGAGGTCGGCGTCTACGATTATGACAAGGCGTTCGTGGTGATGCCGATCGAGGATGCCCAGACCCTGCTTCTCCTCGGCGACCAGGTCGGGATGATCGAGGTCCAGACCACCGACCCCAACCGCGTCGACCAGATCGTCGCGCCGCTCCAGGCGCAGGTCCAGGGCCGCGGCATCATCATCGACTGGCGGCAGATGAACTCGGCATTGTTCGAGGCGCTTGCGGTCGAGCGGGTGGCGATGTTCGTCGTCCTGTCGCTGATCGTGCTGGTCGCCGTGTTCAACATCCTCTCGTCGCTGATCATGCTGGTCCGCGCCAAGACGCGCGACATCGCCATCCTGCGCACGATGGGCGCCAGCCGTCGCGGTCTGATGAAGGTGTTCATGACCGTCGGCGTCATCATCGGCTCGCTCGGGATTCTCCTCGGCCTCGTTCTCGGCGCGATCTTCCTGTTCTTCCGCCAGGCGGTGGTGAACTTCATCCAGTTCGTCACCGGCCAGAATCTGTGGGACCCGTCGGTGCGCTTCCTCACCGACCTGCCGTCGCGGACCGACCCGTTCGAGGTCACGGCGATCGTCGTGACGGCGCTGGTCCTGTCGTTCCTCGCCACCCTCTACCCGGCGTGGAAGGCGGCGAGCACCGACCCGGTCCAGGTGCTTCGCTATGAGTGAGGCAGTGCTTTCGACCGACGGGCTGAAGCGCAGCTTCGTCCAGGGCGACGTCACCATCGACGTGCTGCGCGGAGTCGACCTCGACGTCGCTCCGGGCGAGATCGTCGCCCTTCTCGGCCCGTCCGGCTCCGGCAAGTCGACCCTTCTCCAGGCAGTCGGGCTGCTCGAGGGCGGCTTTGAAGGCTCGATCCGGATCGACGGCCGCGAGGCGGCATCCTTGAGCGACGACGAGCGCACCCGCCTTCGCCGCGAGGCGCTCGGCTTCGTCTATCAGTTCCACCACCTGCTGCCCGAATTCAGCGCGCTCGAGAATGTCGTCATCCCGCAGCTGATCCGCGGCGCCGGTCCCGACGAGGCGCGGAGCCGCGCCGAGCAATTGCTGGGCGCCCTCGGCCTGTCGCAGCGGCTCGAGCATCGCCCGTCGAAGCTGTCGGGCGGCGAGCAGCAGCGCGTCGCCGTCGCCCGGGCGCTCGCCAACCGGCCGCCGTTGGTGCTCGCCGACGAGCCGACGGGCAACCTCGACGAAGCGACCGCCGACACCGTTCTCGGCGAGTTCCTCGCGCTCGTGCGCGGGGAAGGCAGCGCCGCTCTGGTCGCAACCCACAACGAGCGGCTGGCAAGGAAGATGGACCGCGTGCTCCGGCTTCACGACGGCCGGCTCGAATAGCCGGAGCCGAGCGGCGCCAGGCGCGTTGGCACGCCCATGCAAAGGCTGAACCCCCGGACCCTGGCGATCATCGCTGCCGCCGCCGTGGCATTGCTGCTCGTCGCCGTCGTCTATCTGCTCACCCAGCGCCAGAACCCCGACCGGCTCGCGGCCGGCGAACCCGCCGAGGCGCGTGCCGCCTCGCCCGAACAGCGCTGCGCCTCGCAGCGCACCTATGACGTGATCAAGCGCGAGCTGTTCCGCCAGGCGGCCCAGGTCCGGGGCAGCGACCAGGCAACCTACGACCGGCTCGCGGCCTATGCGGTGGTGCGCATGGACCAGCCCGTGCTCCGCTCGAACGACCAGGCGACCGGGGCCATCCGCTGCGCCGGGCGCCTGTCCCTCGACCTCCCGCCGGGAGTGGCGGTGGTCGGCGGCCGAACGACCCTGAGCGCCGACATCGAATATGTGATCCAGGGTGCGGCCGACGGCAGCGGCGATGTCGTCATGGTCGAACGCGCCGATGCCATCACCATCCCGCTTGCAACTCTTGCCCGAAGCGGCTCCGCGGCTCGGCTGCCGAAGCCCTCCCAGCCGCTTCCGTCCCCCGTTCAGGAACTGCCCGACACTCCGCCGCCGCCGCGCCAGCCACAGCCGGGCGATCCGGGACCGGCCCCCGAGCCCGAGCCGGCGCCGCCGCCGCAAGTCGAACGGCCCGCCGCCTCGGCCAACCCCAGCTTCAACTGCCGCCATGCCCGCACCCGCGGCGAGATCGCGGTCTGCAACAGCACGTCGCTAGCGGCGCTCGACCGCCAGATGGCCGCCCAGTTCAACAACGCCATGGCCTCGGCCAGCCCGGCGCAGCGCAACCTGCTGCAGCGGACTCGAACCGCGTTCTTGTCCTACCGCGACCAATGCCCCAGCGACGCCTGCATCGCCGAAACCTACCGCGGGCGGATGCGGGAGATCCGCGACATCATGGCCGGACGCTGGCGCCCGCCACGCTAAACTGGGGATAAGTTCGGGCTCGGCGCTTTTCTGCCGGGCCCGCGCGCCGCATAGTCCCCCCGTGGCCGCTCCTTACGTCCCGCTTCGAGTCTTGTCGTCCTTCACCATGCTCGAAGGGGCGATGGAGCCCGAGACGATTGCCGCCCAGGCGGCGAAGCTCGGCTTTCCCGCGATCGCTCTCACCGACCGCAACGGCCTCTATGCGGCAATGCCGTTTACGGACGCCTGCATCGAACGGGGGGTGCAGCCGATCGTCGGGACGATGCTGGCCGTGGCTCGGCCGGCGGAGATCGGCGGGTCGGGCGGGATCGACTGGCTGGTGCTGCTGGCCAAGGACGAGCTCGGCTATTCGAACCTGTGCAAGCTCGCCTCCGCCGCGCACCTCGACCGACCGTTGAGCGAGGACCCCCATGTGCCTTTCGCCGCGCTCGATGGGCTGGGGGAGGGGCTGATCGCGCTCACCGCCGGCTCCGAGGGCGCGCTGGCGCGGCTGCTTGCCGAAGGCCAGGACGACAAGGCCCGCGCCTATCTCGACCGCCTCGAGGCGCTGTTCCCTGGGCGGCTTTACATCGAGCTCGTCCGGCGCGGCGACCCGGTCGAGGATGCGGCCGAGGACAGGCTGGTTGACCTCGCATACCAGCGCGACCTGCCGCTGATCGCGACCAATCCCGCCGCTTATTCCGACCCCAGCTTCCATGCCGCCCACGACGCCATGCTGTGCATCGCCGGCTCGGCCTATGTCGAAAGCGCCGAGCGGGCGACCTCCTCGCCGGAGGCGTGGCTGAAGCCCGCCGAGGCGATGGCCGAATTGTTCGCCGACCTTCCCGAGGCGATCGCCAATAGTGCAATCGTCGCCCGCCGCTGCGCGGTCGGCGCGCCCAAGCGCAAGCCGATCCTGCCGCGCCTGTCGGACGACGAGGACGAGACCCTGCGCCGCGATGCCCGCGCCGGGCTCGAGGAAAGACTGAGGCGTCTCAAAATGCCGTTCGTCCCGAGCGAAGTCGAGGGACGTGTCTCGACTTCGCTCGACACGAACGGAGGGGGTGACCCCTACCGCCCCTACCACGACCGGCTCGAATATGAGCTCGAGATCATCACCGGCATGGGCTTTGCCGGCTACTTCCTGATCGTCGCCGACTTCATCAAATGGGCGAAAGCCAACGACATTCCGGTTGGGCCCGGCCGCGGTTCGGGCGCCGGCTCGCTGGTCGCCTGGGCGCTGACCATCACCGATCTGGACCCGATCGAGCTCGGGCTTCTGTTCGAGCGCTTCCTCAATCCCGAACGCGTGTCGATGCCGGACTTCGACATCGATTTCTGCGAAACCCACCGCGACAAGGTGATCGCCTACGTCCAGGAAAAATACGGCCGCGGCCGGGTCGCGCAGATCATCACCTTCGGCCGGCTGAAGGCGCGGGCGGTGCTCAAGGACACCGGCCGGGTCCTGCAAATGCCCTACGGCCAGGTCGACCGGCTCGCCAAGCTCATCCCCAACCATCCGACCGACCCCTGGACTCTCGAGAGGGCGCTGGGCCGGGCCAGGGACAACAGCGGCGGCCCGGTCGAGGGCGTCCCGGAGCTGATCGCCGAATATCGCGCCGACCGGGACGTCCGGCGCCTGATCGACCTGGCGATGAAGCTCGAAGGCCTGCCGCGCCATAGTTCGACCCACGCCGCCGGGGTCGTGATCGGCGACCGGCCTTTGGACGAGCTGCTGCCGCTCTATCGCGATCCGCGCTCGGACATGCCGGTCACCCAGTTCGACATGAAATATGTCGAGGGCGCGGGCCTGGTGAAGTTCGACTTTCTCGGCCTCAAGACCTTGTCGGTGCTCAAGGAAGGCGAACGGCTGCTGAGGAAGCGCGGGATCGAGGTCGATTTCGCCGCCCTGTCGTGGGACGACCCGGCGGTCTACGATCTGCTCCAGCGCGGCGACACGGTCGGCGTCTTCCAGCTGGAATCGGAAGGGATGCGGCGCACCCTGGCGCAGGTCCGCCCGTCAAACTTCGGGGACATCATCGCCCTCGTCTCGCTCTACCGGCCGGGACCGATGGACAACATCCCGCTGTTCGGCGACCGCAAGAACGGCCGCGCGCCGATCGAATATCCGCATCCCCTGCTCGAGGAGGTGCTGAAGGAAACCTACGGCATCTTCGTCTACCAGGAGCAGGTGATGCAGGCGGCGCAAGTGCTCGCCGGCTACAGCCTCGGCGAAGCCGATTTGCTTCGCCGCGCGATGGGCAAGAAGAAGCAGTCGGAAATGGACGCGCAGCGGGCGCGCTTCGTCGAGGGTTGCGGACGGAACGGCATCGGTTCCGCCAAGGCGGGCGAACTGTTCGACACGATCGACAAGTTCGCCGGCTACGGCTTCAACAAGAGCCACGCCGCCGCCTACGCTTTGGTCGCCTACCAGACCGCATGGCTGAAGGCGCATCACCGGCCCGAATTCTACGCCGCCTCGATGAGCTTCGACATCACCCAGACCGACAAGCTCGCCCTGTTTGTCGAGGACATGCGCCGCTCGGCGGTCGAATGCCAGCCGCCCTGCGTCAATTCGAGCCGCGCCGATTTCTCGGTCGAGGACGGCTCGGTCCGCTACGCCTTGGGCGCGCTCAAGGGCGTCGGCGAGAAAGCGATGGAAGCGATGGTCGCCGAGCGCGAACGGGGAGGGGCCTTCGCCAGCCTCGAGAATTTCTCCGAGCGGATCGATCCGAGGCTGCTCAACCGGCGCCAGATCGAAAGTCTTGCCGCCGCCGGCGCCTTCGATTCGATCGAACGCGACCGCGCTGCGGTTTTCGCCGGGGCCGAGACCATCCTCGCCCATGCCGCCTCGGCCGCCGACCAGCGCGAAAGCGGCCAGCACGGCCTGTTCGGCGGCAGCGGCGGCGATTCCGTTGTTCCGATCCGCCTGCCGAAGGACGCCTCCTGGACCTTGGCCCAGCGCATGGCGGCCGAGCGCGAGGCGTTCGGCTTCTATTTTTCGGCCCATCCGGTCGACGCCCAGAAGCATCTCCTCGCCGCCCATCAGGTCCGGCGGTTCGCTGACCTTGCCGGCATTCGCCTTGCCGAGGGCGAGCGCGCCGGGGCGATGATGGCCGGGCTGGTCGAGGGAGTTCGCTGGCGGGTGTCGGCGAGGGGGCGGCGCTACATGGTCGCCGTCCTGTCCGACCCTTCCGGCCAGTTCGAAGCGACCGTGTTCGACGACGAGCCCGCGGCGGCGATCGAGGCGGCGGCCAAGACGGGCGGCTGCGGCCTTCTCACCGTCGAGCTCGACCGCCGCTCGGGCGACGACCTGCCACGGGTGACGATCAAGCGCTTCCAGCCGCTCGAGGCGGTCGCCATGCGCAGCCGGCTGCAGATGTCGGTGCGGCTTGACGGCGGCTCCGACGCCTCCGCCATTGCCGCTATCCTCGCCGGGGCCCGTGGCGGCAACGGCATTGTCCGCCTGCTCGTGCCGCTGGCCTGCGGCGGCGAGGCGCTGGTCGTCGCCGGACGCGACTATGCGCTCGACGCCGAGCTCGCCGGGCGAATCGAGCGAGTCGCCGGGGAGGGCAAGGTCGAGCTGTCAGTCCAGGAGCCGCCGAAGCTGGCGCTGGTCGGATGATCCCCTTCCCCTTCAGGGGAGGATGAAGCGCTAGGCCATCCAGAAGCCGTCCTTGTTGACGAGCGCGGTGATCTTCGCGTTCTGCTCCTCGCTCATCGACTGCTTGAAGCTCGGGAAGACCTCCTCCTCCTCCATGTGCGCATGCTTGGAGATGAGGGCTCGGAACTCGCGCACCTTCTCCAGCCAGTTGGGCGCGCTCGGGCCCATCTGCTTGAGCTCGTAGAGATAGGTCTTGATATAGCCGTGCTCGCCCTCGAGCGCGTCGGCGTCATGCGCTTCATTCGCCTCGCGAAGCGCCGGATAGACGACCATTTCCTCCTGGTGGGCATGCTTGTCGAGCGCATGGGTGAGCTTCATCAGCAGCATGCTGCGCTTCCACGTTTGAGTCTCGTCGGTGGCCAGCATCTTGTCGAAGATCGCGAGCGTCAATTCATGCTCGGCGGCGAGGATCTCGTCCCAGTCGCCGGCGGTCGCTTCGAGCGCCTGCATCGCCAGCTTGCGGCCGTAATTGGCGGCAAAGCCGATCGCCGCACCGGCGAGCGCCGCTCCGAAGATCGTGCCGGCATTGCCGTTGCCGAACGAAAAGGCGCTCCGCTCGCGCGAGCCGCCGCGCTCGCTGCTGGTACCGCCGCCGCTCGTGCTTCGCTTGCTGCCGCCGCTGCTTCGGTCGCTCGAACGGTTCGAGCTTCGGCTCTGGGTACGCGTAGCCATGTCTTGTCCTCCGTGCTTTTGGTTCGGCGGTTCAACGGTAGGACGCGGGCGCTGTTCCTCGCCCCGGCGCAAAGCGGCTCGTTTCGCCGACAAACCTATTGCGGCGGCGGCGGCGTCTCCTCGGCTGGCGGCGGCAGCGTCTCGGGCGGTGCCGGATCGGCGGGCGGCTGCGGCTGCTGCTCGAGCGGCGCCGGGTCGGCAGGGGGAAGCTCCTGCACCACCTCCTCGACCGGCGGCAGCGGCCGGTCGGTCTCATAGTCCTCGCCGGGCAGCCGCCCGGGCGCCTTCACTGGCGGCGGAGCCCGGTCCGGCGGAGCGGCGATTCCCTGATAGACGCAGGCGTCGAGGCCGTCGCGGGCGACGACGCCGATGCGCGCGGCGATCGTGCTCCCATAGCGGCGGGTGAACCCTTGGGGGGCGACCGCGCCCCGCCGTTTGGGCAGCGGCAGGATCGCGGCAATCCGAGCCGCCTCCTCGCGGCTCATGGCGCTCGCGTCATGGCCGAAATAGCGCTGCGCCCCGGCATTGACGCCGTAGGTGCCGATGCCGGTCTCGGCGATGTTGAGATAGACCTCCATGATCCGCTGCTTGCCCCACATCGTCTCGATCAGCAGCGTGAACCATGCCTCCAGCCCCTTGCGGAAATAGCCGCCGCTTTGCCACAGGAATGCGTTCTTCGCCGTCTGCTGGCTGATCGTCGATCCGCCGCGGATTCGCCCGCCCGAAGCATTCCTCTGCATCGCCTGCTCGATCGCCTGCAGGTCGAAGCCGCCATGCTGGCAATATTTGCTGTCCTCGGCGGCGATCACCGCCCGCACCATGTCGCGGTCGATCCGCTCGATATCCATCCACTCGCGGGTCGCCCCGCGCCCGGCCAGCACGTCGCCCATCATCGTCGCGGTGATCGGCGGATTGACGAACCGATAGGCGAGCACCCACAGCACCGAGAAGAGGAACAGAGCGAACAGCAGCTTGACGATAAACAGTAGCATCCGGACCGGAAGCGACCGTTTCGGCCGCCTGCGCTTGTACTGGGGGATGGTCGATTTGGGACGACGGGCCATGGCCGAGCCCTAGCCGCCGCTCGCCGGCGCTGCAAAGGCCGATCCTTGCCGCGATGCAGCAAGTCCCATATCTCGGCAGCGATGACCTCGACCAACGACATCCGCCGCGCGTTCCTCGACTATTTCGAGAAGGCCGGCCATGCGCGCGTGCCGTCGGCGCCCTTGGTCCCGCACAACGACCCGACCCTGATGTTCGTCAACGCCGGGATGGTGCCGTTCAAGAACGTCTTTACCGGCCTCGAAAGCCGGCCCTATTCGACCGCCGCCAGCAGCCAGAAATGCGTCCGCGCCGGCGGCAAGCACAACGACCTCGACAATGTCGGCTATACCGCCCGCCACCACACCTTCTTCGAGATGCTCGGCAATTTCTCGTTCGGCGACTATTTCAAAGACCGCGCGATCGAGCTCGCCTGGACCCTGGTGACGAAGGAATGGGGGATCGACCCCGACCGCCTGACCGTCACCGTCTATCACACCGACGATGAAGCCTGGGACCATTGGAAGCGCATCGCCGGGCTTCCCGACGAGCGCATCGTCCGGATCCCGACCAAGGACAATTTCTGGGCGATGGGCGACGACGGCCCGTGCGGCCCCTGCTCGGAAATCTTCTTCGACCATGGCGAGCATATCCCGGGAGGCCCGCCGGGCTCGCCGGACGAGGACGGCGACCGGTTCGTCGAGATCTGGAACCTCGTGTTCATGCAATATGAACAGGCCGGCGGCGAGATCGTCTCCGAGCTGCCAAGCAAGAGCATCGACACCGGCATGGGGCTCGAGCGAATCGCCGCAGTGCTCCAGGGCGTCCACGACAATTACGACACCGACACTTTCCGAGCGCTGATCGAGGCGAGCGAGGAGCTGACCCGAACCAAGGCTGAGGGTGAGCAGAAGGCCAGCCACCGGGTGATCGCCGACCATCTGCGCGCCTCCGGCTTCCTCGTCGCCGACGGAGTGCTGCCGGCCAACGAGGGCCGGGGCTATGTCCTTCGCCGGATCATGCGCCGGGCGATGCGCCACGCCCATCTGCTCGGCGCGAAAGACCCTCTGATGCACCGGCTGGTGCCGGCCCTGGTCGCGGAAATGGGCGCGGCCTACCCCGAGCTGATGCGTGCCCAGCCCCTGCTCGAGCAGGTCCTCGAGCAGGAGGAAACCCGCTTCCGCCAGACCCTGGTCAACGGTCTCAAATTGCTCGACGAAGCGACCGCCGGCCTCGGCGAGGGCGGCACCTTGCCCGGCGAGACCGCCTTCAAGCTCTACGACACCTACGGCTTTCCCTACGACCTTACCGAGGACGCGCTTCGCGCCCGCGGCCTCAAGGTCGACCGCGCCGGCTTCGACCAGTCGATGGCGCAGCAGAAGGCCGCCGCCCGCGCCGCCTGGAAGGGCTCGGGCGCCAAGGCGTCCGACGATCTGTGGTTCGACCTCGCTGAGGAGCATGGCGCGACCGAGTTCACCGGTTACTCGGGCGACGAGGGCGAGGGCGTGGCTCTAGCGATCGTCCGCGACGGCCAGCGGGTCGAGGCGGCTCGCGAAGGCGAGACAATCGACCTGTTGCTCAACCAGACGCCTTTCTACGGGGAAAGCGGCGGGCAGATCGGCGACAGCGGAAAGCTGACGTCACTCAAGGGCTTCGAAGGCGTGGTTGAGGATACGTCGAAGCCGCTCGGCAAGCTCCACGTGCTGCGCACCAGGGTCGCGAAAGGCGAGATTGCCGTCGGCGAGACCGTCCATCAGATCGTCGATTCCGAGCGCCGCGATCGGGTCCGAGCCAACCACAGCGCGACCCATCTGCTTCACGCCGCGCTTCGCCGCCGGCTTGGCACCCACGTCACCCAGAAGGGCAGCCTGGTCGCCCCAGACTATTTCCGCTTCGATTTCTCCCACCCCACGGCACTGACTCGCGACGAGATCGACGCGGTCGAGGTCGAGGTCAACGCGCTGATCCGCTCCAACGAGCCGGTGACCACCCGGCTGATGAGCCCCGACGAGGCGATCGCCGCCGGCGCAATGGCCCTGTTCGGCGAAAAGTACGGCGACGAAGTCCGCGTGCTGTCGATGGGCCGGCTCGGCGACGGCGACTATTCGGTCGAGCTGTGCGGCGGCACCCACGTGCGGGCGCTCGGCGACATCCAGCTCTTGAAGATCGTCGCGGAAAGCGCGGTGTCGGCCGGAGTCCGCCGGATCGAGGCGCTGACCGGCGAGGCCGCGCGCCAGTGGCTTGCCGGCCGCGAGGCCAAGCTGCGGGAGGCGGCGGCGGCGCTCAAGGCGGCGCCCAACGAGGTCCCCCAGCGCGTCGCTGCCCTGATCGAGGAGCGACGCCGCCTCGAGCGCGAGCTCGCCGAGGCGAAGAAAGCGCTCGCCATGGGCGGCGGCGCCGCGAAAACCGATCAAGCCGCGCCTGAGCAGGTCAACGGCCATGCCTTCATCGGACAGGTCGTGGAAGGACTGAATCCCAAGGACTTGCGCTCGACGATTGACACGATGAAGCAACGTCTCGGCTCGGGCATCGCTGCCTTGGTCGCGGTCAACGACCGCCGCGCCAGCGTCGCCGTCGGAGTCACCGACGACCTTGCCGGTCAGGTCAGCGCCGTCGATCTCGTCAAAGCGGCGGTCGCGGCGCTCGGCGGGCAGGGCGGCGGCGGCCGCCCCGACATGGCCCAGGGCGGCGGCCCCGACGGCGCGAAGGCGCAGGACGCGCTCGCTGCCGTCCGCGGCGCGCTGGAAAAAGTCGCGGCGTGATCGACGTCGCTTCGGGTGATCCGCTGAGAATTGGCGGCGCTTGCCATTGCGGCGCGGTCCGCTTCACGGTTCATCTGCCGCAGGGCCTGGCTTCCGCGCGCCGCTGCACCTGCTCGATCTGCCGGATGCGCGGCGCCGTAGCGGTCACCGGCGATCCCCGCAGCTTCGAGCTCCTCCAGGGCGAGGACCAGCTCGCGACCTACCGCTTCAACACCGGCATCGCCGAGCATCATTTCTGCAGAATCTGCGGCATCTACACGCACCACAAGCGCCGCTCGAACCCCGATGAGCTCGGAGTGAACGTCGCCTGCCTCGAAGGCCGATCGCCGTTCGATTTCCGCGAATTGGTCGTCAACGACGGCGAGCGTCACCCGAGCGACAATGACGGGCGCAGCCGGGTTGCCGGAACGCTGACCTTTACGCCGGCCGGCCAAGATCCGAGCATCGATTAAATCCTCCCTGCCGCGTCCGCGGCGGGGAGGGGGACCATCGAACGAAGATTCGATGGTGGAGGGGCCGACCTGTTAAGGTTAAACAAGATCAATCCTCCCTGCCGCCTCAGCGGCGGGGAGGGGGACCATCGAACGAAGATTCGATGGTGGAGGGGCCATCTTTCGCGCACAGCCGGACAAGGGCGTCGGCCGCTGCGCCGACATCGGCGAGCACTTCCGCTGCGGGAATGCGCATGATGGCCAGGCCATTCGCTCGCAGCCACGCATCCCGCGCCTCGTTACGGACGCCTCGGTTACCCGCGGCATGCGCTTGACCATCGATTTCGATCACCAGTTTGGCGGCGGGACAATAGAAATCCGCCACGAACGGGCCGATCGCATATTGCCGCCGAAACCGGACTCCACAGGGGGAGCGGCGAAGCAACTGCCAGAGCAGCACTTCGGGGAGGCTCATGCTGCGGCGTTGCGCCCGGGCTAGCTGAATCGATCGCCGGTTTGCCTTCATTGCGGCCCCTCCACCACTGAGCTTCCGCTCGGCGGTCCCCCTCCCCGGCCTTCGGCCAGGGAGGATTTGTCCCGCAGCCGCCTTCGTCCGAGCGGCCGGGGTTCCTCCTCCAGTTCCGCTTCCTGCATGATCTCCGCGCGAAGCTCGGCCCGTTTCTCGTGGATCGAGGCAATCACCGGGCCCATCGCCACGCCGAGGTCGACCAGCGCTGCCTCGGCCAGCTGCAGCGAAGCCTCGAGAGTCTCGGGCACGGCGTCGGTCACCCCGGCCTTGTACAGCCGGGCGGCATGGGCCTGGTCGCGGGCCCGGGCGACGATCGGAAGCTCGGGGAAAGCCTCCCGCAACCGCCGAGTCAGGCGGGCGGTCAGCACCGGATTGTCCATGGTCAGGATGAAGGCGGCCGGCGTTCCGACCTTGAGCCGGTCGATCAGCTCGGCATGGCTGACGTCGCCATAGACGACCGCATAGCCCTCGCCGCGGGCGCTCGCCACCGCATCGACGTCGGAATCGACCGCGACATAGGGCTTGGCGTGAGCGGCGAGCATATCGGCGACCATCCGGCCGACGCGGCCGAAGCCGAGGACCATGACCTTGGGGGGACCGTCGGGCCGAAGCGCCTCGTCGACTTCCTCCCGGGCATAACGGTCGACTCCGCGCCCGGCGAGGCGGCCGAGCTTGGCGAGGAACGGCGTGACGGTCAGGCCGACCGCGGTGACGATCTGCCAGAAGGCCGCGGTCGACGGCTGGATCAGTTCGGCCGCGGCCGCCGCGCCGAGCACGATCAGGGTGGTTTCCGAGGGCGACGCCATCAGCACGCCCGTCTCGGCGGCGACTCCGGCGCGGGCCCCCTCGAGACGGAGCAAGGCGGCGGTGACCACCGCCTTGACGGTCAGCACGCCGATCAGGGCGAGCAGAAGCGCCCGCCAGTTTCCGGCGACCTGGGCGACGTCGACGCTCATTCCGACGGTGATCAGGAAGATTCCGAGGCCGAGGCCCCGGATCGGGCCGGTGGTGACCTCGACCTCGCCGCGATATTCGGTTTCGGCGATGACGATCCCAGCCAGAAGCGCGCCAAGCACCGGCGAGAAGCCGATGGCGGCGGTGATCAGGCTGGAGGCGATCACCACCAGCAGGCAGACCGACAGGAACAGCTCGGGGCTCTTGGTCCGAGCCGCCTGGGCGAACAGCATCGGCAGCAGCCAGCGGCCGGCATAGAGCATCGCTACCGCCACCACTCCGCCAACCAGCATGGTCGTCATCAGTCCGCCGGCGCCCGTGTCCGCCGCCGCCGGGGCCATCGCTCCGAGCAGGAAGACGATCGGCACGATCGCCACGTCCTCGAACAAGAGCATGGCGAGCGCCGAGCGGCCGACGGCGCTGTGCGTGCCGACCAAAGGGATGACCAGCGAAGTCGAGGACAGGGCCAGCGCGAGGCCGAGGCCGATCGCTCCGGCGAGGCTCTGGCCCATCAGGTGAAGCCCGAGCCCGATGACTGCTCCCGAAACCAGAAGCTCGGCGGCTCCGACTCCGAACACCAGCCGGCGCATCGACCACAAGCGCCGGAACGACAATTCGAGCCCGATCGAGAAGAGCAGGAGGATGATCCCGAGCTCGGCGAAGGGCGCGATCGCTTCGCGGTCGGAGATCGTGACGTGCCGAAGCCAGGGCTGTTGCTCGGCGAGCGCGCCGAGGCCCGCCGGTCCGACCAGCAGCCCGACGAGGATGAAGCCGATGATCGGGCTGATCCGCAGGCGGGCGAAGGCGGGGATGACGATCCCGGCCGCGCCGAGGATCACCAGCGCGTCGTGAAGCCCGTGTCCGTCCAGTCCGCCATGCATCGCCTGGAGCTTAAGCAGCGGCGGCGGCCGCTGTCACCGGGCGACGCGGATCATTTCGCTTCCATAATAGGATTTCGCCTGTCACGCTGGGCGACGCCATGACGTCACCGCGATCGCCGACAGCCATTCAGGCTCGCCCCGCTGCCGTGGTCGATATGGGTGACCTTCGCGAAGTACCGCTTTGCCCGACGCTGACCTGATCGTCGTCGGCGGCGGCCCGGCGGGCATGATGGCCGGGCTGCTCTTCGCCCGCGCCGGCTGCTCGGTGCGGGTGCTTGAGAAGCACGCCGATTTCCTCCGCGACTTCCGCGGCGACACCGTCCATCCCTCGACCATGGAGATCCTCGACCAGCTCGGAATGCTCGATCGCTTCCTCGAGCGGCCGCACAGCCGGCTCGACCGGGCGGAGCTGCGTCTTGCCGGGCGCGATTGGACCATCGGCGACCTTTCGCGCCTGCCGACTCCCGCGCCGTTCATTGCGATGATGCCGCAGTGGGAATTTCTCGATTTCCTGCGCGAGGAGGCGAGCCGCTGGCCGGGCTTCGCCCTCGAGAAGGAAGCTCCAGTCGAGACCTTCATCGAGGAGCAGGGCAGGGTCGCCGGAGTCCGCCTGCGCGACGGGCGGGAGCTTCGCGCCCGGCTGACCCTCGCCGCCGACGGCCGCTCGTCGATCGTCCGCGATGGCATGCTGCCGGTCGAGACCCTCGGCGCGCCGATGGACGTGCTGTGGTTCCGCCTCGCCAAGCGGGAGCCGGAGGGCGATGCCCTGCGCGGCAGCGTCGAGCGCGGGCGGCTGATCGTGCTGATCGACCGCGGCGATTATTGGCAGTGCGCGCTGGTCATTCCCAAGGGCAAGGCCGAGGAGATCAAGGCAAGGGGAATCGCGCATGTCCGTTCGCTCGTCGCCGAGGCGGCTCCCGACCTCGATCTTGCTGAGCTGGACGAGGTCGAAGATCTGAAGCTGCTCAGCGTTGCTCTCGACCGTCTGACCCGCTGGCACCGGCCGGGGCTGCTGGCGATCGGCGATGCCGCCCATGCCATGTCGCCGATCGGCGGCGTCGGCATCAACCTTGCGATCCAGGACGCGGTGGCGGCGGCCAATATCCTCGCCGGGCCGCTGGCGCGGGGCCACGAGGTCGATTCCTTGCTCGGGACAGTCGAAAAGCGTCGGCTGTTTCCGACCCGCGTGATTCAGCGGGCGCAGAAAGCGGCCCAGGACAATATCATCGGCCGCCTGCTTGAGCCGGGACCGCCGCTGCGGACGGCGCCGCTGCCGATCCGCCTGCTCAACCGTTTCCCGCTGTTGCGGCGCATTCCAGGCCGTTTGGTCGGCCTCGGGATCAGGCGCGAGCGGGTTCGCTCGCCGGCTGCTCCGCCCAGTCGGCCATAGCCTTCTCGAGATTGGTGCGGATCGCCTCGAAGAATTGCTCGGTCGTCATCCACGCCTGGTCGGGGCCGACGAGAATGGCGAGATCCTTGGTCATCTGGCCGGATTCGACCGTCTCGACGCACACCCGTTCGAGCGTCTCGGCGAAGCGGACGACGTCGGGAGTGTTGTCGAACTTGCCGCGATATTTGAGCCCTTCGGCCCAGGCGAAGATCGAGGCGATCGGGTTGGTCGAGGTCGCCTTGCCTTCCTGGTGCATCCGAAAGTGGCGGGTGACGGTGCCGTGCGCGGCTTCGGCCTCGACCGTCTTGCCGTCGGGAGTCATCAGCACCGAGGTCATCAGGCCGAGCGAGCCGAAGCCCTGGGCGACCTGGTCGGACTGAACGTCGCCATCGTAATTCTTGCAGGCCCAGACGAACTTGCCGCTCCACTTGAGCGCGCTGGCGACCATGTCGTCGATCAGGCGGTGCTGATATTCGATTCCCGCTTCATCGAACTGCGCCTTGAATTCGCTGTCGAAAACCTCCTGGAACAGATCCTTGAAGCGGCCGTCATAGGCCTTGAGGATGGTGTTCTTGGTGCTGAGGTAGACCGGCCAACCGCGCGACAGGCCGTAGTTCATGCAGGCGCGGGCGAAGTCGCGGATCGAATCGTCGAGGTTGTACATGCCCATGGCGACCCCCGAGGACGGGAAGTCGAACACCTCATGCTCGATGGTCTCGCCATCCTCGCCCTGCCAGCGGATGGTGAGCTTGCCGGGCCCGGGCACCCGGAAGTCGGTGGCGCGATACTGGTCGCCGAATGCGTGGCGGCCGACGACGATCGGGTCGGTCCAGCCGGGAATGATTCGCGGCACGTTGGCGATGACGATCGGTTCGCGGAAGACGACTCCGCCGAGGATGTTGCGGATGGTGCCGTTGGGCGACTTCCACATCTTCTTGAGGCCGAATTCCTCGACCCGTGCCTCGTCCGGAGTGATGGTCGCGCATTTGACGCCGACGCCGTGCGTCTTGATCGCCTCGGCCGCCTCGACCGTGATACGGTCCTCGGTCTCGTCACGCTTTTCGATGCCGAGGTCGTAGTAAAGCAGGTCGACGTCGAGATAGGGCAGGATCAGCCGCTCGCGGATCCACTGCCAGATGATGCGGGTCATCTCGTCGCCGTCGAGCTCGACGAGCGGGGTCTTCACCTTGATCTTGGCCATTCGCTTTCCCGGTTTTCGAGGAGTTCGGGCGCGCCTTAAGCGCCGTGCCGCGTGCAGGCAACCGCGGTTGTGCCGCTCTTTCCCCGCCACTAAGGAATGGCCATGCCTTCGCTCGACAAGCCCGACGGACCCGTCACCACCACCGTCAAATGGCGCTTCCCTTCGATCCACCCGGAGGGGCGCAAGTTCGTCGTCATCGCCGCTGCGATCGCTCTCTTCACCCACTGGGTGATCAGCGATTTCCTCGGCTGGCTGCTGATCGGCGTCGCCGTCTGGGTCGCGGCTTTCTTCCGGGACCCGGTGCGAATGACGCCGCAGGACGCGAAGCTCATCGTCGCTCCGGCTGACGGGCTGGTGACGATGATCGCGCAAGTGCCGCCGCCGCCCGAACTGCAGGGGCCGGATCTGCTTGAAGACGGCACCTATACGCGCGTCTCGATCTTCATGAGCGTGTTCGACGTGCACATCAACCGATCGCCGATCGGCGGACGGGTGCGGCGCATCGCCTACGTCCCGGGCAAGTTCGTCAACGCCGACCTCGACAAGGCGAGCGAGGACAATGAGCGGCAGCATTTCCTCGTCGAGAGCGCTGACGGGCTGCGCGTCGGCTTCACCCAGATCGCCGGGCTGGTGGCGCGGCGGATCCTGTCGTTCGTCCGCGAAGGCGACGTCGTCTCGGCCGGCGAGCGCGTCGGCCTGATCCGTTTCGGCAGCCGGGTCGACGTCTATCTTCCGGCAGGCACCGGAGCGCGGGTATTGCTTGGCCAGCGGGCAATCGCCGGCGAAACCGTGCTCGGCGAGGTCGGCGGCGATCCCGGGCTAATGGGCGCCGCGCAGTGAGCAGCGTCCCGCCGGCGGAGCGGGGCATTCCGTTCCGAGCGATGGTTCCGAACGCGGTGACAGCGCTGGCCTTGTGTTTCGGACTCACGGGCGTGCGCTTCGCCGTCGCCGAGCGATGGGAGATCGCGATCGCCTGCGTAATTGTCGCCGGGGTCCTCGACGGCATGGACGGGCGTATCGCCCGCCTGCTTCGCGCGCAGAGCCGTTTCGGGGCAGAGCTCGACAGCCTGTCCGACGTCATCGCCTTCGGAGTCGCACCAGCGCTGATCCTCTTCCTGTGGTCGCTGCACAGCGCGCCGCAGTTCGGTTGGACTGCCGGTCTGGCGCTGGCGGTGTGCTGCGCTCTTCGCCTCGCGCGCTTCAATTCGTTGATCGATGCCGACGACCAGCCGCACAAGTCGGCGGGCTTCCTCACCGGAGTGCCGGCCCCGGCAGGAGCGGGCCTCGCTTTCGTCCCCATCTATCTGTGGCTGGTTACGGGCGAGGAGCTGTTCCGCGCCTGGTACGTGACCATGCCCTGGGTGCTGTTCATCGCCCTGCTGCTCATCTCGAGCATCGCCACCTTCAGCTGGTCGAGCCTGAGGATCCGCCGCTCGAGCCGCTTGCTAGCGCTGGCCGGTATCGCGCTTCTCGGTGCAGCCCTGCTCACGGCGCCGTGGATCACCCTATTGGGCGTCGCCTTGCTTTATCTCGCAATGCTGCCGTTCAGCATTGCCTCCTACGGGCGGGTCAAGCGCCGCGCCGCAGAGGCGACCGGTTAGGCGAGGCCGGCCAGCGCGCGGACGATCCGGCCCCGGTTCTCACCAAGGGAGGAGGCGAGGGTAGCGGCCGAGAGCCACAGCCCAGCTGCGAAAACAAGAGTGGTTACGGCTGCGATCATGGCTGCTCTCCCGTGTTGCCCGCGAGCCGCTGCGGCTCATGCGAGGAGGGGCTTGTTCTCTATTTGTTCTCCCTTGTCAAGCGCGAGGCCGCGAAGCTCGGCAAGGCTTGAAAGCGCGAGGCGCTTCAGCTAGGGGCGCCGGCATCCCACAGGTGGAGCCATCATAGCCGGTGCCCTGGACCATGGTCCGGGGTGACACGGCTCCGCCGAGGCAGAACCGGAAGGAGAACTACAATGGCGGCGACTGTCGTCACCCTGCAGCAATTGCTCGAGGCCGGAGCGCATTTCGGCCACCAGACCCATCGCTGGAATCCGCGGATGAAGCCGTACATCTTCGGCGACCGCAACAGCGTCCACATCATTGATCTGTCGCAGACCGTGCCCTTGTTCGCGCGCGCGCTCGACTTCATCCAGCAGACCGTCGCCCGCGGCGGCAAGGTGCTGTTCGTCGGCACCAAGCGCCAGGCCCAGGACCCTGTGGCGGAGGCAGCGCAGTCGTGCGGCCAGCATTTCGTCAACCACCGCTGGCTTGGCGGCATGCTGACCAACTGGAAGACGATCTCCAACTCGATCAAGCGGCTGAAGAGCCTCGAGGAGCAGCTGTCGGGCGACACCGCCGGGCTGACCAAGAAGGAAGTGCTTCAGCTGACCCGCGAGCGCGACAAGCTGGAAAAGAGCCTCGGCGGAATCCGCGACATGGGGGGACTGCCCGACGTCATGTTCGTCGTCGACACCAACAAGGAAGAGCTCGCGGTCAAGGAAGCCAACGTGCTCGGCATCCCGGTCGTCGCCATTCTCGATTCCAACAGCGACCCGCAGGGCATCGCCTTCCCGGTACCGGCCAACGACGATGCCAGCCGCGCGATCCGGCTCTATTGCGATTCGGTCGCCTCGGCGGTTCTCGAGGGCCGATCGGGAGGCGCTGCTGCCCGCGGCGAGGACATCGGCGAAATGGCGGAGCCACCGGCCGAGGCGGCGTTGGAAGCTTAAATCCCAAGGCCCCATTTCCCGTTCGGGCTGAGCTTGTCGAAGCCCTGTTTTTTCTAGTCAAAGACAGCCCTTCGACAGGCTCAGGGCAAACGGCATTAAGTTGAAGAGGAATACGTAATGGCCGAGATCACCGCCGCTGCCGTCAAGGAGCTTCGCGAGCGCACTGGCGCCGGCATGATGGATTGCAAGAAGGCGCTGGCCGAGACGGGCGGCGACATGGAAGCCGCGATCGACTGGCTTCGCGCCAAGGGTCTCGCCGCCGCTGCCAAGAAGGCCGGCCGCACCGCCGCCGAAGGGCTGGTCGGAGTCGCCGTCGAAGGCGTCCGCGGAGCCGTGGTCGAGGTCAATTCCGAGACGGACTTCGTCGCCAAGAACGAGCAGTTCCAGGACTTCGTCCGCAACGTCGCGCGGATCGCCCTCGACCATGGCGGCGACGTCGATGCGCTGGCGGCCGCGCCTTATCCGACCGGAAGCACGGTCGCCGAGGTGCTGACCAACAACATCGCCACCATCGGCGAGAATCAGTCGCTGCGGCGCGCCGCGATGCTCGAAGTGGGCGAGGGAGCGGTCGTCTCCTATGTCCACAATTCGGTCGTCCCCGGGCTCGGCAAGATCGGGGTCCTGGTTGCGCTCGAAAGCGCCGCTCCAGCCGAGACCCTGCAGGCTCTCGGCAAGCAGCTGGCGATGCATATCGCGGCGGCAAACCCGCTGGCGCTGACCGCAGAGGAGCTCCCGGCGTCGCTGGTCGAGCGCGAGCGCGCGGTAGCAATCGAGAAAGCCAGGGAAAGCGGCAAGCCGCAAAACATCATCGAGAAGATGGTGGAAGGTGGCCTCGCCAAGTTCCGCAAGGACAATGCCCTGCTATCGCAGCTGTTCGTGATCGACAACAAGACACCGGTCGCCGAAGTCGTCGCCGCGGCCGCCAAGGACGCGGGCATGGGCATCGAGCTCAAGGGCTTCGTTCGCTTTCAGCTCGGCGAGGGGATCGAGAAAAAGGAAAGCGATTTCGCGGCGGAGGTCGCCGCGGCTGCCGGCACCAGCACGGCCGAGCCGGTCGCCTGAGCAACGAAGGCAGTTGGAAAATGGAGCGGGCGCGCTAAGAGCGTGTCCGCCCTCTTGCATCCGCCGCGAAGGACCCCGCACGCCATGACGCGCCCACGCTTCAACCGCATCCTGCTGAAGCTGTCGGGCGAGGCGCTCATGGGTCAGGGCCAGTTCGGCATCGATCCGGACGCAGTGAGCGGCCTCGCCGGCGAGATCGCCGCCGCCAAGGCGCAGGGCCACGAGCTGTGCCTGGTGGTCGGCGGCGGCAACATCTTCCGCGGAATGGCGGCGGCGGCCAAGGGATTCGACCGGGCGAGCGCCGACTACATGGGTATGCTGGCGACGGTGATGAATGCCCTCGCGCTGCAGAATGCGCTCGAGCGCCAGGGCGTCGATACCAGGGTCCAGTCGGCGATCCCGATGGCCAGCGTCAGCGAGCCCTACATTCGAAGGCGGGCTCTTCGGCATCTGGAGAAGGGGCGCATCGTCCTGTTCGCCGCCGGAACCGGCAACCCCTATTTCACCACCGACACGGCAGCTGCGCTTCGTGCCGCGGAAATGGGCTGCGACGCCTTGTTCAAGGGCACCAGCGTCGACGGCGTCTATACCGCCGATCCGAAGAAGAAGCGCGACGCCACGCGCTACGACACGCTGAGTTTCAACAAGGTGCTCGGCGATGACCTTAAGGTCATGGACGCGGCCGCGGTCGCACTGTGCCGGGACAACGATATTCCGATCGTCGTGTTCAATGTCCGCCAGCCGGGCAACCTCGCCAAGGTGCTCGCCGGCGGGGGCATCGCAACGATCGTTCAGGACGGGGAGGGATGACATGACGAGCAGCATCAGCACGGCCGACCTCAAGCGCCGGATGCACGGTGCGGTGGAGGTGCTGAAACATGATCTGGCCGGGCTCCGCACCGGCCGAGCGTCGACCGCTTTGCTCGACCCGGTGCAGGTCGAGGTTTACGGTTCGCACATGCCGCTCAACCAGGTGGCGACCGTGTCGGTGCCGGAGCCGCGGATGCTGACCGTGCAGGTGTGGGACCGATCGAATGTCCAGCCGGTCGAAAAGGCCATCCGCTCGGCCGGCCTCGGCCTCAACCCGATTACCGACGGGCAGCTCATCCGGCTCCCGATCCCCGATCTCACAGAGGAACGGCGCAAGGAACTGGCCAAGCTCGTCGGCCAATATGCCGAGAAGGCGCGGATCGCTGTCCGCAACGTCCGTCGGGACGGCATGGACCATCTCAAGCAGGACGAGAAAAAACACCAGATCAGCGAGGACGAGCGCAAGCGGCTCGAGACCGAGGTTCAGAAGCTGACCGACGAGACGATCAAGGAGATCGACGAGGCGGCCGAGGCCAAGGAAAAGGAAATCCTCAACAAGTGACCCCCGCCGCAGCGCCGGATCGGGAGGGGGCCGCGCTCGCCGAAGACAGCGGCGTGCCGCGGCATGTCGCGATCATCATGGACGGCAACGGCCGCTGGGCGCAGGGCCGCGGGCTGCCGCGCGTCGCCGGCCACAAGGCGGGCGCCGAGGCCGTCCGCCGAACGCTCCGGGTTGCCTTCGACTGCGGCGTTGAGGTGCTGACGCTCTATGCCTTTTCATCGGAGAACTGGCGCCGCTCCGAGGACGAGATCCGCGACCTCAAGGGCCTGCTCGGCTATTATCTCGACCGCGAGCTCGACACGCTCGCCAAGGAAGGCGTGCAGCTTCGCCTCATCGGCGACTATCGCGCTTTCGGGCCGGATCTGGTCGCGCGGCTGGATCGAGCGGTCGAGCGGCTCGATGGCAACGACCGCGGCACCCTGGTCGTGGCCCTGAACTACGGCGCTCGGGCGGAGCTTGCCGATGCGGCTCGCAATCTCGCCGAAAAGGCCAGGACCGGCGAGGTCGATCCGTCGGCGATCGACGAAGCTGCGGTTGCCGCCGAGCTCCAGACGGCCGGATTGCCGGAGCTCGATCTGTTGATCCGGACCTCGGGCGAGGTCCGCCTGTCCAATTTCCTGCTGTGGCAGGCGGCCTACGCCGAGCTGGTGTTCACGCCAGTGCTTTGGCCGGACTTCGGCGAACAGCAATTCCGCGAGGCGATCCGTGAATATTCGGCGCGGCAGCGCCGCTTTGGCGGCCGGTGAGCGAGGTTTTCGTCCGGTCGCTGACGGCGGCGGCGCTCGTCGTCATCGCGCTGATGGCACTGGTCCTCGGCGGCTATTTCTTCGCCGTGCTCGTCGCCGCGGCAGCGACCGGAATTTACTACGAGTGGATGCGGATCGTCCGAGGCTGGGGCCTGTCGTGGTACGTCGGGGGGTTCATCTACGCCCTTCTGCCCGCGCTGGCGCTGCTGTGGCTGCGTGATCGCGCGGACAACGGCATGGCTCTCGTCGTGTGGGTGTTCCTCGTCACCTGGGCAACCGACATCGGTGCCTACTTCGTCGGGCGAACGTTTGGGCGCACCAAGCTCGCGCCGGCGATCAGCCCCGGCAAGACGGTCGCCGGCCTGTGGGGCGGGATTGCCGCCGCCACGGTCATCGCCGGCGCCTGGGCGTGGTTCACCGGCCTTTCCCAGACCTTGTTTGTGCTTGCCGCTTTCTTTGCGCTCTTCGCCCAGATGGGGGATTTGTTCGAAAGCTGGATGAAGCGACGCGCCGGGATCAAGGATTCGGGCAATTGGCTTCCTGGCCACGGCGGGCTGCTCGACCGGCTGGACGGGCTGGTGCCGGTCGCGACGCTGACCGCCTTTGCCCAGCTTGGAGGACTGCTGTGAAGCGGAAGGTGTCGATCCTTGGCGCCACCGGCTCGATCGGCCGGTCGACGCTGGACCTCGTCGAGAGGTCGCCGGAGCGGTTCGAGGTCATTGCCTTGACGGCAGCAAGCAATGCCGACGCCCTTGCCGACGCCGCGCGGCGGACGGGTGCCAGGATGGCGGTACTCGCCGACGAGGGGCGCCTGGCCGAACTCGAGGCCAGGCTCGCGGGGACGGGCTGCAAGGCCGCGGCCGGCGAAGCTGCGCTCGCGGAGGCGGCGGCGGGCGAGGCCGACTGGGTGATGGCGGCGATTGTCGGTTGCGCCGGTCTCGTGCCGGTCATGACAGCGCTCGAGGCGGGGCGAACCGTCGCCCTCGCCAACAAGGAGGCCTTGGTCACCGCCGGCGAGCTGATGACTGCCGCGGCAGCTCGAAGCGGCGCCACCTTGCTCCCCGTGGACAGCGAACATAACGCCATCTTCCAATGCCTTGCCGGAAGCCGCTTGGAAGATGTCTCAAGGCTGATCCTGACCGCGAGCGGGGGCCCGTTCCGCTCGGCCTCGGCCGAAGACATCCGTCGCGCCACGCCGAGCGAGGCGGTCGCCCATCCCAATTGGTCCATGGGCGCCAAGGTCTCGGTCGATTCCGCGACGCTGATGAACAAGGGACTGGAACTGATCGAGGCGCACCATTTCTTCGGCCTGCCTTCGGACCGGATCGACATCGTCATCCATCCGCAGTCGGTGATCCACTCGCTCGTCGAGTTCATCGATGGTTCGGTGCTCGCCCAGCTCGGCTCGCCCGACATGCGGATCCCGATTGCCCACACGCTTGCGTGGCCCGAACGGATGCCGACGCCGGCCGAGCGGCTCGACCTCGCGGCCGTCGGCAATCTCAGTTTCGAGACCCCCGACCTGGCGCGATTCCCGGCGCTCCGCATCGCCCGCGAGGCGCTCGAGCACGGCGGCGCAGCGCCGGCCGTGCTCAGCGCGGCGAACGAGGTTGCCGTCGCCAGCTTCCTTGAAGAGCGCATCGGCTTTGCCGACATAGTCACCCTGGTCGAAGAAGCGCTGCAGCGCAGCGATTTTCCGGCGCCGACAACGATCGAGGAGGTCATCGCCATCGATTCGATGGTCCGCAACCGCGTTGGGGAATTGGTCGAGGCAGGCTGTCACTGATGCTTTCGCAACCGCCCTTATGGTTTATCCTGGTCGCATTCATCTGCGCCATCGGCCCGCTCGTCTTCTTCCACGAGCTCGGCCACTATTTGGTCGCCCGCTGGTTCGGGGTCGGAGCCGAGGTCTTTTCGATCGGCTTCGGTCGCGAGATCACCGGCTGGACCGACAAGCGTGGGACTCGATGGAAGATCGGCTGGCTGCCGCTTGGCGGCTATGTCCGGTTTGTCGGCGACATGAACCCGGCGAGCATGCCGGCGCCGGGCGCCGATCGCGACTCGCGCAGCTTCCATCACAAGCCGGTCTGGCAGAGGTTCCTCATCGTTCTCGCCGGGCCGATGGCCAATTTCCTGCTCGCGATCCTGATTTTTGCGGCTTTTTTCGCGGCCTTCGGTGTTCCCCGATCCCCAAGCGTCGTTGCCGAGGTTCAACCAGGCAGCGCCGCCGAGCAAGCCGGAATCCAGCCCGGGGATCGCATTGACTCGGTCGCTGGGCGAAGCATCGGCAGCTTCGAGGACCTTCGTCGGGTGGTCGCGCTGCGTCCGGGCGAGACCGTCAGCATCATCGTCGATCGTGACGGCCGGTTCCTTCGCTTCCAAACTGAGCTGGCGGCCCGCGAGGAGCGGGACCAGTTCGGCCAGAGCTACCGCGTAGGGCTTCTCGGCGTGATGCCGACCGGACGGGTGATGGAGCGGCCGCCGATCCATCAGCTGATCCCTGCGGCGGCGACCTACACGGTCACCCTGACCCGATCGATGATCGATGGACTCGCCCAGATCGTCACCGGGCGGCGCTCGGCCAAGGACCTCGGCGGCCCGCTCAAGATAGCGCAGATTGCCGGCCAACAGGCATCGCTGGGCTTTTTTGAGTTCGTTCAACTGGTTGCATTGTTCTCAATTAATCTCGGATTCATCAACTTGTTGCCAGTCCCCATGCTGGATGGTGGCCATCTCGCCTTTTACGCAGTCGAAGCGGTTCGCCGGCGTCCCGTCAGCGCTCGGGCCCAGGAATGGGCATTTCGCGGCGGCCTCGCGTTCCTGCTCGCATTGCTGTTTCTCGTCACGTTCAACGATCTCGGCTCGTTCGGTCTTTGGGACCGACTTGGGCGCTTGATTGGCTAGACCGGTTGGGGCAGGGCTGCACATCCATTTCGCCGCGCGAGCCGCGGCAATGACACTGCATCAAGGGCGGACGCGTGATTTTCCACAATAGCAAGGCTTGCCGGCGCACCGGCGCTCTTCTTCTAATCGGAACGGTGCTTGGCGGCTGGTCGGTTCCGGTCATGGCCCAGCAGGCGGCGCCCACTGCCCAGCCGGTCCAGTCCCCGGCGACGTCTGCGGAACGTGTAATTCGCTCGGTCGCGGTGCGCGGCAACGAGCGTCTCGAGCCCGAAACGGTCCGATCCTACGCAAACCTCCAGCCGGGCCAGAGCTACTCGGCCGAATCGCTCGACCAGGCGCTCAAGGACCTTTACGCGACGGAGTTGTTCGCGGACGTCGTCATCACCGGCGCGGATACCGGCGACCTCGTGATCACGGTGCGCGAGAATCCGGTGATCAACCGCATCATCCTGGAGGGCAACCGCCGCATCAAGGACGACAAGATCCTGCCGGAGATCCGCCTGCAACCCAGGCAGATCTTCACTCGGTCACGCGTCCGCGCCGACGTCGAGCGGATCGTCGAGCTCTATCGCCGCCAGGGCCGCTTTGCCGCCCGCGTGGAGCCCAAGGTCGTTCAGCTGGACCAGAACCGCGTCGACCTCGTCTTCGAGATCATGGAGGGCGACCGCTCGAAGGTCCGCCAGATCAACATTATCGGCAACGAGGCTTTCAGCGACGATCGCCTTCGCAAGGAGATGTTCACGCGCCAGGCCGGAGGCCCGTTGTCATTCCTGCGCGGCAACAACAGCTACGACCCCGATCGCCTTGCCGCCGACCAGCAGAAGCTTCGCGCCTTCTACCTGACCGAAGGCTATGCCGACTTCCGGGTCGTCTCGGCGCTCGCCGAGCTAACCCCCGACCGACGCGACTTCATCATCACCTACGTCATCGAAGAGGGGCCGAGGTACCGGTTCGGAACGATCGAGGCGGAGAGCGCGCTTCGCGACATGACGCCAGAGCAGATCAAGGCGGCGGTTCGGCTTCAGCCGGGCAGCTGGTTCAACGCAAGGGCGGTCGAGGACGCGGTCGGCACGTTGAACGAAATGGCCGGCAACCTCGGCTATGCGTTCGCCGACATCAATCCTGCCTTCGAGCGTGACGCCGAGAACCGGGTGATGAACCTCATCCTCCGGGTTCAGGAGAGCCAGCGCGTTTATGTCGAGCGGATCGACATCCAGGGCAATACCGCTACGCGCGACAAGGTCATTCGCCGCGAATTCCGCCTCAACGAGGGCGACGCCTTCAATGCGATCAAGGTCAAGCGCTCGCAGGATCGCTTGCAGGCGCTCGGCTTCTTCCAGGACCGGCTCGAGATCAAGCAGAACGAGGGCTCGGCTCCCGACCGCATCGTGCTCGGTGTCGACGTCGAGGAAAAATCGACTGGCGAGCTGCAGTTCTCGGCGGGTTATTCGAGCCTCGAGCGCTTCATCCTCGCGCTTTCGGTCGCTCAGCGGAATTTCATGGGCAAGGGCCAGGAGCTCAACGCCGGCATCAATTACTCACGCTATGCGCGGTCGGTCCAGCTGGGTTTCGTCGAGCCCTATCTGTTCGACCGGCAAATCCTGCTCGGCGGCGAAGTGTTCCGGCGTGACTTCAACAGCTTCAACTTCGTCGGAAATCAGCGCAACCGCACCTACTCGCAGGTCAGCACCGGCGGCGGCCTCCGGCTAGGCTTCCCGGTGACGGAGTTCACCAGCCTCGGGACGCGCTATTCGCTCTCCGTCAACGAGATCTCGCTCGACAAGGCGAGCTTCTACACCGACCCGGACGACGACGGGCCGCTGCCGCCCGTGTGCGACCCGCTTTTGGCAGGATCGTACCTGTGCGATGAGATCGGCACTCGCACGACGTCTGCGGTCGGCTATTCGCTGCTGTTCGACAACACCGACGGCATCCGCCCGACGCGCGGTCAGCGGCTGCTTCTGTCGCAGGACTTCGCCGGCCTCGGCGGATCCGTGCGATACCTTCGGACTCGCGGCGACGCCACCAAATATTTGTCGGTCGGCGACGGCTTCGTCCTCTCCGGACACCTTGAAGGCGGCTACATTCACCCGCTGCAGGCATCGCCCGGTCCCGGTCGTGACGCGATCCGGATCACCGATCGATTCTTCGGGCCCCAGATGCGCGGCTTCGACATCCGCGGCATCGGCCCCAGGATCCTGCGCACCTTCGTCACCTATGACGAAGACGACAATCCGACCCTCGGTGAGGATCGCCTCAGCGACGCGCTTGGCGGCCGTGCCTATTACATGGGGCGGATCGAGCTCGAGCTTCCAACCAACGCACAGCTGCGCGGCCTTGGCCTTCGACCGTCGGTCTATGTCGATGCCGGCTCGGTGTTCGGGCTCAAGACTCCGCGGCTCAACAGCATCTGCACCGAAACGGCCCCCGAAAGCGGTACGGCCCCGGACCAGCAGATCATCACGGTTGGCGAGGACTGCCCCGCTGGTTACCGCGTGACGCTCACCGAGCGTTACGTCGGCGATTCGCCCAGCCCGCGCGTTTCCGTCGGAATCGGCGTGAACTGGGTCTCGCCATTCGGTCCGCTTCGCCTCGACCTCGCCAAAGCGCTGATCAAGCGCGAAGGCGACGACACGAGGCTATTCACGTTCAATGTAGGAGCCGGTTTCTAATGCGTATCATCACCCTTGCGGCAGTCGCCCTCAGCGCGGCTGCGATGCCCGTGGCAGCGCAAGCGCAGCGCGTGCCAGCCGCAGTCATCGTCGTCGTCGACACCGATCGCGTGTTCCGCGAGTGCAACGCCTGCCGGACGGCGCAGACGCAGCTGCAGAGCCAGTTGCAGGCGCTTCAGACGCGTCAGCAGACGCTCGTCGGCCAGCTTCGTCCGGAGGGCGAGGCAATCCAGACGGCGATCAATGCGCTTGGCAACCGTCAGCCGGACGCCGCGCTGAACACGCGAATCCAGCAGTTCCAACAGCGTGAAAACCAGGCTCAGCAGGAGCTGAGCCGGAGCCAGCAGAACCTGCAGTCGATTGAAGCGCATGTGCTGCAGCAGATCAGCGCGCGACTGAGCCCCGCAATCAATGCCGTCATGACGGCACGGGGCGCCAATCTCGCGATCGCCAAGAGTTCGGCGATCGACAATGCAGCTGCCCTCGACGTGACCAACGATGTGCTTGCTCGGCTCAATCAGACGCTCCCGTCGGTCAGCCTGACGCCGCTGCCGCAACAGCAACAGCAGCAGCAGCCGCGGCCGCAGGGGCGGTGAACGACCGATCGGTGAGTGCCGCCGGTCAGCCGCTGGACATCCGGCGGGTGATGGCGGCGCTGCCGCATCGCTACCCGATGCTGCTCGTCGACCGGGTCGAGGAGCTGGTCCGCGACGAGCGAATCGCCGCCGTCAAGGCGGTGACGATCAACGAAAGCTTCTTCCAGGGTCATTTTCCCGGCCGGCCGATCATGCCGGGCGTCTTGATCGTCGAGGCGCTCGCCCAGGCCGCCGGCGTCCTGGCGGTCGAATCCCTCGACCTCGCCGGGTCCGGCAAGCTGGTCTATTTCATGGCCATCGAAGGGGCGAAGTTCCGGGCCCCGGTCGAGCCTGGCGTTCTCCTCCGGCTCGAGGTCGAGTTCGTCCAGAAGCGCACCAGCGTGTGCAAGTTCGCCGGCCGCGCCTTGGTCGACGGCAAGCTCGCCGCCGAGGCCCAGTTCACGGCGATGATCGCCGACCCGCCGTCCGACTAGATGATCACCTGCCGGCGCGGATGCCGGCGTAGAGCGCGCGGCCCTCGGTCCGGTAACCGAACACGTCCTGGTAGCCTTGATCGAAGAGGTTGGACGCGCGCGCGAACAGCGCGAGCCCCGGCCGAAGCTCGACCGCCAGCCGCGCCGAGGCGAGCCAATAAGGGTCGAGCCGCACGCGCCGGGCTGGAAACACCTCGAAATCGGTATCCCCGCGCGCCCCGACATAAGCGAGCGACGCTCCGTAGGCGATGCGGCCCTGTTCTCCGTCGACGGCTAAGGAGCCGCTGTGCCGCGGCCGGCGGATCTCCCGCACTTGTGAGCCGGGCACGGCCCCCGGCTCCTCGGCATCGAGCAAAGCGTAGTTCCCGGTCAGCCTGAACGCGCCGCCGACTGCCCAGGCGGCTTCGATTTCGAGGCCCCTCCGGCGGCTGGTCTCGTTGCGGTTGGCGGCGCTCGACTGGAATGTCGCCGGGTCGAAGATGTCGACGATCTCGTCACGAAGCACTTGCCGGTAGATGGTCATTGCCGCCTCGAGCGATTGACGCCGGAAGCGGACCGAGGCTTCGAAGCCCCGCGACCGCTCGGGACTGAGGTCGGGATTGCCGATGAACATGCCGGGAAAGAAGCCGTAGAGGTCGAAGAAGGTCGGCTGGGCGATGCCTTCCGAGTAGGAGCCGGCGACCGACCAGTTTTTGCCGAGGGCCGCCAGTGCCGATGCACGCACAGTAGTCGCGTCGGCGAAGGCGCTGAACCGGTCGCGGCGGACGGCGAGGTCGGCGATGAACGGCGCCAGCTCCGCCCCCCATTCGGCGGTGACCGCATCGTGCGTCCGGCGCCGGTCCTGGTTGCTCGCGCCGAAATAGACGGTGTCGCGGGCGCGGAATTGCTCGCGGTCATGGTCGAGCGCGACGATCGCCGAGTGCCGGACGGCGCCGGTCGAAAAGCGGTGGTGAAGCTGGGCCGACGCCGTCCAGCGCTCGCCGCGCGTGCGGTTGGTCTCCTCGCCGGCGAGCAGGTTCCGGTTCGATGAGCCGAGGAGCGACGTGGCGATCGTCCCGCTGGTGCCGTCGTCGCGGTCGCCGGCGGAAACCCACAGCCGCCCGGCGGCCAGCCGGTTGCGCGCGCTGTCGAGCGTGTCGTCGCGCCGGAAGGTGAGGGGGTTGAAGCCGTCGAACTCGCCGTCGCCGCTCAAGGCGAATCCGGCCGCTCCGACTTCGACGTTCGGGGCAGGGCTCCAGCCTGCCCGGAGCCGCGCCGACAGGTTGCGGTAGCCGTCGCGGTCGCCGGTCCCGTCGAAACTGTCGATTCCGCTCGCCCGCTGCCAGCCGCCGGCGGCGGCGAGGCTGGCATTCGCGCCGACGAACGCGGCGGAAGCGCCGGCGCGGGCAAAGCCGAACGAGCCGGCCTCGGCCAGCGCCGAAACGCGGTTTCGCTCGGGGGCGAGCCCGTTGACGGCGACGACGCCGCCGATCGCGTCCGAACCCCACAGCGCCGACTGCGGCCCGCGGATCAGCTCGAGGCGCGAGGCGATGTCGGCGTTGAGAAGCTCGAAGCGGGGAATGCCGCCGGCGGCGGGGTCGTTGGCGCGGATGCCGTCGATGAACAGCAAGGTGTGATTGGCCTCGCCGCCGCGAATCCGGACCTGCGCCAGGCTTCCCGCGGGGCCGCCGGTCTCCACCGCTGCCGAAGGAGTGAGGCGGATTAGCGAATGGACGAGCGGTTCCCCGAGGCGCTCGAGCCTCCTGTCGTCGATCACCGTAACGCTTGCGGCCGTCTGCGATGCAGGCTGCGGCGCACGCGACGCGGTGATGACGATCTCGTCGGACTCGACCCCGGCGGCCTGAGCGGCGGTGAGAAGTAGGGAAATGATCAACATGGCCTCCATCAACGACTTGGAATCGTCGTCACGGAGGTGCGGCGCGGTCGCCCGCGCAGCGCCACGCATCCGCGGCTGGACCCGGCCGGGTGCGGACGACCGACGAAGGCAGGTTCCTGACTTCCCCGGCCGCTGCCGGGTTCACAGTTGCGGGCACAGCGCCGGAATTTCGCCGGCTTCCCTTTCAACCGCCCCCGCCAAGCCTACGCTCGTGGGCGGCACCCTCGTCCGGTCCCGGCTATGTCGGCTCCAGGGCGATTGTCAATTGAGCGATGGCGCGGTTATTAGCGACGGCATGAACAAGCTGGCTCTGACGACGGGCAACAAGGCACGCCTGGTGGCGATTCTCGCAGCGATCTTCGCCGCCGCCGCGATGCGGCTGCTGCCGCATCCGCCCAATTTCTCGCCGATCGCGGCGATGGCCCTGTTCAGCGGCGCCTATCTTCCGGGCCGGCCGCTCGCGTTCGCGGCTCCGTTCGGCGCATTGGTCCTCAGCGACATCCTGCTCGGCGGATTCTATCCGGGGATGAACTTCGTCTATCTGAGCTTTGCACTGACCGTGCTGATCGGCTGGGCGCTCGCGAAGCGCAAGACGGCTCTATGGATCGGCTCGGCCGCGCTTGCCAGCTCTGCCCTGTTCTTCGTCCTGACGAATTTCGGAATGTGGCTGTTCAGCGGCTTCTACCCGCCGACGGTTGAGGGCTTGGTCGCCTGCTATGTTGCGGCAATTCCGTTCTTCCAAAACACCCTTGCCGGCGACCTGTTCTTTAGCGCCGTGCTGTTCGGCGGCTTTGCGCTCGCCGAGCGGACGGTCCCGGCGCTGAGGCATCGACAGGGCGCGCCGGCGGCCGCTTGAGCCGCTGCTTGGTTGCAAGATCGCGGCTCACCATATAAGGGGCCGCAACGCTTTTTCGGCTGGTCGGAAACCAGCCGCAACCCAAGGAAATCGAAATGAAGTCCGGTACCCACCCCGATTACCACATGATCACCGTCGAGATGACCGATGGCACCAAGTTCCAGACCCGGTCGACCTGGGGCAAGGAAGGCGACACCTTGCACCTCGACATCGACCCCAAGGTGCATCCGGCCTGGACCGGCGGCAGCCAGAAGCTGCTCGACAGCGGCGGCCAGGTGGCGCGCTTCAACAAGCGCTTCGGCGGCCTGACGCTCGGCAAGAAGTGAGCAGCGCAGGCCATCCGGAGGATGGCCGAGCAGCTCACTCCAGGCATACTTTGGCGCCGCTCCTCGAAACGGAGCGGCTGATCCTCCGCCACTACCGCAAGGAAGACTTCCGGCCGCAGTTCGCGATCGTCGGCGATCCCGAGGTGATGGCCCATTTCGCCGGTCCGCTGACCGAGGAAGATTGCTGGCGGAGGATGGCCGCGTCGGTTGGCCAATGGTCGCTGCTCGGATTCGGCGGCTGGGCGGTGATCCGCAAGGGCGACGACAGGCTGGTCGGGATGGTCAGCCTGTTCAACGGCTGGCGAGCGCTCGAGCCAGTGTTCGGCGAGGAACCGGAGATGGGCTGGATCTTCGCCAAGGAGGTCCATGGCCAGGGCATGGCCGGCGAAGCCTGCCGGGCGGTCCTCGCCTGGGCCGACTCTTCCCTGCAGCCGACGCCAATCTGGGCGATCATCGCCCCGAGCAACGCGCCGTCGTTCAGGCTCGCGGAGCGGCTCGGCTTCGAGCGGCTCGGCGAGACGCTCTACAATGACGAATCGACCGCCGTTTTGAGGCGTCCTCCAAGGGCCTAGAAAGCCGCTATGCCGGTGATCGCCCGGCCGAGGATCAAGGCGTGCACGTCGTGCGTGCCCTCGTAGGTGTTGACCGTTTCGAGATTGGCGGCGTGGCGCATGACCTGGAATTCGGCGGAAATGCCGTTGCCGCCGTGCATGTCGCGGGCGGTCCGGGCGATGTCCAGCGCCTTGCCGACATTGTTGCGCTTGAGCATGCTGATCGTCTCGGGGATCAGCACGCCCTCGTCGAGCCGGCGGCCGACGCGCAGCGCCGCCTGCAGCCCCAGGCTGATCTCGGTCACCATGTTGGCGAGCTTCAGCTGGACGAGCTGGTTGGAGGCGAGCGGGCGGCCGAACTGCTTGCGGTCGAGGGTATATTCGCGGGCAGCATGATAGCAGGCCTCGGCCGCGCCCATCGAGCCCCAGCCGATGCCGTAGCGGGCGCGGTTGAGGCAGCCGAACGGGCCTTTCAGCCCCTCGACGTTGGGCAGCAGTGAGTCCTCGCCGACCTCGACATTGTCCATCACCACCTCGCCGGTGATCGAGGCGCGGAGCGATAGCTTTTCGCGGATCTTGGGGGCGCTGAGGCCCTTGAGGCCCTTGTCGAGGACGAAGCCGCGGATCCTGCCGCCGTGCGCCTCGGACTTGGCCCAGATGACGAAGACGTCGGCGATCGGCGAATTGCTGATCCACATCTTGGTGCCGGTCAGGCGGTAGCCGCCGTCGACCTTCTCGGCGCGGGTGCGCATCGCGCCGGGGTCGGAGCCGGCGTCGGGCTCGGTGAGGCCGAAGCAGCCGACCAGCTCGCCGGTGGCGAGGCGGGGCAGATATTTGCGCCTTTGCTCCTCGCTGCCGTAAGCGTGGATCGGATACATCACCAGGCTCGATTGCACGCTCATGACCGAGCGGTAGCCGCTGTCGACCCGCTCGATCGCCCGGGCGATCAGGCCGTAGCCGACATAGCCGAGGCCGGCGCCGCCATATTCGGACGGGATGGTCGCGCCGAGCAGGCCGAGCTCGCCCATTTCGTTCAAAATCTCGCGGTCGAAGCGCTCTTCGAGGTAGGCGGAGGTGACTCGCGGCTGAAGCTTCTCCTGGGCGTAGGCCTCGGCCGTGTCGCGGACCAGCCGTTCCTCATCGCCGAGCTGATGCTCGAGATCGAACGGATCGGACCAGTCGAACGGTTGGATCGTCAGTTCGGCCACTCGTAACCCCGCAAATGGTGGAAGCTGCGCGGGCTCTTAGCTGCCGCCGTTGCCCCGCGCCACCCCGCCGCTGCCGAAGCTTCGTTTGACCGCCAGGCGCAGTGCGACATGCCGGTTGCGCTCGCGGATTTCCCGGATGCCGGGCTCGGCCGCGGTTCGGTTGGGGAAATAGCGAATGCGTTCACGGAAGGCCTGGGTGTCGAGCGCATTGTCGGCATCGAGCGTGATCGTTGTCCGTGGATTGGGCCGATATTCGACGAATGCGGTCGCATAGGGGCCGGCGTTCCGGTTGCTGTCGATCTCATCGGTGCGGAAAAAGGTAAAACGGTCGCGGTCGGCCACCTGGAAACCATAAGAGAATGCGCCCGCGTCACGGCGAACCTCGAGGTTCCATTCCCACCCTGGATAGAAGCCGCTGAAGCCCCGCATCTCGCCGGTAACCGGATCCTCGACCCGGGTCCGCTGGAGCTGGCCGTTCCACTTCGCCCGAAGGCCGCGGAGCCCCAGGCGAGAGAGCGGCGCATCGAGCGTCAAACGGGCGAAGCTCCGGCGGCCGCTGCCGATGTTGCCCGGTGCGTCAAATCCCTCCTCGGTCAGGACCCGGTCCTGCAACAGGCTGATGAGGTCGTGGCCGACGTCCAGCTTGACCAGGCCTTCGCCGAGGATCCGCTTGTCGAGTGTCGCCCGGAACTCCCAGGAACGCTGGGGGACGAGGTTGGCGTTGCCGGCGTTGACTCGGTCGGTGGCCAGTTCTGCGGCGCTGATGAAATCGAAGAAATCGAGCTGGGCGACCCTCCGCTTGATCGACAGCTGGGCGTGCCAGCCGCTGCCCCCCTTCCAGTCGAGCGTCAGCTGCGGCTTCAGGAAACGCAGCGTGCGCTCGGCGCTGGTGTCGCCGCTGACCGTGAGGTGCGACATTTCGTAAGTCAGCCCGCCGTCGAGCCGCAGCCTGTCGCCGAGATTTCTTCCGGCGTTGACGAAAATTTCGCCGCGCTTCTCCGTCACCCGGGCATTGTCGATCGGCAGGTCGATCCGGGTTCGACCTCCGCCGGACTCGAGGATGAACAGATCGACCTGGCTGTCGAGGGTGTTGAGGACGCCCTCGGCGCCGGTCTCGAACGAGAATCCGGCAAGATCGCCGCGCGACCAGGTCACTCGGGCGATGGTTTCGTTGCGCTGCGCATCCTGCAATTGCTCGAACCCGCCGAGCGTCACGTCGTCACGGCGGAAGCGATAGGTCTCGCGATTGTCGCGCGAGCGGCGGGTCGCGAGGCCGACCAGCTTGATCGCTCCGCCGGCGAGGGGACGGGTGACGTCGCCGCCGAGCTCGAACACGCGGTTGGTGAAGTCCTGGACGAGATCGTCGCGACGCGGAAGCCCCTCGGCCGGAACGACGATATTGTCCTGAATGAGGTAGAAGCTGCCTGGCGAGAAGCGCGCATTGACCCGCACCGCATTGTCGCTGGCGCGTTCCAGCGCCCAGCTTCCCGACACGAACGGACTGCGGTCCTCGAAGCGGTTGATCTTGCGACGAAATTCGAGCTGCTCGCCGTCGCCGGCCTCGAACAGGGTGTCGCTTCCCTCCTCGACCTGGCCGAAGCGCTGGGTGCCGGCGGACAGGTTGAAGCTCGACGCGCCGCGCTTGATCAACGCCGATCCCGACAGGTTGGGCACGACCTTTCCAGTATAAATCCGCCGCCCTGAGGCGGTGACGTTGCCATCAACTCCGGCTTCGGCCGACAGGATGACGTTGAGGACCTGGCTCTTGCCCGAATATTCGGCGCCATAAAGATCGCCGGGCCCAACCTCGACCCGAACCACGCGGTTCGCCGGGATCCGCGACAGAGTGGTTTCGAGCGTGTCCGCCTTCGAGCTCGGGCGCGCTCCGTTGATCACGACATTGCCGGCCGCCTGCGCAAACCCGCGCACGTCGGTGTTGCCGAGATCGAGGGTAAAGCCGGGCACGCGCTGGGCGATGTCGAGCGCGGTTCGCGGGGCATATTGCCGGAAGAAGGCAGCGTCGTAAATCGTCGTCCGGGTGGCTTGCGCGGGGACGGCGGGAGCATGGTCGCCCGGGACCGTCGCCTGCGCCGCCGCGGCCTCCGAAGCGAGGAGAGCGGGGAGGGCGACCGAGATCAGGACTGGGGTTCGCATGGCGATGGCCTATGTGTGATGGTGTAGTAATACACCTACGCCAACCGACGGCACATTCCAGTTCCGTTCGACGGATCGACGAACGGTTCCGCGGAACGCAGCCAGCGAGAGACGGGTGGCCGAACGAGGTCTCTAGAAATTGCCCCGGACCGAGAAACTGAAGATCGGGCCGATCAGACGGTTTCGGCGCTCGACGAACTGCAGGGGATGGGTGTTGCGGAACCCGGAGTAGACCTCGCGTTCCCAGCGGCTGCGCGCATTGAGGATGTTCCCCAGCGCCGCCCGAACGGTGAGGCCGGCGACATCCTTATGCTCGACAAAGGCGTGGAGCCAGAATGGCCCTTCCCATTGGCGGCCGACTTCGCTCAGGCGATAAGCTTTCGAAAACCAGACATGCTCGAAGTCGCTTCCCCATGCCCAGTCGGTGCCGGGGACGTCGTGGCGCAAACTGAGCTGAACCTGCCGCTTAAGGGTGTTGCTGATCGGCCTGTTCTCGCCCGTTAGCGGATCCTTGAGCTGCGAGTGCTGCAACACGATGGCCGAGTCGATCTTTGCGCCGCGCCAGCCGAGATTGTCGAGCAACCAGGTGCCCTTCCATTCCGCGCCGTAGCGGTGCGCGCGATCGATGTTGCCCGGGCTCTGGCCGCTCGTGCCGATTGGAATGATGTCGACGATGTCGTCGATCCGCCGGGCGAACAGGCGCAAGCTCGTGCTGCCCCAGCTGCCGAGCTTGCGGTTCGCTTCAAGGTCAACCTCCCAGGTCTGCGGCGGCACCAGCTCGAGGTTGCCGGCGTTCTCGCGGTCGTCGGTGAGGTTCACCGAGGCGAGGAAATCGTAGAAATTGAGCTGGCCGACCCGGCGGCGCAGCTTCAGGCTGACGTCGAGATTTTCGCTTTGCTTCCACGCCAGCGAAGCGCTGCCCTTCGGCCGGAAAAAGCTTCGCGAAAGGCTGCCCAGCGTGCTGGCGCTGCTCAGCTTCGAATATTCCGCGCCGCCGACGAGCTGAAGGCTCAATGTCGAGCTGAGTGGGCGGTTGTGGGTGAGCAGGACCTCGTAGCGATCCTCGTCGACCTGGCCGGTGCCGGCGGGGAAGGGGACTTCCTCGAATTCGCCGCTCGGGCGCAAAAGGAACAGCCGCGACACGCTGTCGAGGTTGTTGAACGCGCCCTCTGCAGTCAGCTGCCAGTCGGAGCGGCCCGTCTTCCAGCCGTATTCGGCGCGGCCGATCCATTCTCCCATGCGTCCGTCGCGCGTGAAGCGGTCGCCGACATTCGGCGAATTGTCCTCGAAAGTGAACACGGCGGTCGAGGTGACCGGCTCATGCGTGAACTTGCGAAGCCCGAGGACCTTGAGGCGGCCAGGGCCAAGCGCGAAGGCATAGTCGCCCCCGACTTCGTAGGTGGAGCCTTTGACCGTCTGGTGAACCGTGCGGGTCCGGTCGATGCCGTCGGGCCGGTTGCGGTCGCTGGTTTCGCGAAAATCCTGCCAGAAGGGCATGTACGCGAGGTTGAGGTTGCCGACCGAGCTCCCCGGCCCATCGAGGGTGAAACGGCCGCTGGCTCTCGGATTGTCGTAATTGCTGCGCCACGCATCGTCGCGAATCTCGATGACGGTGCGGTCGGGCGCGAAGATCGTCGTTCCGCCGCCGGCGCCGCTGCGATTGCCGCCGCTATTGAACCCGACGGTATATTCCACCGGTCCGGTGACGCCGGAGTAGCTGATGTCGCCGCGCGTGTAGATCGGGTCGGTGAAATGAGCGCGGAATTCGGGCCGCCACGAGAACTGGCCGCTGGCCTTGCGCTCCGCCTTGACGATGACGTTGGCGACCTGACCGGTCAGGCCGGCGATGTCGAGCGTCGCTGCGTCGACGATTTCGATTCGTTCGACGTTGGACGCAGAAATCTTCTCGAGCTCGGCGATTGCGCCGCCCGACTTGTTGGTTACCCGCTGGCCGTTCAGCAGAACATTCTCCGAGGCTTGACCAAGCCCCCGCTCCTGGTCGGCGGAGCGGATCGTGAATCCGGGCACTTGTCGAACCATGTCGAGCGCATTGCGTGGCGCAAAGCGGGCAAACTCCGCGGGCGTGTAGACGCGCTTGCCGTTGACCGCGGTTGCGACCGGCGGCGGCGCCACCGCGGGATCGGCGGGAAGCTCCTGAGCGCTCGCGGCCTCGGGGAGGAGAGAAAGGAAGGCTACGGACGCGAGGAGATCGGGCCGCAAGAGACGCGACAGCTTGGCCATGGTCAACTCCTTGACAGAGATCTGGAAACGAAATCTGCTCTACTGTTATATATAACTAATACACTAAGGGCAATGCGGCCCCTTGCTCGACAGCTCCACTTTGCCCTTGCCGATGGCTGGGGTTCAGCGAGTGCGCGGGCTGAAGCCGACGGCCTTGAGCTGGACGGCCCGGCTCGGCGAGGGGAGGTGCCCCTCGCTGCGCTGAACCGCCTGAACGAATTCTGGAGTGACGCCGAGCGCCTTGAGCTGCACCAGCTGACTCGCGGGTAGCCGCCGATATCCAATGCGCTCGAAACCGGCGATATATTCGGCGGTGACGTTGAGCGCCTTGAGTTGAACCAGGTCACTGGCGGGCAGGTCCGCGTAACCGAGCCGGACGAATCCCCGGATATATTCGGGTGTGATGTCGAGCGCCTTGAATTGAAGGAGGGTGTCGAGCCTTTCAGGCCGATAGCCGGCGCGCGACAGGCCATCGATATAGGCCTTGGTCACGCCGACGGCGGTAAGGCCCATCAGGTCGTTGATCTTCGGCGTCGGATAGCGCGCGTCGGCAAGCGCCTGGATCAGCTCCCGCCGGACGTTGATGGCGATCAGTCCGTAGGACTGTTCGTCGGTCGGCCGACCGATCCCGCCCTGCTCGAGCAGGCGCAGCAGTGTCGCGTCCGGAGTGACCCGGCAGGTTCCCCGGGCCATCGAATTACCGCCGCTGCCCGCACAGTCGAGGCGCCCGGCTTCGCGGACGATGGCGAAGCTGATCGGCGAGGTGCCCGGGGCTCGCAGTCGCGCGACGTCCAGGCCGGTCAGCTCCGCTGGCGCGAAAGAGCTTGACCAATTGTTGGTCTCCCGGTCGAGGTTGCGGAACGTCGCGCGAACCTGCTCTCCCTTGCTCGAGGGCTCGAGCGTAAACCCGAGACCCCTGGCAGTGGCGGCATCGCAGGCGGTGGAAACCGTCACCGTGGTGAGCGAAAGCGCCGCAAACATCGCGATCAGTCGTGACATGGGCATTCTCCTGTTGTTTCTGGGCAAATTCCGCCCGTCCGCTCCGACGGGAGCGCTGAAAAATTCGGCAGTCGGTGGATTTCAGTCGGTCAGACGCCGCGGCCGCTCACGGACTCCGGTCGTGGTCGATCTCGTCGGGTTTCACCCCCATCGCCTTCATCGCAACGAGCTTGTCGACACTCGGCAATCGTCCCAGCGCCCGTCGGTAGCGCTCGATATCCGATGCGGTCACTCCCACGGCTTTCAGCTCGATGAGCCGATCGACCGGAAGAAGACCGTAGCCGCTGGCCGCAATTGAGCGGGCGTATGCACCCGAAACTCCGATCGCTTTGGCTGCGGTGAGGTCGTCCGCGGTGATTCGCGAGTAGCCCGCACTTGCCAGTTCGCGGAGATAGGCGGGACTGACACCAAGCGCCGCGAAAGCGACGATGTCGTCATGATCGAAGCGCATGTGGGGCGCGGCCCTGCGAATCGACTGGACATATTCGGGAGTGGCGCCGACCGCCTTCATGGCAATTGCTCGGTCGATCGCGCTGTCGGGGGTGCGGGGCGGGGCCGGCGGCCGCGGCGGTGCAGGATGCGCGGTGACATTCGCCAGACCTGGAACGGCGCGTGCGTCGGCGACGGCGATTGTCGCTCCGCTCGGGCTCGTCAGTGTCGCGCGCTGGCGCCCGGCTTCGTCGGGAGCATGAACTCGGATCACGCCGCCGTCCGGCGAGCGCATGACCGTGACGCCGGGCCTGACATCGATCGTCCCGCCGTTCGGCGACGTCATGATCGCCTGCGCTGTCTCGGCAAGCTTGGCCACCCGCGGATCCTGGCTCGTCAGCGCGGGAGTGGCTGTTGCCACTTCGGACGGCGCAATTGCCGCCGCGGTTGCGGCCGCCGGCGCAATGTTGGAGCTGGTCGCGGCAGCCTGCGTGCCGGCGCCCGCCGCATTCGCTGCGGCCGGAATGCTCGGCACGATCTGCAGCGCCGCGACCGGAACCGCCATCCCGGCAGCGAAGAAGCCGGCGGCAGCGCTCCAGCGCCATCCGCCCGGAGCACGGGCCGACGCCGCGTCGAGAACGCGCTGGACCCGCCGGGCAAGGGAATTGCGAGCGGGGGCGACGCCGTGCGCGCCGAGCAGGAGCCCGCGGCACTCGTGCCTGGCGATTCCGACCAGCAGCCGGGCATATTCGGTGTCGTCGATGTTCGCGGCGAGAACCGCGTCATCGGCGGCTTCCTCGCGCAGCTGGTGAGCCTCGCGAGCGAGCAGCCAGACGAGCGGGTTGAACCAGAAGATCGCGACGGTGATCCGGGCAAGAAGCAACTTGGCCCAATCCAGCCGAGCGACATGGGCGAGCTCGTGGGCGATGATGGCCTCGGCTTCGTCCTTCGCTCCGGCGGCGTCGCTGTTGAGCAGGATTACCGGCCGCATCAGCCCCCAGCTGATCGGCGAACGGATGTCGTCGCTGGTCAGCAGGGCCGTGCCGTTCTTGAACCCCATCCGCCGCTGCGCGTGGGCGAGGGCGGTCAGCCAATGCTGGTCGACCAGCACCTGGGCACGAGCCTTGAGCGGCACCAGCCTGGCGATGGCGATTAGAGTAAGCAGGAAGAGCAGCGCAGCGGGAAGAGCATAGAGCCAGAGAGCCCAGTCGATCGCTCCGGCAAGCTCGACTGCAGGCTCGGCTGCGCCGCGAAAGGTGGCGGCAGGGGTCGCGACCTCGGGCGCGAGAGCAGGGGCTTCGACAATCGCCACCTCTGGCGGCGGCGGAGTCAGGAACGCCGGGCCCGATACTTCGAAGGCCGGCAGTGCGAGGGCGGCAACGGGCAGCAGCACGAGCGCGGCGAGACCGAGGTGGGCAACGAAGCTGCGGTCGGCAGCGGATCGGCCCCGCATCAGCTGAAGAAGCAGCAGAACTCCGCCGGCAACCAGCAGCGATTTGGCGGCAAGAAGGACGAACCATTCCATCACTGGCCTCCCTTGGCGGAGCGGGCGCGGGCGATCATCGCTTCGAGCTGGTCGAGCTCCTGTTCGTCGAGCCGGTCGGACATTCCGAGCAGCGCCGTCGCAGCGCCGGCCGGCGAGCCGCCGAAGAATGTTTTCACGAGGTCGCTTAGCGCGCTCTTGCGAGCGACGGTCTCGGGCACGGCCGGACTGTAGAGATAGCCGCGATCGGACTCGGTGCGGCGGACATATCCCTTGTCCTCGAGCCGCTTGAGCATGGTTCGAACCGCGGACCCGCTCGGATTGTCGGGGAGCGAATCGCAGATCTCGGCAGCGGCCATCTCGCTCCGCTGGTAGAGCAGATCGACAATCTGGCGTTCACGAGGCGGCAATTTGCTGAGCATTCGAAACCCTTCGCGCTACATTTGTAGAGCACCACTGCTACATTTGTAGCGCGAGCGCAAGCGCAAAAATTTCACGGATGTCATTTTTCGACAAACGGCGGTGGGCTGGCGGACGAACGGCGGTGGCGGATGGGGTGGGATTCGAACCCACGGTGGGCTTTCACCCACGGCGGTTTTCAAGACCGCTGCCTTAAACCACTCGGCCACCCATCCTGCGTTCAGATGCCCCGCGGTATCGTTGCTCAAGATGGGACGTGCAAGGGCCGGGTTGAACCCTGCTGGCGCATGAGAGGTTTGAGACCCTAGTCTTGGCCCTCGGAGCGAGGAGAGTGCGGTTGCGTTGGACGGGCAGTTGGATTGCGATCGGCCTGGCTTCCCTGGCGCTCGGCCCGGCCGTGGCGCAGGTCGACCCGCTCGCGCCGCTGCCGCAAACGCCGCAGCCCCGGCCGGCCCAGCCTCAGCCCCAGCCGCGCCCCGCCGCTCCGGCGACGGTGCCGGTGCCGGTGCAGACCGCGTCGCTGCAGGCGCAGCCTTACGCCGCCACGTCCGGGTTCGAGGCCTACAAGCAATATCTGATGCACGCCGCCCGCCAGCAAGGCATTCGCGAGGCGACCATCCAGGGATACATCCCGGCGCTTCGGCTCAACGAGCGGGCGATGCAGCTCGACCGCGCGCAGCGGCCCGGCGCTGCGGCCGCCAGCGGCTACGTCCCGCCGTTGTCGCCCTATCTTCGAGACCATGTGACCGCGTCGCTGATCTCGCGCGGCCAAAGCCGCTACTCGGCGCACTGGCCGAGCCTCAACCAGATCTATGCGCGCTTCGGAGTCGATCCCGCCGTGCTGATGGCGATCTACGGCAAGGAGACCAGCTACGGCACGGTCACCGGCAGCTTCGACCTGCTCGAGTCGCTTGCCAGCCTCGCCTACGAAGGCCGCCGCCGCGACCTGTTCCAGGGCGAGTTCCTGGCCGCCTTGAAGCTGATCGATTCGGGCGTTCCGAGGGCTCGGCTGAGGGGCAGTTACGCCGGCGCCACCGGCTATCCGCAATTCATGCCGTCGGTTGTCCTGCGTCTCCGCGCGGACGGTGACGGCGACGGCTATGCCGACATCTGGAGCAATGAGGTCGACGCGCTCGCGTCGATCGCCAACTACCTGCGCGACGCCGGATGGAAGCCGGGCGTCCCGTGGGGCGCGCGGGCCCGGGTGCCGGCGAACCTCAACCGCGAAGCGATCCGGAGCCGGATGAATTCACCGATCTGCCCGGCGGTCTTCCGCCGCCACAGCCGCTGGATGACCATCGCGGAATGGCGCTCGCTCGGCGTGGTGCCGACGCGCGCCATCCCGGACAGCGAGATGGCGACTTTGATGGAGCCGGACGGTCCTGGCGTCAGCGGGTATCTGCTCACCGGCAACTATCGCGCCATCCTCGACTATAATTGCTCCAATTTCTACGCGATGTCGGTGGTGACGCTGGCCGACGCAATCGCCCGCCGCTAACCCCCTCGCGCCCGGCCGCGCGGCGCGATAGACAGGGCCCCCCAACCACACTCGCGAAGGGATTCCCGTCGGCACATGCCTCGATTCTACCTGCTCGCCGCATCCGCCTTGCTGGCCACCGGCGCCGCTCTCGCTCAGGCCCCGCAACATGACACCCCGGCTCCGATTGCCTATCTCATCGACCTGAGCTCGGGCGCCGAGCTGCTGGCCAAGAATGCCGACCAGCGGATCCCGCCGGCGTCGATGGCGAAGATGATGACCACCGAGGTCGCCTTCGAGCTCGTCGCCAGCGGCAAGCTCGCTCTCGACAAGATGTGCACCGTGCGGCCCGAGACCTGGCGGCAGTGGCACGGGCCGCAGGCCGGCTCGACCATGTTCCTGTCGGCGGGCGAGCAGGTTAGCGTCGAGAATCTGCTGCACGGCATCGTCACCCTCTCGGGCAACGACGCCTCGGTGGTGCTCGCCGAATGCATCGCCGGCACCGAGCAGGCGTTCGCTCAGCAAATGACCGCGCTTGGGCGTCAGCTCGGGCTGACCAACAGCCGCTTCTGCAACTCGACCGGCTGGCCCGACGAGGGGTGCACTTATACGACGGCTCGCGACCTCGCGACGCTCGCCCGCGCGTCGATCGAGCGGCATCCCCAGCTGTACAAGCAATTCTACGGCCGACCGAGCTTCACCTGGGGCCGCACCCTCGGCTCCGGGCAGGCGATTACCCAGCCCAACCGCAATCCGCTGCTCGGTAAGGTCGCGGGCGCCGACGGGCTCAAGACCGGTCACACGCAAGAGGCGGGCTACGGCTTTACCGGCTCGGCCGAGCAAAACGGGCGGCGGCTGGTGATGGTCGTCGCCGGCCTGCAAAGCTGGGATGCGCGGGTTCAGGAATCGACCCGGCTGATAAGCTGGGGTTTCGGCGCCTGGCAGTCGCGGCCCTTGTTCAAGCAGGGGACTCAGGTGGGCGCCGCCCAGGTCCAGCTCGGCAGTCGCAGCCAAGTGCCGCTGGTGGCTCCGCGCAACCTTGCCGTCACCTATCCCGCCGGGCTGTCAGGCGAGCCGCGGCTCAAGATTCGTTACCAGGGCCCGGTCAGGGCGCCGATAGCGCAGGGACAGCATGTCGCCGACCTCGTCGTCGAAACTGGCAACTCGCCGCCTCAAATCATGCCTTTGGTCGCCGGCGAGGCGGTCGGCGAGGCGGGCATCTTCGCCCGCGCGTGGATCGGGCTCAAGCAGCTGCTCGGCCTCGCGTGACCGAACGCGGCCGCTTCATCAGCCTCGAAGGCGGGGAGGGGGTCGGCAAGTCGACGCAGCTGCGCGCTCTTGCCGAGGCGCTTCGCGGGCGTGGATTGGACGTCGTCACGACGCGTGAGCCGGGCGGAAGCGACGGCGCAGAACGGATCCGCGAGCTGCTTCTGACCGGCCCGGACGACAAATGGAGTCCCAAGGCCGAGGCCTTGCTGTTCGCGGCCGCCCGCACCGACCATCTCGACAAGGTCATACGGCCGGCGCTCGAGGCCGGGCAGTGGGTAATTTCCGACCGTTTCGTCGACAGCTCGCTGGCCTATCAGGGCGGCGCCGGCGGCCTCGGCATCGAGGCCGTGCGGGCGATCAACGCGTTCGGCATCGCTAACTGGTTCCCGGACCGGACACTCGTCCTTGCCCTCGCCGAAGGCGGCGCGAGGGCGCGCGCCCGCGACAATGAGGACAGCGACAGAATCGGCGGCCGGCCGGAAGGCTATCACCAGAAGGTCGATCTCGCTTTCCGCCTGATTGCGGCCGAGGAGCCGGAGCGAGTCCGGATCGTCGACGCGTCCGGCAGTCCTGACGAGATTACCGCGCGGCTGGTCGCGGCCGTTGAGGATTTTCTGCCGTGATCGTCGGCCAGGATCTGGCCGTCGACCGCTTCCGTTCGGCTATGGACTCGGGGTCGCTCCACCACGCCTGGCTGCTCGCCGGGCCGCGTGGCGTCGGCAAGGCAAGCTTCGCGGAAGCGGCGGCGGCCCGGTTGCTGGCCGAGGCGGCGGGGCCGCCGGTCGCTCGTCCGGGGCTGGAAACGCCGCAAGACCATCCCATCGCGAAGCTCGTCGCCGCGCGAAGCCATCCGGACCTTCGCTGGCTCCAGCGCCTGCCGAAGGAAAAAGGGGAGGGGCTCGCCCGCAACATCAGCGTCAAGCAGATCCGCGAGCTCATCGAGTTCCTCGGGCTGACGCCGGCGTTATCGAGCTCGCGGGCGATCGTCATCGACACCGCCGACGAGCTCGAAGCGTCAGGCGCCAACGCGCTTTTGAAGATGCTGGAGGAGCCGCCGCCCAACAGCGTCTTCTTTCTCGTCAGCCATTCGCCCGGGCGGCTCCTGCCGACCATCCGCTCGCGGTGCCGGCGGCTCGACTTCCGGCTGCTTGGCGACGACGCCATGACGTCACTTCTCGATACCAGGCTGCCGCAGCTCGCCGAGGAGGAACGCCGCCGGCTGGTCGCAATGGCCGGCGGATCGGCAGGCCGGGCGATCGCCTTCGCCGGCCTCGGCCTGGCCGGGCTGGAAGAAGAGGCGCTCGCTATGCTGCGCGAAGGGGACGAGACCAACGCCCGCTGCTCGAGCCTCGCCCAGGAGCTGGGACGGAAGGGCGCTGTGGAGCGCTACGCCGCCTTCCTCGATTTCGTCCCCTCGCTGGTCGCCCGCGAGGCGCGCCGCCTCGGCGGCCGGCAGCAGGAGCGGGCAATCGTGGCCTATGCCGAGGTGCGCGAGCTCGCGGCGCTTGCTCCTCGCCTGACCCTCGACCCCGCGGCGACGGTGTTCCAGATCGGCGGAATCCTCGCTTCGGTCGCGGCGCCGTCATCGCGAGGAGCGTAGCGACGCGGCGGTCCAGGCCCAGCAGGGCTCGGTTTAGCAATGATCGCTCCGTTGCTGGTCGCCGCATGCCACGCTAGGGCGCCGCTATGGCCGATCCCTTCTACATCACCACCGCGATCAGCTACCCCAACGGGCCGCCGCACATCGGCCATGCCTATGAGGCGATCGCTGCCGACGTCATTGCCCGCTTCCAGCGTTCCCGCGGCCGCGACGTCCGCTTCCAGACGGGGACTGACGAGCACGGGCTGAAAATGGCTCAGGCGGCGCGATCCGAAGGCATGGAGCCGCGAGGATATGCCGACAAAATGGCTACTGTTTTCAACGATATGTGCGACCGACTTGATATTTCATACGATCGATTTATTCGCACGTCCGAGGAGGACCACCATCGCGCCAGCCAGGCGATCTGGAAAGCGATGGAGGAGAAAGGGGACCTTTATCTCGGCCGCTACGAAGGCTGGTACTCGGTCCGCGACGAAGCCTATTACGACGACAGCGAGCTGAGCGAGGGCGAGGGCGGCGAGAGATTGTCGCCGCAGGGCACTCCGGTCGAGTGGACGGTCGAGGAAAGCTGGTTCTTCCGGCTGTCGGCCTATCAGCAAAGGCTGCTCGACCATTATTCGGCCAGTCCGGGCTTCATCCAGCCGGAGAGCCGGCGCAACGAGGTGCTGCGCTTCGTCGAGGGCGGGCTGTCCGACCTGTCGATCTCGCGCACCAGCTTCGACTGGGGAGTCAAGGTGCCGGGCAGCGACGGCCACGTCATGTACGTCTGGCTCGACGCGCTGACCAACTACATCACCGGCCTCGGCTATCCCGACGGTGGCGACCTATGGGACCGTTACTGGCCGGCCGACGTCCACCTCATCGGCAAAGACGTCGTGCGCTTCCACGCCGTCTACTGGCCGGCTTTCCTGATGTCCGCCGGGATCGATTTGCCTAGCCAGGTCTACGGCCATGGTTTCCTCCTCAGCCGCGGCGAGAAAATGTCGAAGAGCATCGGCAATGTCGTCGATCCCTTCGCTCTCGCCGAGCGGTTCGGGGTCGATGCATTGCGCTATTTCCTGATGCGCGAAGTGCCGTTCGGCCAGGACGGCAGCTATTCGCCGGAGGCAATCGTCAACCGCGCCAATGCCGAGCTTGCCAACAGCTTCGGCAATCTCGCGCAGCGCACATTGTCGATGATCTACAAGAATTTGGGCGGAATTCTTCCCAGCGCCGGCGAAGCCCCTGAGGACCGCGAGCTGCTCGATCTGGTGCGGCGAGCGACCGACGACGAAGTGCCCGAAGCGTTCGAGCGGTTCGCTTTCTCGCAGGGGATCGAGGCTTGGCTTCGGGCGGTGTTCGCCTGCAACCAATATGTCGACGCGCAGGCGCCCTGGGCGCTTCGCAAGAGTGATCCCGAGCGGATGGCCGCGGTGCTGGGGACCCTCGTGGCCGCCGTCCGCGACCTCGCCGCGGCGATCGCGCCGGTCATCCCGGGGACGTCGGACAAGCTGCTGACCTTGATCGACAGCGGCGCTTCGGGCCAGCCGATCGCCCAGCCGGTGCCCCTGTTTCCGCGCCTCGAGCTCGACGAGGAGGGGGCATGAGGCTGATCGACAGCCATTGCCACCTCAATTACGCCGGGCTCGCCGAGCGGCAGGAGGAGGTGCTCGACACTGCCCGGGCGCGCGGAATCGCCGGTTTTCTCAACATTTCGACCCGGCAAAGCGAGTGGAGCGATGTCGTTGCCGCAGCCGAGCGCCATAGCGACGTCTGGGCGACGGTCGGAGTCCATCCGCACGAGGCCGACGCTCATCCCGACCTCGGCGCCGCGGCTCTGGTCGAGGGCGCGCGCCACCCGCGCGTTGTCGCGATCGGCGAGTGCGGCCTCGATTATTATTACGATAAATCGGATCGTTCGGCCCAGCGCGAGCGCTTCCGGGCGCATATCGAGGCAGCGCGGCAATGCGGGCTGCCGCTGGTCGTCCATACCCGCGATGCCGAGCAGGACACTGCGGAGATGCTTTCCTCGGCGGTCAGGGAAGGCGGCGTCGCCGGCGTGCTCCACTGCTTCACCGGCAGCGCCGAGCTCGCCCGCAAGGGGCTCGACCTCGGTTTTTTCGTCTCTCTGTCGGGGATCGTCACCTTCAAGAACGCCCGTGACCTTCAGGAGACGGCCAAGAGCATCCCGCTCGAGTCTTTGCTGGTCGAAACGGATTCGCCGTTCCTCGCCCCGGTCCCGCACCGGGGCAAGACGTGCGAGCCGGCCTTCGTCGCCGACACCGCAGCCTTCCTCGCCGATCTTCGCGGCGAGCCGCTCGAGAAGCTGGGCGAAGCGACGACCGCCAATTTCTTCCGATTGTTCGCCCGGGCCGGGGAGTGAGGGTCCGGATCCTCGGTTGCGGGACCTCGACCGGCGTGCCGCATCTCCGCAGCGGCTGGGGGCGATGCGATCCCACGGAGCCGCGCAACCGGCGGCTTCGCTCCTCGATCCTGATCGAAAGCGCGGGCCAGCGGCTGCTGGTCGACTGCGGCCCCGACCTTCGCGAGCAGATGCTCGCCGCCGACGTCCACCGGATCGACGCAGTCATCGTCACTCACGACCATGCCGACCATTGCCACGGGATCGACGATCTGCGGCCGCTCGCCCAGGCGCTGGGCGGCTCGATGCCGATCTATGCGCGGCGACAGGTCATCGACCGGCTTCGCCACCGCTTCGCCTACGTCTTTGCCGGTTCGGAATTTTATCCACCCGTGGCGGAACCGCGCTTGCTCGACCGGGATTTGCATTTGGGCGAAGCGAACCTCACATTCGTCGACCAGCCCCACGGCCAGGTCACGTCGCTGGGAATGCGCATCGGCGAGGGTGGCCGTTCCATTTCCTACGCGATAGATTTCAACGAGATGACCGACGATATGCGTGAACTTTATGAAGGGACGGACGTCTTGATCTGTGATTGCCTGAGCCGCGATCCGCATCCCAGCCACGCGCATCTCGACGCCGTTCTCGCCTGGGCGAGGGAGCTGCAGGTCGGCCGGCTCTACCTTAGCCATCTCGGCAACGGCATGGATTACGGCTCGCTGGTGCGGGATCTGCCGGATTGGGCGGCCCCGGCGCATGACGGCCTCGAGATCGTCCAATGATCGGCAACAATTTGATGGTCGGCAGCGTCTATATCGTGCTCGCGATGATGCTCGTGCTCGGCGCGCTGATCAGCCGGCGCGAGCGTTTCGCCAAGCTGGTGACCATCGCCATCGCCTGGGTCGCGATTTTTGCTGCCGGCTTCGTTCTCTTTACTTTCCGCGACGATCTCGGTTGGGTCGCGCAGCGTCTGCGCGCGGAAGTCACCGGCGTTCCGGTTGAGCAAGGGGCTGAGGTTCGCATCCCGATGGCTATCGACGGCCATTTCTGGGTTGAGGGCCGGCTCAACGGCGAGCGCGTGCGCTTTCTCGTCGACAGCGGCGCGACCATGACCACCGTCGGTCGCGACACGGCCGAGCGCACCGGCATCGATCTCAGCGCCGGACGCGGCCAGCTGGTCCGGACCGGCGCCGGGATTATCCGCGTCGGCGTCGGTCGCGCGGATACGTTGAGCATTGGCGGTGTCGAGCGGCAGAACATCACCGTGCACATTGCCGATGACGAGAATTTGAATGTTCTCGGCATGAACTTCCTGTCGTCGCTGCAGCGCTGGGGAGTCGAGGGGCGATGGCTGGTGCTCGTCCCCTGATGACGCCTTTATTTTACATAATGCATATTATCATACTATTGGGTTTGGGAAACGAACCCCCCTCAGGAGGCCCCTGCGCGTCGTTGGAGCCGGTTCGATGACCCTCGATCGGCTCGTGGACATCATGAAGCGGCTGCGCGACCCGGTTCGCGGCTGCGAATGGGACCGCCAGCAGAGTTTCGAGACGATCGCCCCGTACACGATCGAGGAGGCTTATGAGGTCGCCGACGCGATCGCCCGCGGCGATATGGAGGCGCTCGCCGACGAGCTTGGCGACCTCCAGCTCCAGGTCGTGTTCCATGCCCAAATGGCCGAAGAAGCCGGACATTTCACCCTCGACGAGATCCTTGCCGGAATTTGCGACAAGCTCGAGCGCCGCCACCCGCACATCTTCGGTGATGCCGCGAGCAGTCCCGGATGGGAAGAAATCAAGGCTGCCGAGCGGGATAAGGGCAGCGACAGCAGTGCCTTGGCCGGAGTTGCCTTGGCCCTGCCGGCGCTCGAACGGGCGGCCAAGCTGCAGCGGCGCGCCGCCCGAACCGGCTTCGACTGGCCCGACCCCACCGGCGCCCGCGCCAAGATCGACGAAGAGCTTGCCGAGCTCGATGCCGAGACCGACCACCAGCGCATGCTCGAAGAGATTGGCGATCTCCTGTTTGCGGTCGTTAACCTCGCACGCCATCTTAATATCGAACCGGAAGCTGCGCTCCGCGAAGCAAATCGTAAGTTCGAGCGACGGTTCCGAGAAATCGAGCGCGCTCCGGGATTTACCGACCTGCCGCTCGACGAGAAAGAGCAGCTCTGGGCTCGAGCCAAGGCCGCTCAGGCCGTCTCCATCGACTGAAACCGGGCCCAATTCTCCGGCGACAGGCGCACCGACAGCATGACCTCCTCCTCCCGCACCTCCTGATCAAGCACTTCGCCGCGCGCGTGAAGCCAAGCGATCCGTTCGCCATCCCCGGCTGTCAGACAGATGCGGTGCACGCGCTCCCCTTCCCTCAGCAACTCGGCGATCTGGTTGCGAAGCTGTTCGAGCCCCTCGCCGGTCGTGGCCGAGACCGGCACCGCGTCCGTCCGGCGACCGGCTTCGGCAATCAGAGCATCATGTTCCTCGCCGGCGAGCAGGTCGATCTTGTTCCAGGCTTCGATCCGCGGCGGCGACCCTTCTTGATCGAGACCGAGCGACTTCAGCACTTCCTCGACGTCCTCTAGCTGTGCCTCGCGGTCCGGATGCGCCATGTCCCGGACGTGGACGAGCAAGTCGGCAGACGCGACTTCCTCGAGGGTCGCTCGGAACGCCGCGACCAGCTCGGTCGGCAAGTCGGACACGAAGCCGACCGTGTCGGACAGGATCGCCTTGTCGAAGCCCGGCAGGCGGATCTCCCGCATCGTCGGGTCGAGCGTCGCGAACAGTAGATTCTCGGCGAACACCTGCTCGCCGGTCATTCGATTGAACAGCGTCGATTTCCCGGCATTGGTGTAGCCGACGAGCGCGATCACCGGCCACGGTGCGCGCTGCCGCCGGTCGCGGTGCAAGGCGCGGGTACGCTTGACCTGCTCGAGCTCGCGCCGGATGCGCGCCATCCGGTCCCGGATTAGGCGACGGTCGGCTTCGATCTGGGTTTCACCGGGGCCGCCGAGGAAGCCGAAGCCGCCGCGCTGCCGCTCGAGGTGGGTCCAGCTTCGAACGAGCCGTCCAGCCTGATAGTCGAGGTGAGCAAGCTCGACCTGCAGCCGTCCTTCGGCCGTCGCCGCGCGTTCACCAAAAATCTCGAGGATGAGGCTGGTGCGATCGATCACCTTGGTTCCGACCTGCTCCTCGAGATTCTTCTGCTGAACGGGGGTGAGCGCCGCATCGACGACGAGCAGCCCGGCGCCGTTCTCGCCCGCTATCGCAGCAATTTCCTCGGCCTGGCCCTTGCCGACGAGTGTCGCGGGCCGGGGCGAGCGAACCCGGAACACTCTGGCGGCGACGACTTCGACCCCGATCGCCTCGGCCAGGCCCCGCGCCTCCTCCAGCCGGGCTTCGGACGAGCGGCGACCGCCTTCGCCTCCGCGTTCGGGCACGACCAGCACCGCGCGTTCGCCGCGGGCGACGTCGAGCGCGCCATTGCCATCGAAGCTATTCAGAATCCGCCTCCGGCTCTTCCTCGCCGCCGGCCAGCGTCAGCGGCTGGGCGGACTGCAGCGTCGAGATCGCGTGCTTGTACACCAACTGCACCTGGCCCGAACGCTCGAGCAGGAGGCTGAACTGATCGTGCCCGACGATCGTGCCCTGAAGCATGACGCCATTGATCAGGAAAATGGTCATCTGGCCCTCCTCCCGCGTTGCGGCGGAGAGGAACAGATCCTGAAGAGGAGGCCGCGATCCGCGCTTTGGCTCGGCAGGCTCGCTGGTCTGGAAGTCCGCTGGGACCTGTTGCGGCATCACCGTCGAGATCGAGTGTTTGTAGACGAGCTGCGATGATCCGTCGCGGCGGAGCAGCAACGAGAATGCGTCGAACCAGGTTATCACTCCTTGAAGCTTCACGCCCTTGACGAGGAAGATCGTGACGGGCGTCCGCGACTTTCGAATGGCGTTCAGGAACAGGTCCTGAAGGTTGAGCGGCTTGGCGGCCATTCGCCCGAATCCTCTACTCCTCGCTGTCGCGCTTGTCGCCGATCCCAAGGGCCTTCAATTTGCGATGCAGCGCCGAGCGTTCCATGCCAATGAACGACGCGGTGCGCGAGATGTTGCCGGAAAACCGGCGAATCTGGATTTTAAGATACTCGCGCTCAAACGACTCGCGGGCTTCGCGAAGCGGGCTTCCCATGATGGTCATCGCGGCGGTCGAGGTTCCGACGGGTCCCTGGTTATCGAGCACTTCGCCGGGCAGCAGGTCGACCTCGATGCACCCGACCCGGTCGCCGGGTGCGAGGATGATCGTCCGCTCGATGATGTTGCGCAGTTGGCGGATGTTCCCCGGCCAGTCGTGCGCCTGAAGCGCGGCCATCGCTTCGCTCGACAGGCTCGGGGTCGGAATCCGCCTTTCGGCCGCGAAGCGCGCGAGGAAATGATTGACCAGGTCGGGAATGTCCTCGCGGCGCTCACGCAGCGGCGGCAACCGGACGGGAACGACATTGAGCCGGTAGAAAAGATCTTCGCGAAAGCGCCCGGCAGCGATCTCTTCGCTGAGGTTGCGAGAAGTCGCTGAAAGCACTCGCACGTCGACCTTGACGGGCCTTTGCCCACCGACCCGGTGGTAGCTCTGGTCGGTCAGGACGCGCAGGATCTTTCCCTGGGTCGTCAGCGGCATGTCGGCGATTTCGTCGAGGAACAAGGTGCCGCCGTGCGCCTGCTCGAGCAGCCCCGGTCTGGCGACGCCCTCAGCTTCGGTGCCGAACAATTCTTCTTCCACGCGTTCCGGACTCATCATCGCTGCTGGGACGACGATGAAGGGGGCCTGCGCGCGCGGGCTCCATTGGTGGATCATCCGCGCCGCAATCTCCTTTCCGACCCCGGCGGGGCCGGTAATCAGCACTCGGCTTCCGGTCGGAGCGACGCGCTTGAGGGTGGCCCGGACGGTGTTGATCGCTACCGAGCTGCCGTGGAGCTGGTCGTCGTGGCCGATCTGCTGACGCAGACTCTGGTTCTCACGCCGCAACCGTTCCGTCTCGGTCGCCCGCCCGACCAGATAGACCAGCCGCTCGGCCTCAAACGGTTTCTCGATGAAATCCACCGCGCCCTCTCGGACTGCGGCGACTGCCGTGTCGAGGTTACCGTGACCCGAAATCAGCAGCACCGGGATGCTCGAATCGCGGCGCTTGATCTCCTGCAGCAGCTGCAGTCCGTCGAGTTTCGATCCCTGCAACCACACGTCGAGAAGCACCATGGACGGGCGGCGCTCCTCGATGGCCTCGAGCGCGGTCGTGCTGTCGGCGGCGCTTCGGACCGAATAACCTTCGTCCTCGAGCACTCCGCCAACCAACTCGCGAATGTCCGCTTCGTCGTCGACCACCAGCACTTCAAGCGCCATCAGCCAAGCTCCTCACTGGTCTGCCTCATGCCCGTCGCCGTCACCGCGATCGCTCGCGTCATCGTTCGCCTCGTCCGCGCTTCCCTCTCCCAGAGTCTCAAGGCGATCGGAATCGAAGGCGATCCGGACGTGGGTGCCGCCCTCCTTGCGGTCGAGGAAGGCAATGTCGCCGAGATGCTCCTCGACAATCTTCTTGACGATTGCGAGGCCGAGGCCGGTGCCCCGGACTCGTGTCGTCACATAAGGCTCGGTCAACCGCTCGCGATCCTCGGGAAGGCCAACACCGGTATCGAGAACGTCCACCACAAGCTGTCCACCATCCCGGCGAAGTCTGACCTCGACACAATCGCCAGCCGGATGCGGCTGACCACGATTTCTTCGTAATTCAATCGCTTCGACGGCATTCTTGACGATATTGGTCAATGCCTGGCCAAGCTGCCGACGGTCACAGATCATCGGGAATTCGCCGGCCCTCGGCTCGAGCTGGAAGGTGATCGCGGGATGGGCGACTTCGTGCAGGAACAAGGCCTGGCGGGCGATTTCGTGCACGTCGGCCCGCCGGAAAACCGGCTTGGGCATGCGCGCGAAGTTTGAGAATTCGTCGACCATCCGCCTGAGGTCGCCGACTTGGCGGACGATCGTTCCGGTCAGCCTGCTGAAGGTTTCCTTGTCGCTGGCAATGTCTTCGCCGAACCGGCGCTGCAGCCGCTCGGCGGCGAGCTGGATCGGAGTCAGCGGGTTCTTGATCTCGTGCGCGATCCGGCGGGCAATGTCCGACCATGCCGCGCGGCGCTGGTCGGTCAGCTGGTCGGTGATGTCGTCGAAAGTCAGCACCGCGCCGTCCTGGTAGCGGACTCGATTGACAGCGAGCGTGCGCTGGCCGGAGCCGGCCTGAATCAGCACGTTCGCCGCCTGCTGCTCGCCCTTCATGAACTCGTCGAGGTCGGGCGACAGCTCGGTGAGCGCCTTCCCATCGAGCTCCTCCTGCCCTTGTTGCAGGAGCGCCTCGGCCGAGCGGTTGATGAGCAGGATTCGGTTCTTCGAGTCGAGTGCGATCACGCCGGCGGTGACGCTCGACAAAACCGCCTCGATGAAAGCGCGGCGGGTGTCGAGCTGCGTGTTGACCGAGCGAAGAGCCCCGGTCTGCTCCTCGAGCCGCGCTGTCATCCGGTTGAATGCGCTGGCGAGAAGGGCGACCTCGTCCTCGGTCTCCGTGACCGGCACCCGAGTCGAGAAATCGCCTTCCTCGATCCGGCCCGCGGCGGTCACCAGCTGCCCGACCGGTCGGACCAGCCGGTCCGCAAGCTTGAGCGCGGCAGCGATCGCAAGGGCAACGATCACCAGCGCCCCGACGAGCAGCGCCGCATTGAACCTCAGCTGATTGGCTCGCGAGCGTTCGAGCAGATCCTGATAATCGCTGAGCACTTCGTTGGCGCGTTCGATCTGCGCGGCGATCTCCGGGTCGACCCAGCGCGCGACGTAAAGATAGGAATCGGTTCCCACTCCGAGACGCGTGAGGACCGAGATTCGATTGGGGGTGAGAGCGTCGATGCTGGCATCCGCGGGCTCGGGGCGAAGTTTCTCGACTGCAGTCCGGATTCGTGCCTGGTCGATCATGCCCTCGTAAGGGTTGACGACGGCCACTGTCTGGACCTCTCCAGTCGGCGACAGTCCGAGGATCGCCGCCTCGTGAAGCGAGCGCTGATAGGTCTGGTAAGCGAAGCCCTGACTGAACCGCGGATCCTCGATCGGCACCTGCTCGAGGTAGCTTGAAAGGTCGCCGGCCATCGTCGTCGCTTCGTCTCCGACCCGGCCGAGTTCATAGCGATAGGCGCCACGGGCGACCTCGACGGCATTTTCGAGCATGCCCCGGGCGCGGTCGGAGAACCAGAATTCGAGGCCGCTCTGGAACAGCAACGAAGCGAAGATTGCGACGAGGACCGTCGGCACCGCCGCGATCACCGAGAAGATCGCCACCAACCGCGTATGCAGGCGGCCGCTGCCGAGCCCTCCCCTCGCCGCGCGCGCCATGGCCACACGCCGCGAGAACAGCACCATCAAGGCGATGGCGGGGATAAGATTGGCGACGAGAAGAAGCGCGATCAGTGGCGGCGACAAAAGAGTCCCGGGCTCGGCCGGGCGGCTCAGCAGCCACGCGCTGAACGCGGCGACGACGAGGAGAATGAGCGCGGTCGAAGCGGTCGCCGCGCGATATAGCCGGCCGCTGGCTTGCTGGCGGGCAAACCAGTTCGACACAGACCTCGATGAGAGCGCCGATTCGGCGCTGCGCGCGTCCATCGGCGGAGCCCTAGCATGGCTCCGTTGCTCAAAAAACACACTCTGTGCTGGGCTGGAGCTTTTTCCGGTCAGGCGGCGGAGCGTGTCAGCCAGGGCGCGTAGAACTCGCGCAGCAGCGCTTCGACCACTTCGGGATCGTCCTGGCTGTTGACCCGGTTGCGAAGCTCGGCCGAGCCCGGCAGGCCCTTGGTGTACCAGCCGAGATGCTTGCGGGCGAGATTGACGCCGGTGTGCCGCCCATAAAGCGACAGCATGTGCTCATATTGCTCGAGCATGGTCGCCAGCTGCTCATCGAGCGCCGGATCGGGCCTGGCCCCGCCGCCGCCGAGCGCCGACATCGCCTGGCCAAGAAGCCACGGCCGGCCGTAGGCGCCGCGGCCGATCATCACGCCGTCGGCCCCCGACTGGGCACGCGCCTCGCGCGCATCGTCGATCGAGCAGACGTCGCCGTTGACGATCACCGGCACGCTGACGGCCTGCTTGACCTTGCGCACGAACGACCAGTCGGCGCTGCCCTTGTACATCTGGCAGCGGGTGCGGCCGTGGACGGTGATCATCTTGACGCCGAGACCCTCGGCGATGCGGGCGAGTTCCGGCGCGTTGAGGCTCGAATGGTCCCAGCCCATGCGCATCTTCAGCGTTACCGGCACCTTCACCGCCTTGACCGTGGCCTCGATGATCGCGGCCGCCAGCGCCAGGTCTCGCATCAACGCCGATCCGGCGTCGCCGTTGACCACCTTCTTGACCGGGCAACCCATGTTGATGTCGATGATCGCGGCGCCGCGCTGCTCGTTGAGCTTCGCCGCCTCGGCCATCACCTTGGGTTCGCAGCCGGCGAGCTGCAGCGACACCGGCTCCTCGGCCGGGTCCCACAGCGACTTCTGAAGCGACTGCCGGGTCTCGCGGATCATCGCCTGGCTGGCGATCATCTCGCTGACCGTCAGCCCGGCGCCGTAGCGCTTGACGATCCGCCGGAACGGAAGGTCGGTGACGCCGGTCATTGGCGCCAGGATCACGGGCGTCTCGATTCGGACGGGGCCGATTTGGATGGGCTTCAGCGCGGTCATTAGCCGGCGCAGATAGGGAATCTCGCCCCCTCCCACAACCGCCCGTCCCGAGCCTTGTCGTGGCACTGCCCTTTTTCTTTGTTGGAGCAGAAACTAAGGACAGCCCTTCGACAAACTCAGGGCTAACGGGTTGCGGTGGCTGTAACTGCTCTTATCGTCGCTGCCGGCAAGGGCGAGCGCCTCGGCGGCGCGATTCCCAAGCAATACCGCCTGCTAGGCGGCAAGCCAGTGCTCCGCTGGGCTGCCGAGAGCCTCATCCGGCACCCGCGGATCGGCTCGGTGCGGGTCGTTATCGGCAAGGGCCAGGAAGAGCTCGCCGCGTCGGCGCTGGCCGGGCTTGAGGTCGGCGATCTCGTGATCGGCGGCGAGCAGCGCTCGGATTCCGTCCGCTCCGGTCTCGCCAGGGCCGAGGGTGACGCCATACTGGTTCACGACGCCGCGCGGCCCTTCTGCCCTCCCGAAGTGGTCGATCGGCTGCTTGCCCCGCTCGAATTCCACGAGGGCGCAGCTCCCGTCCTTGCGATGAGCGACACCCTGGCACGCTCAGACGCGCTTCTGCGGGATCCGGTCGACCGCAGCGGGATGGTCCGCGTACAGACCCCGCAGGCCTTCCGCCTCGACTCGCTTCGCCAGGCCTATGCCCGGTGGACCGGGAGCTCGGTCCCAACCGATGAGACGACGGTCGTGCGTGCGGCGGGAATGTCGGTCGCCGCGGTCGAGGGCGATCCGGTGCTCGACAAGCTGACCACGCCAGCCGACTGGGCGCGTGCCGAGGCCATAGTGGCGGCGCGGTTCACAGCGCGTACCGGCATGGGGTTCGACGTCCACGCGTTCGGCGGAGACGGGCCGGTGATGCTCGGCGGCATAGCTGTTCCCCATTCCCGAGGGCTGGCCGGACACAGCGACGCCGATGTTGTCCTCCACGCCATTACCGACGCCCTGCTCGGCGCCGCCGGACTCGGCGACATCGGCGAGCATTTTCCGCCGTCCGATCCCCAGTGGAAGGACGCAGCGTCGGACCGCTTCCTACGACATGCGGCCATGCTGATCCGGGAGCGCGGCGGGATCATCGACCATGTCGATTGCACGATCATCGCCGAGGAGCCGCGGATTGGCCCGCACCGCGACGCCATGCGTTCCAAGATCGCGGAAATTCTGGAGGTCGCGATCGGTAGCGTGAGCATCAAGGCGACGACGACCGAAGGCCTCGGCTTCACCGGCCGGCGCGAAGGCATCGCCGCCCAGGCCGTCGCCACCATCCGCATGGACAGCGAGCTTTGAGCGACTTTCTCCTGCCCGAACCGCTGGTGGCAAAGGCGCGCGAAGTGGTCGAGGCCAACCGCCGTGCCGGCCGGCGCGTTGCCGTCGCCGAAAGCTGCACCGGCGGCCTGGTCAGCGCGGCGATTACCGAGATCCCCGGTTCTTCCGATGTCTTCGAGGCGGGCTTCGTGACTTATTCGAACCAGGCGAAGATGAACCGCCTCAAGGTCGCAAGCGATGTCATCGAGACGTTCGGCGCGGTCAGCGTGGCGACGGCATGGGCGATGGCGCAGGGCGCGCTCGAAGCGTCGCAGGCCGACGTCGCGGTGGCGATCACCGGCATCGCCGGGCCCGGCGGCGCAACTCCGGGCAAGCCGGTGGGAACCGTCGTCTTCGCCCGTGCCCAGCGCGACGCCGACCCCAACGACATCGTCGCCGACCAGAGATTGTTCGAGAACGAGGGGCGCGCCGGCGTTCGGCTTCAGGCGGCGCTTTGCGCGCTCGACCTGCTCATGCCCTAGTCCCCCTGCGAAGGCAGGGGTCCAGACAGGCTCCGCAGGAGCCTCCGCCTGCGCTCCAGGAAATTCCGGATGATAGATGGTCCGCGCCTACGCTGAAGCTCCGGCGCGGGACTGGGCTCCTGCCTTCGCAGGAGCACTAGGCGGCGCTTTGCGCGCTCGACCTGCTCATGCCGTAAAGCGCCGCGGCGCGCGCTTCGAACGCTCCGGTCATCCGCCGCAGCGCCCGGTCGAACATGGCTCCGGCGAGGCTTTCGAACAGTCGCGAGCGGAAGGCGAAATCGACGACGAAGGATAGGTCGGTGCCGCCCTCGGGGCTGGGCTCGAAGCTCCACTCGTTGTGGAGATATTTCAGCGGCCCCTCGACATAGTCGACGCAGATGCGGTTCGGCCGGTCCTTGCTCACCCGGCTGGTGAACCGTTCCCTGAACGCGCTGAAGCCGACGACCAGGTCGGCGATCGTTTCCGTCTCGCTCGATGAGCGGATCCGGACCGCCACCACCCAGGGCAGGAATTCGCCGTAGCGGCCGACGTCAGCGACCAGGTCGAACAATTGCTCTGGTGTGTAAGGGAGATGCCGGGTTTCGCTGTGCCGAGGCATCAGCTCGCTGCCCTCGCGAGCTGCGCAGCACGGGCTGCTTGCATTGCCTTGAAGTCGTCGCCGGCGTGATAGCTCGACCGGGTCAGCGGAGATGCCGCGACCAGCAGGAAACCCTTGGCCCGGGCGATTGCCGCATAAGCGTCGAACGCTTGCGGCGTCACGAACTCCTCGACCTTGGCGTGGCGCGGGGTCGGCTGGAGGTACTGGCCCATGGTCAGGAAATCGATGCCCGCCGAGCGCATGTCGTCCATCACCTGATGGACCTCGAGCCTCTGTTCCCCGAGCCCGACCATCAGGCCCGACTTGGTGAAGATGTGCGGCGCCTTGCGCTTGACGCTCTCGAGCAGCCGCAGCGAGGCATAATAACGCGCTCCGGGGCGAATTGTCGGATAGAGCCGCGGCACGGTCTCGAGATTGTGGTTGTAGACGTCGGGGGCGGCGGCGATGATCGCGTCGACAGCGCTTTCCGCCTTGTTGCGGAAATCGGGGGTGAGGATTTCGATGGTCGTCGACGGCGTCCGGCGCCGGATCGCCTCGATCACCTTGACGAACTGCGAGGCCCCGCCATCGGGCAGATCGTCACGGTCGACAGAAGTGACGACGATATGCTCGAGGCCGAGCTCGGCCGCGGCGGTCGCGACATGCTCGGGCTCCAGCGGGTCGACGGCGCGCGGCATTCCGGTCTTGACGTTGCAGAAGGCGCAGGCCCGCGTGCAGGTGTCGCCGAGGATCATCACCGTCGCGTGCTTCTTGGTCCAGCATTCGCCGATGTTCGGGCAGGCCGCTTCCTCGCACACCGTCGCCAGGTTGAGTTCGCGCATCAGGCGGCGGGTCGAATGATAGCCGGGGCTGGTCGGCGCCTTGACCCGAATCCAGTCCGGCTTGCGCTGTCGTACTCGGGCGGCTTCGCTCATGGCGGCCAGATAGCGATTGCGCTGCGGCCTTGCCACCCCTGCCCTTGCTGCATCCCGAACCCTGGATTAGCTGGCCAGCAATGGACACGGTCGTCGCCACGCTGAGCTCTCCGGTCGTCCTGTTCTTCATCCTCGGACTTGCCGCCGCCTTCGCCCGGTCCGACCTCGCCATTCCCGAAGCCGTCGCCAAGGGGCTGTCGATCTATTTGATGATCGCCATCGGCCTTAAGGGCGGGGTGGAAGTATCGAAGTCGGGATTCACGCCCGAGCTGGCGCTCGCCGCCGTCGCCGGCATTGTGCTCAGTTTCCTCATCCCCTTCCTCGCTTACTGGCTGCTGACGCGCATCGGCCGGCTCACGCCGGTCAACGCCGCCGCCGTCTCGGCCCATTACGGCTCGGTCAGCGTCGTCACCTTCGTCACCGCCGCCGAGATGCTCACCCGCGGCGGACTCGGCCCCGCGGGCTACATGGTCGCCGTCCTCGCACTGATGGAAACCCCGGCCATCATCAGCGGCCTGGTCCTCGCCCGCCGCGGCGGTGCCCGGCGCGACAATGGCGGCGGAGCCCATCTCCTGCACGAAGTGCTGCTCAACGCCTCGGTCGTGCTTCTGATCGGCAGCTTCGCCATCGGCGTCGCCGCTGGCGCGGACGGCTTCGTCCCGATCGCGCCATTGTTCGAAAGCCTGTTCCGCGGCCTGCTGTGCATCTTCCTCCTCGACATGGGACTGGTCGCCGGCCGCCGCCTGATTGAGACGCGCTCGCTCACCGCCCGGGCCGCCGCGCTCGGGATTGCGCTGCCGGTCATCAACGGCACCATCGGCACGGCGATCGGCATCCTCATCGGCCTCGACTCGGGCTCCGCGGCGGCGCTCGGAATCCTGGCCGCCAGCGCATCCTACATCGCCGTGCCCGCGGCGATGCGCCTGGCGCTGCCTGAAGCTGACCCCGGTCTCTACCTGTCGATGTCGCTGGGCGTGACCTTCCCATTCAACATCATCGTCGGCATACCTTTGTTCGCCATGCTGGCGCAGGCCTTGGGCTAGGACATGACCACCAAGACATTCACTCGCAAGCGAGTCGAGATCCTGATCGACGCACCGCTCGCGCAGCGCCTGATCCAGGCCGCCGCCGATGTCGGCATCGCCGGCTACACCTTGATCCCGGTCCAGTCGGGCGCTGGCCACAGCGGCACGTGGCGCGACGACCAGGTGAGCGGCGCCACCACCAAGATGATTTTCCTCACTATCGCTTCGCAGGACAAGGCCGAGAAATTTGTCGACCTGCTGGCTCCGCGCCTCAGCGAATACAGCATGCTGCTGACCTTGTCCGATGTCGAAGTCGTGCGCGGGGAGCGCTTCTAATGCCGGAATTTCGGGCCCTTATCGACGGCTACCGCCGCTTCCGCCGCCAGGAATATGACACTCATCGCCGTCGTTGGGAGCACCTCGCCAGCCGGCAGGAGCCGCCGGTGATGATCATCGCCTGCTGCGACAGCCGCGTCGATCCGGCGACGATCTTCGACACCGAGCCCGGCCAGGCCTTCGTGCTCCGCAATGTTGCCAACATCGTCCCGCCCTACGAAGTCGGCGGCGGTCTTCACGGCGCGTCGGCCGCGATCGAGTTCGCCGTTCTGTCGCTTGGGGTTCGCCACATCGTCGTCATGGGCCACGGCGCCTGCGGTGGAATTGCCGCGGCGCTTCGCGGCGGCGATCTCGGCGCCAAGGGTCACAGCTTCATCGACGGCTGGATCGCGGTGCTCGACGAAGCCCGCGACCGGGTGCTGGCCGCGGCTCCGCCCGACCCGCAGTCGGAGCTCGAGCGCGAGGGCGTCAAGACCGGCCTGAAGAATCTTCGAACCTTCCCCTGGCTCGCCGAGCGCGAGCGCCAGGGCGCGCTTGCCCTCCATGGCGCCTTTTTCTCGATTGCCGAAGGGGTCCTGCACGTGCTCAATGAGGATACGGGCGAATTCGCGCCGGCCTGAGGGGGTTCGCACATGCCAACCGGCGTAATCGTTTCGCTCAGCGCCTATTTCGCGGCGATGATCGCGATCGGCCTCTATGCCTGGCGCAAATCGACCGACGACATCAGTGGCTACCTGCTCGGCGGCCGGCGGCTGAGCGCACCTGTCGCTGCATTGTCGGCAGGCGCGTCGGACATGTCGGGCTGGCTCCTGCTCGGACTGCCGGGCGCTGCCTTCGTCTCCGGCCTCAGCGCCGGCTGGATCGCCATCGGCCTCGTCATTGGCGCGTTGCTCAACTATCTGATCGTCGCTCCGCGCTTGCGTGTCCACACCGAGCGGACCGGCAATGCGATCACCATTCCGGAATATTTCGAAAAGCGCTTCGAGGACCGCAGCCACGCCCTTCGGGTCATCGCCTCGCTCGTCATCATCATTTTCTTCACGCTCTACACTTCGTCCGGGCTGGTTGCCGGCGGCAAGCTGTTCGAAACCGCGTTCGGCGCCGACTACGCGCTCGGCCTGTGGGTCACCGCGGGAGTGGTCCTCGCTTACACCCTGGTCGGCGGCTTTCTCGCCGTCAGCCTCACCGATTTCGTCCAGGGCACGATCATGTTCATCGCGCTGGTGCTGGTCCCCCTCGTTGCCTTCACCCAGCTCGGCGGTGGCATCGGCGGCGACGTTGCCGGGGTGAATGCCGACGCGCTCGACCTGTTCGCCGGGATGACCGCAATCGGGATTGTCTCGTCGATGGCCTGGGGGCTCGGCTATTTCGGCCAGCCCCACATCATCGTCCGATTCATGGCCGTGCGCTCGGTGCGAGACGTTCCGACCATGCGCAATATCGGCATGAGCTGGATGGTCGTCACTTTGATCGGCGCGCTCGCGACCGGCTTCGTCGGCCTCGCCTATGCGACCCGCAACGGCATATCCGTCGACGATCCGGAGACGATTTTCGTCGTCATGTCGCAGCTTCTGTTCCACCCGCTGATTGCCGGCTTCATGCTGGCGGCGCTGCTCGCGGCGATCATGAGTACGATTTCCTCGCAGCTATTGGTGTCGTCATCGTCGCTGACCGAGGACTTTTACCGAATCTATCTGCGCCGCGATGCCAGCCAGCGCGAATTGGTGACGGTGGGACGCGCCTCGGTGCTCGCCGTCGCGCTGGTCGCCGCCTGGCTCGCACTCGACCCGGAAAGCAATATCCTCGGCCTTGTCGCCAATGCCTGGGCGGGATTCGGCGCCGCTTTCGGGCCGATCGTCATCCTCAGCCTGACCTGGAAGCGGTTGACCCGCAACGGCGCGCTCGCGGGGATGCTGGTCGGAGCAGCGACGGTGCTGTTCTGGATTTATGCGCCGGTTCTGGCCGGCGGCGACACATTGAGCTCGGTGATTTACGAGATCGTCCCCGGGTTCCTGCTCTGCGGTCTCGCCGCCGTGGTCGTGAGCCTCGCCGGCTCACCGCCGCCAGAAAGCGTGATCCAGACCTTCGACCAGAGCGAGGCCGAACGGGAACGCGCGACGACCGGCGCATAGGGCAATCGGGCGGAGCCGAAACCCCGCCCGCTCACCGCTTCAGTCCGACTAGCAGCGGACGTTGTAATTGTAGACCGGACGGCCGTACTGGTCGACGTAATAGCAATAACCGCGGGTATCGCGATAATATTGCCGGCCGTTGACCACGGCACCGAGCACGCCGCCGAGCACCGCGCCGGCAACTGCACCTTCGACCGTGCTGACGCCGGGAATCACCGCGCCGGCTACTGCGCCCGCGGCACCGCCGATGGCAGCACCGGTCGCAGCGCGGCGAGCCTGCTCGCTCTGTTGGCCGTATGGATCATGGGTCGCGCAGCCGGAGACGGCAAGTCCGCCGGCGAGCGCGGCCGTGAGTGCAAATTTCCTAATCACGCCTCGACTCCTTCAATTCTCACCCCTGTGCGCGTTTCAGTGCACGAGACGGCGTTTCGTTCCCGCATCGACCGCCGTAGAAGGGCGCATGACCGGATTCGCCCCCAGCCACCGCCCTAACGACAGCGACGCCAATATCGCGCTGCTGATCGATGCCGACAACGCCTCGCCCGAGCATCTCGACGAGGTTCTGCTGGTGCTCGGCGAGCTCGGCACGATCAACGTCCGCCGCGCCTATGGCAATTGGGCGAAGGCCAGCCTCAAGGGCTGGGGCGAGCTCACCGGCCTGCACTCGATCGTGCCGATGCAGCAGTTCGACGTCGCCAAGGGCAAGAGCGCGACCGACATGCGCATGGTGATCGACGCCATGGACCTGCTCTACCGGGGCCATGTCGACGGCTTCGGCATCATGTCCAGCGACAGCGATTTCCTGCCGCTTGCGCAGCGCATCCGCGAGGACGGGTTGCCGGTCTACGGGTTCGGCACCGCCAAGACCCCGCTCGGCTTCCGCCAGGCCTGCACTCGTTTCTTCGACATCGCCGCCCTCGCCCGGAGCGAGCAGGCATCGGCGGTCACCGGCGAAGAGCGCGCGGTCGACTCGGAGCTGCTCGACCTGCTCGGCTCCGCCTACAAGGCCTCGGAACGCGACGAGGAGGGCTATACCACTCTGTCCGAGCTCGGCCAGCGCGCCAAGGCGGTGTCGAGCTTCGCCACCCGCAACTACGGCTTCACGCGCCTGTCGGACCTGATCCGCTCGGTGCCCAATTTCGACGTCAAGACGGGGAGCGACGGCCGCCTCCTCGTCAAGCGCCTGCGCTAGGCGGAACCGGCCCCTTCCCTGCCCGTTCGCGTCGGCAGGCAGCCGGAGATTTCAGCCATGACGACAGACCGCCCGCGCGAAGCCGAGCTCGAACGCAAGTTTTGGGATGCTCTCGACGAGTCCCCCTTCCTCATGGTCGGCCTGCAGGGTGTCGACGATGCTCACACGCGGCCGATGACCGCCCAGGTCGACGACCGGCGCATCTGGTTCTTCGCCCACAGATCGGACGAGCTGGTGAAGCGGCTGGCCGATAGCGGCCGCGCCATCGCCACCTTCGCGAGCAAGGGCCATGATTTGTTCGCCTGCATCCACGGCAGCCTCGCTATCGACGGCGATCCCTCGCGGATCGAGCGGCTGTGGAGTTCGTCGGTCGCTGCCTGGTACGAACGGGGACGGGACGATCCGGAGGTGATCCTGATCCGCTTCGATGCCGAGCGCCTGCATGTCTGGAAGTCCGCCGGCGGATCGATTTTCGAAGCCGCTCTGCTCAAGCTGACCGGTCGGGATCCCAAAGTTGCGGAACAGGACGAGAACCGCGCGGATGTGACCCTCTAGCCGGCACAGCCCTTCTACGAACTGTTGTCCATCCGACACACAACGGGAAATTTCCACTTCTGGTAAAGGAACGCTAAGGCGCGCCGCCGGTTGTATCGGCTAACCTGAATTAGATTGCCCCATTTGATGCACGCGCGGCTCAAGGCCAACGAATATCTCGACATCGCTCTCGATGCCCTTCGCGAGGGCAATGGCTATCGGTCGGTACTCGATGCCCTTCCCATCCCGATCTATGTGACGGATGCCGACGGGCTGGTGACCTACTGGAACCGGGCATGCGTCGACTTTGCTGGCCGCGAGCCGGAGCTCGGCAAGGATCGGTGGTGCGTCACCTGGCGCATTCACACAACCCACGACGACTATTTGCCCCACGAAAAATGCCCGATGGCTGAGGCAATCCGAAGCAAGCAGCAGGTTCGCGACAAGGTGGCGATCGCAATTCGCCCGGACGGCAGCCGCCGCGCCTTCACCCCCTATCCGACGCCCTTGTTCGACGAAACCGGTAAGTTGACCGGGGCGGTCAACATGCTGATCGATGTCAGCGACGAGCAGGCGCCGGCTCTGGCCGACCAGGCCAATCGCTGCCGCCGGCTCGCGCGCGCCACCCATGATCTCGATGCCGCGCGAATGCTCGGCGCCATGGCCGACGGTTATGAAGGAAATGCCGAGGCGCTTCGCAGCAAGCGCTGATCTTCCGCCTACACTAGCACCAGCACCACAGTCACTTCGTCGCCAGCGGCAAGCCTGGCGCGGCGCCGCACCTCAGCCTTGACTGGAAGCAAATAGCCGCCCTTGTTCAGCGGGAACAGTGACGTCCGCCATCGGACGTCGCCGATCGTTGCTTCAACCCTGACCGAGCCGAAGCCCCGGGGCGCAGCCAGTGCAAGCGCCTTGATCGCGGCCGACTGCTCGTCGGGAACGGTGAGAAAATACCAGCGCCCCGCCGCCTCGCCCTTCCAGATCCACAGAAGCGAGGTGACGCTGATCATCGCCGGTTGGTCTCGCGACTGGCGCCGTGCGAGCAACGTATGTCGACACTGGCGGCCAAGAAGACCGGGGCCACTCGCTCGAACTACCGCGTCAGCTTGCGATACGTCATGCGGTGCGGCCGCGTCGCTTCCTCGCCGAGGCGGCGGATCTTGTCCTCCTCATAGGCCTCGAAATTGCCCTCGAACCATTCGACCCGGCTGTCGCCCTCGAAGGCGAGGATGTGGGTGGCAAGCCGGTCGAGGAAGAAGCGGTCGTGGCTGATCACCACCGCGCAGCCGGCGAAATTCTCGAGCGCTTCCTCGAGCGCGCGCAGGGTCTCGACGTCGAGGTCGTTGGTCGGCTCGTCGAGCAGAAGGACGTTGCCGCCCTCCTTCAGCATCTTGGCCATGTGCACGCGGTTGCGCTCGCCGCCCGAAAGCTGGCCGACCTTCTTTTGCTGGTCGGGCCCGCGAAAGTTGAAGGCGCCGACATAGGCGCGGGTTGCGACCTCGTGCTTGCCGAGCTTGAAGATGTCCAGCCCGCCGGAAATCTCCTCCCAGACGTTCTTCTTCGCATCGAGCGCGTCACGCGACTGGTCGACGTAGCCGAGGTGCACCGTCGGGCCGACCTCGATCTCGCCCGAATCCGGCTGCTCCTGGCCGGTGATCAGTCTGAACAAGGTCGTCTTGCCGGCGCCGTTGGGGCCGATCACTCCGACGATCCCGCCGGGCGGCAGCGAGAAGCTCAAATTCTCGAACAGCAATTTGTCGCCATAGGCCTTGGTCAGCCCCTTGGCCTCGATCACCTTGCCGCCGAGCCGCTCGGGCACCTGGATGAGGATTTGCGCCTTGCCGGGAGCGCGATTCTCCTGCGCCTCGACCAAGGCGTCGAACGACTTGATGCGGGCCTTGGACTTGGCCTGGCGCGCCTTGGGCGAGCGCCGGATCCATTCCAGCTCGTCGGCGATCGCTTTCTGCTTGCCGGCTTCCTCGCGCTCTTCCTGCTCGAGGCGTTTTGCCTTCTTTTCCAGGTAGGTGGAATAGTTTCCTTCGTAGACGTAGTAACGGCCGCGATCGAGCTCGAGGATCCAGTTGACGACATTGTCGAGGAAATAGCGGTCGTGGGTGACGAGGATGACGTTGCCCGGATAGTCGATCAGATGCTTTTCCAGCCACTGGACGCTCTCGGCGTCGAGATGGTTGGTCGGCTCGTCGAGCAGCAATATGTCGGGCTTTTCCAGCAGCAGCCGGGTGAGCGCGACCCGGCGCTTCTCGCCGCCGGATAGCTTGTCGACCGATGCATCGCCTGGCGGGCAGCGCAGCGCGTCCATGGCGATCTCGAGCTGGTTGTCGAGCGTCCAGCCGTCGACTGCGTCGATCTTCTCCTGGAGCTCGCCCATCTCCGCCATCAGCGCGTCGAATTCGTCGCCCGGATCGGCCATCTGCGCCGAGATCGCGTTGAACCGCTCCATCATGTCGGCGATGGGCCGAACCCCGTCCATGACATTTTCCTTGACCGTCCTGGCCGGGTCGAGTTGCGGCTCCTGCTCGAGATAGCCAACGCGGATGCCCTCGCCCGGCCAGGCCTCGCCGGTGAACTCCTTGTCGCGGCCGGCCATGATCTTCATCAAGGTCGACTTGCCCGAGCCGTTGGGACCGACGATGCCGATCTTGGCATCGCGATAGAATTGCAGGTGGATGCCGTTGAGGATGGGCTTCTGGCCCGGGAAGGCCTTGGTCAGCCCCTTCATCACAAAGCTATACTGTGCGGCCATGAGGGCGCGGACTTCCTTCGCTGGTATGGAGTTGGCGCGCAGTTAGGCGATGGCGGCGGGGAATTCCACCCCAGCGAGCGGCGCTAGTCCCGCCCCACCATCTCCTCGACACCTTCGAAGCGGTAGTCGCGATAGTGCTCGCGGAGCGTCCGCTTCGAAAGTTTCCCCGTCGCAGTGTGAGGGAGCTCGTCGACGAACTCGATGGCGTCGGGCTGCCACCAGCTCGACACGCACGACTTGAGATGGTCGCGAATGTCCTGCTCGCTAACTTCGCTGCCGGGCGCCCGAACGACGAGCAGCAGCGGCCGCTCGTCCCATTTGGGATGTGGGATGCCGATCGCCGCCGCCTCGGCGACCCCAGCGCAACCGACCGCCGCATTTTCCAGCTCGATCGAGCTGATCCACTCGCCGCCCGACTTGATCACGTCCTTGGAGCGGTCGGTGATCTGCATGGTGCCGTCGGGGTGGAGGACGGCGACGTCGCCGGTGTCGAACCACTGGCCATCCTCGGTTGCGTCCTCCTCGGCCTTGAAATAGCGCCTGATCACCCACGGCCCGCGGGCCTGCAGGCGGCCCGACGACTGGCCGTCGCGGGGCAGGACGTTGCCCTCGTCGTCGACGATGCGGAGCTCGACCCCGAACGGCGCGCGACCCTGCCGCGCGGTATATTCGAGCTTCTCCTCGTCGCTCATCGATTCCCAACCCTGCGGACGGGCGCCGCAAGTGCCGATCGGCGAGGTTTCCGTCATTCCCCAGGCGTGAGTGACCTCGATGCCCTTCGAACGCAGCCATTTGATCATCGCGCGCGGGGCCGCCGACCCGCCGATGGTGACATATTTGAGATCGCCGAGATCGGCGCCGGTGCGCTCGACATGCTCGATCATCGTCAGCCAGATGGTCGGGACGCCGGCCGAATGGGTGACCTTCTCGTCCCGCATCAGGTCGCACATCTTGTCCGGCCGATAGTCGGCCGACAGCACCAGCTTGCAACCCACCATGGGCGCCGCCCATGGCACGCCCCAGGCATTGGCATGGAACATCGGCACGATCGGCAGCACCACCGCCCCTTTCGACAGGTTGAAAATATCGGGCGAGGCCTCCGCCATGGTGTGAAGCATGGTCGAGCGATGCTCGTAGAGGACCCCCTTCGGGTTGCCGGTCGTCCCGGAGGTATAGCAGAGCCCGATCGGGTCGCGCTCGTCGCCCTCGACCCATTGGTAGTCGCCGTCCTCGGCGTCGATCCATTCCCGGAATCCTGTGCCGAGCTTGGTCGAGGGGCCGTGCTCCCCTTCGGCGGCGTCGAAGCAGATGTAATGCTCGATGGTCGTCCACAGCGGCTTCATCTTCTCGACCAGCGGAGTGAAGATCCGGTCGTAGAGCAGCACTCGGTCCTCGGCGTGGTTGGCGATATATTCGAGCTGGTCGGCAAACAGCCGAGGATTGATCGTATGGAGGATGCCCCCCATTCCGATCGCGCCGTACCATGCGAGCAGATGATGGGCGTGGTTCATCGCCAGGGTCGCGACCCGGTCGCCGGGGCGAATTCCGAGCCGCTCGAGCGCCTGCCCCATTTTGCGAGCGTCGTGCGCCACCTCGCGCCAATTGGTTCGGGTGACGCTGCCGTCGGCCCAGGCGGAAACAATCTCGCCGTCGCCATGCTCTCGCTCGGCATGGTCGACCAGGCGCATGACCCGAAGCGGCCAATCCTGCATTGCGCCGAGCGCCATTCTCCCCTCCATGGCTTGTCGGGCCATTGTTGACGAGGAAAAGCCTAGCGCACAACCGCTTTGTTGCGGCCAGGCAACGGTCAGAAGGGCGGCTTCAGTCCCGGCGGAATCGGCAGCGCGCTTTGCACCTTCTGCATTTCCGCGGCGGCGGCGGTGTCGGCCTTGCCGCGGGCGTCGTTGATGGCGGCCGCAATCAGATCCTCGAGCATCGCCTTTTCCGACGGCTGGAGCAGGCGGTCGTCGAGGTCGACCGACAGGATCCGGCCCTTGGCGGTGGCGCGGATCGTCACCAGCCCGCCGCCGGACGCGCCCTCGACCTCGACCCGGTCGAGATTCTCCTGGGCCTTCTGAAGCTCGGCCTGCGCATTCTGCGCCATCTGCATGATTTCTTCGAAGCTCGGCATGTCAGGCCCCTTTGGTGGTGAAGGATTCCAGGCTCGCGTCCGGGAAGGCGTCGAGCACCGCCCGGACATTGGCGTCGGCAAGCACTTCGGATCGAACGCGCTCCTCGGCAATCTTTTCCTGGTCGAGCAGCGACGGCTCGCTCGGCTCGTCGGACAAGGTCACCTGCCAGGACGCGCCGGTCAGCTGCTTCAGGGCGCCGGCCAACTCACGCGGCCATTCGGGGCCGAGCGGGCGAAGCGGCTTGAGCTTGAGCTCGCCGGGAGCGAAAGCCACCAGCCCGACCTGGTCGTGGAGCTGAAGCGCCAGCTGAGCGCGGCCGCCGCGCTCGAGCGTCGTGATCAGCGCGGGAAAGTCGCCTGGAAGGCTGGCGGCGGGAGCGGCCGGAGCCACCGGAGCGGAGGCCGAAGCGTCCTTGGCGGCCGGCGCCTGCCCTTCCAGCCGGCCGAGGATTGCCGCCGGGTCGGGCAGGTCGGCGGCGTGGATCAGGCGCAGCAGCACCATCGTCGCCGCCTCCTGCGGGTCGGGGGCGGCGACGACGTCGCCGAGGCCCTTCAAGAGCATCTGCCACAGCCGGTGGATCTGCCCCCAGCCAAGCGACGAGGCGAGCTCGTCGGCGAACTGCCTCTGCTCGGCCGTCAGCAACGGGTCGGCGGCTCCGCCCGCCTTGGCGCGGGTGGCCGAATGCAGCGACTCCATCAATCCCCGCACCAGCGAGGCCGGGTCGATGCCGAGCGCATGCGCCTCGTCGAGCTCGGATAGAGCCGCCGGCGAATCGCCGGACAGCACCAGCCGAAGCAGCCGCTGGATCCGTCCGCGATCGGCGAGGCCGAGCATGTCGCGCACCTGCTCGGCGCTGACGGAGCCGCTGCCGTGGGCGATCGCTTGGTCGAGGATCGACAGGCCGTCGCGAACCGAGCCTTCCGCGGCGCGGGCGATCATTGCCAGCGCCTCGCCCTCGACCGCGACACCCTCGGCCTGGGCGACCTGGGCAAAATGGTCGACCAGGGCCTCGGCCGGGATTCGCCTCAGATCGAAGCGCTGGCAGCGCGACAGCACCGTCAGCGGCACCTTGTCGACCTCGGTCGTGGCGAACAGGAACTTCACATGGCCCGGCGGCTCCTCGAGCGTCTTCAGCAAGGCGTTGAAGGCGTTCTTGGACAGCATGTGGACTTCGTCGATAATGTAGATCTTGTAGCGGGCACTGACCGACGCATAGCGCACGGCGTCGATGACCTCGCGGACGTCGTCAACGCCGGTGTGGCTGGCCGCGTCCATCTCGATGACGTCGATGTGGCGCCCTTCCGCGATTGCACGGCACGGCTCGCACTGGCCGCACGGCTCGATCGTCGGTCCGCCCTGCCCGTCCGGCCCGACGCAGTTCAGGGCCTTGGCGATCAGCCGTGCGGTCGACGTCTTGCCGACGCCGCGAACCCCGGTGAGCAGGAAGGCATGGGCGATCCGCCCGCGCTCGATGGCATTGGCCAGGGTGCGGACCATCGCGTCCTGGCCGATCAGCTCGGCGAAGCTTTGCGGCCGGTATTTGCGCGCCAGCACGCGATAGGGCGCCGCGCCCGGCGGCACTTCGGGAAGGTCGAGCCCAAGCGCTGGCGATTCGTCGTCGGTCATCGCGGGTGGTTTAGGGGCATACAGCCGTCATTGCGAGGCGCGCAGCGCCGCGGCAATCCATAATCTGCACGTGGATTGCTTCGCTTCGGTGACGGGGAAGTGGGAGCCGGAACGACCCGAAGCGAAATCGTTGTGGCTGCTTCCTTCCGGACCTGACCAGGTTGGCGACTGCCTCGTCCGCCCGACTCCCGCCGCGCATATGGGGGAGCGGCGCGGGCGAGGCAAGGCCGGCGATGCCGTCGGATTGCAGCTTGCCGGCTGGGCCTTCTGCAATCCCCGCATCACGAGCCAAGCCGCCGTCGCGGGAGGACGTTGCCGTCGGCAGCGGCAAGGCTTTTACGCGACCAGCGGCAACCCGGCGGGCGGGAGGCATCTCAAGCAAAGCCCCAGACCGGCTCCAGTTTCTGTGACAGGCCTCGCGTCAGCGCAGGGCGAGCTCGGCGGCGAAAGCCCGGGCCTCCTTGATCTCATCACGGCTCGCCTCGCCGTTCGCGGTCAGCTCGGCGAGCTGGGCATAATAGGTTCGAGCTTTCGTCGAATCGTCAGCCAGCTTTGCCGCGCGCGCAGCCCCATAGACACCGGCCAACCGCCGCGGCGACCGCGTCAGCGACATTTCATATTCGGCTAATGCGCCTCGGGCATCGCCAAGCTCCATCAGCAGCTCGCCGAGCTGCTCCCGGGCCGGCAGGATCGCGCCGGGGGTGACCGGATGCTTTTCGCTGGCGTCGTCGAGGTCGGCGGCCGCCCGCATGACTCGAACGGCCTCATCGCCCCGCCCTTCGGCATGGGCCAGCCATGCTTGAGCGATTTGTCGCTCAATCGACACCTGCGTCCGCCAGTCGTAGCTGCCGGCAGGCACGGTGATCGCCTCTTCCAATGCCGTCAGTTTCGCCAGTTCGTCGCGGGCGCGGGCCACATCCCGGCTGCGCGCCGCGCCGACCGCGCGCGCGAAGTGGAGGTGCGCCTGCCCCCATTTGAACTGGTCCAGCGGCGCGAGATTGCGGACATTGTCCGGCAGCTCGAGCATTGCCGCCTGTTTCCACATCCGTCGCTCGAGCACGAGGCGCGCCGGGATCGCAGTCGCTGCGTAGGCGACGGAAAAGACCGGCGGGTCGGCCCGCTGGATCGCGTTGAGCTCGGCAAGGACTCGCTCCGCCTGCGCATCCTGTCCCGTCTGCAGATAGGCGTAGGCAAGATAGTCCATTGCGTGCAGCCGCTCGCTTGATGAATCCGGAAGGCCCTGCGCCTGTGCCAGAGAGCGGGCGGCGGCTTCGGACGCGAGGTTGGACTTGATCGCTTCATCCCACAGCCCGAGCCGAACGAAGATGTGCGATGGCATGTGCTGGGCGTGCGGCGAGGCCGGCGCGATGCTGGCGTAACGCCGCGCCGCCGGGAGAGCGAGCTCGGCCAGCGCCGGATAGTCGAAACTGTGGATCAAATAATGCGCCACGCCGGGGTGGTCGGGTTCCTGCGCGAGCACCTGGTTGAGAATCGCCCCGGCCGCCTTTTCCTTCGCAAAGTCGGGGTCCTTGTCCATCATTCCTGCCGCCACGAGCGACAGCGCGTAGAAAACCGCCGCGTCGCGATCTTCGGGATAGCTTTTGTGCAGCTGCTCTAGCGCCGCCGAATAAGCGAGTGCCCGGGTCTTGTGATCGAGCTTGTCCGAATCGCGATAGAAGGTCTCCAGCGCGGCGATATAGTCGCGCTCGCGCGGGCTCTTGGCCCCCGCTGCCTTGGCGCTGGCCAGGGCGCCGCTGGCTTTTTCCAGCTCGGCCGCACTCGGCGGTGCCCACAAAGGGTGGTAATAGCTGGCGGCGACGCCCCAATGCGCGATCGCGCAGCTCGTGTCGGCCGCTGCGGCTTGCGAAAAGACCCGCGCCGCCTGCTCATATTCAAACGAGTGAAGCCAACCGAGGCCGCTCTGGAAGAGGGCGTTGGCGTTCGCATTGCAGCTCGTCTCAAACGAGACCTTGCCGAGCTGCGGCGCGTGATCGTGGTTGTGGGGTGATCCCTCTGCGGGGGACGCCAGCGCGAGGAGCGAAACGGTGAAAAGCAGATTCATGATTCCACCTCCCGGCTCGCCTCTATCACAGCGCGGGCGTCACCGCACCTTGCTCATGGCTATCGCCCCTGCCAGTTGCGCCAGCCGGGCGGGATCCGCACCGTGAGAGTCTGGAGGTCGTCGGTCAGCAAAATCTGGCAGGCGAGCCGCGAAGTGCGGGTGGCGTGGGCCGCAATGTCGAGCAGATCCTCTTCCTCCTCGCTGGCCGGCGGCAATTTGTCGAAATCCGCCCTGTCGACGATGACGTGGCAGGTCGAACAGGCCATCACCCCTTCGCAGCTGCCTTCGAGCGGCTCACCGGCGGCCCAGGCGACGTCGAGCAGCCGCTGGCCGGGCGCCGCTTCCACTTCCTTGTCCAAAGCCCCGTCCGAACGGAGAAAGCGCACCCGGGTCACGCGGCAACGCCCTCCTGAGCGCGGGCGGCGGCGGCGATCCGCGACAATGCTTCGACCAGCTCCTGCTCGCTGGTGTAGCGGCCGAAGCCGATGCGGACCGACGAGCGCCCCTCGCGGTCGCTGAGGCCAAGAGCGCGGAGCACGTGGCTCGGCCGGCCCGAGCCGCTGGCGCAAGCCGACCCAAGCGAGAAGGCGATGTCGCGCAGGTCGGCGATGAGGCGCGCGGAATCGAGCCCCTCGCGGCGGAGGTTGAGGTTGCCGCGGTAGCGATGCTCGCTGCTGCCGTTGACCAGCCAGCCCTCGCCCAGCGCCTCCAGCGCCGCCTTCCACAGCCGCTCGACATGGTCGCGGTCGACGCCGCGCCGCTCCGACGCCAGCTTCGCCGCCGCTCCAAAGCCGGCGCACAGGGCCGGCGCCATCGTTCCGGAGCGCAGGCCGCGCTCCTGCCCGCCGCCGTGGAGCAAGGGCGCCGGCTCCATGCCGTCGCGCATCCACAAGGCGCCGACGCCCTTGGGCCCGTGGATCTTGTGGGCCGACACCGCGACCAAGTCCGGGCCATCGGGAATATTAATGCGGCCTAGCCCCTGGACGGCGTCGCACAGCATCAAGGCACCGACGTCATGAGCCATTCGCGCGACTTCGGCGACCGGCTGAATGACTCCGATCTCGTTGTTGACCAGCATCACCGCGACCAAAGCGACGCGCTCGTCGAGCTCTTGGCTGACATCGGCGAGGTCGATCAGCCCGTCGCTACCGACCGGAAGCAAGGTGAGGTCGACGCCCCGCCCCGCCAGCCACTCGGCCGTGTCGAGCACCGCGGCATGCTCGGTGGCGACCGTGACGATTCGGTCGCGCTCCTTGGGTGCCTTCTCGAGCGTGCCGCGGATCGCCCAGTTGATCGCCTCGGTCGCGCTGCCGGTGAAGGCGAGGCCGCCGCCGTCCAGCCCGATGGCGCGCTCGACTTGGCCGCGAGCGACCTCGATCGCCGCCGCCGCCTCGCGGCCCCAGCGCGACGGCGAGTGCGGATTGGCGAATCTCTCCTCCGCCCACGGCCGCATCGCCTCGGCGACCTCGGGAGCGACCGGCGTCGTCGCCTGATAGTCGAGATAGATCATGCCGCCGCCTTCGCACGCGACTTGATGCGCCGCCACTCGGCGAGGAAGCGCTCGACCTCCTCCTCGCTCGTCTCGGGCCCGAAGCTGACCCGGACGACGCAGCCGGCGATCTCTTGCGGCAGCCCCATCGCCTCGAGCACCCGGCTCGGCTTCAGGCTTCCCGACGAGCAGGCGCTTCCGGCCGAGACGGCGAAGCCGGCGAGGTCGAGCTGGACGAGCTGGCTGGCGCTGGCGACCCCGGGCATCGCATAGCCGCCGATGGTGGCGACCCGCTCCGAGCTGCTGGCAACGACAATTCCGCCTTCTTGAACAATAGTTTCTTCAACCATGCTGCGAAGCCGTGTCAGCTTAGGCATCGCCTCGGCGAAGGGCCGCGACTGAAGCGCGGCGGCGAATCCTTTCGTAGCCGGCAAATTCTCCGTTCCCCGTCGATATCCTCTTTCCTGCCCGCCGCTCGGCTCGAGGGTCGCTATGTCCTTGACCAACAGCGCGCCAATTCCCGGCGGCCCGCCGAGCTTGTGCGCCGAAACGGCGATGAAGTCCGATTCGGGAAGCGGCAGCTTGCCCGCGCCCTGCGCGCAGTCCGCCAGCAGCAGCGAGCCGGCAGCTCGCACCCGCTCGAAAATCTCGGCGAGCGGCTGGATCACGCCCGTTTCGTTGTTGACTTGCTGGACCGCCACCAGCGCCGGCCCGGCGGCCAGCGCCTCGGCGAGCGCTTCGAGGTAGATCAGTCCGCCGCTATCCACCGGCAGGATGGTCGCATTGGCCCCCACCGCCGCCGCCACCGCGTCATGCTCGGTCGCGCCGACCAGCCGCCGCGGCAGCTTGGCGCGGGCCGCGGCGATGGCGATCGCCTCGCTCGCACCCGAGGTGAGGATGACGTCATGCCGCCAGCCCAGCGCCTCGGCGATGGCGCCGCGCGCCTCCTCCAGCGCCGCCCGGGCCGCTCGCCCCTCGGCATGGGGCGAGCTCGGGTTGGCCCAGCGCGCGAGAGCCTCGGCGACGGCCGCCTGCGCCGGCATCAGCACCGGAGTGGTCGCGGCATGGTCGAGGTAGATTCGGGTTCGGGCGGTCAAAATCCGGGGATTCCTGCCGATTGCCAGTTGAGACGCCGTCTCTATATAGGAGCCGCTGCCGACGCGCACCCGCGGCGCGCCACCACCTTGTTACGCGAGCCATTGCACACATGCCCGAAGTGATTTTCCCCGGCCCGGACGGCCGCCTCGAAGGACGTTTCCATCCCGGCCCGAGGCCGCGCGCTCCAGTGGCGATGATCCTGCATTCGCATCCGCAGGCGGGCGGCACGATGAACAACAAGATCGTGCAATTGCTCTACAAGACGTTCGTCAACCGCGGTTTTGCGACGCTGCGCTTCAATTTCCGCGGAGTCGGCAAGAGCCAAGGGACGTTCGACAATGGCATCGGCGAGCTGTCCGACGCCGCCAGCGCTCTCGACTGGGTGCAGCAGATCCATCCCGAGGCCGAGACCACCTGGGTCGCCGGAGTCAGCTTCGGGGCCTGGATCGGCATGCAGCTCTTGATGCGCCGCCCCGAAATCCGCGGCTTCATCTCGATCGCCCCGCCCGCCAACATGTACGATTTCTCTTTCCTCGCCCCCTGCCCTGCCTCGGGAATCATCATCCAGGGCGAGGCCGACGAGGTCGTGACTCCCGGCGCGGTCCAGAAGCTGGTCGACAAGCTTCGCACCCAGAAGCACATCACCATCCATCACGAGACGATTCCCGGGGCCAACCATTTCTTCGCCAACGAGCTCGAGCTGATGATGAAGGCGGTCGACGACTATCTCGACTTCCGCCTCAGCCCCGACTGCCCGATCCGCTAGGCCGCGCGCTTCACACCGTCAGGATCGCGACATTGGCGACCAGCACGGCTGCCGCGAGCAGCATCAGCAGACCCTTGCCGCGCTGCTTGCGCCGGATCACCAGGTGAAGCCCGCCGGCGGTCAAGGCGAAAGAGCCGAGCATGGCTAGGGACATTGCCGTCGCTGCAATGGCGTTCAAGAGGCGGAGCCCTTCATTATCGCTTAACTCCCTTCGCGCATTATCGCCGTGATGAGCCCGGGGGAACAGCAGGCCCGCCTCGCGGAGGCGTTCGAGCGGATCGAGGAGACGATCCTGCCCTGCATCGCCATGATGCTCGAAACCCTGCTCGACGCCTCCGCCGGAGTCGCCGAAACCGACCCCAAGGCGCTCGCTGCCGAGCTCCAGACCCTAGCCGCCCAGCTCGAGGAGCTGACCCAGGCTGTCGAGCGGTCGAGCCCGGTCCATGTCGAGCCGGGCGAGTACAAGGCTCGCAACGCCGCCGCTTAGGCGCTTTCCGCGAGGATCCGGGCGTGAAGCACCGGATCGATATTGCCTCCCGATAGCACTGCGACGGTCGCCCCTTCGATCGCGACCTTGCCGGCGATCAATGCCGCCAAAGCCGCCGCTCCGCCCGGCTCGACGGTCAGGCGGTGATTTGCCCAGGCGAAGCGCACCGCTTCCTTCACTTCCGGATCGCTAACCGCCACGGCGCGCGCCCCGCGCTCCTGGAGAATGCCATAAGTGATCGGCGACACGCGCGGGGTTTGCAGGGCATCGCACAAGGTCGGCGGCGCGTCGGGTGCTACGGGGACGATGACGCCGCCCGCGAGCGAGCGGCCCATGTCGTCCCACCCTTCGGGCTCGACGATGACGATCTCCGCGTCGGGACAGGCGAGCGCAATTCCCCCGGCAAGGCCCCCACCGCCGCAGGGGACGACGATGCGAGGCGGCGGCTCGGGCATCTGCTCGAGGATCTCGAGGCCGACCGTCCCTTGGCCGGCGACGATCGCCGGGTCGTCGAAGCTCGGCACGACGACGGCCCCGGTCTCCGCGGCAATCCGGGCGGCAATCTCCTCGCGGCTCTCGCTGCGCCGGTCGTAGAGGACGATGTCGGCGCCCTCGGCGCTGGTTCCCTCGACCTTCACCGCGGGGGCGTCGGCCGGCATGACGATGGTCGCGGCGATTCCTAGCCGGCGGGCGGCGATGGCGACCCCGCGGGCGTGGTTGCCGGAGGAGAATGCGACCACTCCGCGCCGCCGTTCCTCTTCCGACAGCTGGAGGAGGCGATTGGTGGCGCCCCTCAGCTTGAACGCGCCGCCGGTCTGAAGCGCCTCGCATTTCAGCCACAACCGCTTACCGCCGACCTCGGTCTCGATCAGCGGAGTGCGCTCGACTAGTCCGGAAATCCGCCGCGCCGCTTCGGCGACGTCATTGTGGCTTACCTGCACCATTCGATAACCGCCTGAATCCTCAAGGCTTTCGCCAAAGTGTTGCGTCGCGGCGACGAACCGCCGGCGACATTGCGAGTGCTCCGCGAAACATCTTTACTTGGGGGACCCCCACCCATATATCGCGCCCCCGCTGCCCCATGGGACTTCCAACCGCAAGGCAGCTTTTGTGTCGAACTGTCCTGTTGGAGGTCCCTTGAGTTGCACAAGCATCATCGCGCGCTGGGGCTAGCGACTGCCCCGACCGGCACCCGCCGTGGTGCCGATATTGCGAAAACGCACCCGGTTCAGCCGGTGACGTTGCTGCGGCCCCATGCGGCGCGGCGCGCCGCTCGATTCTTCATCGAGAAGTTTTCGGGCCGTTCGCTCTATGCGGTCAAAGCCAACCCCTCCCCGGACCTGCTAAAGATCCTGTGGGACGAGGGCGTCACTTATTATGACGTCGCCTCGATCGGAGAGGTGCGCCTGGTCGCCGAGACTCTGCCCGACGCCGTCCAGTGCTTCATGCACCCGGTGAAGGCCGAGGAAGCGATCGCCGAGGCCTATTTCCGCCACGGCGTGAAGACCTTCAGCCTCGACACGCTCGACGAGCTCGACAAGATCGTCCGCGCCACCACCAGTCCGGACGGCGCCGTCGCCACCGACCTCAACCTTCTGGTCCGGCTGCAGGTCAGCTCGGAACATGCCAAGCTAAGCCTCGCTTCGAAGTTCGGCGCCGAGCCGCACGAGGTGAAGCCGTTGCTGTTCGCCGCCCGCCAGGCGGCCGACGCGCTCGGCATCTGCTTCCATGTCGGCAGCCAGGCGATGACCCCGGCCGCCTTCGCCGAAGCGATGGGGCGAGTCCGCGACGCCATCGTCGAGGCCTCGGTCACGGTCGACATCGTCGATGTCGGTGGCGGCTTCCCGTCGAGCTATCCCGGCATGGAGCCGCCGCCGCTCGAAACCTATTTCGAGGTCATCCACCGCTCGTTCGAGGAGCTGCCGATCAGCTATTCGGCCGAGCTGTGGTGTGAGCCGGGCCGGGCGCTTTGCGCGGAATACGCGAGCCTCGTCGTTCGGGTCGAGAAGCGTCGTGGCGCCGAGCTCTACATCAATGACGGCGCTTACGGCGCCCTGTTCGACGCCGCGCATGTCGGCTGGCGCTATCCGGTGCAGCTCCTGCGCGACGAGCAGTCGGACGTGCGACCGATGGAGTTCAGCTTCTATGGGCCCACCTGCGATGACCTCGATCATATGGCTGGCCCGTTCCAGCTGCCGGGCGACGTCAGGCCCGGCGATTATATCGAGATCGGCATGCTCGGCGCCTACGGCTGTGCGATGCGCACCGGCTTCAACGGCTTCGGCACGGTTTCGGCGGAAGTCGTCGACGACGAGCCGATGGCAACGCTCTACGGCACGGGCATCGAACCGCAGCGCTCGAACGTTGTGACGCTTTAGCGAGAAACCCTCCCGAGCCGGGAGGTTGGGGGGTGGGGCTGTCCCCTCCCGTGAAACCGAACGACATGCCCAGCCATTGGCCTGCAGATGCCAGGCGCTAACGGACCACTTTGCCCCTCCCGCTTGCGGGTGGGGATGTATGGAGCATGAGATGAACACGCACTCGAAGGTCAACGATACGCGCAAGGCGGAGCTTCTCGCCAGCCCGGTCGAGCATATCGACATCACCAGCTTCGACGCCCGTCCGATCGTCGAATCGATGGGCAAGATGAGCTTCACCAGCCGCGACCTCGCCCGCGCAACCGACATCTACAATCAGATGCTGGCCGACCGGGATTGCTCGGTCATCCTCGTCGTCGCCGGCTCGACCTCGGCCGGCGGCTGCATGGACCTCTATGCCGAGCTCGTGCGCTCGAATATGGTCGATGCAATCGTCGCCACTGGCGCCACGATCGTCGACATGGACTTCTTCGAAGCGCTTGGCCACAAGCACTACCAAGCGCTTGAGATTCCTGACGATAAGACGTTGCGCTCGCTCTACATCGATCGCATCTACGATACCTACATCGACGAGGAGGCGCTGCAGGACACCGACTTCACCATCGGTCGAATCGCCGACAGCCTCGAGCCGCGCCCCTATTCGAGCCGCGAGTTCATCCGCGCGATGGGCAAGTGGCTTGCCGAAGGCAACGGCAAGAAGGACAACAGCCTGGTCAAGCTCGCCTACGAGCATGACGTGCCGATCTTCTGCCCGGCCTTCACCGACAGCTCGGCCGGCTTCGGCCTGGTCAAGCATCAGGTCGACGCGATGAAGCAGGGCAAGCCCTACATGACTCTCGACAGCATCGCCGACTTCCGCGAGCTCACCGACATCAAGATTAAAGCGGGCACCACGGGCCTGCTGATGATCGGCGGCGGTGTTCCGAAGAACTTCGCCCAGGACACGGTCGTCTGCGCCGAGATCCTCGGCCACGAGGACGTCGAGATGCACAAATATGCGATCCAGATCACCGTCGCCGACGTTCGCGACGGCGCGTGCAGCTCGTCGACCCTCCAGGAGGCGTGCAGCTGGGGCAAGGTCGACACGGCCCAGGAGCAGATGGTGTTCGCAGAGGCAACCAGCGTGCTGCCGCTACTGGCATCCGACGCTTACCACCGCGGCCATTGGCGCAATCGCGAGAAGCGCCGTTTTGCCAGGCTGTTCGACTAGTTGATCTCCCCCCGAGATTTCTCGGGGAGGTGGCAGCCGCTTAGCGGCTGACGGAGGGGTTCTTAAGAACGAGCCCGTCGACCATTCAGGCCTTCGCTAAATGGTCCTCCCTCCCCGACAATCGCCGGGACGAGATTTCTTGCGCCGGCTCCCATTCTGACGCACCCTCTCCTCCTCCATTTTCTCAGGGGGAGAGGTTCGATGGACTATAGCCCAATATTGTTGCCGATCGTGATCCTGGTGGCCTGGTCGCTGATTGTCATGCTGTGGATGGCGGCGACGCGCCTCCCGGCAATGAAGCGCGCTGGCATCGACATCAACACCCTGGTCGGCGGCCGCGGCCAAAATCTGGAAGGCGTGGTTCCCGATGAGGTGATGTGGAAGTCCCACAATTACCAGCATCTGATGGAGCAGCCGACGGTCTTCTACGCAGTCGCCCTCGTCCTCGCCATCATCGGCTCGGGCGGCGGCGCCAATCTGTGGCTCGCCTGGGCATATGTGATCATCCGGATCATGCACACGTTGGTTCAAGCGACCATAAACGTCGTCAAATACCGCTTCCTGTTGTTCCTCTTGAGCTCGGTCGCCTTGGTGGCGCTGACGATCAACGCGCTTCGCGACCTGCTCTAGCGAGCGAACCCGGCGGCAAGCTCGACGTGGGTCGACCAGCGGAACTGGCCGACCGGTCGGACCCACTCGAGCTTGTAGCCGCCGCCGACCAAGGCCTTGGCGTCGCGCGCAAACGTCGCCGGGTTGCAACTGACATAAGCGATTTTCGTGACTGACGAAGCGGCGAGCGCTGCGACCTGCTCGGCGGCGCCTGCGCGCGGGGGATCGAGCACGACGACGTCGAACCGCGCGAGCTCACTGGGATCCAGCGGCCTTCGGTAGAGGTCGCGATGCTCGACCGACAATTGGCGGCCGCTGCGGTTAGCAGCCGACTGGAGCGCGAGGGCGGCATCGCGTGAGGCTTCGGCGGCATAGACCTTTGCAGGCTGGGCCAAAGCGAACGTGCCGAGGCCGGCGAACAGGTCAGCACAGCTGGTCGCGCCGCTGGCGATCTCCTGAACCGCTGCGACCAGCGCCGCCTCGCCGTCGGCTGTCGCCTGCAGGAAGGCTCCGACCGGAAAGGTCACCGGCACGCCTGAAAGTGTGATCGTCGCGGGCGCCGGCTCGTAAAAGGTTTCCGGGCCGACTCCCTGGTCGAGGCTGAGGCGCGCAAGCCCGTGCCGCCCGCAGAAGTGGGTCAGGTGCTCGATCGCTTCCAGCCCCTCCGCCCGGACCCCCTTGATGGCCACGTCCGGCCCTTGGTCGACCAGGGTCAATTGGACTTCGGCCGAGCCTTTCCTGCCGAGCAGAATTGCCAGCAGCCCGCGCAGCGGCTCGATGAGAGCGAACAGCTCGGGCCGAAGGATGTGGCATTCGCGCATGTCGACGATTCGGTGCGATTTCTCGGCATTGAACCCGAGCACCGCACTTTGGCCGGTCCTGGTGGCCCGCAGCGTCGCGCGACGGCGGCTGCAGGGCGGGGAGAGATGCGGCTCACGGGCGTCCGTCTCGAGCCCGTGCTGATCGAGCGCGTTTCGAACCCGGTCGGAAAGGTAGCCGAGATAGCCCCAGTCGTCGGCATGCTGCAGCTGGCAGCCGCCGCACTCGGGGAAATGGCGGCATGGCGGCTGCTGATGGTGCTGCCCGAAGGCGAGCGCGCCGTCGTCGAGCAATGCGTCGCCCGGCACCGCGAACGGCACATGGCGGCCGCTCGCCGTCACCCCGTCGCCGCGGGCCGCGATTCGAACGATCAGTTCGCTCATCGAACCCGCGCAAGCGCTTCGGGAATGGCGGCAGCGAGATCGTCCGCAATCAGATATGGCCCGGCAATCTCGGCGGCGCGGCCGTGCAGCCAGACGGCGGCAGAGGCCGCTTCGAACGCCGCCAGGCCTCGCGCCCGAATAGCCGCCGCCATCCCGGCGAGAACGTCGCCAGTTCCCGCCGTCGCCAACCAGGCGGGCGCCGGCGGCGCGAAGCCGAGCCGGCCGTCGGGCGACGCGACCAGCGTGTCCGGCCCCTTGTAGACCACAACGGCGCCCGATCGCCGCGCCGCCTGCAGCGCCCGCTCGGCCTTGCTCCCGGGTATATCCCCGAACAGGCGCTCGAACTCGCCTTCGTGTGGGGTAAGGATGGCGTCCTGGCCGCGCAGCCGCTCCGGCTCGCCGAGATGGCTGATGGCATCGGCGTCGATGACCTTGGCAGCGCGCGACGTCAGCGCCAGGGTCAGTATCTGCGGCACGTCGCCCATTCCCGGCCCGACCAGGAGGCAGCCGATGCGCTCGTCGTCGAGGAGGGCGGTATCGGTCTGCACCACGGCCGAGGGCAGATTGTCGAGGCTTCGCGAGGTGCTGACCCTGACGTAGCCGGCCCCGGCCCGCGCGGCGGCCGTCGCGGCGAGCGCGATCGCGCCCGGCATCTTGCCGGCGAGGCAGTGGACCACGCCGCGGTCGTACTTGTGTGCACCCGGGTCGAGCGCCGGCAGGCTGGGAGCGCCGATCTCGTGCCACTCTCGCGAAGCTTCGATGCCGATGTCGGCGAGGACGACGTGACCGCACCTGCCAATTGCCGGATGCAGCCGGTGGGCCGGCTTGAGTGCTCCGAACGTCACCGTCAGGTCGAAATTCGCAATTTCACCCAGTTCGGCGCCGCTGTCGGCGTCGATTCCGCTCGGAATATCGCAGGCGACGCGGATCGCGGCCGCATCCGTAAGCCTTGAAAGCTGTTGTGAAACAATGGTATCCAGCGGTTTCCTCAAACCCGTTCCGAACAATGCGTCGATCAATAAGGAATCCGCCGCTGTGTCCGCCCCCAGCGGCTCGACATCGCCCCGCCATGCGCGTCGCGCCCACCCCGCCGCCGCGCTCTTCGGCTCGCCGAGCGCAGCGACCCGCACCGTCATTCCACGCTCGGCGAGAAGGCGTGCGGCGATATAGCCGTCGCCGCCGTTGTTGCCGGGACCGCACAGGACCAAGGTTGCGCGCGGACCGGCAAAGCGCCAGGCGGCTTCAGCGAGCGCCGCGCCGGCGCGCTCCATCAAGGTCTCAACGCTGGTCCCGGCATCAATGGCTGCCTGCTCGGCGGCGCGCATCGCTTCGGATGTGAGGATCGGGCGCATGGATAGCGCCCTTAGCGCAACCGTGTCGCCATGTGCCACCAATGCCCCGGAACCGATTCGGCCGAGCGATCGCGAACGGCTGCGTCGCCGAACAGGGCAAAACAGGTCGCGCCGCTGCCCGACATGCGGACGAACTCGGCTCCGGGCCGGGCCCGCATCCACTGCAGGACCTCGTCAATTTCCGGCACCAGCGCGATCGCCGGAGCTTCGAGGTCGTTGCGCCCGTGACGCCAGTCCGTCAGCGGCCCGCGATCGATCCCGTCCCAGGCCGCGAATACGTCCGCCGTCGCCAGCGGAACGCCGGGATTGACCAGCAGGACCGGCTTTCCTTTGAGCTCCGCCAGCTCGATCGGTTCGATCTCGTCCCCCGCCCCGCAACCTCTGCACGGGCGCGACAGCAGGCAAGCCGGAACGTCGGCGCCAAGCCTCGGTGCGATTTCCTCGGCCGTCACGGGGCCGAGGTTCCACATGCGCGTTAACAGGCGCAGCGCCGCCGCGGCATCGGCCGAGCCGCCGCCGAGCCCGGCCGCGACCGGCAATCTTTTGTCGAGCGTGATCCAAGCTCCACCGTCGAGCATGTTCGGTTCCGCGCACGCCTTCTCCAGCATCAGCATGGTCGCTGCCCTGGACACCAGGTTTTGACCGGGACCGGCGAGCTGATCCGCCATCGGGCCCTGCACGTGAATATGCACATGCTCGTGAGGCTGTGCGCCGAGTTCGTCGCCATCCTCGCAAAAAGCGAAAATCGTTTCGATCCGGTGCCGGCCGTCGCTGAGCCTGCCGCGCACGTGCAGCGCGAGGTTGAGCTTGGCGTGCGCGGTTTCGTGAAACGCGCTCAAGGCGCGGCGGTCGCCGGGGTCAGGCCCCATTCGATCTTCGCCCGGATCCGCCCGGCGACATCGTCCTCCGCGGTAAACAGCGCCGCCCTCCAGGCGAAGCGCGCCTCATATTTGCGGCCGGCGGTATACAGCGCATCGCCGAGATGCTCGTGGATCTCGGCCTGCTCGGGATCCTTAACCGCAGCCGTCTGCAAAGTCTCGATTGCCTCGTCGACCCGGCCCTGCTTGAACTGCGCCCAGCCGAGCGAGTCGATGATCGAGGCGTCGTCCGGCGCCAGCGCCACCGCCTTGACGATCATCGCCTCGGCCGCGTCGATATCCTCGCCTCGCTCGAGCTTGGCGTAGCCGAGGAAATTGAGAATCAACGGTTCTTCGGGCGCGATCCTGAGTGCCGATTCGAGCACGGAACGGGCCTCGGGCCAGCGTTTGCCGCGCTCGAGAGCACTGGCGCGCAGCAGGTAGAGCGGCCAGATTTCGCGTGCCTGCGGCCTCCGGCTCAGCTGGATGGCGCGGTCGTAGGCATCGGCAGCTTCATCGTATCGCTTCGCCTCGTGAAGGACGTCGCCGAGCCGGGCCCAGTCGCCGCTGGACGCGTCGCTGCGCGCAGCGGACGTTCGGGCGTGGGCGAGCGCCTGATCCAACCGCTTGGCCTGGACGAGAACACGCGATTCGGCATCGCGGGCGTGCGCCGACAGCGCGCTGGTCATCGGCACGGTGCGAAGCACTGCCAGCGCGTCCTCGGTACGCCCCCGACGGTCGAGCAGAATGCCGAGCAGTACTGCTGCCGCGGCACTGTTCGGAGCGGCGTAGCGGGCAATCTGGGCGAAGCCGATCGGCAGCGCTTCGCTGTTCATCCGGCTGAGATCCACAGCCAGGCCGAGCAAAAGCTCCGAAAAGGCATCGGCACTACTGTTGATGCCTACACCCGTGGGGCGACCGGCGGAGATCAGGCGCTGCGCCGCCCAGCCTTCGGGGCCCATGCCTTCGAGGATGCCCATCGCGCGCTGGCGATCGCCGGCGGCCAGAAATGCGTCGGCAAAGGCCAGTCGAAGCCGGTTCGCGCGCGGGCCCGCCGTTTCGACCGCCCGTCGGGCGATCGCATCGGCCTCGGCGGTTCGCCGAAACTTGATGAGAATCAGCGCCTGGTGTTCGGGCCCGTAGCCGCGGGACAGGCTCCCCTCCGGCATCCGTTCGAACACGCCAACGGCGGCTGCGGAATCGCCGCGATCGGCAGCCTCCCACGCGGCGAGGACGGGCGTCAGGAATGCAAGATTGCCCTCGCCATCCTCGACCGCGAGCCGCTGCAGGGCATCGCCCGGACGCCGCCGCCGCAGATCCTCGGCTGCAAGCAACAGTCGCGCGTCGACCCCCAGCCGGTCGGGTGGAAGCCTGCGGACCAGCCGCAGCGCCAGCCGCATGTCGCCGGCCCCGATCGCTTCCGACAGCGCCCTGCGGGTAATTCCCAAGTCGCCGGGCTGCGACTGAGCAAGCGCCGCGAGGAGCCGCGCCGAGCGGCCGTGATCGCCACTGAGCGATGCCGCCCGCGCCTCGACGTAGGTGCGCGCCGCATCTTTGGGCGAGCTCGAACGCGCCGCCTCAGCTGGTACCGCCAGCACCAGCGCCGGCACCGCCGCAACTGCCAGCGCGAGTGCCTTACATGTTCGGATAGTTCGGGCCTCCCCCGCCCTCTGGAGCGACCCAGTGGATGTTCTGCATCGGGTCCTTGATGTCGCAGGTTTTGCAATGGACGCAGTTCTGGGCATTGATCTGCAGCCGCGGCTCTCCATCGGCACCCTCGACGTATTCGTAAACGGCCGCTGGGCAGTAACGTTGCTCCGGCCCGGCATAGACCGGCAGGTTGATCCGCGTCGGTATCGCCGGATCCTTGAGCGTCAGGTGAACCGGCTGGTCCTCCTCGTGGTTGGTGTTGGAGATGAACACCGACGACAGGCGGTCGAAGGTCAGCACTCCGTCGGGCTTGGGATAGGCGATCGGCCGGACATGCTCCTTGCGGCAGAGCGTCGTGTGGTCGGCATGGTGCTTCAAGGTCCAGGGCAGGCGAATTCCGAGCTGGCCGAGCCACATGTCGAAACCGGCGTAGAGCGTGCCGAGCATGCCCCCCCATCGCGCCACCGCCGGCTGGGCGTTGCGGACCATCCGCAGCTCCTTGTCGACCCAGCTCGACCGCAAATTCCGCTCATATTCGTCGAGCCGGTCCCCTGACCGGTCGGCGACGATGGCGGCAAATGCCGCCTCGCTGGCGAGCATCGCCGACTTCATCGCAGTGTGCGTGCCCTTGATCCGCGGCACGTTGACGAAGCCTGCCGAGCAGCCGATCAGCGCGCCGCCGGGGAACACCAGCTCCGGAATAGACTGCCATCCGCCCTCGTTGATCGCCCGCGCGCCATAGGACACCCGGCGGCCGCCCTCGATCTCTGCGCGGATTGCGGGATGAGTCTTCCACCGCTGGAATTCCTCGAACGGCGAGAGGTAGGGGTTACGATAGTCGAGCGCGACGACGAAGCCTAAGGCGACCTGGCCATTCTCCTGGTGATAGAGAAAGCTTCCGCCCCACGCGTCCTCAAGCGGCCAGCCCTGGGTGTGGATCACTCGCCCCGGCTTGTGCTTGTCGGCAGGAACGTCCCACAATTCCTTGATTCCGATGCCGTAAACCTGGGGCCCACTTGTCTCGCGCAGACCGAATCGCTCGACCAGGCCCTTGGTCAGATGGCCGCGCGCGCCCTCTGCAAGGAAAGTGTAACGGGCATGGAGCTCGATCCCGGGCTGGTAATCGGGGCGATGGCTGCCGTCCCTTGCGATGCCCATGTCGCGGGTGGCGACGCCCTTCACCGACCCATCTGCGTTGAACAGCACCTCATCGGCCGGAAAGCCGGGAAAGATCTCGACTCCGAGCTCTTCGGCCTGCCCAGCAAGCCATCGGCAGAAATTGCCGAGGCTCAAGGTGTACATGCCCTTGTTGTGCATGAAGCGCGGCAATAGCCATTCGGGCATCCCCCATTTGCCTTTGGCGGTCAGGACCCAGTGATGGTTCTCGGTCACCGGCACGGTCAGCGGCGAGCCCTTGTCCTTCCAGTCGGGGATCAGCTCGTCGAGCGCACGCGGGTCGATCACCGCGCCGGAGAGGATGTGGGCGCCCACTTCGCTGCCCTTTTCGAGCACGCAAACCGAAAGCTCGCGCCCCGCTTCGCTTGCCAGTTGCTTGAGGCGGATCGCCGCCGTCAGCCCTGCCGGTCCGGCGCCGACGATCACCACGTCATAGGGCATGGACTCGCGTTCGGCCATTTGCGCTCCTTTCGGGACGCGCCCCGGCGCGCCGCTCGTCGTGCCAGCGAGGCGGCTCGACCAGCGAGCCCTGCCAATTCCTTGACCGCGCCGTCAATGGCGGAGAGAATTTGAGCAATGGGCGGGGAAACTCCGATCGACGCGGTCGCGGCGCGAAGCGCGCTTGCCTGGTGGCTCCAGGCCGGGGTGGACGTCGCCATCCAGGAGGAACCCCGCAACTGGCTCGCCCCGGCACCTGCCAAGCCCGCAGCGGAAGCCTTGGAGCCAACTCCGCAAGAGGGCGTGCCGGATACTTTGGAGGCGTTCCGGGCGTGGCTTGGAGAGAGCGCGTCACTTCCTGGGGACGGACTGTCCAGCCGCCGGGTGCTCCCAGTGGGCGTCGAAGGCGCGCCGTTGATGCTGATGGCCGATGCTCCGTCGGCCGAGGATGCCGCTTCGGGCCAGCCGATTGGCGGCGACTCCTGGATACTCGCGCAGCGTTTGCTTGCCGCCATCGGCATCGCCACGGACGAAGCCTATGTCGCCTCTCTGTCCTGTTTCCATGCGCCGGGAGGACAATTGGGCACCCAGGAACTTTCCGCCTGGGCGAAAATCGCCCGGCGCCATGTCGCGCTGGCCAGGCCGAAGCGGCTGCTGCTGCTCGGCGACGGCCCGTGCCGGGCGCTGCTTGACCGGCCCGTGGCGCAGGCCCGCGGTCATGTGTACAAGGTGGAAGGGGTGCGCACCGTCGCGACCTTTCACCCGCGGATGCTGATCAAGACCCCCGCGCGCAAGGCCGATGCCTGGCGCGACCTGCTTCTGCTGATGGAGAACGACGCTTGAACCCTGGCCTGGCGATCGGACTGCTGATGGTGTCGGCGCAGCCCGCGGACCCGCTCGCACCGCTACCGGACGGCCAGGCGCCGCAGGTCGCGCCGGAGGCCGTGGCGGCGCCGCCGATCGGCGCTGCGCCGGTGCAGGCTCCAGCGGTGCGGGTGCCGCGCGATTGGCGGGAAGTGTTCGACGCAATCCGCTCCGGAAACTGGGCCGTGGCGCAGGCTGGCATTGCCGCGCTCCCGACCGGCGTCCTCACTGCCGTAGCCAGGGCCGAGCTTTATGCCGCGCGCGGATCGCCGACGGTCAGCCTCGCTCAGATCGAATCGCTGCTGCGCGAGGCGCCCGACCTGCCGCGCGCCGAGCAGCTCGCGCGCCTCGCCGTGACTCGCGGGGCGACCGCCGCTCCATTGGTGATCCCGCGCCGGCCGACGGTGTGGCTCGGCAACGCCCCGGGACGGGCTCGCGCAAGGCCGGTTTCGGGCGAGCCGGCGGCCGACCAGTTGCGGACCGCGCTCGACCCGTTGATCAACGCCAACGATGCCGCCGGCGCGGAATATCTGCTGGTTCAGTCCGGGCCCTTGCTCGGCGCCGAAGCCCGCGCCGAAGCCGGTCAGCGGGTCGCCTGGGCCTATTACCGGATCGGTCAGGACGAGGACGCTCGCCGGGTCGCCGATGCCTGGCGGGCCGGCGCCGGCGGCGACTGGGCGGCGCATGCTGCCTGGGTCTCCGGGCTGGCGTCATGGCGGCTCGGCGACTGCGAATCGGCTTCGCGCGCCTTCCGTCAGGTCGCATCGCTGACCGGCGAGCGCGAGCTGTCGGCCGCCGCTCATTATTGGACGGCGCGCTCCGAGCAGGCCTGCCGTCGCCCCCACGCCGTCGCGCCCCTGCTGAGGGCGGCCGCCGCTTCACCCGAAAGCTTTTACGGGCTCGTCGCTCGCGAGACGCTGGCGATGGACAAGCGGCTTCCGCTCGATCCGCGCCGCCGCGACGCCAATGTCCAGTCGCTGCCCAACCTTCGCCGGGCCATCGAGCTCGCGGCGATCGGCGAGACCCGCCTCGCCGAGGATATGCTTCGCCACCAGGCGCAGATCGGCCAGCCGCACGAGCATCAGGCGCTGATCGAGCTTGCCAAGCAGCTCGACCTCGCCTCCGCCCAATTCTGGCTCGCCCACAACGGCCAAAGAGGCGCGGTCGTCGATCCTCGCGACCGCTATCCGATGCCGCGCTGGACGCCGCACGGCGGCTGGCGGATCGACCCTGCCCTCGCCCTCGCCCACATCCGCCAGGAATCCTCCTTCCGGATCGACGCGGTCAGCCCGGCGGGAGCGGTCGGCCTGATGCAGGTGATGCCGGCTACAGGGTCCGACGTGGCGCGCCGGAACGGAATCGACTATTCGCCGGCCCTGCTTGCCGAGCCGATGCTCAACATCGAGCTCGGCCAGAGCTTCATCGAGCGGATCCGCGGCAGTGCGGCCACCCAAGGCCAGCTGCCCAAGATCATCGCCGCTTACAATGCCGGGCCGCTGCCGGTCGGCCGCTGGGTGGTCAACGACCGCGGCGATCCCCTGCTGTGGATCGAGAGCATTCCCTATTGGGAGACGCGCTTTTACGTGCCGGCGGTGCTTCGCAACATGTGGGTCTATCAGACTCTCGGCGGCACCGACACGCCGGCGCTGACCGCACTTGTCCAGCATCGTTGGCCAGGTTTTCCAGCAGCCGGACCCAATGTCGCCGGCGCCCCCCTCAACACCGCGGCGCAATAACCGTTCTTGATTTGTTCCCTCCTGCGCCGTAAACTGGGGTAATGCCGGTCGAGTCGATCAAGGGCCGCGGGGCGACGCGCAACGCAACCCCAACCCGCTTCAACCTCAAGGAACGCGTCGCCGAGGGCGAATGGCTCGACACGGTCGAGGCGATCGACGGCATCGCCAAGCGGCGGACCACAGTCACGATCGAGCATCCCAAGTCGATCCTGACCCGCAACCGCTCGCCCGACATCGGCTTCGACCGCTCGGTCAACGCCTATCGCGGCTGCGAGCATGGCTGCATCTACTGCTTTGCCCGGCCGACCCACGCCTTCCACGACCTGTCGCCCGGTGTCGACTTTGAATCGCGCCTGTTCGTGAAGCCAAAGGCGGCGCAATTGCTCCACGCCGCTTTGTCGCGCCCGGGCTACGAATGCGCGCCGATCGCGATGGGCACCAATACCGATCCCTACCAGCCGATCGAGGAGCGCTGGCGGGTGACCCGCTCGGTCATCGAGCTGCTGCTCGAGACCCGCCACCCGTTCACCATCACCACCAAGTCCGACCGAGTGCTTCGCGACCTCGACCTGCTGAAGCCCGCGGCCGAGCTCGGCATCGCAGCCGTCGCCATTTCGGTGACTTCGCTCGACCCCGCAATCGCACGAACGCTCGAGCCGCGGGCGCCGGCGCCGCGACGGCGGCTGGCGGCGGTGAAGGCGCTGAACGACGCCGGTGTCCCCTGCCACGTCGCCATCGCCCCGGTCATCCCGCAGATCACCGACCACGAGCTCGAGGCCATCGTCGAGGCGGCGGTCGCCGCCGGCGCTCGCGGTGGATTTTATCTCCCGGTGCGGCTGCCGCACGAGGTGGCGCCATTGTTCCGCGCCTGGCTGGACGAGCATTTCCCCGACCGCGCGGCCAAGGTCATGGCGACCATCCGCTCGCTACGCGGAGGCCGTGACAACGACCCCAATTTCTTCACCCGTATGCAGGGCCAGGGCCCGTGGGCCGAGCTTCTTCGCACCCGCTTCGACATCGCCGCCAAGCGCTACGGCCTTCGCCAGGCGAAATTCCCGCTTCGCGCCGACCTGTTCGCGCCGCCGGAAGGCGATCAGATGCGGCTGCTCTGATTTTCGACGAATGACGGGTGACAGGCGGGGTGTGCCGCCGCTAGTCCGCCCGCCATGACCCGCACCATCTTTGCCGCTTTCCTCCTCGCCAGCGCCTCTCCTGCCCTGCCGCAGCCGGTACCGCCGCAGATCGCCCAGCTGCGCGATGCCGCCCTCCATGACGACTATGCGTGGGACATTGTCGAAGGGCTGACGACCGAAGTCGGCCCGCGCCTTGCCGGAACCGAGCAGGAGGCCCGGGCCCGTGCCTGGTCGGTGGCTAAGCTCCGGGCAATGGGCTTCGCCAACGTCCGGGTCGAAACCTTCCCGGTGCCAGTCTGGGTGCGCGGGGCCGAGCATGCCGAGATCACCGTTCCCTTCCCGCAGCCGCTGGCCGTGACCGCGCTCGGCAACAGCGCCGCCACTCCGCCGCAGGGCATCGAGGCGGAGCTCGTCGGCTTCGACACTATGGAGCAGTTCGAGGCCGCGCCCGACGAAGCGGTGCGCGGGAAAATCGTTTTCGTCAGCCACGCCATGGCGCGAACCCAGGACGGTTCGAGCTACAGCGCTTCGATCGCGCCGCGCAGCCGCGGCCCGAGCGTCGCCAGCCGCAAGGGCGCCGCGGCCATCGTCATCCGCTCGATCGGCACCGATTATCACCGCAACCCGCACACCGGGGTGATGAGCTTCGCCGAGGGCGTGACTCCGATCCCGGCCGGGGCCCTGTCGATCCCCGACGCCGAGCAAGTACAGCGCATCCTGAAGCGCGGCCAGCCGGTGCGGATGCGGCTCGTGCTAACTCCGCGCCAGCTCGGCACCGGCGAATCCGGCAACGTCATTGCCGAGGTCGGCGGCCGCGATCCTGACGCTCCGCCCCTGCTCGTGTCGTGCCATCTCGACAGCTGGGATCTTGGCACCGGCGCGATCGACGACGCCGCCGGCTGCGCCATCGTCGCTGCGGCCGCCAAAAGGATCATGGATATCGGGCGGCCGCTCCGGCCGATTCGGATCGTCTGGTTCGGGGCCGAGGAGATCGGCCTGCTTGGCGGCGAGGATTATCGGCGGCGGCATGGCGGACAGCCGCACTACCTGCTCGCCGAAAGCGATTTCGGCGCCGGCCGCATATGGAAGGTCGACAGCAAGCTCGGTCCGGCGCGGGTCGAGGAAGCGCGGGCGTTGCAGCGAGCGCTGGCGCCGCTCGGGATCGTTCCCGGCTCGCTCGATGTTGCGGGCGGACCCGACATCAGCGCGATGATTGCCGACGGCCATCCCGGGGTCAGCCTGAGGCAGGACGGCACCGATTATTTCGACCTCCACCATACGCCCGACGATACGCTCGACAAGATCGACCCCGAGACGCTGCGCCAGAACGTCGCCGCCTGGACGACCATGCTGGCTGTACTGTCAGGCGGGATCGAGCCGGAGCCGAAACGGCCCCGGCGGCGTTGAGCAGGCGAATCACAGCGAAAGGCAGGGCCATGCGCATTGCAGTCACCGTCCCGTTTCTCCTGGTGTCCCTGGCCGGCTGCCAGGCCGAAGGCGATCCGGGCAACAATCAGGTCACCGTCCAGTACAACTCGGAGATCGCGGAAAACGCGCTCGAGGATGTCGCCAACGAGGCGGCGCGGCTGGGCGACACCATCGTCAATGACGTCGAGCGCGAAACGGGGCGGGCCGGCGGCGACGGCGAACAGCAGAATCAGGCAGAAACCACGGCCAACGCAAATTAATCTGGGATCGGCTATAGGGCGCTGCTAACGGCCCTTTTCGTCGGGGAGTGGCGCAGCCTGGTAGCGCATCTGCTTTGGGAGCAGAGGGTCGCAGGTTCGAATCCTGTCTCCCCGACCATCGGCCGCAGCGACGCATCCGGGGCTGGCCGAACCGGCCAATGCCGAGCTCGCACGGCAGATTTGACCGCGCAATTCGCTGCGCTGCGCTCGGTAGCTTTGCTGGTGGGCCCGGAGGGATTCGAACCCCCAACCTAGCCGTTATGAGCGGCCGGCTCTACCGTTGAGCTACAGGCCCGCCCGGCCGTGATGGGATAGGGTGCACTGCGGCGCCATTCAAGCTCGCGCCACTTTGCCCGGCCCTGGCAGCATCAGCTCGAGCCGGTCGGCCGCGAGAACCAGCTCGCCGCGGGCGAGCCTGGCAAGGCCGCGCACCAGTCGCAACGAAAGGATTGAGCCGGGCGGCAATCCGTCATCCTTCGACTTGTCCGTTGCTGCCCACAGCTGCTCGTCCGCGAGACCCTCGAGCGCCCGAGGCCGCTGAATGCGCAACTGGCAGCGACCGCCCTCGGCCATGGCGAACGCAATGCGCAAGGTCTCGCCGGCGCCAGCGAGGTCGACAACCGCGCTGAGGAATCGTCGAACGAGCCGCCGGGCGAGAACGGGTTCGATGGCGCATAGCGATGCCGGACCGGCTGTCAGTTCAACCTCGACCGCAGCGCCGCTGGCAGCTGCCTGCTCCCGCAGCTCGGGAGCGAGCGTGGAGACGATTTCGGCAAGGTCGCTGGCGGTTTCCGATCCACCGGCAGCGAGCTGCAGCTTGGCTGCGGTGTCGAGATCGTCGATCGCCGACAGCAGAAGCCTCGCCTGGCGGACGATTTCGGCTGCTCGCTCGCGATAGCGGCGATCGGCCGGCCCGAGCAGCTGTCCGTCGATGATCTCGGCAAAGCCGATAATGGCGTTGAGCGGGGTCTTGATCTCGTGGACAAGCTCGCGAAGCGACGCGGCATCGAGCGGTTCCGGCCGCGCGGCAGGGCCGCCTTGCCGGGGAGTCTCCCCGGCCCCGGCGCGCATCGCCACCCCGCGATATCCCGCGAATCGCCCCTGGGTCGGCTCGAATGCCGGAATGCCGCTGATCTTCCATTCGCCGGCGACGGGTCCTTCCCCACTAAGGGTCAGTGTTGCGTCACGAAACGGAGCGCGCATCCCGAAGGCCCGCTGAACCCGCCGGTCGACGCCTTCGCTTTCTTCCTCGTTGCGCGCGATCGAGCGGCCGACGAGGGCGGCTCGAGGCGCCCCTTCGACCCAGTGGATCTCGCCCGACGGGCCGCATTCCCAGCGAAAGATCGCCCCCGAGCCCCGACCGTCGCCCTCACGGCGCTGCCGCTCACCGTTGCTGCGCTCCCGGGATTGGCGGAGCCGTTCGATCCGGGCGAGCACGTCGCTGATCGTCGGTACGGCCGGCGCAGGCGATGGCATGCTGGTCGCAGGCTCGGGCGACGGCGCCTCTGGGGGTGCCGGCGCCGGGGGCCTTGTTTGCAATTCGCTGTGGAGGGAGAGGATGAACGCCCTTGCCTCCTCTGTGGCCGCAGCCAGCACCTCCTGCCATTCGCCGGAATCGAGACGGGCCGCGGCCAGGACCGGAGCGCTGACGGCAAGCTCGTCCCCGGCAAAGGCGGCGAGCAGGGGAATCGGCAGGGCTCGGTCGGCGATCGCTCGGGCGGCGGCGGCGCGCAGCGGTTCCGCCACCCGATGCCAGTCGGCCTGGACGGCGGCGATCGCCTCATCGATGATTGCGCCCTGGGCCTGCCGTCCGCCGCGTGCGAGCAGGTCGACGAGCTGCCTCCAGCGGACCGCGCAGTCGTGCGGGTCGCTGGACGGCTGGGCCAGAACCGTCCTCAGGCGATCGTCAAACCGCACCGGCTAATCTCTCATCCTCGAAACGCATGCCGGGCCGGTCTATCCGAGCCGTTCGCGCGCGTAAGGCGGAGCGCCTTAACCATCCCGGAATGGGACAGGGCTAGATTCGGCGCAGAAGTCGTTATTCCCGGCGATCCATGCCCGTCGCTGACGACAGGAAGATCAAGGAAAACAATACCTAGAGGGTTGTTTCCTAGCGCTTTGTCTGAATGTGGACGAGCCAGAATTTGGCAAGGTCGGAATAGGGACCGGTAACCGCGTTGAACGCTGCCGTGGCGCCCGCGTGATCGCCAGCGCGGGCCAGCGCCATCCCAAGCCGGAAGTTGATTAAATTGGCATCGGCTCCGGCCTTGCCGAGCGCCGCCCGGTACATCTCTGCAGCCTTGGCATAGTCGCCAAAGCCATAATGCGAATCCCCGGAGCGCAGCGCGAGGCGCGCTTGCGGGTCGGCTAGAGCGTCTTTCACGCCCTCGGCGAGATAGGCTCTTGCCCGGTCCGTCGCGCCACCCGACACCTCGGTGTAAAGCTCCTGCACCCGGCGCTCGCTGCGGCTGATCTTGCCGCTTGCAAGTCCCTCCTCGAGCACGGCTTTCGATTCGCCCGGGTAACGCTCGGCGATGGCGAGATAGGCGTGGTTGTAATATTCCTGCGCATCGTCGAGCGCGCCGACAGCCCTCTGTAGCCGCAATACGTCGAGCAGCAGGACATCGTCCTTCGGAGCGAGGTTGCGATACAGCCGCAGCGCCTCCTTCCAATTGTCGGTCGTCGGATAGGCGCGAACCCAATCGCGGCTCACCTCGATGCTCACCGGCAGCCGGGCGTTGAAGCCGCGCGCCAGCGCGCGCCGGTACCAGTCCGGACTTGCCTTCTGGCCGCCCGCCTCGACGGCGGCGATGGCCCGCCGGATCAGTGTGACGGAATCGCCCGGCCGACCTTGGGCATTGCGGACGTCCGCGAGATGGAGCGTGGCGTCGACGTTCCGCGGATCGCGTGCCAGCACCTGCTCGAAGGTTTGGGCCGCCCGGTCGTACTGCTTGAGCGCGTAATAGCCCTTCGCCAGAGTCATCTGCATCGCGGCAACGCGCGCCTCGGGCACCTTGCCTGTGGCCAGCATCGCCTCCACCGCGGCGAGCACCTCGGGTTCGTTCTGCGCCTTGGTCGCGGCCTCCAGGCGAAGCGAGGCGATGGCATAATGATCGTCGGGGGTGCGCGCCGCGGCCTGCGCCGCCGCCAGTTTCGCGGGAATGGCTGCGACGTCGTTCGCCTTGACCGCCGCTTCCAATTCCCTGACCGGCTTATCGGCCTCTCGGGACAGGCGAAGCTGCACTTCCGCCTGCTGCGAATTCGACGCCTGGGCCCCCTGCCTGACTGCCGACTGCCGGTCCACCTGCGCGCTGGCGGTGGCCGGAAGCAATGCGCCAAGGCCGCTCGCAAACACGAAAACGGTCATTAATTTCATCATCTTCTCCTGTTCGGCGAACTAATGCGGGTCGGCGGCGCTAGGTGGTTTGGCCTTAATCGGAGCTTGCACGTTTTTCCACCCCGATCCGCCCCGAGTTTAGCCAGGGTCGGAAGAGGTCGCGGGCCTGATCGTTCCGCGCCGGCTCGCGCGTGTACGCACGCGCGCGGGGTGGCGTTCGGCTACCGTATCGGCTAGGCCGTGGTGGCGGGGGCGCGCTTCGCTCGAGAAGCGCATCATCGCCTGTGCCCTTCAGCCATTTAGACAGGATTTGCCTTGGCCACCGAACCGCCGGCCGACGACACCGGCCATATCGACGACAACGACATCGCGCCGATCTCGATCGTTGAGGAGATGAAGTCGAGCTATCTCGACTATGCGATGAGCGTCATCGTCAGCCGCGCCCTGCCCGACGTGCGCGATGGCCTGAAGCCCGTCCACCGCCGCATCCTCTACGCCTGCCAGGAGGCGGGCTACGTCGCCGGCCGGCCGTACCGCAAGTCGAGCCGCATCGTCGGCGACGTCATGGGTAAGTATCACCCGCACGGCGACAGCGCGATCTATGACGCCCTCGCCAGGATGACCCAGAGCTGGTCGATGCGGGTGCCGCTGATCGACGGCCAGGGCAATTTCGGCTCGATGGACCCCGACCCGCCGGCGGCGATGCGCTACACCGAAGCGCGTCTCGCCAAGGTTGCGGGCTTCCTGCTCGGCGACATCGACAAGGACACGGTCGATTTCCAGCCCAATTATGACGCGTCCGAGCGCGAGCCCCAGGTGCTTCCGGCCCGCTTCCCCAACCTCTTGGTCAACGGCGCCGGCGGCATTGCGGTCGGCATGGCGACCAATATCCCGCCGCACAACCTCGGCGAGGTGCTGGCCGCGTGCCGCGCCTATATCGAGGATCCTGCGATCACCTCCGAAGCGCTGATGGAGCATGTGCCGGGGCCCGATTTTCCGACCGCCCCCCTGATCCTCGGCCAGTCGGGCATCCGCAGCGCCTACACCACCGGCCGCGGCTCGATCATGATGCGCGCCCGCCACAAGGTCGAGGAGGGCCGCGGCGACCGCCGCTCGATCGTGCTCACCGCAATTCCGTTCCAGGTCGGCAAGGCGGGTCTGGTCGAAAAGATCGCCGAAGCAGCCAAGGACAAGCGCATCGAGGGCGTTGCCGACATCCGCGACGAATCCAATCGCGAAGGCGTGCGAATCGTCATCGATCTGAAGCGCGACGCAACCCCGGAGGTCGTGCTCAATCAGCTGTGGCGCCACACGCCTGCACAGTCGAGCTTCCCCGCCAACATGCTCGCCATCCGCGGCGGCCGGCCCGAAACGCTGACGCTTCGCGACATCATCGAAAGTTTCGTCCGATATCGCGAGGAGGTCATCACCCGCCGCTCGAAATTCGAGCTGTTGAAGGCCCGCGAGCGCGCCCATGTCCTGCTCGGCCTGGTCGTGGCCGTCACCAACCTTGACGAAGTGGTGAAGCTGATCCGCGGCTCGGCCAGCCCGGCCGAAGCGCGCGAGAAATTGCTCGACCGCAGCTGGCCGATGGAGGAAATCCGGCCCTACATCGCTTTGGTCGAGGCCGTCGAACCGCAGAAGAGCAAGAAACATTACCGCCTGTCCGAGACCCAGGTGAAAGCGATCCTCGAGCTTCGCCTGCACCGGCTGACCGCGCTCGGCCGAGACGAGATCGGCGGCGAGCTGGCCGAGCTGGCGACAAGCATCGGCGAGCTGCTCGAAATCCTCGCCAACCGCGCCCGCCTCTACGAGGTGATGCGCGCCGAGTTCGACGAGGTCGAGGCCGAATTCGCCACGCCTCGAGTCACCGATCTCGCGCCGGCGGCCGAGGGCATCGAGGACGAAGATCTTATCGAGCGCGAGGACATGGTCGTGACCGTGACCATGACCGGCTACATCAAGCGCACGCCGCTGGTCGTCTTCCGCGAGCAGAAGCGCGGCGGCAAGGGCCGCTCGGGGATGAGCACCAAGGAGGAGGATGCGGTCACCAACCTGTTCGTGACCTCGACCCACAATCCGGTGCTGTTCTTCTCCAACCTCGGCCGGGTCTATCGGATGAAGGTATGGCGCCTGCCCGAAGGCGGGCCCAACGCCCGCGGCCGGCCGATGATCAACCTGCTGCCCTTGTTCGAGGGCGAAACCATCTCGACCGTCCTGCCGTTGCCCGAGGACGAGAATGAATGGGGCGGGCTGCACATCATGTTCGCCACCGCCCACGGCACGGTAAGGCGCAACAGCATGGCCGCCTTCACCAACGTCCCGACCGCCGGCAAGATCGCCATGCGCTTCGGCTCGGTCGACGTCCCGAGCGAGAATGACGACAGCGAGGAACAGGCCGACCCGACCGACCGGCTGATCGGCGTCGAGCTTTTGACCGAGGAGGACGACGTGCTGCTCGCCACCCGCAACGGCAAGGCGATCCGCTTCATGGCGACCGACGTCCGCGAGTTCCAGAGCCGCACCTCGACCGGCGTTCGCGGAATCCGGCTGCTCGGCGACGACCAGGTGATCTCGATGTCGATCCTGCGCCGCGCCGGCACCACCCAAGAGGAGCGCGAAGCCTATCTTCGCTGCCCGCCCTGGCGCGATCGCGAGGAGGTCGAATGCACGCTGCCGGCCGAGCGCTATGCCGAGATGGTGGAGAGGGAGCAGTTCCTCCTCACCATCACCGAGAACGGCTACGGCAAGCGCAGCTCGACCTATGAATATCGCCGCACCAACCGCGGCGGCCAGGGCATCGCCAACATCGACACCTCGGAGCGCAACGGCCGCGTCGTCGCCAGCTTTCCGGCCCGCCAGGGCGAGCAGCTGATGCTGGTCACCGACCAGGGCAAGATGATCCGGACCACGGTCGGCGACATCCGAATCATGGGCCGCAACACCCAGGGCGTGACCATTTTCCGGGTCGCCGAGAACGAGCATGTCGTCAGCGTCGCCAAGATCGACGAGACCGAGGACGAGGTCGATCCCGAGGGAATCGAGGAGCTGGCGCCGGAGGAAGGCGCCGAAGTCGGCGAGGATCTGGCCTCCGGAAGCGACGGATAGCGGGAACGGCGGCAAGGCGGGGGGCGTTGCTTGCAGCGACACCCACTCGAGGAGAAGCCTCTGATGTCCCTCCCCCACAACGCCCTGGTCCTGGTCGCCGACGGCCGCAAGATGCTCCTCCTGCGCAATCACGGTGACCAGAACCAGATCGACCTGCGCACCGAATCCCATGACTTCCGTCACGATCGCAAGGACCGCGAGATCAAGACCGATGGGCCCGGAACGCAGTCGCCGCGAGTGGGCATCGGCCGCGACACGATGGAGGAAACCGACTTCCACCAGCAGGATGAGGATCGCTGGGTGAAGGATGCCGCCGACGAACTGAAGCGGCGGGCGCTGCGCAACGATTTCGACGCGCTCGCGGTGATCGCCCCGCCCAGGGCCTTGGGCGTGCTCCGCAAGGAGCTGCACAAGGAGGTCGAGCGCCGGATCGTGATGACTTTGAACAAGGAGATGACCGACCGGCCGATCCCCGACATTGAGGAATTGCTGGTCGGCGAAGGCGCGCCGCCGGCCTGACGGCCAAGGCTGGCATCGAGCGGCGGCGGGTGCTGACGCCTCAGGCGTATAGGTGGATCACCTCGGCACCGGGGGCAATTGCGCGCAGCAGCAGCGAGCGATGGCAGGCGGCGGGCTCGCGCTCGTAGCACAGCAGGGCCGACGGCTTGTCCTTCGCCAGCTCGAGCATCTGCGCGCCCTCGGCCATGGCTTCGGGCAGTTCGAGCTGGCCGGCGTAGATGCGCACCAGCTCTTCGATATGCCCGGCCCGAGCCGCCGCCCGCCCCTCCGCCGGAGTGCCGAGCGCGCGCAAATGAACATAGTCGATGCCGGCTTCCGCCAGCGCATTTCGCAGCGGCGTCTTGGAAAAGCCCGGGCGCCGCGAATTCGGCAACGCCCGGACGTCGATCACCCGCTTCACTCCCGCCTGCCGCAGCGCGGCGACGAACTCGCCGGCCGTCGCGCCTTCATAACCAATGGTGAAGATGCGCATTGGCATTCGGATCAGATGGTCTTGCCGACCTCGTTCGTCGTGGGCTCGACGGGCTGCGGGACTTCGGTCTCGGGCGCCGGTGCCGGCGCCGGGGCGGGAGCCGGAGCTGGCGCGCCAAGGTTCACGTCAATGTCGATCCGGTTGGGAATCTCGATGTCGTCGGTGGAGTCACCGATACGTCCGCTGAACAGGACGAACAGCAATACCGCGATCAGGACGACGATGGCGATCACCGCCAATGCCGCGCCGCCGCCTCGGTCGCCGCGGTCGGTGACAATGGTGGTATGTTCCGATTCCCGCACCTGGTCGCGATGATCGTCGCCCATCTTCGTTGCTCTCCTTAGTATCGAGGCGCCAACGCGCGGAACGGCTAATCGTTCGCGACAGGCCTGCGGTTGGTTCGCACCCGGCAACGAGCTAAATGCCCAGAGCATGACCTTCGACATCCACATCGTCGGCGGCGGCCTCGCCGGCTCCGAAGCCGCCTGGCAGCTGGCCGAGGCGGGATTCAAGGTCCGCCTCAGCGAGATGCGCGGCGGCGGCGACACCACCCCGGCGCACGACACCGACCGGCTGGCCGAGATGGTCTGCTCGAACAGCTTCCGCTCCGACGACGCCGAGCATAATGCGGTCGGCCTGCTTCACCAGGAGATGCGGGCGCTGGGCTCGCTGGTGATGCGCGCCGCCGACAGGCACCGCGTTCCCGCCGGCTCGGCGCTCGCCGTCGACCGCGAGGCCTTCGCCGCCGAGGTCACGCAAGCGGTCGAATCCCATCCCAACGTCACCGTCGTCCGCGAGCGGGTCGACGCCCTGCCGGATCATCCGACGATCATCGCCACCGGCCCGCTGACCGGCTCGAAACTGGCCGAGGCGATAGCCGCCGAGACCGGGCAGGACGCCCTCGCCTTCTTCGACGCCATCGCGCCCATCGTCCACCGCGACAGCATCGACATGGACGTCGCCTGGATGGCGGCCAGGTGGGACAAGGGCGGCAAGGACTATGTGAACTGCCCGATGGACAGGGCGCAATACGAGGCCTTCGTCCAGGCTCTGATCGACGGCGACAAGATGCCGTTCAAGGATTGGGAGACGGACACGCCTTATTTCGAAGGCTGCATGCCGATCGAGGTGATGGCGACACGCGGTATCGAAACGCTTCGCCACGGGCCGATGAAACCGGTCGGGCTCGATAATCCGCGTACCGGCCGCTGGCCCTATGCGGTCGTCCAGCTCCGCCAGGACAATGCGCTCGGCACCTTGTGGAACATGGTCGGCTTCCAGACCAAGCTCAAACACGGCGAGCAGGTCCGAATTTTCCGCACGATTCCGGGCCTCGAAAATGCCGAGTTCGCCCGATTGGGCGGGATCCACCGTAACAGCTTCATCAACTCGCCGCGGCTGCTCGACGGCGAGCTTCGCTTGAAGTCGAAGCCGAACGTCCGCTTCGCCGGCCAGATCACTGGCTGCGAAGGCTATGTCGAAAGCGCCGCGATCGGCATCCTCGCCGGCCGCTTCGCCGCCGCCGAGCTAAAGGGCGAGAGCGTGCCTGCTCCGCCACAGGAAACCGCGATCGGCGCGCTTCTTGCCCATATCACCGGCGGCGCCGAGGCCGAGACCTACCAGCCGATGAACGTCAATTTCGGGCTGATGCCGCCGCTCGCCGGCCGCCTCAAGCGCGCCGACCGAAAGAAGGCCTATACCGGCCGTGCGCGAGAGGCTTTGGCGGAGTGGCTGGAGAAGATTAGCAGCTCAACCAGTCCTACCGTTCGGGCTGAGCTTGTTGAAGCCCTGCCCTTGTCTCCCACCCATTAGAAGGACAGTCCTTCGACAGGCTCAGGACGAACGCTTGTTCCTGTGGCTTAGCACTTGCACGCCGCCTTCTTCTTTGGCGCCGGCGGCGCGGTCGTGGCATATTCGGCGCGCGACAGCCAGCCGGAGCGGTCCTTGTCGGCGCCATTGAACTTCTCGATCGTCTTGACCGCCCATTCCTCGAACGACAGCCGGCCGTCGCCATTCTTGTCGAGCTTGGCGAAGGCCTTGCGGCGCGGCGCCAGCAATTCCTCGCGGGTGATGCGCCCGTCCTTGTCCTTGTCGGTGCGGTCGAACCTCTTCTGCTCGCGGGTCCTGGCGCTCGCTTCCGGCGCCTTGGGCATCGGCAGCGGCAGCTCCTCCTGGACGACCATCGACGGGGCGGAAGTCTGCGGCGGCGGCGCTGCGGGAAGCATGGGCGCCTGCTCGGCGCGGCTCTGCCAGAACAGGAAGACCCCGGTGACGAGAAGGAAACAGGCCGCTGCACCGGCGAGGAATCGTGCCATCGGGCACCTCCATCCAACGCAGATTCGGCGCCGCCATCCTCCGTTGTGGATGCGCTCAAGTCAATTCCGGTCAGAAGATTCGGCCGCTCCAGCGGTGGGCGAGCGCCGCCAGCGCCCGCCGGCGGCTGGCTTCGGGCTCGAACGGCGGCCCGCCGAGGTCGCGGGCGGCGAGCCGGGCGAGCAAGGTGATGCTTCGCACCCCGCGGTCGAAGCGGTGGCCGGTTATGATAAGGAGCGCCTCGCGCGCCGGGCCGATCAGCTCGGGCAAGCCGCGGCGGGCGGTGCTGGCCAGCGCCCAGAAAGCTCCCGATTCACTCATCTTTTCATCGTCTTGGCCGATGATCTTCGCAGCGATGCCAAACAAGTGCCGGCCGCGTTCGGCGATCAATTGCGGATCGGCCGGTTCGTCAAGCAAGGTCGCCCACCCGGGCTCGATCGCCGCGAGGTCGCGGCCGCTGATGCCGAGGGGGAGAAGCGAGGCGGCGACGGCGCGCAGCCGCGGCTCCGGCGGCGGCGGGCGATGGTCGAGCTTCTCAAGCTCCTCGCGCCACCAGGCGAGCTTGATCCGGCCGAGCATCGGCTCGGTCGCGCGGGCGACGACGTCCCCCATCGCCGCATCGACCCGCCACAAGGCTTCGAGCGCCGGGCGATGCTCTGGCTTCGAATGCTGGAGCGACAGCAGCCGGTCGCCGCCGACCGCAGCGGCAAGCTCGCCGTCAGCGGTAGCAGACACTCTTGGCGGCGGCGACGACATCCTCGGCCTTGATCAGCGCCATTTTCTCGAGGTTGGCGGCATAGGGCAAAGGCACGTCGGCGTTGGTCACCCGCATCACCGGCGCATCGAGATCGTCGAACCCCTCCTCCATGCACAGGGCGAGGATCTCGCTGGCGATCGAGCAGACCGGCCAGCCTTCCTCGACCACGACCATGCGGTTGGTCCGCCCGAGGCTGTCGAGCACCGCTTGCCGGTCGAGCGGGCGAAGCGTGCGAAGGTCCATCACCTCGGCCTCGATTCCGTCGCCCGCCAGGGTCTCGGCCGCCTGCAGCGAAACCCCGACTCCGATCGAGTAGCTGACGATGGTGACGTCCTTGCCCTCGCGAACCCTGCGCGCCTTGCCGATCGGCAGCACATAGTCGTCGAGGTCGGGAACCTCGAAGCTCTGGCCGTAGATCAGCTCGTTCTCGAGGAAGACGACCGGGTCGACGGTGCGGATCGCCGCCTTGAGCAGCCCCTTTGCATCGGCGGCGCTGTAGGGCGCGATCACCACCAGCCCCGGCACGCTCGCATACCAGGGTGCGTAATTCTGGCTGTGCTGGGCGGCGACCCGGCTGGCGGCGCCGTTGGGGCCGCGGAACACGACCGGGCAGCGCATCTGCCCGCCCGACATGTAATTGGTCTTGGCCGCCGAATTGACGATATGGTCGATCGCCTGCATCGCGAAGTTGAAGGTCATGAACTCGACGATCGGCCGAAGGCCCCCCATCGCCGCCCCGGTGCCGACGCCGGCAAAGCCATATTCGGTGATCGGAGTGTCGATCACCCGGTGCGGCCCGAACTCGTCGAGCAGGCCCTGGGTGACCTTGTAGGCGCCCTGATATTCGGCGACCTCCTCGCCCATCACCAACACCCGCTCGTCGCGCCGCATCTCCTCGGCCATGGCGTCGCGAAGTGCCTCGCGGACGGTGAGCTTCACCATCCTGGTGCCTTCCGGAACGTCCGGATCGGCGGTCACACGCGGCGCCGCGGGAGTTAGCTGGGCGGTGCCGGTGTCGGCTTCCTGGGTGCCGCCGGTCTCGACCGGGCTCTGCTCGGTCTTCTGGTCGGACGGAGTTTCAGCTGGGCCCCCGCTTTCGCGGGGGTGACGGGAAGCGGGAACGTCGCTCACCTCCTCCCCGTCGCCGGCGAGGATGGCGATCGGAGTGCCGACCCTCACCCCGTCGCTGCCCTCGGGCACCAGGATCCGGGCGATCGTGCCCTCGTCGACCGCCTCGAACTCCATCGTCGCCTTGTCGGTCTCGATCTCGGCGAGGACATCGCCGGATTTCACTTCATCGCCTTCCTTGACCAGCCATTTGGCGAGAGTCCCTTCCTCCATGGTCGGCGACAAAGCGGGCATGGTGAGCTCGAGCGCCATCAGTAGCTCTCCACCAGCACGTCGGTGTGGAGCTCGGCCGCGTCCGGCTCGGGCGCATCCTCCGCATATTTCGCAGCTTCGACGACGATGTCCTTGATCTGCTTGTCGATCGCCTTCAAATCCTCCTCGGCGACGCCCATCGCCTCGAGGTCGCGCCTGGCATGTTCGATCGGGTCGCGCTGCTCGCGGTACTGCTGGACCTCCTCCTTGGTCCGGTATTTGGCCGGGTCGGACATCGAATGGCCGCGGTAGCGGTAGGTCTTTAGCTCGAGGATGATCGGCCCCTTGCCGCCCCTCACCCAGTCAAGCGCCACCTCGGCGGCGCCGCGGACGCTAAGCACGTCCATTCCGTCGACCTGCAGGCCAGGGATGCGGAAGCTCTCGCCGCGGCGGTAGAGCAAGGGCTCGGCGTGCGATCGCGCGACCGACGTGCCCATCGCATATTGATTGTTCTCGATCGCGTAGATCACCGGCAGGTTCCACAGCTTCGCCATGTTGAAGCTTTCGTAGACCTGGCCCTGGTTGGCGGCGCCGTCGCCCATATAGGCCAGGCAGACCCCGCCATCGCCGCTATATTTGTGCTTGAGCGCGAGGCCGGTGCCGAGCGACACCTGGGCGCCGACGATGCCGTGGCCGCCGTAAAAGCCGTGCTCGACGCTGAACATGTGCATCGATCCGCCCTTGCCCCTGGAAATGCCGTCGGCGCGGCCGGTCAGCTCGGCCATGATCAGCTTGGGGTCGATGCCGTAGGCGAGCATGTGGCCGTGGTCGCGATAGCCGGTGATGACGCTGTCCTTGCCGACCGTCATCGCCGACTGAAGGCCGACTCCGACCGCTTCCTGGCCGATGTAGAGGTGGCAGAAGCCGCCGATCAGGCCGAGGCCGTAGAGCTGCCCGGCGCGCTCCTCGAAGCGGCGGATGAGCAGCATCTGCTTGTAGAGGTCGAGCAATTCGTCGCGGCCCGGCTGATAGCGCTTGGGCTCGGGCGGCCGCTCGAAGTCGGCGGGCGGCGTCGCGGTCGATTTCCTGGTTTTGGCGGAAGGCGCCACGTGTCTCTCTTCCAATGCAATGGACGGCGACGCCTATAGGCAGCGAGTGCCGGGGCGGCAACCATTCCACGGCGCCGGGAGGAAGCTTGGCGATATCGGTGGAATCCGTCGCGCCTGACGACAGCTAATGTCCGCAATAGGTGGAAAGCTGCATTCGCTGAATTAGTACGAGGAATGTCATTTGGTCGCTGCTGTGTTCTTCTGGCCGCTCTGCTTTTTTTCAGCGAGCTGCAACGGCCGCTCGATACCGGCGGATCGATCATTCCAACTCACTTCATTGCATCAATTCCCAATCGACCAATATTGTCCCCTCTCTGACGAGTGGGAACTAGCAATCAACCTCAAGCCTTCGCCGGTGCCCTACACACCCAGCGTGATAATGTACGGTGCGGAGACAACTGTGGGCACCTGGTCCTGGCACGGTTCCACCCTCACCGAAGCACAGTTGTTGAAGTACGTAGTGCTCGCCCGCTCAATGAACCCACGACCTGTGTTTCTCTTCAAATTCGCTGAAGCGCGAAACTGCGCTCAATTGAAGTCCATTCGAGCCTCGATTGCAGCGGCATCAAAATGTTCGCGTGCGATGCCGTGCATCCAAGGTTCGATTGACGAATATCGCATTTCAAGGAGCGAGTTCTAATGTCCGCAATGGGTCGAAAGCGGACGCTCGAGCCATAAGCGCGTTGCGCGCGCAGCGGGCGGTGGGAACGAGCCTGGTTCTCTGAGAGGCGAGCGCCGGGGAGGCCACAAAGCCACGGCCGTCGGGATCACCTCTGCGGCGGACAGGCGGTGCCTGGCGCGACCCCGCTCGTCCGGAAGCCGGCTTCAAAGCCCGCAGGAGCGAACACCCAGACGAACTCCATCGGCTCGTCGCTACTGTTTGTGAAACTGTGGCGAAGTCCTTCGGGGATAAACAAGGTCGTACCGGGCTCGACGACAACGGTTTCCTCGCCGATTTGGGCAGTGCCTGTGCCGCGGACAAAGTAGATAATCTCGTCTGCCGTCCGATGGACTCCCGAGTTGCTTGACCTTGGCGCAAGCTCAGCAGTTCCCATCGAGAACCGGGTCGATCCGCCGCTCGGAGGATCGATCTTGATTGTCGCACTAATCTCGGGGGAAGTGCAAAACGTCACTGTGTGTCCACCGCCTGGAGGTATGGCGAGACCCCTTGCAGTGGTTGCATCGACTGCACGTGCTTGCGCATTCATTGGCGAGGCCCACGCGGCAAGCATCATGAGCGGGCTTATTGCCAGAACCGCCGCCTGAACCATCCTTGCTTCCTCCCGCTCCCCAGATGATCTGATCCCTAAGCTAAAAGCCGTTCAATAGAGCAGATTTATTCGAGCGGGATGATGACCTCGTCGGGGCGCACCAGGCCGAGGTCGCGGCGGACCAGCTCCTCGGCGATGTCGGGGTCGGCTTTCTTCGGGTCGAGCAGGGCCGAGCGATGGCGCAATTGCTCGCGCTCCGCCTCGAGCCTGGCAAGTTCGACGCGCCTGTCGTTGAGCTCCTGGCGATAGCCGCCCCAGGCGAGCAGCCCGTTCGGCCCGGCGATCGCATGGCCGGCGAAGGTGCCGACGACGATCAGCGCCAGCGCCGGCATCGCCGCCCTGCGGATCAGTCCGATGCTTCGGCTTGCTCCCCCCATGCCTCAAGAAGAATCACGAAGACGGCATGAAGGCAAGGAAAAAGCTGAAGCCGGTGGATAAAGCTGTGGATGAGCTGCGAAGCAGTCACCCTGGACCTGGTTCAGGGTCCATCATCTTGAAACGCGGTGCGCCTCTCGAAAATGGATGCTGAAACCAGTTCAGCATGACGGCTCAGGCCGGCCGATAGGCCTTCAGCACCGTCCGTGCCGCGTAACGCGCGCAATCGCCGAGCTCCTCCTCGATGCGCAACAGCTGGTTGTATTTGGCAGTCCGGTCCGAACGGGCGAGGCTGCCGGTCTTGATCTGCCCGCACGACAAAGCGACGGCGAGGTCGGCGATGGTCGAATCCTCGGTCTCGCCCGAGCGGTGCGACATCACCGCGGTATAGCCGCTCGACTGGGCAAGGCGCACCGCCGCCACCGTCTCGCTCAAGGTGCCGATCTGGTTGACCTTGATCAGGATGGAATTGGCCAGCCCGTCCGCTATCCCCTGCGACAACCGATCGACGTTGGTGACGAACAAATCATCGCCGACCAGCTGGACGCGGCCGCCAAGCCGCTCGGTCAGCAATTTCCAGCCGTCCATATTGTCCTCGCCCATGCCGTCCTCGATCGAGGCGATCGGATAGGCGTCCGCCAGTTCGCCGAGATAGGCGGCCATTTCGGCCGGCGACAGGCTCCTGTCCTCGCCCTGCAGTTCATAGCGGCCGTTCGTGAAAAATTCGGTCGCGGCGCAATCGAGCGCGATCAGAACGTCGTCGCCGGGCGTGTAGCCGGCGGCCTCGACCGAGCGCAGGATGAAGTCGAGCGCGTGCCTCGGCGAGGCGATGTCGGGGGCGAAGCCGCCCTCGTCGCCGACCGCGGTCGACAGGCCGGCCGACGCAAGCGCGCTTTTGAGCGAGTGGAAGATTTCGGCGCCGCAGCGCAGGGCTTCGGAAAAGCTCTCCGCCCCGACCGGCATGACCATGAATTCCTGGAAATCGATCGGATTGTCGGCATGGGCGCCGCCGTTCAGGATGTTCATCATCGGCACCGGCAGGAGCGAGGCATCGACTCCGCCGACATAGCGGTAGAGCGGCAGTCCGAGCGCGTCGGCCGCCGCCTTGGCGGTCGCCAGGCTGACTCCGAGGATGGCATTGGCGCCGAGCCGGGCCTTGTTCTGGGTGCCGTCGAGCAGCGTCATCGCCGAGTCGATATCGGCCTGGTCCTCGGCCTCGCGGCCGACCACCAGCTCGGCGATCTCGCCATTGACCGCGCGGACAGCCTTGCCGACGCCCTTGCCGAGCCAGCGGCCCCGGTCGCCGTCGCGCAACTCGACCGCCTCGTGCGCCCCGGTCGAGGCCCCGGACGGCACTGCCGCGCGGCCCATGCTGCCGTCCTCCAGGGTGACGTCGACCTCGACGGTCGGGTTGCCCCGGCTGTCGAGGATCTGGCGGGCATGGACGTCGACGATCGCGGTCATGGAAATCTTTCTTGCGCAGGCGTAATGATTGTCCGGAACGGGCCTCGTATAGGCCGAGCGGCGGGACGTGCAAGTTTCACCCCCGCTTGCCGGAACGAAGCCGCCGGCCTCAGGGTTTGATGAGGCAAAGGAGGAACTTATGGCGCAAGACAGATCCGATCTCCCCGAAGGCACCGACAAGGTCATCGCCGGCGCTTCGAGCAGCGCTTCACCGAACAGCGCTGCGGGCGGCAACCGCGACGCCAGCACCGGCGGAAGCATCAGCGGCACCGGCGTCGCCGGCACCGAGACCGGCGGCTCGGACCGGCTGGTCGATACCGGCGCTGCGGCCGCTCCCGATGCGCTGGGCGGCGCCGGCAATCCCGCCGGCCGCGCTACGCAGACCGGAGCGGCTGGCACCACGGCCGACGACATACTGGTCGCCGAGCGGCTGACGACGGACGACGACGGCTCGAGCGACTCCAGCCTCGCCGAGCGGCTGCGCAGCGGCGGCGAGAAGCTCACCGGCCAGGCCGCCGACAAGGCGCGCGGCCTCATCGGGCAGAGCCTCGAGCGATCGGCCGAAGCCCTGTCATCGGTCAGCCGGATGGTCGGCGACACTGCCGAGGGGATCGATGAACGGCTCGGGCAGGAATATGGCGATTATGCCCGCCGGGCCGCCGCCGCGATCGAGAACACAGCGAGCAGCCTTGCCTCCAAGGATCCGGACGAGTTGATCGAGGACACTCGCGAATTCGTCCGCCGCAGCCCCGGAGTGGCGCTGGCCGGAGCGGCGATCGTCGGCTTCGCCCTCGCCCGGCTGATCAAGACGGGACTGTCGAGCAACGACGATGGCGACGACAGCGGCGGCGGCAACCGCCGCGGCTCGCAGGGCTGATGTTGAAACCGCCGGTCGACCAGCCCGAGCCGCGCTCGACCGACGAGCGCAGCATCGGCGATCTCGTCAACCAGCTGGTCGACGACGGCAAGGCCTATGCCCGCGCCGAGGTTGAGGTGGTCAAGGCGATCGCCCGCGCCAAGGCCGGCGGCTACAAGGTCGCCGGCATCTTGCTCGGCGCGGCGCTGGCCTTCGGGCTTGCGGCGATGGCCGGTCTCGCCGTCGGAGTGACGATGGCGCTCGCTCCTCTCGTCGGGCCGCTGCTTGCCGGGATCATCGCGGCGATGTTGTTCGGCGGCCTCGCCGGGGTGCTGGCGATGGCGGCGATCAAGCGGATCGGCGATGCGCCATGACCAGGGAACCGGGCGAAGTCACCGCCGCCCGAATCGAGGCGGAGAAGGCCCGCGGCAGGCTGGTCGAGACGGCGCGCGAGCTGCAGCTTCGTCTCAGCCCGAAAACGCTCGCGCACAGTGCCTGGGAAGGGGCCAAGCACAAGGGAGCCGACATCGCCGAGGATGCGGTCGACGTCGTCCGGGCGCGGCCGCTGGCGGCGACCGGGGTGGTGGCGGCAATCGCCCTGTTCCTCGCCCGCGAGCCGGTCAAGGATCTCGCGACTCGCTTTTTCGACGGCGCCCGCTCGCGCGACAACGACAAGAAAACGCAGGGAACCTCCCCAAACTCAGCACATACGGAGACAGTGGAATGAACGACAGCGACTTTGACAATGGCAGCGGCGAGAGCCGCGAGAGCGGCGAGAGCGGCGGATTCCGCAGCGACGTCCGTCAGCGCGCGATCGAGACTTACGGAGAGGCCCGAGACCGTGTCGCGGATGCCGGCCGGCGCGCCGGCGACGCCCTCAGCGAAGCGCCGCTGATCGCGCTTGCCGGCGGCCTTGCCGCCGGGGCCTTGCTGGCGGCCCTGCTGCCGCGCACGCGCGGCGAGGAGCAGCTGCTGCGCCCGGTCGGCGACAAGCTCGGCGAGCGGGCCAGGGCGGCGGCCGAGGCGGCGCGCGAGGCCGGCACCGCCAAGCTCGACGAGCTCGGCCTGTCCAAGGACAAGGCGGTCGAGACCGTCCGTTCGATGATCCAAGGGGTCGGCGATGCCGCCCGGACCTCGGCGCAGGCGGCGCTCGACGCGGCGCGCGGGCGCGACTGAGCCGCCGGGACCGAGGCCGGTTCGCAATCAGGCGAAATCCTGCTAGCGATCCGGCCATGAGCAAGCTTCACCTGGTGTTCGGCGGGCGCGTCAAGGACCCGCAGGGCCTCGAATTCACCGATCTCGAGGCGATCGATTTCGTCGGCCTGTTCGACAGCTATGCCGCCGCCGAGGAAGCGTGGCGGGGCCGCGCCCAGCGCACCGTCGACGACGCCGAGATGAAATATGTCGTCGTCCACCTGCACCGGCTGCTCGAGCCCGACGCCGACACCGCCCCGGAACCGGCTCAGGCGTCGCGGTAGCGCCACAGCAGCAGCGGCCGCTGCAAGAGCATCCCGGCGAGGAACCCGCCGACGTGCGCCGGCGTCGCAAGCAGAACCCCTTGAGAACCCGCCGCCCAAGCGATCATGATCTGCATCGCCACCCAGGCGGCCATCAGCCAGAGAGCGTTGAGCCAGCGGTTGAGGCGTGCCGAAGGGACGATCTGGCGGGTCTGGCCGAAGCTCAGCGCAAAGGCCCCGATCACCGCGCTGACCGCGCCGCTGGCGCCGATGACGGGGGTCATCGATCCCGGTGCCGAAAGCCATTGCGCGACCGCGGCCGCATAGGCGCCGACCAGATACAGGATGACGAGCGACTTCGAGCCAAGCCCGCGCTCCACCGCGCTTCCGCACCAGACCAGCATCAGCATGTTGAACAGAAGGTGCAGGAAGCTGCCGTGGACCAGGGTCGAGGTCAGCGGAGTCAGCCACGCCGGAACCAGCGACGGTATGTCGAGCCCCGACAGCCGCGCCGGAATCAGGCCGATGGCGACGGCCGTTTGGTTGGTCGCGCCCATCAGCTCGACCAGCAGCCACAGAGCCCCGGTGACGACGGCGATCCCGACGGTGACGGTGCGCGGCAGGCGCATCGCGACTACAGGAATTCGACCTTGGCGATTTCGTAGTAACGGTCGCCCGACGGAGTCGACACCTCGACCTCGTCGCCGACCTCGCGGCCGATCAGCGCCCGCCCCAGCGGCGAATTGTAGCTGATTCGCCCGACCTTGGCGTCGGCTTCGACCTCGCCGACCAGCTGGTAGCGGACCTTCTTGTCGTCTTCGTCGATCAGGGTGACGGTCGCCCCGAACACCACCTTGTCGCCGGACAGGGTGGCGGGATCAATGACCATCGCCCGGCTCAGCCGGTCCTCGATGTCGGCGATGTTCGCCTCGATCTGGCCCTGCCGTTCCTTGGCGGCATGATATTCGGCATTCTCGGAAAGATCGCCGTGGGCACGCGCCGCTTCGATGGCGTCGATCACCGCCGGCCGCTCGATCGTCTTGAGATGCCTGACGTCGTCGCTGAGCTTGCGATGGCCCTCGGCCAGCATCGGTACCTTGTCGGCACTCGCCATTCGTCTTGCCCTTCCTTCAAAACCCTGCCCCGGCGCGGCCTGACTGGCTCACACGATTTGAGGCGGATTGTCGGCTGAGATCGGTTCTTTAAGAGCCGGAATAATAGGCTTGCAGCGACCGAACTTCAAGTTTGCGGCCGCGCAGGGTCTCGATCGAGCGCGCCGCGGCAATGCTCGCCGCGGCCGTGGTGAAATAAGGAACCTTGCGGGCGATCACCGTCGCGCGGATCGAATGGCTGTCCTGAAGCGACTGCCAGCCTTCGGTGGTGTTGAAGACGAGGTGCACGTCGCCGTCGAGCAACCGGTCGACGATGTGCGGACGGCCCTGGGCGACCTTGTTGACCCGCTCGATCGGCAGCCCGCGGGCGGCAAGATGATCGGCAGTGCCGCCGGTGGCGATCACCTTGAAGCCGAGCTCGACCAGCTTCTCGACCGCCGGCACGATAATGTCCTTGTCGCTGTCCTTGACCGAGACGAAAGCCGTTCCCTCGTCGGGCAGGAAGACCCCGGCCCCGAGCAAAGCCTTGCTGAACGCCATGTCGAAATCCTTGTCGATTCCCATGACTTCGCCGGTGCTCTTCATCTCAGGCCCGAGCACGGGATCGGTCCCCGGGAAGCGGGCGAAGGGGAATACCGATTCCTTGACCGCGGTGTAGCGCTCGACCCGCTCGATCGTGCCCGCCTCGGCCAGCTTCTGCCCGGCCATCACGCGGCTGGCGATCTTCGCCACCGGGCTGCCGCTCGCCTTGGCGACGAACGGCACGGTCCGGCTGGCGCGAGGATTGACCTCGATCAGATAGACCTCGCCGTCCTTGACCGCATATTGGACGTTCATCAGCCCCTTGACCTTGAGCGCCAGCGCCAGCTCTCTGGTCTGCCGCTCGAGCTCGGCGACCACTTCGCCCGGCAGGCTGTGCGGCGGCAGCGCGCAGGCGCTGTCGCCCGAATGGACGCCCGCCTCCTCGATATGCTGCATGATCCCTGCGACGGCGACCTCCTCGCCGTCCGCGATGGCGTCGACGTCGACCTCGATCGCATCGCGCAGGTAGCGGTCGATCAGCACCGGGCTCCGGCCGGACACCTCGACCGCGGTGGCGATGTAATGGTCGAGCTGCTCGGGCCCTTCGACGACCTCCATCGCCCGGCCGCCGAGCACGTAGGAGGGGCGCAGAAGCACCGGGTAGCCGATGCGCTGCGCCACCGCCATCGCCTCGTCACGGCTGCGCGCGATGCCGTTGGCCGGCTGCCTGAGGCCGAGCGTGTTGACGAGGCGGGCGAAGCGCTCGCGGTCCTCGGCAAGGTCGATCGAATCCGGGCTGGTGCCGAGGATCGGCACTCCGCACGCCTGCAGCTCGGCGGCGAGCTTGAGCGGAGTCTGGCCGCCCAATTGGACGATCACTCCGAGAAGCTCGCCCTTCTCGACCTCGCGGACGACGATCTCGAGCACGTCCTCGGCGGTCAGCGGCTCGAAATAGAGCCGGTCGGACGTGTCGGGGTCGGTCGACACCGTCTCGGGGTTGCAATTGACCATGATCGTCTCATGGCCCGCCCCGTCGCGGCCGAGCGCGAAGGCGGCATGGCAGCAGCAATAGTCGAACTCGATGCCCTGGCCGATGCGGTTGGGGCCGCCGCCGAGGATCATCACCTTCCTTCGGTCGGACACCTCGGCCTCGTCCTCGGGCTCGCCGAACACGGGCGCTTCGTAGGTCGAGTAGAGGTAGGGGGTCGCCGCCGCGAACTCGGCGGCGCAGCTGTCGATCCGCTTGAACACCGGCTTGACGCCAAGCCTCAGGCGGTGGATGCGCACCTCGCTCTCGGTAACGCCGCCGGTCATCGCCCGAAGCGCCTCGTGGATCAGGCCCGAGCCGCGCGCGGCAAGCTCGCCCATCTCCCGGTTCACATGCGCCGAGCGAAGCGCGAGCTCGGCCAGCCTGGCGTCGGAAAAGCCCATCGCCTTCAATCGCCGCATCCCCGCCGCGTCGGTCGGCAGGCCATTGGCGCGGACCTCCTCCTCGGCCTCGACGATCTCCTTGAGCCGCTCGAGGAACCAGGGGTCGAAGCCGGCGATCGCGTTGATCCGGTCGACCGTGAAGCTCTGGCGCAGCGCCTCGGCGGCGACCAGCAGCCGGTCGGGGCGCGGCACCGCCAGCGCACTCTCGATCGCAGCCGGATCCGCATTCTCGAGATCGCGCACGCGGTCGAGCCCGGTAAGCCCGGTCTCGAGCCCGCGAAGCGCCTTCTGCAGGCTCTCGGCGAAGCTTCGGCCGATCGCCATCACCTCGCCGACCGACTTCATCGACGTCGTCAGAACGCCCTGCGCGCCGCGGAATTTCTCGAAGGCGAAGCGCGGGATCTTGGTGACGACATAATCGATGGTCGGCTCGAAGCTCGCCGGGGTCGCGCCGCCGGTGATGTCGTTGGCGATCTCGTCGAGCGTGTAGCCGACCGCGAGCTTGGCGGCGACCTTGGCGATCGGGAAGCCGGTCGCCTTTGACGCCAGCGCCGATGACCGCGACACGCGCGGGTTCATCTCGATCACGACCATCCGCCCGGTCTTGGGATCGACTGCGAACTGGACGTTGGAACCGCCTGTTTCGACGCCGATTTCGCGCAGCACGGCGATCGCCGCCGAGCGCATGCGCTGATATTCCTTGTCGGTCAGCGTCAGCGCCGGGGCGACGGTGATCGAATCGCCGGTGTGCACCCCCATCGGGTCGATATTCTCGATCGAGCAGACGATGATGGCATTGTCGTTGCGGTCGCGGACGACCTCCATCTCATATTCTTTCCACCCGACCAGGCATTCGTCGATCAGCACCTCGGTGGTCGGGCTCGCCTCGAGCCCGGAGCGGACGATGTCGACATATTCGTCGCGGTTGTAGGCAATCCCGCCGCCGGTGCCGCCCAATGTGAAGCTCGGCCGGATGACCGCGGGCAGGCCGACCGTGTCGAGCGCCGCCAGCGCTTCGGCGACCGAATGGACGATCGCCGAGCGCGGGCTTTCCAGCCCGATGCGGTCCATCGCGTCGCGGAATTTCTGCCGGTCCTCGGCTTTCTCGATCGCTTCGGCATTGGCGCCGATCAGCTCGACGCCGAGCCGCTCGAGCGTGCCGTTGTGATGAAGCTTCAGGGCCGTGTTGAGCGCCGTCTGCCCGCCCATCGTCGGAAGGATCGCGTCGGGCCGCTCCTTCTCGATGATCGAGGCGAGGAAGCCGTGGGTGATCGGCTCGATATAGGTGGCGTCGGCGAGCTCCGGGTCGGTCATGATCGTCGCCGGGTTCGAGTTGACGACGATCACCCGGTAGCCCTCTTCTTTCAGGGCCTTGACCGCCTGGCTTCCGGAATAATCGAACTCGGCCGCCTGGCCGATGACGATCGGCCCGGCGCCGATGATCAGGATCGAGGAGATGTCGGTGCGCTTGGGCATCAGCCTTCGGGCTCCAGCATGGCTTCGACGAACACCGGCTTCAGGCGGTTCTTCTTCGCCCAGCGGGCGACGCACGCGCGCTCGGCCGGAGTCGGCTCGACCCGGAACAGGAAGACCAGCCGCTTCTCGCTTTCGTCCTGGAACAATTCGCCGAGCGCCAGCCCGCACTGGCGGCCGACGGCGTTGAGCTCATCCACGCTGTGCAGCCGCGCCGTCGCACAGGCGGAAAGGGCAAGCGCAGAGATGGATATGAGCGCCCTTCCGATCACTTCATCGCCCCGACGAATTTCTCGAACAGATAGAAACTGTCCTGCGGGCCGGGGCTGGCCTCGGGGTGGTATTGGACGGAAAACGCCGGCCGGTCGGTCAGCTCGAAGCCGCAATTGCTGCCGTCGAACAGGGAGACGTGGGTCTCGCGGGCGTTGGCCGGCAGGCCCTCGCGCTCGACCGCGAAGCCATGGTTCATGCTGGTGATCTCGACCCGCCCGTCGGCCAGCCGCTTGACCGGGTGGTTGGCGCCGCGGTGGCCCTGGAACATCTTTGCCGTCTTGCCGCCGACCGCCAGCGCCAGCAATTGGTGGCCAAGGCAGATTCCGAACAAAGGCTTCCTGGTCTCCAGCATCTGCCGGATCACCGGCACCGCATAGTCGCCGGTCGCCGCCGGGTCGCCCGGGCCGTTCGACAGGAAGAAGCCGTCGGGCTCGTGGGCCATGATCTCCTCGAAGCTTGCTCCGGCCGGAACCACCGTCACCCGCGCCCCGGCTTCGACCAGCGAGCGGAAGATGTTGCGCTTCGAGCCATAGTCGACGGCGACGACATGCGGGCGGCCATCGCCGTCGCCGCCAAGGTCATACCCCTGCCCCCATGCCCATTTGCCGCCGGTCCAGCGCTCAACCTGCAGCCGGCTGACGTCCTTGGCGAGGTCCATGCCCTCGAGCCCCGGCCACTCGGCCGCCTTCGTCTGCAGGGCGTCCAAATCGAACTTGCCCTCGGCATTGTGGGCGATGGCGATGGTCGGCGGGCCCTCGACGCGCACCAGCCGGGTCAGCGCGCGGGTGTCGACCCCGGCAATGCCGATCCGCCCCCATTTCTTCATCCAGTCGGCAAATCCCTGGTTGGCGCGGTAGTTGCTGGGCTCGGTCACCACCTCGCGCACCAGGCAGCCGAGCGCATGCGCCTCGGCCGCCTCGACATCCTCGTCATTGGCGCCGACGTTGCCGATGTGCGGGAAGGTGAAGGCGATCACCTGTTTCGCGTAGCTGGGGTCGGTCATCACCTCCTGGTATCCGGTCATGGCCGTGTTGAAGCACAGCTCGCCGACCGCCTCGCCCTCGGCGCCGAAGCCCTGCCCCCAGACCGTGCGGCCGTCGGCGAACACCACGACTCCCGTCGCGCCTTCCGGTTGGGGCGCGTGCGTGAATCGGGTCTCGGCCATGGCTAAGGAAGCCTTCCGTCCAGGGGTATGATCAGCGATGTCGCTAAGGCATCGTCGCTAAGCGGATATTGGCCGCCGGTCAACGGCTGGCCAGCGCCCGAAACCGGAGCTAGGGCTGGCTCTTTCCTCCAAGAGGCGAAACGATGATCCGCGACGACATCAAGAGCGCATTGGTGACGGCGATGAAGAGCGGCGACAAGCCGACTGTGGCAACCCTCCGCCTCGTCCAGTCGGCGATCAAGAACCGCGACATCGAGGCGCGCACCGGCGCCGCTCCGGCCGACGACGACCAATTGGTCACCGAAGTGCTTCAGAAGATGATCAAGCAGCGCCGCGAATCGGTCGAGCTCTACCGCAAGGGCAATCGCGAGGAGCTAGCCGCCGCCGAGGAGGCCGAGATCGCGGCGATCGAGCGCTTCCTGCCCAGGCAGATGGATGACGCGGAAGCGCGCGCCGCCATCGCGGCGATCATCGCCGACACCGGAGCCTCGTCGATGAAGGACATGGGCAAGGTCATGGCCGAGGTGAAGGCCCGCCACCCCGCCTCGATCGAGCCGGCGCGAGCGAGCGGGCTGGTTCGCGAGATGTTGGGTTAGCGGCACCTACCCTGCAGCAACTGTGGATAAGTCGCCTTCCCCCGCTTGCGACGGGGTGAGTCGAATGCCACAAACTCCGTTCGTCCCGAGCGAAGTCGAGGGACGCTTGAAGGAACCAAACGTGACCTTTTGGGCGTACATCCTCCGATGCGCTGACGGTCGCTATTACACTGGGCATACTGAGAATCTCGAAGTCCGGTTCGCGCAACATCAAGCGGGCGGACACTGTGACTTCACATCGCGAAGGCGCCCGGTTGAGCTCATGTGGTCGCAGGATTTCCCGACCAGAATTGAAGCCCTTGAGGCCGAGCGGCGAATCAAGCCCTGGTCGCGGGCGAAAAAGGAAGCGCTGATCCGAGGCGACTGGGCGGCCCTCTCCTATTTTGCCCGATCGCCGAAGGAACGTCCCTCGACTTCGCTCGGGACGAACGGGTCAGGGACTGTGCGACAAGGCCCGCTCGTGTCGAGCGGAGCCGGGCCCCCCGCCGGCCCAAACAACCCCCCGTTGGTGTCGAGCGAAGTCGATACCGTCGCTAGCGCAAACAAACCTCCGTTCGTGTCGAGCGAAGTCGAGACACGTCTCGGTAAGCGGCACCAATGACCCTCTCCCCCGCCTTCCTCGACGAGCTTCGCGCGCGCACCTTGCTGTCGAGCGTCATCGCCCCCTCGGTCAAGCTGATCCGCGCCGGGCGCGAGTTTAAGGCGTGCTGCCCGTTCCATCAGGAAAAGACGCCGAGCTTCACGGTCAACGACGACAAGGGCTTCTATCACTGCTTCGGCTGCGGGGCGCACGGCGATGCCATCCGCTTCCTCACCGACCAGCGCGGCCTCACCTTCATGGACGCGGTCAAGGAGCTCGCCGCCAAGGCCGGAATGGAGGTGCCCGCGCCCGACCCCAAAGCGAAGGAGCGCGCCGACCGCGCCGCCTCGCTGACTGACGTCATGGCGTCGGTCCAGGCCTGGTACGCCGAGCAATTGATCGGCCCCGAGGGCGCCGCCGCCCGCGACTATCTCAAGGGCCGCGGAATCGATCGCGCCGCTATCGCCCGATTCGGCATCGGCTACGCGCCCGACAGCCGCTCGGCCCTGAAGCGCGCCCTCGCCCACCTCGGCGAGGACAGGCTGGTCGACACCGGAATGCTGATCCGTCCCGACCCTTCGACAGGCTCAGGACAGGCTGGCGACACCTACGACCGATTTCGCGGCCGGCTGATGATCCCGATTCGCGACGCCCGCGGCCGCGTGATCGGCTTCGGCGGGCGGCTGCTCGGGCCTGGCGAGCCAAAATATTTGAATTCGCCCGACACCGTTCTCTTCGACAAGGGCCGGACGCTCTACAATCTCGACCTCGCCGCGCCTGCCAGCCGCTCCGCCAAGCGGCTGGTCGTCGTCGAAGGCTATATGGACGTGATCGCGCTCGACCGGGCGGGAATCGCGGAAGCGGTCGCGCCCAACGGCACGGCCGTCACGGAAGCCCAGCTCGAGCGCCTGTGGCGGCTCGATCCCGCCCCGATCCTGTGTTTCGACGGCGACAGCGCCGGCCGACGAGCCGCGATCCGCGCCGCCACCCGCGCCTTGCCCCACCTCGCCCCCGAGCGAACCTTGCGCTTCGTCGAGCTTCCCCCCGGCCAGGACCCCGACGATGTCGTCCGCACCTCCGGCCGCGAGGCGTTCGAGGCCTTGGTCGAGAAAGCTGAGCCTCTGGACCAGCGGCTGTGGCGGGCCGAGCGCGAGGCGGCGCCGCTGACCACGCCCGAGGCGCGGGCCGGTCTTCGCCAGCGGCTGATCGAGCACAGCAATGCCATCGCCGACCCGGCGCTTCGCCGGCTCTACCGCGACCAGTGGCTCGCGCGCTTCGACGAGGAGGTGGCGCAGCGCCGCAGCTTCGAGCGCCGGCCTTTCGTTCGCGACCGCCGCGGCCGCCCGCGCTTCCAGCCTCCCGAGCCGCCGGTCGGCGACCGCGCCCGGGCGATCGCCGCCCGCGGCATCGACGACGCCACCGCCCGCGCCCTCGTCTGCGGCCTTGCCGAATTCCCCGAGGCCCTCGCCGGCCACGCCGAGCAGCTTGCCGGCCTTGCCATATCCGACCAGCGCGCGGCGCGGCTTCGCGACCTCATGGTCGATGCCGCCTTCACGAGCCAAACGCTTGATAGGCAAGGCATCGCCACCATATTGGAAAATGCCGGAGCGGCAGCGGACCTCAAGTCCGTCCGCGGCGCCGGCGGAATCGCCTTTTCCTTCACCCGCGGCGACGCCGACCCCGAGCGGGCGGTGCGCGACCTCGGGATCGCCATCGAGGCCCTGGCCGCCGACGGCGAGATCGGCGCGGCACTCGATGCGGCGACCGAGCGTTTGAAGGCGGGCGAAGTCGAGGCGTTCGAGGAGCAGCGGAGGCTGCTGTTCGCACGCGAGAAGGTGAAGGAGAGGCTGGCGTCCCTCGCCGGCAGCGACTAAGCGGGCGCGCATTGATGGCCAAGAACGAAGCTCAGGACAGCGAAATCGAGACCGGCGACGCGCCGCTCATCGACCTCAACGACGCGTCGATCAAGAAATTGATCGCCCGCGCCAAGAAGCGCGGCTTCCTCACCTACGACGAGCTCAACGAGGCGCTGCCCCAGGACCAGATGAGCTCCGAGCAGATCGAGGACGTCATGTCGGCGATCTCGGAGATGGGCGTCAACATCGTCGAGAATGAGGATTCGGGTGACGACGACGAAAAGGAGCCCGAGCCCGAGGAGGAGGTCGATCCGCTCGACGACGGCGGCCCGAGGCCGGCGGCGGCGACCAAGAAGGAAGCGGTCGACCGCACCGACGACCCGGTGCGCATGTATTTGCGCGAGATGGGCGCGGTCGAGCTTCTCTCCCGCGAGGGCGAGATCGCCATCGCCAAGCGAATCGAGGCCGGCCGCGACACGATGATCTGGGGCCTGTGCGAAAGCCCGATCACCTTCACCGCCATCATCGGCTGGTCGAACGCCCTCAACGAGGGCCGCATGCAGCTGCGCGAGATCCTCGACCTCGAGGCGATGGTCTCGAAGGGCCCGACCGCCGAGCAGATCGCCGGCGCCGAGGAAGGCGAAGGCGGCGAGGACGAGATCAGCGAGAAGACCGCCGGCCCGTCGATCAAGGAGGAAGAGGATATCGTCGAGGAGCCACAGGCGGCCGCCGGCGACGACGAGGACGATCTGGTCGAGCGCCGCACCCAGGCCCCGGCCGAGGAGGAGGACGAGGACAATACCTTGTCGCTCGCCCAGATGGAGGAGCAATTGAAGCCGCAGGCGCTCGAGCGCTTCGCCGCCATCACCTCGCTCTACAAGAAATTCTCGAAGCTGCAGGCCTCACGCCTCGAATCGCTCGGCGCCGGCAGTGAATTCCCCGCCTCGGACGAGAAGAAATACCAGAAGCTTCGCGAGCAACTGACCGCCGAGGTCGAGAGCGTCCAGTTCCACGCCAGCAAGATCGAATATCTCGTCGACCAGCTCTACAGCTTCAACCGCCGCCTGACCGCGCTCGGCGGCCAGATGCTCCGCCTCGCCGAGCGCCACCGCGTGCCGCGCCGCGCCTTCCTCGAAGCTTACATGGGCAACGAGCTTGACGACAAATGGCTCGAGCGTATGGCCGGCCAGGACAAGAAATGGGCGGCCTTCGCCGCCGCCGAGGCCGACACCGTCGAGCGCATCCGGTCCGAGATCGCCGACATCGCCCAGGCGACCGGCACCTCGCTCGTCGAGTTCCGCCGGATCGTCAACATGGTCCAGAAGGGCGAGCGAGAAGCGCGCATCGCCAAGAAGGAGATGGTCGAGGCCAACCTCCGCCTCGTCATCTCGATCGCCAAGAAATACACCAACCGCGGCCTGCAGTTCCTCGACCTCATCCAGGAAGGCAATATCGGCCTGATGAAGGCGGTCGACAAATTCGAGTACCGCCGCGGCTACAAGTTCAGCACCTACGCCACCTGGTGGATCCGCCAGGCGATCACCCGCTCGATCGCCGACCAGGCGCGCACCATCCGCATCCCGGTGCACATGATCGAGACCATCAACAAGCTGGTCCGCACCGGCCGCCAGTTCCTCCACGAGACCGGCCGCGAGGCGACCCCCGAGGAGCTCGCCGAGCGCCTGTCGATGCCGCTCGAGAAGGTCCGCAAGGTGATGAAGATCGCCAAGGAGCCGATCAGCCTCGAAACGCCGATCGGCGACGAGGAGGACAGCCATCTCGGCGACTTCATCGAGGACAAGAATGCGGTCATCCCGGTCGACGCGGCGATCCAGGCCAACCTCAAGGAGACCGTCACCCGGGTCCTGGCCAGCCTGACCCCGCGCGAGGAGCGCGTGCTGCGCATGCGCTTCGGCATCGGCATGAACACCGACCATACGCTCGAGGAAGTCGGCCAGCAGTTCAGCGTCACCCGCGAGCGGATCAGGCAGATTGAGGCTAAGGCGCTTCGGAAGCTGAAGCATCCCTCAAGGAGTCGCAAAATGCGCTCCTTCCTGGATCAATGACGAAGGTTTTCTGCTAATCGAGGCGAGGCGTTACGGATGTGCCGCGCGCTGCCAGTCCGGGGGACTGGCGAGTACGGTGCAGAAGCGCCCAAGCTGATCAACCTCATCCTAGGGCTGCAATATCAGTTGCGACCTCCTGACAAGCTCGGTCAGCCTTACTGCCGCGCAATTAGCGTCCGGCGAGGCTTGTGGAGACTTCGTCCTTGTTGATCGGTCAGTGCATCTATTGTGGCGTGGGGCACGAAGGCCAGCTGAGCGACGAGCACGTGGTCCCGCTCGCCCTACACGGTAATTATGTCCTCCGCGACGCGAGCTGCGAGGCTTGCCGCCATAACATTTCAGGGTTCGAAACAGCGTTGCTGAGAGGCGGGTTTCGCGCTGCAAGGGAAGCGTTTGTTTACAATTCCAGAAGTAAGTCGCGACCGCAGACACTCCCCGTGTTCGACGCTCATGGTGTCACCGATTCGCGAATGAATATCCCCGTCGGTGATTATCCTGTCACCCTGATTATGCCGACGATCTCCGGACCGCAGATCGACGATCTGCCTTACAAGCAGAAGCCTGGCGTTATGCCTTGGCTCTACAGGAGTCACAATTTTGACGTTCTCAGCGCGAAGCACAACCTAACGAAATTCGCTTCGAACTCGCTGGACGTACGATCGTTTTTTCGGACTTTAGCGAAGGTCGCACACGGACTCGCGGTCGGCGCTTTCGGACTGAACGGCTTTGTTCCATTTCTGCGGCCGGTCATTCTCGAGCCTGACTATCCTGCCTACTCCAGGTTCATCGGCATGATAGGGGTGCAGCCGCAGCCTCTTCTCGAGAAGGGCTTCGAAGTTGAGATCGGCGTCGAGACACTCGGCGAGTCTGAATACGTCTCGGCACGCATTCGATTCTTCCCGGAGTTGAATACACCCTTTTACCGCGTAATCGCCGGAGCGCTGCCAGACAGTTCTGCTGCTCTGGCTAAATGGAAGAAAGTGTTGGAGATGCCGCCCTTGGACCCGCACGAGGCCGCACCGCTCCGCATCGAGCTCAACGCAACACGAAATAAATAACTCAGCTGCGCCGACCGCTGACCGGTGCTGTTAACCCCACGCTAGCTTCCCCCGCGCTACACCTCCCGCCATGCGCAAGCTGGTCATCGCCATCGTTGGAATCGAGCTGCTGGCGCTCAGCGCCTGCGGCTACACGCTCGCCAGCGACGCCGAGCTGACCGACGGGCTTCACTGGGCGCGCGAGTTCAAGGCCGAGCGGCCCGAGGCGGCCCGGGCGATCGCCTGGCAGTGCAAGGACAAGCTCGCGGCCGAGGCCAATTTCAACCGCGACGGCGCGGTGGAGCTGTTCGCCTGCATGCGGCGGGAGGCCGAGGCGCAAGGCAACGCGTGAGGCGCATCAGGTCACCGGACTGCCAGGCAGTTCGCGCTTTGGCCTGTCCCAAGCTGAGCCCGATTCGCCGCCCCTCGCAACGCCGCAGACCCCGCCAGACCCCCCACCCCCTTGATCGCAAAGGATTCATTTCCATCGTGAAACGGGGCGATAAAGGTTAACCTGCCGCCGTTCCGACAAGCCGGCAGAAAACCGCCGGGGCGGGACGACCAGGAGGGGGAAATCCATGCTCAACAAGATCAGCGGGCTCGCCCGCGCGCTTTACATAGTGCTCGCAATCGTCGCCGGCTTCGTCGCGCTCGGCCCGGTCAATGTCGCTCTGGTGCTCGTCGTGCTCGGCCTGGTCGCCGGCATCTCGATGCCGCGCGAGCGACTGGTCCTGGCGCTGGTGGCGGTAGTCGCGCTGCCTCTCGTCGGCGCGGCGCTGGCCAATCTGCCGGCGATCGGCGCGCAACTCGGCGCGGTCACGGCCAACCTCGCGCTCGGCATCGCCGGCGCGGCCGCCACGGCGACGGCCGTCCTGCTCTACGAGCTGGTGATGGACGGAGTGATGGGGCTGGCCGGCAACGGCAAGACCGCGACGACACGGGCCGCCACCGCCGGCTAGGGCGTTCCACAACCCTACGTTCGGGGCTCCGCCGCCAGCCGCGGCGGAGCCCTTTTTGCTGCCCGGCAGCGCCCAATTTCACGCTCCCCCTCCCATCGCCAGCCGGCCCGCGGCCGGCCCGTCAACGGCATCGCGGCTGCCGATTCCGGGCACAGGAATTTTTTCCTGTCCTACAGCCGCCCTTCTGTGGCTTATGCTCGAAGATGCGGCCGCGCCTTCCCCTCCATGCCTGCCCCCCACGCC
>DATLWK010000005.1:0-1009 GCA_035576365.1 Sphingomicrobium sp. | reverse complement strand
GACTTCCGCCGCAACCTCGACCTCGGTCCGCGCATCCTCGATCGCCCGGATCAGCCCGGCCGCGGTCTGCGCCGCCTCGCGCATCGCCACCGCCGACTGCTCGGCAGCCGCAGCCACCTCGCTCGTCTTGCCGAGCATGCCCTTGGCCGATTGCGCGGTCGAGCGCGTGCGGTCGGTCAGCGCGTGCGACTGATCGGCGCTGGCGCGGACCAGCTCGGCGACGCGCCGCTCGAACTCCTCGCTTTGCTTGCCGCGCGAGTCGGCGGCCTCATTGGCCTCGAGCAAGGCGACCTGGGCGAGGATGATATCGGTTTCGTAGCTGGTCAGCCGCTGGAGCGCGGCGACGCAGGTCTGCAGCCGCTCAAGGTCGCCGGCAAATCGCTCGAAGATGCCGCCGATGATGGCGGTGATGAGCCGGTCGCGGTCGGCGATATAGGCGGGGACCGACGTCTTCTCGCGGTACATGCGGATGCCGTAGTCAGCGATCGCCTGGATCCAGCGGCCGTCGACAGGCGAGGTGTAATGCTTGCGCACGCGGACCGCGGCTTCGTCGCCGAACCGGTCGTGGACCTCGGCCTCGATGATGTCGCCGGCGTCCTGCCACAGGCTTCGGATGTCCCGCTCGAGCGTCCCGTCGGGATTATAATTGCTAAGTCGGTTCTGCACCTGGTCGTCCGTCAGTGGCTGCAACACGGTCATGGGTCATGCCCCCGGTCAGGCTGCGAAGCGGGATACGAACTCGCTGGTGGTTGCCCTGAACTCGGCGATTTGCTCGGCGAAGCGGCCGAAGCCCTGCTCGACCTGGTCGATGTCCTTGGCGACATTCTCGGTGTCGGAGCGGATGGCGGCGATGGTCGAGCTCATCGAGTCGGCGGCGAGCGCGGTCTCGTCGACGGCGGCGGTGATCATCGTCACCGTCTGCGCCTGCAGCTCCATCGCCTGGCGGATGCGGTCGGCCGAGGACTGGACCTCCTCGACCGTGCCCTGGATCGAGCCGTTGGCATCGACG
>DATLWK010000004.1:0-234587 GCA_035576365.1 Sphingomicrobium sp. | reverse complement strand
GACTTCCGCCGCAACCTCGACCTCGGTCCGCGCATCCTCGATCGCCCGGATCAGCCCGGCCGCGGTCTGCGCCGCCTCGCGCATCGCCACCGCCGACTGCTCGGCAGCCGCAGCCACCTCGCTCGTCTTGCCGAGCATGCCGCGAGCACTGGTCGACGTGGTCGACGAGTGGGCGCGAAGCTGCTCGCTTTCGGCCGTGCAGGAGGCGATGACGCCCAACACCTTGCGGTTGAGCTCGGCCGCGAGCTCGGCGACCTTCGTGTCGCTCAACTCACGGGCGATCGACATGCCGTGATGAACCCAGACGTCGGTTTCGAGCCGGCAGATTTCGCGCAGAGTGCGATGGGCGTCGCGGCGCTCCGCCGAGTCTTCGATCGAATCCACGGCTTCGATGACCGGTTCCATCGCGGCGGCGAGGCTCGACAGCAAGGTCGAAAGCGAGACTCCGGCGCGATGGGCGTTCTCGGCATAGGCTCGGGCGCTCGCGACCCAATCGGGCTTGTCCAGAGACAGAAGCTTGGCTCGCGAATAGGGCTCGACTTTCGCGGCATAAGCGTCGAGCTCGTCGTCCCCGAAGGTCGCGATCTCGGCGGCGCTGCGATACGTATTCCAGAAAGCGCGGTGGGCGTCCGTGCGGACGGCTTCGAACAGCGGCCAGAGCTTTGCCGCGCGAGCCTGCAAATCCCCCTGGCTGTCGTGGATCCTAAGCCCGCGCGCCAGGTCGTAGCCACCGGTGGACGTGTTCCACTCGCCCTTCTTCGCCGCCGCCATATTTCGTCCTTCGCTTCAGGAATTCGCTTGGTTGTCCGCCTCTTTGCGGCGGCAATGGTTAAGACCCGGTTAGGGAGGCGGTGGAAACTTGCCTCGCTCCCGAGCGCCCACTAAGCGGGCGCTGACCGTCCACAGCCAATCCGGTGAACCATGGCGCAAAGCCCATCTCGTCCCTTGTCCCCGCACCTCACGATCTGGCGATGGGGGCCGCACATGGCGGCGTCGATCCTCCACCGCATCAGCGGCGGAGTGCTCACCGTCGGCGGGCTTGCCGTGCTGGCATGGTGGCTAATGGCGCTCGCCGGTGGAGCCGACACCTACGGCCAGTTCGCCGAGCTCGCCGGCCATTGGGCGGGCAAGGTGGTGCTGATCGGTCTGACCTGGGCCTTTTTCCAGCATTTGCTCACCGGAATCCGACACTTGGCGATGGACACCGGCCAGGGGTTCGAACTTGGGGTGAACAAGAGGTCCGCAGTCGTGACTTTCGCCGGCGCCGTGGTCTTCACCGCGGCGCTGTGGGCGCATTTTCTGGGAGTGTTCCGATGAGCGTCGGTGAAAGCGCAACTCCGCTCGCCAAGGTGCGGCGGCTCGGATCGGCCGGACACGGCGGCGAGCATTGGCTCCGCGACAAGGTGCAGAGCGCGGCGCTGGTCCTGCTCGGTGCCTGGCTGCTCGCCTCCCTGTTGCTGCTTCCGTCGCTCGACCAGAGGACTCTGACCGAGTGGCTTCGAAGCCCTTGGGGCGCAGTGCCGATGGCGTTGTTCGTGATCACATCGTTCCGCCATGGCCTCGAGGGAATGAAGGTCGTCGTCGACGATTATGTCGACAATGACGGCAACCGGTTCTTCCTCAACACCCTGCTCCTCTTCCTCGCCGCCGGCGGTGCCGGGCTGGCCTTGTTCGCGCTCGGGCGTGTCGCGTTCGGAGGCGGTGCTTGAGCCCGTACAAGATCGTCGATCATGTCTATGACGTCGTCGTCGTCGGTGCCGGCGGCGCCGGGCTGCGCGCGACGATGGGCGCAGCCGAGCAGGGCCTCAAGACCGCCTGCGTCACCAAAGTCTTCCCGACCCGGAGCCATACCGTCGCCGCCCAGGGCGGGATTGCCGCGGCGCTCGGCAACATGGGACCGGATCACTGGACCTGGCACATGTACGACACCGTCAAGGGATCGGACTGGCTCGGCGACCAGGACGCGATCGAATATCTCTGCCGCGAAGCGCCGGCCGCGGTCCTGGAGCTCGAGCACGCGGGCCTGCCATTCAGCCGCACCGCCGACGGCCGCATCTACCAGCGCGCATTCGGCGGCATGACCCAGAACATGGGCGAGGGGCCGGCGGCGCAGCGCACCGCCGCCGCCGCAGACCGGACCGGCCACGCGATGCTGCACACGCTCTATCAGCAGAGCCTCAAGTACGACGCCGATTTCTTCGTCGAATATTTTGCGATCGACCTGATCATGGACGGCGGCGAGTGCCGGGGGGTGGTGGCGCTGTGCCTCGACGACGGCTCGGTGCACCGGTTCCGCGCCCAGGCGGTGGTGCTCGCTACCGGCGGCTACGGGCGCGCCTATTTTACCGCCACCTCCGCCCACACCTGCACCGGCGACGGCAATGCGATGGTGCTTCGCGCCGGGCTGCCGCTGCAGGACATGGAGTTCGTGCAATTCCACCCGACCGGCATCTACGGCGCTGGAGTGCTGATCACGGAAGGGGCCCGCGGCGAGGGCGGCTATCTGACCAACAGCGAGGGCGAGCGCTTCATGGAGCGCTACGCTCCCTCGGCCAAGGATCTCGCCAGCCGCGACGTCGTGTCACGATCGATGGCGATGGAGATCCGCGAGGGCCGCGGAGTCGGCGAGCACAAGGATCATATCTACCTGCACCTCGACCATATCGACCCCAAGATCCTCGCCGAAAGGCTGCCTGGAATCACCGAGACGGCGATGGTTTTCGCCGGAGTCGACCTCACCCGCCAGCCGATCCCGGTGCTGCCCACGGTCCACTACAACATGGGCGGGATCCCGACCAATTATCATGGCGAGGTCGTCACCCTAATGGACGGGAACCCGGATGCCGTCGTGCCCGGGCTGTTCGCAGTCGGCGAGGCGGCCTGCGTCTCGGTTCACGGCGCCAACCGCCTCGGCTCGAACAGCCTGATCGACCTCGTCGTGTTCGGCCGGGCGACCGGCCACCGGCTCGGCGAGACGCTCAAGGCTGGAGCCGCGCAGCCGTCACTGTCGAAGGAATCCACCGACCTTGCACTCAGCCGCCTCGACCGGTTCCGCCATGCCGATGGCGGCAGCCCGACGGCCCAGATCCGGCTCGAAATGCAGCGCACCATGCAAGCCGACTGCTCGGTGTTCCGAACCGAGCAAACGCTCGCCGAAGGCCAGGCAAAGATCGACGCGGTCTACGCCCGCATGCAGGACATCCGAGTCACCGACCGCAGCCTGATCTGGAACAGCGATCTCATTGAGACGCTCGAGCTCGACAATCTGATTGCCCAGGCGGTGGTCACCATGCATTGCGCCGCCAACCGCAAGGAGAGCCGCGGCGCCCACAAACATGAGGATTATCCCGAGCGCGACGACAAGAATTGGATGAAGCACACGGTGGCGTGGTTCGAGGGCTGGGGCGGCAGCGGCGGCTCGGTCAGCATCGACTACCGTCCGGTGCACGAGTTCACGCTCACCGAAGAGATTGGCTACATCCAGCCGAAGGCGCGGGTCTATTGAGCGACGCGCTGGACTGGCTGCTCTACCTGATGAGCGCGGCCGGCGCCTACGCGTTGGTCGATCGCGCACGCTGGCGGATTACCTTCTCGATGCTCGCCGCGGCGGCGGTGACGACGGCGCTTTGGGCGGCCGTCGTCTTGCTCGCGCCCAAGAACGATCGGCCGAACTGGATCAATATGCATTTGTCGCTGCACGCCAGCTTCGCTTTGATCTTCGCCGGCGTAGGGGCGGGCCTTGCGCAATATGTTGCATCGCGAAGGCCGTAGCAGACCTCCGGGCGCATCTGCCGGCAAAGCTTTCATGAATTGCTCAGCGGTTGCTCATGACGCTCAGGCACCCGCCGGGCAGCTTGCGTTCGATCGCCAGAGTGGGAAGTCCCAGTGGCAATAGGAGGAGCGCGGCAATGTTGACGGGAAGCGGTGACCGGACTCCGGCAATGAAGCTCCTTTTGGCGATCCTCATCGCCGCCGCGCTCGCCATTCCGATCTTCATGGTCTGGTTCCTGGTCTACGACCGGCAGCAGCAGTTCGAGCAGGCATCCGCGTCGATCACCGAAGGCTGGGGCGGGCCGCAGGCCGTGAGCGGGCCGATGCTCGTCATTCCCTATCGCGCGACAGCGAGCGAGACAGTGATCGAGGGCGGCCAGAGCGTCACCCGAAGCCGTGAGGTGATGCGAGAGCTGACGCTCGCCCCGGAGGCGCTCGAATTGTCGACCGAAGTGCTTCCCGAGCGGCGCAAGCGCTCGATCTATGAAGCGGTGGTCTACGAGGCGCGGATGACGGGACGGGCGAGCTTTGCCCTGCCGCCCGATCTCTCGCGCCACGGAGTGACCGCGGATGCCATGGACTTCAGCCGTGCCGAGCTGCGCTTTGGGCTCAGCGACCCTCGCGGATTGAGCGCGAATCCACGAGTCGCCATCGACCGCGAGGCGCTCCGCCTGCAGCCCGGGGGCGGCAGCGGCGGTGGCCGCGGTTTCTTCGCATGGGTGGACGCAGCTGGTCTGGCGGAATCGCCGATCGTGGTCGATTTCGCCTACGCATTCCGCGGCAATGCATCGCTAAGCCTCGCTCCTCAGGCGGGTGACACCCGCTGGACCGTTCGGTCGAGCTGGCCGCACCCTTCGTTCGGTGGAGATTTTCTTCCCGGACAGCGGCGGATCGCAGATGACGGCTTCGAGGCTGGTTACCGCGTTGGCAACCTAGCCATCGGCCGCTCGCTGGTGATGACCAGCGAGCCCGGAGCGCCGAGCGGCGTCGAGAACGTGCCACCCCCACCGCCACGAGGGGTGACGACTGCGAACATGGATCGCGGCCCTGTCCAGACCGCGCACATCAGCCTGATTCAGCCCGTCGACCTTTATTCGCAGGTCAATCGGGCGACCAAATACGGCTTCCTGTTTATCGGCTTCACCTTTCTCGCCTTGCTGATGTTCGACGTCATCGGCGGAGTGCGGGTATCGCCGGTCGAATATCTTCTGATGGGCGCCGCCCTTGTTTTGTTCTTCGTGCTTCTGCTCGCTTTCGCCGAAGTGATCGGCTTCACGCCGGCCTACGTCCTGGCGTCGGCGGCGATCGCCGGGCTCAACACGGCTTATTCGGCGGCGGTACTGAAAAGCTGGCGAAGGGCGTGGTACATCGGCGGGCTGCTGACCGCGCTCTACGCTGTGCTCTACATCCTGCTCAGCCTCGAAGCCTTTTCGCTGTTGATCGGATCGCTGCTGATCTTCGTCGCCCTCGCGGGCGTGATGTACGGAACGCGGCAAATCGACTGGAGCGGGCGGCAGCGGGGCGTTGAGGAGCCGGCCTGAATCTGTTGGGGATTGGCGCAGTCTCCGCTAGACGGCGGAGATGAACGACGCACGCCCACCCGAACGGATTTTCCCGACATCCAAGGTCGATGCGCAGGCGGCCAAGCATGTGCCATCCTCGCCACAGACCGAAAGCGATGCCTACGAGCTCGCCTTCCAGGACACCGACTTCCTGCTGCGCCCGGACCTCAGACCGGTCCGGTTCCAACTCGAGCTCCTGAAGCCGGAGCTGCTAATGAACGAGGCTGCCATCGGCTCGACCTTCGTCTTCTACGGCTCGGCGCGAATCCCCGAGCCGACGAAGGCTGACGCGCTGCTCGAGGCGGCGACCAACGAGGTCCAGCGCCAAACGGCCGAGCGGCTCAAGGCGAAGTCGAAATATTACGACGTCGCGCGGGCGCTTGCCCGTCATGCCAGCCGCTTCGGCACCGACGATGAGGGAAAAAGGCATTTCGTCGTCTGCTCGGGCGGCGGCCCATCGATCATGGAGGCCGCCAACCGCGGCGCCGTCGACGAGGGGCAGGAGACGATCGGGCTCAACATCGTGCTTCCGCATGAGCAACTGCCCAACAGCTACGTGACCCCCGACCTGAGCTTCCAGTTTCATTATTTCGCATTGAGGAAGATGCATTTTTTGCTGCGCGCGCGGGCGGTTGCGGTGTTCCCGGGCGGCTACGGCACGTTCGACGAATTCTTCGAGCTTCTGACGTTGATCCAGACCGGCAAGGTTCGTCCCCTGCCCGTGCTTCTGTTCGGCCGTGAGTTCTGGACTCGGGTCGTCAATTTCGACGCTCTGGTCGAGGAGGGCGTGATCGCTCCCAACGACCTCGACATCTTTCACTGGTGCGAAGATGCCGACGAAGCCTGGGAGTATGTCACCCGCTATTACGAGCGAAACCCGGTTCCGGAGCGAACGCAGAGCGGCCCGCCCGAATAAGTCAATGTCGGACCCGTCGCGAACGGGTGCAATCGACAGGCAGCGAGTTTTCTCTCGCCCGCGCCGTTACTGGGTGGCCGGCTGCTGGTCGCTGGGCGAGGCCTGGTTCCCTGCGGGACCGTCGCCGCCGGCGCCGCCCGTGGTTTCGGTTCCGGCGGGCTCCGCCGCCGCGGGCACGGCCGCCTCGGCCGGCACCGCCGGCAGCGGCAGGGGCGAATTGTCACGCGAATTCATGAAGGCCAGGAGGTTGGCTCGCTCCTGCGGGTTGGCGATGCCGGCGAAGGTCATCTTGGTACCGGGAGCGAAGCGCCGCGGATTGGCGATCCAGGAGTCCATTTCCTCCCAGCCCCAGCTGCCGCCATGCGATTTCAGCGCGTCGGAGAAAGCGAAGCCCGGATGGGCGGCGATCGGATTGCCCATGACGCCGTAAAGGCCGGGGCCGAGCTGATTGGCGCCGCCCGGCTCGATATTGTGGCAGGCCGCGCATTTGCGGAATGCCTGCTCCCCTGCCGCGACGTCGGCCTGGGCGAGGAGCACCGCCAGCGGCGGGCCTTCCTCGCCCGCCTGTCCTTCCACCTCGACGCCCTCGATCGGATAGCCCATGGTGTCCGGACGGCCGCCGTGGAATACTTCGCCGGTCACCACCGATGTGCCGAGAAGGACGATCCCGGCGAACAAAACCCAGCCTGCGATCGTGTTGAAGTTGTTGGTCATGAAATCCCCGAGCGGCGGTGGCCGAGATGGTGCAATTTGGGCTGCCCTTTAGGGGCGAGTTGGCGCTGCATCAAGCGGCGGCTCGGTCGGTTCCCATGGCGGCAGCGAGCGCCACGGCCGCGGCCCTCCGGTAAAGCGTCGGCAGCCCGGCGCGGTCGAGGCCACTGAGCGGCTGCCACCAGCCCTCGCCGACCGCGTCTCGGCAGGCGACGACGTGCAGGTCGAGCGCGAAATGGGTGAAGACGTACCGGACCGTTCCGAGCGGCTGCCCGGCCAGCGAGGGCGGCGAATCGCTCCATTCTTCGCCTGGAAGCGCGGCCATGCCGCCGAGCATTCCATTCGGCGGCCGCCGAACCAGCCAGACGCAATCGTCGCGCTCGATCCACCAGGCGACGGCGAAGCGCCTTGGCCGGACCGCCCGGCTCTTGCCTTCGGGGAAACGCTCGGGATTGCCGCTGGCGAAGGCAGAGCAATCGGCGCAGATCGGGCAGCTGGCGCAGCGCGGCGCCTTGGGCCGGCAGATTGTCGCGCCGAGGTCCATCAGCGCCTGGGCGAAGTCGCCGGACCGTCCAGGCGGCGCCATCGCTTTGGCCAATCTGGCCACCTCGGCCTTGCCCGGCGCCCGGATCGCGTTGACCCTCGCGATCACGCGCTCGACATTAGTGTCGACGGGAACCGTGTCTTCGCCATGGGCGATCGCCGCGATGGCGGCGGCAGTGTAGGCGCCGACGCCCGGCAGCCGGCGCAGCTCGCGCTCGCTTCCAGGAAAGCCGCCGAGATCGACCACGACCCTCGCGCAGGCGATCAGATTGCGGGCGCGGGCATAATATCCGAGGCCGGCCCATTCGGAGAGCACCTCCTCTGCGGGCGCCGCGGCGAGAGCCTCGACGGTTGGCCAGCGCTCGAGGAAGCGCTCGAAGCGAGGGGCGACTGCCGCGACGGTGGTTTGCTGAAGCATGACCTCGCTCAGCCAGACACGGTAGACGTCTGGCCGCGGCTCGCCTGGCGGCGAGCGCCAGGGCAGCCGCCGGAAGTTATCCACATAATGTTGCAACAGCCGCTGCGCGGCATTGGCGCCCATCACCCGGCTATGGCATGACTGCCGCCGATGACGAAGCGAAAGCAGCAGGTTGACGAGGCTCCCAGAAGTCGCCGGGCGAGGCCGGCCGGCGAACTGGTGGGCGAGGTTGGCGGCATGGCCTTCCGACGCTTCGGCTTCGTCCAGAGTTCGATCGTCAGCCGCTGGACCGACATCGTCGGCGAGCGCTACGCGAAGGTCTCCTCGCCCGAATCGATCCGATTCCCGGCCGGCAAGAAATCGGGAGGGGTCCTCACCTTGCTGGTCGAAGGTGCCCACGCGCCCCTGATGCAGCACCTGACGCCACTGATAATCGAGCGGGTCAACCGGTTCTTCGGCTACCATGCCGTCGCCCGGCTGGTTTTTCGGCAAGGCAGGCCGACCGCGCCTCCGCAGCGTCCCGAGCGGCCGCAATTGCGCCCCGTGCCGAACGAGCTGGGCGAAGGGCTGCGCGAGATTGCCGACGCCGAACTGAGGGCTTGCCTTGAATCGCTGGCCGCGCGAATCGCCTCCTCGAGCGGGCCGCCGGCCATCGAGCCGGTTGACGAGCCGCCGATCCCGTCCACGACACGGAGCGAACGAGAAAGATGAAATCAGCCTATCTTGCTGTCTCTGCAGCCCTGCTCGCCGCCACCGCCGCCTGCAACGGCGACCGCGGCGGGCAACAGGGCGAAGCGTCTTCCGGGCCGATCGAAAAGGTCGCGCCGCCTGAAGGCGGCCAATGGAGCGACGTCGTCACCCAGACGCCGGAAGGCGGCTTCCTCATGGGCAACCCGCAGGCGCGGGTGAAGGTGGTCGAGTTCGTTTCGCTTACCTGCCCGATTTGCGCGAAATTCGACGAAAGCGGTGGCCGGGCGCTGATCGACAATTATGTCCAAACCGGGCAAGTCAGCCTAGAAATGCGCAACTTCGTGCGGGACTCCGCCGACCTTGCAGCCTCGCTGGTCGCGCGTTGCGGCGGTTCCGAGCGCTTCTTCCCGCTGACGAGTGCCTTGTTGGCCGATCAACAGCAATGGCTCGGCCGAGCGCAGGAAGTGTTCACGCCCCAACGCCAGCAGGAAATTGCCGCCCTTCCGCCCGGTCAGCAGGCGCTGGAGGTGGCCCGCGCGCTCGGCTTCCAGCAATGGGCGGCGCAGCGGGGAGTTCCGTCCGCGCGCACGACTCAGTGCCTGACCGACGAGGCTGAGATCAACCGGTTGGTGCAGATGAACGCCGATGCGGTGTCGCGGTACAACGTGCCTGGAACGCCGACATTCCTGATCAACGACCGGCTCGTCGACAATGCCTCGACCTGGGAGACGCTTGAGCCGAAAATCCGCGAAGCTCTGGGCAGCTAGCGGGCGCCGGGGGGCAGGCGGACGTGAAGATCCGGCGGCTGAAGCTCAGCGGATTCAAGAGCTTCGTCGAGCCGTCCGAGCTGCGGATCGAGCCGGGGCTGACGGGAATCGTCGGCCCCAATGGCTGCGGCAAATCGAACCTCCTGGAAGCGATCCGCTGGACCATGGGCGAGGGGAGCCCGAAGTCGCTTCGCGGCGGTGGCATGGAGGATGTGATCTTCGCCGGCACCGCCACTCGGCCGCCGCGCGACTTTGCCGAAGTGTCGCTTCTGGTCGAGCGCGAGATTGGCGACGATGGCGGCCCGCCCGGCGAGAGCGAGGTGACTCGCCGGATCGAGCGCGGCGCCGGCTCTGCCTACCGGATCGACGGCCGCGACGTTCGCGCCAAGGACGTCGCGCTGCTCTTCGCGGATGCGGCAACCGGCGCGCATTCACCCGCGCTGGTCAGTCAGGGCCGGATCGGCGCCGTCATTTCCGCCAAGCCGACCGAGCGGCGGCTGCTGCTCGAGGAAGCTGCAGGCATTGCCGGGCTGCACGCGCGGCGCAAGGATGCCGAGCAGAAGCTGCGGGCGACCGAGGCCAATCTCGCGCGCCTGAGCGAGATATTGTCCGACCAGGAACAGCGGGCCGCATCGCTTCGGCGCCAAGCCCGGGCAGCGGAACGTTACCGCCAGCTCAGCGATAGGATTCGCGCAGTCGAGGCCCGGCTCGTCCACGCCCGTTGGGCTGAAGCCGACCAGACGGCGCAATCGGCGGCGAGCGAGGCGAAGGCCGCGGCCGCCGAGGTCGCGGAGCTGCAAAAGGCCGTCGACGCCGCACGTCATCGCCAGGAGGAGACAGCGGCGTTGCTGGCCCAGCGGCGTGCCGCAGTCAGCGAGGCACGCGATGCCGGCCTCAACCTCGCGCACAGACTGGCGGCCGCGCGGGCTCGACGCGACACGGTGATGCGCCGACTCGAGGAGCTCGGCCGGCTCGAGTCGGCGCTCGCTGCTGACATCCGCCGCGAGGAGGCACTGAAGAGTGACGCCGCGAGCGCGATCGCCGCGCTCGAGCAGGAGCGCTCGACCATCGAGCAACGGCTGCAGGATGCGGAGGCGATTGCCGCCCGGATCGCCGGCGGGCTGACCAAGGCGGAGGAAGTTTCGCGTGCCGCCGAGGCCGAGCTTGCCGAGCTGCTCGCCCGCCAAGCGGCGATGCGGGCCGAGCGCCGGGTCGCCGAGGCCGCGCTCGAGGCGGCACGGGCGCAGGCCGAACGATCGGACATGGAATGGCAGCGGCTCGCCGAGCAGCTCGCCGCGCTTGACGACGGCAGCAGCCATGAATTGGCACAGGCAGAAGCGCAAAAGCGCTGCGACGCTGCAGTGGCTGCGGCCGAAAAGGCCGAACTCGATCTCATGGCCGCGGAGCGGGGACGTACCGGCGCGGCGCAAGCGCGGGACGAAGCCGAGAGTACTCTCGCTGCAGCGCGCGCGAGCCTGTCGGCGGTCCGCTCAGAGCATGAGGCGCTCGCCCGCGCGATCGAGCATGGCGGCGGCGCCGCCATCGCCAGCCTGCGGGCCGAGCCGGGCTATGAGCGGGCTCTGGCAGCGGCACTTGGCGAGGATGCCGACGCCGCAATCGGCGCGGATGGACCGCGGCGCTGGGAAGGGAGCGAGCCGGAGGCCGGCGATCCCAAGCTTGTCGAGGGGCTGGAGCCGCTCGCGACCCACGTCACCGCTCCCGCCGAGCTGCAGCGGCGCCTGTGCCAAGTCGGGGTCGCCGACCAGGATCGCGGCCAGCGATTGGCGGTCGGGCAGAGACTGGTGACCCGCGACGGACGGCTTCGCCGCTGGGATGGATTCGTCGCCACCGGGACCGGCGCGGCGACGGCGGAGCGGCTGCTTCGGGTCAACCGGCTTGCCGAGTTGGCGGAGCAGTTGCCGCTTTTGGAAGCATCCGCCGCTGAGGCCGAGCAGGCTCGCGACGCCGCTGCTTCGCAGGTCGATTCGTTCCGTTCGGCGGCCGAAGAGGCTCGTGCCCGTGCAGCCGCGGCCGAGCGCGAGGCACGAGAGGCTGGCCGCGTCGCCGACAGCGCGGCCGCGGCGCTGGAGCGGCTCGACGCACAACGCCTGGCGCTGCAGCAGCGGCAATCGGACCTGGAGCCGCTGATCGAGGCGGCTGCCGAAGCGCTGCGCGGCGCCGAAGCGGCGCTTGCCATCCTGCCAGACCCGGCGGCGATCCAGCATGAGGTGGAATCGGCCCGCGACGGGGCCGGTGCAGCCGCCGAGGCGGTCGCCGAGAAGCGCGCCGAAGGGGCCACCCGGGCGCGGGAGACGGCCGCCGACCGTGAGCGGCATGGCGCTGCCGGACGCGAGCAGGCGGAATGGCGCAAGCGTCAGGCCGACGCCGAGGGGAGGCTCGAACAGGCGCTCGAGCGGCAGAAGCAGCAAGCCGACGAGCGTCGCGAGCTGGAGCTCGAGCCGGGAAGGCTCGACGCAGACATCGCTGCGCTTGAGCAGGAGAATAGCAACGGCCAGGCAGCGATTGCCGACGCCTCGGCAGAGGAGAAGAACGCCGAGCAGGCTGTCGCCGAAGCCGGCGGCGAGCTCGCGCGCGCAACGGAGGCGCTGAGCTCGGCGCGCGAGCGACGCGCGGCGGCGATTGCGACCAGCGACGCCCAGCAGGCGCGAAGCGCCGAATATGCGCGAATCTGCGTCGAGCGCTTCGAATGCGTGCCGCAGCGCCTGCCCGAGCGCATGGGCTTCGACCCCTCGGACGTTCGCGACGCCGAATCGGAATCGGCGCTGCTCGAAAAGCTCACCGCCGACCGCGAGCGCATCGGCCCGGTCAACCTCGTCGCCGAGCAGGAGCTCGCAGAAATCGAAGAGTCGAACAGCCGCGGCGCCGCCGAAGCAGAGGAGCTGACCCAGGCGATTCACCGGCTGCGCGGCTCGATCGGCAACCTCAACCGGGAAGGCCGGGTGCGGCTGCTCGAGGCCTATGAAAAGGTCGATACTCATTTCCGAAGCCTGTTCACGACCCTGTTCGACGGCGGCCAGGCGCACCTCGAACTGGTCGAGAGCGACGATCCGCTCGAGGCCGGGCTCGAGATCATGGCGCAGCCGCCTGGCAAAAGGCTGTCGACCTTGACCTTGCTTTCCGGCGGCGAGCAGGCGCTGACCGCGATCGCCTTGATCTTTGCCCTGTTCCTCACCAACCCGGCGCCGATCTGCGTGCTCGACGAGGTCGATGCGCCGCTCGACGATGCCAATGTCGAGCGCTTCTGCGAATTGCTCTACCGAATGGTCGAGGAGACGGACACGCGCTATTTGATCGTCACCCACAATGCGGTGACGATGAGCCGCATGCACCGGCTCTACGGCGTGACGATGATCGAAAAGGGCGTCAGCCGGCTGGTATCGGTCGACCTCGGTGGCGCGGAGACATTGCTGGCGGCGGAATAAATGCCCGAGCGCTTCGTTCCACCGCATCCGCCGCGCGGTCCGCGGCCGGTGGCCTCGTGGCGGGGGTTCTTCGGCGAGCGGGCGCGCAACACCGTCTACGGTTGGTCGCAGCAAGCGTTCGAGCGCTGGCATTTTAAGCGCAGGATCCTTCGGTTCATCGTTCACGTGCCGCTCCACCCCGACGCCGTGCAGCGGGTCCTGCTCGACAATGCCGCCAATTATGTGAAGCCCGAGGTCGTTAAGGCGCTGACCGGCCCGACCATCGGCAATGGCCTGCTGACTTCGGACGGGCCGTTGTGGCGCGAACAAAGACGCATCGTCGCAGCCAGTTTCACGCCCGCCGCGATCGAGGGGCTGACCGCGACCTTCGCTGCCGCGGCCGAAGCGACGGCTGCGACCTGGAGCGACGGGCGAAGTGCGCGACATTGCCGCCGAAGCCACCGCGACGACCATGGCGATCATCGCCGACTCCCTGTTCTCCGGCGACCCGCGGCTGAAGACCAAAGAAGCGATGGCCCACATCGCCGACGCCCTTCAGGCGGCGAGCGAGGCGCGCATGGCGGCGATCCTCGGCCTGCCGCAGATCGGCTGGACCAAAGGCATGCGCAAGGGCCGGCGAGGGACGCGTTTTCTGCGCGAGACGTTGGGGGCGCTGGTGCACGAGCGTACGAAGGCGCCGCGCGAGGATTTCCTCGGGACGATCGTCTCCGAACTCCGTGAGCGATTTGAGCCAGCCCAAGCGTTCGAGCTGGCAGTCGACAATGCCACCACCTTCTACCTCGCCGGTCACGAGACCACCGCCAACACCGTCACTTGGACGCTGTTCCTGCTCGCTGGGCAGCCCGAGCTGCAGCGGGCCGTCGCCGTCGAAGCCCAGGCCGCGATCGGCTGCGACGATTTGCCCGACCGGCTGCCGTTGCTTCGCCGAGTGGTCGAGGAGGCGATGCGGCTTTACCCGCCGGCGCCGCGCTTCGACCGGCAGGCAGTGGCGGCCGACGAGCTCAATGGTCATCGGATCGACCCCGGCGACATCGTCTCGATCTGGCCATGGCTGATCCATCGGCACCGCAAACTGTGGGACGATTCGGATGCCTTCGACGCCGACCGCTTCCTTCCCGACCGGCGGGCGAGCTGGCATAGATTCCAGTACATCCCGTTTGGCGGCGGCCCTCGGGTTTGCGTCGGCGCCCGATTTGCCATGGCCGAGGCGCTGGCTCTTCTTTCACATTGGCTGGCGCGCTGGTCCTTCGCGCCCATTGCCGGACATGGGGTGCGACCCGTCGGAACGGTGACGCTTCGCCCTGACGGCGGCCTCCCGCTGGGCATTCACAAGACCATGCGAGCTTGAGAACGCTATTGCGAATGATTTGCAATAACGCTAGCGAGCGTCCCGACAAAGAAAGGGGACCTCATGACGCGTTCGCTCCTCCTTGCCGGAGCCGTATTCTTCGCCGCCGCCCAGGCCCACGCGGCCGAAATGGCCGACGCCGCCGACTCGGCTGACCAGGGCGAGCTGATCATCGTTACAGGTGAACGAACGGGTTATCGTGCGGAGCGAATCTTCACCGCCACCCGCACGTCGACCGACCTCAAGGACGTCCCGCAGGCCATCAGCGTAATCGGCGAAAAGCAGATCAAGGACCAGGCGATGCGCTCGATCGCCGATGTGCTTCGCATGGTCCCCGGCGCCGCAATCGCGCAAGGCGAGGGCCATCGCGATCAGATCGTCCTGCGCGGCAACAACAGCACGTCCGACTTCTTTCTCGATGGGCTGCGTGACGATGTTCAATATTATCGCGGCCTTTACAACCTCGACCGTGTCGAGGTCCTGAAAGGGCCCAACGCGATGATCTTCGGCCGCGGCGGCGGCGGCGGAGTCATCAACCGAGTGACCAAACGCCCGCTTGCCGAAGATTTCGCGAGGGGATCGATCGGGGTCGACCACCATCGCGACTGGGTTGTCGAATCGGACCTCAATCATAGTTTCTCGCCGACCGCGGCCGCACGCCTGAACGGGGTCTATGCGCGATTCGACAGCTTCCGCGACGAGTTCGAGGGGCGGCGCATCGCCCTCAATCCCACGGCCGCCTTCTCGTTCGACGATCGCACCCGCGTCGACCTTTCCTATGAGTTCAATCGTGACGACCGGGTGGTCGACCGCGGCGTGCCCTCGCGTGCCGGCGCACCGCTCACCGGCTTCCAAAGCAGCTATTTCGGCGACCCGCGGGTCAACGAAAGCGACTTTGAAGGCCACGTCGGCAGGCTTTCGTTCAACCACCGCTTGTCCAATCAGATCAGTTTCACCGGCCGGCTCCTCTACGGCGACTATGACAAGCGCTATCGCAACCTCTTCCCGGCCACTGCCGTCACCATCGCCGACGGTGTCCAGGGCTTCGGGGTCGAAGCTTACGAGGACGGCACCAGGCGGCGCAATCTGATCAGCCAGAACGACCTGGTGGTGAGCGCGCAGACCGGAGGCATCGGCCACACGCTACTCGCCGGCGTCGAATATGCCGACCAGTCAACCTCGAGCTATCGCTTCAACGGCCTGTTCGCCAACCCGCTCGGGGGCTCCAATGTGCTTCGGGGCCGGGTAAACTTGTCCGACCCCTTCGCGCCGCCCCCGGTCGCCGAGTGGCAATTGCTCCGTCGCAGTGGAACCGACGTCAAGGTCGCGGCCCTCTATGTGCAAGACCAAGTGCGGATCGGACGTCATCTCGAACTGCTCGGGGGGCTTCGCTTCGATCGGTTCGAGATCGACGCCCGCAACTTGCTTTCGGGACAGCGGCTCGACGGCACCGACGAACTGTGGTCGCCGCGCTTGGCCGTGATCGGCAAGCCGACCGAAACGCTGTCGATCTACGGCAGCTACGGCCGTTCGTACCTGCCGCAGTCCGGCGATCAATTCACTTCGCTCGACCTGACGGCGGCGGCCCTCGAGCCCGAACGGTTCGACAATTACGAGCTGGGTCTGAAATGGAACCTTCGGCCGGAGCTCAGCTTCACCGCCGCTGCTTACCAGCTTGACCGAACCAACAGCCGCGCCCCCGGAGCAGTGCCGGGGACGGTCGTGCTCACCGGCGAGCAGCGCAGCCGCGGTATCGAGGTCGAGCTGACCGGCGAGATCTTGCCGAACTGGCAGGTGAGCGCCGGCTATGCGCTGCAGGACGGGAAGATCACTCGCACGACTGCGGCCGCTCCGGAAGGACGCAAGCTGCCGCTCTTCCCCAGGCACCAGTTGTCGCTTTGGACACGCTACGACTTCACCTCCGCATTTGGCGGCGGGTTCGGACTGCGCCACCAGTCGAAGAGCTTCGCGTCAATCAGCAACGCCGTCCAGCTTCCCGCATTCACGCGGGTCGATCTCGCCGGCTACGTCCGCTTGTCACAGCAAATTGAGGCCCAGCTCAATCTCGAGAATGTGTTCGGAGAGAATTATTTCGTGACCGCTCACAATGACAACAACATCATGCCGGGGGCCCCGCGGACGGCTCGGCTGACCTTGAAATTCGGACTGTGATCTAGGCCGCCAGGTCGGCGGCCCGGTCGCGAATCTGCTTGAGGTCGTCGACGAACAGCCGTCGCTCCCGGCGCCGCCGATCCGGCTCCGGGATGCGCAGGAGGAAGCTCGGGTGCACCGTCACCCAGCACTCGCTGCCGTCGTCGAGCGCCTGCGGCTCGCCCCGCATCTTGCCGATCGTCACGACCCTGCCGAACAGGGAGCGAGCGGCGGTGGCTCCGAGCGCCACGGTCACCGGCGGTCGGATCAGCTCGAGTTCCTGCTGCAGCCACCAGCGGCAGGCGCTGATCTCGCTGGCATCCGGCTTGTTGTGGATGCGGCGCTTGCCGCGCTGCACGAACTTGAAGTGCTTCACCGCGTTCGTCACGTAGGTCTGCGACCGGTCGATGCCCGCTTCCTCGAGCGCCGCATCGAGCAATTGCCCGGCGGGCCCGACGAACGGCCGCCCGGCAATGTCCTCTTGGTCGCCCGGCTGCTCTCCGACGAACAGGATACGGGCATCGAGCGCGCCCTCGCCGAACACCGTCTGAGTTCCGAATTTGTAGAGCTCGCAGCGGGTGCAGCCGAGCGCTTCGTCGCGGACCGCTTCCCAGGCAGCCCGCACATTTCCGCCAGGAGGCGGCCGAGTGCGCACATCGACCACGAGGCCAAAACGAGCAAAGCCTCGCGCCGTTGCTTGGCGCAGTTCATCCTTATGTTGAAACGGTTTTGCCCCGGCGCTTCTGGCGGCTAGGGTCAGGGTACTCGTACCGGGAGCAACAGCCATCATGCGTCATGCCATCTTCGCGCTCGCAGCCGCGGTTTCGATCGCCTTCTCAAGTCCCGCCGCGGCCGGACCAGCTGAGGACTTCAAGGCCCTCACCGATGAATATTGGGCGTTCGTCCTGCGCGAAAACCCGACCTGGGCGTCGACGCTCGGCCATCGCGAATATGACGCGCGCATGCCCGATATCAGCCTCGCCTCGGCCGACCGACGGGTGGCCGAGACGCGACGTTTCCTCGCCCGGCTGAACGCCATTCCCGATGCCGGCCTTTCGCCGGCCGACCGCACCAACAAGGCAATCCTCCGACGCAACCTCGAACGATCGATCGAGGGCAATCGCTTCGGTCAGCGAATGATGCTCTTCACCAACCGTTCGGGCTGGCACCAAAGCTTCGCGGGTCTTTCCGAAAACCTCACGTTTCGGACCACACAAGACTTCGAAAACTACCTCCGGCGGCTGGAGCAGTACCCGGCATATAATGACGAAGCGCTGCGGGTCAGCACGCGCGCCTTGAACGAAGGCTATGTCCTTCCCTGTGAGGCGATGGGGGATTTCGATAAGACGATCAGCGGCGTCATTCCCGCCGATCCGACGCAGTCGCGGCTCTACGCTCCGTTTCGCGCCGACCGGCCTTCCAGCATCAGCGCGGAGGAATGGACCGCGCTACAAACCCACGCTCGCTCGCTGATCGGCGGCTCGGTACGGGCCGCCTACGCCAAGCATCACCAGTGGTACACCACGCAATATGCGCCCAAATGCGCCCGCACCGTCGGGGTTTCGGCGCAGCCCAATGGCGCCGCTTATTACAATTATCGCATTCGCGACATGACGACGACCAGCATGACGGCGGAGCAAATCCACCAGCTCGGCCTGTCCGAGGTCGCGCGCATTCGCGCCGAGATGGAGCAAGTCGCGCGAACCGCCGGTTTCCCGACCCGCGAGGCGTTCGTCCACGATCTTCGCACCAACCCGAAATATTACGCCAAGACCCCTGAAGAGCTGATGCAGGCTGTCGCGCGTGAGGCCAAGCGGATCGACGGCGAGATGCCCAAGCTGTTCACAATGCTCCCGAGATTGCCCTACGGCATCAAGGAAATTCCCGCGGAGATCGCGCCCGGGACGACCACCGCCTATTACAACAGTGGCTCACCCGAACAGGGCATCGCCGGTTTTTATTTCGTCAACACCTCGAAGCTTGATCAGCGGCCGCTTTGGGAAGTGCCGGCGCTCACGGTTCATGAGGCAGTTCCGGGCCACCATCACCAGATCGCGCTCCAGCAGGAGCTCGATATGCCTGAGTGGCGGCGCCATGGCACCTTCTTCACCGCGTTCGTCGAAGGCTGGGGGCTCTATTCCGAACGGCTGGGAATCGAGATGGGCATCTATGACACTCCGGCCAAGGACATGGGCAGGCTAAGCTACGAAATGTGGCGCGCCAGCCGCCTCGTTGTCGACACCGGTCTTCATTCCAAGGGCTGGACCAAGCAGCAGGCGATCGCCTTCATGAAGGACAATACGGCGCTATCGGAAGCCAACATCGAAGCCGAGGTCAATCGCTACATCAGCTGGCCGGGCCAGGCCCTCGCCTACAAGATCGGCGAGCTCAAGATCCGCGAGCTGAGGGCGAAGGCCGAACGCACGCTTGGCGATCGGTTCGACCTTCGCCGCTTCCATGACGCCGTGCTCGGACAGGGAGCCGTGCCGCTCGACACGCTGGAAGCGCAGATCGACGCCTGGATCGCAGCCGAGCAAGCGCGAACCTAGGCCGATTCGTTACTCGGGCGGCGGAGTCGCGCCGGTCGCCTCCTCCTGCGCTTCGTTGCGTGCCTGACGGATTACCTGCTCGAGGCAGCCGGTAAAGCCCGCCGGCCCAACCGGAGAGCAGCTGTTGATGCCGGTCCGGCCGACCGTCTCAAGCGCGCGCGCCCGGTGCGCCCATGGCTGGCTGAGTTGCCTTGGCCCAGTGGTGCGGAACCTTTCCGGGATGCGGTAACGCTCGGCCTCCGGCTTGCGCGCGCAGACGACGATCTCGTCCGCGGTTGAGCGCGGACAGGGGTCGTTGCCGTAGACGACGATTTCGACCACGCCCTGCGCCTTGGCCGGTGCCGGCAGGACGAAAACCCCAGCCGCAAAAGCAGTTGCGGCGACGAGGGAAATGGCAGCCTTGGTCATCGTGAACGCCATCCTTTCAAAAGGTTAAAGCGGCCGAAGGGCATGGGAAGTTCCTCACACGCGCTTCGACAACGCGATCGCCACCCGGCAGGCGGCACGGATCGTCGCGGTGAGCACGGGGTAGCCGACGGCACGGGTCGAGCCGGCTTCGCGGGCAGTGTCGCGATGCTCGAGCTCCTCCGCCTGAAATTGTTCGATGTCGGCGGCGAATTCAGGGTCAAAGTCGCCGATCTCCTGCAGCTGCTGGCTGTAATGGCGGTCGATTTCGGTCTCGACCGCGTCAGTGCAGGCCATGGCGGCCTCCTCGGACATCAGCGCAGTGGCCACTCCAAGACCGTAGCCGGCGACATTCCAGATCGGTTGAAGCGCGGTCGGGCGAACCCCGCGCTGCGTTATCAGCGCGTTGAACCGCGCGAGATGGCGCTCCTCCTGCGCCGCCATTCGAGCGATCAGCTTCGCTGCAGAGGAATTCGGTCGAAGAACGGCGAGCTGGCCGGCATAGATTCGTGTGGCGCCATACTCGCCGGCCTGATCGACGCGCAGCATCGACTTCGTGTCGGGGCGGCGGTCGCCGGGGCGCCAATTGCTCACGACCGTGTCCGCCGAAGCGTAAGAAACGCGATGAGCGACGCCCCGCCGAGCGACAGAACGGCATTCCAGGCGGCCATCGATAGTCCGAAGAACGACCATTGAACCTGGTCGCAACGGACCAGGGGGGCGCCCATGATTTGCTTGAGCAGGTCGTCCTGACTGGTTGCGGAGGCGGTGATCGCGCAGGTGGTGAAGCCCTCGAAAATGCCAAGCTCGACCCCGGCATGATAGACGCCGATACTGCCCGACAGGGCGATTGCCGACGCGGCAAGCAGCACGAAGCTCCGTGCCGGACGGGAGGCGGCGGGAGCCGTGAAGGCGAGAGCGGCAAGGGCGATGGCGGCGGCGTGCGGCCAGCGCTGCCAGTAGCACATCTCGCACGGGTTTAGGCCGCCGATATATTGCGAGCCCATCGCGCCGGTCAGCAGGCCGAGGGGGAGCAGCAAGGCAAGGATTCGCGCCAGCACCGGCCATTCCAACTGAAGTGGCGCCGGGCGCGCGGACACGGCCGCCTCGCTCATCCTAGCGGCGTGACTTGCTCTGGGCGCCGCCGGAGGCCACGGCAGTCCCGCTCGGAGCCAGCCGCTTGAGCGTGTTCAGGGCATAATGGAGCTGGAAATCCTTGATGCCCTTCTTTTCGAGCTCTTCGGCAGTAGCCGAGAAGCGCGGATCGGCGGTCTCATCATGCTCGAGCAATTTGTCGTCGGCCTTGGCCTGCGCGATCAAATGGCGCCGCAGGTCGGCCTCGCGCACTCGCGGCCGGTCCTTGTAGTCGGGGTCGGATAGCTGCGGCACACGGATGTCCGGCTCGACGCCATCGGCCTGGATCGAGCGCCCGGACGGCGTGTAATAGCGCGCCGTGGTCAGCCGAAGCGCGCTTCGCGGACCCATCTGCATGACGGTTTGGACCGAACCCTTGCCGAAGCTCGGCTGGCCCATCAGCACAGCGCGGCGGTGGTCCTGGAGCGCTCCGGCGACAATCTCGGCCGCCGACGCGCTGCCGGCATCGACCAGCACGATCATCGGCAAGCCGCGGGTGAGGTCGCCCGGCTTGGCATAGAAACGCTCGATATCGTTGCGTCCGCGGCCGCGTTGGGAAACGATCTCGCCGCGGTCGAGGAAGGCATCGGCCACGTCGACCGCCTGATCGAGCAGCCCGCCGGGGTTGGAGCGCAAGTCGACGACATAGCCCAGCGGCCGGCCGCCGGTGGCCTTGTCGATCGCCTGCAGCGCCGCTCGCATCGCCTCGGCGGTATTGCCGGCAAAAGTGGTGATGTTGATGACGCCGACGCCATCCTTCACCTCCCACTTGACCGGGCGCAGCTGAATCCGTTCGCGGACGATTTCGACGTCGAACGGCTTGTCGCGGCCGGGCCGGACGATGGTCAGCTTGATTCGAGTGCCGGGAACGCCCCGCATCTTCTCAACTGCTTCGTCGAGCGTCGCTCCGTAGAGAAGCTCGCCGTTGATGTGGGTGATGAAATCGCCCGGCTTGATCCCTGCTCGCCACGCCGGCGTATCCTCGGTCGGCGCAATCACCTTCACCGCACCGTCCTCGGCCGAAACGGTGATTCCAAGACCGCCGTAATTGCCGTCCGTGGTGGTCCGCAAAGTATCGAAATCCTGCGCTTCCATGTAGGCAGAATGCGGGTCCAGGGCCGCCAGCATGCCGCTGATCGCGCCTTTGATCAGAGTGTGGTCGTCGACCGGGTCGACATAATTGGCCTTCACCCGCTCGAAGACGCTCATGAACGTCTCAAGCTCCTGGTAGCTGGTGACGTCTTGGGCGGCGAGCGCGCTCGTCGTCAGCGGCACCAGCGAGATCGCGCCGACCAGTGCCAGCGAAGGCAGCAATTTCCGCTTGGTGATCATGGCAGTTCGGGTCCCGTGTTCAGTGGGCATGGGTTAGCCGTCTTTGCGTCTATTGGACAGGGTCGCAGATGAACCTGCGATGAGGGCGGGCGAAACACGGCGCCCGTTGTGGGACAGTTCGACGACGACCGGCCCCATAGCGCGGCCAAGCTGGTCGCCCTTGCGCACCCTGTCGGAGCGCTGGTGCTGAGGCGAAACGTTGATGATCAGGCTCATCCAACCGCGTCCATGGTCGATGATCACGATTCCGTCATGGGAACGAAACGGCCCGGCGAACCGGATGATCCCATCGGCGGGCGCGGCAATGGCCTCGCCGCGCCTCGTATCCAGCCTGACTCCTCGCGACCGAATGCCGGTGGAACCAAGCGCCGCATGGCCTTCGCGGACTGCAGCGCTAGACGGCAGGACATAGTCGATCGGAGGCGGCGTCGCCGCGCTTTCGGCCGGGATTGGGCGGGCCGGCGCGGGCCCCAGCTCGGCCAGCTCGGCGGCAAGCCGAGCGGCTCCCCCGGCGCTGCTTACTTCCCTCGCCAGCCGCTCGGCCTCCTCACCGCCGCCAATGGCCAAATCGCTTTCGGCGAGCGCTTCGGCACCGGTGCGCTCCGCGTGGCGAAGCACCTCGCTCTCCAGCGCCTCGAAGTCGCGACGCCGTTCGGCAAGCTCTTCGCGGCTGCGAACGAGCCGCGAGCGGGCCTGCCGCGCCCCGCGTTCGAGCCGCCGGCTCTCTTCCAGCTCCGCGGACAAGGCTGCAGTGCGACTCCGGATCACCGGCATCGTCGCTTCGATCAGCAACTGCACTCGGACCAGCTCGTCGACGGTGCTGCTGTCGACCACCGCTAGCAAAGGCGGGCGCTGCGCCATGGCGGCGAGGCCGGCCAGCAACGAGGCGAGCGGACGTTGCTGCTCCTCGAGGCGCTGGCGGCGCGAAGCGATAGTTGACCTGATCAGGCGAAGTTCGGCGTCGGCGGCGGTGATCCGCGCCTCGGCTGCCGCGATCCCTTCGGCGGCCGCAAGCTGACGGGCGCGCAGTCGATCGGCCTCTTCGCGCGCTTCGTTGGCTGCCGATTCTAGCTGCTTTGCACGCGCGTCGGCGGCTGCCGCCTCGGCGGTCGCCCGGCGAAGCGCCTCGCCCAGCGGCTCCGGACCGCGGTGCAATGGTACGCTTGCGGCGGCCGCAGCGGGCAAGAAGGCGAGGAGAAACAATCGCCGGCGCAAGGCTCTAGCCATCACGATGATAGGGGTGGCCCGAGAGAATCGACGTCGCCCGGAACAATTGCTCGGCGAGCATTGCGCGCACCAGCAGGTGCGGCCAGGTCGCCGCTCCGAACGACAGCAGGAGCTCGGCGCCCTTCCGCGCCGGATCGCCATGGCCGCTTGCAGCGCCGATCGAAAAGCGAGCCTCGCGCCGGCCGGAATCGCGCCATTGCTCGAGCCGCCTTGCAAGCTCGGTCGACGACAGCGTGTCGCCGCGTTCATCGAGCAGGATCGAGACGGAATTGGCCGGAAGCGGCGGCTCCGCCGATCGCTCGCCGATTTCCGTGACCTTCGTCGGCCAGGGAATACGCTTCAAATAGCGGTCGACGAGATCAGCTTCCGGCGACCGGCCAATCTTGCCCCGGGCGACGATGTGCAGCAGCAAGCGGCCTCAGGCGCCGGCGCTGCGCTGCTGCGCAGCCTCGTCGCCGAAGGCCCACATCCGCTCGAGATTGTAGAAGCTGCGCACTTCGGGCCGGAAGAGGTGGACGATCACGTCGTCGGCATCGATCAGCACCCAGTCGGCAGCCGGAAGACCCTCGATCCGGGCGATCCTGCCGAATTCCTGCTTGATCCGCTCGGCGAGCTTGGTCGCCATCGACGCCACCTGGCGGGTCGAGCGGCCGGAAGCGATCACCATATGATCGGCGATGTTCGACTTTCCGGCGAGCGGGATGGATACGACCTCATGCGCCTGATCATCGTCGAGCGAGCGAAGCACGAGTCGGTGGAGCTCGTCGACGTCGGTGGGACTGCTGCCGTTGGCGGCACTGTCAATGGGACGGTCGGGCAAGGGATCTCCTGAGCGAAGATGGCGAACCGTCGGCCTTGCGCCGAGAGGCGCTCGGCTGGAGCCGGCTGTGCCAGTTTGGATCGAGCGCGCGAAGGGCCGTGGCAGAGGTGGGGTCGGGCGGCAGGCGAAGCAGCAAGATCGCCGGTGCACTCCACTCCGTCCAGTCTCGCGCCTGGCTCTCGGGGCGGACGAACCTCCTGAGCCAGCCCATCGCGCGCGCCGCGCGGGCCGCATCATCATAGCCGGGGCGAGAGATGACCGCAATCGGGAGACTTTTCACCAGCTTGCGCCATTCCTTCCACTGGTGGAATTTGGCCACAGCGTCTTCGCCCATCAGCCAGATGAAGCGGTCGTCCGGATAGCGTTCCAGCAATTTGGTGACGGTGTCGATGGAATAGCGCGTGCCGGCCCGGCGCTCGAAGTCGCTGACCCGGATCGCAGCGCCTTCCGCCGCCTTTTCGGCCGAGGCGAGCCGAGCTTCGAAGGGGGCCATGTCGCCGGCGCCTTCCTTGAGAGGGTTGCCGGGCGAGACCAGCCACCACACCTCGTCGAGGCCGAGCGCATCGATCGCCTCGAGGCTGATATGGCGGTGGCCCCGGTGGGCCGGGTTGAACGAGCCGCCAAGGAGGCCGATCCGCTTCATGCCAAGCTGCAGCTAGCATGGGCGCCGGCGAGCGCCTAATGTCCACGCGGCGGAGGGGGAGATGCCGGACCTGGACAGCGCTGATCAAGCCGCGACCCGCGGCGACGCAAGATCGAGCGCCGACAAGACCGTCGACGATCGCCAGGTCGAACGCAATTGCCTCAACTGCGGCTGCCCGCTGGTCGGCGACTTCTGTCATTGCTGCGGGCAGAAGGCTCACGTCTACCGCACGATTGCCGCCTGGTGGCATGACTTCCTGCACAGCGTCCTCCACCTCGACGGCAAGTTCTGGCGGACCTTGCCGATGCTCGCCTTCAAGCCCGGCGAGCTCACTCGGCGCTACTCCCACGGCGAGCGCGCCAAGTTCATCTCACCCCTGGCCCTGTTCCTTTTTTCCGTCTTCCTGATGTTTGCCGTCTTCAGCCTGACCGGGCCGAACCTGGCCGACGGCATGGGCATCGGGCAGGGCCTCGAGGAAGGGCTCCAGGAGGAACGTGACAGGCTGCAGCGACTCGAGCGTCAAAAAGCCGGCGCCGCCGGCGACCCCGTCGAGACAGCGGAGCTCGACCGGCGGATCGCTTCGACCCGCGACGACATCGCCCAGCTGGAAAGGCTCAGGGACGAAGGGATCACTAGCGCCACCTTCGCCGATAGCGAGCCGGTCGAGGGCGGCGCCTGGTTCCAGGCGATCTATGCCACGGCGAAGCAAAATCCCGAGCTCCTCATCTACAAGGTCCAGGCCAACGCCTACAAATTCTCCTGGGCGCTAATCCCGATCTCCATTCCCTTCGTGTGGGTCTTGTTCCTCCACCGCCGGCGCTACCGGCGGGAATTCACGGCCTACGACCACCTCGTTTTCGTTACCTACTCAATCGCTTTCATGAGCCTGGCGCTGATCATCTTTGTCCTGCTCGGCACTGCGGGCCTGACCAACGACATCGTCGGTATCGCCTTCATGCTGATTCCACCGCTCCACATGTATCGCCAGCTGCGAGGCGCCTACGGCCTCTCGCGTGGGAGCACCATTTGGCGGACAGCAGCACTGCTGTTCTTCGCGATGGTCGCGCTCAGCCTATTCGTAACGCTTCTGCTGGCACTCGGAGCACTCGGCTAGGCGCGGCCGCACGGAAAGCGGCGGGCGAAATAGACGCGCATCGCATCCTTGGTCGACGTGCGTGCCCGCTCTTCCGCCGGCACCGCCTGCATTGCCGCAAGGATGTCTCTGTCCGTCATTTTCACGCCGCCGGCCGGGGGGCAGTGATTTGGCTGTCGCCCCGCTGCTTCGGCAGCCTGTCGCTCGGTCCTTATCGCCGCGCCATCCGCCTGGATCTGTTTCGTCACCAGCTTGAGGTCGCCGGACATCAGGGCGAGCGGACCCTTCTTGCGCAGGGACTCCGCCTTGGCGAGAAAGGTGGCGACAGACATCGCGCCGGCTTGCTGAGCCACGGCAGGCCCGCCACTTGTCAGAAGCAGTGCTCCGAAGAGAATTGAACGCCGGATCATGCCATTCCCCCAATAGCGGCCGCTGCAGCCAAGCCGTCCTGCCATGAACGCGAATTAAACGGCGTCGTGAGGCCCCGCGGTCGGGAGAAGCGCGCGTTGTCCCCGCCGATCTCTAAGATCAGGCGCCCGCAGGAGCTGGGCCGCCGATGCCGCCGCGTGGCTTCGGTCGCTTGGCCTTGGGGATCGACGATCCGGCGATCGGCACCGCCGGCTGCGACACGCCGCCACGATCGATAGTGCCGCCGTCGAGCAAGGTCTTGATCTCGTTCCCGCTCAAAGTCTCATATTCGAGCAGGGCCTTGGCCAGAGTCTCGAGCTGGTCGCGATTCTCCTCGAGGACCTTCTTGGCTCGCTCATAGCCTTCCTCGACGATCCGGCGGATTTCCTTGTCGATCGCGCGCGCCGTCTCGTCGGACATGTTGCGCTGGCGGTTGACCGAATAGCCGAGAAAGACCTCCTCGTCGGCCTCGGCATATTGCAGCGGCCCCAGAGCATCGGACATGCCCCAGCGGGTGACCATGTCGCGAGCAAGCCCGGTCGCATAGCTGATGTCCGACGAAGCGCCCGAGGACACCTTATCGTAGCCGAAGATCAGCTCCTCAGCGACGCGGCCGCCCATGCTGACCGCGAGGTTCGCGTACATCTTGTCGCGGTGGTAGGAATAATTGTCGCGCTCGGGCAGGCGCATGACCATTCCGAGAGCCCTGCCGCGCGGGATGATGGTCGCCTTGTGGATCGGGTCGGACGCCGGCTCGTGGAGGGCGACGATGGCATGGCCCGCCTCGTGATAGGCGGTCATTTTCTTCTCGTCCTCGGTCATGACCATCGACTTGCGTTCGGTGCCCATCAGCACCTTGTCCTTGGCCTCTTCGAACTCCTGCATGGCGACCAGGCGCTTGCCCTTGCGGGCGGCGAGCAGCGCGGCCTCGTTGACGAGGTTGGCAAGGTCGGCGCCGGAGAAGCCGGGAGTGCCGCGGGCGATCACCCGCGCGTCCACGTCGGGGGCTAGCGGCACCTTCTTCATGTGGACGTGGAGGATCTGCTCGCGGCCGTCGATGTCGGGCCGCGGCACGACCACCTGCCGGTCGAAGCGGCCGGGGCGAAGCAGCGCCGGATCGAGCACGTCGGGACGGTTGGTCGCGGCGATGATGATGATGCCCTCGTTGGCCTCGAAGCCGTCCATTTCGACCAGCAGCTGATTGAGGGTCTGCTCGCGCTCGTCGTTGCCGTTGCCGAGGCCGGCGCCGCGATGGCGGCCGACGGCGTCGATCTCGTCGATGAAGACGATGCATGGCGCCGACTTCTTGGCCTGGTCGAACATGTCGCGGACTCGGCTGGCGCCGACGCCGACGAACATCTCGACGAAGTCCGAGCCGGAGATAGTGAAGAAGGGCACGCCCGCCTCGCCGGCGATGGCGCGGGCGAGCAGGGTCTTGCCGGTGCCTGGGCTTCCGACCAGCAGCGCACCCTTGGGAATCTTGCCGCCGAGGCGGGCGAAGCGGCCCGGGTCCTTGAGGAACTCGACGATCTCCTGAAGCTCCTCGCGCGCCTCGTCGATCCCGGCAACGTCGGCGAAGGTCACCCGGCCCTGCTTTTCGGTGAGCATGCGCGCACGGCTCTTGCCGAAGCCCATGGCGCCCGAGCCGGCGTTCTTCTGCATCTGGCGGATGATGAAGATAGCAAGGCCGATCATCAGGATGAAGGGCAGCGACTGGTAGAGCAGGATCAGCCAGAAGCTCGACTGCTCGGCTTCCTTGGCCTGGACCTGGACGCCGCGCTCGAGCAGCCGCTCGGTGACGTTGGCGTCAGCGGGAGCGACGGTGCGGAAGGAATCGCCGCCCGACAGCTTGCCGCTGATCACCTGGTTGCCGGTGCTGGTCGCGGCGGTGGTGACGCTCTGGACATTGCCCTCGTTCACCTGGCGGACGAACTCGGAATAGGGGACGGTCTCAGCCGCAGCCGAGCGCGGCCCTTCGATCATCTGCACGAACAGGACGAGGCCGAACAGCACGCCGACCCAGATCAGCAGGCTCTTGGTCCAGGGATTGCCGGGCTTCTTCTCGTTCATGAATCTCGTCCGCTGCGGGCGCTCAGTCGCCCTCTATAGCTTAAAATAGGCGCGAAGGCCTTAATGACAATGTCGCCGGGCCCGGTTTAGCGCCGGGGCGGCGCGGGCGCGAGCCGCCAGGTGGCGCCGCTCTGAAGCTTGATCCCGGCGAGAGTGACGGTTTGGCCGTTGCGAAGCGCCTCGAGCGCCCGGCTGAGTTCGGGCCCGGGGGGAGGCGTGACGTGAAGCTCGGCGAAGCCGTGGAGCAGCAGGCGCCGCTGGATATCGCGCGGAAGCCCGTCTGCGCGGACGTGAACCTCGCAGTCGGTCCGCGACAGCCGCTCGGCGGCGAGCCTGCCGGTCGCCCAGTCGAGCGCCTGATCCGCCTCCTGCAGGTGATGCGCCGCTTCGGCCAGCCGCAGCGGGTCCACCGACGGCATGGCGGCCAGCAGCGAACGGGCGCGGGTGCGGTCGTGGCGCGGATCGCGGTTGGAGAGATCGTCGACGGCAACGAGCCCGGCGTCGGTGACGATGGCGGCGAGCTCGGAGCGGCGCCAGCGCAGCAGCGGCCGGACGAAGGTGACGCCGGGGCGCAGCTCGGCGATCGGGCGAATCCCCGACAGCCCCGACAGGCCCGAGCCGCGGGCCATGCGCATCAGCAGGGTCTCGGCCTGGTCGTCGGCATGATGGCCGGTGGCGACGGCGCCGAGCCCCTGCTGCCGGGACCAGTCGGCCAGCCGATCGTAGCGTAGCGAGCGGGCCCGCGCCTGCAAATTGGACTGCGGCGGCTCGGTCCATTTAATCGGCAGGGTGGAATGCGGCACGGACAGGCGGTCGCAGATGCCCGACACGATCTTCGCTTCGCCGGCGCTGTCGGACCGAAGTCCGTGGTCGACGGTCGCCGCCTCGACCGCACCGGGACGTGCAGAGGCCGCGAGCAACAGCAAGGCGAGGCTGTCGGGGCCGCCGGAGACGGCAAGTCCGATCCTCGCCCCGGGGGCGATCAGCGAGTCAAGATCGGCCGCAAAGCGAGCGACGAGGGCGCGGTCGGGGGCCATATGTGATCCCCCGCAGGCATCAGCCGCACTTCGCGTCGGTTTTGGCCTTGGGTAACAGCCCGCGCAGCTCAGCGCGCATATTGGGATAGACGTCCTCCAGCTCGGCATAGGCCTTGCAGGCCTGCGCCGGCTGACCGAGCTTCACCAGCGCCTGGCCGAGGTAGAACAGGCTGTCGGCGGCGCGCTCACCGCGCGGGTTGGAACGGTAGTTTGCGAGTAGGGCTTCGGCCGCGGCCCGCGGCTGGCCCTTGTCGAGCAATGCCCGGCCGGCGAGGTTGTTCGCCCAGCTGACCCGCCGGTGGCCGGGGAAGGACGTGGCCATGGCCCGAAGCGAGCTTATCGCCGCGTCATATTTGCCTGCCCGCCACAGCTGATAGCCTTCGTCGTAAGCGGCTTCTCCGGCCTCGACCGACGAAGCGGCAACGGCCGGCTGGGCGGTTGGACGCTGCGCCGGAGTGACAACGGCTGGGCTCGCCGCCGACGGTCGGTTGGCAGCCGGGCTATTCTCGACCTTTGGGCGCGACACGACCGGAGGCGGGGCAGCTTCGGCAACCGCCGGGAGGCGTTCGCCAGCCGGCACCGACTGGGCGGCGGCAACCGCCGTTTCGAGCGACCGAAGGCGGCGGTCCTGGTCATCGCGAAGCCGGACGACCTCGCGCTCGATCGTCCCGACCCGGTGGCCATTCTCTTCCGCGAGCCGCAGCATCTCCGAGATCTGCCGCTCAAGCGTCGCCAGGCGCTGATCGAGGCTCAATACCGCCGACTGGGTGGCGGCCGGCTCGCCGACGTAACCGGCGGTGTCGGCTGGGCGGCCGCGCGGAAAGACCTGGCGCTGAACCTGCTCCAGCTGCCGTTCGAGCCGGTCGATGCGTTGCTCGGGCGTCGGCTGGCGTTGGGCGAGGGCCGGAGTGAGAGCGAGCCCCGCGGCGAGCGCGGCCGGTACGGTGAATCGGAGATATGCGGACTTCATTTTCCCCCCACGGGATTGAATCGGCTGGGAGTTTAGTGGCTGACTCGAGCTTTCGCGAGGATGAATCCTCACCCTGCGCTATTTTGCACGAGCGGCGGAGCGCTTGGCGCCGGGGTGGCCGGGGTGTCGTCGCCGCGACCAAGAAGGTCGCTGCCGCGAAGGCTGACGTTCGAAGCGACGCGGCCCGGAGGACCGACCGGTGGGGCGACCTGGTCGCCAACGGTGATCCGGATCGATTCCGGCGCGCCGGCCCTGAGAAGTGGAGCTGCCGCGGTCTGCGGCACTTCATAGCTTTGCCCTGGCGAGAGCATGCCCTCGAACAGCTTGCGGCCTTGGTCGGTCACCTGAATCCATGCCGGTCCGCTGGCGGTGATGACCACCGGCCCCTCGGCGGCGGGTGCGGGCGCGGCCGCGGCCGGCGCGGGTTGCGGCTCCGTCTCTGCGACTGGGGCAGGCTCTGCGGCCGGGTCGGCGGTCGGAGCCAAAGTCCGCTCGTTCAGCCAGCTGAACAGGACGACGACAAAGACGACCGCGGCGATCGCTCCGACCACCAGCCATCTCGGCATCGTCCGGGCGGGATCGACCGGTTCGAACGGCTCCGCCGTCGTCGTCGCGGGGCGGGGGCCGCCCATCTCGGCACGAAGCTGCTCACCGATTTCGGCGCGGTCAAGTCCCACCGCCCCGGCATAGCTCTTGGCGAAACCGATGCTGTAGGTTGGCGCCGGGAGCCGCTCCCAGTCGCCGGATTCGAGGCTTTCCAAATGGCGGCGCGGAATCCGGGTCTGGCTGGCAACTTCCTCGAGCGTGAGGCCCTTTTCTTCGCGCGCCATGCGCAGGCGCTCGCCGACCGAAACGACTTCTGTTTCCTCGACGTCATCCATCGCTCACCCTCTCCAGCCTTCCTCCGTTCTCGAAGCCCCCGAGCACAGTGTCAACAGCCGCTGGTTGAGTCAGGCAAGAGACACTGAATGACGCCGCGCCCAGTCGGCAAGGGCCTTGCGTAAATTGCGCGGCGGACGTCTCAGCAGCTGGTCGATCCGAGCGCGAGCAGCGGCGGCGTCGAGTGTGCGAATCATCGCCTTAATCGGGCCGACGGCTGCCGGAGTGATCGAGAAATTTTCCGCGCCAATCGCGATCAGCGCCATCGCCTCGAGCGGACGGCCGGCCATTTCCCCGCAGATCCGCACGGGCACCTGGGCGTCACGGGCAGTGTCGAGGATTCGCTTGAGGAAACGGAGGATCGCAGGGCTTAGCCAGTCGTAACGCTCGGCGAGGCGCGGGTCGGCGCGGTCTGCGGCGAACAGGAACTGGGTAAGATCGTTGGTGCCGATCGACAGGAAATCGACGTTCGGAAGCAGCTGGTCGAGCATTTCGGCGAGGCTCGGCACCTCGAGCATCGCGCCGAATTCGATTCGGGACGGAAGCGGGCGGTTGGCGCTTTGCGCCCACGCTACTTGTTCCTCGAACAGCCGTCTTGCGTCATCATATTCCCAGGGCTCGGAGATCATTGGGAACATGACTCGAAGCACGCGCCCGGCCGCAGCCTCGATCAACGCGCGGGCCTGGGCCTTCATCAGCGTCGATCGGTCGAGCGATAGGCGAAGCGCCCGCCAGCCCATCGCGGGGTTCTCGGCCTCGTCCTTGACGTCGGCGATGTAGGGCAGCGCCTTGTCGCCGCCGATGTCGACGGTGCGGAAGATGACGGGCCGGTCGCCGGCGGCATCCAGCACCTTCGAATACAGCCGCTGCTGGCGTTCGCGGCCCGGCAGGGTGGCCGACACCAGGAACTGGAATTCGGTGCGGAACAGGCCGATCCCGTCGGCGCCGGTGAGCTCGAGGGACGCCGCGTCCTCGGCGAGGCCGGCGTTGACCATGACGCTGATCTGCAGGTCGTCGCGAGTGACCGCCGGAAGCGAGCGGATTGCCGCGAACTCCGCCTTGCGTTTCTGGCTCAGCGCCATGCGGTGCTCGAAAGCGGTGGCAATGGGCCGGTTGGGCCGCAGGATGACGCTGCCATTGTCGCCGTCGACCAGGATCGCCTCGCCTTCGTTGACGCTATGACGAATGTCCTGAAGCCGCCCCACGACCGGAACGCCCATGGCCCGCGCGACGATCGTCATGTGGGCGGTGAGCGAACCTTCCTCGAGCAGCACCGCTTTCAGGCGCCGGCGGTCATATTCGAGCAACTCGGCGGGCCCGAGGTTGCGGGCGATCAACACCGTGTCGCGGGCGAGCCCGGTCTGGGCGGCCGTGCCCATCCGGCCGGTGACGATGCGAAGCAGCCGGTTCGACAGATCCTCGAGGTCGTGCAGCCGCTCGGCCAGCAACGGGTCGTCGATGTCGCGCATCCGCGACCGCATCCGCTGGTGCACCCGCTCGATCGCCGCCTCGGCGGTAAGACCGCTGTCGATCGCTTCGTTGATGCGTCTCGACCAGCCCTCGTCATAAGCGAACATCTTGTAGGTCTCGAGGATCTCCTGGTGCTCGCCGGCGGTGCCGAACTCCGCCTCCTTGGTCATCGCGTCGATCTGCTCGCGCATCTTGCGGAAGGCGGCATAGACTCGCGCGCGCTCGGCCTCGATGTCGTCGGCGACGGTGTGCTCGACCACCACTCGCGGCTGGTGAAACACGGCTTCGCCCTTGGCCATCCCGGTGACCAGCTTGAGGCCGGATAGGCGAAGCGGTCCCGCGTCGACGCGCGTCCCGCGGCGCGACCCGTCGACAAGGCGCGCTGCGGCAATCATCTCCGACAGCACCATCGCGACCGTCTGCAGCGCCTCAATCTCGACGTCCTCGTAACGCCGCGGCTCGGCGTGCTGGACGGCGAGCACGCCGATCGCGCTCTCGAGACGGATAATCGGCACGCCCGCAAAACTGTGGAATCGCTCTTCGCCGGTTTCGGGCCGATAGACGAACTCCGGATGCTCCGCGGCCTCGGCGAGATTGAGGATCCGCCCCTCGGCAGCGATCGTTCCGACCAGGCCTTCGCCCATCCTCAGGCGAGTGACGTGAACCGCTTCCTTGCGCAGGCCGCGCGTCGCGAACAGCTCGAGCTTGTTGTCGCGCAGCAGATAGATCGAGCAGACCTCGCTCTGCATTGCCTCGGCGATCAGGTCGACGACCTTGTCGAGCTTGGCTTGGGCACTGCCGCGGCTCGCCATGACATTGTGCAGCCCGGTGAGGATTTCCCGGGCGGAGGTGGCGGCGGTCAGCGGCATGGCGAACGCGCTATCAGAAAGCCGGCGACCAATCCAAGGCACTCCTGTTCGGCCAAGACTGGTCCGCATCGGACCCAGCCGCCAGCGACCGTTTACCGTTGATCGGCGAGAATTGCGCGGGCCATGGGGTGGGACGACCAGAAATGCCGAACATTGCCGACATGCGCCGGCAGCACGATGCCGCCGAAGAGATCGCAGCAACCATCCTGGCGAGGATGAGCGATTATCGCGACGACGATGACGCCGGGCCGCTGGTCCGCCTGCTGCATAAGTTGAACGCACTTCTGCGCCTGCATTTCGCCTATGAGGATACGGTGCTTTATCCGACGATGATCGCCGGCTCGGACGCCGAGGCAGCGAGCCTCGCAAGCCGCTTCCAGGACGAGATGGGCGCGCTTGCCGAACAGTTCGAGGATTTCGTCCGGCGCTGGAGCCTCAACGCCGCGATCGCCGCGCATTTCGAAGAGTTCCGCGCCGAAGCCACTGCGCTGCTGGCGGCGCTCGGAGCGAGAATCGAGCTGGAAAACGACCTGCTCTATCCGCTCGCCGAACGAGTCAAGCAGCGGCGGGCAGCCTAGCCGCGGCTTTCGAGCGCGGCGGCGGCTTCGTCGACCAGCTCGCGGATGATGTCGGCAACCGGCTCCTCGCGGGTCACCATTCCGACCGACTGGCCAGCCATCACCGAGCCGGTTTCGCAATCGCCGTCGATCACCGCGCGCCTGAGGGCGCCCGCCCAATAATGCTCGATCTGGAGCTGTGCCTCGGCCATTTCGATCGACCCTTTGTCGAGCAGGTCGGCGACCTCGCGCTGCTTGGCGGCGAACTTCTCCATCTCGCGATTCTTGAGCGCGCGGACCGGGATCACGGGGAGGCGCGGATCGATCTGCACTGAAAGCACCGCGTCTCGCGCGGAGGCGCGGATGAACGCTTTCTTGAAACTGGCGTGGGCGATGCTCTCGTGGGCGCAGACGAAGCGGGTGCCGAGCTGAACCCCAACCGCGCCCATTTCGAGATAGGCGGCGATCGCCTCGCCGCGACCGATTCCCCCGGCGATGAACACCGGGATGTCCTGGGCGACGTGCGGCAGGATTTCCTGGGCGAGGACCGAGGTCGACACCGGGCCGATATGGCCGCCGGCCTCCATCCCTTCGATGACCAAGGCATCGGCGCCCGATCGCATCAGCTTCTTGGCCAAAGCCAGCGCCGGCGCGAAGGCCATCAGCTTGGCGCCGCTGCTTTTGATCTTGTCGATCGCCCAGCCGGGCGGAAGCCCGCCGGCGAGGACGACATGGCCGACCTGGTGGCGCGTGCAGACGTCGATCAGGCCGTCGAGCTCGGGGTGCATGGTGATGAGGTTGACGCCGAACGGCCGGTCGGTCCGCGCCCTGGTCTCGGCGATCTCGGTGTCGAGCATGTCGGGCATCATCGCCCCGCAGGCGATCACCCCGAAGCCGCCGGCGTTGGAGATGGCCGAGACGAGGTTGCGCTCGGACACCCAGCTCATCGCCCCGCCCATGATCGCATGATCGCAGCCCAGGAACTCGGTTCCGCGGTGCATCAATTGCTTCAGGCGGGCGTGGCCGACGCTGACGTGGACGGCGCGCGGGTCGGCGATCAGGCCCTCGCCGCTCACGCCGCGACTCCCGCGTCGGAATCGAGCCCGAAGGCGGAGTGAAGCACGCGCACGGCGAGCTCGGTATATTCCTCCGGGACCAGCACCGACACTTTGATCTCCGAGGTCGAGATGGCGAGGATGTTGATTCCGCGCTCGGCGAGGGTTTCAAACATGCGGGCCGCGATTCCGGCGTTGGAGCGCATGCCGATGCCGACCGCGCTGACCTTCACCACCTCGGTATCGGTCAGGATCTCGTCGAAGCCAATGTCCGGTTTAGCCTTTTCCAGCTCGGCGGCGGCGTGGGCGAGCGCGGCATTGGGAACGGTGAACGTAAGGTCGCTCTTCTCGCCGGCCCGCGGCACGCTCTGGACGATCATGTCGACGTTGACTCCGGCCTTGGCGAGCGGGGCGAAGATGGCGGCGACTGTTCCCGGCTTGTCGGGCAGGCCCGTCAGGGTAACCCGCGCCTCATTCTTGTCGTGGGCGATGCCCGTGACCAGCTGGCGTTCCATTGCAAGCTCCTCGATCCTGTCATCGCCGACGATCAGCGTGCCGGGCCGGTCCTCGAACGAGGACAGCACCTGAAGCGGCATGTTGTAGCGCATGGCAAGCCCGACCGAGCGGGTCTGGAGCACCTTGGCGCCGACCGAGGCGAGCTCAAGCATCTCCTCATAGGTGACGGCGGCGAGCTTGCGGGCGCGCGGGACGATGCGCGGATCGGTGGTGAAGACGCCCTCGACGTCGGTGTAGATGTCGCAGCGGTGGGCCTTGACGGCGACGGCGAGCGCCACCGCCGATGTGTCCGAGCCGCCGCGGCCGAGCGTCGCCAGATCGCCTTCGGCAGTGACGCCCTGAAAGCCTGGGATGACGGCAATCCCGCCCTGGCGGAACACGTCCTCAAGCACCTCGGCCTCGATATGGTCGATCAGGGCGGCGCTGTGGCCGCTGGCCCTGATCGGCAGCTGCCATCCCATGTAGGAGCGGGCGTTGAGGCCCATGCCCTGGAGAGTGATGGCAAGCAGCCCGGCGGTCACCTGCTCGCCGGACGCGACGACTACGTCATATTCGCGCGGGTCGTAGAGCGGAGCGGCCTCGCGGCACAATTGCACCAGCCGGTCGGTTTCCCCGGCCATCGCCGAGACGACGACTGCGACCTCGTTGCCGTCTTCGGCTTCGCGCTTGACCAGCCCGGCAACGTGGCGAATCCGCTCGATTCCCGCCATCGACGTGCCGCCGAACTTCATGACGATGCGGGGCATATAGGAAGCAGTGATCCTTGTGGTCGCCTTGGCCGCTGCCTGTTAGGGAGGAGCCATGGCCGAGACAAGCTCCACCATCGTCGCCCGGGAGGTCGAGCAGTTCGCCGGCCACGCCCGCGACTGGTGGGACCCCAGCGGGTCGCAGGCCATGCTGCACAAGCTCAACCCGGTGCGGCTCGCCTACATCCGCGATCGAATCAACCAGCATTGGCAGTGCGACGAGCACAGCCTCCGGCCGCTCGAAGGCCGGACCGCGCTCGACGTCGGCTGCGGCGCCGGGCTGCTCGCCGAGCCGCTGGCGCGCCTCGGGGCACAGGTCACGGGGGTCGATGCTGCCGGTGAGCTGGTCGCCGCGGCGCGCGAGCATTCGGCCGGCCAGGGGCTGGACATCGACTATCGCGCCGGCGGGGTCGAAGCGCTTGACGGCCGCTTCGACCTGGTCACCGCGCTCGAGGTGATTGAGCACGTCGCCGAGCCGCAAGCCTTCGTCGATGCCCTGGCGGCGCGGCTCGCCGACGGCGGGTTGATGATCCTGTCGACGCCCAACCAGACGCGCTGGGCGCAGCTGATGATGATCACGCTTGGCGAAGGCCTCGGCCGAATTCCCAAGGGCACGCACGATTTCGACAAGTTCATCTCCCCCGAGCGGATGCGCGTGCTGCTCGCCAACACGGGCCTCAACTGCGTCGATGTCGAAGGGATCGCCTGGTCGCCGGGCCGCGGCCTGCATCTCAGCGACGACCTCAGTCTGAACTACCTGGTCACGGCGACGCGCTGATCAGCCGCTCGTAGAAGCCGGCGCGGAGTGAATCCGCGCCGTCGGTCCTGTCGCCCTGCGGGCGCAGGCCGTCCGGCATTCGCGCTCTCTCGACATAAGCTCACGTTTGCTGCGCAAACGCTCCCTTATGCTCGGGCGCTCGTGCTAAAAATCCACCTTGTCGTAATGCGCCGGCGGGACGATCACTTCCATCCGCTCGCCGAGCAGCGGCCTGAAGCCTGGTCGCGACTTCATCACCGAATACCAGTCCTTGGTCTGCTTGTGCCCGCGCCAGTCTAGCGCGCCGAGGTAATCGATGACGCTAAGGTGCGCGGCGGCGGCGAAATCGGCAAGGCTGAGGCCGGGCCCGGCGAGCCAGCGGCGGTGGTCGAGGAGATAGTCGACATAATCGAGATGCTCGCCGGCGACCCGCATCGCTTCGCGCAGGACGCGCGTGTCGGGGCTTTCCCGGCTGACGATGCGCTTGCGCATCCGCTCGTGCATCAACGGCTCGACTGCTTCGCGATAGAGCTTCTGGTCGAACCATTCGGTCAACCGCCGAATTTCGGCGCGGAGCGCGGCATTGCCGTGGATCATCGGCATGCGGTCGACCGTCTCATCGAAATATTCGACGATGGGCTGCGACCCGATCAGCGTGATGCCGGCGGCCGGATCGACCAGGACTGGGGTCTCGCCGGCGGGATTGAGGTCGATGAACTCGTCGCGCCGTTCCCACGGATTCTCCCGCACCAGCTCATGGCCGATGCCCTTTTCGGCAAGCACAAGGCGGACCTTGCGCGAGAAGGGGCAGAGCGGGAATTGGAACAGCTGCCACATGCGGAGGCAGCTTTAGCGGGGTTAGCGCTTGCGTCTAGCGGCGCGGATAGTCCGGCCGCGGAAGGTTCGCCGTCGCCCGCTCGATCTCCTCGCGGGCTTCGGCCATGCCGCGCATCATCGCCGGTAGCGCGCGGACCAGCGCCTGTGTCCCGGCGCGCATCATCGGCCGGCTCGACTCGATCTGCCGGCTTAGCTCGCGCTCGGTCGAGCCGCTTTCGCCGCGCACGGTCTTGCGCCGGTCGGCTGCGGTCGGCTGCCGTCCCTCGAGCGCCGCCTCGACCTCGCCGACAGGCAGATCGAGGAATGCCTTGGACAGCACCTGCATCACGTCGACGAGGCGATCCGCGAGACGCGGATCGGCGAGCTCGGGCGGAATACGCATGTCCTCCGCGGCATTTGGTGCCGACTGCGACTGTGCAACCGCCGGGGTCGCGATCAGCGCAAACGGGATAACGAACAGGGACAGACGCATCTCTTCGCTCCTATCCAGCAGGTAAGCAGCTGAATTGCTTGGCCGAAACTGCCTTAGCACGACTTGAACGGAAGATAAATCAGCGCATCGCAAGCCAGATCAGAGCGGCGCTCCCGGCGATGATCCGATACCAGGCGAAGGGCGCGAAGCCGTAGCGGACGATGATGGCGATGAACGCCTTCACGACGATCGCCGCAACGACGAACGAGACGAGGCTGCCGAGCCCGATCCAGCCGAACTGCTCGACCGGGATGTCGTCCCAATGCTTGTACATCTGCAGCGCCGTGGCGCCGCTCAGAGTCGGCACCGCCAGGAAAAAGCTGAACTCGGCCGCCGTCTTGCGGTCGACGCCGAAGGCCATGGCGCCAAGGATGGTCGCGCCCGACCGGCTGACCCCAGGGATCATCGCCAGGCATTGGACGAGACCGATCAGCGAGGCCTGGCGGAACGTGACGGCAGACACCCCACCGCAGTCGCGGGGACTGGCGAAGCGCTCGACGATCAGGATGGCAACGCCGCCGATGATCAATGCCCAACCGACGACGACTGCGTTGGCCAGCAGCAGCTCGATATAATTGCCGAGCGCGAGCCCGAGGATGACCGCCGGGACGAAGGCGAGGAAGACGTTGCGGATGAACCGGAAAGCCTGGGCATCGCCGCGGAACAACCCGGTCGCGACGTTCCAGAAAGTCCGCCAGTAGAGCACGACGACGGCAAGGATCGCGCCCGGCTGGATGGCGATGTTGAACAGGGCCCAGGCGGCGGCGTCGAACCCGAGGAGCTCGGTGGCGAGGATCAGATGCCCGGTCGAGGAGACCGGCAGATACTCGGTCAGTCCCTCGACGATGCCGAGGATGATGACGAGGAGGAGGATGCTCATCTAAGGTAGGTAGAGCTCAGGCGGCCTTGCTGCCGGGATTGCGAAGCGAGAAGCGCCCGCCGCGGCGAAAGCGCTGGAGCCACTGCGATGCGACGCTGGCGAGAGCGGTCGGAGTGATTCCGAAGTCCTTGAGCCCCGACGCGCCTTCCGAAGCGACATTGTCCCGCTGCAGCATCAACCACTGGTCGCGGGTAAGCGGGGCGCCGGGGACGAATCCGAACGTCGCCAGCAACGACGCCACGAAATCCGGCAGTTCCGCCAGTTCGGGAGTTTTGCCCGCGGAGGTGGCGATCGTTTCGTTGAGTTCGCGCATGGTCATGACTTGCGGGCCGCCAATCTCATAGGTCCTTCCACCATGCTTTTCGGGTTCGAGCGCGGCCAAGGCGATCGCCCGCCCGAGGTCTCTGACATAGACCGGCTGAAAGCGGCGATTGGCCGCAATTACCGGCAGCACCGGCAGACTGGCAAGGGCGGCAAAGCGGTTGGTCAGGTTGTCTTCCGGCCCAAACACAAGCGAGGGACGAATGATGGTCGCGTTTGGAAAGGCCGAGCGCACCGCCGCTTCGCCCTCGCCCTTGGTTGCGGCATAGCGGGACTCGCTGCTTCGGTCCGCGCCGATCGCCGACACCTGGACCAGCGCCTTGGCGCAGCCGTCCCGGGCCGCCTCCGCGACCGCGCGCGCGCCATCGACATGGACCGCCTTGAAATTACCTTTGAAAATTCCGACCAGGTTGATCACCGCGCTGGCCCCCTCGACGGCGGGAGCGACGGTTTTGGGTCGGGTGATGTCGGCGGCGACAAAGCCGATCTGGCCGACCTGGCCGAGGGGCTGGAGAAAATGGGCCTCGCGCGGATTGCGCTGGGCGACCCGAAGCCGAACCCCGCTTTTCAGAAGCATTTCGCAGACGTAACGGCCGACGAAACCGCCCCCGCCGAAGATGGTGACAAGCTCTTCCGCGCGTTCGATCATCGGGGCGCCACTAGGGCGCCCCTGCCGCATTGACAAGGCGCCGATCGGCCTCCACATGGCGCGCCCTACCGACTGATCAGCACCCGTGCCCAGGTGGCGGAATTGGTAGACGCACCAGCTTCAGGTGCTGGCGCTCGCAAGGGCGTGGAGGTTCGAGTCCTCTCCTGGGCACCACCGTTGACATACAGGCTGTGATACCGGCCCCCCGCCGGTGAGGTTGAGGAGCGCCATGAGGCGACCCTCGATCGTGATTGCCGTTCCCGGGCCGCGATCGGCCGGAGAGACGACGATGCGGTCGATCAGCGACCGCAACCCCTGGGCGGCCCGCCGGCTTTCCTCGTCGGTGCCGTCGAGCAGCTGGCGAAGGTCGGCGATGCTTCGCCGATATTCCTCCGCGATGTTCGGATGCATGGCGATGACGCCGCCGGCGCCGACGTCGGCGATCGCCGCCTCGGCCGCCGCCAGTTCGTCCCGGGCATGCTCGAGCGCCGCCCTGATCTCCGCGAATTCGGCGCCGCCGTCGGTCACCGCCCGTAAAAGCCGGCCGACCTTTGCCTGCGCCTGGTCGCGGCGGCGCTGCGCCCGGCGCCGCTCATTCCCTTCCTCGGCCGCCCGCTCGCGGCTGGCGCGGTGATACTCGAGCACGACCTCGCGGACGACGTCGGGGTCGAGCAGCTGGTCCTGCAGCCCGGCCAGGACCCGGCGCTCGAGCATGTGGGTCTGGATGGTGCGGCCGTTCGCGCAGTCGCCCCGCTGGCGGCGGTTGCCGCAGCCCCATTTCTCGGCGCCGATGACGACATAGCTGCCACCGCAGCAGCCGCACTGGACCAGCCCCGAGAGCAGCCGCTTTGGCCGCCGCTGCTTCTCCGCCCTGGTCCCGTCGAAGCGCGCCCTGCGCACCGACACGGCCGCCCACAGCGCCTCGTCGACGATCCTCAGCTCCGGCGCCGGCCGAACTGTCCACTCCTCGCGCGGGCGGACCCGGATGCGCTTCATGCGCGTCTGCGGGTCGTAGGAACGCCTCGTCCGGTTGAAGACGAGCACTCCCCGGTAGAGGTCGTTCTGCAGGATGCCGTTGCCGCGCACGCGGTCGCCGTTGATCGACGACGCCGACCATCTGCCCCCGGACGGGCCGGGGACTCCTTCCGCGTTGAGGCGCGCGGCGATCTCGCGCGGGCTGCGGCCGTCGACGAACTCGGCGAAGATCCGGCGGACGATCGCCGCCTCCTCCTTGTCGATCTCGCGAAGGCCGTGAACTGGCTCACCGCGCTCGTCGAAGCGGGCGACGCGGCGATAGCCGTAGGCGCGCCCGCCGGGCATGAAGCCGGCGAGGACGCGACCGGTCTGGCCGCGCCTGGTCTTGTCGGCCAGGTCCTTGCGAAACAGCGCCGACATGGTGCCCTTGAGGCCGACGTGCAGCTCGCCGACGTCGCCCTCGCTCAGGGTCACCAGCCGCGCGCCGGCAAAGGCGACCCGCTTGAAGATCGCGGCGATGTCCTCCTGGTCGCGGCTCAGCCGGTCGATCGATTCCGCCAGGACGACGTCGGCGCCGCCGCGGACGACCGCCTCGAGCAGCGCGTTAAGCCCCGGCCGGTCGCGGACGGCGCCGCTGATCGCATAGTCGGTGTGGACGCCGGCGACCTCCCAGCCCTCGGCCGCGGCGCGCTCGCGGCAGATGCGCACCTGGTCCTCGATCGACGCCTCGCTCTGGAGCGTCGTCGAATAGCGAGCGTAGATGAGGGCGCGGGCCACTGGACTAGTTTCGCCGATCGCGCGCGGAACTGGTCCGCTTCGATGATTGTCGGTCATGCTCGACTCCTGCTTTGGAGCGAGCAGCGTCCCGTGACTCGATGACGCGAGCAAGCGACTTCGCAAAGTCGAGCAGCTCGGGCGAGGGCGACGTCAAGGCAGGAGCACCCCCTGTTCTCGAGAGATCGCCATGCAGCGCTCGATCTTGGCTCGCTTGCCCTCGACAACCTCCGCGCCGTCGGGTCCCTCCCGCGGCAAGATCCCTTCATCAGCAAGGATGCGGGCCACCGCGAAGAGGTCGTCCAGCTCACCCGCAATGCGTTCCGCGTTGTTCAAAGGTTGGCCCGGCTGGACCTCGGCCAATCCGAATCGGAGTGCCTTCGACACGCGTTGCGAGACCTCCGCGCACTCCTCCGCGAGGCAGACCAACAGATGCTCCGTCCGGTTCACCTGCGCCTCCGCCTGCGCGAGTCCCAGGTGAAGCGATGCACAACCGAGCCCGTCGGGATCCTCTCCTCCCGCTCGAGGCGCACCAGCTCGAGGCTGCCAACGGACTTAGGCGCGGGACCGCGCGTCGGCCGGAACGAGATGACGACGTACGCGGATCCCCCGTTCGAAAGCATGTACTCGCCGCAGCCCGGCGGGTCGCCGGACCAGGACGTGATCCGCATCTTGCGTGGCCGGCCGATCATGGGCGGCCCCCGAACATCGGCTCGATCCGGTCGAGCTCGGGCATGAACTCGGTGAGGAAGGCCGCCTGTTCATCATCAGGCAGCCACCCGCTCATCTGTGGGCCGACGACGCGCCAGTATCGCTGCGTCCGGTAATCCCACGGCGGTGCGTCGATCGCCGCGCGCGCCCTTCCCAACGCCGTGGTCAGTTCCTCCCTCGCGCTGCCCTCGAAATCGTGAGGAGGCTCCGGGATTGCCGGCAGGGGAAGGTCGAGCTGGAGACGGCCGATCATCCGAAAATCCTCCGGCCGCTCCGCTTGACGCCGGCACGGGCGAGCTCCTTGGTCACGCCGTGAGAGCAGCGCCGGCCCTCGACGCGGCAGATCGCGCGCTCCAGCTCAAGGCTCTCGGCCGTCTCCAGCGGCCGCTCGCGACTGGTGCGGTCCAGCTCCTCGAGGCGGGCGCTCACAGCGGCAGCTCCCCCTGGCGGCGGTCGGTCGACGGCGCCGCGAGCCTGTCCTCCGCCCAGGAGCGGGCCTCTTCGGCGACAATGTGCCAGGCCTGGCCGAGACGGCCGTTGGCGGCGAGCTCGGCGCGGTGCGCGCGCCACAGCCGGTCGCGCAGGCTCGGCGACAGCCGGTACCAGTGCGGAGTGCAGCCCCAGCCGGCCTGGGTGGCGTTGCGGTCGCAGCCCGGCCAGCGGCACGGCGCCGGCGGCGAGCGAGGTTGCCGACCGCGAGGCGCCCGGCCGCAAAGGATCGCGCCGCCGACGCGCCGGCAGGTCATGGTGCCACCTTCGCGCTAAGGCGCTTTGGCACGTGGATCGGGACGCCGTTCTGGCAGTAGAGCACCGACTGGCTGCCCCCGGCGATGTCGACGCCGCCATGGAAGCGGGTCGCCGCGACGATCGGTGCTTCGCGCTCGAGCTGCTCGAGATCCGCGCCGTCGAGGTAGAAGCGCCTGGTCCGGAGCTTGCGATAGCGAGCCTTCTCCAGAGCAGCGTCCAACCGCTCGAGGATCGGCACCGCGGTCATCCGCAGACCTCCCCGCGAAGCTCTCGCACGCGATCTGCTATTGTCTGGCCAGGTCGCCGGCTGAGGTGCGCCTGTTCCGTGAGCTTTCGGGCCAGCTCAACGCGATCACGAGCTGCGCGCGCCGCATCCAGCAGCCTGCCCTCGTTTTGTGATCGTCCGCTCGGCGGAACGCCCAGCGCCTCAAGCTCGACGCGCGTGTAGCGGAAATAGGTAGAGGGTGGCACGGACGGCTGCGGCTGCTGAGCAGGGAGATCGCCTGCGATGAGCGCGCGCACTCGCTCAATGGTGCGCTTCGTCGGCCGCTGCGCGATGCGCAGTTGCTCAAGCTTCCAGGAGCCGGCGGGGAATAGCGGCCGCACGAATGCCGACAGGCTCACGCCGGCCTTTGCAGCGGCCGAGCAAAGCTCCTGGTAGAGCAGCTCGCCGGTGACCTCCGCCGTCGCCGGCTCTTCCCGGCCCTGGAAGGCCCTGCCGCCAAGGCCGCCCGCGGATGAGCAATCGGTGCAGATCACTGCCGCCGGCGCCAGCAGGAGGCGTCGCTGCTGACGATGGCCGCACTCCAGCTCCAGCAGATATCCGCGCCGGGACTTTGCTATCGCCGACAGCACGCGGCGAGATCGCGGGTCTCTCGGCGGCACCGCGAACCGTTGCGGATGACGCCGGCTCACGCCGCGAGCTCCTTAACCGCCGGCGCGTTCGCGAGGCGGAGCAGGGTGTCGGCATGGCACCAGCGGCTGCTTTCCGGGCACCAGCAGATGAGGTCGAGCCCTCGAAGGTGGGGCAGGGCGCGGCGGACCCGCGCGCGCAGGCGCAACAGCGTGTCGACCTCGGCGGGGCAGAAGCCGAGACGCTCGAGGCCGAGCGCGGAGATCCGGCCCTCGAGCCACGCGCGGTGGATCTCGACGGACCGCGCGTGGCCGAACCGCTCCCGCCGGAAGGGGTTGGCGAACAGGCTCGGCCGGCCGACGTACCAGCCCGGCAGCTTCACCGCGATTCCGCCGCGGCGGTACTTCCGCAGGCGCCGGGGGCGCCGCTCGGCAGGGGGCTCGTCAGCCATAGGCTTGGCCTCCGCCCTGGCGATCGCCGTCGCCGTAGCCGTAGCCGTCGCCGTAGCCGTAGCCGTCGCCGTCGCCGTAGCCGTAGCCGTAGCCGTCGCCGTCGCCGTAGCCGTAGCCGTAGCCGTAGCCGTCGCCGTCGCCGTAGCCGTAGCCGTAGCCGTAGCCGTCGCCGTAGCCGTCGCCGTAGCCGTAGCCGTCGCCGTAGCCGTAGCCGTCGCCGTAGCCGTAGCCGTAGCCGTAGCCGTCGCCGTAGCCGTAGCCGTCGCCGTCGCCGTAGCCGTCGCCGTAGCCGTAGCCGTCGCCGTCGCCGTCGCCGTAGCCGTCGAGCGCCGCTGCGCGGCGCACATAGTCCTGCTCGTCCGGCGTGACGAGCTTGAGGACGGCCTCGACGGGCATGGCTGCCGCTACGGTGCCCCGCCTGGCGACGCGCCTGAGCGCGGCTCCGACCCCACCGGCGCACGCGCCGGCGCGGACGACGTCGTCGGCCGTGATTACTTGGTCTGCCACTTTTCCCAAGCCTTGTCGGTGATGTCGAAGATGGCCGTGATGTCGTGCAGCATCGGGATGTCGGCCGGAGCGCTGATGCGGCTCTTCGCGGTCGGGCCGCTTTCGCACAGCTCCATGAGGCCCTTGGTGGTGCCCCAGTAGATCGCCATGCGGGCGTCCTTGAGGGGCATCGCCTTGACCGCGAGGTCCTGGTCGTCGGGAATCAGTCCGGCGAAGACGCCACGGTGCTGCGTGGTAACGAGAACAGGTTTCATGCTGCAGTCCTTTCCTCTTGCTGAAAGCGGTGCCGTGCCGCCTCGCGGAGCGCGGCGTTTTGAGAGCAAGCGGGAGAGGCGCTACCAGGGCGTTGGTCCTCGCCTGGCGCTGCTGCGTTTGGGGCCGCGCTGCGGCCTCCCCCGCCGGGCAGCCGCGGCCAGCCGATAGCCGCGGCCGCCCTGCCGGCCCCCGGCGCGGCGGAGGGTGACGAAGCCTCCGCCGCGTCCCTGCCGGCGCGTTGGCAATGGTGGACGATGGTCGTGTGGTCGCGGTTGAGCGCGCGGCCGATCTCCGGGAAGGAGAAGCCGTCGGCGCGGGCGCGAAGCGCGATCCAGACGCGCGCGGCGACCAGCTCGCGCTGCTTGCTCGCGCCGCGAAGCGCCTTGATCGACGAGCCGGTGCGGTTGGCGCCGATCACCACCAGCTCGGCCAGCCAGTGGTCGACGCCGGCATGGAGGCTGATGCGGTCCGCCTCGGTCACCACATCCTCCGCAGCCGGTAGAAAGCGGCGAGGGTCCCGGCCGCGGCGACGAGGCCGACGAGGAACAGAATCGCCGTGTCCGGCTGGCCGACAAGCAAGGCAGTGACGACGCCGCTGATGTTGCCGACGACCAGGGCCGCCAAGCCGATCTCGACCGCCTCGCTCATTGCAGCGCCCCCTCGGGAAGCGCGCCGGTGGCGACCCCGCAGGAATGGCCGGCGCCGAGATAGCCGGCCATGATGTCGCGGACGGCGGCGCTCTGTTCCTGGCTGAGCAGCCCGGAGAGCTCGATGGCGGCGATCGAGGCCCGAAGCAGAGGCGCGACGCACTCGCCGGCGGTTTCGCGGACTCCCGCCTCGTCGTCGTTGAAGCCGGCAAAGCGGAGCTCGTCGGCCGCCCAGGCGGCGAGGGCCGAGACGGTCAGCGCCGAGGCGTTGGCGTCGCCGATCATAGCGGCAGCACCCCTTGCAGGCCGAGCGCGCTCGCATAGGTTTCGGCGATCGCCGCCTGCTCCTGGCGCGTGTGCGTCTCCATCCTCCGGAGCCGCACCATCAGGCGCATGATCTTGGGGTCGTAGCCGTTGGCCTTGGCCTCGGCGTAGACGTCGCGGATATCGTCGGCGAGACCCCTCTTCTCTTCCTCGAGGCGCTCGACGCGCTCGATGAATAGGCGGAGTTCGTCCGCCGCCACGGTGCTGTCAGCCATCGTGCTTCTCCTTGCTTTCGAGCTCGGCGCGATCTTCTTCGAGGCTCGGCTCGGCGTCAGGCGCTCCGACACCCCAGCGATGGTCCGCCTGGTGGACTGCGGATCGCAGCAGCCAGCATTCGTTGGAGACGACAGGCCAAGGGGCTTTCAGCTCGATCAAGCGGAGCAGGCGATCTGCACGGGTCTTGATCTTGACCTTGATTGCGTGGTCGTCAGTGGCGCTCGTGCCGTCAGCCATTCACTTTCTCCTGCTGCAGGATCGCGCGCGCGGCGTTGAAGCCGGCGCGCCAGCCGCGGGCGAAGGCCATGCCTTCGGCCTTCTCGGCTCGCCGGGTGGCGTTGCCGCGGTCACACCCCCCCCCCGATTTGCATGCGGGTCATGACCGCGCCCTTTCGGCGAGCATCGCCAAGTGCTCGGAGGCGGCGTCGAGCACGAGCGCCTTGACGGCGCGCTCGACCTCGTCGGGCAGGTCGAAGGTCAGCCTGGCGCCGGCCGGATATTCCGAGACGGTCACCCGGATCGCGAACAGACCCGAGGCATCGAAGGCGATGCTGTCGACGGTGAAGCCGGGCAGCTCGCCGCGCGCCGGAGCGTCGAGCTGGGCGAGGCCGAAGCCGGTCACAGCCCGCCTCCCTGGGCGAAAGCGTCGGCGACCGCCGGGAGGTTGGCGATCAGAGTTCCGTAGAGCACGGCCAGCAGGGCGACGAACAGCAGGGCCCAGGCGCGCATCGCACGGCGGCGCCGGGCGAAGCGGAGCGGGTCGCGCTCGAGGCAGCTCCGGCAGCCGCACCAGGCAGAGTGGATGTCGGCGGGCGGCGCGATCGGTCGGTGGAACATGGCTGCTCTCCTGTGTCTTCTCGGCGACCCCACCCCACCAACCGTGGGTCGCGAGGCAGCACGAAACCACTCCCCGCAGCGCGCTGCGAAGGCGGTGAGGCCGGCGGTGAAAGAATCTGGTCGATTGGTCCCGCTCCGGCCCGGCAAAGGGCCGGCGCTAATCAGCTCCCGACGGGCAGGGACACCTCCGGGCCCCGGAAGAGCGGTCGCCCTCCCCTCCTCATTGAATTCCTCGCGTCGCCAAATCGTCGCCGGCGGCGCATCGCCGCCTAGCGCGGATCGCCGCCAAAGCGGCAGTCTGCGCCTCGATCGATTCCTCTAGCTCGCGCTCGGCGATCGCGTCGTCGGCGGACGAGGCGCCCGGCCGCGCCGTCGCAAGAACCGCGGCGACCGCCTCGCCGCCCTCCTTTGCAGCCTTGGCGGCAGTGCCGATCAGCGCATCGCGGCTAGGGTCGGCAGCCGTCGCCTCGGCATCCAAACGGGTTTGGTAGCAGGTCAGAAACGGAGCGCCCTCCTTGCCGGCCGCGCGCCAGGCGAGGTCGAGCTCGAGCGCCGCCTCGAGGCTGATCTCGGCGGTGGTGTCGGGCTCCGACCAGTTGCGCACGGTGCGCTCCTTGTGCCGGCAGATTCGCGCGACCTCGGACCAGCCGACCTCGCTGGCGACCCGGGTCAAAGCGTTCTCGAACGTCAGGGGCGCGCGGCGCTTGGTCATTGTGTCGCCACCTGCTTGAAGACCCGGACCAGATCGGCGAGTCCGTGAGCGATCATGAGGCCGCCAGCGACGGCCATCGCCAGCGCGAACAGGAGCGCCAGGGCGCGCATCAGCGGCGCCCTCGGACCCGGCGGCCGCCGGCGGCGACGCCCATCGCTTCGCCGGCGGCCTGCGCAGGCGCCCGTGCCCGCGCTTCATGGGACATAGCGGCGCCGGCAGCGTGCTCTTCCTGCCGGCGCCGCACCGCCGTCCGTGCCGATGCCGACGGACACGGGGCGGGCTGGGGAGAAGGGAAGCTCATTCGGCGGCTCCGCCGGCGAGCGCGGGGTCAGTGGCCGCGCGCTCAGGCTCCGGCTCACCGACAAAGACGCAGACCACGGGATGAACCTCCCCGAGAATCGACAGGTAGATCGGCGCGCCCGCCTTGAGCTTGTCGAGGTCGCCGGGCTCGAGCTCCCAGCGAGAGACCATTTCCGGATGGCCGCGATCGTCGATGCGGTCGTGCACCGAGAGTGCTCCGCAAGGCCCGTCCCTTTCGGAATTCCAGTTTGCCGGAGCGCCGATCAGCCGGCTCTCGTACTCGCCGAAGCTGGCAGCCCTCATCGCGCGCCTCCTGCGGCCGCTTGCACTTTCGCGTCCTTTTCGTCCGCGACCTCGCCGAGCTCGTGCGGTAGCCTTGCGTCTCCGTCGGGGAGGAAGGGGACACCGTCCTGAAGACCGCGGGGATAGATGTCGGGGCGAAGGTCATGGCGCGCGACGTTGGTCGCGGCTTCGACCTTCAGCACATGCTCGGCCGGGAGCGCCTTGGAGCGGTTCACCCACTCCCAAACGGTCGACTGAGCGGTGTCGAGCAGCCTGGCCATCGCCGACTGGCCTCCGAGCCGATTCAGCGCAAGAACCAACGCTTGCTCAGGCGTCAATGAGTCTCGCGACGAATCAGCCATGCCCGAGCTATCGGCGTTCCGGTAGACCGAGTCAATCGGAAAATCGTTATGCCTCCGCTACCGGATTGCCGGTAGCGTGCGCCACCATGCGCATGGGGCAAAGAATCCAGCGGCTACTCGACCAGCGCTGCTTGTCGCAATCGGAGCTCGCCAGGCGCGTGAACCTTCGGCAGTCCACGATCAATGCGCTGATCCACGGCAAGTCGCGGAGCTCGACGCACCTTCACCGAATCGCCCGCGAGCTCGGTACGACTGCCGCGTATTTGACCGGCGAGACGGACGATCCGGGACCCAACGCCGCCGGTGAGGACGAGCGGCTCAGCTCCCAGGAGCGGCGGCTGATCGCAATCTACCGGCAGCTGCCGAAGGCGGACCGCGCGGCGCTCAAGCGCATGGTCGAGCGCATGGCGGATGAGGGGAAAGGTAGCGATGATGGTCACGGCACTTAGCGCGGCAGGCTGGGCCTTTGCGATCCTCGGCGGCTGGCTGATCTACACAGCATTGACGATGGAGACGGTACTGCCTGCCTCGGCGGCCGCCACGGAGTATTTCCCTGCCGGCATGGACGGCGTGGTGAACCTGCAGCTGCTGCAGGCGCAGGAAATGACCCTGTTGCTCGGGATCGGGGCGGTGATCGTCGGCGCCGTGTTCCTAACTGGCGCCTGCCTTGTCAGTGCGTTCGGTAAGCTGCCGAGCAGCAATCCGGACTAAGGTAGCTCGCCGCCCAAACTCTCTTAACCTCCGTTTCCGATCATCCGCCCGTGCCGAACGCACGAGCGTGGAGGGGACCGGTGAGACAGGAGAAACTGAGCAAAGACGAGCGCAAGCTAGTGACGATGTTCCGGCAACTGCGGGAGGAGCAAAAACGAAGGGTGATATTTGAGGCCGGCAAGTTGCGGCGTCCGCGCCAGCCTTAATTGGCGCCGCTATATTCCCGTTCATCACTTTTGCGTTACATTCGATGCATGGGGGCACCCCTTCGACCCTGCTCAGGACAGGCGCATCGCCTTTCGCCCACGATGTCGAGCCGGAAGCTGCTCGCGCTCGACTTCATCAAGCGCTACTTCGCCCAATGGGGCTGCTCGCCGACGCTGGGCGAGCTCGCCGCCGAGCTCGGAGTCAGCAACAAGAGGGCGCACGACCTGGTCCATGCCCTCGCCCAGGCGCAGATGATCGAGCACGCGGCCGGCCAGACGCGCGGAATCCGGCTGATCAACAAGAGCGAGGAGCTGAGCGAGACCGACGTGCTGCTGCGCCTGGCCGCCTCCGGCTGGACGATCGCCTATGGCGACAAGATGCTGGTGCCGGCGGAAGCGGCCTCGCAGCCGCCGGCCGCCGTTGCCGCCGCACTGGCCAAGGCCTTAACGGAAAAGGGACTGCCGGACCTCCCCGAGCTCGACCATGATCCCGACGAACCAGCAGCGGGATGCGGGACCTATGAGGCAGGAGCACGAGCGGGCGCGGCCGAAGCGAGGCCGGGATTCGAGAAGTCCGCTGCAGCGGGCGGCCGACGAGCGGGCTGAGGCCAGTCGCGCCGCCTGGGCGCGGCGCCACCCCGAGGCAGCGGCGGCCGAGCGCGCGCTGCGGCGCGCCAACGCCAAGATCCGCCAGCAGTGGAAGCACAAGAACGAAGGCACCCCCGAGACCCACGAGCATGCCTCGAGGCGCAACCAGGGCGCGCTGGCCCGGCTCTACAAGAGCGGCGCGATCAATGCCGAGCAGCTCGCCGCGGCCGTGGAGATCGCCGCGGTCGTCGAGCGCATCGGCGCCGACGTGTCGGTGCGGACCGCCAGCCTCGAAACCCGGGTCGACGTCGACCGCCACGGCGACGGCAGCTTCTACGAGCGGCTCGGCCAGGTCAGGCGGGAGATCGCCTATTCGCGCTGGCGGGAGCAGGTGCGCGCAATGGGGCCGATCGCCGCGGTGCTGGACATGGTCGCCGGCGAGCCGGCCGGATTCACGGTCGTCGCGAGGCGCTACGGCATGCACAACCGGCGGGCGAAGCGGCTGCTGATCGACGCCCTCGACCTGTGGCCGGCGCTGCTCTGGGCCGCCCGCAGGGAAGTCGACGAGAAAGCGCTCGACCAGGCCCACGCGCGCCTGGCGGCCTGAGGCGGCTGTCCGCAATTCGTTAAGGTAACGACAAACGGACTGCCCGCCGGCCACGAAACCGGCCAAACCGACCCCTCCACAGCTGCGCCCAGCGCGCACGTGACGAAGCCCGCGTCCCCCGCCGCGGGCTTTTTTGTTGCCGGGAAAGGTCGCCGATGCCCCACTCATCCGCGCTCCGGCAGCATGGCGCGCGCCGCGCCGTTTCTGGTCCGGCCGGCGCGCGCCCCTTCCTTTCAAGAGCGACCGAGCAAAGGCTCGCCGAGCTCGGCGACCTCAGCGGCCGGCTCGACCAGCTGATCGCCGACGTCTCGCTCCAAGTCCGCTCGCACCGCGAAGTCGACCGGCAGATCGAGGAGGCCGAGGCGATCGCCGAGCGGCTCCGGGCGCTGTTCCGGGGATCCTCGAGCATTCCGCAGCAACATCCCCCGCTCGCCCAGCGCGGCGGCCAGGCCATCTGGTAAGCCATGATCGACCTCGCCGCCGTCCGCCGAACGATCGAGAATAAGCCGAGCCCGACGGCAATCGTCGCTGTCTCCCGGCGCTTCCTCGAGCAAGTCGAGATCGAGCTCGCTACCGGCCGGGCCGCCCAGGCGCACCTCGCCGCGCTGCAGGCCACACGGGACGCGCGATGAGTGCCGTTCCGCGATCGCTGCCCGCAGCGACACGGCTGCTCGAGCGCCTGGCCGATCTCGACGGGCAGATCGCCGCGGTCGAAGAGGTCCGCAGCCGCGAGACGGCGCGGGTGAACGCCGACGCCGACGCCGAGGCAGCTCCGCTGGTCAAGGAGCGCGAGGCGATCGCCGCCGCTCTCGAGCCGTGGTGGCACGCCGAAGGGCCCGACCTCGCCAAGGGCAAGAAGAGCATGGAGATCGCGGGGTGCCTGATCGGATTGCGGCTGTCGCGGCCGAAGCTGTCGCATGGCTTCGAGAGCGACGACAAGGCTACCGAGGCCCTGCGTGGGACGCGCTGGGCGCGCCAGACCACCCGGGTCAAATATTCACTCGACCGGACGGCTACCGTCAAGCTGCTGCAGCTGGGCGGCAAGGCCGGCGCTGATCTCTCCTCCCTCGGCTTCTCGGTCGCGCAGGAGGACGCTTTCTTCGTCGAGCGCGCGGCGTGAAGATCGGCGACTTCCCGCTGGTCGAGACGCTGGTCGACTCCCGCAACCGGCTGTCCGACCAAAGAGACAAGGGCCAGATCTCGATCGAGATCGACGGCAAGCGCATGGGCCATGAGTTCGTCGAAGCTGTAGCGCCAGCCATAAAGCTCGAGCTCAGGCAGCGGATCGTCGAGATTGACGGACAGCTGCGCGAGCTCGGGGTCGTCGTCGACTAATGCCCAGCCAGCCGCCGCGCTTCTCGCCAGTGAAGCGCGAGCCGGGCAAGGCCTGGCAGAGGCCGGCAAGGGCGCCCGACAAGCGCCGGCGCGGCCGGCCTGCGCAGCGCGAGCGCGCCATGATCCTCGCCGAGGAGCCGCTGTGCCGGCTGTGCGGCGAGGCCGGCCGGGTGAGCGCCAGCGAGGAAGTCGACCACATCGTGCCGCTCAGCCAGGGCGGCAGCGAGGAGCGATCGAACAAGCAGGGCCTCTGCAAACCCTGCCACAAGGCCAAGACCGCGGCCGAGAGCGCCGCCGGCCGGCGCCGCTGCGACGACGCCTGACCCCCGGGGGGAGGGTCGAAGTCGCCGGCCAATTTCCCGGACACCGAAGCCCCCGCCGAATTTTTGCGCGGTCGAATTCAAAGACCAAAAAGTGCTGGAGGGCGGGATGGCGATCGACATGAAGGCGCTCGAGCGCGCCGCGGCCGGCAACCCCGACGACAAGGTCGCCGTGCGCAAGGAATGGCTGGGCGAAGTTCACCGCAGGCTGACGACCGGCGCCCGCGCCGAGGCCGAGCTCGCCCAGATCCGGCGCGAGCACCAGATCTTCGACGCGATCTTCGGCCAGCCAGCTCAGCCGACGCGGCACTAGGTGGCCAAGGGCGGTGCCCGCCCGGGCGCCGGGCGAAAGCGCAAGGCGCCGGAGCTGAAGGCGCTCGCCGGAACGCTGCGCAAGGATCGCGAGCTGGTGCCGGCCACGCCGCCTGCGCCGGTACCGGCCGGCGACGGCCAGCAGCCGATGATCGCGCCGCTCCACCTGTCGGACCTCGCCCAGCTGATGTTCGGCGAGCTCGCCAGGCTGCTCGAGGAGCAGGGGCGGTCAGCGCCCGAATATGCTCAGCACGTCGCGCTGCTCGCGCAGCGGCTCGAGCAGATCCAGCGGTTCCAGGCGGTCCTCGAGACCGAGGGCGACACTTACGAGACTCTGACCGCTGCCGGCGGCCGCATGATCCGCGCCAGGCCCGAGGTCGCAATGCTGTCCGATGCGATGCGCCAGGCGCAGTCGCTGATCGGCGAGCTGATGCTCAACCCGTCCGCGGCGCTCCGGATCGCCAGCGGCCACAAGCCGATGGCCGGCGCCTTCGACGACTTCTGAGGAGGTCACCGTGACGACTGTCGTTGGAAAGCTCGTGATCGAGGTCCGCTACCGCTGGTGGTTCGGTCCAGCCCGCCTCGCGACAATCGCACTCATCCGGCTGGGTCTCATTCGCGACACGGACCGTGCCGCCGAGTGGATTGTCCGTCGCTGCCTGGTCATCATCCCAAAGATCGTGTGATGTGGCGTCGATCGAAGCGCGGCCCTATGTCGCGGTCGCCGAGGAGTATGCGCGCGACGTAACGAGCGGCAAGATCCCGGCTTGCAAGTCGATCCGGCTGCAGTGCCGACGATTCCTGCTGGAGCTGAAGCGGCAGCGGCGGCGGGACTTCCCGTTCCGCTTCGACGCCGCCAAGGCCGAGCGGGTCTGCCGCTTCATCGAGCGGCTGCCACACTCGAAGGGCAAATGGGCCCGCGCGAAGGAGACGATCCGGCTCGAGCCGTGGCAGGTCTTCGCCCTGGTCGTGCCGTTCGGATGGCTGCGCAAGGCCGACGGCCTGCGCCGCTTCCGGGTACTGTTCATCGTCGTGCCGCGGAAGAACGGCAAGTCGGCGCTGTCGGCCGGGATCGGGCTCTACATGCTTTGCGCCGACGGCGAGTATGGCGCCGAGGTCTATTCCGGAGCGACCAACGAGAAGCAGGCGTGGGAAGTGTTCGGCCCCGCCCGCCTCATGGCCCAGCGGACGCCGGCGCTGTGCAGCCGGTTCGGAGTCGACGTCAACGCGCGATCGCTGGTCCGCGTCGACGACAACAGCAAGTTCGAAACCATCATCGGGGATCCTGGCGACGGGCAGAGCCCGAGCTGCTCGATCCACGACGAGTACCACGAGCACGACGACGATGGCCAGGTCGACACCATGCAGACCGGCATGGGCGCCCGCGACCAGCCGCTGCAGGTGCTCATCACCACCGCCGGCGATAACCTGGCCGGACCCTGCTACGCGAGGATCCACGACGAGCGGAAGAAGCTCGGGGGCAGCGGCCCGCCGCTGCACGACGAGACCTTCTTCCTCGAGTTCACGATCGACGAGGGCGACGACTGGAAGTCCGAAGCCGCGCTGATCAAGGCCAATCCCAATTTCGACGTGTCGGTCTCGGGCGAGTTCCTCCGCGCGCGGCAGCGCGACGCGATCGCGACTCCGCGCAAGGCCGGCGTCTTCAAGACCAAGCACCTCAACCTCTGGGTCTCGGCCAAGGCGGCCTGGTTCGACGTCGAGGCCTGGCGTCGCTGCCGGCAGGACTGGATCCCGGTTCGAGCAGCCGAGGGACTGGCGCTCGAGCAGCTCCGCGGCCGCCGCTGCATCCTCGGCCTGGACCTCGCGACCAAGATCGACATCGCCGGGCTCGAGTATCTGTTCCCGCCGGTCGGCGAGGCCGCGACGGCAGAAGACCCTTTCATCCGGATCGGCCGCTACTTCCTGCCTGGCGCCAGGGTGGAAGAGGTCCCGGCCTACCAGGCGTGGGACGCCCAGGCGCTGCTCGACGTCACCGACGGCAACGTCACCGACTTTTCGGAGATCGAGCGCGCCATCCTCGAGGCCGGCAGCCAGTTCCAGGTCGAAGCAGTCGCCTTCGACCCGTGGCAGGCAACCCAGCTCGCCCAGCGGATGATGGCCGAAGGCGTGCCGATGCTCGAGTACCGCATGACGGTGCAAAACCTGTCGGCTCCGATGAAGGAGCTCGATGCCCTCACCAAGGCCGGCACGATCGCCCACGGCGGCTGCCCGGTCATGGAGTGGGAGATTTCCAACGTGGTCGGCAAGCTCGACCTCAAAGACAACGTCTTCCCGAACAAGCCAGTCGGGCAGGACCATCTGAAAATCGACAACCCGGTCGCCCTGATGATGGCGCTCGGCGTGGCCATGAGCCGGGAGGAAGAGCCGATGGCAACGTCGCCCTGGGACGATCCGGAGTATAGCGTCTTCCCGGCGGGCGAGGCCTAAGCATGGGCATGCTGGCCCGGCTGTTCGGATCCGAGCAGCGCGCAAACCCGCTCGAGGATCCCAACGTCCCGGTGAGCGCGAGCTACGAGGACCTGCTCGGCTTCTTCGGGATCACGACCGGCCGGGCAGATATGCCGCGCGTCACGATCGAGAGCGCGCTCGAGGTGCCGGCGGTGTTCGACGCCGTCAGCTTCCTGTCGCGCACCCTGGCGGCGCTACCCCTGCACGCGTTCCGGAAATCTGCCGAAGGCGAGCCCAGCCGCACCGACGGCTCGCTGCAGATGCTGCTCAACGAGGCCCCGAATCCGGAATGGAGCAGCTTCGCCTGGCGCCAGTACATGTGGCAGCAGGTGTTCACGGGCGGCCGTGGGCCAACCTGGATCGAGCGCGCCGGGACCAAGCCTGTCGGGCTCTGGCCGATGGATCCGACGCGGACGACGGTCCGGCGCCAGGGCGGCCGCAAGATCTACCGCTTCGGCAACAAGGAATATCCGGCGGCCGACGTCATCGACGTGCCGTTCATGCTGAAGCCCAACCAGCTCGACGCCTACGGTCCGATTGCCAAGGGCAGCAAGGCGATTGCGCTGGCGATCGCGATGAACGACTTCGCCGGCACCTTCTTCTCAGGCGGCGGAGTGCCGCCACTGGCGCTCGAGGGGCCTCTCCCGCAGGGCGTCGATGGCTTGAAGCGCGCCCAGGCAGACATCAAACGGGCGATCGACCTGGCGAAGAAGTCGGGCTCGCCGTTCTTCGGAATGCCGCCCGGGCACGAGCTGAAGCCGATCGGCACCGACCCGGAAAAGGGTCAGATGACCGAGGCGCGGCTGTTCCAGATCCAGGAGATCGCGCGCCTCTTCGGGCTGCCGCCGGTCTTCCTGCAGGACCTCAGCAAGGGCACCTTCTCGAATACCGAGCAGCAGGACCTGCAGCTGGTGAAGCACCTGATCGCCCACTGGGCGCGGGCCTTCGAGGACGAGCTCAACCTCAAGCTGTTCGGCCAGCGCCGGCGTAGCCAGTACGTCGAGCACAATCTCGACGGAGTCATGCGCGGCGACCTCAAGAGCCGCCTCGAGGCGATGGCCCGTGCCATCAACTCGAGCCTGCTGACGCCGGACGAGGCGCGCGCTCTCGACAACCGGCCGGCCAAGCCGGGCGGCGACCGGCTCTACATCCAGGGCGCGACGGTGCCGCTCGAGATGGCCGGCAGCAAGGAGGCGCTTGCCGCCGCCGCCAACACCAAGACCGACGATGGAGACAAAGGCGATGACGACGCCGGCGACAAGCCCAAAGACTGACTGCCGCGAGACCCGGGCCACGACCGGCAGCCTCGAGCTGCGCGCCGCCGGCGACGCCAGCGAGCTCGGCACCGCGGCCGGCTACGCGGCGCTGTTCGGCGTCGAGACTGACATCGGCGGCTGGTGGCGCGAGAAGATCGCGCCGGGCGCCTTCGCCAAGTCGCTGCGCGAAAGCGACGTCGTCGCGCTCCACAGCCACAATACCGGCCGTGTCGTCGGCCGGATGAAGGCCGGAACGCTGAGCCTGCGCGAGGACGACAAGGGACTGGCCTTCGAGAATGCTCTGCCCGACACGAGCGACGGCCGCGACCTGAACGTGCAGATCGAGCGCGGCGACATCGCCGGAATGTCCTTCGGCTTCATCACCCGCAAGCAGGAATGGGACGAGACCGTCGACCCGCCGCTGCGGACCATCCTCGAGGCCGAGCTCTTCGAGATCACCTACACCGCCTTCCCGGCCTACCCCGACACCAGCGTCGGTCTCCGGGACCTGGAGAACATCCGCAACGAGCGGCGCCAGCACAACAAGACCGGCGCTTCCACCCGAATTGCCGCCCGCAGGGCCCGCCAGGCCCAGATCGAGCGCGGCATCTAGTCACCGGGCGACGAGCCCGAGGCGGCGGCTCTTCCGCCAACCCCGGCCGCGATCCCGCGGCCTTTTTCATGTCCAGGAGAGACAGATGACGCTCAGGGAAATGCAGGAAAAGCGGGAAAAGCTCGTCGCCGCCGCACGCGCGGCGCTCGAGGAGATCCGCAGCAACACCGACGAAGCGCGCGCAACCGAGCTCGAGCAGCGCCACGACACGATCATGTCCGAGTTCGACCAGCTCGAGAAGGACATTGCCCGCGAAGAGCGGGTCGCCCGAATCGAGCGTGAAGCCACCGAGCGCCGCGAAAAGCAGCGCCCAATCGGCGAGGACGGCGAAACCCGCGGGCAGGACGAGGGCGAGGCCGCTCTTACCTACCGCGACGCCTTCTACACCATGCTCGCCAACGGCGGCGACCCGTCGGCACTGACCGCCGAACAGCGCGACGTGCTTCGCTCCGGGTCGGTCGAGATGACCCCCGAGCTCCGCGCGCAGCTGGCCGGCAGCAACGCCGCCGGCGGCTACACCGTCCCGACCGAGCTCGCCGACTTCATCATCAAGTCGATGAAGGCCTGGGGCCCGATGTACGACGGCGACATCGTCACCGACGTCACCACCTCGGCCGGCAATCCGATCCGGATCCCGACCGTCGACGACACCGCCAATGAGGCGGACGCCCGCGACGAGGCCGACGACATGGTCGACGACGGCAGCGGCGACGTCGTGTTCGGGCAGAAGGCGCTCGACGCCTACGTGTTCGCGACGCCGTTCATCCGCTTCAGCTTCGAGCTGGCGCAGGACTCGGCGTTCAGCATCGAGCCGCTGCTTGGCGGCCTGATCGGCGAGCGCCTGGGCCGACGCGCCAACCGGCGTTGCACGACCGGCACCGGCATCAACCAGCCGAACGGCATCGTCACCGCCTCCAGCCACGGCAAGACCGCCGCGGCGACGGCTGCGGTCACCTGGGACGAGCTGCTCGAGCTCGAGCACAGCGTCGATCCGGCATACCGGGTCAGCCCGAAGTGCGCGTACATGTTCAACGACAACACGCTGCTCGACCTTCGCAAGCTGAAGGATGGCGAGGAGCGCTACGTCTGGCAGGCGGGCAACGTCCAGCAGGGCGTTCCGCCGACGCTGAACGGTCGCCGCTACCACATCAACCAGCACATGGACTCGCTGGCTGCCGCCAAGCGCATCATGATCTTCGGCGACCTCGGCAAGTATTACGTCCGCAAGGTCGGAGCGCCGATGATCGGCGTGCTGCGCGAGCGCTTCTGGCCGGATCTCGGCATTGCCGGGCTGATCCGGTTCGACGGCGAGCTCGGCGACACCGCCGCGGTCAAGCACCTGATCACCGCCGCCGCCGGCTAGGCGCGGCCGAACTCAACGGGAGGGGCGCCGGCAGCGGCGTCCCTCTCCTTTTTCCGCGATCGCCCTGCGGCCGCGCAGAAAGGAGAGGCTCCATGAAGATCCGCATGAAGGTTGGAATTTCCGGACCGAACATCACCCTCAGCCCGAAGCAGGAAACCGAGGCGTTCACCGACGACGAGGCGCTCCGGCTGATGCTGAGCGACCAGGCGGCGCCTGCCGACGAGGAAGCGGCCGACGCACTGGTCGCGGCGATCCAGGCCGCTCCCGCCGAGGAGCCGCCGGCCGAAGATCCTCCCGCTGAGGAGCCGCCGGCCGAAGAGGCGCCGGCCGAGGCGCCGGCCGAGGAGGCGCCCAAGAGCACCTACCGGCCGCAGCTCGACCACGACAACAACGGCGAGAACGGCGGCAGCCCCAAGGGCGAGCAGTCGACGCGCTCGAGGGGCAAGGCGAAGGCCGCGGCAAAGCCCGCTGCCTGACGCCACCACAGCTGACGAGAAGGACCGCCAATGGAAAAGTCGGTGGCTGTGCGCAACGCACAGAACGAGGCGATCGAGGCGACGATCGGCGCGAGCGCCGTGCTCAAGATCCGTACCGGCGCGCGCCCGGGTAACACCGCGGCCGCCGACAGCGGCACCGTCGTCGCCACCATGCAGCTGCCGGTCGACTGGATGGCCGATTCCGCAAATGGCGTGAAAGGGCTGTCGGGCACCTGGGAGGATGACCAGGCCGACAATGCCAACGCCGGCGGCACGCTCCACTGGCGGATCTACGCAAGCAACGGCTCGACCTGCCACCTGCAGGGCACCGTCTCCGCGATCGGAGGCGGGGGCGAGCTGGAGCTCGACAACCTCAACATCGCCCAGGGCCAGAGGGTGGCGATCCACACCTTCAACATCACGGCGAGCGGCTCCGGCAGCTGATGACCCGCGCCAATTCTACGGCGACGGCGGGCGACGGCTCGCCGATCGCCACGCACCTGGTCGACGGGAAGGAGCTTCCGCTCGTCATTGTCGCGGACGAGAGCGGCCATATCCAGCAGACGCTGCCGAGCTACTCCTTCTTCCTGAAGGCGCAGGCCGGGGCCGCGAACAAGGACCATTTCGACCTGTTCAACGCCTCGGGATCGGGCAAGCTGCTCGAGCTGCGCGGCCTGTGGGCCATGCCGTCGCTGATCGCGGCGGTGACCGGCACGATCTCGCCGGACTTCGACTTCATCCGCACGTCGGCTGTCGGAACCGGCGGATCGGCCGTCGGCTACAAGCAAACGTCCTTCCCGAGCATCAGCCCGATGGACACCGCCAACGACAACCTCCCCTCGCAGGTAACCATGCGCCAGGGGCCGACCGGGGGCGCAACGCCCGCCGAAGCCCTATTCACCGCCTATGTCACCCAGGAGGAGACCCAGGCCGGCGGGCAGCTGATGCAATGGTTCAACCTGCTGCCCGAGACCGCGATGGGCCAGCGCTATGCCGCGCGCGAGGGACAGGGCTTCAAGCTGCGTCAGATCACCGCCGGCGTCGCCCAGAATTTCAGCTTCTTCGGCGTCTTCACCCTGGTCTGATCCGATGCTGCTGCTTCTGTTCGACGAGGCGCCCCAGGCGCCGGTGACCGGCGCGGCCGCTGTCAACGACGGCGCCGAGCTGGTGGCCGCGGCGGCCAGGGTCCGGATCGGCGCGCAAGGCACTGTCGCCGACAGCGGAGAGGTCGCCGCCGGCGCCGGCACCGCCCCTGTCTCCGGAGGCGCGGCCGTCACAGACGCCGGTGAGACCCTCTCCGGCGCCGGGGGCATCCGGCTCATCGGAATCGCTGGAGTGACGGACGACGGCGAAAGCACGAGTGCCGCCGCGGCCGTCACAGACGCCGGCGGAGCGTCGATCGGCGACCAGGCGGAAGCGGTCTCCGGATCCGCCCGAGCCCCCGTCGGGGCCGCCGGCGGGGCGGTGGACGAAGCCGACCTGGTTGGCGCGCAAGGGCAAGCCGTCGCAGCGGCAACAGCGGCGATCGCCGACGATTCCGAGACGCTTGCGGCGCTCGGCTCCGTCGCGGCCAGCGGCGATGCAGGCAGTGCCTCCATCGCCGACGGAGCCGAGCATGTTGAGGCAATCGGAGCAGTGCCGGTCGCCGGCGCCGCCTCGGCCGAAGACGGCGAGCAGCTGACCGGCGCGGCAGCCGTCCTGGGCGCCGGTACCGGCGAAGTGACTGACGCTGGCGAGATCGTCGCCGGTAGCGGCGGCGAGCGCATCCGGCCGATCGCGCCCAGCGTGCGCTCGGCGCAGGCAGGAACAGCCCGCTGCCTGGTCCGCGTCGATCGCGACCTCCGGGTGGCACCGATCGCCCGGCAGTCGCAAGCGGCGAAGATCTCGAGAGGATGGAGGCGGGCCGCATGATCTATTGGCCTGCCAAGGCGCCGGGAGCGACGCTGGACTATGAATTCGACTGGAGCGGACAGCTCCAGCAGGGCGAGACCATCACCGCCTTTGGCGTTGCGGCCGAGGGCGTCGACGTCGTCGATACCCAGGTCGAGGAGGGCAAGGTCACCGTCTGGCTGTCGGGCGGAACGCCGGGCCGGCCGGGGCTGATCACCTGCGAAATCACGACCAACAGCGCGCCGCCGCGAAACGACTTCGAGACGGCGGTCCTGCCGATCGGCGCCGAGGCGATCAGCCTGGCCGATGCCAAGGCGCAGTGCGAGGTCCTGAGCGATGACCGGGACGCCCTGCTGACCCATTACATTGTCGCCGTCCGCGAGCATGTCGAGAAGGTCTGCGGGATCCGCATTGCCGCGGCCGCGCTCGAGATCGAGGTGCCGGCATTCGGCGAGCTCGCGGAGCTGGCCGTCGCGCCGGTCCAGGCCATCACGGAAATCCGCTACCTTGACCCGGAGGGCGAGGAGCAGCTGCTCGATCCCGCCGTCTACGAGCTCGCGCTCGAGGCCGGCGACGAGCTGCGGCCGAAGGTGCGGCTGAAGCCCGGCCAAAGGTGGCCGGCGACGGCCCGGGCGGAAGACGCGGTGCGCGTGCGCCTGGTCGCCGGCTATGCCGTCTGCCCGGCGCCGGTGCGCCAGGCGATGCTGCTGATCATCGAGCAGTGGTACGGCAACCGCGCCGACGTCGTCGTCGGGACGAACGTCAGCAGCATGCCCAACGCCAGCCAAGCGCTGCTCGTCAATTTCCGGCGCTACGGCTGATGCAGGCCGGACAGCTCAACCATCGGATCCGCATCGTTCGGGCGGGCGCCAGCGTCGACGACGGCCTGAGGACAAAGCCGGGCCCGTGGGAGACCGTGTTCGAGGAAGCGGCCGCACTCGTGCCGCTGTCCGCGGGCGAGCGGGCGGCCGCGGGCGGCGAAGCCGCGTTCACCACTGCCAAGTTCCGGATCCGCAGGCCGCAGGCCGTCACCGAGTTCGGGCCGCGGGAGCGCCTGATCCACAACGAGACGACGACTTACAACATCGCGGCCGTCGTTCCCGTCGGCCGGAACCTGGTCGACATCGTCGCGTCGGCGAGGGCCGACGACGGCGCCGAGGATCCGGAGCCCGACGAGGAGGACGATGGCTGAGCGGATCGAAGGCCTCGCCGAATGCGAGCGGGTGCTCTTCGAGCTGTCACGGGCCACCGCCAAGGGCACGGTCCGCCGGGTCCTCAAGAAAGCGGCAGAGCCGATGCGGGCGCTGGCCGCGAGCCTGGCGCCGGACGATCCGGCGACACCGCCGCTCGACCTGCACACGTCGATCGCCATCTCGCACAGGCAGAAGGGCGGCCGGCAGAGGAGCTTCACCCGCGAGGCCCGGGACGAGGTCGCAATCTACATCGGGCCAACCCGCAAGGGCTACCCGCAGGCAATCATGATGGAGTTCGGCACCTTCAAGGACCGGGCCCAGCCGTACATGCGCCCGGCCTGGGAGCGCGAGCAGGGGCCGTCGCTGGTGCGGATCGCAAACCTGCTCGGCGAAGAGCTCCACAAAACGGTCATGCGGATCCGGCGGCGGCAGGGAGGCTGAGATGGAAGCAGCGCTCCGAGCACGGCTGCTGGGCCAGGCGGCGATCACCTCGATCGTCAAGAAAAGGATCGACTGGGGCGACCGCCCCCAGGGAAGGCCGCTGCCGGCGATCACCCTGGAGCTGATCGACGACCCGCTGGCGCAGCACATGAGCGGGATCCAGGCGCTGCAGTCGAGCCTGGTCCAGATTGACGTCTGGGCCGACGACTATCTCGAGGCGAAGGAGCTGATGGGCCTGGTGCTCGCCGAGCTGGTGCCGGCAGCAGTCCAGGACCAGGTGAATTTCGGCCGGGCCTTCGTGCAGCGACGCCGGGCGACCCACGAGTTCACCGGCGCCGACACCGTCTACCGCCGGTCGGCCGACATCATGGTCTGGCACTCGCCAGCCGCGGCCTGACTTCCCCGAATTTCCAAGCCCTACCCGCCCTTGGGCAAGGCAGCCGGAGCGCCCAGCGCTCCCGTCCAACCCTGATGGAGCGTGAACATGGACGAAGAAGAAGTCACAATCGGCTGGGGGGGCAAGTTCTTCCTCAAGGATTCGGAGGGCGAGTTCATCGAGCTCGCCGAGATCTTCGAGACGCCGTTCCCCGAGGCCGAGGTCGAGGACGTCGAGAAGACCCACATGCAGTCGCCGGGCAAGCGCCGCCAGTTCATCGGCGGGCTGATCAACGACGGCACGGGCGACGTCCTGATGAACTACGTGCCCGGGTCCGACACGGACGTGCTCTGCCGCTCTCTGCTCAGCAAGAGCACCGAATACAAGGTCCACCTGCTGCTTGCCGACGAGAGCTATTACGAGATCGCCGGCGAGTGCGTGGTCAAGCAGTACCGGCGCAGTTCGCCGCTCGACGATCGGCGCACGGCAACCCTCACCATCCGCTTCTCCGGCGATTCGGAAGAGGGGCCGGTCGAGCCCGAGAGCCCGCCTGAGCCATAATGCTCAGCCCGTTCTGGAACGAGGCGGAGATCCAGGCCGGAGGGGAGACCCTCCGGCTGGTGATCAACTTCCGCACGATCGACATCCTCGAGACGCTGACCGGCAAGCCGATGGACGACATCCTCGCCGAGATCACGTCGCCGAGGCCACCGCATGCGCTGGTCGGCAAGTTTCTCTGGGCGATGCTGCGCGAGCACCATCCCAGCGTCACGCTCGACCAGGTCGGCGGCCTGGTCTACTCGCCCGAATATGCCGATCAGGGCGTGATCGTCGGCGACCTCATCGAGCGGGCGTTCAACGTCGGCAATGCGGCGGAGGGTAAGAAGCGCCCGCGCCCTCCGAAGCGGCAGCGTGGAGCGTCGAAGCCTTCCTGAAGGAATGGGTCGCCGCCGGCTTCGCGCCGTCGGAGTTCTGGCTGCAGTCGCCGCGGAGCTTCGTGACCATCATGGAAGGCGCCGCGATGCGCCACCAGCGCGAGCGCGAGGGCTGGCTCAGCACTGCCTGGTTCACCGAGAATTTCGCGAGGACCGGCAAGAAGTTCAAAGACCTCGCCGACTATTTGCGCCTGCTGAAGCCGAAGCGGCCGCAGCGTGCCGAGGAGATCCTCGAGGTCTTCCGCGAGCACGAGCGTCGCGGCGCCAAGATGACGATCCGCCACATCCGTCCGGGAGAGAGCGATGGCTAGCACGCTGATCGGCGCGCTGCGCGTCAAATTCTCCGCCGAGACGGCGGCCTTCGAGAGCGGCGTCAAGCGCGTCCGCAAGGAAGTCGGACTGACCGCCCGGGCGATGAACAGCGCCAAGGGCATAATCTCCGGCTTCTTTGCCGCCTTCTCGATCGGGATCATGGCGACCGCGGCGAAGCGGGCGCTCGACTATGCCGGCAACCTCGGCGAGATGTCGCAGCAGCTCGGCGTCACGACCCGCGACCTGCAGGTGTTCCAATATGCCGCGGGCCAGCTCAACGTCAGCCAGCAGGAGCTTGAGGGCGGGCTCACCAAGCTGACGGTCACCCTCGGCAAGGTCGCGGCCGGGGCGAAAGAGCCGGCCAAGGCGCTCAAGGCGATCGGAATCGAGGTCTCCGACCTCAAGGGCAAGGACACCGGCGAGGCGTTCCGGATGATCGCCGACGGCCTGGCCAAGATCCCCGACCGGGCGCAACGCGCGGCGGTCGAAGTGGCGCTGTTCGGCAAGACCGGCGCCAAGCTCGACACCATGCTGGCCGGCGGGCGGCGGGCGCTGGACGAGCTCGCCAGGGCGGCGGAGAAGCTGGGCATCGTCCTGTCCGACGAGCAGATCCGCAAGGCCGACGAGACGGCCGACAAGCTCGAATCCCTGAAGACCGTGCTGTCGGCCCGGATCGCCGGCGTCGTTGCCGACAACGCCAATTCGATCCTCGGCCTGGCCAATGCGATCGGCGAGCTCACCGCCAAGGTCCTGTCGTTCCTCGGCTCCAACCCGCAGGCCGCGCTGGGCATCATCGGCGCGCTCGCCGGCTCGCGGTTCGGAGCGGCGGGCGCCGCGGTCGGCGCCGGCGCCGGCGTCTACGCTGGCGGGCGAATGGCGCGCAATGCCGAAGACAGCAACATGGACCCGGCCTTTCGCCGCCAGAAGCTCAACGCGGCGATGCAGGAGTATCTCAAGCGCAAGGAAGCTGCCGGCAACAAGGGCGGCATCATCCGTGTCCGCCGCGGCTCGGCCGACGGCGGCACCGTCGAGAGCGCCCGCGCCGAATGGATGCGGCAGATCGAGCTCGCCCGCCAGGCGGTGGCACTGAAGAACAGCCCGCAGGGCTCCGGCGGAGTGACGCTGCCGCAGTTCCTCGCCAGCGAGGGCGGCTCGAAGAAAGGCGGGAAGAAGGGCAAGTCGGCCGAGCAGCTCGCTCGCGAGGCCGAGCGCCAGCGCCTCGAGCAATTGCGCGACGCCTTCCGCTTCGAGCAGGACCAGCGCCGGCTGCAGATGGACATCCTCTCGGCCAAGCGCCAGCTGGCGGTGGGCCACGAGGACCGGGCACGGCTCGACGTCGACATGCTCGACCTCGAGCGCAAGAGCTTCGCCGACGAGCTCGCCTACCAGGTCGAGGCGAGGGAGATCAGCGCCGCCCAGGCCCAGCGCCTGCAGGCGCTCTACGACGAGGCCGACGCGCTCAAGCGCCAGGCGATCGCCGAGGAGCTCGCCGCGGCGAAGGCCGAAGACCATGCGCGGCTCGCCAGCGTCAGTTTCGACATCCAGCGCGAGGCGCTGCAGTCGGAAGCGGCGCTGGCCGAAACGGCGGCCGAGCGGCGCGACGTCGAGCTCCGGCTGCTCGATCTCGCCTATCGCGAGGAGAAGCAGCGGCTCGAGCGGATTATCGCCGACAAGAGCCTGACCGACGCGGTCCGCGCCGAAGCGGCCATGCGCCGAGCGGCGCTAGACGCCCAGTATGCCGGTCGCCAGCGCGAGGTGATTCAGCAGACGCGCGGGCCGATGGAGAGCTTCCTCGCCTCGCTGCCGAACAGCACCGCCAAGGTGCAGGAGGAGATGGAGCGGCTCAAGGTCCAGGGGATCATGGGCGCGATCGACGCGCTGCAGGCCCTGTCCGGCGGCTTTGACAATTTCCGGCAGGTGGCGATCCGCGCGATCCAGGCGGTGATCGCCGAGTTCATCCGGCTCCAGCTCCTGCGCGGTGCCGCCATGCTCTTTGGCGGCGGTGCCGGCGCCGGCGGCACCGTCACCGGCGCCGCCGCGGCCGCTGCGACATGGGGCGCGCCGGGCTGGTCGCACGGCGGCGGCGGCAGGATCCTCGGCAATTTCGGCACCGACCGGAACGTGCTGTCAATCAACGACGTGCCGATCGCCCGCGTCAGCCGGGGCGAAAAACTCGAGGTGTCCAACGACAATGACGCCGGTGACGGACGCCGCGGCATGTCGATCTACGCACCGATCACGATCGCCAGCGGAGTTGCCGAGCCGAGGCGGACGGGAATGCAGATCGGCGCCGGCCTGCGCGACACGATCCGCCGGGCCGCGGAGCGGGGAGCCTAGGCAATGCACCTCTCCACTCGGCTGTCCGATCATGTCGAGATCGGCGCGGTCCGCCGCGACCTCGACGACGGCCTCGAGGTGGTGACCACCGACGGCGGCTGGGAAGTGCGCAACGACCGCTGGGCGCAGCCGCTGCTGGCGTTCGACATCAGCTTCCCGACCTCGGAGCGCGACGATCCGGTGTTCCTCGAGGTCCGGGGCGCCTACCGCGCCACCCGGCGCGGGGCGCACAGCTTCCGCTTCAAGGACTGGTCGGACTTCACCGCGGCCGACGAGGCGATCGGCACCGGCAATGGCGCCACCACCGCCTTCCCGCTGGTCAAGAATTACAGCTTCGGCGCCGAGACCTTCGTCCGCCGTATCCAGCAGCCGGTATCGCCGATCACCGTCAAGCGCGCCGGCGTCGTCCAGAACGCCGGCTATTCGGTCAATTATGCGACCGGCGTCGTCACCTTCGCCGTCGCACCGGCGCCTGGCGAAGCGATCAGCTGGTCTGGCGAGTTCGACGTCCCGGTCCGCTTCGCTTCCCCGCTCGAGTCGACCGGGATCGCCACTCACCTCGAGCATCACGAGGCGATCACGCTCGTCGAAGTGAGGATCTGATGCGCACCGCGTCGGCGCCGCTGCAGTCGCACCTCGCGGGGCGCAGCCAAACGCGCTGCTGGATGCTCAAGCTCGAGCTTAAGGACGGGGCCGTGATCGGGGTCACCGATCACGACCAGGACCTCCCGTTCGACCTCGGCGACGGCGAGCTCACCTATCGCGCCGACACGGGCATCTTCCCCAGCGACGTCGCGCTGCAGGCCGGGCTCGAGCCGGACAATTACGAGGTGACCGGGCCGATCGGCGAGACCGTCAGCCGCGAGGCCCTGCTCGGCGGGCGCTTCAACAGCGCGCGCGCCTGGCTCTTCCAGGTCAACTGGCGGTCGCTCGGCTCGGGCCCATTGCGGTTCATGGCCGGCGACGTCGTCCAGACCCGGCCCGAGGGCGGGCGCTTCGTCCTCGAGGTGCACAACGATTTCCACCGATTCAACCAGCCGGCGGGCCGCCTGGTCACGAACAACTGCGACGCCGACTATGGCGACTCCCGTTGCGGCGCCGAGGTCGAGGCGATCGTCGGGACGGTCGTCTCGGCGATCGACGCGATGCGCTTCACGGTCAGCTTCGCCGGCTCCTATGCGAGCGGTCATTTCAACCTGGGGACCGTCCAGGCCCTGACCGGCTCGCTCGCCGGCACGGCGCCGGTCGAAATCTTCACCTGGACGGCGGGCGGTGCAATCACGCTGTTCGCGCCGCTGGCGGACGTCCCGCAGGTCGGTGACACGTTCAATATCCGCCGCGGCTGCGGCAAGAGCCGCGCCGACTGCATGGCGCGCGGCAACATCCTCAACTTCCGCGGCTATCCCGAGATCCCGGGCAGCGACCAGATCCTGCGGCCGACGCTGCCGGGGCAGGGCAATGGCTAGCCGCCGGGCGTTCGTCGCCGAAGCCCGCTCATGGTGCGGAACGCCGTTCGTGCCGCAGGCCTCCGCCAAGGGGGTCGGCTGCGACTGCAAGGGCCTGCTGGTCGGGGTGGCCCGCGAACTCGGAATGCCCGAGGCGACGAGCCTCTATGCGGCAATGGCCGACTACGACCTCGGGGCTGTGCCTTCCGACCTTCTCAGGGAAGGAATCGCGGCGACCCTGAAGCCGGTGGAACCGGCGAGGGTCAAACCCGGGGACGTGCTGCTGCTCCGGATCGCCGGCAAGCCGGCGCATCTGGCGATCGTCACCGACGGCAACCTTGGCGGCGGCCGCGCCGTGCATGCCCAGATCAGCAGCACGGCGTGGGTGAAGGAAACGGCGATGCGAGTCCTGCTCGCCGTCTACGAGCTCGACAGTGCCTGGAGGTTTGCGCGGTGGCGGTGAACTTCGTCGCAAAGTTCGCGATCACGGCCGCGATGATGGCGGCGCAGATGGCGCTGACCATGTCGCAGCGGATCAAGGGCCCGCGCCTCGACAATCTCGACGTGACCGTCGCCGACTATGGCGTGCCGATCCCACGCTTCTGGGGCATCCGCCGCTTCGAGACACCGATCATCTGGGCGGAGAAGCTCAAGGAGAAGAAGAAGACCAGCAAGACCAAGGGCGGCAAGTACACCGAGTACCGCTATTTCGGCACCTTCGCGGTGCTGATCACGGACGTGGCCATCGACGCGGTGACGCGGATCTGGATGGACAAGCATCTGGTCTACGACACCACCCGGGAAGGGCCGATCTCGATCGGCTCGGCGCTGGGCGGCCCGGTCAAGATCCGCGCCGGCAAGAACATGCGCATCTACCGCGGCACCGAGGACCAGCTGCCCGACCCGCGGATGGAGGCCTGGTGCGAGGACCGCTACGGTCCTGACTCCTGCCCGGCCTATCGCGGATCGGCCTACGTCGTGTTCGAGGAGCTGCCGCTCGAGAAGTTCGGCAACCGCATCCCGCAGATCACCATCGAGGCGGTGCGGGAGAAGACCACGACGCTGCCCTACGAGACCGTGGCCGGCAAGCCGCCGGGGCTCAACCGGCTATGGGGCTTCACCTTCTCGCCGGACTATTCGCGCTTCATCACCTGCGTCGGCGAGGCGTTCGAGATCTGGGACACGGCGGCGCGCGCGCGCCTGGTCAAGGGCAACTTCGCCCAAAGCGTCAACGACTCCCTCGGCGGCGTCGGCCTCAGGAGCGACGGGTCGATCCTGCTCTGCTCGGAGGATTACACCAAACTCTATCGCTTCAGCGCCGACGGCAACGGTCTGGGAGCAGTGCTCGCGACCTTCGCCGGCGGCACGCTCGATACCGCCCGCTGGCAGGCGGAGGTGCGGGTCCGCCGCGACCGGCACGGGGTCGAGCATTGGATCACGATGCCGCCGGCGCCGCTCAAATATTTCTTCGTCGACGGCGCCGAATTCCGGATGGAGGACGTGACCGGCATCGACTGGCTGCCGGCGGAGGTGTTCAATGACGTCGACGGCAACGTCTGGATGGTCGGCCGGGTCTATGGCGTCGGCTCGACCAACGCGCGGTTCCTGCGGGTGATCGGCGACGGTCCGGGGCCGTCCTTCTTCACGGTCCCCGGCCTGCCGGCCAACAGCGCGCATTCGGGCAATTGCACCGCCTGCGCGGCTCCCGACGGAATGTTCGTCCTCGCCTGGAACCACGGCGGCCTGTACCGGATCAACCCGGCCGACGGATCGATCCTGGCGTCGCGCTCGATCGGCCTCGACGTCTACAACACCGGCAAACAGTTCGCGAACCTGAGGCCCGGCGACGAATCTTTGTGGATCCACAGCGACGGCTCGCAGGTGGCACGCGAGATCTCGCTCCGGACGCTCGCCGACCTGCGCACCGCCAATCTCCTCAGCTGGAAGAACGAGGACACCGACGGGCTGATCTACGACCCGGTCAACCATGCGCTGATCTGCGGCCCGCAGATCGCCAATGTCGTGACCTGGCGCTACCTCGACCGTATCGGCGCCGCGTCGACCACGCTCAAGACCGTGGTCGACGACGTCTGCTCATGGGTCGGGATCGAAGGCGCCGACACGACGCAGCTGACCCAGCCTATCGCCGGCTATTCGGTGACCCAGGGCTCGGCGAAGGACATGATCGCGCCTTTGCTCGACGTGCACGACGTCGACGCGAGGCCGCACGATTTTTCGATTCAGTTCCTCAACCGCGGCTCCAGCCCAAGCGGCGCGACCCTGCTGACCCGCGACTTCGTCCGCGCCGGGCGCGAGGACCCGCGCTACCGGGTGACGATCGCCCAGGACGGCGACCTGCCGCGACGGATCACGCTCAACTTCGCCGACAGAGACAAGGACCAGCAGACCAACACGGTGATCAGCCAGCGGCCGCTCGACGCCACCGCCTCGCGCCGCGACGAGACGATCGACCTTACCACCTATGTCGCAAGCCCGGCCGAGATGCAGCCGCGTGCCGACCGCTTTTTCCGGCGGCTGTGGAACAGCCGCGAGACGATCGCCAATGGACTTACCGCGCAGGAGCTGCGGCTGGAGCCCGGCGACGTCCGCAATGTCGAGCTCGACGGGATCGTCCACGCCGCCCGGCTCAAGAAGATTGTGATCCGCGGCCCGCTGGTCGAGTGCGAATGGGTGCGCGACGATCCGAGCCTGGCCCAGCTCGGCACCGCCACCGGAGCGCCGATGGACGGCCGCGACGACGAGGTGATCACCCTGCCGAGCCCGAGCAAGGGGTTCGTGCTCGACATGCCGCTCGCCCGCGACGCCGACAATGACGTCAATCCGATCCTCTATTTGGCCGCCGGAAGCTACATCACCGGCGGGCTGTGGCCGGGCGCGGCGGTCCTGCGCGGCGACGATGGCAGCTATGACGAGCAGCTGGCGCTGATCGAAAGCTCAGGCATGGCCACCTGGGGCTATGCGACGGGAGTCCTGGCGAGCCGCAATCCCAACCTCTGGGACCGCGGCAGCGGGGTCAACGTCCGCACCTACGGCGAGGCGCTGACCTCGGCGACCGAGGACGCGATCGACGCCGACCCTATGCTCAACCTGGCCGCGATCGGCAGGAACGGCCGCTGGGAGCTGATCCAGTTCGCCACGACGACCCTGCAGGGCGACGGCAGCTACACGCTGACCAGGCTCAAGCGCGGCCGCCGCGGCACCGAGGGCAATGTCGGCAACCACGCCATCGGCGATGAGTTCGTCCTGATCGGCAACGCCGTCCCGCACGAGCTGGGGCTCGGCGAGATCGGCAACGACTTCGCGATCAAGGCTGTGACCATCGGCCGCGCCGAGGATTCGGCCTTTCCCGTCGAGCTGGTCTTCGCCGGCAACACGCTCAAACCCTATGCGCCGGGCGGCTTCAGGGCGTGGCGTAATGTCGCCACCGGCGACTGGAATTTCGAATGGGCGCGGCGGACACGGGTCGGCGGCGCATGGATCGGCGGCACCGCCATCCCGATCGGCGAGGCCAGCGAGGCCTACGAGCTGGCGATCCCGCTACCGGGCGGAGGGAGCCGCACGATCGCGTCGAGCTCGCCGTCTGCCACCTGGACCGCCGCCGAGCAGAGCGCCGATTTTGGCGCGCCCCAGGCCAGCCTGCCGGCGAATGTCGCCGTCTATCAGCTGAGCGACAGCGTCGGCCGCGGTTTCGCGGCGCGCAGTCCGGCCGTGTTCGCCCGCGCCGCGTAAGGAGATCATTCTATGTCGACGACGCCGAGGCTCGGGATCACCGAGCTCGCGCTTCAGCAGGCCGTGCCCGAGACGAGGGTCAACGAGGCGATCAACATCCTCGAGCTGTTCTCGACCCGCTGCATCGTCAAGGACCGCGACCTCACCGCGCCGCCGGGATCGCCGGCCAACGGCGATTCCTACCTGGTCGCCGCCGGCGCCACCGGATCGTGGAGCGGGCAGGACGGCAAGCTCGCCCACCGGCTGAACGGCGCCTGGATATTTCGCAGCCCCAAGGAAGGGTTCGAGATCGTCGTCGAGGACGAGGACATCGCGCTGACCTATTACAACGGCGCCTGGGTCGGCGCCGATGCGGCTCCCGAGGCGAGCGTCGCCGAGGTGCGCGAGGGCGCGACCGGCGCCAAATATGTGTCGCCTCGTCGCCTGTTCGAGGCGGCGGCGTCGGTTGCCCTCACGGACGGGGCGACAATCACTCCGGACTTCGGCACCGGGATCAATTTCCACGTGACGCTGGGCGGAAACCGCACGCTGGCCAATCCGACCAACGTCAAGGCCGGCCAGTCGGGCCGGATCCGGATCGTCCAGGACGGCACCGGCGGCCGCACACTGTCGTTCGGCTCGAACTGGAAGTTCGCCGGCGGGACGCCGAGCCTGTCGATCGCCGCCGGCGCGGTCGACGTGATCGCCTTCTTCTGCCACTCGGCCACCGAGATCGAGGCGACGATCGTCAAGGCGCTCGCCTGATGCTGTGCTTCCCGAGCCCCTTGTTCGGAAAGAGCGGCGAGGGGTCGCCGGGAATCGACGGCGCCCTCGCCTACCGCACGTCGGTCAGCGCGCAGCTTGCCGACGGCGACCCGGTGCCGATGCAAGTCGAGGCCTACGACACGGGCAATTATTTCACGCTTGCCTCGCCGGCGGTGATGACCGTGCCGGCAGACGGCATCTACCGGGTGATGGCCGGCACCAGCAGCTGGGCTGCGTCCGGTACGGTCGGTGTCCTCACGCGCATCCGCCGGGGCGGCTCCGCCTATTACGGAAACGGCACCCATCGCAGCAACGCTGAGCGCGAAAGCAACAACATGCCGGGCGCGCCCAGATCCCACGCGGCTGGCTCGACACCCGGAATCGTGGCGGGGTCGAGCGCCTTCTACGGCGTGGATTTCGGCGACGAGAAGCCGGAGCGCACCTGGCTGGCGATCGAGCGCCTGCCCGACGACCTCAAATATTGCATCGCTCGCAAGAACGCGAGCCAGGCACTGTCCGCGAACACGGTCGCGACTCTGACCTGGCAGGTCGACGTGGTCGACACCAACAATTTCCACGACGAGGCGAGCAACACCAGCCGGATGACGGTGCCCGCCGGAGTCACCCTGGTGAGGCTGGTCGGCAATCTGTTCTTCGCCTCTTTCTCGGGACGCGCGGTCGGCCGGATTTACAAGGGCGGGTCGTTCGCCCACGGCCTGCCGCAGCGCTGCCGCGCTGGCGCCAGCTCGTCGCGAAATTTCGGGCTAATCAGCGCGCCGATCGAGGTGAGCGCCGGCGAATATTTTGAGCTCCAGGCGCTGGCCGCAGCCGCGAGCTCGATCGCCGAGGACACCGGCAATTACTTTGCGATCGAAGAAGTGTCCTCGTCGCTGAAGCGGGCGCTGGTCCACAATTCTGCCGGCCATTCGCTGACTACAAGTTTCTCGTCGATGCAATGGGACAGCCAGGTCTACGACACGCACGGGATGCGCGACGGGAGCAATCCCAACCGACTGGTGGTGCCGGCGGGATGCAGCTTCGCCCGGGCAATCTTCTCGCTGCGGACTCCGACGGCCGACATGACGGCCTATGTTCGCAAGAACGGCAGCCTGCAGAATTACGCCGGCGTCGCCTATGACGAGGGGCACAGCAACGGCTCGGCCTGCTACGTCAACGCCGCCAGCGCCTGGCTGCCGGTCGTCCCCGGCGACTGGTTCGAAGTTCGCGTGCTCGGCTCTTCCGCGGAGACGATGAGCACGGAGAGCTGGTTCAGCCTCGAGTGCATCTAGCGGCCGCCCGCCGGGGAAGATCGCCGTGCTCGTCAGTGCGGGGGACTGACGGTGCGCGCGGCGATGGCAGGCGGCCGCGCCGAGCCGTCCCAGCGTAGCACAACCATTCCGCTTTTCGAGCCGGAGAATGTCATGACAAGTGAGCTCCTCATCGGGCTCGCCGGCACGATCGTCGGCGGGCTGATCACCTTCGTCGCCGCGCGCTGGCAGCTGCCAAAGATCCGCGCCGAGGCGCGCAAGATCGAGGCGGAGGCGAGCCGGACGGAATGGAGCACGCTGCGCGACGAGATCGCGCGGCTCGAGACCAAGGTCTCCGGCCAGGACAAGAAGATCGAGCAGCTCGAGGCGCAGGCGGAGGGCCACTCCGCCGTCAGGCGCGAGAACGCCAGGCTCCGCCAGCGGGTGACCAAGCTCGAGAGCCGCATCGCCGGCCTCGAGGAGATCTTCCGAATCCACCCGCCGCCGCCCGAGATCCAAGCCGAGCTCGAGAAGCTGAAGCGGATCGACTGAAAGGAACCGACATGACGATCGACGAGCTGCTCGAGGAGGTCCTCGTGCGCGAGGGCGGTTACATCAATCATCCGGCCGACCGCGGTGGTGAAACCAACTGGGGAATCACGGTCGCAGTCGCTAGGGCGCATGGCTACGCCGGACCGATGCGATCGCTGCCGCGCGACGAGGCGAAGGCGATCTACCGGCGAATCTACTGGCTCAGGCCGCGCTTCGACGAAGTGGCAAAGCGCGCGCCAAAAGTCGCGGCCGAGCTGTTCGACACCGGAATCAACATGGGCCCGGCGGTCGCCGCCACCTTCCTGCAGCGGGCGCTGACCGCGCTCAACCGGCAGGGCAAGGATTATCCGGACCTGACTCCCGACGGCCGCATCGGCCCGCGCACACTGGCGGCGCTGGACGGCTTCCTGAGGGCGCGTGGCAAGCAGAGCGGTGAGACGGTGCTCGTCAGGGCGCTCGATGCGCTGCAGGGCGAACGCTACATTCGCCTGGCGGAGCGGACGCCGAGCCAGGAGGCGTTCCTCTACGGCTGGCTGGCGAACCGCATCGGCAACGTCAAATGAGCAGCGCGAGGTCGTGGCTCCGCCGCCAGGCCCGGGCCTGCGCCGGATCCTCGCTGTTCTGGCTGATGACGCTGGGCGCCATGTCGGCCGCGGCGATCGCCGCAATCTGCCTCTACGCGATCCGCAAAGGCATCAGCGCCGAGGCGGCTTCGCTGCTCGGAACAGCGGTCGGCCTGCTCGGCTACGCGCTGCGCGACACGATCGGCGCCATCCGCGTCATCCTCGGCGCGCCCGATCCGGCGCCTCGAGACGACAATCAGGGAGAATGACATGCGAGTGACTGCACTGCTCGCCGCGATGCTGTTCGCTGCCGTGACCGGCGGCTGCGCCGGCCTCAACACCGCAGCGCGCCTGGTAGAGCGGCCCGCCGTTCTGGTCGCGGAGGCGATCGCCCAGGCGCAGTGCCGCGCCGTCGTCGCCGAGCTCGACGCAAAGGCGCCGGCGACCCGCCAGGACGCGGTGGCGATCGCCGAGCCGGCCTCAGAGCAGCTGCTGCGCCTGGCGATCGTCCGGGCCGCCTACGACGGCCTGGTCGGCAGGGCAGCAATCACCGCCGAGGTCACGGCCGCGCGCGAGGTGACCGACGAGGCCTGCGGCGCCGTCGCCGACCGTATCCGCGAGCTGCCGCTGGCAGTGCCCCCGCTGTCGGCTCCGGCTCACCTCACCTGATCCACGAGACATTCCCGCAAGGCCGGCAAGGCCGAGCGGGGGTGCCGGGTTGCAGCCCGGCCACCGACGAGCGGTCACTCGTCACGCGCGGCTGGCCTAGCCGCAACGCCCCGCACCCGTGCACCGGGCGGGGCCAGTTACGGACCGCAACCCCTATGGAATTCTTGAGCGACACAGTTAAGCCGGTGGTACCGGCAGCGCCTTACATTGGCGGGAAGCGCAACCTTGCCCGCCGCCTCGTCGGCCTGATCGACGCGATTCCCTGCACGGCCTATGCCGAGCCGTTCGTCGGCATGGGCGGCGTCTTCCTGCGCCGCACGCGGCAGCCGAAGTGCGAAGTGATCAACGACATCAGCGAGGACGTCGCCACCTTCTTCCGGATCCTGCAGCGCCACTATGTCGCGTTCATGGACATGATGCGCTTCCAGCTCACCACCCGGGCCGGATTCGATCGGCTGATGCGGACGGACCCGTCGACGCTGACCGACCTCGAGCGCGCCGCGCGCTTCCTCTACCTGCAGCGCACCGCGTTCGGCGGGAAGGTCGCGGGGCGCAACTTCGGCATGGTCATGGAAACCCCTGCGCGGTTCGACGTGACGAAGCTCGGGCCGATGCTCGAGGAGCTGCACGAACGCCTCGCCCGGGTCGTGATCGAGCGGCTGCCCTATGGCGAGTTCATCGCCCGCTACGACCGGCCGGGCACGCTCTTCTACCTCGACCCACCCTACTGGGGCAGCGAGGACGATTATGGCGCGGACGTCTTCGGCCGCGACGACTTCACCCGGCTTGCCGAGCAGCTCGGCGGGATCGCAGGCCGCTTCATCCTGTCGATCAACGACACGCCGGAGATCCGCGCGATCTTCGCCGGCTTCGACCAGCAGACGGTCGAGACCACCTATGGGATCGGCACAAGGATGGCGGGAGCGGGAAAGCGCGCCGGCGAGCTGATCATCCAGGGCGGAGCGAGCCATCCGGTCACTGCGCGCGGCGCGATCGTCGACCGCTAGTCATGAGGGCCGGCGCAACGGGAACCGGCCCTCCTTGTCATTCAGGCCGGCTGCCTCGCCTCCTCCAGCAGGGTCGCGAAGACCGGGTCGTCGCCGATGTCGGCGAGGAAGCGATCACGCTGCTCCTTGGGGAGCATCGCCACCCGTTTCAGCGACGCCTTCGCCATGTGAATGGCGTCGTCCGGCGGAGCGTCCTGGATCCAGCCGGTGAACTGGTCACGCCCGGTCCGCTCCGAGCCGTAGCCCGTGTTTTTGTCCATCTACATCCTCCTTCGCGGGGGGTTGGCGAGTCCCGCGCAGCCTCAACGCTCAAGGCCGCAGGCTTGCACCATCCCCGAACAGGTGGGGGTATCGTGCGGGGTATCGAGTGACGCCGGCTCCACGTGAAACGGCGGATTTTCGGGATTTCGCAAACTGAACGCGGCGGAGGACGTGTCCGCCGCGCTAGCGGACGACAAGCTCCTGCTCCACCGCGCATTTGCCGCATTTGCGTCGTGGCACCTTGTCGATCATCGAGGTGATGTCGATCCATTCGTGATCGCGGCAGACCAGTTGGTACCGGCCCGCCAGATTGGTCTCTCGCTCGCCGGTCGAAATCCACCTGTCCTTCGGTTCAACGAAACACTCAACCGTGATGTCGTTGTAGCCGCCGACACTCAGCACGAGCTGACGATCGTCGCCCATCCTGGTGACGACATCGCCGACTTCGAACTCTGGCTGCTCCATCAGAAGGTGTCTTAATGCTCACGAACGCGACCGTGAAGGCCGCCCAGCCGGCCGCGCGCCCCTACAAGCTGTTCGACGCCGGAGGCCTGCACCTGATCGTCCGCCCGAGCGGCGCCAGGATCTTCCGCATGAAGTACCGCCGCGGCCGCAAGGAGCAGCTGCTGACGATCGGCGCCTGGCCAGAGGTGAGCCTGGCCGACGCGAGGATCCGCCGCGACCAGGCGCGCGAGCGCCTGCGCCGCGGGGTTGACCCCGGATCGCCGTCCGGGGCAGGCATAGGCGCCGGCGAGCTCGCGACGTTCGAGCAGCTCGCCCGCCGCTGGCACGATCGGCGGCGATCGCGCTGGTCGCAAAGCCACGCGGCCGACGTCCTCGCCAGCCTCGAGCGCGACGTCTTCCCGGCGATCGGAGCGGCGGCGCCGCGGGCCATCGACGCCCAGTCGGTGCTGAGCGTGCTGCTCGAGGTCGAGGCGCGAGGCTGCGTCGAGACCGCCCGCCGGCTGCGCGAGCGGATCTCCGGAATCTTCCGCCTCGGCGTGTCGATGCAGCTGTGCGACGCGGATCCGGCGGCGCTGATCGTCGACGAGCTCAGCCCGCGGCCGGTGCAAAGACCGCAGCCGGCGATCACCGAGGTCGACGAGCTGCGCGAGCTGCTGGCGGCCGCCGAGCTCGCCCCGGGCCCGATCGTCGCCAAGCTCGCCTCGCGCTTCCTGGCGCTGACGGCCGTGCGCCTGGCGGCGCTTCGCGGTGCTGAGTGGAGCGAGATCGAGGGTGTCGACTTTTCGGACCGCCCTCGCGGGCGCGAAAATCGACACGGTCCGGCGCCGCAATGGCGGATCCCGGCCGGCCGGATGAAGCTGACCAAGGTCCGCAAGGCCGACCCGGCCGCCAGCCACGTCGTACCGCTCTCACGGCAGGCGGTGGCGGTCCTCCTCGAGCTCCGCGAGCTCGCCGGCGACGGGGAGCTGATGTTCCCCGGCCGGCGCCGCGGGCGGCCGATCGGCGAGGGCGCGATCGGCGACCTCTACGCCGCGGCCGGCTATTCCGGCCGCCATGTCCCGCACGGCTGGCGGGCGAGCTTCTCGACGATCCTCAACGAGCGCTTTCCCGAGGACCGGGCGCTGATCGACCAGGCGCTTGCCCATGCCAGCGCCAAGGGCCGCGTCGAGGCGGCCTACAACCGATCGCAGCAGCAGGCGCGCATGCGCGACCTGTTCCAGCGCTGGGCGGACCTTCTCGAGCCCGCCGGCGATGCCCGGTGCGAGGCTGATAGGAAAATCGGTACGGAACTTGCCACGCTCTCCCTGGAGAGCCTGGGCCAGGCGTAGCCGGGCCCTGCGGCCGCGGAGCAGTCCGCGGCGGTTGAGGTGCCTCGAGGCGGTTGGGCGAGAGATCAGCTTATCAAATAGCGCCGCGCGAAGCGCGTCCGCTTGTTCTTTACCCCTGTTCCCCCGGATTCTTGGCCTTTATGGCATTCGCGCCCCTTCGCTCGGCGAGCCTGGCGAGCGACGCCTTCACCTCATCGCTGAGGACGTCGCCGGCCGCCACGCCCGTCCCGGTGCGGCGCATTGTCTTCAGCCGCTCCGAACGCATGCGGCTATCGATCGCCTGCAGCTCCTCCCGTCTGCGCACGTCGGGTGGAGCGCGGCCGAGCAACAGCCGCACCAGGCCCGCGGCACGCCCCCGCAGCTCGAACCAGTAGGCATTGCTGACCTGCTGCACCTGCGGGCCCGCCCCGTCGTTGTCGATCGCCTCGGTGCGCCTCAGCCAGGACAGGAAGCCGTGGTTGTGGAGGCGCCGGAGTGCGCGGACAACCGTGCGGATCCCGAGCTTGGCCCTGTCGGCGATCGTCGCAATCGACGGCTCGAGACGGCCGCTGACGTCGTCGACGATGTCGCAAAGAGCCTCGAGCACGGCCCGGCCGGACAGGCCCAGGGCGCCCATCCGGGTTCCGGGCTCCTTGGTCTGATGATCGAGACGCTTGGCAGCCTTCAGCAGCGCGCCCTTAAACCGTCGCGCCTCCGCCTTCGTTGGGCCCAGCGGGCGCCAGATCAAATGCTCGCGTTCTCCTCGATGGTAGCTGTTGCGGCGGACGGGCTGGAAGGTGCGCCGTGCTCCACTCCGTTGGTCCGTTCGTTCGTGGCCGCTGGGGCGGGCTGACGCCGCCCCCTTTCTCCTAGGTGGCGACATGCCAGTTCCTCGCAGGTCACAGCGGCCACGGCTGTTTAGACCCTGGCGCGCTTCAGCCTGTGTATGTCAGCGTTCGAGTCCCCTCCTGGGCACCATTCATCGTGCCGTCGGTTCGTGCACGATGGCCGGGCATATCATCCTTCTTGGCGATTCGATTTTCGACAATGCCGCTTACGTCGGCGGCGCTCCCGACGTCGCACGGCAACTCAGAGGCATTCTCCCCGAGGGCTGGCGAGCGACATTACTTGCAGTCGACGGTGCGGTTACCGGAAGCATTCAGCGGCAGCTGGCGGCAATTCCGGCCAACGCAACGCTGCTCGTGGTCAGCGCGGGCGGCAATGACGCGCTTGGCGAGTCCGGAATCCTGAGCCAGCGCGCCGCCACGGTGGGTGACGGCGTGATGCTGCTTGCCGAAGCGCAGTTGAGGTTCGAGGAGCGCTACGGCGCAATGCTCGAGGCGGTGATGGCCCAGGGCGTCCCGACTGCGCTGTGCACCATCTACGACGCGAATTTCTCGGAGCCGGAAGGGCGGGTGATCACGGCGGCACTGGCGCTGTTCAACGACGTCATCACGCGAGCTGCCTTTTCTCGCGGGCTTGCGCTGATCGACCTGCGCCTCATCTGCGGCGAGCCAAGCGACTATGCCAATCGCATCGAGCCCTCCGAGCAGGGGGGCGCCAAGATCGCCCGGGCAATCGCCGGCCTCGCCACGGGGAGTGTCGCCGGATCGCAAGTGATCGCGGCGTGAAGCTCAGAATGGAAAATAGATGGTGATCGCGGCGACTCCGACCACCCAGGTGATGAGGTTGAGCGGGATTCCGATCTTGACGAAGTCGAGATAATTGTAGCCGCCCATCTGATAGACGAGCACGTTGGTCTGGTAGCCGAAGGGCGTGGCGAAGGCGGCGCTCCCCGCCATCATCACCGCGACCAGGAACGGCCTCGGGCTGACGCCCATCGCCTCGGCCATCGACACGGCGACGGGAGTGAACAGCACTGCCACGGTCGCATTGGACAGAATTTCGGTAGCGATCAGGGTTGCGCCGTAGATGACCGCCAGCGCGACGATCGGGCTGAGATCGTCGACCCCGCCGATCATGAACCCGGTCGCCTGGGCGGCGAGCCCGGTCTCGTCCAGGGCAATTCCGAGCACGACCATGCCGGCGATCAGCATCAGCACTTCGGGCCTCAGGCCGCGATAGGCCTCGTCGGCCGTGATCACCGGAATCACGATCAGCAGCACCGCGCCGGCGAAGGCGCAGGCAGCGATCGGCGCGACATTGAAGGCGGCGAGGGCGACGACGGCAACGAAAACGATCAGCGACGCGACGGCCTTCAAGGGCTGGAGCGGCGCCTTGTCGGTGAACGCGGCGGCAGTGCCGATATGACCGCCGGCCAGGCCGGGCTCGCCATATTGCTTCAGCGCTTCGCGCATCCGCAGCTCCTCCTCGCCGTCGACCGATTTCACCAGCCGGCCGCTGAACAGCAGCAGGTAAAGGCCGCCGGCGAGCGCGATGATCAGCCCGACCGGAGTGATCTCGAAAATATGAAAGCGCGGCTGGCCGGCGATCGACGCCATGTCGTTGACCAGGAGGTTGGTTGAGGTCCCGATGAGCGTGCAGCAACCGCCCAGGATCGCCGCGTAGGAGAGGGGGATGAGATAGCGTTTCGGCGATTCCCCAAGAGACTTGGCGACGTCGCGCACTACCGGCGAGCTCAGGACGACGATCGGCGTGTTGTTGAGGAAAGCGGAGGCACTGCCGGCCAAACCGATCATCACCCACAGGCCGGCGCGGCCGATGTAGCGGCACAGCGCGACGACCCGCCGGATGGCGGCATCGAGCAGGCCCGAAAGCTCCATTGCGTAGGCAATCACGAATAGCGAGGCGAGGGCGATGATCGCCGGGCTGGCGAAGGCGCCCTGGACTTCGACGGGGCGGACGACGCCGGTCATCAGCAGCACTGCGGCGCCGGTGAGGGCGACCACGTCCGAGCGCGCCTTGTCCCAGATCAGCGCCCAGATCACGGCCGCCAGCACCATCAGGGTTATTACCTGACTGGAGGTCATGGCCTGTCCCTAGGTTGGCTTTCGGCGGACGCGCAACCGCTTTCGGCGCGAGACTCGCGCGGCGGCGCTGCTGTGCTATCAAGGCCGCATGCGATTGTTGCGAGCAACAACGTGCGCGGCCGCGCTCGCTGCCGCTCTGCTCCTGTCCTGCCGGCCTGTCGAAAGCGGCGATCCCGTCAATGTCGCCACTAACGGGCAGAAAGCGGAAGGTCCGGCGCTGCCGATTGCCGAGCCTCCGATGGATCGCGAAGCTGTACTGATCGCGGCGATACGCGCCGCCAGCGCGCAGGCCATTGGCCGTGACGACAGCGAGGCGCAGCGGGCGCTCGAAGGCAAGAGATTCGAGGTGCGGCTGCGCTTCGGCTGTGAAGCCGAACGGCTGGAGGGCGAGTCCTATGCGGTCCGCTTCGACGAACAGAGGCGGACGCTTCGCCTGACCGCTGCACCGGACCTGACCGCCGCCGAGCCGCTGACCGCAAGGATCGCCGGTGAAGAAGTGGCGACGGTCGAGGGTTTCTGGGTCCGGCGGCCATGGCTGCTGACGGCCGGTTGTCCGGCGCCGCCTCCCCAACCGGAGGGCGACCAGCCGCCATCGCCCGATAGCGAGGTCCCCGAGCCCCCCGCCTTCGCGCGGATTGGGATCGCACAATTCTTCCGCGAGGGCGACGCTCGCGTATTCCAGCGGCGCCAGCGTCCCTACGAGTCGACCAAGACGCTCGCCGAGGGCGAAACCCCCAGCGTGGAGGGCTTTAACCTCGTGCTGTCCGGACGGCTTCGGCGCCTGCCCAACCGCCGCATCATTTCCTGCGCCGCCGCCAGCCCCGACCGGCCGCCCGACTGCATCGTCTCGGTAGTCTTCGACCGGGTGTGGCTCGAGCGGCCCGACAGCCGGGAGATGATTGCCGAATGGAGCCGTGGCTGATGCCGCTTTACGCTGTCGACGATGTGGCGCCACAGCTCGATGAAGGCGCGTGGGCGGCGCCGTCCGCCGACCTCATTGGCGACGTCCGGCTCGGGCCCCGCGCAAGCGTCTGGTTCGGGGCGGTGATCCGCGCCGACAACACGCCGATCGTCCTTGGAGAGGAGAGCAATTTCCAGGACGGGGCGATCGGCCATTCCGATCCCGGGGCTCCGCTGGCCATTGGCGCGCGCGTCACTGTCGGCCACCAGGCGATCCTCCACGGCTGCACGATCGGCGATGAATGCCTGATCGGAATGGGGGCGCGGATCCTCAACGGCGCCGTGATTGGTCGGCAATGCCTGGTCGGCGCCGGCGCGCTGGTCACCGAAGGCAAGACGTTCGAGGAGGGCGGGCTGATCGTCGGCGTTCCCGCGCGCCTGGTCCGGACGCTGACCGAAGCCGAGAGATCGGCGCTTAGGCTATCGGCAGCCCATTATGCGGACAAAGCGGCGCAGTATGCGCGCAGTCTCAAGTTACAGCGCTGACACTTGAAGCACGCGTACCCAGTGCCACTTTTATCGCATGATCGACATCCGCAAATTCGAAACGCTCGGCCACGCCGACCACGGCTGGCTCGACGCGCGCCACCATTTCTCCTTCGCCAATTACCATGACCCTGGTCGCATTGGGTGGGGGCGGATCCGCGTCTGGAACGACGACCGGATTGCGGCGAAGTCCGGCTTTCCGCCGCACCCGCACCGCGACATGGAGATCGTCACCTACGTCCGCACCGGCGCGATCACTCACCAGGATTCTCTGGGCAATCAGGGGCGCACCGCCGCCGGCGACGTCCAGGTGATGAGCGCCGGCACCGGCGTCGTCCACGCCGAATATAATCTGGAGGACGAAGAGACGACCCTGTTCCAGATCTGGATCGAGACCGACCGGCCGTCCGCGCAGCCGCAATGGGGCGCCATGCCGTTCCCCAAGGACGCGCGCGATGGGCGCTTCCAGTTGCTCGCGAGCGGCGACCAAGGCGACGGCGCTCTCTCGATTCACGCCGACGCCCGGGTTCTCGGCGCGGCCGTTCGCGGCGGCGAGGCAATCGAATATCGTGGCGATCCCGGCCGCCACCTCTACATGGTGGCGAGCGGACGCGTTCGAGTGAACGGCATCGTTGCCGATCCGCGCGACGGGATCGCCATCACCGGCGAGGAGAGCCTCCGGATCGAGGCCGAGGAAGACGCCGAACTGGTGCTGGTCGACGCTCGGTAACGGCCGACGAGCGCCCCTGTTCGAGCGGACGCCCGAACCGTGGCCGTCGCCTTATCGGATTACGGGATTTTCGACGTCCTGTCCCGGAGGCACGCTGCCCGTCGTTTGGTAGCAGCCGTCTGCCTTGCCGGGGTCGCTGGCGTCCGGGCCGTGATGGGCCGTTTCCAGGCCGTACCAAGCCGGCCCGACTGCCCATGGGCCTGCGGCCGGATAGGATTCGCAGGACTGGCCGTTGATGAAAACCGGGTGGTTCTGCCCGTTGGCCAGCATCTGGTCGCGCGGGCCGACTCTGTGTGGATGTGCCGCCGCCATCGCAGTCGAGATCAATAGGGCAATGCCCGCGGCGGTTTTTGCTGTGCTCAACATGATCAAATCCTCCACTACATGCGCAGAGGCACGCAAAAGAGTCGGCGAAAACCGATTCTCCTGCTATTCTGCGCGCTTCGACTGAGTGGCAGTGACGCCTGATGAGGCAAGGAGCCGAGGCTGATCATTGCTGACGGCGGGTGATGATTATGGCTGCGTCTGCGCCTGACACCGGATCAACCGGCATGGTCGATCTTGCCCTCGAACCCGATTTCAGCCTCGGCAAGGCGCGGGTTCGACCCGCCCTCCATCAGCTGGAATTTCCCGAGCGTAGTGAATTGCTTGAGCCGCGGGTCATGCAGGTGCTTGTCGCGCTTGCGCGGCGCAGCGGGCAAATCGTCACTCGAGACGAGCTGATCCGACTTTGCTGGGAGCAGCGGGTGGTTAGCGACGATTCGATCAATCGCGTGATTTCGCGCCTTCGCAGCCTGTCCGGAAGCGCGAAGTCCTTCCGCATCGAGACCATTCCGCGCGTTGGCTATCGACTGTTCGAGTGTGCCCCGGCCGAGATTGAATGCGGCAGCGTCCCGCGCGGCTCGCCGCGTATCGCTGGCCGGCTCCAACTTCGCCCCGTGGGCTATGCCGGGCTGGCGCTCGCTGCGCTGGCCGGCCTCGGCTCGACCTATGGGTTGTCGGGGATCGCAAGCGGGTCAAGCAGACATATGGCGCTTGCCGTGCTGCCATTCAGCGACCTCTCGCTGGACCAGAGCTGCTCCTACTTCGGGCGCGCCGTGGCCGAAGAGATCGCCGTCCTGCTTGCCGGCAATTCTGAGGTCAGGCTCGTCGCGGGTCCAGAAGTCGAGAAAAAGGCGGTGGCGGAACGAAGCTATGCGGCGCTCAAAAATGATTTCGGCGTCTCGCATGTTCTCGAAGGCAGCATTCGCCGGGACGGAAACCAGGTCCGGGTGACGGTCCGGTTGTTGTCCGCCCGCGACGGTACGCAGCTATGGGCACGTCAGTATGATCGGGGACTGGACGATGTGTTCCGCACGCAGCGCGAGATCGGCAGCGCCGTCGCACAGGAACTCTCCGGAACCGGCGTTCGCCACGCTCGGGGGAGCGTGACGGATGGCGAAACCTATCGCCTGTTCCTGACGGCGCGGGGAATGCTGCAGTCACGCGAAACGGAGCGGATCGGACGCGCTCGGGAGCTGCTCCAGGAGGTGGTCCAGCGGGATCCGCGATTCACCCAAGGCAAAGTTTGGCTGGCAACCGCCGACGCCGCCGAGCGGCAGCTCCAATCGCGCGGCGAGGTGTCGGCCGTGCCTGCGCCATATACAGCCTGGGTAAAAGAGGCTGCGAAGACGCCGCCGCCGCCGACATCGAAGATCTGAAGCGGGCTCGCCTTGCGACTTCATCGCCGGTCGCGTTCCGTTCATCGGGGCTGTGCTTGAATAGCCAGCTGCGAGGCGCCATGTGCGCCGGAGCGCGACCGCCGGGGGGTGGCCCGCTCCAGCACAGCGAATGGGAGAGCATGAAAGCACGATTGCGCATGGGTTTGGCCGTATGGGCCATGGCGCTTGTCGTCGCGCCTTCCTCTGTGGTCGCCCAGAACAGCGTGGCGCCGCCGTTGGCTGAGTCTGCTCCGCCCGCTGCCGCCAATGCCGTCGGGCCGGCACAATTGCGCGATTTCAGCCTCAAGGGAACGGTCACCCGCCAAGCCGAGCCCGCGCCCGTCGCCCCCGCTCGACCAACTCCGCAGCCGTCCCAGCCCGCGGCGACGACGGCAACCCGCCAGCAAGCGGCGCCAGCCCAGCAGCGCGAGGTTCCGGCCACGACCGCAGCCGACCGGCCGGCACAAGCTGTTGCGAGCCGTCAGGCTGCACCCCCGGCCACGATGACGTTTGATCTGCCGCCGGTCGCCGCCGGAAATCCGACGACGCCGGCTTCCGGCAGTTCGACAGCTCCGGCGTTTGCACCGTCCGCGCTTCCTCGATCGGCTCCGGCGTCCGGAGCGGCGCTTGCGGAAGGCCCGTCAACATTGCCTTGGCTACTGGCCGCGATCCTCGCGGCCCTGGCCGGGGCCTATTATTACTTTCGGCAGCGCAGCCGCCTCGCTTACGCTGGCGCAGAGGTCGACATTGTCTCACCGCGCGCAGCCGCGCCGACCCCGCCGCCGCCACCACCAGCCCCGGCTGCCAAGCCGCTCGAGCGGTCGCCATCCGCCCTCGGCAGCGGCGGCATCGTCTCGTCCAGTTTGCGGCCGTGGATCGATTTCGCCTTGGTGCCGAAGCGCGTCATCCGCGCAGAGGATGGAATAACCGTCGAATTCGACATCGAGCTATTCAATTCGGGCGGCGCGATCGCCCGCGACATTGAGCTTTCCGCCGCCTTGTTCACGGCCAATCCGACGCAGGACGAGGAGATCGCTGCTTTCTTCGCTCACCCGCCTGCGGCCGGCAACTCTATCCCGCCGCTGCCTCCGCTCAAGCGCCTGTCCCTCTCAAGTTCGGTTGCCGTCGGCAACGACCGGATCAAGCTCTTCCAGGTCGACGGGCGGATCCTGTTCGTGCCATTGATCGGCGTCAGCGCGCGCTACCGGGGCAGCGGGGGCGAGGCGCAGACCGCGGCCAGCTACGTCATTGGCCGCGACACTCAAGGCGAAAAGCTCGCTCCGCTGCGAGCCGACCTGGGTCCGCGCGTATTTCGCAAGCTCGGCGCGCGCCAGCACACGGTCGGCGTGCGCAAATAGGTCGCCCTCGGCGGCCCTAGAGCACGCTGCTGTTGTAGCTGTGCCAGGCGAGCACGGCGGCCGCGCCGCGATGCGGACGCCACGGCTCCGCCAGTTCGCGAAGCCGCTTTTCCGAAGGTTTTTCCGGCATTTCGAGAAGTCGTCCGATCTCGACCTGGACGGCGAGGTCCCCGGCCGGCCAGACGTCGCGCCGGCCCTCGGCGAACAGCAGATAGATTTCCGCTGACCAGCGGCCGATGCCCTTGATTCGCGTCAGCAGTGCGACGGCCTCCTCGTCGTCGGCGGGCAGGGAGTCGAGGTCGAGCTCGCCGGAAAGCACAAGGCCGGCAAGGCTTCTGAGATAGCCCGCTTTTTGCCGGGATACGCCGGCGACCCGCAATTCCTCGTCGGTCGCCCGCAGCAGCGCCGAAAGGTCAGGCGGTGAGCCGAACCCTGCCTCGAGCTTGGTCCACATCGACCGGGCGGCCGCGACGCTGACCTGCTGGCCGATGATCGTGCGAAGCAGCGTGGTGACGCCGGGCTGGCTAACCCGTGGTTCCGGCCTGCCGTGGCGATCGATTACGCCGGCGAATGCCGGCTCGATCGCCGCCAGCGTTTCTAGGCTTTCGTGGAGCGTGTCGAGTGTCCGGACCATCAGACAATGCTTGCCGCATAGAGCGCCACGGCGGCGGCGTTCGAGACGTTGAGGCTTTCGACCTGGTCGCTGATCGGCAGCCTCGCCAGCGCGTCGCAATGCTCGCGGGTGTTCGGCCGCAGGCCGGGGCCTTCGGCCCCGAGCACCAGCGCGACGCGCTTCGGCCCCAAGGCATCCTTGAGGTCCATCTCGGCATCGCCGGTCAGTCCGATCCGCCAGAAACCGGCCTCGGCGATCTCCTCCAGCGCCCGCGCGAGGTTGACGACGCGTGCCCAGGGCACCCGTTCCAGAGCCCCCGATGCCGCTTTGGCGACGACTCCGCTTTCAGGCGGCGAATGTCTGTCCTGGGTGACGATCCCGACCGCTCCGAACGCCGCCGCCGACCGCAGGATCGCGCCGACGTTGTGCGGATCGGTGACCTGATCGAGCACCAGCAGCACGGACGGTTCCGGAGCCTGGGTGAGGACGTCGCCGAGCCAGACGTCGTCGAGCGGCTCGACCTCGATGACGACGCCCTGGTGCGGAGCGTCATGGGGCACCAGCCGGCCGAGGTCGGCGACGTCGGCATAAGTGACCGCCACATCGGGCGGGAATTGCATGAATCCGGAAGCCTCGCGGGTCGCCCAGGCCCTGAGCACCTGCCGCTCAGGATTGTCGAGCGCTGCAGCAACCGCGTGCCTGCCCCAGAAACGGGGCCGGTTGGCGCTGCCGTGGCTCTGGTGTGACTTCTTCCGGCGAGACATGGTCGGGCAATGCGGGAGCGGCGGCGTGCGCGCAACCCTAGGCGACGCCCTCGGCATCGAGCGCATAGCCGGCGGATCGGACGGTGCGGATCAGGTCGGGCTCGCCAAGCGCCAGTCTTAGCCTACGGATGTGAACATCGACGGTGCGGAGCTCGATGTCCTCGCTGTGCGGCCACACCGTTTCCAGCAACTGCTGACGCGAGAAAACCCGCCCCGGGTTCTCTAGGAAATGCCGCAGCAGCCGGTATTCGGTCGGCCCCGTCGAAACCGGTTTGCCGTCGCGTCGCACTCGGTGCGCAGCAAGGTCCATCTCGATGCCGCGATAATCGAGCGTCTCGGCGGCAAGCGCCGGCCGAACGCGACGAAGCACGGCTCCGGCGCGCGCGACCAGCTCCTTGGGGCTGAACGGCTTGGTGACATAGTCGTCGGCGCCGGTTTCAAGCCCGCGCACGCGATCGTCCTCCTGGCCGCGTGCGGTCAGCATGACGATCGGCAAATTGGCAGTTGCCGGCCGGCGCCGAAGGCGGCGGCAAACCTCGATACCGCTGATGCCCTCGATCATCCAGTCGAGCAGGACGATGTCGGGCCGGACCTCGTCGACCAGGATCAAGGCTTCCTCACCGTCGCCGGTGCGAGTCACGGCAAAGCCGGCACGTTCGAAATGGAAGCTGACGAGGTCGGCGAGCGCGCGGTCGTCCTCGACCAGCAACAGTCGCTTCGCGTGCATCGCCCCTATCGGACCTGCGTCTTGCCGGCATCGGCAGCCATGTGCTGCCCGGTCGCCGCATAATAGACCATCTCGGCGATGTTGGTCGCATGGTCGCCGACCCGCTCGAGGTTCTTGGCGACGAACAACAGGTGCGCCGAATGGCCGATGTTGTTCGGGTTCTCCATCATGTGGGTGAGGAGGGTGCGGAACACGGAATCGTAAAAGTCGTCGACTGCATTGTCGCGCTCGACGACGCGGACCGCCGCCTCGGCATCGCGCTCGACGAAGGCATTGAGCACGTCGTGAACCATCTCGGTGGCGATCCGCGCCATTTCCGGAAGCAGCGACAATGGCTCGATCTTGCCGGCCTGCTCGACCTTCGGCACCCGCCGGGCGATGTTCTTGGCATAATCGCCAATCCGCTCGACGACTCCGGAAATCTTCAGCGCCGCGACAGCCTCGCGAAGGTCGCCGGCCATCGGCGCTCGAAGCGCGATCAGCTGCACTACCCTCCGCTCGGTCTCGATCTCGAGAGCGTCGAGCTTAGCGTCATTCTCGACGACTTTCTGGGCGCCTTCGACATCCCTTTGCACCAGGCAGCGCATCGCTTCCTGGATGGCATGTTCGGCAAGGCCGCCCATCTGGCTGATGAGCGCTCGTAGCCGGTCGAGATCTTCATCGAACGCCTTGAGGGTATGGCCGCCAGTGTGCTGCTGCATTTGGGTGCTCCGATCAGCCGTAACGGCCGGTGATATAATCCTGGGTGCGCCGCTCGCGGGGATTGGTGAAGATTTCCGACGTCTTGCCATATTCGACCAGCTCGCCGAGGTGGAAGAAAGCGGTGCGCTGCGACACGCGCGCCGCCTGCTGCATGTTGTGGGTGACGATGACGATCGCATAGCGGCCGCGAAGTTCGTGGATCAGCTCCTCAATCTTGGCGGTGGCGATCGGGTCGAGCGCCGACGCCGGCTCGTCCATCAGGATGACCTCGGGGTCGACGGCGATCGCCCGGGCGATACACAGCCTTTGCTGCTGGCCGCCGGACAAAGCAGTGCCGCTGTCCTGCAGCCGGTCCTTGACCTCGTCCCAAAGTCCGGCACGCTTCAGCGATTTTTCGACGACCTGGTCGAGCTCGGCCCGGGACGAGGCGAGTCCGTGGATTCGCGGGCCATAGGCGACATTCTCGTAAACCGACTTGGGGAACGGGTTGGGCTTCTGGAAGACCATGCCGACCCGGGCGCGCAGCTGGACGACGTCCATCGCCGACGCATGGATGTCCTCGCCGTCGAGCTCGATGTGACCTTCGACCCGGGCGCTGGCAATCGTGTCGTTCATTCGGTTGAGGCAGCGGAGGAAGGTCGACTTGCCGCAGCCCGACGGGCCGATGAAGGCGGTCACCCGGTCGTCGTGGATGTCGATCGACACATTCTTCAACGCCTGCTTGTCGCCGTAGAAGACGTTGACGTCCTGGGCGCACATCTTCGGCCGCTTTCCGGTCGGAGCGTCGATCGACTTGTCATGCGCGGGAACGGGCGGCGCGACCTTGGTGGCAGTTTTGGTCGGGGTCATGGGGTTCCTACCAGCGGCGCTCGAAACGGTTGCGAAGATAAATGGCAAGCCCGTTCATGAGCAGCATGAAAATCAGGAGGACAATGATCGCGGCTGAAGTTTTCTCGACGAAGCTGCGGTCGACCTCGTCCGACCAAAGGAAGATTTGGACCGGAAGGGCGGTCGCCGGCTGAGTGATTCCCGAAGGCGGCGAGGCGATGAAGGCACGCATTCCGATCATCAGCAGCGGGGCGGTCTCCCCCAGCGCGCGAGCCATGCCGATGATCGTCCCGGTAAGAATGCCGGGCAAAGCCAGCGGAAGCACGTGGTGGAACACCACCTGCATCTTGGATGCGCCGACCCCGAGCGCCGCGTCGCGGATCGAGGGGGGCACAGACTTGATCGCATTGCGCCCGGCGATGACGATCACCGGCATGGTCATCAGCGCCAGCGTAAGGCCGCCCACCAGCGGCGCCGACCGCGGCAGATGCATGACGTTGAGGAACACTGCGAGACCGAGAAGTCCGAAAATGATCGACGGCACCGCGGCGAGGTTATTGATCGACACCTCTATCGCGTCGGTCCAGCGGTTCCTGGGTGCGAATTCCTCGAGATAGACCGCCGACAGGACGCCAATCGGAAAGGCGAGCAGCATTGTCACGATGATGGTCAGGAAACTGCCGGCGAGGGCACCCCAGACTCCGACCGCCGACGGGTCGGTGGCGTCGGACTGGGTCAGGAAATCGCTGTTGAAGCGCTTGCGGACCGCGTTGCTCGCCTCGAGCTGCGACACCAGTTGCTGGTTGGCGGCGTCGCCGCGGCCCTTGGCAGCACCCTCGACACCGCTCGAGACCGGCAGCCACAACGTCGCTCGACGCTCGAGCAGGGTCGGATCGGCGACCAGCTGGCGGCCGAGCGCGCGGGCGCCGGCGGCGCTGAACATCCGCTCGGCCTGCTCGCCGTACTGGGCAACGGCGGCCTGCGACACGACTCCCTCGAGGTCGGCGCTGGCGACGACTTCGCGGGCCTGCGGGCCGCGGAGCGCCGCCGGGTCAAGGATGAGGTCGGAGCGGGGGAAGTCGATGGTCACCGCGGCTTCGACCCGGACGAAACCGCCGAGCCCCTTCCACGCCATGGTCACCAGGAGAAAGGCGAGGAACAGCGCCGAAACGCTGACCGCCACCAGCCCGAGCAGCCGGAAGCGTCGCTCCGCCGCATAGCGCTTTCGAACCCGGGCGTTCATCGACCCGTCGGTCCAGCGGGAAGATGCGACCGGCCTATTCATAGGCTTCCCGGTAGCGCCGCACGACCGTCAGCGCGATGAGGTTGAGGATCAGGGTGATGACGAACAGCGCCAGGCCGAGCGCGAAGGCGGCGAGGGTCTTGGCGCTGTCGAATTCCTGGTCCCCGGTGAGCAGCTGGACGATCTGTGCTGTCACGGTGGTGACGCTGTCGAACGGATTGACGGTTAGGTTGGCGGCAAGGCCCGCGGCCATCACCACGATCATCGTCTCGCCGATCGCACGGCTGACGGCGAGCAGGATGCCGCCGACCACTCCCGGCAGCGCGGCCGGAAGCACGACCCTGCGAATGGTTTCGGACTTGGTCGCGCCCATCGCCAGGCTGCCGTCGCGCATCGCCTGGGGCACCGCGGCGATCGAATCGTCGGACATCGAGCTGACGAAGGGGATGATCATGATGCCCATGACCAGGCCGGCGGCCAGCGCGCTCTCGCTGCTGGCGTTGCTGACGCCGATGGCGAGGCCGAAATCACGGACCGCCGGAGCGACCGTCAACGCCGCGAAATAGCCGTAGACCACGGTCGGGATGCCGGCGAGGATTTCGAGCAACGGCTTCATCCACGCTCGGACCGTAGGATGCGCATATTGGGTGAGATAGATCGCGCTCATCAGGCCGAGAGGGATGGCGACAATCATGGCGATGATTGCGCCGATGAAGATCGTTCCCCACAGCAGGGGGATCCAGCCGAAGGCGCCCGATGAGCCGACCTGGTCGGCGCGGATGGCGATCTGGGGGCTCCACTGGGTGCCGAACAGGAATTCGCCAGGAGGCACCAGGCTGAAAAAGCGCAGGCTTTCGAACATCAGCGACAGGACGATTCCGAGCGTCGTCAGGATGGCGATCAGCGAGGCGGCGAGCAGCACCGCCATCAGCCAGCGCTCGACGCCGGTGCGGGCGCGGAAGCGCACTCCGATCCGCCTCAGGGCGAGCGCGGCAGCGCCGATCGCAAGCAGCAACGCCACGATTCCGCCGATGGTCGACAGGCGGCCTTCGGCTTCCGCGTACAGCGGCGCGATCTTTGTCGCCTCAGGATTGAAGCCGGCTTCGCGCTGGCCCCGCGCGATCTCCCGCGCCTCGCTCAGGATGGCGTCCCGCTGAAGGTCGAAGTCGGGCAGCGCCTGGCCCTGCGGGCTGGCGAGCACTGCCTGCTCGACGAGCCCGGTCTGGACCGGCGCCCATATCGCCAGCAGAAGCAGCGCCGGAACCGCCGCCCACAGTGCCGCATAGACGCCGTGATAGACGGGAAGCGAATGGAGCCGGTGGGTGCCGGCGGTACGAAGCCGGCTGGCGCGCGAAAAACCGAGCCAGCCGGCCGCGGCGGCAACCAAGAAGACGGCGGCGAGCGCAATCGTCAGGTTCATTGCGTTCGCCGCCGCCGCACTATTTCAGCGACGCCCGGTTGAGCGGCTGAAGCGTTTGCGCCTGCTGGCTTGCTGCGGTCGCGTCATCGCCGGCAAAGGGAACCAAGCCTCGGCGCTGCAGAGCTCCACCCGGTCCCCACATGCGGGCGTAGGCGGCGATGAACTCGCGGATCGCCGGCTTCGCCTGGATATGCTCGCCCTTGGCATAGACGTAGAGCCTGCGAGCGCCCGGATAGCTGAGGTTGCTGATTGTCTCGTTGGTCGGAGGGACGCCGCCGATCGCGATCGGCTTGACCCGATCCTGGTTGGCTTCGAGGAAGCTGTAGCCGAGAACGCCGAGCGCGTTCGGGTCGCTGTTGACCTTCTGCACCAGCAAATTGTCGTTCTCCCCGGCTTCGACGAACGCCCCGTCCTCGCGGATCCGCGTGCAGACGTCCTTGTGGCGCTCCGAATCCTGCTCTTTGAGCGCCTTCATCCGGGGGTCTTCGTCGCAGCCCTTCTCCATGATCAGCTCGTTCAGGCTGTCGCGCGTTCCCGACGTCGGCGGCGGGCCGAGCACCCTGATCCGGATTGCCGGCAGCGACGGATTGACGTCCCGCCAGGTTTGGGCGCGATTGGGCCCTTCGCCGTAAGGGTTGGCGGCCAGCGCGCGGTAGATGTCTGTGCGGGTAACGTTGAGATCCGGCGCGTTGCGCGCGGCGATCAAGGTCAGGCCATCGATGCCGATCGGCAGTTCGATCACCTGATTGACGCCGGCCTGGCTGCAGCTTTCGAACTCGCTGGCCTTCATCTGGCGCGAAGCATTGACCAGGTCCGGGTGCTGCGCGCCAATGCCGGCGCAGAACAATTTGATGCCTGCCCCGGTGCCAGTCGATTCGACAATCACGCTTGTGCCGGGGTTGGCGCGCTGAAACTCTTCCGCAACGGCGGTCGTGAACGGATAGACGGTTGACGATCCGACCACCTTGATCTGGGCCCCTGAGCTGGACCCGCCTCCGCCGCAAGCGGCAAGCGCTGCCAAGGCTGGCAGCACGAACATCGACTTCTTCATGATTACTCCCTCGCCGGGGCGTCCTTGCCCCCCGAGTCGACCCCTAACCCCGAGTCCGGGATGGCCCTGTGACAGCGGCGTTACAATTTTATGACAGCGTCCCGGAATCCTCGGTGGAAGGCAACCAGACCAGCACTTCCGTGCCGCGTCCGGGAGCGCTTTGGAGGTCCAAAGTGCCGCGGTGCCGCTCGACGATATGCTTGACGATCGCGAGGCCGAGCCCCGTGCCGCCCGAATCGCGGCTGCGCGCTTCGTCGACCCTGTAAAATCGCTCGGTCAGCCGCGGCAGATGCTGGCGGGCGATGCCTTCGCCATTGTCCTTCACCGACAACAGCACTCCGTTCCCGTCCGCGCGCACGGCCAGCCGAACGGTACAATCGGCCGGGCCGCAGCCGTAGCGGATGCCATTGGCGATCAGATTGTCGAGCAATTGCAGGATCTGGCCTCGGTCGCCGCGAACCGGGGGCAGCGCTTCTTCGATCTCGACCTCCAACCGCGCACCTCGCTCCTCGGCAAGTTCCCCAGCCTGGTCGGCGGCGAGGCGCGCCACCTCGCCGAGCGCGACCAAGTCCCGGGGCGCGACGAAGCGGTCCGCCTCGATCCGCGAAAGGCTCATCAGATCCTCGACGATCCGCAGCATTCGCCGGGCCTCGCCGCGAATGATCGCCCCGAATTTCGCGTGTGTTTCTGGGTCGAGATCGCCGTCCTCGGCCAAGGTTTCCGCATAGCCGAGGATGGTGGTCAGCGGCGTTCGGAGTTCATGGCTGGCATTGGCGACGAAATCGACGCGCATTCGCTCTGCGGAGCGCGCCGCCGACCGGTCGACGAGGCGAACCAGCAACTGGCCACCGCCGATCGGCCGGACATGGATCGTCCAGGGTCGGTCGGGCGCTCCGATGCCGGTGATTTCACGATCCGCGTCGCGGCCCGCGAGGATGTGCTCGAGGGCCTCGGGATGGCGGATGGCAATCCGTACGTCGCCGCCCTCGATGCCGCGGCCGAGCAAGGTGGTTGCGGCTTCGTTGGCGACGGTGACGCGCCCCCGGCTGACGAGGATCGCCGGTTCATCGAGCGCTTCGAGCAGGGATCGCAAGGGGTGGCCGGCCATCGGCCCCCCATTAGCGCAACCCTGTGACGCCCGCCTAGCTTGTTGCGACGGCGGAGCGCTCGCTCAGGCGGCGCTGATGAGCCCGCCACGTGCCGACGATGAGGATGATCAGGATTGGATAGCTCCAGAACCTGACGGCGACTCCGTACGCCTGCGGAACGAGTTCGGGCTGCATCGCCTTGAGGAAATGGGCAATGCTGGTCGTCAGCTGAAGCCCGGCCACCCATAGCGGCCAGAACCGATCGGAATGCAGCGCTATCGCCACAAACGCCGCCAGGACCGCAGAATCGACCAGCAGCGCTCCTCCTTCAACGTCGACGTACCGTTCGGTAATCGGGGAGTTGACGGTGATCGTCGCAACTGTCCCTGCGAGGCAAACCAGCGCGACGAGCCGCTCATAGCGACCACCGCGATAGAACGCGTAGCCGCAAGTGAAGATCAGCAGGCTCCAGTAGAGAATCGGGCTCATTGAATTGGAGGACCGGACCACCCGAAGGCGGCCCGGTCAATCCGTCAGGCAACGACGCGAAGATCGGCGCGAGCGTATTTCGGGCATTCGTCGCCATCGCCGAATTCGTTGTCACTGGCCCAGACGAGCGTGCGAAGGCCGGGGACCTGACCCTTGGCGTCGATCAGGGCGGTGTGGCACGCCGCCATCGCGCCGCGAGCGCCTACCAGCGCCTGGACTGCATCGGCCAACTGCGCGAGCGCCTCGTGGCCGGTATTAACTCCGACCCGGGCGACCGATCGAGCGCGGATCATCCGCGCCTGCAACTCGGCGATCTCGGCCAGCGCGGCGTCGATCGATTCCTCGACGGCATTGACCTGGGTAGCGACTTCGAATGCGGCATTTTCGATCATTTGCTTGCGCATGACTGCTCCTTCCCCGGCGCGGTCTGACCCACGCGGAGTGATTGATCCGGGAAGTGATGGGGTGTCGGGGCTAGCCGTTGAGGAGTCTGGCGAAGCTTTCGAGGCCGGCGAGATACATGCCCGCCGAGAAAGCTGCACCCGCGGCGATCACCACGATCCAGAGCAGCCTGAGGCCGACACTCATCTCATTCCGGGGGTGGCTCCTCGTTGCGAACGGCAAAGGCAGGGAAGACCAGTGATTCTCGAGCCTCTGCTCGGTTAGGAAACCCGAGCCACCGGCCCCCCCTGCGCGATCAGCGTGCCGAATCTGATGACTGACCGCGCTCACTGGGTGGCCTGCCGCCGGCGCCGGCTCAACGTACGGCGATTGATGTATCAATCGTTGATAGGGGCCTTTGAAGCGCGCAACGAGCCGCGCGGCTTGAGTGCGACGCTCGACCCCGAGCGTCGCCAGCGCCTGGCGGATGCGCTGATCGACGGTGTGCGGGGAGATCCCGAGCTCGACGGCTATCTCTTTCGACGACATGTGCTGGTCGACCAGGCGCAGGCAGTCGAGCTGGCCTGGAGTCAGGCGTGCCACCCGCTCCGCCAGACCGTTGTCGATCTCGTCGAGGTGATCCGACCCGGTCACGGCATAGCTCCCGAGCATTGTCCTTCCCGCATGAACATCTCGGCCAGGCGATTGGTCCGAGTCTGCAGCTAACTTACGTCAATGGGGTGCTTTTGGCCAAATCCCTAGCGTTATCTTGTTTATTTACCACGATACCGGCAACCATTTGTATCCAGTTCGGAAGGAAATTCCGTGGGGTTCGCCGCCGCGGGCCTGAGGCCAGCGCAACTTCGGATTGGTTTTGCCAAGGAGTGGAGCGGGCGACGGGAATCGAACCCGCACAACCAGCTTGGAAGGCTGGGGCTCTACCATTGAGCTACGCCCGCCCGGGAACGGGAGCCGCCCAATGCCACCGCCCCCTTGTCGGCGTCAACCGCCTGGGCTGGCAAACGATCGCTGTGCTCGTTCGCCGGGGACCGCGAGTTGACAGCCGCAGACCCGGTCGCCATTTGCGCATCCGCAGTCTGGAGAGGTGGCCGAGTGGTTAAAGGCAGCAGACTGTAAATCTGCCCGCGCAAGCGTACGCTGGTTCGAATCCAGCCCTCTCCACCAGTCTCTGCGCATTAAGTCCGGGATCTAGAAGTGTCTCGCATCGCCGGCACGCTTGCCCGTCACCCAGTACAAGAATGCGCCTGGTGGGTTGACCCCAGTGCGCAGCGTCGACTACCCAAGCCCTTGATGACGCACCTGAATGCCATCGCCGCAACGGTCGCCGTTCACCTCTGGTGGCGCGCCTGGACTCGCGCGGCGCGATGGCGCGGCTGATTCGAACCACTTCGCTCGAATTCAGTCACTCCAGCCCGCCGTTTCGGCGGGCTTTTTTATTTTCAAGGTGTCGTTCGCATGAACCAGATTATCGATCTTGCCCGTTCCGATTCCGAACCGCTCCACCCGGGTCCGACGGGGGCGGCTGCGCTTGCGGCCCTTCAGGCGTTGCTTGCGGGCGAGCAGCTTTCCGCCGCCAGCTCAGAGGCCCTCTTCGAGGATATCGTCCAAGGACGGCTGCCCGACCCTTTGATGGCTGCGGCCTTCGTCGCCCTTCGGATGAGGGGTGAGACTGCTGCCGAGCTGACCGGAGCCGCGTTTGCTCTTCGCGCTGCCGCAAGGCCATTCCCCGCGCCCGATTACCTGTTCGCCGACAGCTGCGGCACAGGCGGCGACTGCTCTGGGTCCATCAACGTATCGACCGCCGCAGGGCTCGTCGCAGCCGCTTGCGGGCTTCCCGTCGTCAAGCACGGCAACCGTAGCTTCACGTCGAAATGCGGCTCCGCCGACGTGCTTGAAGCCCTCGGCGCGACGCTGGACTTGTCCCCTGAGCGGTCGCGGCAGATTCTTGACCAGACCGGCTTCTGTTTCCTGCTCGCGCCCGCCTACCATCCGGGCATCGCCCATGCCGGGCCGGTCCGGCGAGCGCTCAAGGTTCGGACGGTGATGAACCTGCTCGGCCCATGCCTTAACCCGGCGCGGCCGAAGGTCCAGCTCCTCGGAGTGCCCGAACCCCGATTGTTGGTGCCAATTGCCGAGACCTTGCGGGCGCTTGGGCTGCAGCGGGCGCTCGTCGTGCACGGCTCCGGTCTCGATGAGGTCGCTGTCCACGGTTACACCCAAGCAGTCCTGATCGCCAACGGCGGGCTCGAGCACCTCGAGATCATGCCGGAGCAGGCGAGGCTGAAGCGCTATCCATTGCAGGCGGTGAGCGGCGGCGATCCCGAGAAAAATGCCGTGATCCTCCGCGAGACATTGGTCGGCGGCGGGACACCCGCACAGACCGGCATCGTCGCCATCAACGCCGGCGCGCTTCTGTTCACGGCCGGCCTCGCCGCCGACGTCGGTGAAGGCGTGGCCCAGGCGACCGACGCGATCCTCTCCGGGCGCGCGGAGCTCCTCCTGACAAGGTTCATCGAGGCGAGCCGTGGTTGAGGGGCTATTGGGTCAGATAGAGACGTCAAAGCGCACAGAGCTTGCGGCGCGGTTCGACGGCGTTTCGCTCGACTCTCTACGAGGTTGCGCCGAGCCGACGGGGCGAAGTCTGGCGGCGGCGCTGGGCCAGCCCGGGGCTCGCTTCGTCTTCGAGATCAAGAAGGCTTCGCCATCTGCGGGTTCGATCCGCGCAGACGCGGACGCCGCACGGATTGCGCTTGGCTACGCGGGCGTTGCCGACGCGCTTAGCGTGCTCACCGACAGCGGGTATTTTGCGGGATCGCTCGCCGATCTCCGCTCTGCGCGGCGGGTGTTTCGGGGGCCTATCCTGGCGAAGGATTTTTTCATCGACCTCCGTCAGGTGGCCGAGGCGCGGATCGCAGGCGCCGACGCGATTCTGGTCATGCTGTCGCTGCTGGACGATGCAGCTGCCCGCTCGATGATCCGGGAAGCGCGCCGATTCGGCATGGATGCGCTCGTCGAAGTCCATGACGAAATCGAGATGCGCCGGGCGCTGGAAATGCGCGCAGCGTTGATCGGCATCAACAATCGTGACCTTCGCGACATGTCCGTCGACTTGTCGACAACCGAGCGGCTGGCGGCAATGGCGCCAAACAGCATCCTCGTCTCCGAATCCGGCATTTCATCTCGTGACGACGTCGAGCGCCTGGCGTGCCGGGTCGACGCCTTCCTGGTGGGAAGCGCGCTGATGAAGGCGCCGGACCCAGGGCATGCCGCCCGCTCGCTCGCCTTTGGCCGAGTCAAGCTCTGCGGCCTCAATCGCGCTCAGGACCTTGTGTCCGGCGCGCCGGCAGCATTCGCGGGATTCGTCATGGTGCCGGGGAGCTGCCGTCACGTGACAGCGGAGCGGGCAGCTCCCCTGGCAAGCCAGGCGCGCCGTTCCGGAATGCGTCCGGTCGGCGTCTTCAAAGATGCTCCCGGCAGGGTTGTGTCCGAAATCGCCGCGCTGCTGAATCTGCACGCGGTCCAGCTGCACGGTCGGGAGGATTTCGAATATGTGCGCGCCCTCCGCCGTGAGCTCGACGGCAGATGCGAGATCTGGACGGCCGTAAGCATCGGGCCCGAGCCGCTGATGCGTCCCGGCGGCGACCGGATGCTGTTCGATAATGGCGATGGAGGGACCGGGCGGCCTTTCGACTGGCGGCTGATCCGCGGCCAGCAGTCGCTGGCGAACGGCATCGTAGCGGGCGGCATCGGCCCGAACAATGCCGCCGCCGCGTCGCGGCTGGGCGCTTATGCGATCGACGCCGGCTCGGCGCTCGATGCGGCTCCCGGGATCAAATCCGCCATCAAGACCCGTGCACTGTTCGAAGCTCTCAGGCCGCGTTCGCGGGGGGAGGTGCGCCTATGCGCCTAGACGGCCGCTTCGGCCGCTTTGGCGGTGCCTATGTCCCCGAAATATTGATGCCGGCGCTCGAACAGCTCGAGGCCGCCTTCCTCGATGCTCATGACGACCCCTTGTTCGCTGCCGAGTTGAGCGAGCTTTTGAATTTTTACGCAGGACGGCCGACGCCGCTGACTCCGTGCCGAAACCTCCCAGGCAACATCTTTTTGAAGCGGGAGGATCTGCTGCACGGCGGCGCTCACAAGACCAATCAGGTCCTCGGGCAGGCGTTGCTGGCCAAATGCATGGGCAAGCGCCGCCTCATCGCCGAGACAGGCGCCGGCCAACACGGCGTCGCGACGGCAATGGTCGGTGCGCTCTTCGGATTCGAGACAGTGATCTACATGGGCGCCGAGGACGCCGAGCGCCAGGCGCTGAACCTTTTTCGAATGCGGTTGATGGGCGCGCATGTGGTGGCCGTGGAAAACGAAGGTCGCGGGCTCAAGGACGCGATAAACGAGGCGCTTCGCGACTGGTCGGCGAGCTTCGCGGACACGCACTACCTGCTCGGCACTGCCGCAGGCCCGCACCCCTTCCCGTTGATGGTCCGCGAATTCCAGCGGGTGATCGGGCGCGAGGCACGCGCGCAGATCATCGAGCAGTGCGGCCGCCTGCCCGATTCCGTAATCGCCTGTGTCGGCGGCGGATCCAATGCGATCGGTCTCTTCTCCGACTTTGTCGGAGACGACGTGGACTTGATCGGGGTCGAAGCTGCGGGGAAGGGCCTCGACGGAAGCGAGCACGGCGCCACCTTGCTTCGCGGGCGCCCCGGCATCCTGCACGGTGCCCATACCTATGTTCTGCAAGACGAAGACGGGCAGATTTCCGATAGCTGGTCAGTGTCGGCGGGGCTGGACTATCCGGCTGTTGGCCCCGAGCACGCGCACCTCAAGCACAGCGGCCGAGCCGAATATGTTGGAGCGACCGACGAGGAGGCGCTCGCCGCCTTCCAGCTGCTGGCCGAACGCGAGGGAATACTCTGTGCGTTTGAATCGGCGCACGCACTCGCTCACGCGCTGAAGTTGGCGAAGAAAGAGACAGGCAAAATCCTGGTCGTCGGTCTTTCCGGCCGCGGCGACAAGGATGTCGAGCAGGCGCGGAAATTGCTCGGCCAGCCGGCATGAGCCGCTACGAGTCGATGTTCGCCCGCCTCCGGCGAAACGGCGAGGGCGCCTTCGGTGCCTTCGTGGTCCTGGGCGATCCCGATGTGGAGACGAGTGCGGCGTTGCTCGAGACGCTAATCGAAGCCGGCGCCGACATGATTGAAGTCGGCATCCCTTTTTCCGATCCGGTCGCTGACGGGCCAGTCATCCAAGCCGCGGCGATGCGCGCTCTCCAAGCGGGCGTTCGGGTCGACGATTGCTTCGCCCTGATTGCCCGCGTTCGCGCTCGGCACGCCGACGTTCCGATTGGCATCCTGACCTATGCCAACCTCGTTCTGGCGCGCGGCCGGCAGAGCTTCTTCGATCGGGCAGGTCGATCCGGTGCCGACAGTCTGCTGATCGCCGACCTTCCGTCGCACGAGGCCGGGCCCTGGGTCGGCGAGATGCGTTCAGCGGGGCTGGATGCGGTGCTCATCGCCGCTGCAAGCACGCCTGATTCAACCCTCTCCCGCATTGCCGAGCTAGGTTCGGGCTACACCTATTGCGTCACTCGCGGCGGAGTCACGGGAACGCACGCTGGCGGCCGGTTCGACTTGGATTTTCTGCAGCTATTGAGACTCGCGGGTGCCCCGCCGCCAATTTTCGGCTTCGGCGTCTCCCGCGAGGAGTACGTCAGGTCGGCGATGGAGGCCGGAGCGGCGGGAGTGATCTGCGGCTCCGCCATCGTTTCCTGTGCGGCCGAGCGGGGGGACGTTAAAAGTCTGGTGACGCGACTCAAGTCGGCGACGCGCAACTGCTCGCTTCCGCAATGATCGACAAGCCGCTCCCGCCGCAGGGACGCGCCATGCTCGGAGGGGGAGGCCGCCTAGAAGCGGGTCCCGATCCGCAAGCCGATTGTTCGCGGCCGTCCGGGCGTCACCCGTGTCTGCGTGCAGATGCTGCAGGCGACGAAGCGGACGAGATCATTGCGTTCGTCGAACAGATTGGTCGCGAACAGCTCGGCGCTATAGGCTCCCCAACTGTAACCGACGAACGTGTCGATCAACGTCGAGCTTCTCAGGCGCCCGAGGTAGGCATTGGGGTTGTTGCCGCTGCCGTCGAGATCCTGGCGAATGTCGGTGCTGGCCGACCCGCGATGAGCGATGGTCCCCTGGACATGCGCCCTGCCGGTCCACATCGGCCAGGTGTAGCGGGCCGTCGCCGCGGCCTTGAACCGCGGCGTGATCGGCAGCCGCGTTCCCGATGGAGTCACGACGAAGCTCTCGGTGCAATTCTCGTCGTCGAGAATGCTCTCGCAGATGTTCCCCCTGGTCTTGGCGTCGGTGTAGGACGCCGCCGCGTTGAGGGTCAGGCCGCCGGCGACATAGCCGACGTCGGTCTCGATGCCGTTGAGTCGGGCGTCGCGCCCGTTCTGGATCACCGTCAGGCTGTTCTCGCCGAGGAAGCTGAATTGGAACTTCCTCCAGATCTGGTGATAGATCGCGCCATTCCACCGAAGCGGCCCCAATGAGGTTTTCCAGCCAAGCTCGTAATTGGTGAGATAATCCGGGTCGTAGGCCGGCGCGTTCGGCTGGCGGTTGATTCCGCCCGGGCGGAAGCCGCGAGACCAGGTCGCGTAGAACATCAGGTCATTGGCCGGCTTGTACTGCGCATTCAGCCGGTGGGTGAATCCGCTGCCCTTGCTGCGCCTCGGCACCGCCCTGCCGGCAACGACGTTGCCGACATTGGTGCAGGGCGTTCCTGCAACGCCGCCGGGAGCGAACGGCGCCCCCGGGTCGTTGATCAGCTGCAGGCCGTTGACGGTTAGACAACGCCGGACGCCCGAGCTGCCGCCGGCGGCATTGGGCGGGACCGGCCAGGTATCCTCGTCGAAATTCGGGTTCCTGCCGAAGCCGGCGAAGCCGAACAGGCTATTGTCGTAGCGGAACAGGCGTCCGCCCGCGGTTAGTGTGACCTGCGGGGTAACTTCGATGCTGGCCTCGCCGAACAGCGCATAGTCCTTGTCCTTGCGGTTTTGGAGCGTGAGCCAAACCGTTCCCGGCCAGCCGTTGACCGACAGGTCCGGCGCAAGCCCGTCGACGAGATAATCCTGGTAGATCCGGTTGGTCGACCGCTGGAAGAAGGCTCCGACAAGCGCGCGAAACGGCCACTCCTGCGGAGTGGCAACGCGCAGCTCGTGGCTCATCTTTTTGAAATGCTCTTCGCCGTAGATGTACTGGTGCGGGTTGATGTTGTTGCCCGCCGAATCCCAGAAATAGAAGTAATTGGCGAGGCCGCCGGCGCTTTCGTACGCATTGTCGTACGCCTGCGTATAATCGATATAGTCGGCGAGACCTTCCGTCGGGCGGTCGAGATACGCGCCCGCGTAAGTGACGTCGAAGTTGAAGACCTTGCCCTCGACGGTGAGCGCGGCCTGCGTGAACTGGTCCTTGGAATATTCGTCCTTGAATCGCTGGACGTTGAGGTCGCCGAGCGTCGGATCATAGGCGCCGAAGCCGTTCCGCCGCGAATATTGGTGCATGATCGTCGGCGTCACGGTCCAATTGTCGTCGAGGTCGACCTTGAGCGCCGCCCGGCCGCCGTAGAGTTCTGCGTCGTTGATGTTGTTGCTGACGAGGTTGGCATTGCTGACGCTGAATCCGTTGCGGACGCAACCGACGACCTCGTCGCTGTCGGGATCGACGATCGGATCGCCGCAAAAGGTCCGGCTTCCCGGCACGTTGTCGATGAAGCCGGCGTCACGCCGATAAAAACTGACCCCGCGGAAGGCGATCCCCGAAGCGACCGGGATGTTGACCATGCCTTCCAGGCTGCCGCCGGTCCCGCCATGGGCAATCCTGTTCAGCTCGCCGTCGACCCGGCCGTAAAATGCATTTGTATCCGGCTTGTTGGTGATGATTCGGATGGTGCCGGCCTGGCTCGATGCGCCGTAAAGCGTGCCCTGCGGTCCGGCGAGGCTCTCGATCCGGGCGATGTCGTAGATGTGGACGTCGAGCGCCCCGCCGATCGTCGTCACCGGCTGTTCGTCGAGATAGACGCCGACCGAAGGAAGCGAGCCCGAGTGATTGCCATCGCCACCGGTCGCAACGCCGCGCATATAGATCACGTAGCCGCCGGATTGCGACGTATTGAAGCTGACCGACGGAAGCTGCTTGGCGTAATCGGCGAAGTCGGAAATGTTGAGCTGATCGAGGCGCCGGCTGCCGAGCGCCTGGATGCTCACCGGCACGTCCTGCAGGTTCTCCTCGCGCTTCTGGGCGGTGACGATGATGTCGGTGGAGTCGGGCACCTGCCCGTCGCGGGCCACCTGCTGCTGCGGGGTTTCGCCGGTGACGTTGGTCGCGTTGGTCGCCGGGGCGGGCGAGTTGCTGGAATCGACCGGCGGCTGGGGCTCCGGCGCTGAACTCTGCGCCTGCGTCGCCGCCGGCGCGACAAGCGCGGTTGAAGCCAGCAGCCCGAATGCGAACTCGCGCAACCTGCGGTCGATCATGAAGCGCCCCTCCACAATGTCGCTTCATAGCGTCAGACCGCAGGCGACTTGTCAATGAGGAAGATTGCCGCCCCTCAATGACATTCGTTAGCGCGCGCCCACGAAGCAGGCGTATCCGGATATGCGGACACGAGGTCGCCCAGCGCCTCCTCCAGCGGCATCAAGTGGGCCGCGTAGGCTTTCCATTCCTCCGTTGCCTCGCGGTAGATCGGCCGCCGCACCTGCTCCGAGCTCGGCGTTCGCACCGCCCGCTCGGTTTTGTGGAAGGACAGGCAGGCGGGCTCGAACTCCAGCCCGCAATAGTCGAGCAGCGCGCGCACTTCGGCCTCAGTGTCCGCGACCATGCGCTCGTAGATCACCCGGTGCACGCGTCCGGGGAGCAAGGCGTCGACATGCGCCATCAGGCGCACATAGTCGCGATAATAGCGCCCGAGGTCGCCGAGATCGTAGGTGAAGTCCTGCCCGCGCGCGAAATGCTGGCGAAAATTCGACAGGCAGCACCCGAGCGGATGACGCCGAGCGTCGATGATCCTTGCGTTCGGTAGCACCAGCAGGATGAAGGGGACGAACATCCAATTGTTGGGCAGCTTGTCGATGAACAGCGGCCGCTGGCTCCGGCGCTGGACCGACGCGCGCTTCAGATATTCCTCGCCCAGAGCAGCGCGGTGGTCGGCGCTCATCGCTGCCGCAGAGCCGGGATAGTTGCCGTTCTCGCGGGCAATCATGGGCATGTCGGGAAGCTCCGACGTGCCCTCGACCTGGCTGTGCGAGGCGAGGATCTGCTCGACAAGCGTCGAACCGGCTCGCGGCATGCCGAGGATGAAGATCGGGTCGGTTGCCGCGCACCCGCCCGGCGCGGTCAGCGTCTCCTTGGTGAACAGCTCGATACTCCGGTCGACCATCCGGGTCACGTCCTCGCTGCGATAGGGATGGTAGCGTCGCCTTAGCGCATTGCCGGCCGAATAATGGGCGAAGGCGTCGTCAAAGCGGCGCAGGTCGTGAAACGCCTTGCCGAGCGCGAAGTCGAGGTGAAAGCGGTCTTCCTCGCCGATTCCCGGCTGGCCCAGCGCCGCCGTCATGGCGTCGATGTCCTCGGCGCTGAACCGGACCGTCTTCAGGTTGGCGAGGCTCCACCAGGCTTCGCCCAGCGTCGGTTTCAGTGCCACCGCCTTGCGATAGGCGGCGATCCCTTCGTCGAGCCTGCCGAGAGTTTTCAGCATATGGCCGTAGCTGACCCACACCCGCGGCTGGTTGGGCGCGCGTTCGATCACCCGTTCATAAAGCTGAATCGCTTCCTCGAAGTCGCCGAGCCGTCCGAGGGTCGCCGCCTTGAGGTTCATGTGGGCGATGCCGTCGGGTTCGACCCTGAAGATTTCGTCGAGCAGCTCGAGCGCTTCGGCGGGCCGGCCGAGACGGCCGACGACCAGCGCCAGATTGGCGCGCGCCGCAGTGAACCCCGGGGCGATTTCCAGCGCCCGCCGAAGGAGCGCCTCGCTGTCCTTCAGCCGTCCGATCCGCGCTGCCAGCTCGGCGAGCATCCGCATTGCCCGCACGTCGAACGGATCCGCCTTGAGATGCGGCTTCAGGATTCGCTCGGCGACGTCGAGCCGGTCCTGGTTGAGCGCCACCGCTGCCTCGATCAGGCTCGGGTGCAGCCGGGTTGTCGTGTCTTGCATCGCCACCGCCGCAGCCTAGGGCGGCCCCGGCCTCGCGCCAAGCCGCGCGCGCATGCGCCGCCCGATGATCCATTCTGCCCGAAAAGACGATCGACGCGCCTGTGGCCTCGACATTTGGCGCAACGTCGATGACAACCCCGGCACAGGCCCCTGTTCGGCCGATGAGAGGAACAACAGCGTGCGCAGGAAAATCCTTGTCATGGGCCTGCCTGGAGCCGGCAAGACCACTTTGTCTCGGCTACTCGCGCCCAGGCTCGGCGCAGTCCACTTCAACAACGACGATATCAGGGAGCACATCAACAAGGACCTCGGCTTCTCGACCGAGGATCGCATCGAGCACGCCCGGCGGATGGGCCACTTGTGCGATCTGGTGGTGGCGAGCGGTTCCGATGCGATCGCCGATTTCATTTGTCCCACCGAGAGCACGCGCGCCGCGTTCGGAGAGGCTTTCGTCATTTGGGTCGACCGCATCCAATCGGGCCGCTTCGAGGACACCAACCGTCTCTGGGAGCCGCCGGCGCGCTATGACGTGCGGGTAACTGGGGACGGAGAACCGGAATATTGGGTCGAGGAAATTGTCCGGCGACTGCGGCCGGTGTTCAACGCCAAGGCGCCCACTGCTTTGTTCATCGGACGCTATCAACCTTTTCACGACGGCCACCGCGCATTGATCGAAGAGGGCCTTCGCCGTGTCGGCCAGGTCTGCATTGCGGTCCGCGATACGGGCGGCACGGACGCCAGCAACCCGCTGGACTTTTATGAGGTACGCCAGCGAATCGAGCGATCCCTGTCCGTCCACGAAGGCCGTTTCCTGGTCGTTCCGCTGCCCAACATCACCCACGTCTTCTACGGCAGGGACGTTGGCTATGTCGTCGAGCAGATCACGCTCGATGAGCAGCTCCATGCGATATCGGCGACTCGCATGCGCGAGGTCAGCCGCCTGACCCGCTGATGCCGCAACGGCCCAGAGCGCCGGCTCCCCGAGCTTCACGGTCGAGCGTCCGTTAGCCCATCGCCGCCGCCACCAGCTTGGCGGAACGAGTCCGCCCCTCCGGCGATTGAATCGCACCCGGAAGCTCAAGGAGACGGCGCGATGGCCGCGAGACCCATTTGGCGTGGACAGATCAGGCTGGCGCTCGTGTCGATTCCGGTCGAGCTTTACCCCGCGACCAAGAGCGGAAAGTCGATTTCCTTCCACCAGGTGCACGAGCCGTCGGGCAAGCGCATCCGCTACGAAAAGGTCGTGCCCGGAATCGGCCCCGTCGACCGCGACGAGATCATGAAGGGCTATGAGGTCACCAAGGGCGAGTATGTCCTGCTCGACCCCGAAGAGATCGAGAGCGTGAAGCTGGAAAGCCGCAAGACCCTGGAACTCGTCCAGTTCGTCGACCTGCACGACATCGACGCCATGTATTTCGACAAGCCTTATTACGTGGTCCCTGCCGACGACCTCGCCGAGGAGGCTTTCGTGGTGCTGCGCGACGCGCTCCGTCAGGCGAAAAAGGTCGGAGTCGGCCAGCTGGCGATGCGCGGCCAGGAATATGTCGTCGCCCTCAAGCCCTGCGGCCGCGGCCTGCTGCTCGAGACTTTGCGCTATGCCGACGAGGTCCACAAGGCGGCGTCTTATTTCCGCGAGATCGGCGACACCAAGCCCGACGAGGACCTGCTCGACATGGCGTCGATGCTGATCGAGCGGAAGACGGGCGAGTTCAAGGCAAGCGAGTTCGAGAACCGCTACATCGACGCGCTGAAGGGCCTCATCGAGGAGAAGCGCAAGGCCAAGGGGCGGCGGGTGATCCAGGATCCGGACGACGACAAGCCGCAGAAGGGTTCGAACGTCATCGACCTGATGGCGGCGCTGAAGAAGAGTCTTGGCGACGATTCCAAGGCAGGCGGCGGGAGCAAATCGCCGGCGAAGCCGAAACCGGCTGCCCGCTCTGCGCCCCGGCCTCGGTCGACCGGTGCCAAGAAGGCGCCGGCCAAGGCCGCGGCCGGTGGACGGAAGCGGTGAGCAGTGCCCCTGCGCAGGCAGGGGCCCAGCCCGCTGCCGAAAGGCAGCGCCTGCGGCGCTGGTCTAGACTCCTGCCTTCGCAGGAGAACTGCTGATGCCCCGCCGCGCTGCGCTCGACATCGACACCTACAACGCCAAGCGCGACTTCGCGAAGACAAAGGAGCCCAAGGGTCGCAAGCTCAAGGGCAAGGGCGATAGCTTCGTCGTTCAGAAGCATGACGCGTCGCGGTTGCACTGGGACTTTCGGCTCGAGCTCGACGGGGTGCTGAAAAGCTGGGCAGTGCCCAAGGGCCCGAGCCTCGATCCGGCCGAAAAGCGCCTCGCCATGCGCACCGAGGACCATCCCCTCGATTATGGCGATTTCGAAGGGACGATTCCCGCCGGCGAGTATGGCGGCGGGACGGTGATGCTGTGGGACCGTGGCCGCTGGGTCCCCGAGCCCGGCAAGGACCCGAGCAAGACGATCGAGGAAGGCCATCTCCACTTCTCGCTAGAGGGCGAGCGAATTAAGGGCGAATGGGTGCTGTTCCGGTTGAAGCCGCGACCGGGCGAGCGCGGCGAGCCGTGGATGCTGAAGAAGGTCACCGACGACCATGCCAGGCCGGAAGCCGGCGATGCGCTGGTCGACGAATGCGTGACCAGCGTCACTACCGGCCGGACGATGGCCGAGATCGCCAGCGGCAGCGACGTCTGGCGATCCAACCGCGGCGATCAGAAAGGCGGTCGGCAGAAGAAGAAGGCGGCGGTCGGCCCGCCGAAGTTCCAGCAGCCGCAGCTCGCCACTTTGGTTGATTCCGTCCCCACCGGGTCGGACTGGATTCACGAATATAAATATGACGGCTACCGGCTTCTGATCGCCACCGGAGAAGGTGCGGCGACCGCTTGGACCCGCAACGGCAAGGACTGGAGCGACAAGTTCCGGGCGCTGGTCAAGGCTGCGGCCGAGCTTCCCGCCGGCTGCCTGATCGACGGCGAGGTGGTGGCCTTGAACAAGCAGGGCAAGCCCGATTTCCAGCTGCTTCAGGCGACGCTCAAGGAGAGCAAGGGGGCGAACCTGGCTTTCTACGCCTTCGACCTTTTGGTCGACCGCGGCGAGGACGTCACCGGCCTGCCGAACCTCGAGCGCAAGGAACGCCTCGCGGCGCTGCTGAAAAGCGTCTCGTCGCCGATCCTCTACGGCGACCATGTCGTCGCCAAGGGCGAGGCCCTGTTCGACGCCATTTGCCAGGAGGGCGGCGAGGGCATCATCTCGAAGAAAGCCAGCGCCCCCTATCGCGGCGCTCGCACCCGCTGCTGGCTCAAGGTCAAATGCATCCAGAGGCAGGAGTTCGTCGTCGTCGCCTGGTCGGAAAGCGACAAGCGGCGAGGGTTCCGCTCGCTGCTGCTCGCGGTGCGCGACAAGGGCAAGCTGACCTATGCGGGCAAGGTCGGCACCGGCTTCGATGCGAAGACGATGGAGGAAATCCTCGACCGGATGCGGCCGCTGGAGGTGGAGAAGGCGGCGGTCGAAGTGCCGCGCGCCGATCGCAGGCAAGCCCATTGGCTGAAGCCCGAGCTGGTCGCCGAAGTCGCCTTCACCGAATTCACCAGCGACGGAATCCTCCGCCACCCGAGCTTCATCGCAATGCGCGACGACAAGCCGGCCAGGGAGGTGGTTCGGGAGGTGCCCGAGCATCTCAAGGCATCGGAAAGAAAGAAAACCAAGGCCAGGCGCTCGACCGCAGCCGACTTCGGCATCGCCATCAGTAACCCCGAGCGCGTGATCTACCCCGAGGATGATCTGACCAAGCAGGACCTCGCCGATTATTATGCGGCGGTCGCGGCGGTGATGCTGGTCGACCTCGCCCGGCGGCCGACGACCCTGATCCGCTGCCCGCAGGGGCGCGGCAAGAAATGCTTCTTCCAGAAGCACGACAGCGGCACCTTCGGCGAGCACGTCAAGCAATTCCCCATCGAGGAGAAGAAGGGCGACGTTCAGGACTATCTCTACGTCGAGGATGCGCGCGGGCTTCTGCAGCTCGTCCAGATGGGCACGATCGAGTTCCACGGCTGGGGCAGCCGCATCGACAAGGTCGAGCAGCCCGACCGGCTGGTCTTCGACCTCGACCCCGACGTCGGCCTCGACTTCGCCAAAGTGAAGGAAGCGGCGGTGCGGGTTCGCGAGCTGGTCGCCGACCTCGGCCTCACCAGCTTCCCGCTGCTGACCGGCGGCAAGGGCATCCATGTCGTCATCCCCCTCGACCAGTCGGCCGACTGGGCCGCCGTCAAGAGCTTCGCCGACCGCTTCAGCCGCGCCGTCGCCGAGGCCGAGCCCGAGCGCTTCACCGCCAACATCCGCAAGGCGCAGCGCAAGGGGCGGATCTTCCTCGATTGGCTGCGCAACCAGCGCGGCGCGACGGCGGTGCTGCCTTATTCCGCCCGCGCCCGCGAAGGCGCCCCGGTCGCCGCGCCGGTCACCTGGGAAGAGCTCGACGATTTCAAAGGCGGCAACGCCTTCACCATCCGCGACGTCGACCTGCTGCTCGATCGCGCGTCGTCGAGAGCACTCGCCGGCTGGGGCCATGCGAACCAGGCGCTGCCGGAGCTATAGCGCGGCCCGAAACTACCGTATCTCCGCCAGCTCGACCCCCTTGGTTTCCCGCGCGAGGAGCGCCGTGACGCCGCTGATCGCGCAGCCGATCCCGACATAGATCGCCACCGGCGTCGCCGAGCCGTAGGCCTGGTAAAGCGCCAGCGCGATGATCGGCGCCAGCGAGCCGGCGACGATCGAGGTCAGCTGGTAGGCCAGGCTCACGCCCGAATAGCGGATGCGGGTCGGGAAGAGCTCGGTGATGAACGCCGCCTGCGGCCCGTACATGGCGCCGTGCAGCACCAGTCCGACGACCAATGCGGGGACGATCTGCGCATTGTCGCCCGAGCCGAGCAACGGGAACAGCAGGAAGCACCAGGCGGCAAGGCCAAGGCCGCCGAACGCATAGACCGGCCTGCGGCCGATCCGATCGGAAAGGAAAGCGAAGAAGGGGATGGCGAAGAATTGCACCGCGGCGCCTGCGAGGAGCGCGTTCAATGCCAGGCTTCGGCTCTCCGCCGCCACGTCGACCAAATAGGTCAGCGAGAAGACGGTGAGGATGTAATAAGAGATGTTCTCGCCGACCCGCAGGCCGGCGCCGAGCACCAGCGCCTTGGGGCGTTCGCGCACCACGTCCATCGCCGGCAGCTTGGGTGGGATTTCCGCCTCGTCGATCGCTTTCTCGAACATCGGGCTCTCGGAGACCCGGTTGCGGATGTACCAGCCGACGACGACCAGCAGCGCCGACAGGACGAAGGGCACCCGCCAGCCCCAGGCGAGGAATTCGTCCTCGGGCTGGATTGCCGCCATCAGCGCCAGCACGCCGGCGGCGAGCAGGTTGCCGGCCGGGACTCCCGCCTGCGGCCAGCTCGCCCAGAAGCCGCGGCGTCTCGCGTCCCCGTGTTCGGCGGCCATCAGCACCGCACCGCCCCATTCGCCGCCGACAGCGAAGCCCTGCACCAGTCGCAGGAAGATCAAGGCAAGCGGCGCCCAAATGCCGACCTGGTCATAGGTCGGCAGGAGTCCGATCAGCACCGTCGCCACACCCATCAGGATCAGGCTCCACATCAGCAATTTCTTGCGGCCGATGCGGTCGCCGAAATGGCCGAAGACGATCCCGCCGATCGGCCGGGCGACGAAGCCGAGCGCATAAGTGGCGAACGCCAGCATGGTGCCGACCAACGGGTCGTAGTCGGGGAAGAACAGGCGGTTGAAGACCAGCGCCGCGGCGGCGCCGTAGAGGAAGAAGTCATACCACTCGATGGTGGTGCCGATCAGGCTGGCGCCGACCACCCGGCGAAGCGGGGTTCGTTCCTTCTCCACAGCCGCCGAAGCCATCTGATTCAGCGGCCGGCGAATCTGTCGGTCGCTCGGACGAGGCCGTCGAGGACGCCGGGTTCGTTGTAGAGATGGCCGCCATCGGGGACGATGTTGAGCTCGACCTCGGGCCAGGCCTGCTTGAGCTGCCATGCCGCGGCCGGCGGAGTGCAGCAATCGTGGCGGCCCTGGACGATGACGCCCGGGATGTGGCGGATCTTGTCCGCGTTGCGAAGCAGCTGCCCTTCCTCGAGCCAGCCGCGGTTGGCCATGTAATGGTTTTCGATCCGGGCGATTGCGATCGCCCGGTCGTCCTCGGTGAATTCCTCGATGAACTCCGGCTGAGGAAGCAAGGTCACGATTTCGCCTTCCCACTTGCTCCACGCCTTGGCCGCTGCGAGCTGCTCGCCGCGGTCGGAGCCGGTCAGGCGCTTGCGGTACGCCTCGACCAGGTCGCCGCGCTCGGCTTCGGGAATCGGCGCGACGAACTCGTCCCATTTGTCGGGATAGAGCTGCGAGGCGCCGCCCGTCTTGTACATCCAGTCGAGTTCGTACTGCTGGAACAGGAAGATGCCGCGAAGCACCAGCTCGGTCACCCGGTCTGGGTGTGTCTGGGCATAGGCCAGCGACAGGGTCGATCCCCAGCTGCCGCCGAATACCATCCATCGGTCGACGCTCATCACCTGCTCGCGGAGCCGCTCGATGTCGGCGACCAGATCCCAGGTGGTATTGCCCTCGAGGCTGGCGTGCGGCGTCGATTTGCCGCAGCCGCGCTGGTCGAAGACGAGGATGTTGTAGCGGGCCGGGTCGAACTGGCGGCGATGGTTGGGGCTCGAGCCGCCGCCGGGCCCTCCGTGGAGGAAGACGACCGGCTTGCCCTCCGGATTGCCGCACAATTCCCAGTAGAGGCGGTGACCGTCGCCGACGTCGAGCATGCCCGTCTTGTACGGCTCGATCTCGGGGTAAAGCGTGCGGCGCTGCTGGGGGTCGATGTCCCGCAAGTCGGTCCTCCTTTTCAGAAACTCATTTCGGCGTAGATGCGGCCGGCATTCCCGTGCCACTCATTGCTGAACTTTTCCAGCAGCCGGTCGGCAGGCGTCTTGCCGCTCGACACGATTTCGTGAAGCGGATCGAGGAAACCGCCCTCGTTGTCGCCCATGCTGTTGAGCTCGCCGCGCCGCGACAGTCCCGTGCGGGCGAGCTCGAGCACTTCGCCGGCAAGCTCGCGCATCGTGCCGCCATCAGGGACCGGTGCCTCCAGCGCCTGCTTCGGAACCGAGCGGCGAAGCCCCTCGCGCTCCTCGATCGTCCAATGCTTGACCCGGTCCCACGCCGCGTCGAGCACGTCAGCGTCATAGAGCAAGCCGACCCACAAGGCCGGAAGCGCGCAGATTCGGCTCCACGGACCGCCGTCGGCGCCGCGCATTTCGAGGAAGCTCTTGAGCCGGACCTCGGGGAAGATCGTCGAGAGATGGTCGGTGAAGTCCGAGATGGTCGGCTTCTCGCCCGGCAGAGCGGGAAGCTCGCCGTCCAGGAAGTCGCGGAAGCTCTGCCCGGCGGCGTCGATGTACTTGCCGCCGCGGAAGACGAAATACATCGGCACGTCGAGGGCGTAATCGAGGTAGCGCTCGTAGCCGAAGCCGTCGTCGAACACGAACGGCAGCATGCCGGTGCGATCGGGGTCGGTATCTTCCCAGATATGGCTCCGGAAGCTCTTGTAGCCGTTGGGCTTGCCTTCGGTCAGCGGCGAGTTGGCGAACAAAGCGGTCGCTACCGGCTGAAGCGCCAGGCCGACGCGGAACTTCCTTACCATGTCCGCTTCCGACGAATAGTCGAGATTGACCTGGATCGTGCAGGTCCTGAGCATCATGTCGAGGCCGAGGTTGCCGACCTTGGGCATGTAGCGGGCCATGATCGCATAGCGGCCCTTGGGCATCATCGGCAGGTCGGCGCGGCTCTTGTCGGGCCACATGCCGAGGCCGAGGAAGCCGGCCCCGACCCGCTCGCCGATCGCCTTCGCCTGCTTGAGGTGCCGGCCGGCCTCGGCGCAGGTTTCATGAAGGTTGCGAAGCATCGCCCCCGACAGCTCGAGCTGGCCTGCGGGTTCGAGGCTGATGGTTCCGTCGGGGCCGGTGAGGGCGATGACGTTGCCGTCCTCGACGACCGGCTGCCAGCCGAACTCGGTCATTCCCATCAGCAGGTCGCGAATGCCGCCCGGCTCGTCATAGGACGGCGCGCGATGGTCCTCGACGCGATAGACGAATTTTTCATGCTCGGTGCCGATGCGCCAGTCGGCCTTCGGCTTCTCGCCCCTCGCAAAGGTCGACAGCAGATGCTCGCGGCTCTCGATCGGCGGGCTAGCGCTGGTGTCGGTACGCGTTGTCATTTGCAGTGGGCCCCTAGCGGCGCGCGTGAATCCGCGCCAGCACGATCCTGGTTATGGAATCCTGAGCTGGGCCTATCGCCAGTCCCCGGCAAGCGTCATATAGGCGGTGAGCGCCGCCAGGGCCGCAGTCTCGGCGCGCAGGATCCGCGGGCCCAGCGACACGGCCACCGCATTGGGCGCGGCGCGGATGGCGGTGCGTTCTTCGTCGGTGAAGCCGCCCTCCGGGCCGGTGAGGATCACCGCCGGCCCGGGCGTGAAGGCCGCGGAGGCGGCATCCCCGCCTGCCTCGTCGGCGAAATAAAGCGTTCGCGCCGGGTCGCGATTCCCGAGCAAATGGGTGAGCGGCATCGGCTCGGATAGGGCAGGCAGCCGCGTGCGCCCGCATTGCTCCGCCGCCTCGATGGCGATTGCCTCGAGCCGCTCGAGCCGAACCCGATCGACGATGGTGCGCTGCGTGATGATCGGCACCAGCCGAGCGGCGCCGAGCTCGGTAGCCTTCTCGACCAGCCAGTCGGTCTGGTGGCGCTTGACCGGCGCGAAGGCGAGCCAGGCGTCGGGGATTGTTTCCAATCCGCGCGTCTGTCGCTCAACGGCGAGCGCCATGCGTTTCTTCCCGGCCTCGGCGATCCGCGCCAGCCATTCTCCTGACTTTCCGTCAAAGACCAGCAGCTCGGCGGCTTCCCTCAGACGAAGCACATTGCCGAGATAGTTGGCCTGGGTTCCGTCCAGCTCGACCCGAGCGCCCTCGCTCAACGGCGCGCGCACATACAGGCGCGGCAGGCTTTTCGGCGGCCAGGAAGGCGTCGCGGGCATGGCCGTCGCTTAGCGGGTGAGGCGGCTGTGCGCTATGGAGGCAAAGCTACATCGGAGGGCATGAGACTAGGCCGAGAAGCCTTATTCAAGCATAAGCGTTTAACCCGAAGTTTTTGATGGGGATCCGAGTTGCCAAGCACCGGTCTGACGTCGGCATATGGCCTGATCCGCAGATGAGCGAACAGGTGTCGGAAATCGACCGGTTCCTCGAGGCGGTGGAAATCCGGGTCGAGGCATTCGGCATATGTGAGATCGGGCGGCAGTTCAGCCTTCGATGCAGCCCGTTCGAAGGCGTCATCGTCCACTTCGTCCTCCGCGGGGAAGGGTTCTTCGATTGCTGCCACGGCCGATTCCCGCTCAAGCAGGGCACGGCCGTCATCGTGCCCAGGATGCTGGCCAAGAGCTTGTCAGGAATAGGACCGGTCGAGCGTGTCGAGGACGCAAATCCGGTCTGTACTCGTGAAGAAGGACTGGTGCGCTTCCGTGCCACTGCCGGTCAGGCCGACCTGGTTCTCGGATGCGCCGAACTCAGCGGCACTGTCGGGCAGGATCTGCCGCTGTTTCATCAGGTCAAACGGCCGATTTTCGAACAGTCGCGCGATCCCCTTCTGCACAAGCTGTTTGCGACGATGTTCGAGGAGCTGAGCAGCCCGCGGCTGGGAACACGCGCATTCGTCAGCGCGCTCATGAAGCAGGTGCTGATCGTGATGTTGCGTTCTCAGCCCAACAACCGAACCTCGACGCTGCTGATGACCAACGCCCGTTTCGCACGGGCAATAGCCGCGGTTATCGACTGTCCCGATGACAACCATACTGTCGAGAGCCTCGCCGCCGCGGCGGCGATGAGCCGGTCGCGCTTCATCCATCACTTCACGGCCGCCTACGACTGCAGCCCGAAGGCCTTTGTCCAGGCCGCCCGCCTCGCCGCCGCTGCGCGACTGCTGAAAGGCTCGGAGCTGCCGGTCAAATCGATCGCCACCTCGGTCGGATATGCGAGCCGAAGCCAGTTCTCGCGCGCCTTCCAGTCCAAATACGGACTGCGCCCTTCGGACTTCAGACAGCGGCAACAAGAGCTGGCTGAAGGGGGTTGATCCGTTCTCGGCCAAGCGGCGGGCCGTCGCGAACGAACGAAGACCCGCTGCCCAGTGCTCCCCGCTCGCTTACATGTCGAGCTGGCCGCGAACCGCGCCGCCCGGATATTCCATGTTGTGGACGTTGATATAATAATCCTGCGGGTTCTGGATCAGGTCGCGAGCCATTTCGCGGCTGATGGTGACGCAGCCTTGGCTCATGCCCGATGACGGAGCCTGCAGGTTGACCACAACGGGACCCGTGGCACCGGCTGGCGCCTCGTGAATATGGGCCGCGTTCGCAGCCTGAATGCCACTGACGCTCAGCGTGTAGCAAAGCTGGCGCTGGCCCAGATTGATTCGAACCATCGCCGAGCCTGAGCCGTCGGGGTCGCCACCCTCGACGTGGTCGGCTCCGCTTAGGGTGACGTCGAACCTCTTTCCGGTGAAATCCTGTGCTGATAGTGCCGAGGTGCCGAAGGCGGCGGCGGCAATAATGGCCACCGCGGTCATAGCGCGTCGCATAATATTCTCCTTGTCGCATGGCCCGCCGGATAGCGGGCGACGCACGGGTAACCGCGGCAAAAAGCGGCCGTTCCGGCAATCGGCAGTTGAGGCACCCTTTTGCGACGTTCGGGGACCAGCGGCGCCTTTGCGGCGCAATCGCTGCGAATTGCCGCTCTCCTCCGATCCACTCGGTGAGGAGGGGTTGGGGCGGGCGGATCTCTTGCCTAGAACGCGGCCGTGACCGCCACCACCGACATCGTCCCCGACAGCGAGCGGCGAGGGTTCATCGGTGCCCTGCCGCCTCGGCTGAGGCCGTTCGCCTCGCTGATGCGGGTCGACCGGCCGATCGGCACCTGGCTGCTGTTCTGGCCATGCGCCTGGGGCGTTGCGCTGGCCGGGGTCGGCGGCGGCTGGGATTTGTTCCTGTGGCTGGCGCTCGGCGCCTTCGCAATGCGTAGCGCGGGCTGCGTCTACAACGACATTGTCGACATGGACCTCGACGCCCGGGTCGAGCGTACCCGGCTTCGGCCGCTCGCCAGCCGCCGAGTCAGCCTGACCTCGGCGTGGAGTCTGATTGCACTGCTCTGCCTGATCGGCCTCGCCGTGCTGGTGCAGCTCGAGCGCACTGCGCAGCTGGTGGCGCTGGCCAGCCTCGTCCTCGTCGCCGCTTACCCGTTCATGAAGCGGATTACCTGGTGGCCGCAGGCATGGCTCGGCCTCGTCTTCAGCTGGGGCGCGCTGGTCGGATGGCCGGCGGTGACTGGCAGTGTCGACTGGCCGGCGCTCCTGCTGTGGCTCGGCACCGTCGCCTGGGTGGTGGGCTACGACACCATCTACGCCATCCAGGACATGGAGGACGATGCCCTCGTCGGGGTCAAGTCGAGCGCCCGCCGGCTCGGCAAGAGGACGCCGGCAGGCGTGGCGGCGCTCTACGCGCTGGCGCTTGCCGGCTGGGCCGCGGCTTTGTGGTCGGTGCGGCCGGACTGGGTGGCGCTGCTGGCCCTGCTGCCGGCAGCGCTCCACCTCGCGGGCCAGGCGCTGCGCGTCGATCCGAAGGACGGCGAAGGCGCTCTGAAGCTCTTTCGATCGAACCGCACGGCAGGGCTGCTCGTCTTCCTCGCAATGCTGGTCGTCGGGCAGAGCATAAACTAGTATCCCTGCGAAGGCAGGGACCCAGACGCGCTGCGCCAGCAGCGCTCGCGCGCTGGACTGGGCTCCTGCCTTCGCAGGAGCACTGAGTTGGGCTAACGGCGCGCCATGCTTGCCGTCGATGACGCCCGCACCATCGCCGAAAGCCTCGTCGAGCGCGCAATTGCCGCCGGCGCCGATGCCGCCGACGCCATATACGCCGGAGACCGGTCGAGCAGCGTCCAGGTGCGGCTCGGCGAGCTCGAGCACGTCCACCGCTCCGAGGGCGAGGAGATAGGTCTGCGCGTATTCCACGGCCGCCGCTCGGCGACCGTCTCCTCGTCCGACTTTTCGAGCGAATCACTGGCAATGCTGGTCGAGCGATCGCTGGCGATGGCCGCCGAGGCGCCCGAGGACCCCCATTCCGGCCTCGCACCAGAGGAGCTGCTGCACCGCGGCCAATTGCCGTTCATCGATGCTGACGATCCGGCCGAGCCCGACCCGGCGGTGCTGCGCCAGCGCGCCCTCGACGCGGAGACGGCGGCGCTCGCCGTTCCCGGAGTCACCAATTCGAGCGGCGGCGCCGCCAGCAGCTCGGCTTCGACCGTCGCGCTCGCGACTTCGGCCGGCTTCGCCTCCGCCTATCGCGCCACCGGCCACAGCTGCTCGGCGGCGGTGGTCGCCGGCGAAGGCTCAGGCATGCAGCGCGACCATGCGTGGCACAGCGGCCGCCATTTTGCCGACCTCGACGATGCCGCTGAGATCGGCTGGCTCGCCGGCAAACGCGCCGTCGCCCGGCTCAACCCGATGAGGCCCAGGCCCGGGCGAATGCCGGTGCTGTTCGATCCCCTCGTCGCCAGCTCCCTGCTCGGCCATTTCGCCGCCGCGATCAGCGGCTCGGCGGTGGCGCGCAGGTCGAGCTTTCTCCAGGACCGGCTCGGCGAGCGCGTGTTCGCTGGCGGAGTGACAATCGTCGACGACCCGCTTCGCCGGCGCGGTTTGCGCTCGCGCCCGTTCGACGGCGAAGGGGTTCGGGTCGCCCGCCGCGAGCTGGTCGCCGAAGGGATCCTGACCAGCTGGATCGCCGAGAGCGCGTCGGCGCGGCAACTCGGGATCGCTCCGACCGGCCACGCCGCGCGCGGTGTCGGCGGTGCCCCGGGAGCCAGCCCAAGCAACCTCTATATTGCGCCCGGCACGCGCAGCCGCGCCGAGCTGCTCGCCGCCTTTCCGCAAGCGATCCTCGTCACCGAGCTGATCGGCCAGGGCGTCAACTCGGTCACCGGCGACTATAGCCGCGGCGCTGCCGGATTTCTGGTTCGCAACGGCGAGATTGCCGAGCCGGTAGCGGAGATCACCATCGCCTCGAACCTCGTCGACATGTTCGCGAGCCTCGAGCCGGGCTCGGACCTCGAGTTCCGCCGCGGCATCGATGCCCCGACTTTGCTGGTCCCGGAAATGACGGTCGCCGCCGCCTAGGCGAGGGCGGGCAGCCTCAGCCGGGCGATCTCGATTTTCGGGCAACGGTCCATCACCACCTTGAGCCCGGCCGCCTCCGCACGGCGGGCGGCCTCCTCGTTGATTACTCCGAGCTGAAGCCACACCGCCCTGGCACCGGCCGCGATCGCCTCGTCAACGGCGTCACCGGCGGCGAGCGGGCGGCGGAAGATGTCGACGATGTCGATCGGCTCGCCGATGTCGGCGAGGCTTGCGACCACGCGCTCGCCGTGCAGCTGCTCGCCGGCGATCTGTGGGTTGACCGGGATGACCCGGTAGCCGCGCGACTGCAGGAAACGCATCACTCCGTAGGACGCCCGGTTGGGGCGGTCGGACGCTCCGACCATGGCGATCGTCCGGGCCCGGCCGAGAAGCTCGGCAATGTCTTCGTCACGATCGAGAGGCATGGCGGCCACCTCCGCTGGTGAAATGCGTCAGCCGCGGCTCGTTTCCATTGCCTGCGCCAATTTCGCGGCGAGCCGGTCGAACGCCTCGGCTTCCGGCCCCTCGCCGAGCGGCGAGCCTGAATCCGATGCCTCGCGCAGGGCGAGCGACAGCGGCAGTCGGCCGAGGAACGGCACTCCGATTTCCGCCGCAGCGGCCTCAGCGCCGCCGGTGCCGAACGGTTCGGACGGCTCGCCGCAATGCGGGCAGACGTAGCTCGACATATTCTCGACCAGCCCAAGCACCGGCACCTCGGTCTTGCGGAACAGGTCGATCGCCCGCCGGGCGTCGATCAGCGACAGATCCTGCGGCGTCGACACGATCACGGCTCCCGCGGGCCGGGACTTCTGGATCAGCGACAGCTGCACGTCACCGGTGCCGGGGGGCATGTCGACCAGCAGCAGGTCGCAATCGCCCCAGTCGGCCTCGACCAGCTTGGCCAGCGCTCCGGTCGCCATCGGCCCTCGCCAGGCGAGCGCATGCCCGGGCGAAACCAATTGGCCAAGCGATAGGAACTTCAATCCCTGCGCCTCGACCGGAAGTAGGCGGTCGCCCTCGGCCTCCGGCCTCGCATCGCTGCCAAGAAGCGTCGGCTGGGAAGGCCCGTAGATATCGGCATCGATCAGCCCGACCCTGTGGCCGCTTCGCGCCAGGGCGATCGCGAGGTTGGCGGCGAGGGTCGACTTGCCGACCCCGCCCTTGCCGCTGGCGATGGCGACGAGGCGGCGACCGGGCTGCTCGGCGGTCAGGGCGATGCGCGCGTCGTCGACGCCGGGAAGCGCCAGCGCTGCCGAGCGCAGGTCGGACTCGAGCCGTTCGAGCTCGGATCGGGTGAGGCCGGTGCCGTCGGCGATGATGGTCGCGACATTGCCGCTGAGCTTGCGCGAGCGGATCCGCGCCGCCTCCGGCAGGCGGTCGAGGGCGGCCAGAGTGTCGCTCTCGGCGGTCATCGCGCGGCAGATAGGCGCTTAACTCCCGCTTGCCACTGTTTTTCGGGCCGAACGGTTCCTATAAAGCCTCCATGAGCATGTTTTCGGGGTTGGGCACGCGGGCCCGCGGTCTGTTCAGCGACATCAAGGGACCTTGGGGATCGCCACCCGGCGGCGGCGACGACGAGCCGCCCTCGAGCGGCGGATCGGGACCGTGGGGCGAGCCGCCGAAGCGGCGCCGGACCAGGGCGCCGGCCAGCAACGTTTCCTCGCTCGACGACTTCCTGAAAAAAAGCCGCGCCCGTTTCGGCGACGGCGGCCCTGGCGGCGGCGGAATCCCTGGCCGCCCGAGCGGCTCGATGCTGTTGTGGGGGGCAATCGGCCTTGCCGCTCTATGGCTGATCTTCACCAGCTTCCACCGCATTTCCCCGGAAGAGCGGGGCGTGGTCACTCGGTTCGGAGCCTATAGCCACACCTTGGGTCCGGGCATCGGCTTCACCTTCCCGGCGCCGATCGACCGAGTGATCAAGATCGACGTCGAGAATATCCGCAACATCGACCTCGGCTCGACTGGCGCCGAGACCCTGATGCTCACCGGCGACCAGAACATCATCGACATTGCTTATTCGGTGCGCTGGAACATCCGCGATCCCGAATCCTATCTGTTCCAGCTCGCCCGTCCCGACGAAACGATCCGCGAGGTCGGGGAAAGCGCGATGCGCGCCGTCGTCAGCGGAGTGACCCTCAACGACGCGATCGGCGAGGGCCGCGGCGAAATCGAGCAACGGGTCACGCAGGCCATGCAGCGGATCCTCGACGCCTACCGGGCCGGGGTGACGATTCAGGGCGTGGCGATCAAGCAGGCCGACCCGCCGCAGGCGGTCAACGACGCGTTCAAGGAGGTCACCGCCGCCCAGCAGGAAGCGCAGAGCTACATCAACCAGGCGCGCGCTTATGCACTTCAGCTGACCGCCAAGGCGCAGGGCGAAGCGACGGCCTTCGACCGCATCTACGAGCAATACCGGCTCGCGCCCGGCGTCACGCAGCGGCGGATGTACTACGAGACGATGGAGAGAGTGCTGAAAAACGTCGACAAGACGATCGTCGAGGCGCCCGGAGTGACGCCCTATCTGCCGCTGCCGCAGGTCGAGCGATCGGTTCGCTCGAGCGGGAACGGGGGTGGCCAGTGATGGAGCTCGTTCGCCGCCGGCCGATGCTGAGCGCCTTCGTCGGCCTGTTTGTTCTTGTCATTTTGCTCGGCAGTTTTCCGATCATCCCCGAAACCCAGCAGGCCGTCGTCGTGCGCATGGGCAAAGCGGAGCGGATCATCAACCGCTACAGTCCGAACCAGCCGATTGGCCAGACCGGCGCGGGTATCTCGTGGCGCCTGCCGTTCATCGAGAACATCGTCCGGATCGACAAGCGGGTTCTCGACGTCGACATGGAGCGGCAGCAGGTCCTTTCCACCGACCAGCTGCGGCTCGAGGTCGATGCCTTCGCCCGCTTCAGGATCGTCGACCCGCTGCAGATGTACATCAGCGCGAGGAGCGAGGACCGAGTCCGTGACGCGCTTCGCCCGATCCTCGGCTCGGAGCTGAGGAACGAGCTCGGCAAGCGCCCGTTCGCGGCCCTTTTGTCGCCCGAGCGGCAGGGCGTGATGGAGAACGTCCGGCGGGAGCTCGACCGGGTCGCGCGCCAATATGGGGCGCAGATCATCGACGTCCGGATCAAGAAGGCGGACCTGCCGAGCGGCACCCCGCTGCAGTCGGCCTATGACCGGATGCGCACGGCGAGGCTGCAGGAGGCGCGCTCGATCCGCGCCCAGGGCGCCAAGCAGGCGCAGATCATCCGCGCCGAGGCCGATGCCGAGGCCGCCCGCACTTATGCGGCGGCGTTCGGGAAAGACCCGCAATTCTATGAGTTCTACCGGGCGATGCAGTCGTACGAGGCGACCTTCGTCGGCGACGCCAACGATCGGGCCGCCCCGTCGAGCATCGTCATGTCTCCGCAGAATGAGTATCTGCGCGAATTCACTGGACGGGGGCGCTGACGCCTCGTTCAAATCGGGTTCATGGTGTCGGACGTTTCCCACGGAATGGTCCGTCCAGCTGAAGAGGTATCGATGAGTTCGTCGAAGGAGTCCGGCAAAGTGCGCTATGCCTATGGGGTCGCGACGGCCCTGCTATTGGGTGGTACGGCTTTTTCCCTCGCCACCGGCCAGGCCGGGGCCCAGGTCGCTCAGAATGCACCGGCGGCCTTGGCACCGCGGCCTGGCGCGCCGATGTCCTTCGCCGAGCTGGCTGCGCGTCTGCAGCCCGCGGTGGTCAACATCTCGACCCGTCAGCGAGTGCCGGTCCGCACCCAGGCCGACCCGCTCGAGGAATTCCTCCGCCGCTTCGGCTTTCCCGAATCGGCTCCGGGCGCCCCGAGCCCGCGGACTCGTGAGACCGGCTCGCTCGGCTCGGGCTTCATCATCTCGGCCGACGGCTACATCGTCACCAACAACCATTTGATCCAGGCCGCCGGCGGCAGCGGAGTGGTCGACAGCATCACCGTGACCACCGTCGACCGCCGCGAATATCCGGCGCGAGTCGTCGGCCGCGATCCGACTTCGGACCTGGCCTTGCTCAAGATCGAGGGCCAGAACCTTCCCTTCGTCCAGTGGGGCGATTCGACCCGCGCCCGCGTCGGCGACTGGGTGCTTGCGATCGGCAACCCCTACGGCCTCGGCGGGACGGTGACCGCCGGGATCATCTCGGCGCTTCACCGCGGGATCACTGGCGTCGGCGCCTACGACCGCTACATCCAGACTGACGCCAGCATCAACATGGGCAACTCGGGCGGCCCGATGTTCGATCTCAACGGCAACGTCATCGGCATCAATACGGCGCTCATTTCGCCGACCGGGGCCTCGGTCGGTATCGGCCTCGCCATCCCGGTCGAACTTGCCCGGCCGGTCATCGAATCGCTTCGGCGCGGCCAGCGGCCGCAGCGCGGCTACCTCGGCGTCGGCCTTCAGCCGCTCGACGAGAATATCGCGGGTGCGCTCGGCCTTCCCAAGGACCGCGGCGAACTGGTGCGCTCGGTGCAGCCGAACGAGCCCGCCGCCCGCGCCGGGATCCGGCAAGGCGACGTCATTCTCCGGGTGAACGGCCGCGAGGTCACGCCGGACGAGACCGTGTCGTTCCTCATCGCCAACACTCCGGTCGGATCGCGCATTCCCGTCGAGATCATCCGCGACGGTCGCCGCCAGACGATCCAGGTCACCGTCGGGCAGCGCCCGACCGAGGAAGAGCTGGCGCGGCAACTCGGCGCCGACAACGAGCAGGGCATGCCGGAGGAATCGGCGCCGGCCACCCCGGCCCAGCAATCGCTGGGGCTATCGCTTCAGGCGCTGACCCCGGCGATCGCCCGTTCGGTCAACTTGCCCGCCGACGCGCGCGGCGTGATCGTCACGGCAGTCGACCCGAACAGCGACGCTGCGGAACGTGGAATTCGCCGTGGCGACCTCATCATGTCGGTCAATCGTCAGCCGGTGACCACCCCCGCTCAAGTGCAGCAGGCGGTCGAGGCGGCGCGGCGCGCCGGCCGGACCAGCGTCCTGCTGCTGGTCAAGCGCGGCAATGCCCCCGAAGCGTTCGTCGGGATCCAGATCGGCAGCCGCTGATCGCAGATCCGTACTCGGCTTTGAAATGGGCCGTCCGAGGCGGCGAAATGCACTTTTCGCCATGCCGGTTGTTCTGCTCGTCTCGGAGGTTCGAGGGCGGCGATGGCTGAGGTGACCGAGGGGAATACGAGCGAAACCGGTGCCGGGGATGGCCGGCCGGCCGGCGACGCATTGCACGGCGCATCGCAGCGGCTCAACGCGATCATCAACAATACCCGGATGGCGGTGTTCATGATGGATGACCGCCAGCATTGCGTGTTCATGAACCGGGCGGCCGAGGAGCTGACCGGTTATTGCTTTGAAGAGACCCAGGGACGGCCGCTTCACGACGTCATCCATCACAAGCATCCCGACGGCCGGCCCTATCCGCTCGAGGAATGTCCGATCGACCGGGCCTTTCCCGAGGACGATCAGGTCCAGGGGGAAGAAGTGTTCGTCCACAAGGACGGGCATTTCTACCCGGTCGCCTTCACCGCCTCGCCGGTCCGTGATGAAACAGGCAAGCCGATCGGAACCGTGATCGAGGCCCGCGACATCAGCGAGGAAAAGCAGGCGCAGGAGGCGCTGCGCGAGCAGAGCCGAATCCTCGAGACGCTCAACCGCACCGGCGCCGCTTTGTCGGGTGAGCTCGACCTGCAAAAGGTCGTGCAAATGGTCACCGACGCCGGCGTGGAGCTAACCGGGGCCGAGTTTGGCGCCTTCTTTTACAACGTCGTCGACCAGCGGGGTGAAAGCTACATGCTCTACACCCTGTCCGGGGCCGACCCTTCTCAGTTCAACTTCGGAATGCCGCGCAACACGGCGGTTTTCCATCCGACCTTCAGTGGCACGGGGACGATCCGCTCCGGCGACATCACGCGCGATTCGCGCTACGGCAAAAGTGCACCGCATTACGGCATGCCCAAAGGCCATTTGCCCGTCCGCAGCTATCTGGCGGTGCCGGTGATCGGCCGCTCGGGCGAGGTCCTGGGCGGGCTGTTCTTCGGTCACGAAAAAACCGGCTGCTTCACCGATGCCCATGAGCGGCTGATGGAGGGCCTCGCTTCGCAGGCAGCGATAAGCATCGATAACGCCCGCCTCTATCAGGCGGTGCAGCGGACCAACGAGCTACTCGAGCAGCGGGTGGTGGAACGCACTGCGGAGCTTGAGCACGCCAACGAAGCGCTTCGCCAGGCGCAGAAGATGGAGGCGATCGGCCAGCTCACCGGCGGCATCGCCCACGATTTCAACAATATGCTGACGGTCATCCTCGGCTCGGCCGACGTGCTGAAGCGACCCGGCCTCGATGACGAGAAGCGCACCCGATACGTGGATGCGATCGCCGAGACTGCCGATCGCGCAGCCCGGCTCACTAGCCAGTTGCTCGCCTTTGCCCGGCGCCAGGCATTGAAGCCTGAAACATTCGACGCTGCGCAGCGGGTGAAGACGGTCGCCGAGATGCTCCGGAGCCTGCTTGGCTCCCGAATCCGGCTCGAAGTGCTGGCCGAATGTGATGACTGTATCGTCGTTGCCGACCCGACTCAGTTCGAGGCTGCTTTGGTCAATATGGCAGTCAATGCGCGCGATGCCATGAATGGCGAGGGGACGCTCGAAATCAGGGTCGAAGCCGTCGCCAGCTCGCCGCCGGATCTTGCCAACCTCGGCGGCACGTTCGTCGCGGTCAGCGTCGCCGACAGTGGCCACGGCATTGCCAGCGAAAACCTCGACAAGATTTTCGAGCCATTCTTCACCACCAAGTCGGTCGGCAAGGGCACCGGCCTCGGCCTCAGCCAGGTCTATGGCTTCGCCAAGCAGTCCGGCGGCGAGATCGCCGTGCAGAGCAAGCCCGGCGAGGGTGCCACCTTCACCATCTACCTGCCGCAGGCCGAATCAGCAGGATTGACCTCGCGCGATGCGGTCGAGTCGCTGGGCGAGCATGGTCATGGCGGGCGGGTGCTGGTCGTCGAGGACAATCGCGATGTCGGCAGCTTCGCCGAGCAGGTGCTTGCCGACCTCGGTTACGAATCGACTCTCGCTGCAAATGCCGCCGAGGCAATGGCGCTGCTCGACGAAGATGGTCGAGCCTTCGATGTCGTATTCAGCGACATTGTCATGCCCGGCATGGACGGGATCGAGTTCGCCCGCCAGGTCCGGGACAAATGGCCCAGCCTGCCGGTGGTACTGACCAGCGGCTACAGCCACGTGCTTTCGGACCGGACACCGACCGGCTTTCCGCTGCTCCAAAAGCCCTATTCGCTGGAAAGCCTGCAGCGCGCATTGTCCGAAGTGCTTCGGGGTTAGGGGGTGCCTCTTCTTGCGATTTCGCCTTCGCTCGGCGAAGGATGAAGTCGGGCAGGGATGGGTAGGATGGGCAAGTCCGCGATTTTCATCGGCAGCGGCCCTGGCGGCGCCTCGCGGCAATATCTCGAACTTTCCCGGGCCAACCGGCACGGCCTGATCGCCGGCGCGACCGGAACCGGCAAGACCGTCACGATCCAGGGCATGATCGAAGGCCTTTCCGAAGCCGGAATCCCCGTCTTCGCCGCGGACATCAAGGGCGATCTCGCCGGTTGCGCGATGTCCGGCTCGCCGACCGCGGCGACTCACAAGCCCTTCGCCGCGCGGGCCGCCGAGATCGGCTATTCGGATTGGCGCTATCGCGAATGTCCGGTGCAGCTTTGGGACCTGTTTGGGACCCTCGGCCATCGCATCCGCACGACGGTCAGCGAAATGGGGCCGTTGCTGCTGTCGCGCCTGATGAATCTCAGCGACGCCCAGGAGGGCGTCCTCGCCATCGCCTTTCACCTTGCCGACCGCGAGGGCATGCTTCTGCTCGACCTCGACGACCTGCAGTCGATGCTCGCTCATGTCGGCGAGCGGGCGTCCGAGCTGACATTGACCTACGGCAACGTCTCCAAACAATCCGTCGGCGCGATCCAGAGGTCGCTGTTGCAGCTTCGCTCGCAGGGCGGCGACCAGTTCTTCGGCGAGCCGTCGCTCGAGCTGGCGGACTTGCTCGCGGTTGCCGAAGACGGGCGCGGCGTCGTCAACATCCTGGCCGCCGAGCGGCTGATGGCATCGCCGCGGCTCTATTCGACATTCCTGTTGTGGCTGCTGTCGGAATTGTTCGAGCAGCTTCCGGAGGTTGGCGATATCGACAAGCCGAAGCTCTGCTTCTTCTTCGACGAGGCCCACCTGTTGTTCAGCGATGCGCCCCCGGCTCTCGTCGAGAAGGTCGAGCAGGTGGTGCGGCTGATCCGGTCCAAGGGTGTCGGCGTCTATTTTATTACGCAGAATCCCATCGACATCCCGCCGACGATCGCCGGCCAGCTCGGCAACCGGGTCCAGCATGCCCTGCGTGCCTATACCCCGCGCGAGCAGGCCGCGGTGCGCTCGGCGGCCGAAACGTTCCGGCCTAACCCGGATGTCGACGTCCAGCGCGAGATCATGGAGCTCAAGGTTGGCGAGGCGCTCGTCTCTCTGCTTCAGCCCGACGGCGCCCCTTCGCCGGTCGAGCGCGTCCTGATCAAGCCGCCGTCTTCGCGCGTCGGACCGATTACCGATGCCGAGCGCAGGTTGCTGCTCTCCACCGACCCGGTCGGCGACAAATATGACGTCGCGCTCAACCGGGAATCCGCCCACGAGATGCTGGCCGAGCGGGCGCAAGAGGCGAAAGCGGCAGCGGCCGAGGCCGAGCAGCTCAAGGTCCAGGCCAAGCTTGACGAGCAACGGGCGCGCGAGGCGGCGCGCGACGCCGACCGCGCGGCACGAGAGCGGGCGCGACCGACGATGACCGACAAGATGATCCAGTCGGCGAGCCGGGCGGCGGCAAGCTCGATCGGGCGCCAGATCGGCAATCAATTGCTGCGGGGGCTGATGGGAGGCCTGTTCCGTGGCCGCTGACGGCGACCGGCTGATCGAGACTCTCGAGCGGGAATGGCGCGACGCGCTTTGCGCCCGGGACATGGAAAAGCTTGGCGCGCTGGTCCATCCCGATTTCCTGTTGATCGGCACCCGATCGGCCAAGCCGTTCGTCATGCATCGCGGCGAATGGCTCGACGCGATCCAGCGCCGCGAAGTCGCCGACATCAAGCTCCGGGTCGTCGATGCGGCGGTGTTCGACCAGGTGATGGTCGGGACGATCGAGGCCCGCTGGTCGGTGAGCTATCTCGGCAAGCAGATCGACGATTGCGTGCTTCTGACCGACGTCTGGGTGCTCGACGAGGGCCGCTGGCGGGTGCTCCGCCGCCATTCGAGCCCGATGCCCGACAAGGAGTGCACCGTCTAGCCGCGGCCGCGGTAGGGTTTCACGCCCTGGTCGGGAATCCACAGCCCCTCGGGCGGGCTGCCGCTTTGCCAGAAGACGTCGATCGGGATTCCGCCGCGCGGGTACCAATAGCCGCCGATCCGAAGCCAGCGCGGCTTCATTTCCTCGACCAGCCGCTGGCCGATGCCGACCGTCACGTCCTCGTGGAACGCGCAATGGTTGCGGAAGGAGCCGAGGAACAGCTTGAGGCTCTTGCTCTCGATGATCGTCTCGCCTGGCGCATAGTCGATCACGAGGTGGGCGAAGTCCGGCTGCCCGGTGACCGGACACAGGGACGTGAACTCGGGGGCCGTGAAGCGCACGAGATAGAGCGCGCCCGCGCGCGGGTTGGGCACATAATCGAGCCTCGCTTCGCCGGGCGACGCCGGCAGCGGTGCGGCCTTGCCGAGATGCGTCGTTTCCATCGCCAGCGAACTAGCAGTTGACAGCCGTCATTGCGAGGAGCGTAGCGACGAAGCAATCCAGCTCTCGGCGTGGATTGCTTCGCTTCGCTCGCAGTGACGGAAGGGTCCGATGGACGATCTGGTTTCGACCGGCTGGCTGGCCGACCACCTTCAAGAGAGCGACGTCGTGCCGGTCGATTGCAGCTTCTTCCTTCCCGCCAGCGGCCGCGATGCCCGCGCCGAATATCTCGAGCGCCACATCCCGGGCGCGCGTTTCCTCGACATCGACGAGGTCAGCGACCAGTCGCACCCCGCGCCGCACATGCTGCCGGCGGCCAGGGACTTCGGCCGGGCGGTGGAGGCGATCGGAATCGGCCGCGACGACCGGATCATCGTCTATGACCATTCGCCGCTTCGTACCGCGGTGCGCGGCTGGTTCATGTTTCGCCATTTCGGCGCCGAGCGAGTGGCGGTGCTCGACGGCGGCCTTGGCAAATGGCTTGCCGAGGGACGGCCGGTGGAAAGCGGCGAGCCGCGGCCGCGAAACGCCCGGTTCGAATCGGCCGAGCGTCCGGGCGAGGTCGTCAGCCTGGCCGAGATCCGCCGCGGCGTCGGATCGCCGCTGGTCGATGCGCGCGGCCGCCGGCGTTTCGACGGCAGCGAGCCCGACCCCCGGCCGGGAGTTGCGCCCGGCCACATTCCCGGCGCCCGCAACCTGCCGTTCGCCGAGCTGTACAACGAGGACGGCACCTGGCGCTCGCCTCAGGAGATTCGCCGTGCCTTCGCCGCCGCTGGGGTGAACCCCGAGCAGCCCTTCGTCGCCACATGCGGGTCGGGGGTCACCGCCAATTCATTGATCTTCGCCGCCCGGCTGCTCGGCAACCGCGACGCTCGGCTTTACGACGGCAGCTGGAGCGAGTGGGGCGCCGATCCGTCGACGCCCAAGGCGCTGGGAGCCGCTTAGCCGCGGACCACCCGGGTCAGCTCGGCAAGGCTCGAACGCAGCTCGTCGGCGATCGCCTGAGCGGCCGCCGGGCTGACCTCCTGGCACTCCCCGCGGGCGGCGATCAGAGCCTCGAGGCCGGCGGTCGCGGCGCATACCGTCCGCTCGGAACGGAGCGCGAAACTGCGCTTCTGCGCCGGGCTCGCATGCTGCCAGGCCTCGACGATGCGGCCGTCCTCATCGGGGTCCGAGGCCGGGCCCCCGGCGAATGGCTCGACCAGGCGAAGCGCCTGGCGGATTCCGGCAAGCCGCGCGGCCGCTTCCGGGCACGGCTCAACCGGCGTGGAAGCCGAAGGCTCGGGAATCAAATGAAGCATGGGCGCGAGTGTCGCGCGCCATGCCTAAGAAAAGGTGAATCGCTCTTTCAGGCGCCGGCCTTGGCCTCGACGTCGCGAAGGATCCAGCCGCGCTGCGGGATGGTCTCGATGAATTCCTGGCCGTTGGAGGCCATGCGCAGCTTCTTGCGGAGCTTGGAGATGAAGACGTCGATGATTTTGGGCTGCGGCTGGTCGTCGGCGCGGCGGTACAGGTGCTTGAGGAGCATCGCCCGCGTGACGACATTGTTGCGGGCGAAGGCGAGCAGCTCGAGCACCCGATATTCCATCTCGGTGATTCCGATCGGGTGGCCGTCGATCCGGATCAGCCTTTGCACCTGGTCGACGGCAAGCCGGCCCCCGCACAGGGTTTCCGGCATGTCGCGGCCGGAGGCCTTGAGGGTCGCCAGCAATCGCGACGACGCTTCCTCGCTGTCCTCCGGCGACATCGACCGCGGCGTGCCGATCAAGGCCTGCTGGATCTCGGCCAGCGCCGTGTGCGCTTCCTCGACCAGGCGGGAGCCTTCCTCGAAGCGGCGCCGCGAGCGGTCGAGCATCGATTCGACTTCGACCAGTCGGGCGGAAAGCGTGTCTTCTGCCATGGGCTTCTCTTGCTCCCCCTTTGCCGGCTCCGGCTATTGCGCCGAAGCGAGCTGCCCGTCGGCCGGCGGGGCGTTGAGGATGGCGACCGTGATCGCCCCCTTGTCGACAAGCCGCGTATCGGGGTCGCCGGCGACCGAGCGGATGCCGATCGGGGCGCGGTCGCGGCCGGCACGCTCGAGCAGGCTGGTCTCCGGAGCGCTGCGCGGCGCCGGCCCTCCGAACAAGGCTTCGATGGCCTGCGCCTGGGCGTCGATCGCCGACAGGCCGACGGTGCCGGCAACCGGCGGCGTCAGGGTATAGTCGGGCGGGATCACCAGAGGCGCGTTGCGGGCGACGGCGAACTCGTCAGGCGTGCGGTCTCCGCCGCGCAGCACCGCGCAGCCGCCGAGCGCAAGCGCCGGCAGAAGCAGGACGGAGATATGGCTCTTACGCATGTTCGATAGTCTCCTTCGGCTCTTCCTTCCGGACGAGGAAGGCGCGCAGCAGCAAAATAACGACGCCAATGCTAATCGCTGCATCGGCGACGTTAAAGACCAAAAAAGGGCGAAAGCCCCCGACGTGCAGGTCGGCGAAGTCGACGACATAGCCGAATTGCACCCGGTCGACGATATTTCCGAGAGCGCCGCCGAGCACCATGCCGAGCGCCAGCTGGTCGCCGCGCGCCTTTTCGCGGCCGATCCACCAGGCGACCCCGGCGGCGATCGCTGCCGTCACCGCCACCAGCACCCATCGCATCGTGTCGCTGGTTGCCTGGAGCATTCCGAGCGAAATCCCGTAATTCTCGGTCCAGGTGAGGTTGAAGATCGGCAGGATGGTAATCTGCCGCACTTCCTGAAGCGCCAGCGGCCCGATCACCAGCCATTTGGTCACCTGGTCGAGCACGAAAACCACTCCCGCGACGGCAAAGCCGAAGGCGCGGCTACGCATTCACCACCCCCTCGCAGCGCGCGCACAGCGCCCCGTCGTCGGCAACCTCGGGCAGATGCCGCCAGCAGCGCCCGCATTTGCGGTTGGTCGTCTTGGCCACCGCCAGCGCATTGCCTTGGTGGACTGCGGAGACGATGAACAATTCGGCGAGGAAGCCGGGGTCGAGCTCGGTCGGCACGGTGACCTCCGCCTCGAGACTCGACCCGATCACCTTGTCGCGCCTCAAGGGCTCGATACCCTCGGTCACCTCAGCGCGAAGGGCGCGGAGCCGGTCCCAATGCAGCCCGTCCCCGCGGCTTGACGAGGGAATCTCCGGCCATTCGAGCAGATGCACCGAGCCGCCGTCGGGATAGCGCGTGCCCCACACCTCCTCGCTGGTGAACACCAGCACCGGCGCCGACCAGCGCACCAAAGCGTGGAAGAGGATATCGAGCATCGTCCGATAGGCGCGGCGCTTGGGGTCGGACGGTGCGTCGCAATAGAGGCAGTCCTTGCGGATGTCGAAATAGAAGGCCGAAAGGTCATTGTTGGCGAAATCGGCGATCGCCCGAGTGTAGGTCGGGAAATCGAAATCCTCGACCGCCCGTCGGAGCTTCGAGTTGAGCTCGGAGGTCAGCGCCAGCATGTAGCGGTCGAGCTCGGGCCAGCTGCCGACCTCGTCCAGCCTCTCCTCCTCACAGAAGCCGTCGAGCGCGCCCAGCAGATAGCGGAAGGTGTTCCTGAGCTTGCGATACTGGTCCGATACGCCGGCGAGGATCTCCTTGCCGATGCGGTGGTCCTCGGACGAGTCCACCGACAGCGCCCACAGCCGCAAAATGTCGGCGCCATGCTCCTTCATCAGGTCGAGCGGGTTGATGACGTTGCCGAGGCTCTTGGACATCTTCATGCCCTTGGCGTCCATGGTGAAGCCATGGGTCAGGACTGCCTTGAACGGCGCGCGGCCGCGCGTGCCGCAGCTTTCGAGCAGCGACGACTGGAACCAGCCGCGATGCTGGTCCGAGCCTTCGAGATAGAGGTCGGCCGGCCAGCGCTGATCGGGCCACTTGCCGCTTTCCAGCGTGAAGACGTGGGTCGAGCCGCTGTCGAACCAGACGTCGAGGATGTCGCCGACCATCTCGTAATCGTCGGGGTTGCGAGCGGGCCCGAGGAAATGCGGGGCATTTTCCTGCGTCCAGGCATTGACTCCCTGCTCGCGCACCGCCTCGACGATGCGGGCGTTGACCTCGGGGTCGACCAGCAGCTCGCCGGTCTTCCGCTCGACGAACAGGGCGATCGGCACGCCCCAGGCGCGCTGGCGGCTGATCACCCAGTCGGGCCGCCCCTCGACCATCGCGCGGATTCGGTTCTCGCCCTTGGCCGGCACCCAGCGCGTATCGGCGATCGCCTGGAGAGCGGTATCCCGCAACGTCCTCCCCTCCCTCTGAGGGAGGGGAGGAAGCCGCCGGTCCATCGCGATGAACCATTGCGGCGTGCAGCGATAGATCACCTTGGCCTTCGACCGCCAGCTATGCGGGTAGGAATGGCGGAAGTCCTGGCTCGCGGCGAGCAGCGCCCCCGCCTCGCGCAGGTCCGAGCAGATCGGCCCGTCGGGCGCGTTGAACTTGGCGTTGATGACCGACCCCTGCCCGCCGAGCCACAGCCAGTCGTCGCGGTAGCGCCCGTCGTCGGTCACCGCGAACACCGGGTCGATGCCATGCTCCCGGCACAGCTCGAAATCCTCCTCGCCATGGTCCGGCGCCTCGTGGACCAGGCCGGTGCCCTGGTCGGTGGTGACGAAGTCGGCGGCGAGGAAGGGGCGGAGCCTGGCGAAGAAGCCGCCGAGCTTGTGCATCGGGTGGCGGGCGACGGTGCCGGCTAGCTTCTTGCCGGGGAAAGTCCGCGCAAGTTGCGAATCCATCAGGCCAGCAGCATCATTCGGCATAGCCGGCTCGTCGACTAATGTCAGACCAGTACGCGCAAGGAATTGTTCGGTAAGGTCGAAAGCGACCAGATATTTTCGACCGTTGCTTGTGTTCAGAAGCTCATAAGCGACATTGGGCCCGTACCCGATCGCCTGGTTGACCGGGATGGTCCACGGCGTCGTCGTCCAGATCGCCGCATAAGCGCCGACCAGCTCGGAGATCGGGCTCTCGACGATCTCGAAGGCGACGTCGATCTGGGTCGAGACCACGTCCTCATATTCGATCTCGGCCTCGGCCAGCGCGGTCTTCTCGACCGGCGACCACATCACCGGCTTGGCACCGCGATAGACCTGCCCGCTTTCGGCGAATTTCATCAGCTCGGCGACGATCGTCGCCTCGGCGTCATAGTCCATGGTCAGGTACGGGTTCGCCCAGTCGCCGGTGATCCCGAGCCGCTGGAACTGCTCGCGCTGAACGTCGACCCAATGCGCGGCATAGGCGCGGCACTCGGCGCGGAACTCCTTGAGCGGCACCTCGTCCTTGCTCTGCTTTTTCTTCCTGTACTGCTCCTCGATCTTCCATTCGATCGGCAGCCCGTGGCAGTCCCAGCCGGGCACGTAGGGCGCGTCCTTGCCCAGCAAAGTCTGGGTGCGGACCACCATGTCCTTCAGCACCTTGTTGAGCGTGTGGCCGATGTGGATGTCGCCGTTGGCGTAGGGCGGGCCGTCGTGGAAGATGAACTTCTCCCGCCCCGCGCGCGCCTTGCGCACCTGGCCGTAGAGGTCCTCTTGCTTCCACCGCTCGAGGATCGCCGGTTCCTTCTGCGGCAGGCCCGCCTTCATTGGGAAGTCGGTCCTGGGCAGGAAAACGGTGTGGCGCCAGTCCTGCTTTTGGTTGTCGGATGTGTCGGGGCGGTCGGCCATCGCGCGCGGCTCTAGCGGGAGGGATGGGGATTGCAAATAAGCTAAGCGGGCGGCCGCACCCCCACCCAACCCTCCCCCATCGAGGGGGAGGGCTCTATGCCAGCGCCAGCAGCCGCCGTGCCTCGGCCGCATCCTCGCGCATCCGCTCGGCCAGAGCCGCCATGCTGCCGAACTTTTGCTCTGGTCGAATGTAGTGGTGCAGCGCGACCTCGATCGTCCGGCCGTAAAGGTCGCCGGAAAAGCCGAACAGATGCGCCTCCAGGAGCTCGACCGGCGGTTCGAACATCGGCCGCACCCCGAAGCTGGCGACGCCCGGATATTCGGTCTCCTCGTCGAGCCGCACCCGGACCGAGTAGATGCCGTACTTCGGCCTTTGGTAGTCGCCGAGCCTCAAATTGGCGGTCGGGCAGCCGAGCTCGCTCGCGCCGCGCCCGTCGCCGCGCTCGACCTCGCCCTCGACGGCGAAGGCGCGGGTCAGAAGCCGCGTCGCCGTGCCGGGGTCGCCGGCGGCCAGCGCCTCGCGGATCCGCCCCGACGACACCCGCTCGCCGTCGACCAGCACCGCCGCCACCGTTTCCGCGGCGATGCCATGCTCGGCTCCGAGCTCGCGCAGCAGCTCGGCATTGCCGCCGCGCCCCCGGCCGAAGGTGAAGTCCTCGCCGGTCACCACGCCGGCGGCGCCGATCCGCTCGCCGAGCAGCTCGGCGACGAAATCCTCGGCGCTGGTCGCGGCGAGGTCGGCGTCGAAGCGAAACACCAGCATGGCATCGGCGCCGGCCGCGGCGAACAGCCGCTGGCGCTGCTCGAGGTTGGTCAGCCGGAACGGCGGGATGTCGGGCTTGAAGAAGCGCACGGGGTGCGGGTCGAAGGTGGCGACGATCACCGGCCGGCGCTGGTGGAAACCGAGCGCCACGGCGCGGTTGACCACCGCCTGATGGCCGAGGTGGAAGCCGTCGAAATTGCCGAGCGCGACGATCGCCCGGCGGTAGCGGTCGGGCACTCGTTCATTCGCGATCAGCCGTTCCATCGCGGCGGGCTCTATCTACCCGCCGCGGTTCGGGCAATCGCCGAGGGCGCGCAGCTTGACTCGGCCCTTGGCGGAGCCTATTTGCGTCCCATCCCGATCCACCGGTCACCCGGCGGCGCATTCGTGCGCGCGTCGGTTTTTCGTTTGGCAGCGGGTTCACTAGCGACGAGATGGGGCACTCGCCCCGTGGAGCTAAAGAAGGATCAAGAATGGCACGTATCGCCGGCGTCAACATCCCGACCAACAAGCGCGTCGAAATCGCGCTCACCTACATCCACGGAATCGGCCGAACCAAGGCCCGTCAGATCACCGAGAAGCTCGGCATCGCCCCGGAAAAGCGGGTGCAGGATCTGACCGACCAGGAAGTGCTTCACATCCGCGAGACCATCGACGGCGAGCACAGCGTCGAGGGCGACCTTCGCCGCGAGACGGCGATGAACATCAAGCGGCTCATGGACCTTGCCTGCTATCGCGGGCTTCGCCACCGCAAGGGCCTGCCGGTCCGCGGCCAGCGCACGCACACCAACGCGCGCACCCGCAAGGGCAAGGCCAAGCCGATCGCGGGGAAAAAGAAGTAAAGGCTGTCCGGGGGACAGCCGTCTTACTTCTTTTCAACCGCCCGCAGCACAACAGGATTGTAGGAAACAGACATGGCACGCGAACCGCAGCGAATTCGTCGTCGGGAACGCAAGAACATCACCGCCGGCGTCGCGCATGTGAACGCCAGCTTCAATAATACGATGATCACCATCACCGACGCCCAGGGCAATGCGATCGCCTGGTCGAGCGCCGGGATGATGGGCTTCAAGGGCAGCCGCAAGTCGACTCCTTATGCCGCCCAGGTCGCGGCCGAGGACGCCGGGCGCAAGGCCGCCGACCACGGCGTCCGCACCCTCGAGGTCGAAGTGAAGGGTCCGGGCTCCGGCCGCGAGAGCGCGCTTCGGGCGCTCCAGGCGGTTGGCTTCACCATCACGTCGATCCGCGACGTCACGCCGATCCCGCACAACGGCGTCCGTCCGAGCAAGCGCCGGCGAGTCTAGTTCGGCTGCAGCGGCAACCGGCCGCGGGTTTTTGGATTTATCGGCGGGGGACGCTCCGCCAAGCGCAGGGACAAAAAATGGCCGTCAACGTCAAGAACTGGCAGGAACTGAAAAAGCCCAACGCTCTCGAGCGCAAGCTGGGCGGCGGCGATGCCCGCCGCCGTGGAGTGTTCGTCGCCGAGCCGCTCGAGCGCGGTTTCGGAATGACCCTCGGCAACTCGCTTCGCCGGGTGCTTCTGTCGTCGCTTCAGGGCGCTGCCGTCACCTCGGTCAAGATCGACGGCGTGCTCCATGAATTCTCGTCGCTGGCCGGCGTCCGCGAGGACGTCACCGACATCGTCCTCAACATCAAGCAGATCGCGCTCAAGATGGAGGGCGAGGGGTCGAAGCGGCTTCACCTGTCCGCCACCGGCCCGGCCGAAGTCACCGCCGGAATGATCGTCACCAGCGGCGACATGGAGGTCACCAACCCCGACCTCGTCATCTGCCACCTCGACGAAGGCGCGACGCTCAACATGGAGCTGACCGCCGATATCGGCAAAGGCTACCAGCCGGCCCAGGCCAACCGCCCGGCCGATGCGCCGATCGGCCTGATCCCGGTCGACGCGCTTTACTCGCCGGTGCGCCAGGTCGCCTACAAGGTCGAGAATACCCGCGTCGGGCAGGAGCTCGATTACGACAAGCTGACCCTGACCATCGAGACCGACGGCACCGTCACCCCCGAGGACGCGCTCGCTTATGCGGCGCGGATCCTGCAGGACCAGCTGCAATTGTTCGTCCACTTCGACGAGGCGGCGGTGCGCGCCGCGCCGAGCGCGATGCTCGGCACTGCCGCGGCGCCGATGGAAACCCAGGCCGATACCAACCAGCTCAACCGCTACCTGCTCAAGAAGGTCGACGAGCTCGAGCTGTCGGTCCGCTCGGCGAACTGCCTCAAGAACGACAACATCATCTACATCGGCGACCTCGTCCAGAAGACCGAGGCGGAGATGCTGCGGACGCCGAACTTCGGCCGCAAGTCCCTGAACGAGATCAAGGAAGTGCTCGCCTCGATGGGCCTTCGCCTTGGCATGGACATCCCCGGCTGGCCGCCCGAAAATATCGAGGAAATGGCCAAGAAGCTCGAGCAGGAAATGCTCGGCTGACGCTGCGCCGTCACCGCAAACCATGAGAAGGGCCGCTGGCGACAGCGGCCCTTTTTCATTCCGTCCCGTTGGCTCTGCGCCGGCGGCGCAGCGTCAACGGCAGAAGTGCGAGGGCGAGCAGGGTGCTGACCAGCGCCAGCAGCCCGAAGCCGATGACCAGCGGGTTGTGCATGTCCTCGCGGGTCTTGAGGTCCATGATGTGCAGCCCCCACATGAAGTCGTAGAGGCGCCACCAGTCGGTGCGGCGGGCGACGATCTCGCCCGAGCCCGAATCGACGTAGAAGCGGGTGCCGTCGCTCATCACCACCTGCCAGGCGGCGATGTTGCGGCGAAGGTCGAGCGGCGGCTTGTCCGGGTCGGTGCGGTTCGCCGCCGTCACGCTGGCGTCGCCGACGTAGCGGGCGGCGACCTCGCGCACCGCGTCGGCCGCCGACAGCGGCGGCAGCAGCGCTCCCGTCGCCGGGTCGGCGAGGCGGTTATTGCCGTCGGGGAGTCCGATCACCCAGCGCGGCCCGTCGGCGCGCTGCTGGAGCGACAGCGATTTGATCGGCACGCCCTCGATCGCCGGGACGACTGGGTAGGAAGTGAGGCGCAGCGACGGTGGCGGCGACACCAGATGCTCGCCGCGAACCTCCTCGATCGGCTTGGCGACCATCAGCACGCCCGACAGCGTCCACAGCAGCAAGGGCAGTCCGACCAGCCAGCCGAGCCAGGTATGCCAGCGGCGAAGCTTGGCGCGGGCGCTCCGCATCAGATGTGGATCGGCTTGCCGGTCACCGCCATCGCCGCTTCCTTGAGCGCCTCGCTGTGAGTCGGGTGGGCGTGGCAGGTGTAGGCGATGTCCTCGCTTGTCGCGCCGAACTCCATCGCCTGGGCGGCCTGGCCGATCATCGTGCCGGCGACCGAGGCGACCATCCACACGCCGAGCACCCGGTCGGTCCTGGCGTCGGCGATCACCTTGACGAAGCCGTCGCCCTCGCGGTTGGTCTTGGCGCGGCTGTTGGCGAGCATCGGGAACTTGCCGACCTTGACCTCGCCCTGCTCTCTCGCCTCCTCCTCGGTGAGGCCGACGCCGGCAATCTCGGGCATGGTGTAGACGACGCTGGGAATGACCGCATGGTTCACGATGCCGGTCTGGCCGGCGATGTTCTCGGCGACCGCAATGCCCTCGTCCTCGGCCTTGTGGGCAAGCATCGGCCCGGGGATGACGTCGCCGATCGCCCAGATGCCCTCGACCGACGTTCGGAAGTCATGGTCGGTCTCGATCTGGCCGCGGTTGTTGGTCCGGAGCCCGGCCTTGTCGAGCGCGAGCCCGTCGGTGTTCGGCCGGCGGCCGATGGAGACGAGCACATGGCTGGCCTCAATGGTTTCGGAATTGCCGCCGGTCGCCGGCTCCACGGCCAAAGTGACTCCGTTGTCGGCGACCTTGGCGCCGGTGACCTTAGTTGAGAGCCGGAATTCGAAGCCCTGCTTCTTGAAGATCTTCTGGCATTCCTTGCGGACGTCGCCGTCCATGCCGGGGAGAATTTGGTCGAGAAATTCGACGACGGTGACCTTGGCGCCGAGCCGTCGCCACACCGAGCCGAGCTCGAGGCCGATCACCCCGCCGCCGATGACGACGAGATGCTCGGGCACCTCGCCGAGCTCGAGCGCTCCGGTGGAATCGACGATCCGCTTTTGGTCGATCTCGATTCCCGGCAGCGGAGTGACCGACGAACCGGTGGCGATGACGATATTCTTGGCCCGGGCGGTGCGGTCGCCGACCTTGACCGTGTCCTTGCCCGCGAAGCTCGCTTGGCCCTTGAGCCACTCGATCTTGTTCTTCTTGAACAGGAACTCGATGCCCTGGGTCAGACCCTTGACCGCCTCCAGCCGGGTGCTGTGCATCGCGTCTAGGTCGAGCTCGACGTTTGCGGCCTTCACGCCCCATTTGGCGAGCGTCCCGTGCGCCGCTTCCTCGAACCGCTCGGACGCGTGGAGCAGCGCCTTCGAAGGGATGCAGCCAACGTTGAGGCAGGTGCCGCCCAAAGTCTCGCGGCTTTCGGCGCAGGCGGTCTTGAGCCCGAGCTGCGCGGCGCGGATGGCGGCGACATAGCCGCCGGGGCCGGCGCCGATCACAAGCACGTCGAAGTCGTAACTGTCTGCCACTGCGGCCTCATCAATGCTGGAGGAACTTGGCGGTCACATAAAGCTGGCCGCGACCAAGACAAGCCCATTGCAAGGGGAGCGGAGAGGTATATAAGTGCTTATACATATGCATCAGCCCGGTCTTGGTACCTTATTGCGCGCGGTGATCGCCAGCCTCGATGGCGATGTCCAGGCGCTCTATGACGAGCTCGAATTGCCGCTTCGGCCGCGGTTCTACCCGATCCTGCGAAGCCTGGCCGCTCAGCAACGGATGACCGTCGGCGAGCTCGCCGAGGCGGCTGGAGTGAGCCAGCCGGCAATGACCCAGACCGTCGCCGAGATGACGAAGCTTGGCCTCGTTGAAAGCGCCGCCGGCAAAGATGCGCGTCAGCGGCTGATCAGCCTTTCCGCGCCGGGCAGGCAGATCGTCGAACAGGTTCGTCCATTATGGGACGCCATTGCCGATGCGGCCGCCAGGCTCGACCGCGAGCTCGAATGCCCGCTCAGCGGCAGCCTCCGCTCGACGCTCGAACTGCTGGAGCGGGAATCGTTCGGGCAGCGAATACGAAGGAACCTCGATGTCTAGAATGCTCGGGCCGATCCTCATGCTGTTGCTCATCGCAGCGGCGCAACCGGGACAAGTGACGGCGCAGGACCGGCGGGAGGTCATCGCCAATTCCGCGGTGCTGCTGGAGCATCGCTATGTCGATCCGGCGGCAGGCGCCCGGCTCGCTGCCAGGCTGCGCTCGGCGGGGCGCCAGTGGACCGGCATTACCGATCCGGAAGCATTCGCCAGCGCGGTGACGCAATGGTTGCGCAGGGAAAGCGGCGATGGTCACCTCGGTCTAAGTTACAGCAAGACGCCGATCCCGGCGCACGGCGGCGAGGGCAGCTTTTCCGAAGCCCAGATGGAACGCTGGTACGGAGCGCACCGCAACCATGGAATCGAGAAGATCGAGCGGCTGGAGGGCAATGTCCTGCTGCTCGACCTGCGCGTCTTCCCGCCATCGGCGATGGCGGGGGAGGTCATCGCCGCGGCGATGAATGTCGTCGCGCAAGGCGACGCGCTGATCATCGACCTGCGCCGCAATGGTGGCGGCGCCGATACTGCTCAACTGGTGATAAGCTATCTGCTCGAGGGCGGCAGCCCGCTGAGCGGAAGCTATGACAGGCCCAGCAACACGCGGCGCTACGTCTCGTCCTCTCATTGGGTGCCGGGCCGCCGCTTCGGGTCGGCCAAGCCGCTCTACATCCTGACTTCGTCAAAGACCTTTTCGGCGGCCGAAGCGGTCGCTTACAATCTCCAGGCGCTGAAGCGGGCGGTGATCGTCGGCGAACGGACCGGCGGCGGGGCCCATCCGTTCGAATACCGCCGGGTCCATGCCCATTTCGCGCTCGACCTGCCGGAAGGAAAGTCGATCCATCCGATCACTGGCGGCAATTGGCAGGGAGTGGGAGTGAAGCCCGATGTCGAGGTCGCGGCGGATCAAGCGCTCGATCGCGCACTCGAGCTTGCGCGGGAAGCGATTGCTAAAGGTCGATCAAAAGCCGCGTCGGGTCCTCGATCGCTTCCTTGACACGCACCAGGAAGGTCACCGCCTCTCGACCATCGACCAGCCGGTGATCATAGCTGAGCGCCAAATACATCATCGGGCGGGCGACGATCTGGCCGTCCTTCACCACCGGCCGTTCCTCGATCCGGTGCATGCCGAGCACCGCCGATTGCGGCGGATTGATGATCGGGGTCGACAGCAGTGAACCGAACACGCCGCCGTTGGAGATGGTGAAGGTGCCGCCCTGCATCTCCTCGACGCTGAGCGTGCCGTCCTTGGCCCGCTTGCCGAAGTCGGCGATCGTCGTTTCGATCTCGGCGAAGCTCATCGCCTGGGCGTTGCGGACGACCGGCACGACCAGTCCCTTGGGCGCCGATACCGCGACCGAGACGTCGAGATAATCGTGATAGACGATCTCGTCGCCGTCGATCCGTGCGTTGACGGCCGGCACGTCCTTGGCGGCGAGCGCGACGGCTTTGACGAAGAAGCCCATGAAACCGAGGCGGATGCCGTGCTTCTTTTCGAAGAGGTCCTTGTAGCGGCTGCGGGCCTCGATCACCGCCGTCATGTCGACGTCGTTGAAGGTGGTGAGCAAAGCGGCGGTGTTCTGGGCGTCCTTGAGGCGCTGGGCGATGGTCTGGCGAAGGCGGGTCATCCGCACCCGTTCCTCGCGGCGTTCGCCGGCGCTCCCCGGCGAAGGCCGGGGTCCAGGAGGCGGAGCCTTCGCCCCGGGGGCCGCCACTCTCGCCTGCGGCGCCTGGGCTCCGGCCTGCGCCGGGGCACTGGCTGGTGCACCAGCCTCCTTCGCCTTGGCGGCGGCGAGCACGTCATCCTTGGTCAGCCGGCCGTCCCTGCCGGTGCCTTTGATCTTGGTCGGGTCGAGATGATGCTCGAGGACGGCGCGGCGCACCGCCGGCGACATGGTCATGATATGATCGGCCGCAGCGCCGTGCTCCTCGCCCTCCGGCGGCGCGGCCTCGGCCCGGTCATCGCGAAGCTCGACATTTTCTCCCGCTCCCGGCGGGTTGACCGCGCCTTCCGAATCCGTGGGTGCCGGGGCGGTCGCCTGGCCGTTCTCGTCGACTCGGGCGATCACTGCCCCGACTTCGACGGTATCGCCCTCGGCGACCAGCGCCTCGGCGAGCACTCCCGCGACCGGTGACGGGACCTCGACGCTGACCTTGTCGGTCTCGAGGCTGGCGATCGGCTCGTCCGCTGCGACCGCCTCGCCCGGCTTCTTCAGCCACTGGGCGAGCGTGCCTTCGGTGATCGATTCGCCGAGCGCCGGGACGGAAACGTCGGTGGCCATGGTGATCCTTCGCTAGGACGCGGCTGCGCCCGCCTTGGCGGCGCTGCTATGGCCTAGAGCGCCGGCAATCAAGGCCGCCTGCTCGGCGGCGTGGCGCTTGGCGAGGCCGGTCGCCGGCGAGGCGGCGGCGTCGCGGCCGGCGAAGAGCGGGCGCATGCCTTCGAATCCCGCCTCGCTCAGGCAGGCTTCGATCAGCGGCTCGACGAAGAACCAGGCGCCGTTGTTCTTCGGCTCCTCCTGCGCCCAGATCAGGGTCTCGAGCTTGGGCATCGCCTTGAGCCGCTTGACCAGGGGCTCTGACGGGAACGGATAGAGCTGCTCGATGCGGACGATCTCGGTGGCCTCGTCGCCGGCGCCCTGGTCTCGAGCGGCGTCGCGGGCTTCCATCAGCTCATAGGCGACCTTGCCCGAGCACAGCACCAGCCGCTTGGTCTCGCCTTGTGCCGGCGGGTTGAGGTCCGACAGGATGCGCTTGAAATGGCTGTCGCCGGTGAAGTCGGCGAGGTCCGACACCGCGAGCTTGTGGCGAAGCAGCGACTTGGGGGTCATCAGCACCAGGGGCTTGCGGAAATCGCGCAGCAGCTGCCGCCTCAGGATGTGGAAATAATTGGCCGGGGTCGTGCAATTGGCGACCTGCATATTGTCCTCGGCGCACAGCTGCAGGTAGCGCTCGAGCCGTGCCGAGCTGTGCTCGGGCCCCTGGCCCTCGAAGCCGTGCGGAAGGAGCATGACCAGCCCGCTGGCGCGAAGCCACTTCGCCTCGCCGCTGGCGATGAATTGGTCGATGATCGTCTGGGCGCCGTTGGCGAAGTCGCCGAACTGCGCTTCCCACAGCACCAGGGTGCGCGGGTCGGCCAGCGAATAGCCATATTCGAAGCCGAGCACCCCGAATTCGGACAAAGGACTGTCGCGCACCTCGAAGCGGCCGCCTTCGAGCGTCGCCAGCGGGATATATTTTTCGCCCGACTGCTGGTCGACCCAGACCGCGTGGCGCTGGCTGAACGTGCCGCGGCCGCTGTCCTGTCCCGACAGGCGGACGGCATGGCCCTCGAGGATCAGGCTGCCGAACGCCAGCGCCTCGGCGGTCGCCCAGTCGAACGGCGCCCCGCCGGCGAACATCGGCTTCTTGGCGTCGAGGATCCGCTGCAGCGTCCGGTGGACCTGCAGGCCCTCGGGGACATTGGTCAGCGTCTGCCCGAGCCGACGGACCGTCTCCTCGTCGACCGCGGTGGCGATGTTGCGCCGCCCAAGCACCGGCTCGCCCGGTCGGCCGAGCCCCGCCCAGCGGCCCTCGAACCAGTCGGCCTTGTTGGGCAGATAGCTGGTCCCCGCCTCGAATTCTTCCTCGAGGTGGGCGACATAGGCGCGGGTCTGCTCGTCGATCCATGCCTGGTCGACGACGCCCTCGGCGATCAGCCGCTCGCCGTAGATCTTGCTGATCGGCGGATGGTTCTTGATCGCCGCATACATCAAGGGCTGGGTGAAGCTCGGCTCGTCGCCCTCGTTGTGGCCGAAGCGGCGGTAGCACCACATGTCGATGACGATGTCGCGGCCGAACTGCTGGCGGAACTCGATTGCCAGCTTGCAGCAGAAGGTCACCGCCTCGGGGTCGTCGGCATTGACGTGGAGGATCGGCGACTGGATCGATTTGGCGATGTCGGACGGATAGGGCGACGAGCGGGCGAATTGCGGCGAGGTCGTGAATCCGACCTGGTTGTTGATGATGAAATGGAGCGTCCCGCCGGTGCCGTAGCCGGGCAGGCCCGAGAATCCGAGGCATTCGGCGACCACCCCCTGGCCGGCGAAGGCGGCGTCGCCGTGGAGCAGGATCGGCAGCACCGTCTTGCCGTGCTTGTCGCCCCGGTAGGTCATGGTCGCCCGCGCCTTGCCGAGCACCACCGGGTTGACCGCCTCGAGGTGTGACGGGTTGGGCAGCAGCGACAGATGGACGCTGATCCCGTCGAACTCGCGGTCGCTCGACGTGCCGAGGTGATATTTGACGTCGCCCGAACCGCCGACGTCGGCCGGGTTGGTGGCGCCGCCGGCGAATTCGTGGAAGATCGCCTGGGCGGGCTTGCCCATGACGTTGGCGAGGACGTTGAGCCGACCGCGGTGGGCCATGCCGATGGCGATCTCCTCGACCCCCAGCTGGCCGCCATATTTGATCACCGACTCAAGCGCCGGAATCGCGCTTTCGCCGCCGTCGAGGCCGAAGCGCTTGGTCCCGACATATTTCTTGGCGAGGAATTTTTCCCACTGCTCGCCCTCGATCACCTTGGCGAGGATCGCCTGCTTGCCCTCGGCGGTAAACTGGACGGCCGATCCCTTGCCCTCGATCCGCTCCTGCAGAAAGCGGCGCTCCTCGAGGTCGTTGATGTGCATATATTCGATGCCGAGGGTGCCGCAGTAATTGGACTGCAGCACGTCGACGAGCTCGCGCACCGTCACCTGGTCGAAGCCGAGCACGCCGCAGATCCACACCGGTCGGTCGAGGTCGGCGTCGGTGAAGCCGTGGTAGGCGGGGGTGAGGTCGGCCGGAAGCTCGCGTTTATGCAGTTTCAAGGGGTCGAGGTCGGCGGCGAGGTGGCCGCGCACCCGGTAGGTGCGGATCAGCATCATCGCCCGGATCGAATCCTCGGCGGCGCGGCGCACCGTCTCGGGGTCGGCGCCGGCCGCCGCCGCGCGCTGCTCGACCGCCTTGCGCACCGTGGCGATCGCCGCCTCGGTCGGGTCGAGGCCGAGGTTGACCTCGTCGAGCTCGGCGAGCGGCCAGCCTTCGCGCTCCCAGCTCGGGCCGCTCTTTCGTTCGATGTTGAAACCGAGGTCGTTCATGCGTGCCCCTGTACCCCTGCGAAGGCAGGGGTCCAGTCCTCTTTCCGGATTCCTGCTTTCGCAGGAATACTCATGCGTCCAGCAATTCCTTCAGCGTCCGGCCGATCTCAGATGGGCTTGGAGACACTCGGATTCCAGCCGCCTCCATCGCCGCGATCTTGCTTTGCGCATCGCCCTTGCCGCCGGCGACGATCGCTCCGGCATGGCCCATCCGCCTCCCGGGCGGCGCAGTTCGGCCGGCGATGAAGCCGACCGTCGGCTTGGATCGGCCGCGCTTCGCCTCGTCGGCGAGGAATTGCGCGGCCTCCTCCTCGGCGCTGCCGCCGATCTCGCCGATCATGACGATCGCTTTTGTCTCCTCGTCGGCGAGGAACATCTCAAGCATCTCGATGAACTCGGTGCCCTTGACCGGGTCGCCGCCGATCCCGACGGCGGTGGTCTGGCCGAGCCCTTCGTTGGTCGTCTGGAACACCGCCTCGTAGGTCAAGGTCCCCGATCGGCTGACGATCCCGACGCAGCCCTTGGAGAAGATGTTGCCGGGCATGATTCCGATCTTGCATTCGCCGGGAGTCAGAACGCCGGGGCAGTTGGGGCCGATCAGCCGCGACTTCGAGCCTTCGAGCGCCCGCTTGACCTTGACCATGTCGAGCACCGGGATGCCCTCGGTGATGCAGACGATCAACGGCACCTGCGCGTCGATCGCCTCGAGGATCGAATCCGCCGCGAACGGCGGCGGCACGTAGATGACGCTGGCCGAGGCGCCGGTCGCCTCGACCGCTTGCGCCACCGTGTCGAACACCGGGAGGCCGAGATGCTCGGTCCCTCCCTTGCCCGGAGTCACCCCGCCGACCATCTGGGTGCCGTAGTCGATCGCCTGGCTGGTGTGGAAGGTGCCGGTCTCGCCGGTCATGCCCTGGGTGATGACCTTGGTGTTCCTATCGACGAGAATGCTCATTCACCGACTCCGTCGTCCCGGCGAAGGCCGGGATCCAGTCCCAAAACAAAGAACGGCGCGGGAGCGCCGCCTGGACCCCGGCCTTCGCCGGGGAACAGGTTAATTCAACGACCCGTCAATCTGCTTGCACGCCACGAGCAGCTCCTTGACCGCATCGACGCTGACCTGGAAATTGGCGCGCGCCGCCTCGTCGAGCTCGATCTCGACGATCCGCTCGACGCCGCCGGCGCCGATCACCACGGGCACCCCGACGTAGAGGTCGTCGACGCCATACTGGCCGGCCAGATGCGCGGCGGCGGGAAGCACGCGTTTCTTGTCCTTCAAATAGCTCTCGGCCATCGCGATCGCCGACGCGGCCGGGGCGTAGTAGGCCGACCCCGTCTTCAGCAAAGCGACGATCTCGCCGCCGCCGCCGCGCGTGCGCTGGACGATGGCGTCGATCCGCTCGCTCGTCGACCAGCCCATCCTGACGAGGTCCGGGATCGGGATTCCGGCGACGGTCGAATATTCGACGATCGGAACCATCGTGTCGCCGTGGCCGCCGAGCACGAAGGCGGTGACGTCCTCGACCGAAACGTCGAACTCCTCGGCGAGGAAATGGCGGAAGCGGGCGCTGTCGAGCACTCCGGCCATTCCCACCACCCGCTCGTGCGGCAGGCCCGAGAATTCGCGAAGCGCCCAGACCATCGCGTCGAGGGGATTGGTGATGCAGATGACGAAGCTGTCGGGGGCGTGCTGCTTGATGCCCTCGCCGACCGCCTTCATCACCTTCAGATTGATGCCGAGCAGATCGTCGCGGCTCATGCCCGGCTTGCGCGGCACCCCGGCGGTGACGATGCAGACGTCGGCGCCGGCGATGTCGGCATAATCGGAAGTGCCCTTCAATTTGGCGTCATAGCCGTCGACCGGGCCGGCCTGGGCGAGGTCGAGCGCCTTGCCTTGCGGAATGCCCTCGGCGATGTCGAACAGGACGATGTCGCCGAGCTCGCGCATCGCCGCATAATGGGCGAGGGTTCCGCCGATCATTCCGGCGCCGATCAGCGCGATTTTCCTGCGGGCCATGGACTTGGGGCTTTCCTCTATTCGGATGTGGAAGCGCGCCGGGAAGCCGGCGCTTGGGTTCGCGGGCGCTCTAGACCGGAGCGCCGGGCCGGGCAACCGCCGCAATTGGGCTGCGCTCATGCCAGTTATGCTGTATCATGAAACCGGCGGGAAACAGGAGGTTGGCTCAATCGTTGCATCGCCGAAAGGAGGCAGCCGCCTGCTTCAGTCCAGTGAGGAAGGGAGACGAGCGATGAAGAGCGTTATGACGACCGCCGTTGCTGGTTTGGTGCTTGCACTCGGATGGCCGGCCGACGCGCAGCCGCGCGGCAAGGGAAAGGGCGCAGCTGCGGCCAAAATCCATGTTGATCACCGCGGCTTCGCCGACATCAACCGCAACGGCATTCCGGACCATCGCGAACGGTGGATCGACCGCAACCGCAACGGCGTCGACGACCGCGTCGAGGCGCGCTGGGTGCATGGCTCGAACTGGTGCCCGCTCGGCCTGGCTATGAAGGCCAACGGCTGCCTGCCTCCTGGGCAGGCGAGGCGGCTGTTCCGCGAAGGCCAGCGCGTCCCTGCCGGTTACCGTTACTATACGCCCTACGGAACCATCCCGGTGACGCTGCGCGACCGCTACGCGCTCGACGACGATTATCGCTATATCTATCGCAACAACGTCATCTACGTCGTCGACCCGCGCACGCAGCTGGTTCACCGGATCATCGACCTGCTGCTCTGACCCGGGCCTGACCGTGACCTGAAGGCAAAGGCCGCGCGGCAGAGATGCTGCGCGGCCTCGTGCTTGCCGACGGCGCGCCTTACGAGCTCGCCCACTCCTTGGTCTTCTCGACGATCGTCAGCTCGCGCAGCAGCCGGTCGACGCTCCTGGTCAGCTCGGGAAGGAAGGTGATCTGGTGGCGCGCGCCGCGATAGGATTCGGCCATCAGCAAAGCGTCGATCAGGATCGGCACGACCAGGCTTTCGGGGTCGTCGAGCTCGGCCAGCCCCTGGAGCTTCGCCAGCGCCTTGCGCCTCGCGCCTTCGGGGTCGGCCAGGGCTTCGGCCCGGGCAATGTGCCAGCTCATCGCTTCGTCTCCATGGCGGCCAGCATAGCCGGTGGCCGGCCGCGGAGAAGCTCGAGCGGGCTTGCGATCGGTGCGGCTCGGCGCAGTTCGAGCGGTTCTCCCCTCAGCCCGGCACGCGGACGTGCGGCTTGGTCGGCTCGGCTCCGGCCAGCGAGGCGTTGTCGATGACGAATCGATATTTGACGTCGCTTCGGACCATCCGGTCATAGGCCTGGTCGATCTCGTCCGCGGTGATCATCTCGATGTCGGCGACGATTCCTTTCTCGGCGCAGAAATCGAGCATTTCCTGGGTCTCGGGAAGGCCGCCGATCAGCGATCCGGCGATCGATCGCCTGCCGAAGATCAGCACTCCGACGCTGGGCGAGGGGTGCGGGGTTTCGGGCACTCCGACCAGGCACAAGGTGCCGTCGCGCTTCAGCAGCTGGGTGAAGGAATCGAGGTCGTGGCTTGCCGCTACGGTGTCGAGGATGAAGTCGAAGCTGCCGGCGTGCCTCGCCATCTCCTCCGAGTCGCGCGAGATGACGACCTCGTCGGCGCCGAGCCGAAGCGCGTCATCGCGCTTGCTCTCGGATGTGGTGAAGGCGACCGTGTGGGCGCCCATCGCGTGCGCCAGCTTGATGCCCATGTGGCCGAGCCCGCCGATGCCGACGATTCCGACTTTCTTGCCCGGCCCGGCCTGCCAGTGGCGAAGCGGCGAGTAAGTGGTGATTCCGGCGCACAGCAGCGGCGCGACCGCGGCCAGCTGGTCCTCGGGGTGGCTGATCTTCAGGACGAAGCGGTCGTTGACGACGATTCGCTGCGAATAGCCGCCGAGCGTGTGGCCGGGCGGGTCGGCGGTCGGCGAATTGTAGGTCGCCGTCCAGCCGTTCTGGCAATATTGCTCGAGGCCGTCGGCGCAGGAGGCGCAATGCTGGCAGCTGCCGACCAGGCAGCCGACACCGACCGCATCGCCGACCTTGAACCGGCTCACCTCGCTGCCGACGGCGCTGACCCGGCCGACGATCTCGTGGCCGGGCACGCAGGGATAGAGCGTCCCGTCCCATTCGGATCGCACCGTATGCAGGTCCGAATGGCAGACGCCGCAATAAGCGATGTCGATCTCGACGTCGCTGGGCCCCGGCTGCCGGCGCTCGATCGCCATCGGCTCGAGCGGCTTGTCGGCGGCATAGGCGCCATAGGCCTTGACAGTGGCGCGCACCTCCGGCTGCGGGGACGGCGACAGGGTCGGCTGCTCGGCGAATGTCGACATTGGCTCTTTCCTTCAGATGGCCGGCTGTGAAACGTTGGGCGGCTCCCGCGACTTTCTGCTCAACGCATCGCACCGGCTTTTGGACCGCTTTTCGCTGTCCTACAGCCAGCACATTGTGGTCAAAGCTCGGAGATGCGGCCGCCACGCCACCTCGCCCCGACCGCTTCGCCCCGACCGCGTCGCTCAGCCGCCTCTTGCGCGCGCGTACACGCGCGCGTGGCATTGCTGCATTCGCTGCGTTTCGCGGGGCCGCCTTGGTCGAGCAGCCGGCGGCGCTATGGGTGAGCTTCGCGAATTTCGCATGCGGAACTGGCGCAAAACCGCGTTCGCGACCGGGCGCGAAAGCCACTCGAAAACCGCCTTCGCGCATGCTAGCGGCGGCGCCAAGCAAGGGAGCAGAACTTGGCCGAATTCCTCCTGCCGAAGAACAGCCGGATCAAGAAGGGCCGCGACCATCCGCCCGAGGCGGGCAAAAGGCTGCGGACCTTCAGGGTCTACCGCTACGATCCCGACAGCGGCGCCAACCCGCGCTGGGACCGCTATACGATCGACCTCGACAAGACCGGGCCGATGATCCTCGACGCCCTAATTAAGATCAAGAACGAGATCGACCCGACCCTGACCTTCCGCCGCTCGTGCCGCGAGGGGATTTGCGGCTCCTGCTCGATGAACATCAACGGCCGCAACGGCCTCGCCTGCACCACCGCGATCGAGGACGCCAAGGGCACGATTCAGATCACTCCCCTGCCGCACATGGAGGTGGTCAAGGACCTCGTCCCCGATCTCACCCACGCTTATGCCCAATATGCGGCGATCCAGCCGTGGCTGAAGACGGCAACGCCGGTGCCGTCGGGCAGGGAGAGGCTGCAGTCGCCGGCCGACCGGGCAAAGCTCGACGGCCTCTACGAATGCATCCTGTGCTTTTGCTGCACGACCAGCTGCCCGAGCTATTGGTGGAACGGCGACCGCTTTCTCGGGCCGGCGGCGCTCATCCAGGCGTACCGCTGGATCGCCGACAGCCGCGACGAGATGATCGGCGAGCGGCTCGACCAGCTCGAGGACCCGTTTCGGCTCTACCGCTGCCACACGATCATGAACTGCGCCAACGTCTGCCCCAAGGGCCTGTCGCCGGCCAAGGCGATCGCCGAGACCAAGAAATTGATCGCCGAGCGCGCCGCTTGATGGAGGATGTCGGCCTGCCCACCGGGGCGAAGCCGGACGAGGAATATCCGGACTGGTTCAGCTGGGGAGAGTTTCCGCCGAGCAGCTTCGCCGCGGCCACCGGTCGGCTGCTGTTCAAACCCGACGGACCCGGCCGGGCGATGTGCCGGATGTTCCCGACCGAGGCGCATCTCAACATGGGCGGTTCGCTCCACGGCGGGGCGGTGATGAGCTTCATCGACATGGCCCTGTTCGCCGGCGGCCGCTGCGCCGGTATGGCCGAGGGCCATTATGTGACGCTCGACATGACGACCCATTTCCTCGGCCGCGGCCGGGCCGGCGAGCCGCTCGACGCGCATGTCGAGCTCGTCCGCCAGACTCCCGGCCACGTCTTCCTCCAAGGCGTCGTCCGCCAGCAGGGCGAGGCCTGCTACAGCTTCACCGGCACGCTCAAGCGCATCCGCGACCGGTGACCGGCCCGGTCGGCACTGCATATGCCGGGCTGGTTGCCGCCGGCGAGCTGAGGCCCGATCCGGCGCAGGAAAAAGCGGTGCAGGCGCTCGACCGGCTCGCGGCCGAGATCGAGCGGCCGGGCGGGCTTCTCGGACGGATCCTCAAGCGCCGGCCGCGCTGCAGCGGAGTCTATCTGTGGGGCGGGGTCGGGCGCGGCAAGTCGATGCTGATGGACCTCGCGTTCGAGACAAGTGCGGTGGAGCCGAAGCGACGCGTGCACTTCCACGCCTTCATGCTCGAGACACATGCCAGGCTGCGCAAGGCCCGAGACAGCGAGCAGGGCGATCCGGTTCATGCCGTCGCCGAACAGATTGCGGCTGAAACAAAGCTCCTGTGCTTCGACGAGATGCACGTCACCAATCCCCCCGACGCAATGATCCTCTCGCGCTTGTTCGGGAGGCTGCTCGAACGCGGCGTGGCGGTGGTGACGACTTCAAACCGGCATCCCCGCGACCTCTACAAGGACGGGCTGAACCGTGAGCTTTTCCTGCCCTTCATCGATCTGATCGCGGAGCGTTTGGAGGTGGTCGCGGTCAACGGTCCGACCGACTATCGGCTCGACCGCCTCGCCGGAGTGGCAACCTGGCACGTCCCCAATGGGCCCGAGGCGACCGCGGCGCTGTCCGACGCCTTTTTCAAGCTCACCGACTATCCGGTCGAGGACCGCGCCCGGGTGCCGCACGAGGAACTCGACGTCGGCGGCGGCCGAGCGCTGCACGTGCCAAAGAGCCTCAAGGGCGTCGCCGTCTTCTCGTTCAGGCGGCTGTGCGGGGAGCCGCGCGGCGCCGCCGATTATCTCGCGATCGCCCAGCGCTACCACACGGTGATCGTCGTCGGCATCCCGGTGATGGGCCGCGACATGCGCAACGAGGCGGCGCGGTTCGTCACCCTGGTCGACGCGCTTTACGAGCATCGCGTGAAATTGCTCGCCGCCGCCGATGCCGAGCCCGGCGGGCTATATCCGGAAGGCGACGGCAGCTTCGAGTTCCAGCGGACCGTCAGCCGGCTCGAGGAGATGCGCAGCGCCGATTATCTGGCTGAGGGGCATGGCACCGACCGTCCTTGACTCAGACGGAGGGCCGCCGCACCCGAAACGACAGGAGACTAGCTTCATGCGTTCGATCCTGGCCTGTCTGCTGGGCGCAACAGCGATCACTGGCGTGGCCCAGCCGGTTGCTCATTCCCCGGCCGCTGCCGCCGTGCAGGCGCAGACCGTGGCCAGCGATCCTGCGCGGCGCGCGGCGGAGCGCGAGTTGTTCCGGAAGATCGTTGAAATTCCGACCGTCGACGGCCGCACGGCCGAGTTCCGCAAGCTGACGACGCTCCTCACCGCCGAATTCCGCAAGGCCGGCATCACCAATGTCATCGTCAAGGACCACGACAACACCCAGACTCTGATCGCGCGCTGGCCGGCGGCAAAGCCGAGCGGCAAGAAGCCGATCCTGCTGCTGGCCCACATGGATGTCGTCGAGGCGAAAGCGTCGGATTGGCAGAATCCGCCGTTCCAGTTCCGCGAGAAGGACGGCTATTACCTTGGCCGCGGATCAGCCGATAACAAGAGCCAGCTGACCGGGATCGTGCTGGCGCTGCAGGAGCTCAGGCGTCAGGGCTTCCAGCCGACCCGCGACATCATCGTTCTGTTTACCGGCGACGAAGAGACTCACATGCACTCGGTCCGGCGAGCGGCGAGCGAATGGCGGGGATTGATCGATGCCGAATATGCCCTGAACTTCGATGCCGGTGGCGGCTCCGTTTACACGGACGGACGGGTCGAAGCTTGGTACCTGCAGATCGCCGAGAAAACCTACGCCGATTACAAGCTGGTGGCGACCAACCGCGGCGGGCACAGCTCGGTACCGCGGCCGGACAACGCAATCTACGCGCTCGCCGGCGCGCTGAAGGCGATCGAGTCTCACCGCTTCGAGCCGATGATCAACGAAGCGACCCGGGCGCAATTCGAGCTCCAAGCCGCGAACGACAAAGGAGGGTTCGGCGAGCTTATCAAGCAATTCCTCGCCGATCCGAAGGACCGAGAGTCCGCCGACCTGCTCGAGGCCAACCAGCCCGGATCGACTCGCACGCGCTGCGTCGCGACCATGCTATCGGGAGGGCATGCGCCCAATGCATTGCCGCAACGCGCGGAGGCGAACGTCAATTGCCGAATTTTCCCCGGCGTCAGGATCGAGACGGTGCGCCAGCAACTCCAGGCCTTGGCGGGCCGAGACGTAACGGTCACCACCGACGAGGCATCGACGACGCCGGAAACCGATCCGTCGCCCCTCCGGGAGGATGTGGTCGACGCATATCGCGCCGCGATCGCTACCCGATTCCCCGGCGCCCCCGTCATCCCTTTCATGTCGGCGGGGGCCACCGACGGCTCCTACCTGCGCGCCGCGGGAATCCCCGTTTATGGGGTCGGCGGCAGCTGGGGACTCGTCGGCCAAAAGACGGGCGCGCACGGTCTCGACGAAAAAGTGTGGGTCGAAGGCTTCCACGGCCAGGTGCCAATTACCGTCGAGCTGTTGCGCCGCCTGGCGGGCTAGGCTCCAACCAGCTGCCGAGCCGCCTTCAGCACCTCCTCGGCGTGGCCGGGCACCTTCACCTTGCGCCAGGCGCGAAGCACCCTGCCGTCGGCATTGATCAGGAACGTCGCTCGGTCCATGCCCATGTACTTGCGGCCGTACATGCTTTTCTGGATCCAGGTGCCGAAGGCGTCGGAGATACGGCCATCCTCGTCAGAGGCGAGCGGGACCTTCAAGGCATATTTGCCGATGAATTTTTCGTGGCGCGCCATCGGATCGCGCGACACGCCAATCACTCGTACGCCCGAGTCGCGAAAGGCGTCGGCAAGCGCGGTGAAGTCCTGCGCCTCTCGGGTGCAGCCGGACGTATCGTCCTTCGGGTAAAAATAAAGGACCAGCGGTTGTCCGGGCGCCGCGAGATCGGTTGTGGTTCCATCGCTGGCGGTTACCCGGATAGCCGGCGCTCGGTCGCCCTCATTGATCATTGCGAATACCGTCCCTGATGCTGGCCCACGCTTCGCCGACGAATTGCCGCGCCTCGTCGTGCGCCGCAACCAGTTCGTGCCACTTGTCGAAGCCACAGCCGCGAGCGAGGAGGTCGCGGGTTTCTCCTTCCGGGTCGCTGCCGCCCGGGCTGATCAGCCGCATCATCACCAACATTCGCGTGAGCAAATCATGCATACTGACAACTTTTGCAGGAAGCAAACTCATCTCGGCAAGCGCCTTCACCGCGACACCAAGCCTCGGATCGAGGCCGACGTGACGGGTCAGCTGGAGAACGTGAACGGCGAACTCGAGATCGACCAGGCCTCCCGGCCCAAGCTTGACGTCGAACGCACCTGCGGGAGGCTTGTGACGTGCCATCTCGGCGCGCATTTTCGCAGCGTCGGCAGCAACACGAATCGGATCGCGCTGAAGGCGCAGGACCGAATCGATCAAGTCGCCGGCCGCGCGCATTGCCTCATCGGAGCCGAACAGCGGCCGGGCGCGGCACAATGCCATGTGCTCCCAAGTCCACGCTTCCTCGCGCTGATAGCGGGCAAACGCCTCCAGCGAGACGGCAAGCATACCCGTCGAGCCTTCCGGCCGCAGGCGCGTGTCGACCTCGTAAAGCGGGCCGGCGGCTGTCGGGACGCTGAGCGCGGCGGAGATCCGGCTGGCCAGCCGGTTGAAATAGTCCGCCGGGCCGAGCGGCTTCGGCCCGTCGGAAACTGGCTCTGCCGGCGGTGTATAGACATAGATGAGGTCGAGGTCGGACGCCTGGGTGAGGGCGCAGCCTCCGAGCCGGCCCAGCCCCAGCACGACCATTTCGGCATTAGCGAAGCGGCCGTGAGAAGCCTCGAATTCGTCGACCGCTGCCTGGGCAAGAGCGACGAGTGCGCCCTCGGCGATCCTGGCATAGCCGGCGGCGACCTCGACCGGGTCGCGGCGCAGGTCGATGAGCTGAACTCCGAGCGCGAAGCGCCGCTCGTTCACCAGCCGGCGAGCGCGGTCGAGCGCCACGTCGTAGGGGAGTCCGCGCATGGCTGAGGAAAGCATCTTGGCAACCTCGTCGCTCGGGGGCGGAGCAGCGAAGCTCGATTCGTCGAGGAGGCCGTCGATCAAATCCGGCCGCCGGGCGAGCTGGTCGGACAGCGCCGGGGCGTGGGCGAGCAGCTTCGCCAGGAGCCGCGCGAGCGCCGGGCGCGCGTCGAGCAGGCGATAGAGATTGATGCCGCTCGACAGGCGATCGATAATGTCGGCAAGGCGGTTGAGCGCCCGTTCGGGATCGGGACCGCCCGCGATCGCTCGGAGCAGGCCGGGCAGCATTGCCTCAAAGGCGGATCGCGCACCAGACGAGCGCAAGGACCGCGCTCGGCCCGAGCGCCAGTCGGCGACCCGGCGAGCGGCGACGGCAGGGTCAGCGAACCCGAGCTCGGCAAGCTCCTGCAGGAGGATGTCGGGATCATTCGAAAGCCGGCCTTCTCGGTCAGGAGCGAGCGAGTCGAACAGGGCCTCAGCTCGCTCGACATGGGGTCGAAGCAGCTCGACGAGCGAACGACCATCTTCGAGACCATGAAGGCGGCCAACCGAATCCAGCGCCTCGCGCTTCGATGGGAGGAGATGGGTCTGCGCATCCTCTATCATCTGGACCCGGTGCTCGACCGTCCGGAGGAGCCGGTAGGCGTCGGACAGCGCCACGGCATCTTGAACGTCGAGGTGACCGGATTCGCCGAGCGCGGCGAGCGCATCGAGCGTGGCCGGGCACCGCAGCGCGGGATCGCGGCCGCCGTGGATCATCTGCTGGATCTGGGCGAAAAACTCGACCTCGCGGATGCCGCCGCGACCGCGCTTGAGATCGTAACCCGGACCGATCTGCGCTCCCTGGCTGTAATGATCGCGGATTCGAGCTGAAATTTCGCGGACATCCTCAATGACTCCGAAATCGAGCGAACGGCGCCACACGAAGGGGCCGATGGCATCGAGGAAATTTTGACCGAGCGACCTGTCCCCGGCGCACGCGCGGGCGCGAATGAACGCTGCCCGCTCCCACGGCAACGCACTGGATTCATAATGGGAAATAGCGGCGTTCACCGAAAGCGCGATCGGTGTCACTTCGGGTGACGGGCGCAGGCGCAAATCAACCCGAACGACATAGCCATCGGCGGTGCGCTCCTGAAGCAGCTGGATCATCCGCCAGCAGATGCGGACGGCGGCCTCGCCCGGTTCGTCGCGCTCGCGCCTCGCGAGCCGCTCCGGATCGAACAGCAGAATGAGGTCGACGTCGGACGAATAGTTGAGCTCATGGCTGCCGAGCTTGCCCAGCGCCACCACCGCGAGGCCTTCGGTCGCAGCACCGGGTGCGCGTTCCTGGAGGGCAGCGACCAGCGCTCGCTCGATCGCCTCGTCGGCGAAATCAGACAGAGCAGCGGTAACCTGTTCGAGGCCGAGTTCGCCGGCAAGATCGCCAAGGGCGACGGCGAGCGCGAGCCCGGTGCGACGGCGGCGGAGCTCGACGCCGACCTCGTCGGCCTGCGCGGTTAGCGCCTGCGCGAGGGCTGCTTCACTGCCATCGGCGAAGAAAAGTTCGGCGATGTCGGGACGCCGAATCAGCGCCTCGCGAAGGAAAGGGGCGTTCGCCCGCGCCCGGGCGACCGCCTGCTCCCGCGCCGCCTTGTCCCCGCCGCAGCTCATCGAAATTTCCTAGCGTGAAAGCGAATGCCGGCGAAACTCCCCTTCGGGTCGCTCGTTTGCAGCTCCAAATGAAGACAGAACGTCAGATTATGGCGGTTTCAAACGTGGAAATGGATCGTAGCATCATCCGTGTTGAGGTTCCGCCCGCTCATGCCGGCATCACCGCCGCGCTGCGCCGTGCCTTTGCGGCCGCCGCGGCGGAGCCGAGCGATCGCGATTTCGCCGAGCTTTTGCGCAGGTTGAACTAGGAATTGTGATCGCGGCTGAGGTCGTCGACCTCGCCCATGATTTCCTGAAGCGCAGACTTGTCGGGGTCGGTCTTGTGCTGACGCCGCGACGGCAGTTTGCCGCTGGTTAGGAGGGCCTCCAGCGCAACCCGGCCGCGCGCCACTCGGCTCTTGATGGTTCCGACCGCGCAACCGCAGATCTCGGCCGCTTCCTCGTAGGCAAAGCCGCCCGCGCCGACCAGGATCAGCGCCTCGCGCTGCGGCTGCGGCAGGTGCATCAGCGCGCGCTGCATGTCGGACAGCTCGATGTGGCGGTCCTGGCTCGCCGGAGCGGCGAGAATTTTCGAGGCGGTAATCTCGTCCCACTCGCCCTTGAAGCGCGCCCGGCGCATCTGGCTGAGGAACAGGTTGCGAAGAATGATGAAGGTCCAGGCGCGCATGTTTGTCCCGGCCTGGAACCGTTTGCGCGCCGCCCAGGCTTTCAGGAGGGTTTCCTGCACGAGGTCGTCGGCGAGATCGCGGCTGCCCGACAGCGAGCGCCCAAATGCGCGCAGGTGCGGGATGACCGAGGCGAGCTGTTCCTTGAACTCAGGATCGGACAACGGCACGGGCTCGCCGAAGGCCTGCGTCGAAGGCTCGGGCGCGCGGTTCGAACCCGACCGCGGGTGCGCGTCCGCTGGCGCATTGTTCTTAGACTTTTCGGACACGGTCCCCCGTTTAAACTGGCACGCCGAGGCTGCCGGCGCGCAAAAGATACATATCAGGCCGATCGTTCAGGAATCTAGGCACTCACTTCGCCGCCACGAGTACGATGATTGCGAACAGCACGATGATCAGGCCGAGGCCGATCGTCAGCACGTAGCGAGTCATGTGCGGGGTCTGCCCCTGACGTGCTTCGGTCGTCGTCACATGCTCAACATCGTCGTCCGGCATCATGCTCTCTTCTGGATTCCGTTACGCAAGGCCAACGCCGGTAATTGGCCCATGTTCCGAGCGGCTGCGATCAAGCTGCCGGCACGGTCGCGGCGTCGAAGAACAGCGCTTGGGCGATGGCCGCCTTCACCGTTGAGCGTTGGAATGGCTTGGTGATCAGGAATGTCGGCTCGGGCCGGGTTCCGGTCAGCAGCCTCTCGGGAAAAGCGGTGATGAAGATCACCGGCACGGAAAATTCGGCAAGAATGTCGCGGACGGCATCGATGCCGCTCGAATCGTCAGCAAGCTGAATGTCGGCAAGCACCAGGCCCGGCGGGTTCTGCCGCGCCTGAGCCACCGCTTCGTCGCGGGTGACGGCCACTCCAGTGACGTTATGGCCGAGGTCGCGGACGATGGTTTCAATGTCCATGGCGATGATCGGCTCATCTTCGATGATAAGGACGTCGGCGAGGGTCTGCCGTTCGATTTCGCCCAGAGCTTCGGCGACGAGATTGTCGACGTCGGAAGGCGAAGCACCGATCAGATAGCCGGCGTCTTCCGAGGAAAAGCCTTCAAGGCTGGTCAGCAGCAAGGCTTGCCGCGACAGCGGCGTAATCCGTGACAGCCGCGCCTGGGCGATGCTTTCGGCGCCGGTCGGGCTGGTGGGCGGCTCCTCGCCCTCCTCGATGTTCGCGGTCGACCAAATGGCATGGAAGGTTTTGTAAAGCCCGAGCCGGGGATCGACATCGCGCGGGAACTCATCGGGCTTGGCGACAATCGCTTCGAGCGTAGCCCTGACAAAGGCATCACCGTGCGCCTGGCTGCCGGTCAGGGCGCGGGCGTAGCGGCGCAGGAAGGGCAGGTGCGGAGCAAGTTCCTGACCAAGCGACATCCGAGATTTCTCCATAACTGGGAAGACCGACCCTCTAATGGCCGCGACACCATTGTTTCAACCCTCGAAGGACTTCCTGCCGCTGATGCCGGTTCCCGCCCCGGAGAGTTGCGTGGCTCTGGAACAAAGCATGGGCGATTTGGTTTCCCTCCCGTCTTGGGCGGTCGCCAGCTGTTCGATGGAGGCGCGCCGAGGTCAGCAGCGGGGAGCGGCGATCATCGCAGTCTTTTTGTAACCCGTTGCGCGTCATAGCTGAATGTTTATGAGGCGCGCTTGCACCCGCGCGAGGGGGGATCGAGAGAGTTGAGTGGCAGGCAGAAGGGCGAGGCCAAGGGCGCTGTCCGGACAAAAACTTCCGATAAATCGGGCGGTGGCGACAAGAAGAGCCGTAAGCAGCGCGCAGGCGACCTCGGCCGCGCGCTACGCTCGGTATATGACGACACCGTCCGTGAAGAGGTGCCGGAAGACTTCCTCAGCCTGCTCGGGCGGCTCACCTAGTCGGTCTAGTTACGGAGCCGCATGATGTTGGCCAGCGCGCGCCGCCGATTCGAGCGCCTGCCGACCGCCGCCAAGCTGCTGCTCATCCTCACCGCTGTCCTGCTGCCGATCGGGCTTGCGCTGATCTGGCTTGGCAACGACGGAATTCGCTCAGCCAACCGGGCGCTTCACGCCCATTATGAGGATCAGGCTCGCGGCGCCGCGCGGGCAATGGAAAGCCTGATCGCCCGCAATGCGCTCGCCCTGCGGATCGCAGCCAACGGTGCCTTGGCGACGCCAGGTGGCGACCCCTGCGCGCGGGCGTCCCGAGCGTTGACGATCTCGCCTGGCGTAGCGCAGCGGTTCGAGCTTCACTCGGCTGGTGGCGAGTTGATGTGCGCATCCGGAAATCCCCGGAGCGAGGAGGACCTGCCAATCATCGCGCCCGGCGATATCCACCTTCGCGTCGCGTCCGACCGCACGGCCCTCATTGTTCGAGTTGGCGTCATCGGGGGAATGGCCACGGGTCGAATTTCAGCCGACGAAATTCGCACCGCTGTAAGCGACCTCGCTCAGGGCATCGACGACATGTTCATCAGCGACGGCGAACGACGCATCGGCATCATTTCACAACAGCAAACCTCGAGATCCAGCGCCCCGCTTTCAGTCACGACCCTGAGGATCGGCAACGGCGCGCTGCTTGTCCAGTTCTCCGACCAGGTCCCGACGATCACCGCTGGAGACCGTTTGCTTCTCCTCTTGCCGCTGCTGATGTGGGTGGCCGCGGCACTGATCACCTGGTCGCTGGTTTCGCGGCTTCTGATTCAGCCCTTGCGGCGTCTTCAGCGCGCAGTGATCCGCTTCCAGCCAGGCGACAGCGCCGAGACCCTGCCTCGCAAGCTCGGTCCTTCAACCGAAATTCAGGAGCTTCGCGATTCATTCGCTCGCGCGATCGTCAGGGTCGAACAATCCGAGCATGAGATGGCCGGGGCGCTGGAAGGCCAAAGGCGCCTAGTTCGTGAGGTGCATCACCGGGTGAAGAACAATCTTCAGGTCGTCGCATCCTTGCTTAACATCCATGGCCGCAATGCCGAGACTCCCGAAGCAAGGGCCGCGTACAGCTCGATTTCGAGGCGGGTCGGGGCGCTGTCGATCGTCCACCGCAATCATTTCGCCGAGATGGAGGAGAATCGCGGGATTGCGCTTCGGCCCTTGCTGACCGAACTTGCGGCCGAGCTTCGAGCGAGCGCGCCCCCGGAAGTGCGAGGCGTGGTTGTCGATCTCGAAGTCGAGCCGGTCAACACCACCCAGGACGTCGCTGTGGCTGTCGCGTTCCTGGTGACGGAAATCGTCGAACACGCGATTCTTCGGCGGCCGGGTGATCCAATCGAGGTCTCGCTTCGGCGCACAAGCGAGCTCACCGCGCGCCTGGCATTGGCGAGCCCTGTACTCGTCCCGGACGAGAGCGGGGACGGCGAAAAGGAGCAGTTCGAGCGGATCGTCGCCGGGCTGGCAAAGCAGCTCCGATCTACGCTCGAGCGGAAGCTTGGCCGCTACAGCGTCGATCTTCCGGTATTCCCGCCAGCCTGAGGGCGAGAAATCGTTACGATCGCGGCTTGAAAATATTTTTGGGCGCCGGAACCCGGGTGGAAGACAGGACGTTATGCAGTTTGGATAGTGACCTTTTGCCCCCCCCGCTCTCGCTATCCGCTTAAATGGGCCCGGAACCGCCAACCCTCCCCCCCCCCGGTGGCGCTTCCGGGCCCTCACTTGTCTGGGGTTCGTCAAAAGATTGTGCTGACGCGTCGCTGCGCTCACGTCGCCAGTGCGTCACCCGGATGGCGATGATCGCCAGCTCGTAGAGGGCGATCAGCGGGATCGCGAGCATGAACTGCGAGATGGCATCGGGCGGCGTAAGGACCGCGGAAATCGCGAATGCGCCGACGATGGCGTAACGGCGGCCTTTGACCAACTGCTCGCGCCGGACGAGCCTGGCTCGCTCCAGCAGCATCATCAGGATCGGCAGCAGGAAGGCGACCCCGAATCCGAACAGGAACCGAGTGCAGAAGCTCAAATAATTGCCGACACCCGGTAACGCGTCCTGCTGAACTCCGCCGACCTCTCCCTGGAAGCCGAGCAGGAAATGCAAGGCCCAGGGCATTGCGACATAGTAAGCGAAGGCTGCCCCGCCGAGGAAAAACACCGGAGTGAGCAGCAGGAAGGGCAGAAGCGCCCGCTTCTCCCGGCTGTAGAGACCGGGGGCAACGAACTTCCACATCTGCGTCGCAAAAAACGGGAAACCGAGCATCAGCGCCGTGAACAGCGCCACTTTTACCTCGACAAAAAATGCCTCGAAGACATCGGTGAAGATGATCCGGCCCTGGCCGGCGGCCAGCAAAGGCTGGACCAGGAACGCGAAGATGTCCTTGGCGAAGTAGAAACTGACGAAAAACAGTGCGAACAGCACAGCCAGCGACCACAGCAGGCGGCGCCGAAGCTCGATGAGATGGTCGAGCAAGGGGGCCTTGCTTTCGTCGATGTCGTTCATGGCAGTTCGCGCTGCTCGGGCGGAAGCTCATGGCCGGGCGGATCGAGCGGCAGCATCGCCTGATCCTCGGCGGCGATCGCCTGATCCTCAACAGCAGGATACTCGCGCATGATGCGCTCATTCTGCTCCCGCCAGGTCTTTTCCATTTCCTCGAGCTCGGCCTCGCGCATCATCGATTCGATGCCCGCGTTGAAATGGCGCGCCATGCCGCGGATCTTGCCGATGAACCGGCCGACGGTCCGCATCGCCTGCGGCAGATCCTTCGGGCCGATGAACAGCAACGCCGCGATGGCGACGATGATGAATTCGGTGGTGTCGATGCCGAACATCGAATCCGCCCTTCGGCGGCGAGGCTAGCCGCCGCTCCTCTCGTCGCCCTGCGGCGGCACGGGATCGGCCGGGCGGCGCGGCTCCGGAGTGACGTCGATCGGCTGGTCGGGGCGAGCGCCCTGGGGAGGCAGGCTGCGCTGGTCGCGGTTGCGCTCTTCCTCGTCCTCGGCGAGCCCCTTCTTGAAGCTCTTCAGGCCCTTGGCGACGTCGCTCATCATCGCCGAGAATCGGTTGCCGCCGAACAGCAGCAGGATGACGACGCCGAGGATGATCCAGTGAATGAGGCTGAAAGAGCCCATGTGCACACTCCAGGTTTGGCGAGACCTATCTAGTCCTCCTCGCCCTCGCTTTCCAGTTGCAGCTGAAATGCGCCTTCGTCGAGCGGATCGAGCAGGCCCGCAGCCTTGAGATCGTCGATGCCGGGCAGGTCCCGTCGCGACGCGAGGCCGAAATGGGTGAGGAAGTCCGGGGTGGTCGCATAGAGCAGGGGCCTGCCAGGCGCCTCGCGGCGACCGGCGGTGCGGACCCAGCCTGCTTCCATAAGCACGTCGAGAGTCCCCCTCGATATCTGGACGCCGCGGATGCCCTCGATCTCGGCCCGGCTGACCGGCTCATGATAGGCGATGATGGCGAGGGTCTCGGTGGCCGCGCGGGACAGGCGGCGCGGCTCTTCGCGAGTGCGGCGAAGTAGATGGGCAAGGTTGGGCGCAGTCTGGAAATGCCAGCGGCCGCCGCGCTCGACGAGCTCGATCCCGCGCCCCTCGTAATGGTCGGCGAGATCGCCGAGCGCGACCTCGACGTCGCCTTCGCCGACATGCTCGGCGATTTCCTCGACGGTAAGGGGGGTGGCCGAGGCGAAAAGGGTCGCTTCGACGGCCCGCGCAAGCTCGTCCATCATGCCGCCCTGAGGCGAAGCGGCGCGAAAGCTTCTTCCTGGTCGATGTGGAGGCGGCCGCGCCGCGCAAGCTCCAGCGCGGCAACGAAGCTCGACGCCAATGCGGAGCGGCGGAACAAAGGGTCGTCGGTGAGCGGCAAGAATGCCTCGATGTCGGTCCATTCGATAACCGAGCCGATCATCCGGCTGACCTGCTCGATCGCTTCCTCGAGGGTCATGACCGAACGCGGATGGACGACGTGCATCGGTGGTGCGGTGCGTGCCTTGACCGCGCCATAGGCGGCGAACAGGTCGAAGGCCGATACCTGCCACAGAGATCTGCGGACCAGCCGCAGACCCTCCGGCGCGGCACGAGTGAAGACGTCGCGGTCGAGCCGGTCGCGGGCCATCAGCCGGGCTCCCGCCTCGCGCATCGCGTCGAGCCGCTGCAGCCGCATCTGCAGCCGGAGCGCAATTTCTTCGGGGCTAGGATCGGCCTCCGGGTCTTTGGGCAGCAGCAGGCAGGACTTGAGGTAGGCGAGCCAGGCGGCCATCACCAGATAATCGGCGGCGATCTCGAGCTTCAGCGCCCGCGCCTCGGCGAGATGGACGATATATTGGTCGACCAGCTCGAGAATGGAAATCTGCGCGAGATCGACCTTCTGCGCTCGAGCGAGGTTGAGAAGCAGGTCAAGCGGGCCTTCCCAGCCGTCGAGGCTCAACGTCAGCTCGTCGCTCGCTCGGATCGGGGTAGCTTCGAACTCGGCGTCAGTGGCCATGGCCCAAGCCTATTCCCTCGCTCAGGCCAGCGCCAGGAGCGCGTCGCGCTTGGCGGCGCACTCAGCGAAACCGGGCCCGTCGTCTTCGGTCATCGTGGCGGCCATCGCCCGCGCCAGCCGCGCCTCGCCGTCCGGGCCCATTGCCGGGACGGCGGCGGCTACTTCGATCATCTCTTCCATCACGCCGGAGCAGTGAAGCGCGACGTCGCAGCCGGCGGCGATCACCGCCGCGGCACGCTCCCCCGAACCGCCCGATAAGGCCTCCATGCCGAGATCGTCGCTCATCAGCCAGCCGTCGAAGCCGATCCGGCCGCGAATGATGTCGTCGATCACCGTTTGCGACTGACTGGCCGGACGGTCCGGGTCCCAGGCGGTATAGACGACATGGGCAGTCATGCCCATCGGCGCATGGGCCAGCCGCTCGAACGGCTCGAGGTCGACCTCCAATTCCTCCGCGCTGGCGGTGACGACCGGCAGCTCCTTGTGGCTGTCGACGAGAGCGCGGCCGTGGCCGGGGATATGCTTGATCACGCCGACGACCCCGGCCGATGCCATGCCGTCGAGCACTGCCCGGCCAAGCGCCGCGACCTGCATCGGCGTGGCCCCGAGCGCTCGGTCGCCGATGATGTCGTCAGCGCCTTCCTGGCGGACGTCGAGCAAGGGCAGGCAATTGACGTTGATCCCCGCGGCCCGAAGCATCAGCGCCAGCGCGCGGGCATTGGCCCGCGCGGCCTCGATCGCCGAAGACGGCGCGACATCGTATAGTCGGGCAAACGCTTCGCCGGTCGGAAAAGCTGGCCATTCCGGCGGGCGCATCCTGGCTACCCGCCCGCCTTCCTGGTCAATCAGGATCGGAACGTCTCGCCCGGTGAGCGCGCGAAGATCACCGGTGAGGCTCAAAAGTTGCTCTTGATCGCTGCAGTTGCGACGAAACAGGATGAAGCCGGCGGGATCGGCGTCACGGAAGAAAGCCGCTTCTTCCCGGTCAAGGCCGGTCCCGGCAAGACCGTAGATCGCCGCCTGGGTCATTGCGCGACGAAGCAATTCTCACCGGCGACCTTGAGGGTCTGGCAGACCTGGCGCGCTTGTTCGGGCGAAGCGGCGCCGGCACGGAGCCGATAGCCGCCGGAAAAGGGAACGATCATTCGATTGAGCTCGGTCAACACCGGGAAGCGCGCCGAAAGCGCATCCCAACCGCGCTGCGCCTGGGCGGAGGAGCGGTAAGCGCCGAGCTGGATGATGCTGCCGCTTCCCCCAGTCGGCGCAGGCGCCGGCTCGGCCGTAGCGGGACGCCCGGCTGGCTCCGCAGCCTTGGGTCGCGGTTCGCTGGGAGCGGTCCGTGCGGGCTCGGGCGGAGCGGGGCGTGACACGGGCTGTTCGGGCACTGCGTCGAGGTTGAGCTGCGAGTCCGGGTCCTCTCCGGCGCTGGTCTCGTAAGCGGTCTGGCTGTCGCCGGCGACGTCCAGGCCGCCTGGGTTGTCCGGTCGAACCTTGTAGGGGCCGGGCTCGGCGCGGATCAATTCAGCCGCGCCCGGGGTGGGCGTGGCATCGCGGCGGCCGAGCCAGAAGAATGTTGCGGCAACGATCATCGCCGCTAGAAGAACGACGACGAGCGCGGCCAGCATCTTGCGGGCCGACACTCCGCTGGGCCCGTCCTCGTCGTCGACCGCCTCCAGCCACGGCAGCTGCTCGTCGTAAGTAGATCGGACTTCAGTCATGCCGAAATGATCGTGCAGCTTCGCCAGTCACGCCGCAAGCGCCTGCACAGCCATTCCGACTGATCATGCCCCGCGGTCATGATGTACAAGGGGTAGTAAATCCTGCCGTTCGCTGCCCGGTACACGCCGGTGATCTTGGGCAGGCCACGCATCTGCGGATAGCGGCGCAGCGCGGACTGCCAGGCGTCGTGATTTTTTTCGGGCGTCGAATAGGTGCCGATGTGGATGACGCGGCGCAGCGGCACCGCTTCGGCGGGCCGAGGCCAGGCCTGGGCGGCCATGGGTACCGTTTGCTCCTCTGCCTGTGCCGTTACCGGCGTGCCTGCCGGGATGCGTCTGGAAGCCGGCTTGCGAGCACTCTTGCGGACGGCTGCCCTGTTCGCAGCGCGAGCTTTGCTTCGCGCAGGATCGACCTGGCGCTTGGCAACGCTCGGCTCGGCGATTGCCGGGGCGGGTGTGGGCTTGCTTAATTCGACTTTGGGCACCGGTACCGGCGTGATTTGGGGCGGCTGCTGGGCCGTGTCGGCAGGCAGCGGCCGCGGCTCGGGCAGACGGGCCGTGTCACGCGAGGTGTCAATCGACGCCGGTGCCGGCGGAACGTCGACATCGGACGTACGGCCGGCCCAATAGGATACGCCCGCGACCAGCAGCAGAGCAGTGACACCCCAAGTGACCAGGGGTGAGCCGACGCTTCTTTCTTGCAGCGACTCACCATCGGTCAGCCAGGGCAGCCGGTCCGCATCGAGCGTTCGGCTGTCGGTCATCAACGCATCTCCTCGGCAGCCGCCACTCCCATCAACAGCAAGCCGCTGCGAATAATCTGCCCGATGCCTAGCGCGAGTTCCAGCCGCGCGCGAGAAAGTTGTGGATTGTTTTCAACGAGGAAGCGGCGGCCGGGATCATCATTGCCGCGGTTCCACAACGCGTGGAAGTCGGCGGCGAGGTCATAAAGATAGAAGGCGATCCGGTGCGGCTCATGGGCCAGCGCAGCACTTTCCACCACGCGCGGATATTGGGCGGCCATTTTGACCAGCGCCAGCTCCTCTCCATCCAGCAGGTCGAGGTTGGCGGGGGCGCCAAGGTCCACTCCCGCCTCCGCCGATTTGCGCTTCAACGAGCTGATCCGCGCATGCGCATATTGGACGTAGAAGACCGGATTATCCTTCGATGCTTCGACGACTTTGGCGAAGTCGAAATCGAGCATGCTGTCGGTGCGCTTGGTCAGCATCATGAAGCGGACCACGTCCTTGCCGACCTCTCGGACGACGTCGGCCAAAGTGACGAAGCTCCCCGATCGCTTGGACATCTTCACCGGCTCGCCGGCCCGGAACAGCCGGACCATCTGGACAAGCTTGACGTCGAGGTCGACGCGGCCGTCGGTCAGCGCCCGGACGGCGGCCTGGACCCGCTTGACGGTGCCGGCATGGTCGGCGCCCCAGATGTTGACCAAGTGGTCCGCGCCTTCCGCCTTGCGCAAATGGTAAGCTGCGTCAGCGCCGAAATAGGTCCAGCTGCCGTCCGATTTTTTCATCGGCCGGTCCTGGTCGTCGCCGAAATCGGTCGATTTGAACAGGGTCAGCTCGACCGGCTCCCACTCGTCATGTTCTTCAAGGCTTTTCGGCCGCTCGAGGGTCCCCTGGTAGACGAGGCCCTTGCGTTCGAGCTCCTGCATTGCCCTGTCGACCGCGCCGGACTCCTGGAGCTCGGCCTCTGAGGCGAAACGGTCGTGGTGGATGTCGAGCAGGCCGAGATCGTGGCGGATGAGGTCGAGCATCGCGGCCACCGCGCGCTTGCGAAACAGGGGCAGCCACTCGGCTTCGGGTGCGGCAAGATAGCGGTCGGCAAACTCGGCCGCCAGCGCCTGGCCGACGGGCACGAGATACTCGCCGGGGTACATACCCTCGGGGATGTCGCCGATGTTCTGGCCGAGCGCCTCGCGGTAGCGAAGGTGGACCGAACGGGCGAGCGTCTCGACCTGCGCGCCGGCGTCGTTGACATAATATTCCTTGATGACGCGGAAGCCGGTCGCCTCGAGCAGCCGGGCGAGGGCGTCACCGACGACCGCGCCCCGGCAATGGCCCATGTGCAACGGTCCGGTCGGATTCGCCGAGACATATTCGACATTGACCCGCTCGGCCTTGCCGACGTTTGAGGCGCCGTAGGTCTGCCCCTCGCGAAGGATCGTCCGAAGCTCGTCGCGCCAGACTTCCGGTTCCAGCCGCAGGTTGATGAAGCCGGGGCCCGCGATCTCGACCGACGTGACCATCGGCAGCGCCTCGAGCTTGGGGGCGACCAGAGCGGCGAGAGCGCGCGGGTTGGTGTCGGCGCCCTTGGCCAGAACCATCGCCGCGTTGGTCGCAAGGTCGCCGTGAGCGCGGTCGCGCGGCGGCTCGACCGCGACACCGCGACGCTGAAGGTCTGCGGGCAGCGCGCCCTCGGAAACGAGCTGGTCGAGCACTCCATCGAGGAGTGCGGCATATTGGGCGTAAAGGGTCACGGTCGGTCGGTCAGTTCCGCAGTGGGGGTGAAGCGGCGCCCACTAGCGCAGCCGCTGCGCCCCGTCACCCTGCGGATGCTCCGCCAGGCCTGCGCACGACAGCGTCGTTGCCGGCCTCATTTCGCCGTCGAATCGACACGGCCCGGCGGTTTCCGGCGAGGTGCGCCGCGGTCCTATTCATGTGGCCGTAATCTTGTGGAAACCTCCGGCCCGAAATGCCGTTTTTCCGCGTGATGGTTCTACGTGGCGACAGAGACGAGACTCCCTCGGCCGGAACCGCGGACGAGCTCTGCGGGCCCTTGCTCCGGCAGGAGCGCGCAGGCCTGCTCGTCAAGGCGATCGAAACGCTGGCTGGAGCCGGGGGCATGGACGATGTCGTTGCGACGTTGCGCTCGACCGCTCGACGACTGATCGGCGCTGACGGAATCGCAGTCATCCTGCGCGAAAACGAGCAGTGCTGCTATGTCGAAGAGGATGCGATGGGCCCCTTGTGGAAGGGCCACAAATTTCCTCTCGCGTCCTGCATCAGCGGATGGGCCATGCTCCACAGGGAAACGGTGGTTATCGCGGATATCCGCGAGGACCCACGGATTCCGCAGGAGCTGTACAAAGACACGTTCGTCCGCAGCCTGTTGATGGTCCCGGTTCGGTCCGATGACCCGATCGGCGCGATCGGCGCCTATTGGAGCGATTGCTACCGTCCGAGCGAGGTGCAGGTGGAGACGCTCGAGCGGCTGGCTCGAGCGACGGCGACCGCGATGGAGAATGTTCGGCTGATTGCTGCACTGTCGAAAGCGCTCGCCGAAGCCGAACTGGCGCGAGACGAGCTGCGGCACCGTGTGAAGAATGCATTCACCGCTGCACAGGCACTGGCCGCTCTTACCCTGCCGACCGAGCATTACCGAGCGCTCAATGCGCGAATCGCGGCCCTGTCACGCGCCCATGCACTGCTCGATGAGAAGCTCGCTCACCAGGACTCGATCACACTTGCAGACCTCCTGGCCGCCGAGCTCGAGCCCTATGCGACGGAAAGTCCTGGACGGCTCGACGTCGACGGCGAGGCGATTCGCGTGGGAAGCGCGCAAGCCGTGGCATTGGGCCTGGTGATCAACGAGCTCGCCACCAACGCCCTGAAGTACGGCGCGTTATCCACTCCGTCGGGACGCCTGCGCGTTCGCTGGCGGACAGAGGGTGACAAGCTTGTGCTGACCTGGCGGGAGAGCGACGGCCCCGAAACACGCGCCGCCGCCATCGAAAATTTTGGATCGCGCCTGCTCCAGCGCCTAGTCGAAGGCCAGCTCAACGGATCGCTGGACCGCAAGATCGGAAAAGCCGGGGTGACCTGCATCGTCGAGTTTCCACTGGCGGCCAGGCGCGCTCAGGAACAGCAGGACGCCTGATGCCGTCGCGGGGCTAGGCCTGGTCGAGCATGGCGCTAACGAGGCGCCGAAACGCTTCCTGGTGGAACCGGTCGTTGCCGTCGTGGCCCGGATCGATCATCCGGCAGATGTCGTCGATCGACGCGCCTTCGTCGGCCATGCGCCTCGCTTCTTCGACCGTCGCTGAGTCGATCCGGTGCACCTCGGGCCCGGCGAATTCGGCAGTGATGGGCGCAGTTCCGTAGGACCACGAGACGGTCCCCACCGCTGTTCCACCTTCGTCAGCTCTGCCGCGCTTGCCGAAGCGCAGTCCCGGCCGTGCCAGGCTGTGCACGTCGCGGATAATGTTGTGCAAGTTTTCCGCCCGGCGGTCCTGCTCCTCGGCCTTGTCGATAGACAGGAAGGCGATCAATGCGAGGACGCCGAGTACGCTGGCGACCAACAGCAAGCCATTCGCAGCCGTTGATTCCCGATAAGCAAGGAACGCCAGGCCGGTGAGGAACAGGAAAACGAGGATCGACAGTGCCTTGTGGATGTTCTTGAGCAAATCTCTCACGGGCGCGGTCCCCCACCCATCGGCCCGCCCAATATGACCCATGTCCCCGCTTTGTCCAAATATCGGCAGTGCCTTAGAAGCGATCCGGAAGTCGGACCGGCCCGGCCAGCTCTTCATGCCTGGCGATGGCGAATCGGTCGGTCATCCCGGCAATGAAGTCGCCGATGGTCCGCAGCTGTTCGACCGGGCTTCCGCCGCGCCGCCATGGCTCCGGCAGCAGCTTTGGCTGATCGCGATAGGCGGCTGCGAGATTGGTCACGACTCGGTGTGCCTCACGGCGGACGGGGTCGAGTTCCGGTGAATTGTAAAGCCGACCGTATAGGAAGCGCTTGAGCTCGCGCTCGCCGCGCGCCAGATTTTCCGAAAAGCCGACGAGCGGGCAGCCGGCGGCTCTAACGTCGTCGATTGTCTCGACACCGGCGGCATCGATGCGGCGACGTGTCTCGCCGAGGACGTCGCCGACCATCGTGCCGATGCCGTCGCGGACCAACGCCTTGAGCTTGCGCCCCAGGTCGAGGCCGGGATGGCGCCGCTCTATGTCTACCCACAGGCAGCGCACGAATGGCTGGTTGAGAAGTTCATCCAGGACGAGAATGCCGGCGCGCAAGCCGTCGTCGATGTCGTGATTGTCGTAGGCGATGTCATCGGCGATCGCGGCGACCTGCGCCTCGAGGGCAGGCCAGCTGTCAAGCTCAAGGTCGAAGGCCGAATTGGCCTCGGCCATTGCCCACCCCGGAGCGGCAAGCGGTCCGTTATGCTTCGCGAGCCCTTCCAGCGCTTCCCAACTGAGGTTGAGCCCGTCGAAGCCCGGATAGGGGGTTTCCAGTTTCGTCACGAGGCGGATGCTGTGGCCATTGTGGTCGAAACCGCCGGCATCGCGCAAAGCCTCGTCGAGTGCCGACTCGCCGCCGTGGCCGAACGGCGGGTGCCCGAGGTCGTGGGCAAGCGCCAAGGCTTCGGTCAGATCCTCGTTGAGGCCGAGCGCCCGGGCAATCGTTCGGGCGATCTGGGCAACTTCGATGCTGTGCGTCAACCGAACCCGATAGTGGTCGCCGTCCGGCGCGACAAACACCTGTGTCTTGTGGCGAAGTCGGCGGAAAGCCACCGAGTGAATGATCCGGTCGCGATCGCGCTGGAAGATGTCGCGCGGCCCCCGCGGACCGTCGTCGTCCTCCGCGAAAGCCCTGCCGCGCGACCTGGAGGGATGCGCGGCGAGAGCTTCGGCTAGGGTCATTCGCTTGGCAGTCTCCGGATCACCTGACCGGCAGGGCTGGTCCAGCTAAACGCGCTGACGCTGATGCTGACAAGGTCACCGGCGAAAATTCTTGCTTCACTGGCGTTCCGGAAGGGGCCGATCAACAGCCTCGAGCGGTCTGGACTTTCGGCAACATAGCCGCTGATCCCCGCAAGCACGTCGGGATTGCGCGACTTTATGCGGCGGAACTGCTCGGCGAAGGCTTCCGGATCGCGACCGCTGGCGAGCTGGACCCAGTAGCGCTGAGTCGCTTCCGCCTGAGCGGATGGCGTGGCGGTAACCGGATCGCGGCGGATCTGCGGCGGGATGTTCGCCATTTGCACAGGCTGCTGGATTTGAGGCTGCACCTGGACCTGGACGGGCGCCCGAGCCTGCGGCGAAGTTGCCGGAGGCGACGGCGATGTGCCGGAAAGCAACTGGTCGATCGACGCGAGCCGGTCGCCGCCACCTGAAGGCGGCGTGGCCGCCGCCATTCCAGGCTGACCCGGGAAGATCCCGAGGTGGACGGCCGCCGCCTTTTGGCCCGATGGCAAAGTTGGCAAGCGCTGGAAGAAATAGCCCCAGTGGGCCGATGACCCCGGCATTCTCGCTTCGAGCATTGCCCGCGCTCCGGCCTGGTCACCGGTCAGCGCCAGCACGAAGGCGCGCGTTCGGGCTGCGGCAGCATCACCTCGCGCCATTAGTGGTCCCAAGGTCGCCAAAGCCTCATCTTTCCGGCCGCTGATAGCCAGGCTGAGTGCCAGTCGCCGCCGCGCCTCGTCGGCGTCGGGACCGGCGAGTGCCGCCCGGTAGTCGGCTTGCGCGGCGTCATGACGGCCGAGAAGGTCGAAGGCGAGACCGCGGTCGGCGCCGATGATCATGGGAGTTGCGCCGAACTGGATGGCGCTGGCGAAATAGCGCAGCGCTCCGTTGGCATTGCCCTCGTGAGCAAGGGCCGCCCCCATTCCGGCCTGCGGAAGCGGACTAGCCGGATTCACCTCTTCGGCGCGACCGAAGAAACCGGCAGCCGCTTGCGTGTCGCCGAGCTCAAGCGCTGCCTTGCCGGCTCCGATCAGCGCATTGAAGTCCCGCGGGGACGAGGCGAGCTGGCGAACGTAGCGCGACAGTATCTCGCCCGGCGGAAGCGATTGAGCGTGGGCGTATTGCGCCGACGCGCGTACCGGAATTGCGGCGAGCGCGGTCGCAACGAGAGTCAATATGAGCGCCGCGACCTGCACGCGCTTCGAAATTTGGCTAGCCATTAGCGTTGGCAATGCAGCAGCTGAGCTTACGACAAGCTTTCCAGGCATCTCCGACGCGACGAGCCGTGCAGTCCCGGCGACGAGACGGCCAGGTCGGCCCCCGACTCCCTAGGGATTATTTTGGCGGTTGAGGAAGCGCGGGATGTCGATCGGTTCGCGGCGAAGACCGGGACCCTGCTCGTCTTCGTCGACCTTCGCCTGAGCCGCCCCACGAGCAATGTTCGACATGCGCTCGAACAAAGTGCCGCTGTCGCGGGCGATTTTCGGCCGCTCCTCTTCGGCGGCCTCGACCTCATCGTCGACGGGGGGATTGATCGGCGGCGCTCCGACCGGCGTGGTCAGCACCGCGTCGCTGTCGAGGAGCAGTTCCTCGTCGTCCGCTTCAGTCTCTTCGGTGAGGTCGAGCACGTCCTCATCGTCCTCGCTACTGACGGAAAGCTGGGGTTCCTCGGCCTTGGGGACGGGAGCGGGTGTTCGCGCGGTCGGGAAGGTGAAGACTTTTCCCGGCTGCGGTGCGGCGACGCTCTCGGCTTCGATGCCCGTGGCCACGACGGACACTCGGATCTTGCCGTCGAGATCGTTGTTGAACGCCGAGCCCCAGATGATGTTGGCATCCGGGTCGACCAGCTCCTTGATGTGGCTGGCGGCCTCGTCGACCTCCATCAGGCGCATGTCCTCGCCGCCGGTGATCGAGATGATCACGCCCTTGGCGCCCTTCATGCTGACGCCGTCGAGCAGCGGGTTGGAGATCGCCTTTTCGGCGGCTTCGATCGCGCGGTTGTCGCCGCCGGCCTCGCCGGTGCCCATCATCGCCTTGCCCATCTCGCCCATCACCGAGCGGACGTCGGCAAAGTCGAGGTTGATCAGGCCCGGCATGACCATCAGGTCGGTGATCCCGCGGACGCCCTGCTGGAGCACCTCGTCGGCCATTTCGAACGCTTCCTTGAAGGTGGTGTCTGAATTGGCCAGGCGGAACAGGTTCTGGTTGGGAATGACGATCAAGGTGTCGACGTGCTGCTGAAGCTCCTCGATGCCGGATTCGGCCGCTCGCGAGCGGCGCGCGCCTTCGAACGCGAACGGCTTGGTGACGACTCCCACGGTCAGGATGCCCCGGTCGCGCGCCGCCTTGGCAATGACCGGCGCGGCGCCGGTGCCGGTGCCTCCCCCCATGCCGGCGGCGATGAAGCACATGTGCGCGCCTTCGAGCGCGCGCTCGATCTCGTCGAGCGTCTCCTCGGCGGCAGCACGGCCGATCTCGGGACGGGAGCCGGCACCGAGCCCTTGAGTGATCTTGAGCCCGAGCTGGATCCTGCGGTCGGCAGACGAAGCGTTAAGGGCCTGAGCGTCGGTGTTGGCGACAACGAAATCGACACCCTGTACGTCGGCGCGCATCATGTTGGCGACAGCATTGCCGCCGGCGCCGCCGACGCCAATGACGCTGATCCGCGGGCGAAGCTCGTCGACCTCGGGCCGGATGAAATCGATGCTCATGGACTCAGTCCCCCCTGGAGCGCCTAGCGCATTGAACCTTCACGGTGAATCTTTGAATCATCGCGAGTCGCAAGCCAAGCGAAAAAGTTAACGCAGCCGAAAAAACTGGGGGCAAAGTGGCTCGGAAGACTCAGTCATTCTGGTGACTCCTGGCTGCGCCATCTCGCGCAACCAACCCCGTCTCCGAGCCGTTAGCCGGAAAAGGCCAATTGACGAGGAGCGAAGACCCCGATGCACATCCAGTTCAACAGCGACAACCAGACCCCCCTCGGCGCAACCGACGCCGAGCAGATCGAATCTGCGGTGGGCGCGAAACTGGAGCGGATCGCCGACCGAGTGACCCGCGTCGAGGTGCATGTCAGCGACATCAATGGCCCGCGCCGCGGAGCCGGAGACAAGAGGTGCATGATCGAAATCCGCCCCAATGGAATGGGCCCGATTTCCGCCACCGACCAGGCACCGACGATCCAGGGGGCGGTCAGCGGCGCTGCCGAAAAGGTGCTGACAGCCTTCGAGCGGCAGGTCGGCAAGGCGACCACCCGCAAGGGTTATTGATCAGAAGTTGCAGTCCAGGCTCAGAGGCGGATGGTGAAGGTGCGGCTGACACCTATGCCGGCAGAAACCTGGTTAGGCGAGCCGAGCTCGCTGACGATCGGCGAGCGGCGGGCATCGCCGACCAGCCGTTCGTAGCGGGCAAAGCCGAACAGCCCCCAGCCTCCGCCGACGGCAAGGTTCATGCTGCTTGAGACCGCAACGGCGTGCAGCCCGCCGCTGGGTCGGTGGACTGGAAGGCCGCTGGCGAGGGACGCTTGCGGAGTCACGCCGAAATACGCGCGTTGATAACGGGCATCGGAGAAGACCAGGCGGGGACCGATGGAGAAGAGATAGTGGTCGCCATCCCGCCAGATCTGGTCGGCGGCCGCATGGCCGACCCAGCCGTCGTGGCCGCCGATCCCCCGTCGAAGCTCGGTCCTGAGGCGCAGCGAGTCCGTTGCGTAGACCTGTGCGAAGGCACCCGCCTCGACCGTCGTTCCGACCGTCCCGACCAGCGCCCCGACCTCGGATTCCTTGCGGCTGCCCTCAATGGCGAGTGCCGGACCGGCCGAGAATTTGCCTTGCGACAGAAGCGAGATGCCGAAGCTGTCGTCCGCAGCGCCGAAACCGAACGGGCGGTCGTCCCGAGCGATGGAAAAAGTCGGATAGGCCGCCCATTCATGGCTTTGGGCGCCCGGATATTCGGGCTGGATCTTTGCTCCGAGGCCAGGCCGCAGCCGGAAGGTGCCGACCAGCTGCGCAGCCGCCTCTGTCACGGGCAGGCTGAGGGCGGCAAGTCCTGTCAGGACGGATGCGATCCTCATCGCGCGCACAACCCTCAGGCCGTTGCTTTGTTGCAGCCGAAGCTGCCCGGAATAACTCAGTCGCTGCCGCGCATTGCGGCGATCAGCCGTCCGATCATTCCGGTCGCCGCCTTTTTCTGGGTAATCTGCCCTAGCGCCAAGTCGCGGATGTCGCCGCTGTCGCTGTCGGCGAGCATCGCCAGTCCGACCAGAGTCGAGAAAGCCGGACCGCTGTGCGCATCGGGAAGCCCAGTAAGCTGGCGTGGCCGGCCGACCCGGACCTGTCTCCCGAGCACGCCCTGCATGTAATCGGCGATGTTCTTGAGTTCCGCGCCGCCGCCGGTCAGTACCACCTGCCGGCCGACCGGGCCGGTGAAGCCGAGCTGGTTCAGCGCTTCCTCGATGCGGCCAGTCAGTTCCTCGACGCGTTGGCGAATGACCGTCATCAGTTGGGCGCGGGTGATCCGCATCGGTTCGGCGCCCTGCTCCGCGCCGATCTGGTTGGCTTCAATCATCTCATGATTGTCCCGCGGGCTGGTCATGGCCGATCCATAGAAGCACTTCATCCGTTCGGCGTCGCGGCGCTGGACGCCGAATGCGCAGGCGATGTCCTCGGTGATATCGCGGGCTCCGAGAGGGATCGAGTGCAACCCGGCGAGCACTCCCCGGACATGAAGCGAAACGTTCGTCACTTCGGCGCCGAGCTCGACCAGGGCCACGCCCAGGTCACGCTCTTCAGGCGCCAGACAGGCGAGCGCCGCAGCGACCGGCGAAGCGACGATCGCCTTCACTCCGAGATGGGCAGATCGGATGACATAGTCGACATTGCGAAGCGGGGCGGGGTCGGCGCTGACGACGTGGATGTCGACGCCGAGTCGATTGGCGTGGAGGCCGACCGGATCCTCGACTCCCTCAAGCCGGTCGATGGTATAGAGCGCCGGGTGGGCGTGGAGCACGACCTGACCGTCGCGATCGATCGCCTTTCGCCCAGCCGCAAGCAATTGGCCGATGTCGGAACGTTCGATGCGGTGGCCGCCGAGGTCGACTTCGACGTTGGCAATCTCGCTGATCAGGCTGCCCGCGCCGTAGCTCGCCCATACTTCCTCGACCGTCACCGTCGACATCCGCTCGGCCAGCTCCACCGCCTGCCGGACGGCCAGCTCGCTGGCCTCGATGTCGGCGATATAGCCGCGCTTGACCCCCCGGCTCTCGCGCTGGCCTGTCCCAAGCACGCGCAGCTGGCCGTCCTCATCCTGCGTGCAGATAAGCGCGCTCACCTTGGATGAGCCGATATCCAGCGCGCCGATCAGCGGCTGGTCGGTCGCAGGCGCCATCGTCAAATCTCGACCTGGTTGGCGCGAGCGATCGGCTCTCCGGGCTCGCGCGGCAGGCGGACAATCATCTTGCCCGGCACGCGGAGATCGAAACGCACGAGGCCGCGCCCGAGCAACCCTGACGACCGATCCATCCTGGCGAATTTGGCCAGCGCCTCCTGGGCAGCACGCTCGCCCTCGGGAAGGGCGACGATTTCCCCGGATTGGAAGCTCAAGTCCCAGCGGCGTCGGCCGACCCAGCGGGCGGACGCCAGTTGCGGCTTCAGCGTTGGCACCGAATCCATCAGCCTCGCCAGCTCCTGGGTCCGGCCGTTGGCTCCCGGGCCGATCAGCAACGGCAGGTCGGGCATCTGGTCAATCGAAATACGGTCGAGCACGACGCCTTCGGCATCGATTAGCGCAAGCTGCTGCTGATCCTGCCACAGTGCCGCCGGGCGACGCTCGACGATGTCGATGACCAGCGTGTCGGGAAGCCGCCGCGATACCCGCGCGTCCTTGACCCAGCCGAATTCGATGAGCCGCGAGCGGATGGCGTGCACGTTGACCATCGGCATCGCCGCCTTGCCGCCGGTGGCTTCGGACGCCCTTTGCAATTCGGTGCGGACCACCTGATCGACGAGGGCTCGGTCCATGCGATCGAGGCCGACGATCTGGTAGCCCTGAACGGCAAAGCCGGCCCGGCCGACCGCTGCTCCCGCCTCGGTCGCGGCCTTCGAGGGGATTTCCAGCGCGAGCATCACGGCAAGGCCGATGAGAGCAAGGAATCCGGCGAAGGCGGCCGCCGCGATCCGATTCGCGCGCTTTTCGTCGACCGGCAATTTGTCGGCGATTTTCCTGGGCATGCTCACGCGCTGTGCCGGCTTGCGAGTCTTGACTCGCGCGGCGCTGCCGCGGCGCATCCGGGCGGCGCTCATTCCAGCGCCTCCGCGATCAGGCGCTCGACGAGGTCGCCATACTCGATACCGCGGTATCGCGCCTGCTCGGGAACGAGGCTCAACGGCGTCATTCCCGGCTGGGTATTGACCTCGAGCAGGTAGACGCCTCCCGCTCCCTGCTTGTCGTCCCAACGGAAGTCGGACCTAGAGGCGCCCTTGCAGCCGAGCAGCCGGTGGGCAGTCACGGCCATGTCCATCATGGTCTGGGCCACGTCGTCGGGCACTTCGGCGGGGCAGATATGCTCGGTCAGTCCATCGGTATATTTGGCGGCATAATCGTAGAATCCCGCCCTGGGGCGGAGCTCGGTCACGGCCAGCGGCTCGTTGCCGAGGACCGCGACGGTAAGCTCGCGGCCGCGGATGAAGGGCTCGGCAAGAAGCCGCTCGAACTGGTCCCATGGGCCGGGGACGTCACGGCCGATCGGATTGCCGTAATTGCCGTCCTCGGTGACAATGGCGACTCCGACTGACGAGCCTTCATTGACGGGCTTGAGCACGTACGGCCGGGCCATTGGGTCGCGTTCGAACAGGCTTCGGCTCTCGACCATCTGTCCGGCCGGCATGCGGATGCCGTGCGGCACCAGCACCATCTTGGTCAGCACCTTGTCTATGGCGATGACCGAGGTTTCGACTCCGCTGTGGGTGTATCGGATGCCCATCAGGTCGAGCATCCCTTGAACCGTGCCGTCCTCGCCCGGAGTGCCGTGGAGGGCGTTGAAGACGATGTCGGGCCTGAGCTCGCCGAGCCGGGCAGCGATGTCGCGCTCCATGTCGAGCTCGGTAACCCGTTCCCAACCGCGCTCGCGGAGCGCGGCGGCGATTCCGCGGCCGCTGGTCAGCGACACTTCCCGCTCAGACGACCACCCGCCCATCAGCACCACGACGTGCAGGTCCCGGTTCAAGAATCGACTCCGATCCTCTGGATTTCCCATTCAAGGGCGATGTTGGTCTTCGCCATCACCCGGCAGCGGACTTCCTCGCCCAGCGCCTCGATGTCGGAGCTGGTCGCGCCACCGAGGTTCAACAGGAAGTTGCAATGCTTTTCCGAGACTTGCGCGCCGCCGAGAGTCATTCCGCGGCAGCCGGCGGCGTCGATCAGCGCCCAGGCCTTGTGGCCGGCGGGATTCTTGAAGGTCGACCCGCCTGTGCGGCTGCGGAGGGGCTGCGATTCCTCGCGGGCCCGGGCGATCGCATCCATCTCCGCACCAATCGCATCCGGATTGCCTGGCGAACCGCGGAGAGTCGCGGCGATCACGATCGCACCTTCCGGAAGGTCGCTGTGGCGGTAGGAGTAGCCGAGCCTCTCGAGCGGCCATTGCTCAACCTCGCCATCGCGAAGCACCACCGTGGCCGAGACGAGAATGTCCTTGACCTCGCGGCCGTACGCGCCGCCGTTCATCCTGACGAAGCCGCCGACCGTGCCGGGGATGCCGCGAAGGAATTCGAGACCAGCAATTCCGGCGTCGCGGGCGGTCGAGGAAACCAGGATCCCGCTAGCACCGCCCCCGCACGTCAGTGTCACTTCGTCGATTCGCTCTACTTTGGCGAACGCCTTGCCGAGACGAACGACGACGCCCGGAACCCCGCCGTCGCGGACGATCATGTTCGAACCGAGACCGAGCGCCATCACGGGCACATCGGGATCAAGCCGGGCGAGGAATTCGATCAGGTCATCGGCGTCAGCCGGCTCGAACAGCCAGTCGGCCCTACCGCCGCTCTTGAACCAGACCAGCGGAGCAAGCGGTGCGTTCGCGGTTAGTCGACCGCGAACGCTCGGCATCGTCGCGACTTCGCTCACTTGTTTCGCCTCGCGTCGCAAATTCCCGCTGACAGTGCCGCGGCCCACTTGGTGATGTCACCGGCGCCCATGCAGATGATCATGTCGCCGTCACCGGCAAGGTCTCGAAGCGCAAGGCAAAGCTCGTCGAGATTGCCCACGGCCTTGACCATGCGATGGCCGCGGGCGCGCAGCCCTTCGACCAGGGCTTCGGCATCGACTCCTTCAATCGGTTGTTCACCGGCGGGATAAACGGGGGCGACGAACACGACGTCGGCATCGTTGAAGGCGCTTTGAAACTCTTCCATCAACGCCTGCAACCGTGAGTAGCGGTGGGGCTGAACGACGGCGATCACTCGCTCCTTGGCGGACTCCCGAGCGGCAGCGAGGACGGAACGAATTTCGACCGGATGGTGGGCGTAATCGTCGATGATCACAGCCCCGTCGACATCGCCGACCTGGCTGAAGCGCCGCTTGACGCCCTCGAACCGGCTAAAGCCGTCGATGATAGCGGCGTCGTCGAGGCCGAGCTCGAGCGCGACGGCAATTGCCGCAAGCGCATTCTGGACATTGTGCCGACCAGGCATCGGCACGTGGACACGCTCCATCGTCCGTCGGCTTCCGTCACGCTGCAGGACGAGGGCGTGAAAGCTGCTGCCGCCTTCCTCAGCGACGACATTGTCGGCGCGGATGTCGGCAAGAGCCGAAAAGCCGTAGGTGACGATCCGGCGATCGCGAATCCGCGACAGGATTGCCTGCACCTCGGGATGGTCCACGCACATGACTGCAAGCCCGTAGAAAGGGACGTTCTCGACGAACTCGCAATATGCCTGCTTGACTCGCTCGAAATCGCCGTAGTGCTCGAGGTGCTCGGGATCGATGTTGGTCACGATCGCGATCGTTCCGTCGAGGCGGAGGAAACTGCCGTCGCTCTCGTCGGCTTCGACCACCATCCAGTCGCTTTTGCCGAGACGCGCGTTGGAGCCGTAGCGGTTGATGATGCCTCCGTTGATCACCGTTGGGTCGATCCCTCCGGCGTCGAGCAAAGCCGCGATCATCGAGGTGGTCGTCGTCTTGCCGTGCGTACCCGCCACGGCGATGGTCTTTTGCATGCGCATCAGCTCGGCGAGCATTTCGGCCCGCTTGACGATCGGCAGGCGTCGCTCGGCCGCTGCCTCGATCTCCGGGTTGCCGCGGTCGATCGCCGAGGAGCAGACGACGACGGCCGCCTCGCCGAGATTGTCGGCACTGTGGCCGATGGTCACCGGGATGCCGGCCCTGCGCAATTTCTCGATGACGTAGGACTCCGCGATGTCCGAACCCTGCACCGAATAGCCGAGCTGATGCATCACCTCGGCGATCCCGGACATGCCGATGCCGCCGATGCCGACAAAGTGAATCGTGCCGATGTCGGTACCGAGCGCCTTCATGCCGGCGCCCCCCCGCCAGCGAATGCGGCGCGCTTGCGCGGTGCAAGCGCAGGGCCGACCGCGACGGGCGCGAGACCGCCTCCAACGCGCTCAACCAAATCGGCGAGGTCCCGCGCCGCGTGGGGCCGGCCGACCGAAAGCGCTCGCCCGGCAGCGTTGGCAAGGGCCACGGGGTCCGATGTCAGCGCCTCGATCTGGCGGGCGAGGACGTCAGGCGTGAATTGCGGTTGCGGAATCGTGCGAGCGCCACCGGCACGAGTGATGTCGCGGGCGTTGGCGGTCTGGTGGTCGTCGGTTGCCGACGGATAGGGGATGAGAATTGCCGGCCGGCCTGCGGCCGTGATCTCGGCCAGCGTCGACGCGCCCGCGCGGCCGATGACCAGGTGCGCGTCGGCGAGCTTCTCCGGCATGTCCTCGATATAGGTCATGAGTTCGGCAGGGATCTGAAGCTCGGCATAATGGCGTCGGACGGCATCGATGTCGTCGGACCGGCATTGCTGGACGACCTGCAGCCGCCGCCGAATTGAGGGCTGGAGCATTCCCAGGCCCGCCGGTACGACCTGACCGAGGATTTTTGCGCCTTGGCTGCCGCCGCTCACCAGGATTTTCAGCGGCGCGATTTCATCAAAGGCGGGGAACGGGATCTCGCCCAGCCTGGCGATGCTGTCCCGCACCGGGTTGCCAACGAGGACAATCTTGTCGCGGTAGCGCGACTTCACCCGATCAACCTTGCTGTAAGCGGTGGCGATCGCCGTCGCTTGGCCGGCAAGGAGCCGGTTTACACGGCCGAGAACAGCATTCTGCTCATGAAGGACGGTCGGGATCCGCATTGCTCGAGCGGCGAGCAGAGCAGGGAATGCGGGGTAGCCACCGAAGCCGATGACAGCGTCGGGCCGGTGTCGCCGGTACAGCTCGAGCGCCTGGCCGCGCCCTGCGAGCACAGAAGCCAAAGCCTTTAGCAGCGCGACCGGATCGCGGCCGAGGCGGCCGGCTGGGAGCACGTGCACGGGCACGCCTTCGAACAGTCCAGGAAACCGCGCACCCCGAGCGTCGGTGACCAGCAGAACGCCGTGGCCACGGCGCTTGAGCTCGTCGGCCAGCGCGTGGGCGGGGACCATGTGCCCGCCGGTGCCTCCCGCAGCGAGTACGAAATTCATGCGCGTAGCAACTCCCCGCTTCGGTTCAGGACGTAAGGCGAGCGGGTCAAATACGGATTTCGGCGCGTGAATGCGAGCAGCAAGCCCATGCCGATCGACAGCGCGAGCATCGAGCTCCCGCCATAGCTGATGAAGGGCAGGGTCATGCCTTTGGACGGTGCGATCTGGACGTTGACTGCCATGTTGATCAGCGCTTGCAGCCCAAACTGGATGACCAGCCCGGCAGCAGCGAGGATGGCGAATGACGAGTCCTCGTCGAGCAGCTTGATCAGGACGCGTGCGACGATAGCGAGATAGAGGCAGGCGATGGCGAGACAGGCGATCAGCCCGAACTCCTCGCCGATCACCGAATAGATATAATCGGTGTGCGGTTCAGGCAGGCCGAACTTGCGGGTGCCCCCTCCCGGACCCATGCCGAACAGCCCTCCTGCGGTCAGCGTCCGCATCGCATTATCGGTCTGGAAAGTGTCGCCCTGGCCGAACAGGAAGCCGTCGATCCGGGCGGTGGCCACCCCGTAGAAGAGATAAGCGAGCACGACTCCGGCGATGGCCGCGACCGCGAGTGCTCCGAGCATCCGGAGGCTGGCTCCCGCGAGCGCCAGCATCGCAATCCAGACGATTGCGAAAATGATTGTCGAGCCGAAGTCGGGCTGCCGCATCAGCAGATAGGCGACCGACGCGGTCAGAAGCGCGGAAAGGGTGAAGACCGGGAGCGACTTGTCGGCTTCCTTGAGGCTCAAGAGCCAGGCCATTGCGACGACGAAAAAGGGCTTGAGGAACTCGGACGGCTGTAGCTGGCCGACGCCGATGTCGAGCCAGCGGCGGGCGCCGTTCACTTCCGGCCCAACGATGGGCACGAACACCAAAAGCACCATGAACAGGACCGCGCCGGCGAGCGAAAGCTTCCTCGCCGCCCCGCGCGAGATCATCGACAGGCCGATCATCACCGGCACCCCGACCGCGATCCAGGCGAGCTGGCGGTAGAAATAATAGAGCTCGGGGAGGCGGAAGCTGCCGCCGGAATAGCGCTCGGCGGCGGCGGGCGAGGCAGCGGCGACGGCGATCAAGCCGATGCCGATGAGCACGCTGACCAATAGCAGCAGCACCCGGTCGATCTCCCAGAACCAGCGCGCCGCCGCCGACGTGTCGGAGCGGCCGTAGCGGTCGGGATCGATCAGCGCCGCTTTTTCCTTGAGACGTGCCGAGATGCCCATCACAAACCCCCCACAAGCGCCCGGAATTGGTCGCCACGGTCCTCGAAGTCGCGGAACTGATCGAAGCTCGCGCAGGCCGGCGACAGCAGCACCGTATCATCCCGGTGCGCATCCGCAGCCGCCTGCTTGACTGCCTCGTCCAGTTTTCCACAGTTTTTCACCGGCATGTGCGGGCTGAGCAGGCGCTCGAACAGCTCGGCCGCCTCGCCGATCGTGTAGGCCGAGCGGACGTTGACGAAATGCCGGGCGCATTCGTCGAGATTGTCGGTCTTGGCCTGGCCGCCGCAGATCCAGCGGATCGCCGGGAAGGCGGCAAGGGCAGGGGCGGTCGCGGTCGGATTGGTCGCCTTGCTGTCATTGACGAACAGCACGCCGTCCTTGTCGCGAACACGCTCCATCCGGTGGGGGAGACCGGGGAAGGTCGCTACAGCGTCACGGACAGCGTGAGAATCATGCCCGAGCGATCGCGCGACGGCCATTGCCGCACCGGCGTTTTGCGCGTTGTGCCGACCTTGCAGGTTGGGCCAGTTGCCATGGCCTTCCACGACCATCGCGGGATCAACCCACAACACGTGTTCCCGCGAAGGCGGGAGCCCAGACGCGCGCAGCGTTCCCACGGCTTCGCCGGTCTGGGCCCCTGCCTCCGCAGGGGCACGAAGTGAGCGCATGATTGCCCGGCTAGCTTTGTCTTCACCCGCGATGACTGCGAAATGTTCGGGCGTCTGCATCACGAAAAGCCGCGCTTTTGACGCCGCATAAGCCTCAAAGTCGTCGTATCGGTCGAGATGGTCGGGAGTGATGTTAAGCAGCACCGCGACGTCGCAGTCGAGGCTCTGGGTCAGGTCGATCTGATAGCTCGACAGCTCGAGCACATAGACGCCGCCTTGAGGCAGCGGGTCCTGGGCGAGGATCGGCAGGCCGATATTGCCGGCCATCGTCGTCGGATCGCCAGCGGTGCTGAGGATGTGGTGGACGAGCGCGGTGGTGGTCGACTTGCCGTTGGTGCCGGTGATCCCCACCACCTTGTGCGGCGGAAGCTCGGGCCTCGCGCGGGCGAACAGCTCGATGTCGCCGATGATCTCGACCCCCGCATCGCGGGCGCGCGCCGCGATCGGGTGGCGGTTGAGCGGCAGGCCGGGAGTGACGACGAGCGAATCGAACTGGGAGAGATCAGCCTGATCCAGATCCTCGATCGCCGCGCCCGCCGGTGCTTTCGCCCTCCCTTCCTCGTTCGCGTCCCACGCCGTCACCTTGGCACCGCTGGCGAGCAGCGCCTCGGCCGTCGCCAGGCCGGAGCGGGCGAGGCCGTAGACTGCGTAATGCTTGCCCGAAAAGGCGCGCGCCGTGATCACCTGAGCTTCAGGGTGCTGAGGCCGGCCAGCGCCAGCACGAAGCTGATGATCCAGAAGCGGATGACGACGGTCGGCTCGGACCAGCCCAATTGCTCGAAATGATGGTGGATCGGCGCCATCTTGAACACGCGCCGGCCGGTCCGTTTGTAGAAGAACACCTGAATCACCACGGACAAGGCCTCGAGTACGAACAGGCCGCCGATGATCACCAGCACGAACTCGTGGTGGGTGGCGACGGCCACCGCTCCGAGCGCTCCGCCAAGGGCCAGGCTGCCGGTGTCGCCCATAAAGACCGCCGCCGGGGGCGCATTGAACCACAGGAAGGCGAGCCCGGCGCCGACGATCGCCATCAATACGACGGTGAGGTCGCCGACCCCGCGAACGAAGGGAATGCCGAGATATTCCGCATAGCGGACGTTGCCGACCAGATAGGAGATCAGCAGGAAGGCGAGCGCGGCGATGATCACCGGCATTGTCGCCAGCCCGTCGAGACCGTCGGTGAGGTTCACGGCATTGCCGAAGGCGACGATGACGAAGGCGCCGAATGCGATATAGAACCAGCCGAGGTCCATCACCGGCTGCTGGATGAAGGGTACATAGAGACTGGTGTGACTCGCCTGCACGATCAGCCAGGTGGCGAAGCCGGCGATGAGGAATTCGAGCGCCAGGCGGGTTTTGCCCGACAGGCCGGCGTGATGGGCTTTCCGAACCTTGTCGTAATCGTCGAGGAAGCCGATCAGCCCGAAGCCGCCGAGCACCAGCAGGCACGCCCAGACGATGGGATTGCGAAGGTCCATCCACAGCAGGACCGACACCGTCACTGAGATGAGGATGAGCAGACCGCCCATGGTCGGGGTGCCGCGCTTGGCCAGGTGGGTCTGCGGCCCGTCGGCGCGGATCGGCTGGCCGCGACCCTGGCGGACGCGGAGCCAGCTGATGAACCAGGGGCCTAGGAGCAGGCCGATGGCGAGTGCGGTGGCGCTTGCAGCGCCGGCGCGGAAGCTCAAATAGCGAATGAGATTCAGGATGCCGGGGAAGCCGAGCTGCTCGGCGATCAGGTAGAGCATGGCTCTCCCCTCACCACGCGCTCTACGAGCTTGGCAAGCCCGACCGAATTGGAAGCCTTCACGAGAACGACGTCGCCGGGACGGATCGCGGCAAGCAGGAGCTCGGCGGCATCATCGACGTTTTCGGCGCGCTCGACCGCGACGTGGCCGGCGAGTGCCTGCTCGAGCGGTCGCGTTTCGTCGCCCACCAGGATCAGCCTTTCGACCTTCGCTTCGATCACGGCGGGCGCAAGGCCGGCGTGATACTGGCCGCTATTCGGCCCGAGCTCCTTCATCGTGCCGAGCACGGCGATGCGCCGACCGGTGACGGGCTCGCTGCCGAGGGTTCTGAGCGTGGCAGCCACCGACACCGGATTGGCGTTGTAGCTTTCGTCGATGAGCAGGACCTCGCCGCCTTCAACCTCGATCCTGTGGCGCTCGCCGCGACCCTGAAGGCCGCCCATGTCGGCCAGCGCGAGACCCGCGACGGCGACATCTGCGCCGACCGCTTCGACCGCGGCGAGAACCGCTAGCGCGTTCGACACCCAATGATCCCCCCGCTGCGAAATGGTGAAGGTCAGCTCGCGCTCGAGCAGGGCAGCCGTCAACAAACTTCCCCCGGCTTCGGAGCGGACTGCGTGGAGAGCGTGGACGTCGGCGTCGCCGCTGCCGAAGGTGATGATGCGCGCGGCGTGCCACCGGGCGGCACGGATCAGCCGGTCGCGGTGAGGCGTATCCTCGGGGATGATCGCGATCCCCTCGGGCTCGAGCCCTTGGAAGATTTCGCCCTTGGCATCGGCGATCGCCTCCTCGCTGCCGAGATTCTCGATATGGGCGGGGCCGATGGCGGTAATCAGTGCGACGTGTGGCCGTACCATGGCTGTCAGCGCCGCGATCTCGCCCGCGTTGCTCATGCCCATTTCCAACACGGCATATGCCGCGTCCCGCGGCATTCGGGCGAGGCTCAAGGGCACGCCGGTATGGTTGTTGTAGCTCTTGACCGATCGATGGGCGCGGCCTCGACTGCAGCGGTCGAGCGCCGCGCAGAGCGCCTCCTTGGTGCTGGTCTTGCCGACCGAGCCGGTGACCCCAATGATCGTTGCCTGCGACCGCTCGCGCGAGGCGCGGCCGAGCGCTTCGAGCGCGACGGCCGTGTCGTCGACCAGAACATACGGGCCATCGATGGGCTGGGAGACCACCGCCCCGGCAGCGCCGCGCTCGAAGGCGCCGGCGACAAAGGCGTGTCCGTCGTGGACCGTGCCCGGCATGGCGACGAACAGGTCGCCGGGTGCGACCTCGCGGCTGTCGAAGGTCACTCCAGTTACTTCGAAGAACGTGTTTGCAACACCGCCGGTGGCGGCGGCGATCTCATCGGACGTCCAAAGCGGCGTCATGCCGCGCACTCGCGCGCGACCAGCGCATCGTCGAACGGCAGGACCTGGTCGCCGACGATCTGGCCGGTTTCATGGCCCTTGCCGGCGACCAAAATTATGTCGCCCTCGCCGCCCAATTTGACGGCCTCGGCAATGGCCTCGCGGCGGCCGGCAATCTCGATCGCGCCCTCGGCGCCGGCCAGCACCTCGGCGCGGATTCGCGCGGGATTTTCGCTGCGCGGGTTGTCGTCGGTGACGATTACCACGTCCGACAAGCGCGATGCGACGGCACCCATTTCCGGCCTCTTGCCCTGGTCTCGATCGCCGCCGGCCCCGAACACGGTGATCAGCCGACCTTCGACATGCGGTCGAAGAGCCGCGATCGCGGCCTCCAGTGCGTCAGGCGTGTGCGCATAATCGACGTAGACCGGAGCTCCAGAACGGCTGATTACCGCGCGTTCCAGCCGGCCGCGCACGGGGGAGACGCGCTGCATGGCGGCAAAGACACGGTCGAAGCCGACGCCGGTGGCCATCACGAGGGCGCCGGCGACAAGCACGTTCGATGCTTGATAAGCCCCAATCAGGGGGAGGGTGAAGCGATGGCTCTGGCCCTCATGCTCGAGCAGCAGGATTTGGCCGAGGGGTGTGGGAGTCTGCTCGGCGAGACGGATCGTCCGTCCCTGGCGGCCGACGGTAAGCAACTCGGCGCCGCGGCGGCGAACCCGTTCGCCGACCTCCGCGCTTTTCGAATCATCGGCCCAAACGACGGCGACGCCGGACGGCGGCAGGAGATCATCGAACAGCCGCATCTTGGCTTCGAAATAGCATTCCATCGAACCATGGTAGTCGAGATGGTCGCGGCTGAAGTTGGTGAATGCGGCCGCAGCCAAGGGAACACCCTCGCAGCGATGCTGGTCGAGCCCGTGCGACGAAGCCTCGTAGGCGACATGAGTGATCCCAAGCTTCTTGAGCCCGGCCATGTTCGAAAGGAAGGTGACGATGTCGGGCGTGGTCAGCCCGGTCTTCACCTGGTCGTTGGACGTGGTGACTCCGAGGGTCCCGATCGATGCCGACCGCAGGCCGGTCATTCGCCAGATCTGCCTGGTCATCTCAACGGTCGAGGTCTTGCCGTTGGTCCCGGTGACCGCGACCACCGTTTCGGGGTAGGGCGCGAAGAAGCGCCCGGCGAGCTCAGCAAAGAGTCGACGCGGATTGCTGTCGCTGAGATGCGGCACGCCGGCTACCGGGGCTTCCGGACGAGCGACGACCGCCGCTGCACCGCGTTCGACCGCAGCGGGAATGAAATCCTCACCGTCGAAGACGCTGCCGCGGAACGCGCCGAAGATGCTTCCGCGGACGACCTTGCGATGGTCGATGGCGAAGCCCGTCACGATGGAATCATCTTCGATCCCGGCAAGATCACGCAGGCGCATGCCGCTCAGCTCTTCAGTTTGATGTAGGGCAGGACTTCGGCCATGTTCGGCTCACGGTCCTTGTCGGGCCGAACCCCCAGCATCGGCGCGATTCGGCTGACCGTCTTGCTGACGACCGGAGCAACGTTCCAGCCGGCGGTGCGGAACCCGTAGGTCTCCGCAGTCGGCTTGGGCTCGTCGAGCATGACAACCATCACATAGCGGGGTTCGTCCATCGGGAAAACGCCCGCGAAGGTGGTGACGACCATGTTTTTGGCATATCGGCCGCCGAGCAGCTTTTCCGCGGTTCCGGTCTTGCCGCCGACCCGGTAGCCGGGAGCGTCAGCCTTTCGCCCGGTGCCTTGGGTAACGACCATCCGCATCAGGGAGCGCATGCGGTAGCTGGTTTCCTCCGTGAACACGCGGCGACCCTTGGCAACGGCATGATTGCGGTCAACCTTCAGCAGGGTTGGAGGACGATAGATGCCACCGTTGAGCAATGTCGCGTAGCCGGAGGCGAGGTGCAGCGGGGTGACGGCGATGCCATGGCCGTAACCGACGGTGATGGTGGCGATCTCGCCCCAGTTCGAACCAGGCGTCAGAGTTCGACCGCGCTCTTTCAGCTCGATTTCAATCGGTGCGAGATAGCCCATTTTGTCGAGGAAGGCCTTTTGCCGATCGGCACCAAGCTGAGCCGCGATCTGGGCGGTGCCGATGTTGGAGCTTTCCTGCATGATCTCGGCGACGCTGCAAGGCCGGTCGAACGGGTGAGTGTCGTTGATCGTGTGCCGGCCAACCTGCAGCGACTTCGGGCAGTTGTACATCTGTCCCATCGAAGTGACGATGCCGGCATCCATCGCCATTGCCACGGTGAATGGCTTGAAGGTTGAGCCAAGTTCGTAGACGCCGAGGGTCATCCGATTGAAGCGGGCTTCCTCCGAGCCCCGGCCGGCCGCATTGGGGTTGAGCTGCGGAAGCGAGGTCATTGCCAGCACCTCGCTGGTGTGAATGTCCATGATGATCCCGGCCGCGCCGATGGCCGAGAACTTGGTCTTGGCCTCGAGCAGCTCATGCTCGAGCGCCTGCTGGATGCGGCTCGAGATCGACAAGGTCAGCGGCTCGTCGCGAGAAGCCGGATTGGAAAGGTGCTCGTTGTAGGCCCATTCCATGCCGGCGACGCCGTCGCCGTCGATGTCGGTATATCCTACGACGTGAGCGGCGAGGCTGGTCTGCGGATAGAGACGGTCAGGCTCACGCGAGAGGGCGAGGCCAGGTTCGCCGACGGCGTTCACCGCTTCGACGAGCGTCGGCGAAGCTCGGCGCCGCAGATAGAAGAACGTCCGGTCCGAAGTCAGCATCGCGTAATAGGTGGCTTCGTCGCGCTCGGGCATGAGTAAAGCGAGGCGGCGCGCGAGCTCGAGCTTGTTGCCGATCACCTTTTGCGGGTGAATGCCGACCGTCCAGGCGTCGATCGTGCGGGCGAGCGGATTGCCGTCGCGATCGACGATGTCGCCGCGCGGCGGAACGAGGCTGGTCAGCCCCCGCTTCGGCCCGGCATGATCACCGAAGGCGGCAAGCCACAGGATCCGACCGACGATAAGGACGATGACTCCCGCGTAGACCAGCATGCCGAACATCAGCCGCTGGTGCATCATCGTCAGGATCTGCCGGCGCTGTCCGACGAGGCGAAGCCGCTCGGGCCGTGGCGCGACGAGAGCGGGCGTCGGAGCGTTCATCTTGTCGGGCCGGATTCCTTGGCTGGTCGCGACGATTCCGCCGATTCCGGAAGCGGGGCGAGGGGGTCGACTTTGGCCGTCGCGAGCTTCTTTGTCACCGGCGCGGAGCCGGCGGCCACCTTGTTATCCCCAGTTTTCTGCTTCGGCTTCGCTTCGCCGGGCTGCACTGGGGCGGTCGCTGGAGCAGCGGATTCCTTGGCAGTCTTGGGTGGTGCGGACGCTGCGGCTGTGGGCTCGGGCCGCGCGGCAGGCATAGCCGGCGTGGAGCTGCGGTCGGGCAACCTCAAGCTCGCCTGGTGGACTAGCGCGGGCGGCGCGCTTTCCTGTTCGAGCGGCGCCGGCCTCTGTTCAGGGGCGGGCGCGGACGCGAGAACCACTGGCGCTTCGAGCTCCGGCTGCCGCTGCGGACGGGCAAGGCGGGCCAGCGCGAAGCTGCCTTCGAGGAACTGGTCGGCGCTCGGGGCGGACAAGGCTAGCACCTTCACGTTCCAGCGTTCGAGCTGGGCGAGACGGCCGCGGGTGCCAATCTCGGTCTGGATCAGCCGGATGTCGCGCTGGGCCAGCACGATGCGCGTTTCAACCTGCTCGAGAGCGGCGCGCTCGGAGGCAACGCGGAGCGACACGAGATAGCAGCCGAGCGCCGCGCCGGCGCAACTCGCAACCATGAACACGGAACGGAAGCTTCGCGCGCTCATTGCACCGTCCCCCATGCAGGAGCAGCGGTCCGGACTGCGCTGCGCAGCCGGGCCGAACGGGCACGCGGATTGCGCTCCACCTCCGCCTCCGATGGGCTGACCGGCTTCGCGACCTTGGCGAAGGTCGGCGCTTGGGTTGCGGCGACCTGCGGCCGGTGCCGCGAACCGGCCGGTGTCGCGCCGCTGCGCTCGCGCAGGAAGCGTTTGACGATCCGGTCTTCCAGGCTGTGAAAGGTGACGACCGCGAGCCGACCGCCGGTCTTCAGCGAACGCTCGGCCGCCTCCAGCCCCTGCCGCAGTTCGTCGAGCTCGGCGTTGAGATGAATCCGGATCGCCTGGAAGGTGCGGGTGGCCGGATCGCTTTTCTGCCCGGGCCGGAAGCCGACGGCCCGGCGGACGATTGCCGCGAGCTCGGAGGTCCGCTCGACCGGACGGGCTGCGACGATCGCCCTGGCGATCGTTCGGGCGCGCGGTTCCTCGCCGTAATCGCGCAGGACCCTAACGATTTCGGCCTCATCGGCTTCGTTCAGGAAATCGGCGGCGGTGGTCCCGGACCGGCTCATCCGCATGTCGAGCGGGCCGTCCGACTGGAAGGAGAAGCCGCGCTCCGGCCGGTCGAGCTGCATCGAAGAAACGCCGATATCCAGGGCGATTGCGTCGACGGAGTCGATGCCCCTCTCGGCGAGCGCCCGGTCCATCCGGCTGAACCTCTCCTCGATCAGGGTCACGCGGGCGTCCGGGACGAGTGACGATCCGGCCGCGATCGCATCCGGGTCGCGATCCAGGCCAATCACTCGTCCCGCCCCCGCCGCGAGCAGGGCGCGCGTATAGCCGCCTGCTCCGAAAGTTCCGTCGACCACGATCTCGCCAGGGGCAATGGCGAGAGCGTGGACGACGTCATCGACCATTACCGGCACGTGGCGGGAGTCCGGGGAAGCGCCGCGGGTCATGCGCTGAGCCCCCGTTCCTCGAGCCGATAGCGGGCGACATCCTTGAGATCGTCGGGAATACGGTCGTCGGCGAGGAGCCGCTGAGGGTTCCACACCTGGAAGGTCTCGCCGGTGCCGAGGAACAGGGCGAGGTCGCCAATTTCGCCTTTGCGCCGCATCATCGGCGGAAGGACGATTCGGCCCGAGCTGTCGTAGGGGACTTCCTCGGTGGCGGCGAATGCCATCAGATTGCGCTGCTGATATTCGAGCTGCGCTTGCGGGTTGGTTTCTTCCTTCTCGAGCAGCCGCTCGAGCTTGGAATGCTTCAGTGCCGCATAAGCGGGGTCGTAGGCGCTGAGGCAGGGGAAGGATTCATGCTTGGCGAGGATGATCGTGCGCGCGTCGCCGCGGCGCTCGATCACGGAGCGCAGGAATGCGGGAATGGACACCCGGCCTTTGGCATCGACCGCGTTCAAAGCGCTGCCCTGAAACAGATGCTCTAGCGCCACGATCACTCCCCGTTCGCAGCGCAAGACCTCCCCGTCCGCGGGTGCACGGTAACGCCGTGCGGTCCGCGTTTGTCGGCCAAACGAAATGGGTCAGCCCCGCGCTACCCATGTTGGTAACTCAAGCCACTCCGGGATACAATGGATTTTGATGCCATTTAATGGTTTTTTATGGGAAAACTCGGAAAACCGCGCCTTTTTAGCCTCACATCTGCCACTTGTTCTCCTCCCGTTCTTTGTGGTCAGCATTGTGGATAAACATGTTGGCAAGTCGCTCCAAGGCGAATCGGGGCAATTAGCGGCTCAGATTCGCGAGCTCGGCGATCAGCGCTTCGAGATTGTGCTCAGTCGGCCCGCCAAGCCCCTCTACATCAAGGAAGTCTGCGTCGGCCACGATCGTCGCTCGTCCCGCGCCGACTGCGCAGCGCGCGACCAAGCCGTCGGGGCTGATCGGACAGCGCCCGCTCAGCTCCCCGGGAGAAGCCGTGAGGATCTGGCGCGCGCCGAGCTCGCGCAATTTTGGACCGCGCTCTTCGGGAGATCGGAGTGATACGCCCCAGTGGCCCAGTAGCCCGGTGTCGGCGAACATTGGCGGCGGACGTAGCCGGTCGCCGAATGGCCGCTCGCTGTGCCAGTCGAGCGCGGGGTCGGCGAGCAACAGCACCCGGCCGCCACCGCGCACCCACGAGTCAAGATCGACAAGCGCCTCGGCCGGCTGGGCGAGGGGGTGGGCCATCAGCAGCAAGCCGCCCTGGCGCAGGCTGTCGGTGTCGGTGACGGAAATCGGCACCACCCGATAGTGCCGTTCCAGCGCATTGAGCGCCGGCGACCCATGGCCGTCGATGCTGAATCGTTCGCCAAAGACGATCGGCAAGCTGGTCAGCAGCAGCAAGGTCGGCCGGGACTGAACCGTCGCCGTTACCGGAGTTTCCGGGTCCGGGCGCGACCCGAACAGAGCGACCGACGCCGCTGCGGCGAACGCAAGGGACACCGCCGCGATCAGCCCCGTCCGCCCCCGCCGGAAACGCCGGCCATCGCCGGTCACTGCCGATTGCTGATGCTGTTGTTGGCTACACCCGCGCCCGGGGCCACGCCGAGCTGAGCGAGGGGCTCACTGGGTTCCGAATCGCGCATCTGAACGGTGTTGGCCGCGCCCGGAGCGGGCTCATCATTGCTTCCCGAACGGCTGATGACAGACCCGAGCAGGACGAGCAGGAATGCGAAGGCGAGGCCAGTCAATCCGATGCGGATTCGCTGGGCGCTGGTACCACCGCGGTCGGTCATGTCATCGCCGAAGCTATGGCCCGGTTCGAGACAATGCAAGCGTTGCTGCTTGACTGCGGCGGCCATCGGCAGGAAAGGCGCCGGCCATGACTCGCACGACTCTGCTCGCCCTTGCTGCGGCCGCGGCGCTCGCCGGCTGCAACAACGAAGGCCACACCATCATCACCGAGCCAGGCGGCCCTGATCCGATGGCCGACGCGCTCGCGAATGCGGGCCCGGTCGAATTGCCGCCGGCCATCCAGGCCAGCCGCGTTTACCGCTGCAGGGACAACAGCCTCATCTACGTCGACTGGCTCAGCAACGACACGGCGCGCCTGAAAAATGAGCGGAATGAGATCGGGACCACCGTTACCAAAGGCGAGGACGGCACCTACACCGCCGAAGGCCAGAGGCTGACGGGCTCGGCCGGCGACCAGTCGATCACGGTCAACGGCCAAAGCTGCCGCCGGTGATCTGACGCTAGCTCAGCTCGCGTGACCTTCGGCCATCATCGCCTCCATTCGACGCTGCAGCTCGTCGGGTGCCACCTCCTCCTTGGCGGTCGCCATGGACCAGCGATGCCCGAACGGGTCGCGAAGCGTGCCCATCCGGTCGCCCCAAAACTGGTCCTCGACCGCGCGCTCTTCCGTCGCGCCCGCTTCGAGTGCCCGACGAAAGGCACTGTCGACGTCCTCGACGTATAAGAGGATGCTCGATGTCGGCCCGCCGCGACTCTTTGGGCCCTTGTGGTCCATCTCCGGGAATTCATCGGCCAGCATGACGATGCTGTCGCCGATCTGGATCTCGGCATGGCCGAGCTTGTCGCCCATCGGCAGGCGGAGCTTCTCCTTGGCGCCGAAGGCTCGCTCGTAAAAGCGAATCGCAGCCTCCGCGCCGTCGACCACGAGGTATGGTGTAACGCTGTGATAGCCAGGTGGAATCGGACTGACGCTCATCGGTGCTCCTCCTGTGTTTTAGAACGAAACAGGAACATCATACACCGGGACCGGGGTTTCGACAAAGCGGAATCGTGGCGCTAAGGCGCGGGCCATGGACGTGCTCGAAGCTCCCAGCATCACTGCCGACATCGTCGCCGAGCATGGGCTCAGCGAAGACGAGTATCAGCGTATCCGGAAGGCGCTTGGGCGCGAACCGAATCTGGTCGAGCTGGGCATCTTCTCGGTCATGTGGTCCGAGCATTGCTCGTACAAGAGCTCGCGCGTGCACCTCAAGAAGCTGCCAACCGAGGCACCCTGGGTGATCCAGGGACCAGGCGAGAATGCCGGCGTGATTGACATCGGCGACGGCGATGCAGCGATCTTCAAGATGGAGAGCCACAACCACCCGTCCTACATCGAGCCCTACCAGGGCGCCGCGACCGGGGTCGGCGGGATATTGCGCGACGTATTCACCATGGGCGCGCGGCCCGTCGCCAACATGAACGCGCTGCGCTTCGGCTCGCCCGACCATCCCAAAACAAGGCATTTGGTCGCCGGAGTCGTCCACGGCATCGGCGGCTACGGCAATTGCGTGGGAGTTCCGACCGTTGGCGGCGAGGTCAATTTCGACGAAAGCTACAACGGCAACATCCTCGTCAATGCGATGACCGTCGGCGTCGCCAGGACCGACAAGATCTTCTACTCGGCCGCCGCCGGCGTCGGCAATCCCGTCGTCTATGTCGGCTCCAAGACCGGGAGGGACGGCATCCACGGCGCGACCATGGCGAGCGCCGACTTTTCCGAGGACAGCGAGGAGAAGCGCCCGACGGTCCAGGTCGGCGATCCGTTCACCGAGAAGCTCCTCATCGAAGCCTGCCTCGAACTGATGGCCTCGGACGCGATTGTCGCCATCCAGGATATGGGCGCTGCCGGCCTTACTTCGTCCTCTGTGGAGATGGCGAGCAAGGGCGGCGTTGGCATCCGGCTCGACATGAACCAGGTGCCGTGCCGCGAGGAGGGCATGACGCCCTACGAGATGATGCTGTCGGAAAGCCAGGAGCGCATGCTGATGGTGCTGAAGCCCGGCCGCGAGGCCGAGGCCGAGGCGATCTTCAGGAAGTGGGAGCTGGACTTTGCGGTGATCGGCGAGGTGACCGATACGGGCCGCATGCAGCTCGACTGGAACGGCGAGCGGGTGTGCGACATCCCGCTCGGGCCGCTCGCGGACGATGCGCCTTGCTACGAGCGGCCCTACCTCAGCCGCGACCGGTATAAGGCCTGGGCACAGGTCAAGGCGCTCGATGACGTGCCACAGAGCACCGACATCGCTGCCGATCTCTTGAAGCTCATGGCTTCGCCCAACCTCGCCAGCCGCCGCTGGATCTGGGAGCAGTACGATCAGTCGGTCGGAGCGAACACCGTCCAGCGGCCGGGCGGCGATGCGGCCGTGGTTCGCGTCCACGGCAGCAGGAAAGCGCTCGCGATCACCACCGACGTGACGCCGCGCTATTGCTATGCCGACCCCTACGAGGGCGGCAAGCAGGCGGTCGCGGAGGCCTATCGCAACCTCTGCGCGGTCGGCGCGAAGCCGCTGGCGATCACCAACTGCCTCAACTTCGGCAACCCGCAGCGGCCCGAGATCATGGCCCAGCTGGTTGGCTGCATCGAAGGCATGGCCGAGGCTTGCCGGGCGCTCGACTTCCCGGTCGTCTCGGGCAACGTCTCGCTCTACAACGAGACCAAGGCCGACGATGGGTCGAGCCAGGCAATCCTTCCCACGCCCGCGATCGGCGGCGTCGGGCTGCTCGATGATTGGGAAAAGAGCGCGACCATTGCGTTTAAGGCCGAAGGACAGGACATCATTCTGATCGGCGGTGAAGGCAGCCAGCTCGGCCAGTCGCTGTGGCTGCGCGAGGTCGGCGGCGGGTCGGCCGGCCAGCCCCCGCCGATAGATCTAGCCAGCGAGCGCCGCACCGGCGAATTCGTTCGCGACGAAATTCGCCGCGGGGAATTTAGCGCGGTCCATGACATCGCTGACGGGGGCTTGCTCGTCACACTCGCCGAAATGGCGCTCGCGAGAGGCATCGGCGCGCGCCTGGATTGTCTCGATGATGCCGCATCGGCCTTTGGCGAAGATCAGGGCCGGTACGTGGTAACAGCTCCGCAAGGCTATTATGACAGCTTGAAAGAAGTCCCGGTGGCGATGCTTCGAATTGGAGTGACCGGTGGAACCTCGCTTTTGGGCCCGGGCTTCGCTGTTTCCCTCGCCGACCTCCGTGCCGCGCACGAGGACTTCTTTCCCAGGCTGATGGGCGCCGACGCAGCGCTCGCTTAGTCGGTCGTTTCTTGTTGCGAATGTTTCGCAATAGCGGTACAACACGTGCATGATCGTGTGCAGCTGCAACCGCATCCGCGAAGGCGATATTCGCGAGGCCGCCCGCGCTGGCGCGCTTTGCCCGGAAAGCGCCTACGCCCGCCTCGGCTTCGAACCCGAATGCGGTGGCTGTCTCGACCATGCCGCGGAGGTCATCACCGACGAACGGCGGCGAATGATTCGCATTGTCCCAAAGGCGGCCGCTTAGGCCCTTCTGCGACTGATTGTCAGTCGCAAATTTTTCGCAGAAATCCGCCATTTTTTTGCTTCCACACGGCCGCCTCGTGCGTTAAGGGCCACGGCGACAGGAGGACGGCATGAAGGGCAACCCCAAGGTCATCGAGCTGCTCAACGAAGCGCTCAGGGCCGAGTTGACGGCAATCAACCAATATTGGCTCCACTATCGGATCCTCGACAATTGGGGTGTCAAGAAGCTCGCCGCGATGGAACGACACGAATCGATCGACGAAATGAAGCACGCCGACCGATTCTCCGAACGGATCCTTTTCCTCGACGGCCTTCCGAACTTCCAGGCGCTGAACCCGCTGCGCATCGGCGAGACGGTCGAGGAAATCCTCAAGGCCGACCTGCAGGCCGAGCATGAGGCGGTGGAGATGTACCGCAACGGCGTCGCTTATTGCGAAAAGGTCCACGACTATGTCAGCCGCGACCTGTTCGCCGAGGTCCTCCGCGATGAGGAAGGCCATGTCGACTTCCTCGAAACGCAGTTCGAGATGATCAGGCAGATGGGCCTTCAGAACTACATCCAGCTGCAGTCCGAACACGCCGAGACCTGATCCGCGGCTGGGATTCCGTTAGGCGCGAATTATCGTTATGGACCCCCTACGAGGGGGATCGATCCATGACCGCAGTTACATCCGGGCCGCCGCGCGTGGCCACGCTCGACATCGTCCGCGGCATCGCCGTGATGGGCATCCTGGCGATGAATATCGTCGCTTTCTCGATGCCCTTCTCGGCCTATATGAACCCCGTGGCCTTCGGGATGGAGGGTCCGGCGGACTTCCTCTCCTGGCTGTTCAGCTTCATTTTTGTCGACGGCAAGATGCGAGGATTATTCTCGCTGCTATTCGGAGCCTCGATGCTGCTGGTCATCGAGCGGGCCGAAGCAAAGGGCGAGAGCGCTGCCGCAGTTCATTTTCGCCGCATGGCGTGGCTTTTCCTGTTCGGCTTGTTCCACCTCTACTTCATTTGGTTCGGCGACATCCTTTCCCTGTATGCGATGATCGGCATGGTCGCCTGGTTGTTCCGCCGGAAGAGCCCGCGGTCGCTGATCAAGTGGGGCATCGCGTTCGTCGTGATGCAGATGATCGTGTTTGGCGGGCTTGGCGTCGGCGCCTTTGCCTTGCAGCAGGCGGCCGCCGATCCCAATGCTTCCGCCGACGCCATTTCCCGGTGGCAGGAACTCGAGCGTCAGTTCGGGCTGATTGAAGGTCAGGCGCTGACCGACAAGCTGGCCCTGTTCCATGGTCCATACACCGCCCTAGCCGGCTATCGGCTTGGCGAGCACGCGACCGCGCCGATCTTCGCGCTGGCCATGTTCGGTTGGGAAACGCTCGGCTACTTCCTGTTCGGCATGGCGGCCCTCAAGACCGGAATGCTCACCGGTGGCTGGGACAATGCCCGCTACCGCAAATGGGCAGTGGTTGGCCTGGCCATATCCGGGCCCGCTTATGCCTTGCTTGCCTGGTTGCTCGCCCGAGACGGCTTCAGCGTTCCGATGGTGATCTCGATTGTCATGGCTGCGACCGTGCCGTTTCGCCCGCTGATGGTGGTCGCGTACGCGGCGTTGATCATCCTTGCGACGCGCGGCGGCGGCTGGCTGGTCGAGAGGATCGCCGCTGCCGGGCGAGCCGCCTTCACCAATTACCTCGGCACCAGCATCGTCATGACGACCCTGTTCTACGGCTATGGGCTTGGTTTCTATGGCGCACTTAGCCGCGCGGAATTGTGGCTGGTGGTGATCGCCGCTTGGGTGGTGATGCTCGCCTGGTCGAAACCGTGGCTCGACCGTTACCAGTACGGACCGTTCGAATGGGCCTGGCGCAGCCTCGCCCGCTGGCAGCTGCAGCCGATGCGCAAGCGGCTTGCGGCGGAAGCGGTCGCCGCCGGGGCTTAGATCCGCCCGAAGTCTTGGTTGTTGGCGACTTTACGGCCGAAGCCCGTCGGTCCCGTGCGGCCGCGGGTTAGAAGCGGGTTGGTCGCCTTGTCGAACAGATCGACGGTTTCGTTGAACAGTCGGCGGAGCTCGACCACCTCCGGCACCAGCTCGTCGGGAAAGCGATGGGTTTCGATGCAGAAGCGCGCGGTCTGCTCGATCAACTCGGCGACCTTGGCGAGCGGTTCGGCGCCAAGCTGGCGCGACTCGCCTTTCAGCGTGTGCGCGGGAATAACAAGAGCGGTCGTGTTCTCGTCGCGCATCGCCTGCTCGATCTCGGCAAGCGATTTGGTGCCGTCCTCGCGAAAATAGCTCAGAATCCGGATGAACGCCGGCCCAAGCTCGGCGCGGCTCTTTTCGAAATGCGCCCAGTCGACAATTTCCAGCGCGTCCTCGCTCACCTGCGATGGCTCCTCAGATGCCGGGTGCTTCCGGCCGTTGTCCACTTGCGCCGACCTACGCCAGAAAGGGTAAAATTAGGCTTAGCGCGGGCTGTCGTACGGGTTCTTGGGCGAGCGAAGGGTCAGGCGCAGCGGCACCGGGCCAAGCTTCAGGTCACGGCGCATCGAGTTGAGCAGATAGCGCCGATAGCTCTCGGGCAATTGGTCGACGCGAGTTCCAAACACCACGAAGCTTGGCGGACGGGTCTTCACCTGCGTGATGTAGCGCAGCTTGATCCTCTTGCCGCTCGGCGCCGGGGGCGGATTGGCCTCGACCGCCGCCTCGAACCAGCGGTTGAGCTCACCGGTGCCAATGCGCCGGCTCCATGACTCGCGCAGCTCGAACGCCGCGGTCAGCAGCTGGTCGACACCTTTCCCGGTTTTGGCCGACACGGTGAGCAAGGGCACGCCCCTGATTTGCGCGAGTCCTTCCTCGAGCGCGGCCTTGACGCCGTTGAACAGCGAGGAGGCATTGTCCGCGACATCCCATTTGTTGATGGCGACGATCAATGCCCGCCCTTCGTCGATCACGTCGGATGCGATCCGCAGGTCTTGCGCCTCCAGGCCTCGTGTCGCGTCGAGCAGCAGCACGACCACCTCCGCATGGTCGATCGCTCGTCGAGCGTCGGCCACGGAGAGCCGCTCGAGCTTGTCCTCGACCTTTGCGCGCTTCCTCAGCCCGGCGGTATCGACCAGCCGCACCGGTTGACCCTGCCACTGCCAATCGAGGCTGATCGAATCCCGGGTGATTCCCGCCTCGGGGCCCGTGATCAGCCGCTCCTGCCCCAGCATTCGGTTGACGAGGGTCGATTTACCCGCGTTGGGCCGGCCGACGATCGCCAGCTTCAGTGGCCCCCCTTCCGATTCTTCCTCCGGCTCGTCGATTATGTCGCGTTCGACGAAGGGCCGAAGTGCCTCGAACAGGTCGACGACTCCCTCGCCATGTTCGGCGCTGATCGCGATCGGTTCGCCGAGGCCGAAAGCATAGGCCTCGAGCCTGCCGCTCTCACCGCCACGTCCTTCGGCCTTGTTAGCCGCGACGATGACGGGAGTGTCGCTGGACCGCAGCCACCGCGCAATCTCCTCGTCCAGCGGGGTCACGCCTTCGCGCGCGTCGATGAGAAATAAAGCAACGTCGGCCTCGTCCACCGCTGCCTGGGTCTGGCGTCGCATCCGGCCGGGCAGCGTCTCGGGATCCTCGTCCTCGAAGCCGGCGGTGTCCACGACCCGGAAATCAAGGCCAAGCAGCTTTCCTTCGCCCTCGCGCCGGTCGCGGGTCACCCCCGGCCGGTCGTCGACCAGGGCGAGCCGCTTGCCCACCAGCCGGTTGAACAGGGTGGACTTGCCGACATTCGGTCGGCCGACGATGGCAACAGTGGGAAGCGGCATGGATTCCCTCTAGCCGCCGGGTCGCGAGGGTCCAGCCCGTTCAGTCGTTCTAGCGGAACGCGTGCAGCCGCCCGGCATCGTCCAGCAAGTACAACGTCGAATTGGCGACGACCGGTGTGAGGCTGACGCTGGCGCCGATCGCGGTCTGGCTCTGGAAGGAGCCAGTCACCGGGTCGACGTTGATCAGTGCGCCATTGGTGCCGGCAATGACCAGCCTGCCCCCCGCGAGCACTGGCCCGGTGTAGGTGATCGGGCCGCGGCGCGCGCGCTCGTTTGTGTAGCGCGGAAGCTGGTTGATCCACTTCACTCGGCCGTTGGCACGGTGAACGGCGATGAGCTTGGCATCTTCGGTCACCACGAACACCCAGTCACCGGCAACCCAGGGCGTTGAGATTCCGGCGATATTGATTTCCCACATGCGCTGGCCGGAATTGAGCTCGAGCGCGACCATGCGGCCGCCGATTCCGAGGGCAAACACCTGGCCCCCGTCAATGACCGGGTCGGCATCGATGTCGGACAGCGACGACACGCTGGTTCGGATGCTGGTGCGCTGCAGGGCGTCCTGCCATACCATTCGACCGTTCTCGTAACGGTAGGCGTTGAGCTCGCCCGAGGAGAAGCCGGCGACAATCGTGCCCTGCGCGAATGACGGCGCCGCCGTTCCGAACACGCCCGCGATCTCCAGGGCCGCCGCGGCGGACCAGTTGGTTTCGCCATTGCTGGTCCGCAGCGAGTAGATCTGGTTGTCCTGGCTCATCACGTAGAGCGCATCGCCGGCAACCGTCGGTTCACCACGCAACGGCCCGCCGGGGCGGACCTGCCAGAGGATTCCGCCGTTGCTGGCGTCGAGTGCGACAACATAGCCCAGACCGTTCGTCGCATAGATCCGGCCATTGTCGTAGGCGACGCCCCCGCCATAAAGCGACGCGGTGTTGCCGCGGTCGGCGCCGAATCGGGTTTGCCACAGGGTTGCGCCGCTCTGCCCATCGAACGCCCGGACGGTCGCCGTCGTGTCGATGGTGAACACTTGGCCCTGCGCGACGACCGGCGACGAGGCGAGCCGTGCCCTTGGACTGCTGCCCTGGCCGATCGAGACGCTGAACGCGCGCCCGAGGTCCGCGCCGAGCTGGAGATGGCCGACTGACTTGGAGGCATTGCCGCCGGCCTGAGCCCATTCCGTGTTGAGCACCGGCGCGGGAAGCGTCATGGGCAACGCCGCCGTCCCCGGATCGATGTTGACTTCGCTTTCGGTGGTAAGAACCGCAATGCGCTCGCCGAGCACCGGGGTCTTGGTAGGCGACTTGCGGAGCACGTTGCATCCGCTAGCGGCAGCCAGGGCGATGGCCAGCACGGTCACGCGAGTGAGGGAAGTCTTCATCGGTCTTCGATCCTATTGTGTCTGCGCGGGCAGCGATGCGGTCGCATCAATTCCAAGCGTCCCGGCGATCTGGACGGCGCGCGAGCGGATGGACTCCGGCACCTGTTGGTCGGCGGCGATCGCGGCGAACAGCCGCCCCGCCTCCTCTTTTCGGCCCTGCTTGAGATAGGCCATTGCCGTCATCTCTCCGGCACTGCCGAACCACGGGTTGCCGGCCTGGGCCAGAGGCTGGAGCCGGGTGACCACGTCCTCGGGGCGCATGCTGTCGAACTCGAGCGCGGTGACCCGCACCAGGGCGAGGTGGCGGTACGTCTCCGGCATGCTCCCGTCATCGGCGATGGCGCGGTATTTCGCGCGAGCCGTATCGCGGTCGTTCTTCTCTAGGGCCACTGCCGCGCCGGTCAGCAAGGCCGTGGCGCGAACGAGATCGTTCTTCGCGCTCTCGAGCGGCTCGAGCCGCTGCGGCACCGTCTCGTTGCGGCCGGCGCCGATGTCGGTGAATACCCGCATCAACTCTTCGGACTGCTCCGCCGTCTGCTGCTGCTGGCGGTTCTGCCAATAGAGCCAGCCGCCGACCGCCGCGAGGAACAGTGCGATCGCGACGACCAGCAGTGTGCCGTACTTCTTCGCGAAGTCGCGCATCTGGTCGCGCCGGAGGTTTTCATCGACCTCTCTGGCGAAAGTGTCACTGGGATCAGGAGCTAAGGCCAAGCCTGCCTCAAGGTTAGGAAAGTTGAATGCCGATTGCTTCCTTCCCCCACCACTGATGAATGGAAGCTGGCGGCGCTCCGTCTAGCGCCAACAATGGCAAACGCAAAGCCTTACGAGCCCTTCGGCCGATAGGTCTGGTCTTGGGTCGGGAAGGCGCGCGATCGCACCTCCGAAGCATAGGCCGCGGCGGCATCCCCGATGCGAGTGGCAAGGTTGTCGTAGCGCTTCACGAAGCGTGGCGTGCGCTCGAACAGCCCGAGCATGTCCTCGGTAACCAGCACCTGGCCGTCGCATTCGGCCGAGGCGCCGATGCCGATCACCGGCGGAGCGACGGTACGCGCGACCTGGGTGGCGATGTCCTCCATCACGCCCTCGACGACGATGCAGAAAGCCCCGGCGTCGGCGACGGCCCGTGCGTCGGACAGGATCTTGCCGGCTTCCTTCTCCTCGCGTCCGCGGGCGCCATAGCCGCCGAGCATGTTCACGGCCTGGGGAGTGAGGCCGACATGGCCGATGACGGGAATGCCGCGCTTCGACAGGAACGCGATGGTTTCCGCCATCGCATCGCCTCCCTCGAGCTTGACTGCGGCGCAGCCGGTCCCCTTCATCACCCGCGACGCGCTTGCGAAAGCTTGCTCGGGCGAACCTTCGTAGGAGCCGAACGGCATGTCGACCGCGACCAGCGCGTGCCAGCTGCCGCGAACGACGGCGGCGCCGTGCGCGCACATCATGTCGAGGCTTACCGGTATGGTCGAAGCCAGACCGTAGATCACCTGCCCAAGGCTGTCGCCGACCAGAAGCATGTCGCAATGCGGGTCGAGCAGCTGCGCCATCCGCATGGTATAGGCAGTGAGCATGACGATCGGCTGTTCGGTGCGACCGTCGGATTTCCGAGCGAGGATCGACGGGACTGTCGTCCTCTTGCCCGGCACTGGCGAGGGTGTCGCCCGGCTGGTCGCCGTGTCGATAGTGAAGGTCGACATGGCCGTCCCTTAGCGGCTTGGGTTCAAAGCCGCAAAGCGACGCCGCCGTAAGCGCGAACTGCCCCGTGACGAAGGTGCAGCGAGTTTCCTCGAACCATGCCGCGACAAGGCGTCGACAGCCAAACGAGCAAAAAAGCCGCTGCGACCTCGTCCGTCACAAGCGTCGCGGCGGCGGTCAATAAGGCGCATTTCCACCCGCGGCCGTTGTGCGCTTGATATGTACTGACGTTGTTATCCAAGGTTGTCCGACATGTGGCATTGATGTCACGGTCGGCTCCGAAATAAGTTTCCACGAAACCTCTGCCGACGCGCGCAGTTTCAGGGGCTACTCGATTCCTAAGTGCAAAGGGGATTACTCCGATGAAAAAGCTTCTCCTGGCCGCCTCGGCGGCAATGGTGATCGCGACGCCAGCAGCTGCTCAGAGTACGGGCGGCTACGTCGGGATCGAGGGGGGGATTTTGTTCCCGAGGTCGAATAATGCCGACGTTCGCGCGGATTTTACGACCACTCAGACGCCGACGACCCCGGCCGCTCCCGCGGGGCCGGCGGACACTGTCTACGCTGACGCGTTCGAAGTGGACTATCGCCGCGGGCTCGATGTCGATCTCATCGGCGGTTATGACTTCGGCATGTTCCGGCTCGAGGGAGAGCTCGGCTGGAAGCGCGCCCGGCTCGACGATTTCGAGACCAACCCGGCTTTTCTCACTGCCCTCAATACGGCGCTGAACCGGCCGTCGGCCGCGCCGGACCCGGGCGCTCCTGGCCAGCCGGCTTTGACCGGAGCAAACTTCGACCTCGACGGCCGGGTGACGATCATGTCGGCAATGGCGAACGCCTTGATCGATATCGATGCTGGTGAATCGCTGGCCTTCTACGCTGGCGGCGGCTTCGGCCGGGCCTGGGCGCGGTTCCAGGGTGATCGCGACAGTGCCTGGGCCTGGCAGCTGATTGCGGGTATCCGCGCGGCGGTCAGCCCGAATGTCGATGTCGGTGTGAAGTATCGCTACTTCCGCACGGGAAGGCTGAACTTCGTCGATGATTCCGCTTTTGCCGTTCAGGGCAACCCGGATCGCTTCGTGATCAATGACGTCACTGTCGATCGCACGACGAACGCGCTTCTGTTCACCGATTTCGACAACAGGTTCCGTTCGCACAGCCTGCTGGCGAGCCTGATCTTCAACTTCGGCAGGGCTGCGCCGCTGCCTGCGGCACCGGTCGCATTGCCACCGCCTCCGCCGCCTCCGCCGCCGCAGACGCGGACCTGCCCGGACGGCACGGTGGTTCTGGCAACGGATCCGTGCCCGGTTCCGCCGCCGCCGCCGCCGCCGCCGCCGCCGATGCCTGAGCGCGGCTAAGCCGACACGGACGCGGAAACCAGTTCTCTGGCGTCCGCCAATGGAGGTGACCGGTCCGGGGGGCGACCCCGGGCCGGTCACCCTCTTGTGTCATGGCTGGCTTGGATCGCGGGGTTCGTCGCTTTGCGACTGTGGCATCCACATCACGTTGCGCGCCTGAATGTCGATCATTCTTACCGCGGGTTTGCCCGGATAAACAAACTGTGGCATCCACATCACGCATGGCGGGCACTTTCATAGCTCGGGAAAGCCTCCGCCGACGCACACTGTTTCAGGAAGGTGACTCCTGGATTCAAAAGGGGAACAATCGAATGAAAAAGCTTCTTTTGGCGGCAACCGCCGCAATGGTGATCCCAACACCGGCAGCTGCTCAGTCGACCGGCGGCTACGTCGGCATCGAAGGCGGCATCATGGCTCCGAGGCCGATGAGGGGGAACGCGCGCGTGGATTACACCACGACGCAGACCCCGGCGACTCCGACCGCTCCCGCGGCGGCGCCGGACACTGTCTTCGTCAGCGCCTATGAAATCGACTATCGCCGGGGCGTCGATGTCGACGTCATCGCCGGTTACGACTTCGGCGCGTTCCGCCTCGAAGGCGAGCTCGGCTGGAAGCGCGCGCGAATTGACGAGCTGGAACCGGAAAGCCCATTCCTTGCTTCGCTCAACGCCAACACGGCGCTGAACCGGCCCTCGTCTGTAGCGGCCGGTGATCCCGGAGCGCCCGGCCTCCCCGCCGTCACGGCAGCGAATCTGCAGATCGGTGGCCGGATGAACATTATCTCGGCAATGGCCAATGCCCTGGTCGATGTCGACGCCGGCGACGTCCCCGTCTCCTTTTACGCCGGCGGCGGCTTCGGCCGGGCCTGGGCACGGTTCCGTGGCGACGAAGACAGCGCCTGGGCGTGGCAGTTGATCGCCGGCCTGCGCTACGCCGTCAGCCCGAACATCGACGTCGGGCTCAAGTATCGCTTCTTCCGTACTGGCAAGCTCCAGCTCGTGGATGAAGGCGGAGTGGCCCTGCAGGGCAACCCGCGTCGCTTCGTCGTCAGTGGCACGGAGGTGTTCAGGACAACGAACGCGGTCGTGTCCAGCGACTTTGACACTAGGTTCCGTTCGCACAGCCTGCTGGCGAGCCTGATCTTCAACTTCGGCAGGGCTGCGCCGTTGCCGCCTCCGCCGCCGCCGCCGCCGATGCCTGAGCGCGGCTAAGCCGGCATAGAGGCGGAAACCAGTTCCCTGGCGTCCGCCAATGGAGGGTGACCGGTCCGGGGGCGACCCCGGGCCGGTTACTCTTTTCTAGTATCGAGCTCAGCGCAGGCGGAACTGGTCTCGGCCGTTGAGGTTCGCACCTGTAGTGACTGACGACCGTGCCCGAGCGCTTGCCGACTTCCGCAGGATCCTCAAGTGGATCGTGCTGATCGCGGTGCTGACCGTGGCGGCCGCATTGGCCTATCTTGAAATGACCGGCGGGCTCACGCTCCACCTGACGGTGGCGACGATCATCGGTGTCTTCTTCACCGTCTTGCTAGGCTCCGGCCTGTTTGCGGCCATGTATTTCAGCGACAAGAGCGGGCACGACCGGAGCGTCACGGACGCCACTCGGCGCCGCTCGGACGACTAGTTTGGCAGCCGAGTAACCGGCCTAGCGGGTAGCGACCTGCGCCTGGCGGTCCCAGCCATAAACGTCAGCCGTATAGGTGATCCGGCCGCCATCCGGCTGCGCCGTCAGATAGGTAAGGAAGATCGGCACCCCCTGCGGCAGCTGGACGTGGATCTCTGGCTCCGAGCCGGGAGCCACGGGCTCGCGTCCAAGCAGCCAGCGGCCGAAGCGCCGAGCGTCCTCCAGGCGAACGCAGCCGTTGCTCAAGGTGCGGTTCGACTTGGCGAACAGGTCCTTGCTCGGCGTGTCGTGGAGGAAGATGTCCTCGCCGTTGGGGAAGGAATATTTGAACTTGCCCATCGAATTGCCGGGACCAGGAAGCTGGCGGACGCGGATTTTCTTCTGGCCGGCGGCAACCGCTTTCCAATCGATCTGATTGGAGGGGATGACGGTGGCATTCTCGGTCCAGTCGGTCATCACCTCGTAGCCGCGCGGTTTCAGATAGGCCGCGCCTTCCCGGACCGCGCTTGGCGCGACCGTCTTGCGGATCAAATTGTCCGGCACGTTCCAATAGGGGTTGAAGGTCGCGTAGTGGATGATGCTCGCAATCATCGGCGTCGGCGTTTCGTTGGTGCCGACGATGACCTTCATCGAATCCACCGGAACACCGTTCTCGTACATCCACAACCGCTGCGTAGCGGCGTCGACCAGGACGAACTTGCCGCCGGCCGGGATCGACCGGGCGCGATCGAGGTTGGCGAGCAGGCGCGGGTCGGGGACCATGCTGCCGGTCGCCTGGGCCTCGGCAATGGCTGCCGCGCGGAGCTGGGCGTAAATGGGGTTGAGGTTCGAAACGCTCGACAAATGCGCTTCGAGCGACGGCGCAGCCGCCGCCGTCAGCAGGATCTGGTCGGGGCGGGTCCCCTGCGGCTGCAGCACCGGATAGGCATAGATCATGCCCGGCGTCGGCTTCCTCAGCGCCTGGACATAGGCGACCCAGGCCGTCGACAGTGTTCGCTCCGCCGCCGCGATCGCCTGCGGGTTGCCGCTCCGGGCTTGGAGAATGGCCGCTTCGACCTGCGCTGCGAGCTGCGGCCCCATTGCGAAGCCGTCGAACGGCGCGCGGCGGAGGATTTGCACAAGCTGCGTCGCCGCAGGGCTGACGGCTCCGCCGCGGAACCACAGGGGCGACATCTTGAAAGTGTCGTAAACGCTCGCGACCGCGCTGGCAGCCGGCAGGTTGCCGCCGACGGGGACGCCAGCCGGAGCCTGAGCTGCGGCAATGGTCGGAACGGCGCCAAGAAGCAAGGCCGCGGTTTTCAACAGTCTGGCCGTTCTAAAGGTCTGCGAGCTCACAATTTCCCCCTCTCAGAGTTCACTTGGCTGCGATCATAGGTGTGTCTAGCTGAACAATGCCCATACAGGCCCAGCGGTTCAATGGTTTGCGGCAAATGCGGTCGCGACCGTGACTCCCGAGTCACACTCGTCGCGGTCACTCCCACTCGATCGTGCCGGGCGGTTTCGAGGTATAATCGTAGACCACCCGGTTGATGCCCGGCACTTCGTTGACGATACGGGTGGCGACGCGGCTCAGGAACTCGCTGTCGAACGGATAGACATCGGCGGTCATGCCGTCGACGCTCGTTACCGCTCGAAGCGCGCAAACATGATCGTAGGTGCGGGCATCGCCCATCACGCCGACGGTGCGCACCGGCAGGAGCACTGCGAACGCCTGCCAGATGGCGTCGTAGAGGCCGGCGTTGCGGATTTCCTCGAGGTAGATGGCATCGGCCTTGCGCAGGATTTCGCATTTGTCGTGGGTGACCTCGCCGGGAATGCGGATTGCCAGCCCAGGGCCGGGGAAGGGGTGGCGCGACACGAAGGCGTCGGGGAGGCCGAGCTCACGGCCGAGCGCGCGAACCTCGTCCTTGAACAATTCGCGCAAAGGTTCGACCAGCTTCATGTTCATGCGCTCGGGAAGCCCCCCGACATTGTGGTGGCTCTTGATCGTCACAGAAGGGCCGCCGGTGAAGCTGACGCTTTCGATCACGTCGGGATAGAGCGTGCCCTGGGCGAGGAAATCGGCGCCGCCGATCTTGCGCGCCTCTTCCTCGAACACGTCGATGAAGGTCTTGCCGATGAACTTGCGCTTGGCCTCGGGGTCGGCGACGCCTTCGAGCCCGCCGAGAAAGGCCTGGCTCCCGTTCACATGGACAAGTGGGATGTTGTAGCTTCCGCGAAACAGGCTGACGACCTGCTCGGCCTCGCCGAGCCGCATCAGGCCATGATCGACGAACACGCAGGTCAGCTGCTCGCCGACCGCCTCGTGAATCAGCACCGCGGCGACGGCGCTGTCGACCCCGCCGGAAAGGCCGCAAATCACCCGGCCGTTGCCGACTCGCTCGCGGATTTCCGCCGTCTTGGCGTCGCGGAAGCTCGCCATCGTCCAGGTGCCGCTCGCTCCGCAGACATGGCGGACGAAATTGGCGATCAGTCTCGCCCCATCCGGAGTGTGGACGACCTCGGGGTGGAACTGGACGCCGTAGAACCGCCGCTCCTCGTCGGCGGTCGCGGCGAACGGCGCGCCCTCGGAGCGGGCGACGACGCGGAAGCCGGGGGGAATGTTCTCGACCCGGTCGCCGTGGCTCATCCACACCTGGTGACGCTCGCCGGGAGCCCACAGTCCGTCGAACAGGGCGCATGGCTCGACGATCTCGAGGAACGCGCGGCCGAACTCGCTGTGGTCGTGGCTGACCACGCGACCGCCGAGCTGCTGGGCCATCGCCTGTTGGCCGTAGCAGATGCCGAGCATCGGCAGTCCGACCTCGAACAGGCTGTCGGGAGCGCGGGGGCTGGCGTCGAGGGTGACGGAGGCGGGACCGCCCGAGAGGATGATCCCGCTCGGCTTCAGCCGCTCGAGCGCTTCGCCGGCCGAATGAAAGGGGACGACCTCGCTATAGACTCCGGCCTCGCGCACCCGGCGGGCGATCAGCTGGGTCACCTGGCTGCCGAAATCGACGATGAGGATCGTTTCGGCCGGCTCGACGGTCATCGGGGACTTGCACTCCAGACAAAAAGAATGCGCCGGACCCCTAGAGGCCCGGCGCATCGCTGTCCACCGGAGTGGAGTGGGGTCGCTTAGCGGCCGTACGGGTAACCGTACTGGACGTTGCGATTACGGTTGACGTCGATGTTGGTGACTCGACCGCGATGGTCGACGTCGCAACGGAACGTCAGCTCGCCCATCTGCTGGTGCTGGCCATAGCCGTAAGCGTTACCATACGGGGCGCCATAGGGGGAACCGTACGGGGCACCATAAGGAGCGCCGTAGGGCGCGGATGCATGCATTCCGGCCGTGGCGACGCCGCGGACACGAAGCCCGTTGGAACGGCGGTCGACATTGGTGATGCCGAGAACCCGCGCCTGGGCGCCGGCCTGACCATATTGGCCGTACTGACCGTACTGGCCATAACCGCCGTAGCCGTACGGAGCGCCGTAGGGCGTCCGGTAGCCGGCATATTGCCGCTCGAGCCGGTTATTCACCGTCGCAATGCAGCGCTCGACCAACGCACGCTGATCGACCCCGTAGGCATAGCGATTGCCGCCGAGGATGGCGTCGATCACCGCACCGAGGCCGCCCTGGGCGCCGTAGCCGTAGCCCGGCGCCGGATAGCCCGGATAATATTGAGCAGCCGCAGGGGCCGCAAAACCGCCGGCAGCAACGGCGACAGCCGCCGCACCGGCAAAGATCTTCGAAACAGCCTTCATGGCCACTCTCCTTATAAATTGCTCGATTCACGACATAAAACGATCCGAGCCTGTGGAAGTTCTTAGTCCCCGACCGCTGCACTTCATCTGAATGGGTGGTTTGCTGCGGTTCACAGAGGTTAACGCCAGACCCTCGCGGGCACGGGCGCCATGCGAGTTCGTTTCGACTGCATAATTGCAGGAGAGTGATGTATGAAAAGCACCGGAACCTTCATGTTGCTGGCTGCGCTGGCCGTCCCCGCCGTCGCTCAGCAGACATCCCCGACTGTTGCGCTCGGGCCGAATAGCACGTTGCTCAACATCACTGCCGATGGCCGGAGCCACCGCGCACCGGACATTGCGATGTTCTCGGCCGGGGTCGTCACCCAGGCGACGACGGCGTCGCAGGCGATGACCGAAAACAGCCGGCGAATGGACGCGGTCGTCGCTGCGCTGCGTCGCGCCGGAATCGCGGATCGCGATATCCAGACGTCAACCATCAGCCTGCAGCCACGCTACTCCGACCCCGAGCGGGACGCGCAGATCCGCGCTCGGCAGACGGGGCAACCCTATATGCCGCCCGCCGATCCGGGCCCGCCGCGGATCATCGGCTATGAGGCCCACAATACCGTCCAGGTGCGTGTTCGCCAGCTCGGGCAGATGGGTCGGGTCATCGACACGTTAATCGGCGCCGGCGCCAATCAGGTGAACGGCCCGTCCTTCTCACTCGACGAGCCGCGGACCGCGCTCGACGAGGCGCGGGTTGAGGCGATCGCCAATGGCCGCCAGCGGGCCGAGCTCTATGCGCGCGCCGCAGGGCTTCGGGTCGCTAGGATCATCTCGATCAGCGAAGGCGGTGGTCACTATCCGGTTGAGCAGCAGATCATCGTCACCGGCAGCAGGGTCGGATATGCCGGCGCTCCACCGCCGCCGCCCCCAACCCCGGTTTCGCCGGGCGAGCTGACTCTCGGGGTCAACGTGTCGATGCAGTTCGAGCTGGTGCGCTGACCTAGTGGCCGGCGATCGGCCTCAGCCCGGTGAAATGGGCGGCAAAGCCGTACATGTCGGCGAATTCCTCGATCTGCTTGTCGGTCGGCTTGCCGGCGCCGTGGCCGGCCCGCGTTTCGATCCGGATCAGGTGGGGCCCGCCTTGCCGGTCGGCCGCCTGCAGCGCGGCAACATATTTGAAGCTGTGCCCCGGGGTCACCCGGTCGTCGGTGTCGGCCGTGGTGGTGAAGGTCGGCGGGTAGCGAACGCCCTGGCGGATGTTGTGATAGGGCGAATAGTCGCGGAGGATGCGGAAATCCGCCTCGACGCCCGGGTCGCCATAGTCGTCGACCCAATAGCGACCGGCGGTGAACTGGTTGAACCTCAGCATGTCCATCACCCCGACCGCGGGCAGGCCGACGGCGAACAGGTCGGGGCGCTGGTTGACCACGGCGCCGACCAGGAGGCCGCCGTTCGAGCGGCCCTCGATCGCCAGCTGGCGGTTGGTGGTCACTCCGGTGGCGATGAGATGCTCGGCCGCGCCGATGAAGTCGTCGAAGACGTTCTGCTTGTTGGCGAGCCGCCCGGCATCGTGCCATTCCTTGCCATATTCGCCGCCGCCGCGGATGTTGGCGACCGCCAGCACTCCACCGCCCTCGATCCAGCCCATCCAGCGCGGCGAAAATCCCGGCAGAACCGAGATGTTGAACCCGCCATAGCCGTAGAGGAGGGTCGGGCGCGGCCCTGGCGGAAGGTCCTTGCGGCGGACCAGGAAGATCGGTATGCGGGTGCCGTCCTTCGATGTGAAGAAGCTTTGTTCGACGCTGATCGCGTCCGGGTTGAAGCTCAGTCCCGGCTCGGCGAAGGTGGTCACCGCATTGGTGGCGCTGTCGTAGCGGAAGATGGCGGCCGGGCGATTAAAGCTCGAGAAAGCGAAAAACGCCTCGCTGCCGTCCTGGTTGATCGAAAATCCGCTGGCCGTGCCGATTCCCGGCAGCTCGACCGTGCCGAGCGGCCGGCCGTCGAGGCTGAAGCGACGCACCTCGGTCTTGGCGTCGCGCAAATAGGTCGCGACCAGCACGTCGCCGACGATCGACGCGCCCGTCATGGTCGCTTCGTCCTGCGGCACGATCTCGCGCATCGCGATGCGGCGGATGGGATCGGTGACGACGATCCGGCTGCGCGGGGAGTCGCGATCGGTGCGCCAGAAGAAGCGGGTGCCGACATTGCCGGCATAGGCCCAGTCGTTGGTCGCTTCACCGACCATGACGATTGGGCCGGCGCCCTGGCGTTGCAGGTCGACCAGGCGGATTTCGTAACGTTCGTCGGTGCCCGAGCTGGAGGTGATGATCAGCCAGCGGCCGTCGGACGACACTTCCGCCGTGTGGTTGAGCTCGGGGCGCCGGGGGGTGGCATAGATCAGCCGGTCGGCCGACTGCGGCGTTCCGAGCCGGTGGAAATAGATGGCCTGGTCGCGGTTGAGCGACTGGAATGCGGCACCGCGCTCGGGCTCGGGGAAGCGAGAGTAGAAGAAGCCCGATCCGTCCCGGGCCCAAGCGAGGTTGGAGAATTTCACCCACTGGATTTCATCCGGAAGGACCTGGCCGTTGGCGACGTCGAGCACGCGCAGGGTGCGCCAGTCGCTTCCGCCTTCCTGGACGGCGTAGAGCAGCCGCCTCCCGTCTCGCGACGGCAGCCACTGAGCAAGCGCGGTAGCGCCGTCGGCCGACCATTGGTTGGGGTCGATCAGCAGGCGTTCCTGCCCGGTTACCCCCTGCCGGACATAGAGCGGCGATTGGTTCTGGAGACCGCTGTTGCGGGTGTAGAAATAGCGCCCGCCGGCCTCCTCGGGAATGCCGAAGCGCTCATAGTCGTAGAGCCGCGTCAGCAATGCCCGGAACGCGCCGACCTCCGGCAGGTTGGCGAGAAATGCGTTCGTGACCCGATTCTGCGCCTCGACCCAGGCGCGCACTTCCGGATCCTCGCGGACGTCATTCTCGAGCCAGCGATAGGGGTCGGCAACCTGCGTCCCGAACTGCGTTTCAATCACCTCGGCTCGGCGGGTTTCCGGATAGACGATCGCGGGCTGCGGCGGCAGCGCTTCGGAGGCGACGGCTGCAGCTTCGGCGAGGGCTGCCGCCTCCATTTGGGGCGTCGGAGTCATCACGCAGGCGGAAAGGGGCAGGGGAAGCAGGTACAGGCTCTTGCGCATGGATCGTCCCGGAAAAAGGAAAAGGCGCCGCTGACTAGCAGTGGCGCCCTCCTTTTCTCAACCCGTGCGGCTTAAGCGGCGATTTACGCGGCCTCGAATTCTTCCTCGGTCTCAACAGGGCCGCTATCCTGGCCCTTGGCGCTGACGTCGCGGTCGACGAGCTCGATGATCGCGATCGGCGCCGCGTCGGAAGCGCGGATGCCGGCCTTGATGATGCGAGTGTAGCCGCCGTTGCGGTCGGCGTAGCGCTCCGCCAGGACGTCGAACAGCTTGGTTAGCTGAGCGTCGTCCATCAGCCGCGACTGGGCGAGCCGGCGGTTCGACAGGCCGCCGCGCTTGGCGAGCGTGATGAGCTTCTCGACATAGGGCCGAAGCTCCTTCGCCTTAGCGACGGTGGTGGTGATCTGCTCGTGCTTGATCAGCGCCGCGGCCATATTGCGGAACATGGCTTGCCTGTGGCTCGAGGTGCGCTGAAGTTTGCGGTGGCCAACGCGGTGGCGCATGTCTTTTCTCCGTTCGTACGGGGACCGTGTCAGGTTTCCCCGGCCAGGCGCTGAAAGCGGGGCAGCGCCAAAACCCCAAAGCAAAAGAACGGACCGCAAGGGCCCGCCCGAAGGCGTCCCTCAAGCGGAAAGCGGCGGCCAAGTCAAGGCGGAACGGTGTCACCACAGCCATGAGCCAAGCAGCGCCCGCAGGCCGGCCTCCTTGGTGCTCGCAGGCTGTAGCGAGGACGGAGGGCAGTCGAGGCACCGTGCCTGAATGGTGGGACCAGCGAGGATCGAGCGCAGATCCGAAAGCGCTGCGGCCAGCTGGCGCTGCGGCGCGCTGAAGACCGCGAAAGCGTCCGGAGGAGCGCCGCTGTCGTCGCCCGAGGCGAAGACGTCGAGAAATTGCTCGCGCAGGGTCTTGGGCCGCTCGAAATGGCGGACTTGGCTCAGCGAGTCTGAAATTTCCGCGAGCTCGCCGGCCTTGGCGATCGCTTCCTCCATTCCGCCGAAACCGTCGATCAGACCGACTTGGTGCGCGGCGCCGCCGGCCCAAACTCGGCCTTGCGCGATCCGGTCGATTTCGGCCGGGCGCTTGCGCCGGGATTCGGCGACGATCGCCAGGAAGCGCCGATAGACGGACTCGACCCCGGCCTGCAGCAGCTGGTTGACCTCGGGCGAGGGTCCGCGGAAGACGTCAGGCTCGCCGGAAAGCGGCGTCGTCTTGATCCCGTCCGCGCCGATTCCGACTTTCCGCCGAGCTTCCTCGAAGCTCGGCAGGATGCCGAACACGCCGATCGAGCCGGTGATCGTCGAAGGCTCGGCGTAGATGAAGTTCGCCGGGGTTGCGACCCAGTAACCGCCCGACGCAGCGACATTCCCCATCGACACGACGACCGGCAGTTTCTTGTCCCTGGCGGCCAGAATCGCCTGGCGGATGCGCTCCGACGCGGTCACTGACCCGCCCGGGCTGTCGACTCGGACGACCAGAGCCTTCAACCGGTCGTCGGCCAGCTCCTTCTCGATCATTTCGGCTATGCTGTCGCCGCCGGCTGTGCCGGGCCCGGCGCGGCCGTCGATGATCGTGCCGGCGATGGTGACGACTCCGATCGCGCCGCGCGGATTATCCTTGACGACGTCGCGGACGTAGGAGTCGAGCTTGATGCGCTTGTAGCCGCCGGGCCCTTTGCGGTCTTCGCCGCCGAGCTCGGCAAGCCGCGATTCGAACGCCCGCCGTTCCGCCAGCCTGTCCACCATCTGGGCGCCAAGCGCGGCTCGGGCAAAGTCGCCGCCGGCCGCCTCGACGACGGCCGGAAGGTTGCGGATGTAGGGGTCGAGCTGCGCCTTGGGCCGCGCCTGGCCGACGCTTTGGCGCCAGCTCTCGAGCAGTGCATCGCCGATTGCCTGGGCGTCCTCGCGCGCCTCGTCCGACATGTCGTTGCGGGTGAACGGCTCGACCGCGGCCTTGTGGGTGCCGACGCGGTAGATGTGGGCGGTCACTCCCAGCCGGTCGAGCAGACCGGCGAAATAGAGGCGAGGGCCGCCGGGGCCGGCGATGGCAACGAGGCCGAGCGGGTTGAGCCATATCTCGGAAGCCGATGCGGCGAGCAGATAGCTGGGATCGGTGTAGCCGACCGAGTAGGCGATCACCGGCTTTCCCGAATCGCGCACTCGGCGAAGCGCATCCGCCACATCGCCAAGCGCTGCCTGGCCGCCGCCGAGGAAGCCTTGGAGATCGAGGGCCACGGCCTTCACCCGGCTGTCGTCGCGGGCGTGGTCGAGCGCCGCGACGAGATCGCGTCGGCTATATTCGCGTATTCTCTCCTGTCCGGCGGCGAGCTCCGACAGGCCGGGCCGCGAGGGCTGCTCGACGATCGTGCCGCGAAGATCGAGGGCGAGCACCCCCGCGGTCACAGGCTCCGGGCGCGCCGATAGAACGGCATAGATCAGGGCGAAGAACAGGATCATCAGCAGGAGCACCATCGCGTCCTTGATGCCAACCAGCAGCTTCCAGATGGCGCTTACGAACCGCATCGACATTCTTCCCTGACCGGAATTTTCACGGCGTTGCGCTAGCTGAGGTCGAAGCCGACCGCCAAACCTTTTCGACGGACGCTTGGGAAGCTAGGCGCCGGCAATGCGCACCCGGACGAAGACAGCAGCCGCTCCCGCCGGCTGGAGGGAGGAGACCGCCGCGACGTTCCGTCTCGCGGTTCCGCTGGTTCTCGCGCAGCTGACTCAGATCGCGATCCACACCACCGACGTCGTGATGCTTGGCTGGCTTGGACCGGAGGCGCTTGCAGCGTCGGCACTGGCCGTGAACCTCTTCTTCGTACTGCAGGTCGCCGGCATGGGTCTGGTCATGGCAAGCGCGCCGCTGATTGCGGCCGCGCTCGGCCAACGCTCGAATTCGGTCCGCGACGTGCGCCGCAGCTTCCGTGCCGCAATCCACCTGTCGCTGCTGTTCGTTGTCCCCGCCATGCTGGTTCTGCTGTTCAGCGAGCGGATCCTGCTGCTGTTCGGCCAGGATCGGGAGCTGGCGGGCGACGCCGGCCGCTATCTCCTGGTGATGCAATGGGCGATGATCCCGAACTTGCTGATCATCGTCTTTCGGATTCTGCTTACGGCACTTGGCCGGCCGGGAATCCCGCTGCTGGTGACGGTCGGCGGCCTGTTCTTGAACGCCGCGCTCAACTGGATGCTGATCTTCGGTAATTGGGGGGCTCCGCGCCTCGGCTTGGTGGGCGCGGCCTACGCGACCATCGTCACCACCAGCCTGATGGCGCTGGCGCTCGCTATGCTCATCACGCGTCTTGGGCGAATCCGGCGCTTCCATGTCTTCGGCCGGATTTGGCGGCCGGATCCCGCAAGGATGCAGGCGATGTTTCGCCTCGGGCTGCCGATCGCCCTGACCATGGCATTTGAAATCTCCGTGTTCAGCGCAGCCATCTATCTGATGGGCTGGATCGACACGGCGAGCGTCGCCGCCCACGCCATTGCCCTGCAAATCGCGGCGATAACCTTCATGGTGCCGCTCGGCATCAGCCAGGCGACGGTGATCCGCGTCGGCATGGCCTTCGGAGCCCGCGATCGACGTTGGCTCAGCCTTGCCGGCCGGTCGTCGCTTGCCCTGTCGCTGGCCTTCATGGCGCTCGCAGCACTAATCTTCTGGCTGTTCCCGCGAGAGCTTGCCGGACTGTTCCTTGACGCAGCCGACCCACGAAGCGCGGAAGTGCTCGAGCTCGCGATGACCTTCCTCATCGTCGCTGCCCTGTTCCAGCTGTTCGATGGCGGCCAGGTGGTCGGCGCGGCGATGCTTCGCGGCATCCAGGACACCACGGTGCCGATGCTCTTCGCGCTGCTCGGTTATTGGGTGGTCGGCCTTGGCTCAGGCTATTTGCTGGCATTTTCAATGGGGTTTCGGGGACTCGGGATTTGGATCGGGCTGGCGCTGGGCCTCGCTTCCGTGGCAGTGCTGATGATCTGGCGCTGGTCGAGGCGCGAATCGCTCGGATTGGTCCCGTTCGCTCCCGCCGTTCAAGTTCGCCCGCAGCTCGCGCCATAGGCCGGGCCGATTTTTGCAGACCGGGATATTGACGGCCCCCGCGGCGAAAACCATATGCGCGCCATCGCTGGCACTCTCATGCCGAGAGTGCTAACGCGCCAGTTCAACCATTCGAAAGGGGCTCAATATTATGGGTTTCAGGCCGCTTCATGACCGAGTCCTCGTCCGTCGGGTCGAGGCCGAGGAGAAGACTGCCGGCGGGATCATCATTCCCGACACGGCCAAGGAAAAGCCGCAGGAAGGCGAAGTGATCGCCGTCGGCAGCGGCACCCGCTCCGAGGACGGGAAGCTCACCCCCCTCGACGTCAAGCAGGGTGATCGAATCCTGTTTGGCAAATGGTCGGGCACCGAAGTGAAGATCGACGGTGAAGACCTGATCATCATGAAGGAAACCGACATCCTCGGGATCATCGAGGGCGCCAGCGCAGTGCGCGAGGCCGCCTGAATCGCAACGCAAATTTCAATTAGATAAGGGATAAAGCATTATGGCAGCCAAAGACGTGAAATTCGCACGCGACGCCCGCGAGCGGATCATGCGCGGCGTCGACATCCTGGCAGATGCGGTCAAGGTGACGCTCGGTCCCAAGGGCCGCAACGTCGTCATCGACAAGAGCTTCGGTGCACCCAGGATCACCAAGGACGGAGTCACCGTCGCCAAGGAAATCGAGCTTAAGGACAAGTTCGAGAACATGGGCGCCCAAATGGTCCGCGAGGTCGCCTCGAAGACCAATGACATCGCCGGCGACGGAACCACCACCGCCACCGTGCTCGCTCAGTCGATCGTCCGCGAAGGCATGAAGTCGGTCGCGGCGGGAATGAATCCGATGGACCTCAAGCGCGGTATCGACCTTGCCGTCACCCGCGTCGTCGAGGACCTGAAGAGCCGTTCCAAGGACGTCTCGGGGTCGAACGAGATCGCCCAGGTCGGCATCATCTCCGCCAACGGCGACCGTGAGGTCGGCGAGAAGATCGCCGAGGCCATGGAGAAGGTCGGTAAGGAAGGCGTCATTACCGTCGAAGAGGCCAAGGGCCTCGAGTTCGAGCTTGACGTGGTTGAGGGCATGCAGTTCGACCGCGGCTATCTGTCGCCTTACTTCATCACCAATCCCGAAAAGATGCAGGTCGAGCTTTCCGACCCCTACATCCTCATCCACGAGAAGAAGCTGTCGAACCTTCAGGCGATGCTGCCAATCCTCGAATCGGTCGTCCAGTCGGGCCGTCCGCTTCTGATTATCGCCGAGGACATCGAAGGCGAGGCGCTTGCGACCCTCGTGGTCAACAAGCTTCGCGGCGGCCTCAAGGTCGCGGCGGTCAAGGCGCCCGGATTCGGCGATCGCCGCAAGGCAATGCTCGAGGATATCGCCATCCTCACCGGCGGCGAGATGATCAGCGAGGATCTCGGCATCAAGCTCGAGAATGTCACGCTTCAGATGCTGGGCAAGGCCAAGCGCATCACGATCGACAAGGACAATACGACGATCGTCGACGGCGCCGGGTCACGCGAAGCGATCGAGGGCCGCGTCGGCGCGATCCGCCAGCAGATCGAGACGACGACTTCCGACTATGACCGGGAGAAGCTGCAGGAGCGGCTGGCGAAGCTCGCCGGTGGCGTCGCGGTGATCAAGGTCGGCGGAGCCACCGAGATCGAGGTGAAGGAGCGCAAGGACCGCGTCGACGACGCGCTCCATGCAACCCGCGCCGCGGTCGAGGAAGGCATCGTTCCCGGCGGCGGCACTGCACTGCTCTACGCCGCCAAGGCACTCGACGGAATGAAGGGCGAGAACGACGACCAGACCCGCGGAATCGACATCATCCGCAAGGCGCTGCAGTCGCCGGTTCGCCAGATCGCCGAGAATGCCGGCCATGACGGTGCCGTGGTCGCCGGCAAGCTGATCGACGGCGATGATCCGAAGCTCGGCTTCAACGCCCAGACCGAGGAATACGAGAACCTCGTCGAGGCCGGCGTGATCGACCCGACCAAGGTCGTCCGCACGGCGCTTCAGGACGCCGCTTCGGTTGCCGGCCTGCTGATCACCACCGAGGCGACGATTGCTGAGCTGCCGGAAGACAAGCCGGCTCCGGCAATGGCGGGCGGTGGCATGGGCGGGATGGACTTTTAAGTCCTACCTGCCTGGCACTAATGAGAAGGGCCGGGGGCATTCGCCTCCGGCCCTTTTTCTTTGGCTGCGTCGTTGAGCATTGCTTCGGCTTCATCGAGCCGGGCCGATTCCTCTGCGGTCGGCGCTGCCGGGTGCGGCTCGCCGCAGGCGGCAATCATGATCGCGAGAAGCGCGGGGAGGGCTTTATGCATGTCAACTCCAGCAACGCTCCGGGCAAAGAAAAAGGCCGCCCGGGAATCCGGACGGCCCCTTCATTGAACTGAAACGCGAAGCCTAGTTGGTCGTATTGGAAGCCGCGTTTTCGACCGAGTCTGCGGCATTCTCGACGGCGTTGCCGGCATCTTCGAGAGCGTTGCCAGCGGCGTCGAGCGCATTGTCGGTCGTGCTGGCGTCGTTGGTCGCGGCATTGACGTCGTTTTCGGCGGCGTTCTCGACGTTCGCCTCATTACCGACGTTGTTGTCGGTCCGGGCTTCGCAGGCAGCGAGGCCAAGCGTGAGGACCGCAACGGTCACAGCGATCTTTCTCATGATCGTTCCACTCCTACAATGTCCGCCCGGTAACCGGGCGGGTTGGTCTCGGCCTGTCGCTGGAATCGCTCGGGCCGGCGCGGGGGCATATAGGCACCGGCGGTGTCGCGCAATTGCCATAATTCGACAAATGCATCGGATGGCCGCATCGGCCTCCACTCGTCATTGACCATATAAAGATATCTTTATATCCTTATCCCGGTGAGCATCGACCTGCCGCTCGGCGATCTTTTTCAGGCACTTGCTGATCCGACGCGATTGCGGATCGTGGCACTGTTGCGGTCGATGGAGCTTTCGGTCGGCGAGGTCGCGCAGTTGCTGGGGCAAAGCCAGCCCCGGGTTTCTCGGCATGTGAAAATTCTTGCCGATGCCGGCATTGTCGAGCGGCGCAAGGAGGGCAGCTGGGTTTTTCTGACTCTTGCCGGCGCTGACCGGCGCGAGCCTCTGTTCGGTCTGTTCGATGCTTGGGCCGACGCCGAGACCCGCGAGGCATTCGAGGCGGATTCGGCGCGACTGGCAGGGGTCCGGGCGGAGCGTGCCGAGGCCGCATCGCGCTACTTCAGTGGCCATGCCTGGATATGGGACCAGATCCGCTCGCTGCACGTCGCGGAAAGCGAGGTCGAACGGGCGATCGACCGGGCGCTTGCCGACCGGCCGCTTGGCCGGCTGGTCGACATCGGTACCGGCACCGGGCGGATGATCGAGCTATTCGGGCCGCGCTCGAGCGAGGCGATCGGCATCGACAAATCTTCGGAGATGCTTCGACTGGCGCGGGTCAAGCTCGAAGCAGCCGGAATCCCCTCGAGCCTGCGCCAGGGCGACATGTATGCGCTCCCGCTGGTCGACTGCAGCGCTGACAGCGTCATCATTCATCAGGTGCTCCACTATGCGCACTCGCCGGCGGCGGCGATTGCCGAGGCGTCGCGAGTGCTGGCGTCCAACGGCACCTTGCTGGTGGTCGATTTCGCGGCCCATGACCGCGAGGATCTGCGTGACACCGACGCCCATGTTCGCCTCGGTTTTTCGGACGATGCAATGGCGCGCTGGTTCGAGGCAGCAGGGCTCGTCGTCGATCATGTCGAGCACCTCGAGGGCGGCGAGCTGACAGTGACTCTATGGCGGGGCTCCAAGTCCGGTCAACGCCAGCGGCGGGCGGCATGAACCGGCTCGAGAGCCTTGCCGCCCATGCGCCTCTGTTCGCCGACGCGGGGGGCGACATTGCTGTCAGCTTCGAATTTTTCCCGCCCAAGACCGAGAAGATGGCGGACACGCTCTGGGCTTCGGTCGAGACACTTGCGCCGCTTCAGCCTCGGTTTGTGTCGGTGACCTACGGCGCCGGTGGCTCGACCCGCGAGCGCACCCATGCGACGGTCGAGCGCATCGTGCGGGAGACTTCGCTGACCGCAGCCGCGCACCTGACTTGCGTGGGAGCTACGCGCGAGGAGATCGACTCCATAGCCCGCGGCTATTGGGATGTTGGCGTCCGTCACCTCGTCGCGCTCCGCGGCGATCCGCAGGAGCCGGGCCAGCCCTACCGGCCGCACCCCGGAGGCTATGCCAATGCCGCCGAGCTGGTTGCCGGTCTCAAGCGCGCTGCGCCCTTCGACATCTCGGTCGCTGCCTACCCGGAGGTCCATCCCGATTCCGGCGACCGCGCTTCGGACATCGACAATCTCAAGCGCAAGGTCGACGCCGGCGCCGACCGGGCAATCACCCAATTCTTTTTTTCGGCCGATTGTTTCTTCCGATTTCAGGATGAGGTCGCAGCGGCCGGAATCGAGATCGAAATCGTGCCCGGAATCCTGCCGGTCTCGAATGTCGCCACCACGCGCCGCTTCGCACAGGCTTGCGGCGCGACCATCCCCGACTGGCTCGATCGGCTGTTCGAAGGGCTCGACGATCTTCCCGCCGCCCGCCAGTTGATCGCTGCCACCGTCGCAGCCGAGCTGTGCGGACAGCTTTACGCCGGCGGCGTTCGTCATTTCCATTTCTACACGCTCAACCGGGCCGAGCTGTCCTACGCGATCTGCCATTTGCTGGGCGTTAGGGCCAAGCCATGAGCGCCGGGAACGCCCTGCGGGCCGAAGCGGCCAAACGCATTCTGATCAAGGACGGCGCCTACGGGACTTTGATCCAGGCGGAGAGGCTTCCCGCGCGTACCTATGCCGGGGATCTCGGGCTGTCGCGCGACCAATGCGGCAACAACGACCTTTTGAACCTCACGCGCCCCGAATTGATCGACAATATCTGTGATCGGTTCGCCGCGGCCGGCGCCGACGTCCTGGCCACCAACACGTTCAACGCCAACCGCATCAGCCAGGCCGATTACGGTGCCGAACGGCTGGTCGCCGACATGAACCGGGCATCGGCAGCGATCGTCCGCTCGGTCGCCGACCGATGGACGGAAAAGGACGGGCGTCCGCGCTGGGTCGCGGGGGCGATCGGCCCGACCAACAAGACGCTGTCACTGTCGCCGGACGTCAACGATCCCGCCTACCGCGAGGTCGATTTCGACACCGTCAAGCACGTCTATCGCGAGCAGATCGAGGCTCTGGCCGAGGGCGGAGTGGACTTCATCCTCGTCGAGACCGTGTTCGACACGCTCAACTGCAAGGCCGGAATCATGGCCGCGCTCGAAGCGCAGGAGGCCCTCGGCCGCGAGCTGCCGCTGATGATTTCGATGACCCTGACCGACCTTAGCGGGCGCAATCTTTCCGGGCACACGGTCGAGGCCTTCTGGGCGAGCGTCCGGCACGCCAGGCCAGTGACCATCGGCCTCAATTGCTCGTTCGGCGCAGCGCAGCTTCGCCCGCACCTCGCCGCGCTCGCTGGCATCGCCGACACGTTGGTCATGGCCTATCCCAACGCCGGCCTTCCCAACGAGCTCGGTGAATATGACGAGGCCGCGGCGGAAACGGCGGCACAGGTGGCAGAGTGGGTCGCGCAAGGACTCGTGAATATCGTCGGCGGCTGTTGCGGGACCACGCCAGAGCATATTGCCGCGATCGCTAAGGCCGCCGGGGACGGTTCGCCAAGGCGGGTACCGCAGGCATCGCGGCACACACTGCTGGCCGGCCTCGAGCCGATGGTCATCGGGGCGTGAACCGCCTGGCCGAAATTGCCGTGCAGCCGGAGCCGGCCGCCGCCGCGGCCGCCGGCGCCCGCTTCGTCAACGTCGGCGAGCGGACCAACGTCACGGGATCGGCCAGGTTCAAGAAGCTGATCCTCGCCGGCGACTATGATTCGGCGGTCGAGGTCGCCCGCGACCAGGTCGAGAACGGCGCCCAGATCATCGACGTCAACATGGACGAAGCCTTGCTCGACAGCGAAGCGGCGATGACGACGTTCCTCAAGCGCATCGCCGCCGAGCCCGACATCGCCCGGGTGCCGGTGATGATCGACAGTTCGAAGTGGAGCGTGATCGAGGCCGGCCTGAAATGCGTGTCCGGCAAGCCGATCGTCAATTCGATCTCGCTCAAGGAAGGCGAGGGGCCGTTCCTCGAGCTTGCGAAGAAATGCCGCGCTTATGGCGCAGCGGTCGTGGTGATGGCCTTCGACGAGCTCGGCCAGGCCGACACGGCGCAGCGCAAGGTCGAAATCTGCGAGCGCGCCTATCGGCTGCTGACCGGAAGCGGGTTCGATCCTCAGGACATCATCTTCGACCCCAATATCTTCGCCGTCGCCACCGGCATTGACGAGCACCGCCGCTTCGCGATCGACTTCATCGAGGCGGCGAACGAAATTCGCCGACGCTGCCCCGGCGTTCACATTTCGGGCGGCCTGTCCAACCTCAGCTTCTCGTTCCGCGGCAACGAACCGGTTCGGCGGGCGATGCACAGCGTCTTCCTCTATCACGCGATCCCCGCCGGCATGGACATGGCCATCGTCAACGCCGGCCAGCTTGACGTTTACGACTCGATCGACCCCGAGCTTCGCGAGGCCGTCGAGGACGTGATCCTCGACCGCCGCGATGATTCCACCGAGCGGCTGGTCGAGCTCGCCGAGCGTTTCCGCGGCACCGACGCCGCCGCCGAAAAGGCGCAGGCGGAATGGCGCAGCCTGCCGGTCGGCGAGCGCCTGTCCTACGCCCTGGTCAAGGGCATCGACGCCCATATCGTCGACGATACCGAAGAGGCCCGCCGGCTGTTCGCCCGGCCGATCGAGGTGATCGAAGGGCCGCTGATGGACGGGATGAACCACGTCGGCGACCTGTTCGGCTCGGGCAAGATGTTCCTGCCCCAGGTCGTGAAGTCGGCGCGGGTGATGAAGAAGGCGGTCGCCCACCTCATCCCCTTCATCGAGCAGGAGAAGGAGGCGACGGGAGCGACCCAGGGCAAGGGCCGGATCGTCATGGCCACGGTCAAGGGCGACGTTCACGATATCGGCAAGAACATCGTCGGCGTCGTCCTGCAGTGCAACGGCTTCGAGGTGGTTGACCTGGGGGTGATGGTGCCATGGCAGGACATCTTGCAGGCGGCGAACGACAACAATGCCGACATGATCGGGCTGTCCGGCCTGATCACGCCCTCGCTCGACGAAATGGTGACGGTCGCGACCGAGATGCAGCGCCTCGGCCTCAATGTCCCCCTGCTGATCGGCGGAGCGACCACCAGCAAGGCCCATACCGCCCTGCGTATCGACCCGGCCTACGAGGGCCCGGTCATTCACGTGCTCGACGCCAGCCGCGCCGTCGGAGTCGCCTCAAGCCTCGTCTCGGACACCCAGCGCGAGCCGCTGATCGGCAAGACCGCCGACGAATATGACGCCCTCCGCGCTGCCCGCTCTCGCAGCGGCCACAGCGAGCTCGCGACGCTTGGCGAGGCCCGCGCCAATGCCTTCCCTTATGATCCTGCTGGCCAGGCGCCGCCGCCGCGCATGCCGGGCCTGCACCAGTTCGGCGAATGGCCGCTGCGCGACCTCAAGGCGTCGATCGACTGGACGCCTTTTTTCCGCGCCTGGGAGCTGGCCGGCATTTACCCGGCGATCCTCGACGACCCGGTGGTCGGGGAAAGCGCGACGAGCCTGTTCGCCGACGCTCAGGCGATGCTCGACCAGCTCATTGCCGAGCGCTGGCTGACGCCAAGCGCCACGGTCGGCCTGTGGCGCTGCCGGCGCGAGGACGACGATGTGCTGGTGCTCGCGGGCAATGAGTGGACCCGCGTCCCTTTCCTTCGCCAGCAGGTGAAGAAGCGCGAGGGCCGCCCCAATTTGTGCCTCGCCGATTTTATCGCGCCCGAAGGCGAGGACTGGATCGGCGGCTTTGCCGTCGGCATCCACGGGCTCGAGCCGCATCTCGAGCGCTTCAAGCAGGCCAATGACGACTATTCCGACATATTGTTGAAGGCGCTCGCCGACCGCCTTGCCGAAAGCTTTGCCGAGGTGCTCCACGCCGAAGTCCGCAACCGCCTGTGGGGCTATGCCGACGAGCATTTGTCCAACGCCGACCTGATCCGCGAAAAATTCCAGGGCATTAGGCCCGCACCCGGCTATCCGGCCTGCCCCGACCATAGTCTCAAGCCCATATTGTTCGACATGCTCGGCCGCGATCCGGGCGGAGTCACGCTGACCGAGAATTTCGCCATGTTACCGACCTCGGCGGTGTCCGGCTTTTATTTCGCCCACCGCGACAGCCAATATTTCGGAGTTGCCCGGATCGGCCGCGACCAGCTTGAGGATTATGCCGGCCGGCGCAGGGTCCCGGTCGACTGCGCCGAGCGATGGCTTCGGCCGAACCTTGATTAGCGCCGACGGAGCCTGGGCTGGGCGTGTCGCAATGCCCCGTTCCTCCTGAGCGTAGTCGAAGGGCGCCGCTCGGGCGGTGGTGCAATACGCCCTTCGACTACGCCGCTGCGCGGCTCCGCTCGGGACGAACGGTCTGTTTTCACTCCGGCAATTCCCTTGTAGCGCACAGGCGATGCTCCGACGGCTTTTAATCCTCCTCGCGCTGCTGCTGGTACCAGCCGCCGCGCCGGCACGCGGGATCGAGCCGCAGCTGGTCGCCGAAGGGCCGGCGCCGCCCGGCGGCGAGGTCGAGCTCGCCATTCACATGCGCACCAACCCCGGCTGGCACGGCTATTGGCTCAACCCCGGCGATGCCGGCCTGCCGATGGATGTGACATGGCAGCTTCCGCCCGGCTTCGAGCTCGGCGAGCTGCGCTACCCGGTCCCGACCCGCCTCACCATCGCTGGCCTCATGAATTACGTCTACAAGGACGATTATGCGGTGCTGGTGCGGCTGCGTGTTCCGCAAGGGGCCAGCGGCACCATACCGATCCGCGCCGACGCAAGCTGGCTCGCCTGCACCGACAAGGTCTGCGTCCCCGAAAACGGCAGCTTCGCCGTCGACCTGCCGGTGGGCATCGGCGAGCCGACCCGCCGCGCCCGTTTTGACGAATGGCGCCGCGCGCTGCCCCAGCCGCTCGCCACCCCGGCCGCCCTTGAGCTTTTGCCGCCGCGCCTTCGCCTCGCCATCCCGCTGCCCGCCAGCGTCGCCGTCGGCGACGCTTATGTCTTTCCCGCGACCCGGGACGCGGTCGACTATGCGGGAGAGCAAAGATTCCGCCGCGACGGCGACACTCTGATCGCCGAGCTTCCGCTGAAAAATGGCAGCTCGGACCAGTTCGCCGGCGTGCTGGCTCTGGGCGACGGGCGCGGCCTCGCCTTCGAAGCGATCCCAGGAGAGGTGCCGGAAGGCGGACGGCCGATCGGCGATCTGGGCGTTCAGGCGATCCTCTGGGCGGTTCTCGGCGCCATCGCCGGCGGGCTGCTGCTCAACCTGATGCCCTGCGTCTTCCCGATCTTGGCGCTCAAGGCGCTGCACCTGGCGAAAAGCGGCGGAGAGGAGAGGGAAGCCCGCCGCGATGCCCTCGCCTACGCCGGCGGGGCGGTGATCGGCACCGGTGTGCTCGGCGTCGCACTACTCGCGCTGCGGGCGAGCGGAAGCGCGGCCGGCTGGGCGTTCCAGCTCCAGGACCCGCGCACGATCCTGTTCCTGATGCTTCTGGCGACGGCGATTGCCCTCCACCTGCTTGGACTTTTTCGACTGCCGGTAGTCGCCGGAAGCGCTTCACCGAAGGGAAGCTTCGGCACTGGCGCGCTCGCCGCCTTCGTCGCGACACCCTGCGCCGGTCCCTTCCTTGGCGCAGCGCTCGGCACGGCCTTGCTATTGCCTCCGGCCGGATCGGTGCTGGTGTTCGCCGCGCTCGGCCTCGGCCTTGCCATTCCCTTCCTCGCCATTGCCTTCGTCCCGGCGCTGAGGCGGCGGTTGCCGCAGCCCGGGCCGTGGATGGTCCGGCTTCAGCGCTTCCTCGCCATCCCCATGGCGGCAACCGCGGTCGGCTGCCTGTGGCTGCTCTATCGGCAGACGGGCCAAGCGGGGCTGGTCCTTGGTGTCGGTTCGGCGGTGCTCCTCGCCTTGCTGCTCGCAGGCTATAGTTTCTTCCATCGCCGCGGCGTTCGCGCCGGCTGGCCGGTCGCCGGACTGACGGCGCTGTTGCTGGGCTTCGCGCTCTGGCAGGCGCCGACGGCATCGACGGTCGCTCCGCGCCCTCCGGCCGGTGCGGAAGCATGGAGCAGCCCGCGGGTGGCCAGCTATCTGACCCGTGGCCATCCGGTGTTCGTCTATTTTACCGCCGACTGGTGTCTCAGCTGCAGGGCCAACGAGGCTGCGGCGATCGACCGCGCCGAGGTCCGCCGCGTATTTCGGGAAGCGGACGTCAAGGTGCTCGCCGGCGACTGGACCAACGGCGACCCGGCGATCACCCGTTTCCTCGAAAGCCGCGGCCGGGCCGGAGTGCCGCTCTACCTGTGGTACGAGCCGGGGCGGGACGCCGAGGAATTGCCGCAGATACTCACGCCGGGAATGCTGATTTCTCGCGCCAACCGGCCGCGTTAGCGGCATCGCGAGGAGCCGAAGGCGACGCGGCGATCCAGCTGGATTGCTTCGCTGCGCTCCCAATGACGGCTACTTGCGCTCCCACACCTTCTTGCCCGCGACCCAGGTCTCCAGCACCCGGGTTCTTGCCAGCGATTGCGCGTCGACCCGGCTCACGTCGCGGTCGACGATGACGAAGTCGGCCCATTTGCCGGGCTCGAGGCTGCCGATCCGGTCCTCGGCGAAGCCTGCGTAAGCGGCGTCGCGGGTGAAGCCGGCGAGCGCCTGCTCGAAGCTCACCCGTTCCTGTGGTAGCCATCCGCCCGGCGGCACCCCGTCGGGATCCTGTCGGCTGACGGCAGCGGACAGGCCGAGGAAGGGATTGGTCGGCTCGACCGGGAAATCCGATCCGAAGGCGAGCCGGCCTCCCGAGCGCGCGATCGACTGCCAGGCATAGGCGCCGGTCAGCCGGTGCGGCCCGAGCCGGGCCTCGGCCATGGTCCGGTCGCTGACCTGGTGGATCGGCTGCATCGAGGCGATGATCCCTGCCGGCGCCAGGCGCGGGATGTCGGCGGGGTCGACCACTTGCGCATGCTCGATTCGCCAGCGCCGGTCGCCGGTATAGGTTCGCCCGAGCTGCTCGTAGGCGCGGATCACTTGTTCGTTTGCCGCATCGCCGATGGCGTGCACCGCCGGCTGCAGGCCCGCCTGCGCCGCAGTCGTCAGCTGGCGCATCAGCTCGTCATCCTGGAGGAATTGCAATCCGCGCGTGTCCGGCTGGTCGGCATAGGGCTGCTTGAGCCAGGCGCCGCGTGAGCCGAGTGCTCCGTCGCCGTAGATTTTCACGCCCACCAGCCGCAGCCGGTCGCTGCCGAGCCACGGGGTCGGGCCGTTGGGGGCGATCTGCGGCAGCGGTTCCAGGCCGGCCGAATAGGAGATAATGCGCACATTGAGCCGCTGCAGGCGGGCGGCATCTGCCATCGCCGCCCAGTCCTCGGCCGAGGTGCCCATGTCGGCGACCGCGGTCAGCCCGCTGGCCAGCATCAGCTCCTGCGCCCTGGCGAGCGCCGCCTCGCGCTGTTCGCGGGTGGGAGCAGGGATTTTGCTCGCGACCAGATCCTCGGCGGCGTCGATGAACAGGCCGGTTGGGTTACCTCGCGCATCCTTTTCGATCTTGCCGCCGGCCGGCGTCGGCGTGGCGCGCGTGACGCCTGCGATTCGCATCGCGGCGCTGTTGGCGACGGCGGCATGGCCGTCGACTCGCACCAGCCACACCGGCCGGTCGCGAACCGCCGCGTCGAGGTCGGCCGCGGTCGGCATCCGCCGCTGGGGCCAATGCTCCTGGTTCCAGCCGCGGCCCAGGATCCACGGCGCATTGGGGTTCGCTGCGGCATAGGCGCGAAGCCGCTGCTGCAGGTCGGCGATCGAGCTGGTGCCGGTGAGGTCGAGGCGCATCGCCCCGAGGCCGAGACCCATGACATGGCCGTGGGCATCGATCAGCCCGGGCAAAAGCGTGCGTCCGCCGGCATCCTGGGCATTCCCTACCCGCGCCTGAGGCCGTTCCCCGGCGGAATAGACCCTGATGACTCGGCCGGTGCGGTGGTTGAACGCAAGCGAGTGAAACCGCTGAATCGACCCGTCCCGCCCGACCTGAACGCCATTGGCATTGGTGATCAGCGTCGTGTCGGCCCAGTCGCTCGGCTGCTCACCGTAAATGAACGTGGGGGGCATGGCCTGCTGCCCCATCAGAGCCGCCGCGGCGGCAAGCATCAGCTTGAGCATCATCGGATATACCTCTTGAGCAGGCTGGACGTGTCGAGGCGGTTGCCGCCCATCTCCTGCACGTCGGCGTAGAATCGGTCGACCATCTCGGCCAGCGGCAGCTGCGAGCCGTTGGCGCGCGCTTCTTCCAGTGTCAGCGCCAGGTCCTTGCGCATCCAGTCGACCGCGAAGCCGAAGTCGAACTTGCCCTCGCACATCGTCTGCCAGCGATTGAGCATTTGCCAGCTCGACGCGGCGCCGCCGGACAGCGCTTCGAACAGCCTGTCCATGTCGAGCCCGGCGCGGCGGCCGAACTGGATTGCCTCGGCGAGGCCCTCGACCACGCCGGCGATGCAGATCTGGTTCGCCATCTTGGCGAGCTGGCCGCTGCCTGGGCCACCGATCAGGACCGAGCGGGCGCAATAACTTTGCAGGTACGGCTGCGCGGCAGCGAATGCTTCCTCCGATCCGCCGCACATCGCCGCCAGGGTGCCGTTGACCGCGCCCGCTTCGCCGCCGGACACCGGCGCGTCGAGCGCCAGCAGGCGGCGATTGTCCGCCTCTTCGGCAATGCGCCGCGCGAGCCTTGCCGAAGCCGTCGTATGGTCGATCCACAGCGTCTCCGGCGCCATGGCTGCAAGAGCGCCATCAGCACCAAGCGCCACCTCCTCGACGTCCTCGTCGCGGCCGACGCAGGCGATCACCGCTTCCGCGCCCTGCGCCGCTTCTGCAGGACTGTCGGCGACTCTGCCGACATGCTGCTCCGCCCACGCCTCGGCCTTTGCGCGGCTGCGATTGTACACCGCCAGCTCATGCCCGGCTGCGGCGAGATGACCGGCCATGGGGCCGCCCATCACTCCAAGGCCGATGAATGCGACGCGCGCCATGGCCGTCCCGATAGCATTGTTCCCGCCGCGGGGAAGGGCTAGGCCGCGGACCGATGCTGCAGCCGCCGACGATCGACGACATCCGCGCCGCCGCCGGGCGAATCGCCGGCTCGGTGGTGCGAACGCCGATGCTGATGAGCCGCACGCTCTCCGAGATCATTGGCGCCGAGGTCTGGCTGAAGTTCGAGAATCTGCAGTTCACCGCCGCCTACAAGGAGCGCGGCGCGCTCAACAAATTGCTTCAGCTGTCGGACGAGGAGCGATCGCGCGGGGTGATCGCTGCCTCGGCCGGCAATCATGCCCAGGCCGTCGCCTATCACGGCAAGCGCCTCGGCATTCCCGTGACGATTGTCATGCCGGCCCACACTCCGACCATCAAGGTTTCGCAGACCGAAGGTCATGGCGCTCGAGTGCTGCTTCACGGCGCGATGTTCGACGACGCTCATGCCAAAGCGCGCGAAATGGAGGCCGAGGAAGGCCTGGTCTTCATCCACCCGTTCGACGACCCGCAAATCATCGCCGGCCAGGGGACCATCGCGCTCGAGATGCTCGAGGATGCGCCCGACCTCGACATGCTGTGCATCCCTGTCGGCGGCGGCGGGCTGATGTCGGGCGTCGGCATCGCCGCTCGGGCGATCAAGCCGGACATCGAGCTGGTCGGAGTCGAGGCCGAGCTTTACCCGGCGATGAAGTGCGCGATCGACGGATGCAACCTGCCGTCGGGCGGCGATACGCTCGCCGAGGGCATTGCCGTCAAGCAGCCAGGCGAACTGACCAGCCGAATCCTCGCCGAGATCGCCGACGAGATCCTGCTCGTCGCCGAGCGCGACATCGAGCGGGCGGTGGCGATGCTCGTCGCGATCGAAAAAAGCGTCGTCGAGGGCGCCGGCGCCGCGGGTCTTGCCGCCATGCTCGCCGACCCCGAGCGGTTCGCCGGCCGCAAGGTCGGCACCATCCTGTGCGGCGGCAATATCGACACACATTTGCTTGCCTATGTTCTGGTCCGGCACCTCGTCCGCTCGGGACGCATCGCCCGGCTGAGGATCGCCGCCCAGGACCGGCCGGGAGCGCTCGCCGCGATCACCGCCAAGTTCCACGACGCCGGGGTCAACATCATCGAGATCAACCACAGCCGGATTTTCACCCGCCTCCCGGCCAAGGATACGGTGATCGAGGTGGAGTGCGAGGCGCGCGACCCACAGGCAATCGACGACGTCGTCCGACGTCTCGAGGTCGCGGGCTTCGAGGTCGAACGCGCCTCGCTCAACTGAGCACGCGGCAAGGGCCGCCGTCCCGCCCCGGCACAGCCGGATGCGTTAACCTACTTTTGCCGGCTCAAACTCTTTTCAATCGCGTTTACCAGTGGGATAAAGACCCCAGTAACCACGCGTCGGAAGGTAGTCCGGTTGAGCGCACCATTCCGCTTTCCGAAATTCTTCGTCACTAATCCGGCACCCTGTCCATATCTTCCGGGCAAGGTCGAGCGGAAGGTGTTCACGGAGTTGAACGGCCGTCATGCCGCCGAGCTCAACGAGGCGCTCGGGCGGATCGGCTTCCGCCGCAGCCAGTCGGTTGCTTACCGTCCCAGCTGCATCGATTGCTCGGCCTGCGTGTCGGTGCGAGTCCTCGCCGCCGAATTCCAGCCGAGCCCGACCCAGCGCAAGCTCATGCGCCGCCATTCCGACCTCGAGGTCACGGCCTGCAAGCCGTGGACGACCGAGGAGCAATATGAATTGCTGCAACGCTATCTTGCCGTCCGCCATCCCGGCGGCGGGATGGCCGAGATGGACGAAAGCGATTTCGCCGACATGGTCGAGCAGACCCCGGTCCGCACCTTTGTCGTCGAATATCGCGAACCCGGCGTCGAGGGAAAGCCAGGCAGGCTGGTCGGCGCTTGCCTTTCGGACCAGCAGGGCGACGGCCTGTCGATGATCTACAGTTTCTTCGATGTCGGCGACCGCGCCCGCAAGGGCCTCGGGACTTATATCATCCTCGACCACATCGTCCGGGCGGCGAGGGCCGGGCTCCCTTACGTCTATCTCGGCTATTGGATCGATGGCAGCCCGCGCATGGCCTACAAGAGGAGCTTCAAGCCGCTCGAGCGGCTCGGCCGGGACGGCTGGCGCCGGATGGAGGACGCGGCGTCCGAGCCCCAGGCACGCGAGTCGCTGGCGCTGCCGCTGCGGCGCGCACGGCTGACAATCGACGCCTAAAGAAAAAGGCGGGGCGTCGGGAACTCCATCAAAGTCCTGCTTTGATGGGAACCCTGAAGCGCCCCGCCTTGCTCCCCTGATTTCGGGTGCTTACGCGACCGCGGCCGCCGGCTCCGAAGCCTCCTCGGTCTCGGGATCGCGAAGCACATAGCCGCGGCCCCAGACGGTTTCGATGTAATTGGCGCCGCCGCAGGCAAGACTCAGCTTTTTCCTGAGCTTGCAGATGAAGACATCGATGATCTTGAGCTCGGGCTCGTCCATTCCGCCGTAGAGATGGTTGAGGAACATCTCCTTGGTCAGCGTCGTGCTCTTGCGCAGCGA
>DATLWK010000003.1:0-23792 GCA_035576365.1 Sphingomicrobium sp. | reverse complement strand
TCGCTGCGCAAGAGCACGACGCTGACCAAGGAGATGTTCCTCAACCATCTCTACGGCGGAATGGACGAGCCCGAGCTCAAGATCATCGATGTCTTCATCTGCAAGCTCAGGAAAAAGCTGAGTCTTGCCTGCGGCGGCGCCGATTACATCGAAACCGTCTGGGGCCGCGGCTATGTGCTTCGAGAACCAGAAGAGTTTGCTCTCGCCGCATAACTGGCGGCGAAGGAGCAGACGTCCCGTTTGAGCCAGACCTCGCCGGCACTTTAGCAGGATTTGGCAGCTGCGCGGAAGCTGCTGCCTCAGACAGTTTCCGGCTGCAGCTAAGGGCCGACAAGACTTCAGCGACTTCAAGGGTCGACTCTGCCCGTCGGACGCACTGGTTGCGAAGCCGATTGAGCGCTGAATTGCAGACGGGCGCCAGCGAGGCAAAACGAACTCGATGCAGTTATCAGGCAAAGGACCGTGCAATGTGGTGAGAAAGCTCGCGTAGGAAATCCATGCCCTGCAGTAGAACTACTACTGGTAGAATTCCGATCTGTTCATTAAGCTGCAGAGCCTGCAAGAAGCTCAAATGGTTGGATATCTCTCAGAACTGACGACTGCCGACGCGCGAGCGCCGCGAAGTTATGCCGCTATTGATGGCCCTACTATGGTGCCGGGCCCGCTGCGTGATCGCCTGATCTCGCTCCTGAGGGATCGCGAGCTCGAAATAGTTTATCAGCCAGCGATCCGGCTCGATGCACCTCGTGTCGAGTTTTTCGAAGCTCTTGCCCGCTTCCGTTCTGGCGAGTCACCGGATCGCTGGTTCGCCGCGGCAGCCGACGCCGATTTTGGGACTGAGCTGGAAATGCTGGCCGCACGAAGTGCGATCGAGGGATTGAACACATTACCCGAAGGATCGTCGATCAGCATCAACATGTCGCCTTCCACGATTCTTAGCTCGATGTTCGCCGAAGAATTCACTTCGGCACCACTCGAGTGCATCATTCTCGAAATCACTGAGAATGAAGCAGTTGAATGGTATGAGCCGATAGTAAACGTACTCAGCCCACTGCGCGAGCGCGGCTTGAGGGTCGCTGTGGACGATGTTGGGGCGGGCTATTCGAGCTTCCGCCACATCCTTCAGATCCGACCTGACATCATCAAGCTGGATATCAGCATCTGCCGCGACATCCACACTGATGACGCTCGCCGAGCTTTGACCTCGGCGCTGATTACCTTCGCTCGGCAGATTGGAAGCGAGCTCGTCGCGGAAGGCGTTGAGAACACCTTGGAATTGAACAGCTTACGCGCGCTCGGCATGTCGATCGTCCAAGGCTACATCTTTGCCCGGCCAATGAGCCTGGATCGTATCAGCGGCGTTCAGCGCCCCAAAAAGGATTTCGAATTGGTCATCCCCCTCGAGCAGGCAGCATAGGGGATTCGGACGATGCGCGCTCGCGAGCCACGTCGTCATGTCGTAATAAGCTCCAGGATTCGCTGCGGCGCAACCTGGCGGGACGTTCGCATATTGAACATCTCGTCGCGTGGACTTGGACTTCATGCTGCAGGGCCGCCCGAACTCGGCAGCTATGTTGAGCTGAGGCGAGGGCCGCACATCATTATTGCTCGTGTTGCATGGGTGAAGGAGAGCCGCTTCGGAGTGCGCACTCAAGACGCGGTTCCCATTGATGCTCTTGTTAACCCCACTGCTTGCGCCGCAGTCGAGCAGCAAAGCAAATCAGATGAATGGACGGAGCGAAGATCCGCGCCTCGCTCGCGCCGGCGCGATCACGACTCAAGCAGGATTTTAGGACGGGCCATGGAATTCGGTTTTCTGGCCGTCCTCGGAGTATCTGCGGCCGTCGTAGCACTCGCCACCCTACAAGAGGCGTTTGGACGCCCGCTCACGGCCGTATGGCAAGCCCTCGCCCGAAGTGGAAGCCCCGGCTAGACATTAGCTGCGATCGGCGCGGTTAGACTACCGCGAGCTGGCTTCATCAGGCTGATCCCGACGACATTAAGCGCGTGGCCTACGTCCGGTCACAATTCCGCTCGATCAGCCTCCGCTTTAGCGTTTAGGTCCCGCTTTGCCCACCACGGTAGAAGTACTGACCGTGAAAATCCCAGCTTTTTTGCGTCCGTAACGTTCGCGTACAAAGTGGCAGATTTTCAGCAAGGTGCCCCGATCCGTGGTGTATGGAGCTACAATTACCGCAATGAGTGAACACTGGCACCGCCGGCATCGACAGGCGCTGGAGGACAGCTGGGGAGCACCGGACCCAGGCGCAAGCAACGTGTATCGCCAAGTCGCCGAGCATTACCGAGCCCTCGCCGAGTGGTGCGATGACGCTCCATCATCTCGCCCACGGAATCGAATCCTTCGCCCGGCCTAATGTCCGCTTGAAGGCCGCAGTTTCAGGCGTTGATTTCATCCGGCGCTGTTCCGGCTTCCTATCCCCGCACCTAGTCCAACGAAGGTTACGGCGGAGTTCCCGCAAGACTTAGCGCGTTCGACGACGGTCAGATCACTTAACATTGGCGCTGTCGAGTGGATGCCAGAGTGCACTGCTCATGTCCGCAACGGGTCGAAAACGGACATTAAGCCCGGACTGGCCCTCTGTCGGCCGCCGTCCGCGCCGCCCGCGCGGCGGGGCGCGGAGCCTCGGGCTCGCCTGGTCGTTTGCATTGAAGGAGCCCATCCACAGGCGAGGATAAACCCATGCCCTTCCAGCTTCCCGAACTGCCGTTTCCAAAGGACGCGCTGGCGCCGCACATGTCGGCCGAGACGCTCGAATTCCACCACGGCAAGCACCACAAGGCCTATGTCGACAAGACCAACCGCCTGCTCGAGGAGGAGAAGCTCGGCGGGGCGCCGCTGAGCGAGGTGATCCGCGGCGCGAAAAAGAGCGGCAATTCGAAATTGTTCAACAACAGCGCGCAGCTGTGGAACCACAGCTTCTTCTGGCAATGCCTGGCGCCGGCGCAGGGGCAGAAGCCCGACGGCAGGCTCGCCCGGCTGATCGACGAGGGTTTCGGCGGCACCAACGCCATGCTCGACACACTCGCCGAGGAAGCGGTGAACCATTTCTCCAACGGCTGGGCGTGGCTGGTGCTCGACCGCGACCGGCTCAAGATCGTCTCGCTGCACGACGCCGACACGCCGCTGGTCCACGACAATATGGTGCCTTTGTTCACGCTCGATGTGTGGGAGCATGCTTATTACATCGACTATCGCAACGAGCGGCCGAAGTTCGTCGGCGAGGTACTCAAGAACATCGTCAACTGGGATTTCGTCGCCCGCAACCTCGACGGCAAGGGCGAGGAGAGGGCCGACCAGGAGCCGGCGAGTACGCGCGAGGTCGAGGGGGTGGAGTAGGGGAACGCTTTCCGTTCGTCCTGAGCGAAGCCCCGCAGAGGCGCAGTCGAAGGGCGTCGATGCGGCGGCCGATCAGCGCCCTTCGACTTCGGCGCTTCGCGCCTGCGCTCAGGACGAACGAGCGCCGCGTCTCGCTTCAAGCCCCTTCCGTCAGTCTTCGGACTGCCACCTCCCCCGATGGGGGAGGAATTAGCTTTTCAGTCGATAGCCCGTGCGGAAGATCCAGGCGATCGCCGCCAGGCACAGCAGGAAAAAGCCGACGGTGGCGCCGACGCTCACCCCGAGCGCGACCTCGGCGGTGCCGAAGAAGGTCCAGCGGAAGCCGTTGATCAGATAGACAATCGGGTTGAACATGGTCAGCGTCCGCCACGGCTCGCCGAGCATGTCGATCGAATAGAAGGTGCCGCCGAGGAAGGTCAGCGGAGTGACGATGAGCAGCGGGATGACCTGAAGCTGCTCGAAGCCCCTGGCCCATACCCCGACGATGAAGCCGAACAGGCAGAAAGTGACGGCGACGAGGGTCAGATAGAGCAGCATCCACATGGGATGCTCGAGCCGGACGTCGACGAACAGATGGGCGGTGGCGAGAATGACGAGGGCGACGACCATCGATTTGGTCGCGGCGGCACCGACATAGCCGAGCACCGTCTCGAGCGCCGACAAGGGCGCCGACAGGATTTCGTAGATGGTGCCGGTGAAGCGCGGCATGTGGATTCCGAACGAGGCGTTGAAGATGCTCTCGGTGAACAGAGACAGCATCATCAGCCCGGGGACGATGAAGGCGCCATAGTCGACCCCGTTGATCTCGTTGATCCGCGAGCCGATCGCGGCGCCGAAGACGATGAAATAGAGCGAGGTGGTGATCACCGGCACGGCGAGGCCGGTCCACAAGGTGCGCCTGAAGCGGTGCATCTCGAACTTGTAGATCGCCCAGACGCCGCGCCAGTTCATGCGTCGCTCCCGTCATTGCGAGCGTAGCGAAGCAATCCAGCCCTGGCGCAGCTGGATCGCTTCGTCGCCGCGCTCCTCGCGATGACGAGAGAGTCTGTCATTCCGCTGCGCTCCTCTGCTCGCGGACCAGCTCGACGAAAATCTCCTCGAGGCTCGACTGGCGGGTGTCGAGGTCCTTGAAGCCGATGCCGAGGTCGCGCATCGCCGCCAGCAGTGAGGGTATGCCGGTGCGGTCGGCGGTCGCGTCGAACCGGTAGGTCAGCTCGCGGCCGTCGTCGCTGAGCTCGAGGCCCCAGTCGGCAAGCTGCGCGGGGATGGCGGCGAGCTCTTCGGCGAGCTGCAGCTTCAATTCCTTCCTGCCGAGCTTGCGCATCAGCGCATGCTTTTCCTCGACGACGATCAGCTCGCCCTGGCGGATGACGCCGACGCGGTCGGCCATCTCCTCCGCTTCCTCGATATAATGGGTGGTAAGGATGATGGTCGTGCCGTTCTCGCGGAGCCGCCGGACCAAGGCCCACATGTCGCGGCGAAGCTCGACGTCGACGCCGGCGGTCGGCTCGTCGAGGAACAATATCTCGGGCTCGTGGGCGAGCGCCTTGGCGATCATCACCCGGCGTTTCATCCCGCCCGACAGCTCCTTCATAATCTCGCGGCTTTTGTCCCATAGCGACAGGTCGCGCAGCAGCCTCTCGATGTAAGCGGGGTCGGGCCCCTTGCCGAACAGCTCGCGGCTGAAGCTGACGGTCGAGATCACTGGCTCGAAGGCGTCGGTATGAAGCTCCTGCGGGACGAGGCCGATGCGCTTTCGGGCGAAGCGATAGTCGTCCTGCCAGTGCCGGCCGTCGACCAGCACCTCGCCGCCGCTGGCGGTGACGATTCCGCAGACGATGCTGATCAATGTCGTCTTGCCGGCGCCGTTGGGGCCGAGAAGGGCGAAAATCTCGCCTCGGCGGATGTCGAGGTCGACCGCCTTCAGCGCCTCGGTGCCGCTGGCGTAGGACTTGCGCAGGCCGCGGATCGACAGGACGGGATCGGGATCGTCGCGGCTCATTCGATGGGGCCGGGTTCCTCGGGCTTCGCCTGGTCCTGGCTGAGGCCGTGGCGCATCAGCATCGGCAAATTGGCGATCGCGAACAGGAAGGTCAGCGGGATCGCACCCCACAATTTGAACGACACCCAGAAATCGGTCGAGCTGTTGCGCCACACCGCCTCGTTGAGCGCAGCCATGAAGGCGAAGAACAGGGCCCAGTTACGGGTGAGCTTGTGCCAGCCCTCTTCGTCGAGGCCGGGGTAGCTGCTGCCCAGCACGGCCTTCAGCAATGGCCGGCCGGTGGCGAGGCCGAAGCCGAGCAGGACCGCGACCAGGACATAATAGAGCGTCGGCTTCATCTTGATGAAGGTTTCGTTGTGAAGCCAGATGGTGATGCCGCCCATCACCACCACCATCAGGCCCGAGAACCACAGCAGGGGCGAGATGTGGCGGTAGCGGATCTGCGACCACAGCATCGCCAGGATCATGGCGATCATGAAGGCGCCGGTGGCGACGAAAATCTTGGCCGCGTCGGGCACCGGCGCGAAGAAATTGGCGAGGAAGAAGACGACAAGCGGGCCGAGGTCGATCAGCAGCCGGCCGCCGCCGCCCGGTTCGCGCGCTTTCTCGTTCATTCGGGCGGGAGCCCGGCGATGGCGCGGGCGACGGCGCGCGGGTCGAACGGCCTGAGGTCGCCGGCCTGCTCGCCGACGCCGATGGCGTGGATCGGCAGGCCGAACTTCTCGGCCGCGGCGACGAGGATGCCGCCGCGGGCGGTGCCGTCGAGCTTGGTCATGATGAGGCCGGTCACGCCGGCCGTCTCGCGGAACACTTCGACCTGCGCAAGCGCGTTCTGGCCGGTGGTCGCGTCGAGGACGAGCAGAACGTCGTGCGGAGCCTCCGGATTGAGGCGGCCGAGCACCCGGCGGATCTTGGCCAGCTCGTCCATCAGATGCGCCTTGTTCTGAAGGCGGCCGGCGGTGTCGACGATCAGCACGTCCTCGCCGGTCGCGGTCGCCTGGCAGACTCCGTCGAAGACGATCCCGGCGGCGTCGCCGCCTTCCTTGCCGGCGATCACCGGGGCGCCGATGCGCTGGCCCCAGATCTGCAATTGCTCGATCGCCGCCGCGCGGAACGTGTCGCCGGCGGCGAGCAGGACGCCATAATCCTGCTCCTTGAGCCAGGAGCCGAGCTTGCCGATCGTGGTCGTCTTGCCCGAGCCGTTGACGCCGATCACCAGGATGACGTGCGGGCGGGGAAAACCCCAGATTTCCATCGGCTTGGCGACCGCAGCCAGGATTGTCTCGATCTCCTCGGCGAGGATCGTGCGAAGCCCGCGCTCGTCGAGCCGCTCGAACTTCTGGGCGGCAATCGCCTGACGGATGCGGCGGGAGGCCTCGGGGCCGAGGTCGGAGGCGATCAGCGCCTCCTCGACGTCGTCCAGAGTCGAGGTGTCGAGCGCTGCCCGGCTGGTAAGGCCGGTCAAATTGTCGGCGACCCGCTCGGCGGTCTTGGAAAAGCCGCCGCGCAGGCGGTCGAGCCAGCTCATGCGCGATTGCAGATAAGCAGATCGCCGTCGCGGCGGGCGATGCGAGCATCGACGATCTCGCCGCGGTCGGCGCCGTCGATCCGCACCGGCGCGAAGCCGTCGCTGTGGCCCTTGCCGCCGCCTTCGACGAGGACCCGCTGGCGAGTGCCGACGAGGCTGTCGAGCCAGCGCGAGCGGCGGGCGGAAGCGGCCTCGCGAAGACGGGCGGCGCGCGCCTTGACGGTGCCGGCGGGAAGCTGCGGCATGCGCGCCGCCGGAGTGCCGGGGCGCGGCGAGAAGGGGAAGATGTGGGCGGCGACTACATCGCAATCGTCGAGCAGTTTCAGGCTGTTGCTTGCCATATCTTCAGTTTCCGTGGGAAATCCGGCAATGAGGTCGGCGCCGATCGTCGCATCGCCGCGCGCGGCCTTGATGCGCTCGACGATGCGCACCGCGTCGGCGCGGCTGTGGCGGCGCTTCATCCGCTTCAGCATCATGTCGTCCCCGGCCTGCAGCGACAGGTGGAAATGGGGCATCAGCCGCGGCTCGCCGGCGAACAGCTCGAACAGGGCTTCGTCAATCTCGATGCTGTCGAGCGACGACAGGCGCAGGCGCTGGAGATGCGGCAAGGCGGCGAGCAGGCGCTGGCAAAGCTGCCCGAGCCCTCCATCATAGCTTGTGATGTCGACCCCGGTGAGGACGATTTCGCTGGCCCCGCGGTCGAGCTCGCGCCGGCAAGCGTCGCGGATCGCCGGGAACGGGAGCGAGCGGCTCGGGCCGCGCGCCTGCCAGATCGAGCAGAAGGTGCAGCGATGGTCGCAGCCGGTCTGGACGGCGACGAAGCTCTTGACCCGGTGGATCAAGCCGGCGGGGACTGGCGTCTTGACGTCAGTTTCGCCGAAGGCACTGAGTTTGCGCGCGTTTCCGACGACGCGGTCGACCTCGGGCATCGCCCGGAAGGCGCCGGGGTCGAGCTCGGCGGCGCAGCCGGTGACCAGGATCCGGGCGTCGGGGCGGCGCCTGGCCGCGCGGCGGATGGCCTGGCGGGTCTGGCGCACGGCCTCGTTGGTGACCGCGCAGCTGTTGACGATCACCCACGGCTCGCCGGCGGGCGCGAGCGCGGCCAGCGTCTCGCTTTCGGCAAAGTTGAGCCGGCAGCCGAGCGTGGCGGTCTCGGCGATCATATTGCGAACGCCTCGAGGTCGATCTCGCCGGAATAGACGTAGGTCGCGGCGCCGCGCATCCGGATCGGCTCGCCCGGCGCCCAGGCGATAGTCAGCGAACCGCCCGGCATGGTCACTTCGACCGGCGAGGCGGCGCGCTTGGAGCGGATAGCCGCCGCGGCCGCCGCGCAGGCGGCGGTGCCGCAGGCGCGGGTGAGGCCGGAGCCGCGCTCCCACGTGCGCAGCACGATGCCGCCGTTGCGCAGCTGGGCGACGCTGACGTTGACCCGCTTCGGGAAGGCCGGGTCGTTCTCGATCTCGGGGCCGCGCAGGCCGAGGTCGACCTTGTCCGCTTCTTCGACGAAGAAAATGATGTGCGGATTGCCGACATTGACCGCATAGCCGTTCCTCAGCTCGCCCCATTCGAACGGCAGCGAGGCCGTGTCGACCGCATAGCCGACGGGAATTTCGTTCCAGGCGAATTTCGGCTCGCCGATCGTCACTTCGACCTCGCCGCCATGCTCGGAGCCGCAGACCAGGCCGCCGCCGGTCTCGATGCTCTGGGCTCCGGTCAGGGCAACGACGCAGCGCAAGGCATTGCCGCAGCTTTCGACCTCGCCGCCGTCATGGTTCCAGATTCGCATGCGAAGATCGGCGATGTCGGAGGGCTCGAGCAGGATCAGCTGGTCGCAGCCCACCCCGCTGCGGCGATCGGCGAGCGCGCGCGCCAGCGGCTCGCTCATCGCCAGCGGTGCCTCGCGCGCGTCGAAGATCGCGAAATCGTTGCCGAGGCCGTGCATCTTGTGAAACTGGCGCTTCATGCTGGCGGCGCACTTAGGCAGCGGCTAAGCGCAAGTCCACCAGCCGCGATTTGGAAGCGCCATGACCAGAGCCGCCCAGGATGTGATGCAGTCGATCGTCTTTTCGGCCGTGCTCGATGCAATCGAGGCGCTGAAGGCGGGGTCGAAGGGGATGCCCAACCAGCTCGTTCGCGATCTCCAGGCGATCCACCCCAACATCACCTTCCTTGACCTGCCCCGGGAGCTTCAGGACGCGATTGTTGCCAGCACCCGCGCCGCGTTCACCCAGCTCTTGAAGGAAGGCTATGCGGTCGGCCCGAGACAGCAAATGCAATCGCGGCCGCTCGACCGCGTCCCCGACCGCCGCGGCCCGCCACCCGACCGCCGGGGTCCGGGGCCCGAGCGACGTCCGCGGCGTCCCGTCGGCCCGGGTAGAGGGCCGGAAGGCAAGGGGCCAGGAAACGGTCCGCGCGGTCCGGGCGCGCCATCGCGGCCGCGCAAGCCGCCCAAGGGCAAGCCGCGGTTGTCTTAGTGTCCCGCAGGGAGCCAGACGCGCGCAGCGCTCAAGTAACGGCTTCGCCGGACTGGGCTCCTGCCTTCGCAGGAGCACGCTCCTTGACCGGATGACGTTCATCCACTAACCGCACCGCGTCGTTTTCGACAAAGCATCGATGTCCAGTGCCCACGGGCGCACGCCGGCCGACGAGGTTTCGTCCGCCGGCGCAATTTGCGTTCGGGACCCCATATCGGGCGCTGACCATCGATCGGGAGAAGTGAATGTTCGACACATTGAGCGACCGGCTCGGCAGCGTCTTCGACCGCTTGCGCGGCCGCGGCGCGCTGTCCGAGGCTGACGTCCGCACCGCCATGCGCGAAGTGCGCGTCGCGCTGCTCGAAGCCGACGTTGCTCTCCCGGTCGCGCGCGAGTTCGTCGATCAAGTCACGGAAAAGGCGGTCGGCCAGGAAGTCCTGCGCTCGGTCACTCCCGGCCAGATGGTGGTTAAGATCGTCCACGACGCGCTGGTCGAGACATTGGGCGCCGAGACCGCCGAGCTCCGCCTCGACGTCAATCCGCCCGCGGTCGTCATGATGGTCGGCCTGCAGGGCTCGGGCAAGACGACGACGACCGCCAAGCTCGCCAAGCGGCTGACCGAAAAGGAGCGCAAGCGCGTGCTGATGGCCTCGCTCGACGTCGCCCGGCCGGCGGCGCAGGAGCAGCTCGCCGTGCTCGGCCGCCAGGCCGGGGTTGAGACCTTGCCGATCGTCCCCGGCCAGCCGCCGGTCGACATCGCCAGGCGGGCGCTGCAGGCGGCGAAACTCCAGGCCTATGACGTCGTCCTGATCGACACCGCCGGCCGGCTTCACGTCGACGACCAGCTGATGGGCGAGATGAAAGCCGTCGCGGCTGCCTCGAGTCCGACCGAGACTTTGCTCGTCGTCGATGCGCTGACCGGCCAGGACGCCGTCAATGTCGCCAAGGGCTTTGCCGGCGAGGTCGAGCTTAGCGGCGTGATCCTCACCCGTCTCGACGGCGATGCCCGCGGCGGTGCGGCCCTGTCGATGCGCGCGGTCACCGGCAAGCCGATCAAGTTCGCCGGAGTCGGCGAGGCGATCGACGCGCTCGAGGCCTTTCACCCGCAGCGCGTCGCCGGGCGGATCCTCGGCATGGGCGACGTCGTCAGCCTAGTCGAGAAGGCGGCCGAGACGATCAAGGTCGAGGATGCCGAGAAGCTCGCGGCCAAGATGGCCAAGGGCAAGTTCGACCTCGACGATTTGCGCGCCCAGATCCAGCAGATGCAGCGCATGGGCGGGCTCGGCGCGCTCGCTTCGATGATGCCCGGCCTGAAAGGCGTCAAGGGAGCGATGGAAAAGGCCCAGGACGGCAAGGCGCTGGTCCATCTCGAGGCGATCATGTCGTCGATGACCGCGAAGGAGCGGGCCAAGCCGGAGCTGATCAACGCCAAGCGCAAGATCCGCATCGCCAAGGGCAGCGGAACCACCGTCCAGGAAGTCAACAAGCTCCTCAAGATGCACATGGAAATGGCCAATGCCATGAAGCGGCTGAAGAAGATGGGCGGCCTCGGGAAGCTCGCGGCGATGTTCGGCAAGGGCGGGCTCGACGCGGCGCTCGGCGGCATGGCTCCCGGAGCGCTCCCGCCGGGCGGCCTGGGAGGGGTGGGCACTGCGCTCCCGGGCCTCGGCGGCTCCCCGTTCAACCTGCCCGCCGGTTTCGACAAGTTTTCAAAGAAGTAATAGAACACACTGAAAGGACTGAATAATGGCACTTGCAATTCGCCTCGCGCGCGGCGGCGCAAAGAAGCGCCCCTATTACCGCATCGTCGTCGCCGACAGCCGCAGCCCACGCGACGGCCGCTTCATCGAGAAGCTCGGCACCTACAATCCGCTGCTCGCCAAGGATTCGCCCGAGCGGGTGAAGCTCGACGCCGAGCGCATTTCACACTGGCTGTCGGTCGGGGCGCAGCCGTCGGACCGCGTCCTTCGCTTCCTCGATGCGGCCGGGATCCGCGAGCGGCCGGCGCGCGCCAACCCGAAGAAGGGCGAGCCGGGCGAGAAGGCCAGGGAGCGGGCCGAGCAGCGCGCGGCCCGCGAGGCCGAGGCCGCCGAGGCACCGGCCGAGGAGGAAGTGACCGCGGCCGAGGAAGCCACCCCGGCTCCGGCCGAGGAGGAAGTGATCGCGGCCGAGGAAGCCACGCCGGCTCCGGCCGGAGAGGAAGCGGCGACTTCCGAGCAGGAAGCGGCCGCGACTCCCGCCGAGGAGATTGCTCAGGAACAGGCGCCGGCCGACACCGCCGACCTTCCGGCCGAGGAGCCGGTCGCTGCGGATGCCGCGGTCGAGGCCTCCGCCGGCGAGGAGCAGCCGGCCGGGGCCGCCGCTCCGGCCGAGGACAGCCCGGCCGCCGAAGCCGCTGCCGAGACTTCGGGCGGCGCCGAGGGCAAGTCGAGCGAGGAGCCGGCCGAAGGTGCCGCCGAGGACACTCCGCCGGCGACCGAGGGCTCGCCCGAGCCGGCGGAAGCGTCGGCCGAGGGCCAGTCGACCGAGGAGCCCGCCGAAGGCTCGGAAGAGAAAGCCGAGTAATGGCTCTCACCCCTCCCCTTGATGGGGAGGATTCGGAAAACGGCTCGTCGCCAAACGAGCCTGGTTTTCCGAATGGGGTGGGGTGATGTCCGCGAAGAAGTCGCGACCGGCCCCACCTTCACCCCCTCCCAACCCTTCCCCATCGAGGGGGAGGGACAAGCGACGAATCGCCCTCGCCGCCGTCGCCGGGGCGCATGGAGTGAAAGGCGAGGTGCGCTTGAAGCTGTTCGCTGCAAGCGCCGCCAGCCTCGCCGTTCACGATCGGTTGTATGTCGGCGGGGCCGAATGCCGGCTGCTCGAGGTCCGTTCCGGCGGCAAGGGCGCCATCGCCCGCTTCGAAGGGGTCGACGACCGAAGCGCCGCCGAGGCGCTGCGCGGGTCGCTGGTCGAGGTTGAGCGCTCGGCGCTGCCGCCGCTCGCCGAAGGCGAATATTATCATGCCGACCTGGTCGGCCTTGCCTGCGTCGACCGCGAAGGCCAGGCGGTCGGGGCGGTCGTCGCGGTCGAGAATTTCGGCGCGGGCGACCTGCTCGAGGTGGAGCTGGGGGACGGCCGCCGCTCGCTGATCCCGTTCAGGCCCGGAATCGCCGACCTCGAGGACCGCCGCATCGTCCTCGATGCGCAGTTCCTGGCTTAAGCCGTCGCGAACAGCGAAGGGACGCGGCGATCCAGTCCTGGATTGCTTCGCCCGGCTCAAGGCGGGGTCGCAATGACAATTTACCGCAGCAGCGCTTTCACCTTCGCGAGGTCGTTCCGGATGGTCGTCGCCGCGACCCCTGCCTGGCCCATCGCGTGGCTGATCTGGTCGAGGCCGATGACCACGTCGCCGGCGGCGTAGAGGCCAGGCACGCTGGTACGCTGGCGCGCGTCGACCCCGAGGCAGCCCTGCTCGTTGAGCCGGGCGCCGACCTGCTCGGCGAGCTGGGTATGGGTGTCGGAGCCGAGCGCCGGATAGACGCTGTCGAAGGTGTAATGGCCCTCGGCGGTGTCGACGGTGATGCAATCCTCGGCGATCGCCACTGCCTGGGCCGGGCCATCGACCATTTCGATACCGGCCTCTTCAAGCCTGCCGCGATCCTCGTTCGAGATCTCCAGCGCCTTGTCGGGCGCGATCAGGGTCACGTCTGGCGTGTAGCCGCGGACGAACAGGGCTTCGGCGACCCCATGGCTGTCCGAGCCGATCACTCCGACCTTCTTGTCGGTGACTTCGTAGCCATCGCAGATCGGGCAATAGCGGATGAGGCCGCGCGCCAGAGCGTCGTCGTGCAAATCCTCGTCCATCGGCGGCCGGCGGTTCCTGACTCCGGTGGCGAGCAGGACCGTCCGCGCGGTGACGGGCCCGCTGCCCCAATTGGCGCAAAAGCCTTCCTCCATCTTGTCGAGGCGGGTGACGAAGCCGTCGATGATCTCGGCGCCGTAAAGCTGCGCCTGCTCCTTCATCCGGGCGATCAGCTCCTTGCCGCTGATTCCGCCCGGAAAGCCGGCGTGATTGTGGGTGCAGGGGATGCTCTGGGCGCGGCCGCGGCCGTCGTCGACCAGCAGGATGTCGAGGTGAAAGCGGGCGAGATAAATGGCCGCGGTAAGGCCCGCGGGCCCGCCGCCGACGATTAGGCAATCGAGGGGCTTTTCCATCTGCCGCCAAGCGCTCGGGCTGTGACGACGGTTCCGCTCTTGCGCCAGCCGTCACTTGTATATCCAAAATAATGTATATACGCAGCAGCATTATGACCAACGAAGTCCGCGCCAAGACCTTCAAATCCGGCAATTCGGTCGCGCTTCGCCTGCCGAAGGCTCTTGGCATCAAGGAAGGCGTGGAAATGAAGGTTCGCGAAGAGCAGGGCCGCTATGTCGTGGAACCGGTCGACGCGCCCAAGCGCAAACTCGACATCGACAAATTCTGGGGCAAGGCCAGAGGCATGGTCCACGTCCCTGCTCGCCGACAGGACTTCGAGCCGCGTCCGAGCGCCCTTAAGGCGAAACCTTGAGCCGTTTTTTACTCGACGCCGACACGGCGATCTTCGCAATGACTGGCCAATATCCGCCTCTCCGGGACAGGCTCGCGGAATGCGAGCCAGGTGAGGTGTGCCTGTCGGCAATCTCCTATGCCGAGATTGCGCTAGGCATGTATCACGGAAAGCCGCCAACCCCGGAGGCCCTGGCTTTGTTGGTTGCAGTGGTGCCCGTCGTGGCCTTCGACGAGGCTGCTGCGCGGGCCTATGCGCGTCTGCCGTTCAGGCGAGCGCGCTTCGACCGGCTGCTCGCTGCCCATGCCGTCAGTCTTGGCGCGACCGTGGTCACGAACAATGAGGATGACTTTGCGGACGTGCCCGGCCTGAAGATCGACAACTGGACCCTATGACTTTCCGCGCAACCGTTCTGGCGCTTTACCCGGAGATGTTCCCGGGACCGCTCGGCGGCAGCCTGGCGGGCAAAGCGCTCGGCGAGGGGCTGTGGAGGCTCGAGACGGTCCACATCCGCGATTTCGCGACCGACAGGCATCGCAGCGTCGACGATACCCCGGCCGGCGGCGGTGCGGGGATGGTGCTTCGACCTGACGTTCTCGCCGCTGCGCTCGACAGCGTCGCGGACGGCAGGCCGATGCTCGCACTGACGCCGCGCGGAGCGCCATTGACGCAGGAGCGCGTGCGCCAGCTGGCGGCGGGCGAGGGCGTGATCCTTTTGTGCGGCCGGTTCGAGGGTTTCGACGAACGGATCTTCGAGGCGCGGCCGCTCGAGCCGATATCGATCGGCGATTATGTGCTTTCGGGCGGCGAGCTCGGCGCAATGGTGATCCTCGATGCTTGCGTTCGCCTCCTCCCCGGGGTAATGGGCGCCGCCTCCAGCGGAGAGGAGGAGAGCTTCAACGAGGGGCTTCTCGAATATCCGCATTATACCCGACCAGTGACATGGGAAGGGCGCACGATCCCCGAAGTGCTGCGGTCGGGGGATCATGCGAGGATCGCGGCGTGGCGACACGAGCGCGCATCCGAAGACACACGGCTAAGGCGGCCGGACCTGATCGAGCGCCACGGGGGCGCATCGCAGGCACCGCCCTCTGGCGCGCGGCGACGAGACACGAAGGCTGACGACCAATGAACCTGATCGAGACCCTCGAGAATGAAGCGATCGAGGCGCTGACCAAGGACAAACCGATCCCCGAATTCCGCCCCGGCGACACTTTGCGCGTCGGCGTCAAGGTGGTCGAGGGCGAGCGCACCCGAGTCCAGGCATTCGAGGGCGTGTGCATCGCCCGCTCGAACAAGGGCGTCGGCTCCAGCTTCACCGTCCGCAAGATCAGCTTCGGCGAGGGCGTCGAGCGTGTCTTCCCGCTCTATTCGCCGGCGGTCGATTCGATCGAGGTCGTGCGCCGCGGCGCCGTCCGCCGCGCCAAGCTCTATTATCTGCGCGGCCGCACCGGCAAGGCGGCGCGGATCGCCGAGCGCCGCGATGTCCGCCGCGACATCCCCGGCGGCAAGGGCGCCGAGACCGAGGCGAAGCGCGCCGACACCGCCCCCGAGGCGTAAGCTTCGCCACTCGCCACGCCCCGGCATGGCTGCGTAGCTCAGTCCCTGCGGCGGCTGCGGGCCGGGATCGCCTCCCGGTCGACCATCTTCGTGTAGAGGTGCCAGGTCGCATAGCCGAGCCACGGCAGGACGACCGCCAGCCCGACGAACGCCGGAATCGAGCCGAGCACCAGCAGAGCGGCGACGATCAGCCCCCATTGCGCCATGACCATTTTATTCTCCCGGGTCGCGCGGACCGAGGTCGCGACCGCCTTGCTGGCGTCGATGTCGCAGTCGACAAGCATCGGCAGCGAGACGACGCTGATCGCCAGCACGAGGGCGGCGAAGCCGAGGCCGACGAGGTTGCCGATGACGATCAGCGCCCAGCCCTCGGTTGTGGTGAACAAGCGGCTGAGGAAAGCCGGGATCGAGGCCGGCGCCTCCATTCCCCATAGGACGACGTAGAGGATCCCGGCCGACAGCAGCCACAATGCAAAGATGGCGAGCAGCAATGCCGCGACGGCGCCGATGTCGTCGATCGCGGGACGCTTGCGGACATCGAGGAAATGCGACCAGTTGGAAGTGAGGCCGGCTTCGCGGCGGCGCGCCATTTCATAAAAGCCGACCGCGGCGATCGGCCCGAGCAGGCCGATTCCGGCGGCGATCGGGAAGAACAGGGGCAGCAACGCGCCGCCGAGCGTGACGGTCGCGGCGACAATCCCGATCAACGGATAGATCAACCCGAGGAAGATCAAGTCGCCGCGCATCGACAGGAAGTCGCTCATCCCCTCGCGCAGCGAGTCGGTGAGGTCGCGGCTGGTGATCCGGCGGACCGGAACGGCCCTGGTCGGGGAACGGCGCGGCGCGGAAATCGCTTTGCTGGGCACGGGCAGCCTCCATCGAGCTTGCCAGCCTCTCGCGCGGCCGCGCGAGAGGCGGCACCGATGCGACTGTAGCAGGAATCGCCGGCAAGTTCGACCGGCAACGGTCCTCGCGCCCTTGGTAAAGCGGCGGTTGTGCACTAGGTGGCTGCGAAACGGAGAAGACGCGAACATGGGCTATCGAATGGTGGTCGTCGGTGCGACCGGGAACGTCGGGCGCGAGATGCTGAACATCCTCGCCGAGCGGCAATTCCCGCTCGCCGAAGTGACGGCGCTGGCCTCGGCGCGCTCGACCGGCGATGTCATCGACTTTGGCGACAGCGACAAGACACTGAAGGTCAAGAATCTCGAACATTTCGATTTTTCTGGCTGGGACATGGCCCTGTTCGCCGCCGGCTCGGCGGCCAGCAAGGAGCACGCCCCGCGCGCCGCCGCGGCCGGCTGCACGGTGATCGACAACAGCTCGCTCTACCGCATGGACCCCGACGTTCCGCTGATCGTGCCGGAGGTGAACGCCGAGGCGATCTCCGGCTACCGGGCCAGAAACATCATCGCCAACCCGAATTGCTCGACGGCGCAGCTGGTCGTTGCGCTGAAGCCGCTTCACGACGCGGCGAGGATCAAAAGGGTCGTGGTCGCGACCTATCAGTCGGTGTCGGGCACCGGCAAGGCGGGCATGGACGAATTGTTCGAGCAATCGCGCAACATCTTCGTCGGCGATCCCAACGAGCCCAAAGTCTACCCAAAGCAGATCGCCTTCAACGTCATCCCGCACGCCGGCGACTTCCTCGACGACGGCTCGACCACCGAGGAATGGAAGATGGTGGTCGAGACCAAGAAGATCCTCGACCCGGCGATCAAGGTCAGCGCCACCTGCGTGAGGGTGCCGGTGTTCGTCGGCCATTCGGAGGCGGTGCACATCGAATTCGAGAACGAGATTTCGGCCGACGAGGCGCGCGACATCCTGCGCGAGGCGCCCGGGGTGATGGTGGTCGATAAGCGCGAGGCCGGCGGCTACGTGACACCGGTCGAATGCGTCGGCGACTATGCGACCTATGTCAGCCGCATCCGCGAGGATTCGACGGTCGAAAACGGCCTCGCTTTGTGGATCGTCAGCGACAATCTCCGCAAGGGCGCGGCCCTGAACGCCGTGCAGATCGCCGAGCTGCTCGGCCGCAAGCATTTGCAGAAGGCTGCCTAGCTCGCAGGCCGTCATTCCAGCGAAGGCTGGAAACCAAACGCCGTCTGGACCCCGGCTTACGCCGGGATGACGAAATAGGGTAGGGGCGGTCCATGGCTCAGGACATGACCGGCGGCTGCGCATGCGGCCGGGTGCGGTTCGAAGCGAGGATCGACAGCGACGAGGCCTATCTGTGCCACTGCCGGATGTGCCAGCGGGCGACGGGCAGCATCTCGATCGCCTTCAAGAATGTGAAGCGCAAGGCGGTGAAATGGGCGGCCGAGCCCGACTGGTACGACAGCTCGCCGATTGCGAGGCGGCCTTACTGCCGCGAGTGCGGCACGTCGCTCGGCTTCGCCTTCAAGGAGGGCAGCGAGCATATGGATTTGACCGTCGCCGCCTTCGACGACCCGTCCTTCTTTCGTCCGACCAGTCATTTCGGCGCCGAGTGCATCCATCGCGCCTGGCTCAACGCCGAAGGGCTGCCCGAGACCCGCACCGACCAATATCAGAAGCTGGTCGACAAATGGGTCGCCGCGACCGGCAAGATGCCGGAGTAAGAAAGCCGGTTTGCGCTTTCGGCCACTGAAAATTTCGCGCCTTAGGAAGCTCTCGCCGCGAATTGGGTTGGTTTGACTATCCGCTTCGAAACGTTCGTCGATCTGTCCGTACGTCTATCGAACGCCTGTTTTTCAGCGGCCGAAGTCCGGCGCCTATTCAAGATCATGGAAACTCGCGTCTTTCGCTGCTGCCACGGCTCGACGCTTCCAGCGTTGCCATGTCAGGCGAGGGCAGCGCGGCGGTGAGGTCAGGGGAGGAAAATCATGAGGCGTGACGGGATGGCCGCGGCGGCGGCAGCGGCACTGCTGCTGGTAACGAGCGCGATGGCACAACAGACGGCTGCACCACCAGCGGGGTTCGGGGTAGCGGTCGAGGAGGATCCGCAAGGCCCGAGAATCGAAGCTGTGATGCCCGGCGGAACGGCCGCTACGGTCGGCATCCAGCCCGGCGACATTCTTCTGCAGGTCGGCGGGCGGCCGGTTACCGGCCCCGAGGTGATCAGCCAGTATGTTCAAGGGTTGAAGGTTGGCGACCCCGTCTCGGTCCTGGTCCGGCGCGACGGCCGCAACGTCGCGCTGAGCGGGACGGCGAGGCCGGCGCCGGCGGGCATGGCGTCGCCCAATCGCTCGACCCCCGTCGAGGCGGGTGAGCTTCGCGAGACCTGGAACGATCGCGTGAGCCAGGCCCCCCCCGTCGGGTCCGCCCGGGAGTTCGACGGCTGGAGCATGGGCGCGACGATGCCGCTCCCGCGCTCCGAGCATGCGGTCGCCGAGTTCGACGGCAAGATCTGGGTGCTCGGCGGCTACCCGCCCGGGCGCCTGCCGTCGAACCTCGTCCAGGTTTACGATCCCGCGACGAGCCGGTGGTCGCTCGGCCCGAGCCTGCCGCAGCCGATCCACCATACGCACGTCGCGGCCGTGGGCGGCAAGATCTACCTGCTCGGCGGCGAGGTCGAGGGCGCAAGCACCGGACGGCCGGAGAGGTTTGTCTCGGACGTCTGGATGCATGATCCGGCGGTCGGCGGCTGGGTGCCGCGCGCGCCGATGCCGACGGCTCGCGGCGGCGGCGGCAAGGCGGTGATCGACGGCAAGATCTACGTGGCCGGCGGTCGGCCACCGGGAGGCCATGCGTTCGAGGTCTACGATCCGGCGACCGACAGATGGGAAAAGCTTCCCGACCTTCCGACCCAGCGCAACCACCTGGCGATGGTCGCGCTCAACGGCAAGATCATCGTTGCCGGCGGGCGAACCGGCCCGGGTGCCATGGCCCCGCGGGTCGATGTCGTGGAGATCTATGACCCCAAGACGCGCCGCTGGACCAACGGCGCTCCGCTCCCGGCTCCCAGGGGCGGAATCACCGGTGCTGCCCATGCCGGCTGCATGTTCGTCTTCGGCGGCGAGGGCGAGCCGAACCACGTGCTCGGCCTCACCCCCAACACCTATGCCTATGATCCGCGCGCCAACCGCTGGACCCAGCTGGCGGACCTCCCGATCGCGATGCACGGGCTGAAGGGCAGCGCGGTGATCGGCGGCCGGATTTTCCTGCCTGGCGGCGGGATCACGCTTGGCGGCAATTCCGGCACCAACGCCATGCAGGTTTACCGCCCGACGATGCGCTGCGAGTAGTCTCATACCGCTCTTTCAGCGTTGCAATGCACGATCGGCGCTGAGATTCGCTGCGCCCATGCCGTCGCTCGCCTGCGAAGTGGGCGATTCCCATCGTCGCGCGGCTAATTGCCAGCCTTCACCGGGTGCGTTCCTGCGCGCGAGTGCGCGTGTCCGCACGCGTGGGCCTGCTGCATTGCTGCGTTTCACCGGGCGTGAGTGACGTCAGCACCCAGCGCTGGACCGCGTCGGACGGGGTTAAACTCGCTTGGCGCGAGACTGGCGCCGACTGATGTGCCGATACTGCAGGAGCGCTAGCGCCGCCGGGAGAGGAGGGGGAGCAAAATCTCCTGCTCCCATCGCACCTTTTCCATCCAGCATCGAGCCAGCTGCCGGGCTTTAAAACGGTAACCTTCCCAATCCGCCTCAATTGCGTCCATCGTCCACTTCCCGGTATGCGCCGACGCTGCTCGGAGCAGTTCGTCGTGGGCTCGGCGCAGCTCCTGAAGTAACTGCGCTTCTGAGGCGCTGATCTTGTTTTTTAGGCAGGCAGCAATTTTGCCGATCAGCGGCCCTCGAATCAATCGCAGTTGCGCGATTTTTAGCCGAATCGTCGTGAGTTTCGCGCGATCGAGTTTCGCTTGTTCAAGCACATTGTTAAGCTCAGTGACGTATTGGCTCAATTCCTCATATGCATGCTCGAACTCAGCAATTAAAGTCGCCGGCGATTGGCAGCATTCACCGGACTCATCGAAGGTAAGTGTGGCAGGCATCTCAACTCCATATGCGCCCCTTAGGCTCGCATCGCACAGCCCTGCAACAGGGCGGGCGCGAGCCAGCCATACGAATATTTGGTTAATGGACCGCAAACTGGCGAGCAGAGACTCGTTTCACAACCGCAACATAGCTTTGGGAAATGGGCGTTGAGGAGGTTTGGTATTTGCAATTTTAAAAGCTCATTAACCAAGCGGCTATAGTTCAGGCAAATGTCAGTCCAAAAAAGGATTGGAAATGAGCATATATACCCCATCCGGTGCAGCCTTTACCAGTTCTAATACGCAACATGCCGAGGCAGTGGTAAGAAATGATACATCTCGAGGTCATTTGCTGGCTGCAGCCTTGAGGATGCAAGCGGAGCGTCAGCGGCGGCTTAAATACTTTCGGAAAGACTTCTTCAATGAACCTGCTTGGAGCCTTTTGCTCTGTTTGTATATCCAAGAGTTCACGAGAGAAAAAATCACCCTTACTGAGCTAAGCCGCCGATCTAATGTATCAATGACAACCTCTTTGAGATGGCTTGACACCTTAGATAAGGAACGACTCGTACGACGCGAAATAAACCCGAGAGACAAGAGGATAGTCGACGTTGAGCTTACCGAGGAAGCGCGCGATAAACTGGACCAGTACTTCTCGTAACATCAATATTTAGCGGATAAGCTTCTTTCGCTCGAGCTCTTCTATCGCTCTTCTCTGACCGTCGGTGAGGACATCATCAGCCGCCCAGTTGCCGTCCTGGGGTGCGGGCAAGGGCCGTAGGGTTGGTTTCGACCACGTCTTTTTGTGCTCGCTCATCGAAGCCTCCTACAGCACCGCTATACTATCGCTCGCTATGCGTGCATCGCTTTGCGCTTCTAGCAGCGAGAGGCAAAAGGACAAGATGGCGGGGACCTCCTTTCGACGGCGGATCCTGCACGTTCGGTTCCGAAACTCGGCGAACATTGAAGTTATGTGAGCGTCGCAAGTGCGGAGCACCGCGGTCCTAAGCAGACCTCAGCGCGTATTTTAACTGCGCGTTAGAAGACCGCGCGCTATAAGGTTTTGCGCTCGGAAGAGCCGGGTGCGGTAGCCTCCCCCCGCTGGTCACCGCACCCGTTTCGTTGGCGTCCCCGCCGTGCGACCTAATTGGGATCTGATCGTGTTCGCCCTTTAGCCACCAGGCATAATCCGTCCTCGTTAAGGAACGGCCGCGAGATTTACAGTCGGGGAATCTGCGCGCCGGCCGGGCTCTTTCTTTTGGAAGCGGGCTGAGCATGTCAATGATTGATAAGAGGCTTGATTCAGGGCAGCCGCGATCACGACTGCCACTGCGGCGCCACAAAAAGAGAGTCGTTCTTATTAGGAAGGTGGCCTGAGGCGCTCAGGTCAGCTCCATTACATGGTTAGAAACTACAATATCTCTCAGCACAGCTGAAGTTTGAGTTTGTCGAGAGACGCAGGCTCGATGAACGTGTGTGGGTAAAAGTTTGAGGTTTTTTGAGGCTCTTAACGGGCATATTTGCTGCGTGAACTGAATCATCGCTGGTGCGGAGTTCGAGAATCCATTTATCCCGCTGTGTGATATCCGGGACGGCGGCTAGGGTCCGTCGAGTGCTGCTAGCTGATTGCTAAATGAGCTGGCTTAGCGCCGCCGGGCGAAAGGGGACCGTGGATGCAGGGATCGACTGATGATTAGTCGGGTATAATCGGCTTAAATCAAAATCGCGTTTTTGATCTATCGAAACCCACGGCCAGCTTCCGAAGAGATTGACCGGCGATGTCGAGCGTTTGCAGTTTTCTGGAATGACGTGCGACGACCATTTCATCGCCGGCTAAGTCCTCGGCAACAGCTTCGATCGCCTTGGCAAGACTCGACAGCTCAATCGAGCTTGTGGCTTCTCGATCGGATTGGTCTCGAGGCAAATCCGGTGCTGCGGCGCCTTCTGCCTTGAACTTTTGAACTAGCTGATCAACGCGCTGCTGAGCGGAAGCGTTCTCGCCTCGGCTCAGCCAATCCTCTACCAATACTCGCGAATGAAAGCGGAGGCCGGCCCTCCCTTGGGCACGCCACACGACCTCAGCTGTGACAGCCAAACGTCCACGCCGAAGACGTACGTGCTCCTTCAGTGCCGGAAGCTTTGCTCCTTCGATGAGGGCGCCATTCCGTTATCGCAACCGTAGCTACGCCTTCCGGATCGGATCCGGTCAAGGTCGGAAATTTGTCACAGACCGGCCCAACACGCCCTCGGCTGCACGGCGGTATTAATTACCGTGTAAAATAACACTATTTTAACGACATTCCTTTAATCGCGGTTCTACTATGTCCGGGGGCGGGCCATTACTCATCGTTTTTCTCTGGCGGCAATTCAGCCGCGACGCAGCTTAGCTGTTATCACAGTGGCAGCCGCTATGGGGCGCCGGTGGCCGCAAATCCGTGCCAATCAACTAACCACCGCATTTGAGACGGGCGCAACCGCTCGGCGTTTTGCCTGGTGGCCGCTAGGGCTAAAGCTGTTGCTGGTAGCACTGTTGGGGGCGCCACCCGCTCAGGCTCAATCGGGAACTAGCACCTGCACCCCAGGCAACACTTACTTCGGAAGTTTGGGAGCATCTGGTCTCAACGACCATAATTGGACTTTTTCTGCTAGGCCAGGATCGAAAATCGTTGTTGAATTTACGCCAGCTGCCGGGAACACAAGCCCGAAGGCGAAAGCAGATCACACGTCGTCAGCCGGTACGTGGACGTACACACTTGATGGGGCCAGTTACTCAAAAGGTACTGACTTTACACCGCCTGGGCGGTTTGTTGCTCGGCAGACGGGTGGTGCCAGCGGAAGCAACACGTTTAAGCTAACGAACTCAAACACGGGTGCGGGCTACGTAAATTACAACCTTTATTGCGCAGGAGCGCCGAACTCCATCACGTCGAGTACCAGTCCTGCTTATGTAATCGCGAATAATTCCGATGTGGCAACTTTTTCGGTGGCCGTTAAGGATGTTAACGGTATCGGAGTACGGGATCAGGTTGTCACAGCGACTGCTCCAGCGAATCTTACACTTATCAACGGTTCTGCGACTACCGACGCTTATGGCGTGGCGACCTTCACTGGCCGAAGCGGGGTGACAGGCGTCTACGTCGTGAACTTCACAGCAAGTTCTGGTGGTGTGACGGTAAATGGTTCAGGTCAAGCTACTTTCGTCGACCCGGTCGAAGTATTTCCGGAAACGTTGCCTGATGCTTTTAATGGCAGCGCCTATAGCGAGACGCTCGGCGCGACCGGCGGGTCGGGCAGCTACAGCTATGCGGTGAGCTCGGGCTCGCTTCCTGCCGGTCTGAGCCTGGCGACGAGCGGGCTCCTGTCCGGCACTCCCAGTGCGGT
>DATLWK010000002.1:0-483368 GCA_035576365.1 Sphingomicrobium sp. | reverse complement strand
CGAAACCGACACAGGTGGGCAGGTAGAGTATACCAAGGCGCTTGAGGGAACTGTGTTGAAGGAACTAGGCAATTTACCCCCGTAACTTCGGGATAAGGGGGCCTCTGTCGGTCTCGACAGAGGGGCACAGACCAGGGGGTGGCGACTGTTTAACAAAAACACAGGGCTCTGCTAAGCCGTGAGGCGAAGTATAGGGTCTGACGCCTGCCCGGTGCCGGAAGGTTAAGAGGAGAGGTTCACGCCTTGAATCGAAGCCCCGGTAAACGGCGGCCGTAACTATAACGGTCCTAAGGTAGCGAAATTCCTTGTCGGGTAAGTTCCGACCTGCACGAATGGCGTAACGACTTCCCCACTGTCTCCAACACCTGCTCAGCGAAATTGAATTCTCCGTGAAGATGCGGAGTACCCGCGGTTAGACGGAAAGACCCCGTGCACCTTTACTGCAGCTTCAGAGTGGCAGTGGAAAACGATTGTGTAGAATAGGTGGGAGGCTTTGAAGCCCGGGCGCCAGCTCGGGTGGAGCCACCTGTGAAATACCACCCTGTCGTTTTCTACTGTCTAACCTCGCACCGTTATCCGGTGCAGGGACCCTCTGTGGCGGGTAGTTTGACTGGGGCGGTCGCCTCCTAAAGAGTAACGGAGGCGCGCGATGGTGGGCTCAGGACGGTTGGAAACCGTCTGTTAGAGTGCAATGGCATAAGCCCGCCTGACTGCGAGACTGACAAGTCGAGCAGAGACGAAAGTCGGTCATAGTGATCCGGTGGTCCCTCGTGGAAGGGCCATCGCTCAACGGATAAAAGGTACGCCGGGGATAACAGGCTGATAACCCCCAAGAGCTCATATCGACGGGGTTGTTTGGCACCTCGATGTCGGCTCATCACATCCTGGGGCTGGAGCAGGTCCCAAGGGTTTGGCTGTTCGCCAATTAAAGTGGTACGTGAGCTGGGTTCAGAACGTCGCGAGACAGTTTGGTCCCTATCTGCCGTGGGCGTCGATACTTGAGAGGAGTTGCCCCTAGTACGAGAGGACCGGGGTGAACATGCCTCTGGTGGACCTGTCGTGGCGCCAGCCGCGCAGCAGGGTAGCTATGCATGGACGGGATAACCGCTGAAAGCATCTAAGCGGGAAGCCTCCCTCGAGATAAGGTATCTTAGGACGGTCGAAGACCACGACCTTGATAGGCCGGGTGTGGAAGCGCAGTAATGCGTGGAGCTAACCGGTCCTAATTGTCCTATTCGCGCTTGAGAGTCCCACCATCATCGTCAGTCCTGCTGGCGTGATCGAAGATCTCGGCTAGATGCCCAGAACAAGTGCACGATTTCTAGAATTCGCTTTTGCGCCGTCACCATAGCTTGGTGACCATAGCGTCCGTGACCCACCCGATCCCATCCCGAACTCGGCCGTGAAACCGGACAGCGCCGATGGTACTACTGCTTAAGCAGTGGAAGAGTAGGTCGTCGCCAGGCTTTGCTGGCGGCGCAGAAGCGAAAACCCATTCACGATGTTTCAGGCCGCTGCCGGGCAACCGAGCGGCGGCCTTTTGTTTTGAGGCTCCGTTATCGCGGTGCCGATGACGTTGGCGCGGGGTGGAGCAGCCCGGTAGCTCGTCAGGCTCATAACCTGAAGGTCGCAGGTTCAAATCCTGCCCCCGCAACCAACGCAAAGCTCAGCGAACGAAGTGAGCGCGAAGCTTTGCGTTGTCCCGCACTTGATGCGGGGCCCAGCAGCCGCCTTCGGGGCGGCTTTTTTTGTGCCTCCAGCACCGACAGCCGCCGGCGCTCGGCACCGATACGCACCACCAAGCGTCTTCCGCCACGTCGGGTGAACCATGGAGGGCTTGATGGCATCGGCACGGCTGCGCTGGAGACTTCTCAGGGACATGGACGAATGGCTGGCGGTGCCGATGGTGCTGCTCAGCCTCTCCTGGCTCGCCATCGTCGTGTGGGAGCTGGTCTCGGGCACGACCGATCTGCTGATGACGATCGGGCTCGTCATCTGGGTCATGTTCATCATCGAGTTTGCCGTCCGCTTTGCGCTTGCTCCGGACAAGCTCGCGTTCTTGCGCAGCCAGTGGCTGACGGTGGTGGCTCTCGCCGTGCCGGCGCTCCGCATGTTCCGCGCTTTCGCTTTCCTGCGAGCCGCTCGCGGCCTGCGCGGCGTCCGCCTGGTTCGCATCGTCGGCACCGCCAACCGAAGCATGAACGCGCTCAAGGCGACTCTCGAGCGCCGCGGCTTCGGCTATGTGGCAGGTCTCACCTTGCTGGTCATCGCCTTGGGCGCGGCGGGAATGCTGAACTTCGAGAATGCTCGGGACGTGGAGGGAGGCTTTACCTCCTACGGGCACGCATTGTGGTGGACGGGAATGCTGGTCGCCAGCATCGGCACCGAAAGCTGGCCGGTGACGACGGAAGGGCGCCTGTTGACGATGCTTCTGGCGACCTACGGACTGGCCATGTTCGGCTACGTCGCCGCCACTTTCGCCAGCTTCTTCGTCGGCCGCGATGCCGAAGAGAAGACGGGACCCGTCGCCGGCAGCGCGGAGATTGCCGCGCTGTTGAAGGAAGTCCGCCTGCTTCGCGCCGAGATCGGCGTCAGGGCCGCCGCCCGGTGACCGCCGCGCCCGCTCCGATGGAAGCCTTGCTCGCCGCTGAGCTGCCTGCGGGCGACGGCTGGCAGTTCGAGCCCAAGTGGGACGGCTTCCGCTGCCTTGCGCTTCGCGACGGCGACGACATCCGGCTGATCTCGCGTTCCGGCAAGCCGCTCGGCCGCTACTTCCCCGAAGTCGTAGCCATGCTCGCCAAGGTCGGCGAGCAGCGCTTCCTCCTCGACGGCGAGTTGATCCTGCCGATCGGCGATGCCCTTTCGTTCGAAGCGCTGCAGATGCGCCTCCACCCCGCCGAAAGCCGGATCCGCAAGCTCGCCGCCGAGACTCCCGCCGAGCTGATGCTGTTCGACATGCTGGCGCTCGGCGGCAAGTCGCTTTCCGACAAGCCGCTTGCCGAGCGCCGCGCCGCGCTCGAGCGGTTCCACGCAAGTCAGCGCGTGCCCGGCCTGCTGCTGTCGCCGGCGACGACGGAGTTCGAGACCGCCCGCGGCTGGCTCGAGCGCAGCGGCGGAGCGCTCGACGGAGTCGTCGCAAAGCGCCTCGACCAGCCCTACAAGTTCGGCGAGCGGGCGATGGTCAAGGTCAAGCAGCAGCGCACCGCCGACTGCGTCGTCGGCGGCTTCCGCTATGCGGAGAAGCAGAAGGAGGTCGGCTCGCTGCTGCTCGGTCTCTACGGCGAGGACCGCCTGCTCCACCATGTCGGCTTCACCTCGGCGATCGCGGCCAAGGACCGGCCGGCGCTGACCGAAAGGCTCGAGAAACTGGTCGAGCCGCCCGGCTTCACCGGCAACGCCCCGGGCGGGCCGAGCCGCTGGGCGACGGCGCGGTCGATGGCCTGGGAGCCGCTCCGGCCCGAGCTGGTCGCCGAGGTGCGCTACGACCAGGTGACCGGCCCGCGCTTCCGCCACGGCACCGGCTTCCTTCGCTGGCGGCCCGACAAGGACCCCGAGCAATGCACCTTCGACCAGCTGGCGCCCGAGCTTCGGCCTTCGGAGCTCGCCGAGCTGTTCGGCGCCTGAGCATGCGCGACCTGTTTGCCGAGCCGCTGATCCCCGGCCTCGACTATCGCGAGGGGCTGATCGCGCCGGCCGAGGAAGCCGAACTGGTCGCCCGGCTCGAAGCGATGGAGCTCGCGCCCTTCCGCTTCCAGGGCTGGGAAGCGAATCGCAAGACCCATAGCTTCGGCTGGCGCTACGATTTCGACGACGCCAGCTTCCGCCCCGCCGACCCGGTCCCCGGCTGGCTCGAGCCCCTGCGCGACAAGGCCGCGGGTTTCGCCGGAGTGACGGCCGAGGATTTCGCTCACGTCCTCCTTGCGCGCTACGATCCCGGCGCCGGAATCGGCTGGCACCGCGACCGAAAGGTGTTCGAGCAGGTGGTCGGGGTTTCGCTCGCCTCTCCGGCCGTTCTGCGCTTCCGCCAGCGCACGGGCCAAGGCTTTCGCCGCGCCCGGCTCGAGGTCGAGCCGCGCTCGGCCTACTTGCTCAGCGGCGAGGCCCGGCACGAATGGGAGCACAGCATCGCTCCGGGCGACCAGCTGCGCTTTTCGATCACCTTCCGCACTTTGTCCGACTTCGGCCGTGGCAAGGCCGCGAACTTTCACCGCATTTCGTAGCCGGCCAAGCACTCGGCGACCCAGCGGGCGGCGGTCAGGCTGGTGAGGTCGCTGGGGTCGAGCGGCGGGTCCCATTCGGTGAGGTCGACTACCCGCACCCGCGGGTCGGAGGCGAGCTTACGGATCGCCTGGAAGAAATCGCCGACCGCCATTCCGCCCGGCCGTGCTCCGGGCGCTCCGGGAAACTGCGAGCGGTCGATGACGTCGATATCGCAGTCGATCACCAAGGCGTCGCAATGGGCGACATGGTCAAGCGCTCGGGCGACCGCGTGGTCGATCCCGCCGGAGCGCACGTCACCGATGGTGATCACCAGATTGCCGGCCTCGATCGCGTCCTCGTGCATCGCCCGGCTGTTGGCGAAGCTCGCCAGCCCGACCTGGGCGATGTTCGCTCCGGGCAGGCCGTCCTCGATCAGTGCGCGCACGGGATTTCCGTTCGACAGGCCGCCGCTCGTGTCGCGCATGTCGAAATGGGCATCGAGGGTGATGAGCCCGATCTCCTCGAGGCTTCCGCCGAGGCCGAGCAGCGCCGGCCGCGTCACCGCATTGTTGCCGCCGACCAGAAGGGTCAGCGCATGCGCCTCGGCGCTCTGTGCCACCGCCTCGCGGATCCGCGGCGTGGCCTCCTCGATTGTAAGCCCGGCGATGTCGACGTCGCCGCGGTCGGCGACACGCGTCGCGAGCTCGCGGCCGGTCTCGACATCGTAGCGACCGATCCGCCGCAGCGTCTTGCGGAGCAGCGCCGGCGCCTGGTCGCAGCTGCCCGGGGTCACCGACCCGGCAGCGAGCGGCGCGCCGAGCATTCCGACCGGCGTCGAAGCGTCGGCGGCGATGATCAGGTCCGTGAGATTCGGCCAGCTGCTCACCTTTTGACCGTAGCACCGGCGCTGGCTTAAGGCGACGCGCATGTGGGACCGCCTCCTGACCGACTGCAATATTGTCACCATGGTGCCGCGTGCCGGCGACCCGCTCGGGCTGGTGCCCAATGGCGCCGTCGGCATCCAGGACGGCAAGGTCGTCCGCGTCGGCAAGCGGGCCGAGCTTGCCGGCTTCAAGGCGGCCGAGGTGGTGCCGCTCGGCGGCGCCTGGGTGACCCCCGGCCTGGTCGACTGCCACACCCATTTGGTGTTCGGCGGCAACCGCGCCGACGAGCATGCGATGCGCCGCGCCGGCGCCAGCTATGAGGAAATCGCCAAGGCCGGCGGCGGCATTGCCTCGACCGTCGCGCGCACCCGCGGAGCCTCCGCCAGCGAGCTGCTCGATTCCGCGCGGGCGCGCCTGCGGGCGCTGATGGCGGGCGGCGCGACCACGGTCGAGATCAAGTCGGGCTACGGCCTCGACACGGCGAGCGAGATGCGGCTGCTCAACGTCGCCAAGTCGCTCGGCAAGTCGGAGCCGGTGCGCGTCGTCCCGACCTTGCTGGCGCTTCATGCCCTTCCTGCCGAATATCGCGACCGGCGCGATGAATATGTCGCGATGGTCGCCGACGAGATGGTCCCGGCCGTCGCCCGCGCCGGCCTCGCCACCAGCGTCGACGCCTTCTGCGAAGGGATCGCCTTTCGCCCGCACGAGATCGAGCAGCTGTTCGCCGCCGCCGAGAATTACGGGCTTCGCACCCGCCTCCACGCCGAGCAGCTCAGCAACCGCGGCGGCGCCAAGCTCGCGGCCCGCTACAATGCCCTCTCGGCCGACCATCTCGAGCATCTCGACGAAGACGGCGCCGCCGCCATGGCCGAGGCCGGCACCGTCGCCGTGCTGCTTCCCGGCGCTTTCTACGCGCTCCAGGAGGAGCGCCGGCCGCCGGTGCGGATGCTTTGCGACCACGGCGTGCCGATCGCCATCGCCACCGATTGCAATCCCGGCACCTCGCCTTTGCTGTCGCCGACTCTGGCGATGAATCTCGCCTGCACCCTGTTCGGTCTCACTCCCGAGGAGGCGCTCATGGGCATGACGATCAACGCCGCCCGTGCTCTTGGCCTCGACGGCGAGATCGGCAGCCTCGCGCCCGGCAAGGCGGCGGACCTGTGCGTGTGGAACATCGAAAGCCCGGCCGAGCTCGGCTATTGGATCGGCCTTCCCGGGCCGGCGAGAAGGATTTTCGCGGGACGGGATTCCTGAATTCCCCTCCCCTTGATGGGGAGGGGCTAGGGGTGGGGTGGCGTTCGTCGTAGAGACCGGCACGAGCGGAGATGGCACCCCCACCCAAACCCTCCCCCATCGAGGGGGAGGGCTTCAGTTGCGAGGAGCTGAATTGACCGACCGACGCGACAACAGCCGCCGAATCCGCGCCCGCCGCGGCAGCGAGATCGTGGCAAGGCACTGGACCACCGAGGCGGCGGTGCGGATGCTTCAGAACAATCTCGACGACGAGGTCGCCGAGGACCCGCAGAGCCTGGTCGTCTACGGCGGCATCGGCCGCGCCGCGCGCAACTGGCAGTGCTTCGACAAGATCGTCGAGACGCTCGAGCGGCTCGGGGAGGACGACACCCTGCTCGTCCAGTCGGGCAAGCCGGTCGGAGTGTTCCCCACCCACAAGGACGCGCCGCGGGTGCTGATCGCCAATTCCAACATCGTGCCCAAATGGGCGAACTGGGAGACGTTCAACGAATTGGATCGCGCCGGTTTGATGATGTACGGCCAGATGACCGCCGGCAGCTGGATCTACATCGGCACTCAAGGCATCGTCCAAGGCACGTACGAGACCTTCGCCGAAATGGGCCGCCAGCATTATGGCGGCGACCTCGAGGGCAAATGGATATTGACCGCCGGCCTCGGCGGGATGGGCGGCGCCCAGCCATTGGCGGCGGTGATGGCCGGCGTCCATTGCATCGCCATCGAGGTCCAGGAAAGCCGCATCGAGAAAAGGCTCGAGACCCGCTACCTCGATAAACGCGCGACCAGCATCGACGAGGCGCTCGAGATCATTCGCGCGGCGTCCGAGCCGACCAGCGTCGGCCTGCTCGGCAATGCCGCCGAATTGCTGCCGGAGATGCTCGCGCGCGGAATCCGCCCCGACGCGCTGACCGACCAGACCAGCTCCCACGACCCCGCCAACGGCTACTGCCCGATGGGCTGGAGCGTCGCCAAATGGCAGGAGATGCGTGAAAAGGATCCGGCCGCCGTCGCCGAAGCCGCGCGCATCTCCATCGCCCGCCACGTCGAGGCGATGCTTTCCTACAGGGAAATGGGCGTGCCCGTCTTCGACTATGGCAACAACATCCGCCAGGAAGCCAAGGACATGGGCGTCGCCCACGCCTTCGACTTCCCCGGCTTTGTCCCGGCCTACGTCCGTCCGCTCTTCTGCCGCGGGATAGGCCCGTTCCGCTGGGTGGCATTGAGCGGCGACCCGGAGGACATCTACCGCACCGACGAAAAGGTGAAGGAACTGATCCCCGACGATCCGCACCTCCACCGCTGGCTCGACATGGCTCGGACACGCATCGCCTTCCAGGGGCTTCCGGCGCGCATCTGCTGGGTCGGCCTCGGCCAGCGCCACCGCCTCGGCCTCGCCTTCAACGAGATGGTGAGGAGCGGCGAGGTCTCCGCCCCGATCGTTATCGGCCGCGACCACCTCGACAGCGGCAGCGTCGCCTCGCCCAACCGCGAAACCGAAAGCATGGCGGACGGCAGCGATGTCGTCTCCGACTGGCCGCTGCTTAATGCCCTGCTCAACACCGCGTCAGGCGCGACCTGGGTGTCGCTCCATCACGGCGGCGGCGTCGGCATGGGCTATTCGCAGCATGCCGGCATGGTCATCGTCGCCGACGGCAGCGACGATGCCGCCCGCCGGCTCGAGCGGGTGCTGTGGAACGACCCCGCCAGCGGCGTCATGCGCCATGCGGATGCGGGTTATGAGGACGCCATCGCCTGCGCCCGGGAGCAGGAGCTCGATCTGCCGATGATTGCTGAGCCACCGAGCACAAGGTGAGCGGAGCGCAGCGAGCGTCCTTGTGTCGAGAGATGGCGAAGCCGGCCAGCCTGCCGCGAAGCGGACAGGACTGACGTCACGGGATTTACTCCCGTGACGGCCTCGCCACGAATTTCCCGCTTTCCGACCATTGCAAGGCGCTAGCCATCCGTCTCATGGTCGCTTCAATAGTGAGAGGGACGATCATGCGAAAGCGCTGGCGAACTATGGATCGCGTTCTCGCGGCAATACTTGCGGTCGCTTACTGGCTCTTCTGGGCGGTGCCACTCTCAGTTGCCAATCACAAGAGCTGCCGGCCTCAGCCAGAATGCTGGGAGCAAGGAGAGACAGTCTACTGGTCAATGCTGTTGGGTGCGACCATCCTCTTTTCACTGCTCGCCTGGGCGTTTGTCGCCTGGGCAAGGAAGCGACGCATTGACCGGTAAACCTTCGCTTCCGACCTCTTGCCGACCATTCCTTGCCGCTGGTTAGCCCCACACGAATCTGCCAGATGCGCGCCTGATGACTCTAATCCTCGATACCTCTTCGATCGACCTCTCGGTGCTCCGCGACCTCTGGGCCGGCGCGGACGCCCGCCTCGACGACGCCTCGATGCGCCGGGTCGCCGAGGCCGCCGCCTCGGTCGAGCGCATCGTGGCCGGCGGCGAGACGGTCTATGGCGTCAACACCGGCTTCGGCCTGCTCGCCAACACGCGAATCCCCGACGACCGCCTCGCCGAGCTGCAGACCAATTTGATCCTGTCGCACAGCGCCGGCCTCGGCGATCCGCTGCCCCGCCACGTCACCCGGCTGATGATCATCCTCAAATTGCTGGGGCTCGGCCGCGGCCATTCGGGCGTGCGGGTCGAGGTGATCGACGCGCTCCAAGCGCTGCTCGACCGCGACGCCATGCCGCTCATCCCCGCGCAGGGCAGCGTCGGCGCTTCGGGCGACCTCGCGCCGCTCGCCCATTTGATCGCCGCGCTGATGGGCCACGGCCGGATCGATGTCGCCGGCGAGATCATGCCCGCCGCCGACGCGCTCCGGAAGCTCGGCATGGAACCGCTCGAGCTTGCGCCCAAGGAAGGGCTGGCGCTGATCAACGGCACCCAGGCTTCGACCGCGCTTGCCCTCGACGCTCTGTTCACCGGCGAGCGTGTCTTCGCCGCCGCCCTCGCCGCCGGGGCCCTCTCCGTCGACGCGCTCAAGGGAAGCGTCAAGCCGTTCGACCCCCGCATCTCCGAGCTTCGCGGCCAGCCCGGCCAGCTCCGCGTCGCCGCCGCGCTTCGCAACCTGCTCGAGGGAAGCGCGATCGTCGCCAGTCACGGCCGCTGCGGCAAGGTCCAGGACCCCTACAGCTTCCGCTGCCAGCCGCAGGTGATGGGCGCGGCGCTGGATTTGCTGCAAAATGCCGCGCGCACTCTCGTCATCGAGGCCGCCGCGGTCACCGACAATCCCCTGCTCTTCCCCGGCGAGGACGAAGCGATCAGCGGCGGCAACTTCCACGCCCAGCCGGTCGCCTTCGCCGCCGACATGATCGCCATGGCCTTGTGCGAGGTCGGCTCGATCTCCGAGCGGCGCACCGCCGTCCTCATCGACCCCAAGATGAGCGGCCTGCCGCCCTTCCTGGTCGAGGACTCAGGAGTCAATTCCGGCCTGATGATCCCGCAGGTGACGGCCGCGGCCCTGGTCTGCGAAAACAAGTCGCTCGCTTTCCCGGCAAGCGTTGATTCCATCCCGACCTCGGCCGGGCAGGAGGACCATGTGTCGATGGCGCCGATCGCGGCCCGCAAGGCCGGCCAGATCGCGCGCAACGCCGCCGGCGTCGTCGCCGTTGAGCTGATCGCCGCCGCGCAAGGTGTCGACCTCCACGCCCCGCTCGAGACCAGCGCGGCACTTCGGGAGATCCATTCGAAGGTGCGCGAAATCACCCCGCGTTTCACCTCCGACCGATATTGGGCGGACGACATGGCGGCGCTGCGGCAGTCGGTCTTGAGCGGGAGCTTCGGCTTCTTCGCCGCCGAGCCGGCCTAGCCGCCGACCCGCGTCCAGCGTTGCTCGCGGCAGATCAATCCGGCAACGGCGCAGCCCTTCACCACCATGGTATTGGGTCCGACCTGGTGGACGGTGGCGGAGCCGCGAATGTTGCGCTTGGGCTCGTAGGCGCGTCCCTTGTAGACGCCGCCGCCTTGTGGCCGCATGTCGCTCAGCACCGTCGTTCCCGGGGTCGCCCCTTCGCGGCGGTTGTTGTCGCTGGCCCAGTGGACCTTCCCGCACCAGGCTTCGCCGCAACGCTCGACCGCGACGATCACGCTGCGCTTGGCATTGGCCCAGCGCCCCTCGAGCGTCGTCTGGCTGGACGCGGCCGCGGGTGCGGCGGCAGTCGCCGCCAGCGCTGCAATGTTCGTCAGGATCAGTCTCATGGGCGCAGCGAATAAACAGGCAATGTGGCGGGAATCGTTCGCAAACTTTGCTCTCAGATGAACGGCCTAGTGAAAGTCGCGGCTTTTGGGGATGATCTCCGCGTCGCGCGGGTGGCGTCCAGCCGGCGGGCGCCAGCTTCCCGGAGCATCGCCTTGAGCGAGGGTCGACGGCATCGCCTCGTCGCTGAGATGCCGAAGCATGGGCGTGTCGTCCTCAAGCCGGCGGGCGACGACGTGGATCACCTCACTCTCGGGGTCCCGTTGCACGATCCCGTGCACCGCCATCAGCCGCGCGCCCATGACGATCTTGCGCTGCTTGGCGAACACGTCGGGCCAGATGACGAGGTTGGCGACCCCGGTCTCGTCCTCGAGGGTGATGAACACCACGCCCTTGGCGCTGCCCGGCCGCTGGCGGATCAGGACCACCCCGGCGATCGACAATCTTTTGCCGTCCTTGAGCGACTGGAGCTGCTCGGCGGTGACGAATCCCCTGCCCGCATAATGCTGCCGCAGGAATTGCATCGGATGGGCTTTCAGGGAGAGCCGCAGGGTCTGGTAGTCGCTGACCACATGCTCGGACAGGCGCATCGCCGGCAGCCGCGCCGGATCGGTTTCGACCCCTTCGTCGCGAGTGTCGGCGGCGGCGAACAAGGGCAGGTCCGGGGCGCTCTTGAGCGCCCTTGAATCCCACAGCGCCGCCCGGCGGTCGAGGCCCATCGAGCGGAAGGCGTCGGCGGCGGCGAGCCGCTGGATGGCGTGCACCGGCACATGGCCGCGGCTGCGCAATTCCTCGACCGTGCGATAGGGCCTTGTCCCGCGGGCGATCACCAGCCGCTCCCCCGCCTCGCGGTGCAGCCCGTCGACCTGGCGCAGGCCGAGGCGGAGCGCCACCTTCCCCTCCCCTTCAGGGGAGGGGATCGAGGGGTGGGGCGGTCTCGCACCCCCACCCCGCTCAGTTGCACTGAGATGCCCCTCCCCTGAAGGGGAGGGGATGGGCTCCAGCGTGCAATCCCATTCGCTGGCATTGACATCGACCTCGCGCATCTCGACCCCATGCTCGCGCGCATCGCGGACGATCTGGGCCGGCGCGTAGAAGCCCATCGGCTGCGAATTGAGCAAGGCGCAGGCGAAAGCCGCCGGATATTTCCACCTCAGCCAGCTCGATACATAGACGAGGTGGGCGAAGCTCGCCGCGTGGCTTTCGGGAAAGCCGTACTCACCGAAGCCCTTGATCTGGTCGAAGCACCGCTGGGCGAAATCCTCGTCGTAGCCGCGCTCGACCATCCGCCCGACCATCTTGTCCTGGAGAAGCGCGATCGTGCCCTTGGAGCGGAAGGTCGCCATCGCCTTGCGCAACTGGTTGGCCTCGGCGGCGCTGAATTTCGCCGCGTCGATGGCGATCTTCATCGCCTGCTCCTGGAAGATCGGCACTCCGAGCGTTCGCCCGAGAATTCGCTCGAGCTCTTGCGGAGGGCCATGCTCAGGCGCCGGGCAGGGAAAGGTCAGCGGCTCCTTGCCCTGCCGGCGCTTTAAATAGGGATGAACCATGTCGCCCTGGATCGGCCCCGGGCGGACGATCGCCACCTCGATGACGAGGTCGTAGAAGCAGCGCGGCTTGAGGCGCGGCAGCATGTTCATCTGCGCGCGGCTTTCGACCTGGAAGACTCCCAGCGAATCGCCGCGGCACAGCATGTCGTAGACCTCCGGCACTTCGGGCGGGATGGTCGCCAGCTCCCAGCGCTCGCCGTGGTGCTGCGCGATCAGATCGAAGCATTTGCGGATGCAGGTCAGCATCCCGAGCGCCAGCACGTCGATCTTGAGGATCCCGAGCTCGTCGATGTCGTCCTTGTCCCATTCGATGAAGGTTCGGTCGGCCATCGCGCCATTGCCGACCGGCACCGTCTCGATCAGCAGCCGCTCGGTGAGGACGAAGCCGCCGACATGCTGCGACAGATGCCTCGGCATGCCGATCAGTTGCTCGGCGAGCTTGACGGTGCGCTTGAGGTGCGGGTCGGACAGGTCGAGCCCGGCCTCGATCGCCCGCGCTTCCTCCATCTCGCCGTCCATATGGCCCCAGATGGTCGAGGCGAGCGCTCCGCAGACGTCTTCGCTCAGCCCCATCACCTTGCCGACCTCGCGGATCGCCGAGCGCGGCCGGTAATGGATGACCGTCGCGGCGATGCCGGCGCGGTCGCGGCCGTATTTCGCATAGATGTGCTGGATCACCTCCTCGCGCCGCTCGTGCTCGAAGTCGACGTCGATGTCGGGCGGCTCCTTGCGCTCCTCGCTGATGAACCGTTCGAACAAAAGATCACTGGTCGCCGGGTCGACCGCGGTGATTCCGAGGCAGTAGCAGACCGCGCTGTTCGCCGCCGAGCCGCGCCCCTGGCACAGGATCGGGGGCGAGAGGCTGCGGGCGAAAGCGACGATGTCGTGGACGGTGAGGAAATAGCGCGCGAAGTCGAGCCGCTGGATCAGCTCGAGCTCGTGGCGGAGCTGGGACAGCACCTTGTCGGGAATGCCGTCCGGCCAATGCTCCTTCGCGCCCTGCCAGGTCAGATGCTCGAGATATTCCTGCGGCGATTTGCCCTCCGGCACCGTCTCGCGCGGATATTCGTATTTGAGCTCGTCGAGGCTGAAATTCAGCGCGTCGGCAAATTTGCGTGTTTCTTCAATGGCATGCGGCCAGCGCTCGAAGAGTTTCGTCATAGCCGCCGGACTCTTCAAATGCCGCTCGGCATTGGCGTTCAGCAGATATCCGGCATTGGCGATCGTCACTTTCTCGCGGATGCAGGCCATCACGTCCTGAAGCGGGCGCTTTTCCGCGGCGTGGTAATAGACGTCGTTGGTGGCGAGGATAGTGCAGCCGTAGGCACGCGCCATCCGGTCGAGCCGCTCGATCCGCGCCGCGTCATCGCCGCGATACAGCCAGCTTGCCGCGACGTGCCGCAATGATGGAATGGCGCCAGGAAGCCGCGGCAGCTCGGCTTCGAAGGCATCCAGATTCTCTCCCGGCCAGGCGATGAAGGCGATTCCGTCCGCGTGCGCGGCGACGTCCTCGAGGCTCAGCTCGCACCCGCCTTTCGCGGCGCGCATCTTGCCGAGGCTCAGGAGCCGCGACAGCCGGCCGTAGCCTTCGCGGTCGACCGGGTAGGCGAGCAGGCTCGGCGCATCGATGAGGTCGAGCCGGCAGCCGATCAGTGGCTTCAACCCCGCGCCTTTGCAGGCGCTGTGCATCCGCACCACTCCGGCGAGCGTGTTGCGGTCGGCGATGCCGATCCTGTCCATCCCCAGCTCGAGCGCCCGGAGCACCAGCTCGATCGCGTCCGACGCTCCCCGCAGGAAGGAAAAGGGGCTGGTGACTCCGAGCTCGACATAGGGCGCGCGGCCGGCGGGAGGCGGCGGCATGTCCGGCCGACGCACCAGCTTCAGGCGCGAAAATCCGGCTTTTTCAGGCATCGGTCAGCAGCCCCCCTTTTCGTCACCCCCGCGGAAGCGGGGGTCCAGACGGCCGCTTGGATTCTCGCTTTCGCGGGAATGACAAGTGGAGGTAGGCATCATCCGAACAGCCCGTGGACGAACCACGAAGGCGCGCCGCCGCGGCCGTCGCCGGCGATCCCTTCGCGGAAGATCCAGTAGCGGCGGCCGTCGCCGTCCTCGATCCGGTAATAATCGCGCAGCCGAGCGGTCGATCGTTCGCGCCACCATTCGGGTGCGATCCGTTCCGGCCCCTCGAAACGCGCGATGTCGTGCACCTGCCGGCGCCAGACGAAGCGCCGCGGCGCACCTTCCGGGGTGGCATAGATGACGTCGATCGCCTCGGGCCGGTCGAGCAGGCGCTGCGGTCTCCCCTCCCCTTCAAGGGAGGGGGAGCTTGCCGAAGGCGAGCGGGGTGGGCGAGAGGAGCTGGCACGGCCCCACCCCTGAGGCGCTGCACGGCTCTTCCCCTCCACTGAAGGGGAGGGGAGCAGGGCCGGCGCCCACCCGCTCGCCCGCTCGGGGACATGGCTCTCGTGCGCCACCGGCCGCCGCACCTTGTCCGCCCCGAGCTTGACACTCAGCCGGTCGACCAGGCGGGCGATGTCGCCGGACGGGTCCGGCGCCTCGACCAAACTGTCCTGGGCGGCGCCGAGCGGCTCGGTCAGACAAGCTTCCAGTGCGAAGGCGTCGAAGCCGAAGCCCGGGTCGAGCGCCGCTCTGCCTTCCAGCAGGCGCTTGAGATGCGCCGGCTCGCGGCTGGGGATGGAGGTGGCGACGCTCGCCTCGGCGACGCTGCCGTCGACCCGGAAACCGGTCAGCACCAGCCGCCGTGCGCCGAGATGCCTGCGCTCGAGCTCTTTCACCAGCTCCGGCACCAGCCGGTCGAGCGCTTGGCTCGGCGATTCTTCGCGTGTGGCCGGTTCCTCGAGCCTGATCAGCGCTCCCGGCGGCGGCTCGTTGGCCCGAGCGGTCAGCGGCTCGGCCTTGCGGCCGGTCAGCCGGTCGAGTGCGTCAATCACATCTTCGGCGCCGCGGAATCGCCGGGCCAGTGCCAGCCTCGGCACCGCGAGAAGCGCGCCGATCGTCTTCAGCCAGAGCCGTTCGAGCGTGCGCAATGTGTCGGGCTCCAGTCGCAGCGCGGCGAGGGGGAGGGGAAGCAAATCGTCATGCCAGCGAAGGCTGGCATCCATGCCGTTCCCCTGGACCCCGGCTTCCGCTGGCGTGACGGTGGCGGAAGATCGGCCGTAGTGACTGAGCGTCCAGGCCGCGCCAGCGGTCGGGGCGATCGCCGTGTGCGCCGTCAGCCCCATCGCGGCGAAGCGCTGCCGGGCATCGGCGATCAGCCCCTGCTCGCCGCCGAACAGATGCGCGACTCCGGTGACGTCGAGCCGCAGCGAATCGGCTCCGTCCACCTCCACCGCCGGCGACCAGCGAGTCGCCCAGCGGGCGAGCCGTTCGACCAGCGCCGAATCGCCCGCGGGATCGGCGGGAACCGCGACCAGCTTCGGATCGAGCGCCCGAGCGTCGGTCAGCCGCGCACCAGCGCGCGCGCCGCGCTCGGCGGCGGCGCGGGTGACGGCGTGGATGACGGGGCCGTGGGTGCCTTCGACCGTCAGGACGACCGGAGCGTCAGGCGCGCAATCGCACGTCTTCGCCCACCGCTCGATCGCCAGATGGGGCAACCAGATGGAAAGAATGCGCCGCTGCGTCATGAGCAACGCCCCATCGTCCCGGCGGGACCGAGCGTGCCCGGAACAGCTCCGCGTCCCACGCCGGCGTCCCCGGCGCTTTGGGGTCGAACGGATGGGCGACACTCGGCAGGCTGGCGATCCGCCAGCGCATCCGCGCTCCGCTGAGGTTGGCGTGGCCGCCCAGCCGAATCAAAAAGGCGGCCACGCCGTTCCGTTCGGACGCGACGGCAAGGCGCCGCGTCGCGGTGAAGTCGAGCGCCTTGGGGTCGCCCCAGATCTCGCCGATCACGCAGGACAGGGCCGGGCATCTCAGCCCCTCCTCCATCGCCCACAGCGCGTCGCGCGCGTCGCGCGCCTCGACATGGATGATGTCCCGGACCGGCAGCCCCGGCGGGTGGATCCGCCCCGATTCGCGGATCGCCATGCGCTCTTGCACCCACAGCACCGGCTTCGACCCGTCGGCCTGGGCGAGCAGGAAGCCCGCCCAGCCGGCATCGCGGGGGTGGCCGGAAAACAGTTCGGAGAGGGTTGGCTGGATCGGTTTGGGTAAGCACCAGTTCCCCGGCGGAGATGATGAAAACCAGCACCGTCTGGGGGACGGTGCGTTTTCATCATGGTCAGACGCGCTGCGATAGCAGCGCTCACGCGCTGTCTGGGCTCCTGCCTTCGCAGGAGCACAATTCCCGGTCGGCGCGACAGCACCGCCGGCGACCAGGGAAAGGTTCGCAGCCACACGACTCACAACGCTTTTGTTCTACTTTTGTTCTTATCTCGCGAGTCGCGATGCAGAGTCAATCGCGCGACTCGGCGCCGTCCACTTCCTTCAGAAAATTGACGATCTCGGCGACCGCGGCACGAGCGTCCGTCGGTGACATGGCAAAGCCCATGTGGCTCGTCCTCAGCTCGACCGCCTTGTCGCGGGTCGCCTCGGTCCCGCGCGCCGAGGGCGCGCCGACAATCCCATCGCGCCGCGACCACAGCGCCAGGGTCGGCACCGGCGGCTTTTCCTCGCTGTCGGGGATCGGCGGGTCGTCGACCGGATGGCGGGCGACCGCCTCGTACAGCCGCCAGACATTGGTGTAGCGGCGCCGGTCGCCCCACACCGGCGAGCCCAAGGTGACGACCGCGCGCACTCGCTCCGGTTCCGCCCGCGCCAGCTCGCGCGCGTAAAGTCCGCCGAGGCTCCAGCCGACCAGCAGCAGCGGCTCGTCATGCCCGCACAGGTCAACCGCGCGCTTCAGCCGCTCGAGCGTGTCGGCGCTCGCCCCCATGTTCCAGCCCTGCCGCCATGGATGAACCCGGAACCTCGCCTCGGCGAGCGCCCGGCGAAGCTCCGTCGTGTGACGGTCGTGGGCGATGAAGCCGGGGATGACCATCGCCGGCGGCCCGTCCTCCGGCCCGCGCGGGCCCTGATGGCCCAGCATCCGCGGCGAATGGGCAAGCAGCGACTGGATCTCCTTCAGCCGCGCGAGCATCGGCGGAGCGCCGTCGCGACTCAGAGAAATTCTCCGCCCATCAGCTCCTGCAGCGCCTTGGGCAGCCGCACCCGGCCGTCCCCGGTCTGGTGGTTCTCGAGCAGCGGCACCAGGATTCGCGGGCTGGCCAGCGCGGTATTGTTGAGCGTGTGGGCGAAGCGCACCTTGCCGTCGGCGCCGCGGTAGCGGAGGTTCGCCCGCCGCGCCTGCCAGTCGTGCAGGGTCGAGCAGCTGTGGGTCTCGCGATACTTGCCGAGCGATGGCACCCAGCTCTCGATGTCGTTCATGCGATATTTGCCCAGCCCCATGTCGCCGGTCGACGTCTCGATCACCTGGTAGGGGATTTCGAGCGCCTGCAGCAGGCTTTCGGCAAGCTCGAGCAGCCGCGCGTGCCACGTGGCCGACTGCCCCTCGTCGGCCTCGCAGATCACATATTGCTCGACCTTGACGAACTGGTGGACGCGCAGCAGCCCGCGCACGTCCTTGCCGGCGCTTCCCGCCTCGCGGCGAAAGCAGGGCGAGTAACCGGCGTAGAGGATCGGCAGCCGGTCGCCCTCGAGGATCTCGCCCGAATGGAGCGAGGTCAGCGCCACCTCGGCGGTGCCGGCGAGATAAAGGTCGTCATTGGGCAGATGATAGGTTTCGTCGCGGTGGCCCGGGAATTGCCCCTGATTGAGGAACGCCTGCTCGCGCGCCAGCGCCGGGACGGTGATCGGAGTGAAGCCGGAATCGGCGATCCGCTCCAATGCCCAGGCCATCATTTTCTGCTCGAGCAAGGCGAGCCGGCCATTGAGGCAATAGGTGCGCGACCCCGCCACATGCGTGATCCGCGACAAATCGGCCCAGTCGTTCCTCTCGATCAAGGCGACATGGTCGAGCGGCTCGAAATCGAAGCTCGGCGGCTCGCCCTCGCGGCGGACGACGACATTGGCGCTTTCGTCCGGGCCGACCGGAGCGCCCTCATAGGGGATGTTGGGGACTTGCAGCAAAAGCGCGGTCATCGCCTCCTGCCTTTCACCCAGCCGTTGCTCGAGCTCGCCGGCGCGCGCGCCGGCCTCCTTGGCCTTGCGGCCGAGCTCGGCCTTCTCGTCGGGTGACGAATCCTTGAACCTCGCGCTGATCGCGTTGCGCTCGGCGCGGAGCCCCTCGATCTCGGTCTTGAGCGAGCGCACCTCGCTGTCGAGCGACAGCAACGCGTCGAGGTCGAGCGTGACCCCCTTGTCGCTTATCGCCTTGGCGACCGCCTCGCGGTTCGACTTGATGAAATCCAGCCCCAGCATGGCCCCGGCGATGCGCGAATTGCGTGGAGTAGGCAACCTCCGCGTCATTGCGAGCGAAGCGAAGCAATCCAGCCCGGGCTTATGGATTGCTTCGTCGCTTGCGCTCCTCGCAATGACGAGCCACAGCCCGCCCATGCCCTCCGGCCTGATGGCTCTGCTCGACGACGTCGCCACGCTGACCAAGCTTGCCGCCGCGTCGGTCGACGACGTCGGCGCCGCCGCGGCTCGAGCCGGCGCCAAGACCGCCGGCGTGGTGATCGACGATACGGCGGTGACGCCGCGCTACGTCGTCGGCCTCGCCCCCGAGCGCGAGCTTCCGATCATCGGCAAGATCGCCCTCGGGTCCCTGAAGAACAAGATGCTGATCCTGCTTCCGGCGGCGTTGCTCCTGTCGGCGTTCCTGCCGGTCCTCATCATCCCGTTGCTGATGATCGGCGGCGCCTATCTCGCCTTCGAGGCGACCGAGAAAATCCTCGAATGGCTGCTCGGCCACCACCATTCGGTCGAGGAGGTGCTCGACGCGGTCAGCGACCCGGCCGAGCTCGAGGCGCGGCAGGTGTCGGGCGCGATCCGCACCGATTTCATCCTCTCAGCCGAGATCATGGCCATCGCCCTCGCCGAGCTGGAGGCGGAAACATTGGTCATGCGCGCCGCCGCATTGGCGGCGGTGGCGATCCTCGTCACGGCCGGGGTCTACGGCCTCGTCGCCCTGATCGTGAAACTCGACGATATCGGCCTGCGCCTCGCGACACGCGGCAATGCCGCCGCCGCCGCTTTCGGTCGGCTGCTGGTCAAGGGCGTTCCCCTACTTCTGACCGCGCTGACCATCATCGGCACCGCCGCCATGCTCTGGGTCGGTGGAGGAATCTTCCTCCACGGTCTCGAGGAACTGCACATGCTCGAGGAAGTGCCGCACGCGATCCATGCCCTCGCCCATTCGGCCGCAGTGGCGATCCGCTGGATCCCGGGCGTGGTCGAATGGGTCGCCAATGCCTTCGGCGCGGCCGTCGCCGGCTTCGTCGTCGGCGGGCTGATCGTCCTTGGCCTGAAGGCCTGGGCGTCGCTTCGGCCCGGCAGGTCCGCCGCCCATTGATTTTTTCACCGTCAGGTGAAGTGAAGCCTCCGGTAACGGCCGCGAAAATAGAGCAAAGGGTCGAGGCTGGGATCGAAGCTCGCCTTGAGCACATGGCCGATCAAAATGTGATGATCGCCGCCGTCGTGGATCGCATGCCGCTCGCATTCGAACACTCCGAGCGACTCCTTGAGCACCGGCGCGCCGAACTCGCCGCACGACCAGTCGCTCTGGCCGAACCGGTCCTCGGCCTTGGTCGAAAAACGGATCGAGGCGGGCTGCTGGCCGGTCTGGAGAACGTTGACCGCGAAATGCTGGGCGGCGATCAGCGCCGGGGCACTCGCCGCCGCCTTGTGAACGCAGACCAGCAGCAACGGTGGGTCGAGCGAAACCGAGGTGAAGCTGTTGGCGGTCAGCCCGTACGGCCGGCCGCCGTCCGCAACGCAGGTGACCACCGTCACGCCCGTCGCGAAGCAGCCGAGCGCATCGCGCAGGGTGCGCGGGTCGGACCCGGTGCGATATTCGCGGGTGCGGTGCTCGTCGGCCATCCGCTCGGGCTATAGCGGCTGGATCGAAATCCTCCACCTCGCCGGGTGGCTCCGGCTCGTCAGGCCGGCTGGTCCGCGGGCGCGGCTCCGATCCGGCCGACGTAGCGCCGTCCCTGCCAGATCTCGCATAATCCCGCTTTTTTCAGGCTCTTCGCCGCGACGAGCGCCTCCTGGTCGTCGACGGCGGTGATCTTCTCCGCGGCCGATGCGATCTTCCCGGCGTCGTTCAACTGGTAAAGCCTGTATTCGGCCACAAGGCCTCCTTCTGCCGGCGGGGCCGGCGGGCTAGGGCGCGAGCGCCTTCGCCTTCTCGGCCTCCAGCCGTGCGCGCATTTTCTCGGTGCGCTCGGCGCGGTCGGCCATTTCCGTCCAGGCGGCCTCGGACCGAAGGCAGCGCTGACGAACATTGTCGAGCACTGCGGCTTCGGCCTCGGCGCGGGCTTCGGCGGCGCGCATCAAATAGATGTCTCGATCCTTCATGCGGCCTCCAACTGCCGGTTGCGGGGCCGGCGCTGCGCAATCGCGGCGCCGGACCACGACTTAGGCGCTCTGCAGGTTGATGGCCTTCATCTTGCCACGCTGGTCCTGCTCCAGCTCGTAGCTGACCCGCTGGTCCTTGCTCAAAGTGCGCATTCCGGCGCGCTCGACCGCGGTGATGTGGACGAAAGCGTCCGTACCGCCGTCTTCGGGCTGGATGAAGCCGTAGCCCTTGGAGTCATTGAAAAATTTTACGGTGCCGATTGGCATGATATCATTCCTTCACTGTGGCGGACCGCTTGTCGGTCCTCCGGTGCTAGAGAGGCGAAGAGAAGGAATGAGGAGCCGCAAAGCGCCTGTAGACCGTCCGATTGCGACTAGTAGCGACCTTGCATGTAGCGACTCATGCCAAGGATTGTAAGCCGCGGCGGCAGCATGAGCCGCATCGGGCCTCAGGCAAGCCAACCTTCGCTCTGGCGATCAGGTGGCCGAAAACCGGTCGATCGCTTCGGCGAGCTCGACGTCGCGCTCGCTCACCCCGCCCGAATCGTGGCTCGTGAGGCGGAAATCAACGCGGTTCCACACGCTGGTGAACTCGGGATGGTGGTCAACCTTCTCGGCATGCAGCGCAACTCGGGTCAGGAAGGCGAACGCTTCGGAAAAATCGCGGAACTTGAAGCTTCGGACCAGCGCCTTGCCGCCCTCCTCCTTTGTCCAGCCATCGGGGGTGTCCATACGATTCTCCTGTCCTACATGCGCCCATTGTGCGTAACCCGCCCGCCATGGTCCATATTCACCTCTCGCTCGGGCAGCGATGCCTGACCGCTTCTCGCGCGCGCGCGAGCGCGTGCACGCGGGTACGCGCGCATGGGCATGCTGGGCAATTATATACTTGAGTGAGCAAATGCCCATTTCGCCGTCAGATGCGCTAGTTGTTCCGGTAAGCGGCGGCGTAAGTCTCGATGTCATCAACGATCTCCGAGACCGTGCTATGCAGCTCGCGCAGCATGGGCACGACGTATTTGCCCGTAAGGGGGCCAGCACCTCGGAACGCAGTTTGAACATCTACACTTACGTCGATGTCAGGATCGAAACCGAACCCTTCGGCGAGCAGCATCTCCTGCTTTTCAGGGTTCCAATTGGGCGGCGCGTGGCCAAACACAAAATCGCCGTGAGGCGCCTTCCCCCGCAGCCTGGTGTGGTTAGCGGAAATTGCAACGTCGAGCAGGAACCGGTGCTGATTTCCTGCGCGGACCTTGTTGAAGGCCCAGAGGAGGTCATTGCCTCCAGCGTAGGGTTTGTAATCCCGCAGCAGATCGACAAAGTCGTGGGGCAAATCCCGGCATTTTCGTTTGATGACATTTTCCAACTGCGTCGGATCGTCGGCGAATGGAAAGTGCGTGGACTTTGGGTTTTCGGCACCAGCAACGGTGGCCACCGCGAAACACGCGTGATCGAGGGCGGATCGGAGCGCATCGGCGGCCTCAGCGGCGGCATCCCCGATGTCGTCCGGAAATGGCGCGGTCTGCTTCAGTTTTATCCAGATCCAGTCGGATCGGCCTTGGCTCGTCCCGCGCTCCGTGGTGACCTGAAATGGGTTTTGAGCCATAAAGACGCTGATCCCCGTTTCCACGTTCTTGATGTGGGTATCAGCTCTGGCAATCCGTCGCCGGGCGCTACGAAAGTGATTAGCCATGGCCGACAACCCTAAAGACGAAACCTACTCCGAAGAGGAAACTGTGGCACGGCGCGAGGCGGCGCTGAAGCGGATGCTGAACACGCCGCACAAGCCGCATAAGTCACTGAGGCGGAAAAATTTGAAGCCGGACTAGTCAGACGTTCTCAGAGACTCATGGAGTTCAGATAATGGATCAGGGCGCATTCTCTCATCGCGTTCGCGTGAATAGGCCTGCTGGAGATTCTCCACGGGCTCATCCGCTAGACGCCTTAGAAGCGCGCGTGTCGCTTCTAGAAAGCGTATTTCGATCTCTTCTAGAGATGCGCTGCCGACAGAAGGCAGGCCAACGCGTGCTTTGATGTGCGGTCCTGCGATTTCGGGATTAGCTACATTGTTGAGCGTGACCGTGACCTCGCCGCTGATAAGCGTGTCGCCGTTCCGATCCACCCAACTCCGCATGTCACTCACAATCACATCAATTAGTTCACGATCGGAGTAGTCCATTCCAACCTCCCGCCATCGCGCGATTCGACACGCGATGCTGACTCCGCCTTAGCTACGAGTCCAGCGTTTGCGGCGCTCGCCAATCTGCGGCGGCGCTCGGTAGTAGTTAGGCGGCGAGCCGACCAATTCTCCGATAGGTGAGGCGCTTGCCTTCCATGCCGCGAAGGGCGGCAGCGGCGCACTCGCCATCGCTCGACTTGCGGAAGTTGTAACGGAAGTCGAACTCCGCGGTGTAGCGATGCAGGTGCGCTTCGCTCATGTGGTGGTAGGTGCCGACATAGCCGCGCTTGAAGATTGAAAAGAAGTTCTCGGCGCAGTTTGAATGGTCGGCTCCGCGCACGTATTCGCGGGCGCCGTGATTGACCTTGCCGTGCGAGGCGAACTCGCGGCCAACCCAAGTGTAAACATGGCTTTCGTCGCTCATCAGGTGAGACGAGCGATCGACATTGGTCACGATCATCGAGCGCAGGTCGCGAGCCTTGATGTTGGCGACATGGAAGCTGCGAGCCTTGCCATCGCGTTCGACCAAAGAGACAACGACCTTCTTCGCCGCGACGGGCTTGTGGGCGCGGTTCTTGGCCTTGCCGCCGACGAATGTTTCATCGACCTCGACGAACTTGCCAGCGCCGCCGAGCGGGCCGGTTTCGTTGGGCGAGGGCATCATGGCTTCGCGGATGCGGTGGCAGAGGAACCATGCGGTCTTGTAGGTGACGCCGAGCATACGGGCCATTTGGCTCGCGCTCATGCCCTTCTTGGAAGCGGCCATGAGGTGGGTGGCGAGGAGCCATTTGGACAGCGGAACATGGCTGCGCTCCATCACCGTTCCGGTGCGAACCGTGAACTTGTCGCGGCAGTCGCGGCACAGATGATATCCGGCCTGGGTATTGCCGCCCATGACCATCGTGTTGGTCGAACCGCAGTGAGGGCAGATCGGCTCGCCATCGGGCCAGCGCGACAGGAAGATGTGGCGCTCTGCGGCTTCCTCGTTGTGGAAGATCGGGTCGGTGATGTTGATGTTCATGGCTTGCTTCCCTGTTGAGCCTTTTATCCCTCAACCGGCTTGCTAAGTCAAGTATATAATTGCCGCATGCTGCGGTTGATGCGTTTCGCGGTCTTGAAATGCCGCTCGGCGCGGCGCAGTTGGGATGGGAAGGGAGATAGGACATGGCCACGCAGGTTGCCGACAAGAGTGACTCGAAGGGGCCGCTCGGCCTCGACAATCCGATGGGCACCGACGGCTTCGAGTTCGTCGAATATGCGGCCCCCGACCCGGAGCTCCTGCGCTCGCTGTTCACTAAAATGGGCTTTCCGGCCATTGCCCGCCACAAGCGCAAGGACGTGACTCTCCACCGCCAGGGTGAGATCAACTTCATCATCAATTCCGAGCCCGGCACCTATGCCGAGGAACATGCCAGGGCGCACGGGCCCGGCGCCTGCGCCATGGCTTTCCGGGTCAAGGACGCCAAGGCCGCCTTCGAGCGCGCCGTGAAGCTCGGCGCATCTCCGGCCAAGACTGACATTGCCGAGGGCGAGGCCGACATTCCGGCGATCAAGGGGATCGGCGATTCCTTGCTCTATTTCGTCGACCGTTACGGCGAGAATGGCTCGATCTACGATGACGATTTCGAATTCGAGCCCGACTGGCGCGAGCGACTGGCGGACTGCGATTCGCGGCTCACCTACATCGACCATCTCACCCACAATGTGCACCGCGGCCGGATGAGCGTCTGGGCGGATTTCTACGAGCGGCTCTTCAATTTCCGCGAAATCCGCTACTTCGACATCGAGGGCAAGGTCACCGGCCTGTTCTCCAAGGCGATGACCTCGCCGTGCGGCAAGATCCGGATCCCGCTCAACGAAAGCCAGGACGACAAGAGCCAGATCGAGGAGTTCCTTCGCGAATATAAGGGCGAGGGCATCCAGCATATCGCGCTCGGCACCGACGACATCTACGAGGCCGTCGACGTCCTGCGCGCTCGCGGCATTCCGTTCCAGGACACGCCCGACACTTATTACGAGATGCTTCCCGAGCGCATCAAAGGCCACGACGAGGACATCGGCGAGCTCGAGAAACGTCGAATCCTGATGGACGGCGCCCCCACCGAGGGTCAGGGCCTGCTGCTGCAGATCTTCACCCAGAATGCGATCGGACCGATTTTCTTCGAGATCATCCAGCGCAAGGGCAACGAGGGCTTCGGCGAGGGCAATTTCAAGGCGCTGTTCGAGAGCATCGAGCTTGATCAAATGCGGCGCGGGGTGATCTGATGCGCTGTCCGTCATTGCGAGCGAAGCGAAGCAATCCAGCTGCGCCAGCCTGGATTGCCGCGTCGCCTTCGGCTCCTCGCAATGACGCGGAGGCCCGGTGACCGAAGCCTTCATCTGCGATTATGTCCGCACGCCGATCGGCCGTTACGGCGGGGCGCTGAGCTCCGTCCGCGCCGATGACCTCGCGGCGATCCCGATCAAGGCGCTGATCGACCGCAACCCGAAGGTCGATTGGAGTGAGCTCGACGACGTCATCCTCGGCTGCGCCAACCAGGCCGGCGAGGACAATCGCAACCTCGCGCGCATGGCCGGCCTGCTCGCCGGCCTTCCCGACAGCTCGGGCGGGGTGACCTTGAATCGGCTCTGCGGCTCCGGGCTCGACGCGGTGGCGATGGCGGCCCGGGCGATCCGCGGCGGCGAATCCGACCTCATCATCGCCGGCGGCAGCGAGAGCATGAGCCGCGCGCCGTTCGTCATGCCCAAGGCGGAGAGCCCGTTCGACCGCCGCGCCGAAATCTATGACACGACTATCGGCTGGCGGTTCGTCAACCCGAAGATGAAGCATGCTTACGGCGACGACACCATGCCGAGCACGGCCGAGAACGTCGCCGAGGAGTATCAGATCACCCGCGACGACCAGGACGCCTTCGCGCTGCGCAGCCAGGAGAAGACGGCGAAAGCCCAGTCGAATGGGCGCCTCGCGGCCGAAATCGTCGCCGTCGAGATCGCGCAGCGCAAGGGCGATCCCATCGTGGTCGACAGGGACGAGCATCCGCAGCTTACCAGCCTCGACAAGCTTGCCGCGCTGAAGCCGATCGTCCGCAAGGACGGCACGGTGACCGCCGGCAATGCCAGCGGAGTCAACGACGGCGCCGCCGCGCTGATCATCGCCAGCGAGGAAGCCGCGAAGCGCAATGGGCTGGCGCCCCGGGCGCGGGTGATCGGCGGCGCGGTTGCCGGCGTCCCGCCGCGGATCATGGGCATCGGTCCGGCGCCGGCGTCGGAGAAACTGATGAAGCGGCTCGGCCTTTCGATCGGCGACTTCGACGTCATCGAATTGAACGAGGCGTTCGCCGCCCAGGCGCTTGCCGTCACTCGCCGGTTCGGGCTCGCGGATGATGCTCGCAGTGTAAACCCTAACGGTGGCGCCATTGCCCTCGGCCACCCGCTCGGCATGTCAGGAGCGCGGCTGGCGTTGACGGCGACGGAGGAGCTTTGCCGCAACGGCGGGCGCTATGCGCTCGCCACCATGTGCATCGGCGTCGGCCAGGGAATCGCTTTGGCGCTGGAGCGTGTGTGATGGACGAGAAGGAGATTTGGGCGCTTCTCAAGGGCGTTCCGGACCCGGAAATCCCGGTGGTGTCCGTCGTCGACCTCGGCATTGTCCGCGAAGTGGCGAAGGACAAGGTGCGGATCACCACCACTTACTCGGCTTGCCCGGCGAGCGCGGTGATCGAGCAATCGATCCGCGAGGCGCTCGACGCCGCCGGCTATGGCCATGTGAAAATCGAGACCGCCATGTCGCCGGCCTGGTCGACCGATTGGATCAGCGAAGAAGGCCGCGAGGCGCTCAAGCGCTATGGAATCGCTCCGCCCGAGCTCGCCCAAACTGCGACCTGCCCCCAGTGCGGATCGACTGACACCGAGCAGGTCAGCCGCTTCGGCTCGACTCCGTGCAAGGCGCAATGGCGCTGCAAATCATGCCTCGAGCCGTTCGATCGCTTCAAATGCCACTGACCGAGCGAGCGCCTCTCGTCATTCCGGCGAAAGAGGGAATCCCTCGCCGCACTGGGCCCGGTGCAGCAATTTGTGGTCGGCGAGCACCAGCGCGACCATCGCCTCGACCACCGGCGCTCCACGGACCGCGACGCAGGGGTCGTGGCGGCCCTTGCCGCCAATGCTCGACGTCGGCTTGAACGCTGCTCGGACGACAATCGGCTTTCCCGCGGCAATGCCGCCGTCGATGCCGCTCGAGCGCATGCCTTGCGCATTCTCGGTGCCCTTGAGTCGGGCGGCGGCGAAGCCCTCGCCGATCTCGACCCCCTTGACGGCATTGATGCCCATGCAGGCCGCGGCGAGCTCGGCATCGAGCTTCGCATAGACCGGCGCTCCCCATCCGGCCCGCACTCCGGTTGCAATGCATTCGACGATCCCTCCGAGCGAATCGCCTTGCTCGCGCGCCTCGTCGAGCATCGCCTCCCAGCGGCCGGGGTCCGTCTCGCCGCCGATCTCGACCAGCCGGGCGGCGACCGTCGCCTCTGGGATCACCAGCCGCGCCACCGCGCCAGCCGCGACCCGCGCCGCCGTCTCCCTGGCCGATGCGCGTCCGCCGCCGCGTGGGTCGCGAATGCCGTATTTGGCCTGATAGACGAAGTCGGCGTGGCCGGGGCGGAACGGCGCGTCGGCATAGTCGCCCGGACGCGCGTCGACATTGTCGATGACGAGGCTGATCGGGGTGCCGGTCGTGCGTCCCTCATAGGTGCCGGACAGGATCCGCACCCTGTCCGGCTCCTGCCTCGGGCTGGTGTGGCGCGACAGGCCGGGGCGCCTTTTGTCCAGCCACTGTTGTACCCAGGCTTCGTCGAGCTCCAGCCCAGGCGGGCAACCGTCGACGACTGCGCCAATCGCGGGCCCGTGGCTTTCGCCCCAGGTCGTCACCCGAAGCAGATGGCCGAAGCTATTCCAACTCATCGAGCTCGGCGCCGATCGCGCCCATCACCTCGACGAAATTCGGGAAGCTTGTGGCGATCATCTCGGCCCTCTCTACCGTCACCGGCGCCTGCGCGGCCAGCCCCACAACCGCGAACGCCATGGCAATGCGATGGTCGCCGCGGCTGTCGATCGCCACTCCGCCGCGGGCGCCGCCGCGACCGCCGACGATGAGCGCGCCGCCTTCGACGCTGGCATCGATGCCGCAGGCGGTCAGGCCTCGGACCATCGCCGCTTTCCGGTCACTTTCCTTGTAGCGCAGTTCGGCGAGGCCCTCGATCCGCGTCTCGCCGCGAGCGAAGGCGGCAATCACCGCAAGCGCCGGGATCTCGTCGATCATCGACGGGATTTCCTCGGCGGCGAAGTCGGTGGCGAACAAGGGCGCATGGCGAACCTGCACGTCGCCGATCGTCTCGCCGCACCGGCCGCGAATGTTTGCGAGCTGCAGGTCTGCGCCCATGCGCTGCAGCGCCATCAGGAACCCCGATCGCAGCGGATTGAGAAGCACGTCCTTCACCGTCACTTCGGAACCCGGAACGATCGCCGCCGCTGCCAGCGCGAAGGCGGCCGATGAAGGGTCGGCCGGAATGATCACGTCGGTGCCGACCACACGCCGATTCGGCGCGAGCCGGACCACACCGCCGTCCGAATCGACGCCGGCGCCGAACTGGCGAAGAAGGATTTCGGTGTGGTCGCGGGTCGGCAGCGGCTCGACGATCTCGACCGAGCCCTCGGCCCTTAGACCGGCCAGCAGCAGGGCCGACTTGACCTGCGCCGACGACGGCAAATTGTGGTGGCAGGTGCCGCGCAATGTGCCGCCATGCAGGGTGAGCGGCAACGTCTCGCTACCTTCGAAGCGCGCGCCCATTGCCGTAAGCGGCCGCGTCAGCCGGTCCATCGGCCGGCGGAGGAGCGATGCATCGCCGGTGAACGTCGCGGTGAGCGGGAAGCCGGCAGCAGCGCCAATGAGCAGCCTCGCCGCGGTGCCGCTGTTGCCGCAATCGATCGGTGCGGCCGGCGAGCGCCAATTGCCGCCAGCCACTCGCCATTGGCCGGGAGCGCGACGTTCGACTGATATCCCAAAGCTTTGCAGCGCCGCGACCGTGCGCAGCACGTCGCCGGCCTCGAGCAGGCCGTCGATCCTCGTCTCGCCGTCGGCCAGACCGCCGAGGATCAGCGCCCGGTGCGAAATCGACTTGTCCGGCGGGATCGCGACATCGCCGCTGAGCGGACCGGAAGGGGAGGCGATCAGCTGCATTCGTCCGACTGGTTTGCTAGTGGCGGAGCGGGAGGGATTCGGAGTTGTAGAGGAAAGTTAGGCGGGCAGAGGAATCCGCTCCCACACACACTCCCCCATCGGTGCTGCATTGGAAAGATCAAGAGCCCAACGTTGCTGACCCCAATGTTACACTGTTGGCCCGCATCCTCGTAATTCGCCGTGGGACAATGCCCGTCACACTCTTGAGAACGACGCCGCCGAAAATGGGCAGGTGAGCCGTCCGTATCGGTTTGCGCCAGCTTCCTTTCACCTGCTCATGGTAGCGCCTAGCCGCTTCCTCAAAGGTCGGCAGAGCGGTTCTGACCCTCTTCCATTCAACCGATGGGTCTAGACCCTCCTTGGCCATCCTCCGGCCATCAGCAGCCTTTTCACGAGCCTGTTGGAGCGAAAGCACGTCTGTTGAGCCGAGGCCAAAATCTCGCCTTCGGCCATCAACCTGAACTCGTAGAACCCACGATTTTGAGCCGCTGGGGCTTACAAGGAGGTAAAGGCCTTTCCCATCGCCATGGCGACCAGGCTTCGCATTCTTGATATGGAACGGCGTGAGCTTCGCCACTCATCTTCTCCCTCAACCTATCCCACACTTTATGTGCAATAGGGTGAGACAGCAAGAAACGCTTTGAACGCTAAAAGTGGCCGATTTTCGGGATAAACTGGCGATTCTGAAATAGGCTGAAACGTGCAGAAACATAGTGGTGGCGGAGCGGGAGGGATTCGAACCCTCGATACGGCTCTTCACCGTATACTCACTTTCCAGGCGAGCGCCTTCGACCACTCGGCCACCGCTCCGCAATCCGCTGGAAACAGCGCATCTAGGGTTCCCCGTCGCCGTGGGCAAGGCTGGTGCGGTTGCCGCTCGGCCGCCGCCGCCCTACGGGCGCTGAGGTCATGGACGCGAAGGAAATGCGCCGTTTTGCCGCCGCCCCCTCGGCCGCGGAGATGGAGGCCATTGCCCGCCGGACGATGAATTCGCTGCCCGAACCATTCGCCGAGCACCTGCGCGACGTCGTCTTGTTGATCGAGGACTTCGCCGACGAGGAGACCCTAAAGGCGATGGACATCGACGACCCGTTCGAGCTGACCGGCATCTACGAGGGCTTGCCGATTACCGAGAAGAGCGTCGATCATTCCGGCACCCTGCCCGACCGAATCCGTTTGTTTCGCCGGCCGATCCTCGACGAATGGATTGTCGGCGAGGACAGCCTCGAGCACCTCGTCGCCCATGTCCTGATCCACGAGGTCGGCCATCATTTCGGACTGTCCGACGAAGACATGCACGCGCTCGAGGACAGCGTCGCATGAGCGAGCTGCTGCGGCTGAGCGGAGTGACTCTGCGCCGCGGCGGCCGGCTGCTGACCGAGGGGCTCGACCTCCGACTCGCCGCCGGCGAGGCCCTGCATCTCTCGGGACCTAACGGCAGCGGCAAGTCCAGCCTGATTCGACTGATCGCCGGGCTGCTCCGGGCGGAATCTGGGGAGGTCGCGAGCGTGGAGGCGGCGCTTGCGGACGATGCCCTCGCGCTCGACGGCGAACTCTCGCTTGGTCGGGCGATCGGCTTCTGGGCCCGGCTGGCCGGCAAGATTGATCGACTTGAGGAAGCGATGGAGGCGGTCGGAATTGCCCACCTCGCCGACGTCCCAGTGCGGCTGCTCTCGGCTGGACAGGCGAAACGGGCATCGCTCGCCCGGGTGGCGGCATCGAGCGCCCGCTTGTGGCTGCTCGATGAGCCGTTGAACGCGCTCGACAGCGACGGCGTCGCCCGCCTCGATGCGCTGATCGGCCGGCATCGCGCCTCCGGCGGAGCAGTGGTCGCAGCCTCTCATTCGGCGCTCGGCGGCGACTGGCGCCGGCTGGAGCTCGGCAAGTGATTATCATGCTGATCGCCCGCGACGCCCGCCGCTCGATCGGCGGCGCAGCCTGGCTGCCGGTCGCATTCTTCCTGCTGGTCGCGACCCTCGTGCCCTTCGCGGTCGGGCCGGACCCACGGCTGCTCGAGCGCATCGGCGGCGGCGGCTTGTGGATCGCGGCTCTGACCGCCGCCCTGCTTCCGGTCGAACGGCTGGTCGAGCCCGACCGCGCGAACGGTGTCCTCGACCAGCTCGCGCTTCACGGAATCAGCGAGGAAATCGTCGCGGCTGCCAAGATCATCGCGCACTGGCTGACCTTCGCGCCTCTGTTGCTGGTCGCTTCGGTTCCAGGTGCGCTGGTCCTCGGCCTTGACGGTGGCGGTCTCGTCAGGGCGATGGTCAGCCTGGCCGTCGGCACTCCCGGCCTTGCAGCGCTGGCGGTGGCGGTCGCGTCGCTGACCGCAGGCTTGCCGCGCTCGGGAGCGCTAGCGGGCCTGCTGCTACTGCCGCTGGCCGTGCCGCTGCTGATCTTCGGGGCCGCGGCGGCGGGAGGGGGCGGATCGGGGCCGCTTTTGCTCGAGACTGCAACGTCGCTTCTGATCGTCGCCGGAGCGCCCTTCGTCGCTGGCGCGGCGATCCGCGCCGGTCGAACCTAGTCTTTCGACCACCGCGCGAAGATCGCCGTCGGCAGCAGCAGCCCGCGGGCCTCCTCGCGCACCGCCATCTCGCCCGCTTCGACCCTCCCGCCGAGGTCGGACAGCGTCCGGCTGACCAGCTCGCCGATCGCCAGCGCCGACATGCGCACCGCATAGACGGTCAGCACCAAAAAGCGGCTGTTCTCGTCGAGCAGCCGACGGCAGTCGGCAAGCAAAGGGGCGAGATGCTCCTCGAGCCGCCACACCTCCCCCTCGGGCCCGCGGCCGAACTTGGGCGGGTCGAGCAGGATTCCGTCGTAGCGGCGGCCGCGGCGGACCTCGCGGGCGGTGAACTTGGCGGCATCGTCGACGATCCAGCGGATTGGCCGCTCGGCGAGCCCGGACAGAGCGGCATTGGCCTTGCCCTGCTCGACCGACTTTTTCGACGCGTCGACATGGACGAGCCGTGCCCCGGCTTCGCTCAAAAGCAGGCTGCCGACGCCGGTGTAGCCGAACAGGTTGAGGATGTCGGCGTCCCCCGCGCGCTCCCGCATCCAGTTCCATTGCGGCGCCATGTCGGGGAAGAAGGCGAGGTGGCGGAAGGGAGTCAGCGACGCCTCGAATCGCACCGCCCCGCGCGACAGCGGCCATTGCCGCGGCACCGGTCGGTGCTGGACCCAGCGGCCGCCGCCTTCCTCGTCGGAGCCGGGGACGAAGGTCGCGTCGGCGTCCCACTCGCCGAGCGCCGCCGCCCACATCGCCTGCGGCTCGGGCCGGACGACGGTCACCGGACCGTAGCGCTCGAGCTTGCGCCCGTCGCCGCTGTCGATCAGCCCCCAATCGTCCCACGGCTCGGCGACGAGGGTTCGAAGCTCTCTCATGGCCGGTCCGGCCGTGCGCTTCGCCAGCGCAGCGCCAGGAAATAGATGATGAGCGCGATGGCGGCGAAGGCGAACCACTGGAATGCATAGGACAAATGGTTGTTGGGAATCTGCTCGAGCGACGGGGGAGCGCTTGGCGCTAGTCCCGGCGCCGCGGTGGCCGCCATCAGCCGGATCCTTGTTTCCCGGTCGGGAGCGATAATTCCGCTGACCGGGCCGCCGGCCCAGTCGATTTTGGCGTTGGGATCCCGCGACCAGCCGACCTCGACCGCCATTCCGGGTCCTTCGGCCCCGGTCGCGCAGTCGATGATATGGGCATAGCCGCTTTCTCCGGCCCGATTGCGTCCAGCGGTCACCCGCCTGCGCAGCGGCTTCAGGCAGACTCCGGTGGCGAAGCGGAACAGGGGCAGATCCTCGCTTGCCGTGGGAATGGTTGGAAAGGCGATTGGCGGCCGGTTCTGCGCCGCCTGGTAGCGCGCGATCAGCGCTTCCTTTTGCTCAGCCCGGTCCAGCTGCCATAGCCCGAGGCCGATCATCGTCGCGGCGGCGAGGGCGACGAGGATCGTCGGGATGATCGGCAGCCGCCGCATCAGCGCGCGCGCCGCCAGCGGAAGACGCCGGTGAGGGCCGTAGCCTCAGGCGACGGCTCGCTCACCGGCCGCGTCGCATCAGTGGGTCGGCGCGCCCCAGCCGCCCCAGACGTAAATCGAGACGAACAGGAACAGCCAGACGACATCGACGAAATGCCAGTACCAGGCGGCCGCCTCAAAGCCGAAATGCTGCCGTGGCGTGAAATGGCCCTTGTGGGCGCGGATCAGGCACACCGTCAGGAAGATGGTGCCGACGATGACGTGGAAGCCGTGGAAGCCGGTCGCCATGAAGAAGGTGGCGCCATAGATCGTGCCTTTGAAGGCGAATGGAGCTTCCATATATTCGTAGGCCTGAATGCCGGTGAACAGCAGGCCGAGCAGGATGGTCAGCAGCAGGCCTTTCTTCAGGCCCTCGCGATCGCCATGGATCAACGAATGATGCGCCCAAGTCACGGTCGTTCCGGAGCATAACAGGATCAACGTGTTGAGCAGCGGATAGCCCCAGGGATCGAGCACCTCGATGCCATGCGGCGGCCATTGCGCCTGGGCCGCATCCTCGAGCGGCTGCGCCATCCCCTCGACCACCTCGATCGCCGGCGGGAACATCGATGCGTCGAAAAAGGCCCAGAACCAGGCAACGAAGAACATCACCTCCGAGGCGATAAACAGGATCATGCCGTAGCGCAGGTGGAGCTGAACGACCGGCGTGTGATAGCCTTCGTGCGCTTCGCGCACCGTGTTCGCCCACCAGTTCACCATGGTGACGAGAACGGCGATCAGCCCCGCAATCGCAATGAAGGGCCCATAGGCATTGCCATGGAACCACATGACCATGCCGCCGGTGAGCGCGAATGCTGCGAAAGCGCCGATCAACGGCCAGGGATCGGGGTCGACCAGATGATAATCGTGGTTCTTGGCGGCCATGAAGTTTCCCTCTTTTGAGTCCGGCTCTAGCCGCCCCGGCCCGGCGTTTCCACCGGGTAGAATGTGTAGCTCAAGGTAATTTCGTCGATGTGGCTCGTCTCCGAATCCTCACGGATTTTCGGGTCGACGAAAAAGACGACCGGCATGTCGACCTGCTGGCCGCCTTTCAGGGTCTGTTCGGTGAAGCAGAAACATTCGATCTTCGAGAAATATTTGCCGGCGAGCGCCGGTGTGACGTTGAATACGGCGGTGCCGGTGGTCGGCCGGGCGGTTAGGTTGGTCGCCCGGTACATCACCACCGTGCGCGCACCCGGCGCGATCCGGACCGTCCTCTCGACCGGCTCGAAGCGCCACGGCAGCCGCGGGTTGATATTGGAATCGAAACGCACGCCGACGACCCCGTCGGCCGCTCCCGGCGCGTCCTCGGCGCGGAGCGGAGTGCCGCCAAAGCCCGTGATGTCGCAGAACAGCCGGTAGAGCGGCACTGATGCGAAGGCGAGCCCGACCATGGCTGCGACGAGCAGTGCCATCAGCGCCGCCGTGCGCGTGTTCCTGTGGGCGATGCTGCTCACCAGTTGATGCTCATCTTGGTGATGGTGATGGCGAACACGAGGATGACGAAGGCGGCCAGCAGCCAGCCCAGGATCCGCGACCGTTCGCGCTGGCGGGCGCGGACCAGCTCATCCTCGGGCTCGGTCATGCCAGCCAGCGGTCTGCGACCAGCGCCGCGAACAAGGCAAAGAGGTAGAGGATCGAGTATCCGAACAGCCTCCTTTCCGCCCGCATGCCCGACGGCTCGGCGGCTCGGTTCACCGCAACCGCCGCCGCCAAGCCGACGAACACCGTGCTGAGCGCCGCCGCCGCGAGGCCGTAGATGGCGCCGGTCAGACCGAGCAGCCAGGGAGCAACGGCGGCAGCGGCAAGGACGAGGCTGTAGATGAATATCTGCCGCCGGGTCGCGGCCATGCCGGACGTGACCGGGAGCATCGGCACCTTCGCCGCCGCATAGTCCGAACGGACGAACAGCGACAGCGCCCAGAAATGCGGCGGGGTCCACAGGAAGATGATGGCGAACATCAGCCAGGGCAGAACCGTGACGTCGCCCGTCGCCGCGGCCCAGCCGATGACTGGCGGGAAGGCGCCGGCAGCGCCGCCGATGACGATGTTCTGCGGTGTCCGGCGCTTCAGCCAGACCGTGTAGACCAAAACGTAGAAGAGGATGGAGACGGCAAGCAGCGCCGAGGCGAGCACGCCCGTCGCCATCCACATCAGGATCACGGAAAAGGCCGCGAGCCCGACACCGAAGTGGAGCGCGCTCTGGCGGCCCATCCGCCCGGCCGGAAGCGGTCGGTTGGCGGTGCGCTTCATCAGCGCGTCGATGTCCGCCTCATACCATTGATTGATCGCACCGGCCGCCCCGGCGCCGAGCGCGATGCAGAGGACGGCGGTGAAGCCCAACACCAAAGGCGGAAGCTGCGGCGCCGCAAGCATTCCGGCAAGGCCTGTGAAGACGACGAGGCTCATCACGCGCGGCTTGGTCAGCGCGACAAGATCGCGCCAGTCAGCCGGGAGATCGGCCGCCGGTCGGGTGATTGGCAGGGTGGTCACGGCGCGGCCTATAGGGGGTTGGAACCGCGAGGAAAAGGGCGGCATGGAAGGTTCAGAAATCCTTCGCTAGGCAGCCGCAATGACCCTTCGAATCATGCTCGCCGCGCTGGCCGCCGCTTTGTCCGCGCCGGGCCTCGCCCAGGCTTCGCAAGCCGCCGCTGCCGAGGACCTCGTGCGCGTCGCGTTCGACACCTCGGCCGGGCGAATCGTCGTCGCGCTCGATCGTGGGAATGCGCCGGTGACGGTCGCCAATTTCCTCCATTATGTCGACAGCGGCAAGCTGAGCGGCGAGAGCTTCTACCGGGCAATGCCTTACGGCAACGGCGGGCTGATTCAGGGCGGCGTGACCAGCGACGCGCGCAAGCTGGCCAAGCCGATCGAGCACGAGCCGAGCGCGAAGACGGGACTCAAGCACCTCGCCGGCACCATCTCCATGGCCAATTTCGGGCCCGGCACCGCCCGCTCCGACTTCTTCATCCTGACCACCGACATTCCCGCTTTCGACGGCAGCTTCGCCGCGTTCGGCCGAGTGGTCGAGGGCATGGACGTGGTTCGGGCCATCCTCGCTTCGCCGGTGTCGCCGACCAAGGGCGACGGACCTATGAAGGGCCAGATGCTCGACCCGGCGGTAAAGATCGTCAAGGCGGAGCGACTCGCCGACTGAGCGTGCCCGAACCGTGAAAGGGCCGGCGCTCGCTGTCGCAAGCCCGGCCCTTTTCGCACTGCCCCCGCCTAGTCGACTTTCGGCAAGGTCGAGAATTGGTGGTAGGGCGGCGGGCTTGGCAGCGTCCATTCCAGGGTCGTCGCGCCTTCGCCCCATGGATTGGCCGGCGCCTTCGGGCCCCTGGCCAGCGACCAGGCGACGTTGACGAAGAAAATCAGCACACCGACGGCGGTGATTGCGTAGCCAATGGTCGAGATCCCGTTCCAATATTCGAGGCCCGGCGAATAATCGGGGACGCGCCGCGGCATTCCGTCGAGTCCGAGGAAATGCTGCGGGAAGAACACCAAGTTCACGCCGATGAACATGATGAAGAAGTGCAGCTTGCCGAGCAGCTCGTTGTACATGCGCCCGCTCATCTTGGCGAACCAGTAATAGAAGCCGGCGAAGATGGCGAAAACGGCGCCGAGGCTGAGCACGTAGTGGAAGTGCGCGACCACGTAATAAGTGTCGTGCATGTAGGTGTCGACGCCGGCGTTGGCGAGCACCACCCCGGTAACCCCGCCGACCGTGAACAGGAAGATGAAGCCGATCGCCCAGAGCATCGGCGTCTCGAAGGTCATCGACCCGCCCCACATGGTGGCGATCCAGCTGAAGATCTTCACGCCCGTCGGAACGGCGATGATCATCGTCGCGGCGGTGAAATACATCTTGGCGTTCACGCTCATTCCGACCGTGAACATGTGGTGCGCCCAGACGACGAAGCCGACGACGCCGATCGCCACCATCGCATAAGCCATGCCGAGATAGCCGAACACCGGCTTGCGGCTGAAGGTGGCGATGATCTGGCTGACCATCCCGAAGCCGGGAAGGATCATGATGTAGACCTCCGGGTGGCCGAAGAACCAGAAAAGGTGCTGGTAGAGTACCGGGTTGCCGCCGCCGGTCGCGTCGAAGAAGGTGGTCCCGAAATTGCGGTCGGTCAGAAGCATGGTGATCGCCCCGGCGAGGACCGGCAGGGCGAGCAGCAGCAGGAACGCGGTCACCAGGATCGACCAGACGAACAGCGGCATCTTGTGCAGGGTCATGCCCGGCGCGCGCATGTTGAAGATGGTCGTGATGAAGTTGATCGCGCCGAGGATCGAGCTGGCGCCGGCGAGGTGCAGCGAGAAGATCGCCATGTCGACCGCCGGGCCGGTCGATCCCGAAGTCGATAGCGGCGCATAAACCGTCCAGCCGGTACCGGCTCCAAGGCCGGTGCCGCCGGTGACGAACATCGATCCGAGCAGCAGCAGGAAGGCGGGGACCAGCAGCCAGAAGCTGATGTTGTTCATCCTCGGGAAGGCCATGTCGGGCGCGCCGATCATCAGCGGCACGAACCAGTTGCCGAAGCCGCCGATCATCGCCGGCATGACCATGAAGAACACCATGATCAGGCCGTGAGCGGTGATCAGCACGTTCCAATGGTGCGCCCATTCATCGAAATTGGCGGTGCCCGGGCCGAGCGGCCATCCCTGGCTCAGAACCTGGATTCCTGGTTCCATGAGCTCGGCGCGCATGATCCCCGAGATCGCTCCGCCAATGATTCCGGCGACGATCGCGAAGATCAGATAAAGGGTGCCGATGTCCTTGTGGTTGGTGGACATGAACCAGCGGACGAAAAAGCCCGGCTTGTGATCGGCATCGTGGTGCGCGTCATGGGCTTCGTGGGTTTTCAGCGCCAGCGCGTCGGCGGGGACGGTGCTCATTGGTTGTCTTTTCCCTGCTTAATTCTGCGCCGCGGTCGTCTCACCGCCGGCTGGCTGAGTACCAGTGGTTGGGGCGGCCGCTTCGCCGCCGGCCGGGGCCGACGCCGGCTGGGCACCCGGCATGGCGCCGCCTTTCGAGGCGACCCAGGCGGCGAACGTCGCTTCCGGCACCACTTCGACGGCGATCGGCATGTAGGCGTGGCGGGCTCCGCAAAGCTCGTAGCATTGACCGAAATAAACGCCCGGACGGTCGACCTTGGCCCAGGTCTCGTTGAGCTGGCCGGGGTTGGCGTCGATCTTCGCCCAGAAGGCGGGAACTCCGAAGCTGTGGATGACATCGCTCGACGTGACGATGAACTTCACCACCTTGCCGGCCGGAATGACCAGCCGCTCGTCGACGGCCAGCAGCGGCGGCCCGTCGGCGTCGGTGCGGAAACGCTGGCCGGGACCGACGTCGCCCTGCTCGCGAAGCATGTTGGAGACGATCTCGAACCCGCCATGGTCGGGATATTGGTAAGTCCAATACCATTGGTTGCCGATCACCTTGATCGTGAGGTCTGCAGGCGGCGGCGAATATTGGGCTCGAAGCAGCCGCATCGATGGGATGGCGATGATCACCAGGATCAGCACCGGCACAACCGTCCAAACGACCTCCAGCAAAGTGTTGTGCGACGTCCGCGACGGCTCCGGATTGCGGCTGCGCCGAAACCGGACGATCGCGTAGGTCAAAAGGCCAAGGACGAACAGGCTGATCGCAGCGCACCAGAACAGCAAATTGTAGTCGTGGAAGTTGGCGCCCTGACGGCCCAGCTCCGTCACCTGCGGCTGGATTCCGCGATTCCCGGCGGGATAACCGATCCTGTCCTCGGGGAGCGCATGCTGGAATGGCACGGTCGCCAACTGGGTCGCCGTCGGATCGCTTTCGCCGGCCGAAGGGGTTCCCGCCGCAGGCGCGTCCTCCTGGGGCGTTGCCGGCGCGGCCTGGGGCGCAGCCGCCTCGGGCACGCCCGCCTGCGGCGCCGCCGCCGCTGCAGGTGTGAGCCCGGCGGCGGCCAGGGCGATCGCCCATCCAGTCAGTTTCATCTTCACCCCGACGATAGTTCTGGGACAAGGTCACCGGGAGCGGCCCCTTGCGAATGGGCGGCCTTATAGGCGCGGGTTTTGCAGCCCTCAAGCGACTCTTCGGCAGGTGTTGAAGCGGGGGTTTGGCGGTCCTATTGCCGGCGTCGAAAGGCAGTTTGACGCAACAATGACCGAGCAAGAGGTTCTGGGCGAGTTCCGCGCGGCGGGCGCATTGCTCGAGGGCCATTTCATCCTCTCGTCCGGGCTTCGCAGTCCCCGCTACCTGCAGTGTGCGCGGCTGCTGATGGACCCGCAGCGGGCCGAGCGCATCGCCCGCGCGCTTGTAGTCCGGATAGCCGAAGAGATTCGCGCGCAGGTCGATGTCGTGATTTCTCCCGCGATGGGGGGAGTGATCATCGGCCACGAAATGGGAAGGGCGCTCGGCAAGCCGGCGATGTTCGTCGAGCGGCCTGAAGGCAAGTTCGGGCTCCGCCGAGGATTTCGAATCGATCCGGGGCAGAAAGTCCTCCTCGTCGAGGACGTCGTCACGACCGGCCTGTCGTCGCGGGAGGCGATAGCGGCCATCGAGGATGCGGGAGGAACGGTCGTCGCCGCCGCTTCCATCGTCGACCGTTCCGGCGGAACCGCAGAACTGGGAGTGCCGTACACGGCGCTGGTCCGCATCGACGTGCCGGCCTACCCGGCCGACCAGCTGCCGCCCGAGCTCGAGGCCATTCCGCCCGTCAAGCCGGGGAGCCGCGCGGCGGCGTGACCCGGCATCTGCGCCTTGGCGTCAATATCGACCATGTCGCGACCATCCGGAATGCGCGCGGCGGAGATCATCCCGACCCGGTCCGCGCTGCGATCGCCGCCGCGAGGGCGGGTGCCGACGGCGTCACCGCCCACCTGCGCGAAGACCGGCGGCACATCACCGACGAGGACATCGACCGGCTGATGGCCGAGATCGACCTGCCGCTGAATCTGGAGATGGCGGCGACCGAGGAGATGCTCGAGATCGCCCTCGCCCACCGGCCTCACGCGGCATGCATCGTCCCCGAGAAGCGCGAGGAACGGACGACGGAGGGCGGGCTGGACGCCGCCGGGCAGCACATCCACCTCGCTTATTATGTCGACCGGTTGAGGAGCGCGAACATCCGGGTCAGCCTGTTCATCGAGCCCGACGAGCGGCAGGTCGAGGCCGCGCTTCGGCTCGGTGCCCCGGTCGTCGAATTTCACACCGGCCGCTACGCCCATGTCCAGGGGGAGGAGCGGACGGCCGAGCTCAAGCGAATCTCCGATTGCGCGGCGTTGGCGGCGAAAAACGGAATCGAGCCGCATGCCGGCCATGGCCTGACCTTTGACAACGTCCAGCCGGTCGCGGCCATCCCGCAGCTCGCGGAGCTCAACATCGGCCATTTCCTCGTTGGCGAGGCGATCTTCACGGGGCTGGACGACAGCGTCGCTCGCATGCGCCGATTGATGGACGAGGCGGCATGATCGTCGGCATCGGCAATGACCTGTGCAACATTCAGCGGATCGAGCGCTCGATCGAGCGGTTCGGCAATCGCTTCCTCGACCGAGTCTTCACCGAGACCGAAAAAGCCAAGGCAGCGTCGCGGCCTTTCACCCGCGCCGGCACGCTTGCCAAGCGCTTCGCCGCCAAGGAGGCCTTTTCGAAGGCGGTCGGCACCGGCTTCAAGCGGGGCGTGTTCATGAAGGACATTGGCGTCGTCAACGCTTCCTCAGGGGCGCCGACGCTCGAGCTCAGCGGCGGGGCCAGGGCGCGGCTTGACGCGCTCACTCCGGCAGGCCACGCGATCGACATTCACTTGACGCTCACCGACGAATATCCATGGGCGCAGGCGATCGTCATTCTGACCGCCCGGAAGATGGAGCCCCTGATTGAACGACAGTAGTGCCGGTCTCGCCGTCGAGCAGGCATCGCCGCCCGCCGAGGACAAGCGCAAGGAAACCAAGGCCTCCGCTCTGTGGCGTGAGGTCAAGGGCCTGTTGTGGGTGCTTCTCGCCGTGCTCGCCTTCCACAGCTTCATCGCCAAGCCGTTCTACATCCCTTCGGAATCAATGATGCCGGGGCTGCTCAAGGGCGACCGGCTGGTGGTCAGCAAATATCCCTACGGCTATTCGTTCGTGTCGCCGACCATCCCCAATCCGGCGGCGATCTTCCGCTCGCTGGTCCTCGGCACGGGCGAGGGCTGGGGTATCACTCTGCCGTTCACGGAGGGGCGCCTGTTCGGCCGTTTCCCGGAGCGCGGCGACATTGTCATCGTCACGCCGCCCGGCCAGAACGAGGATTATATCAAGCGCGTGGTCGGGCTACCCGGCGACACGATCGAAGTGCGCGGCGGCCGGCTGATGGTCAACGGCCGGCCGATCCGCTCCGAGCGGCGGCCAGCGGCCATGATTCCGGTCGACGCCAACGTCCCCTGCGGGTTCGAATTTTCCGGGCATCTCGTCGAGGCCGGCGGCGAGGCCTTTTGCCGGCTGCCGGTGGTCCGCGAAACGCTGCCCAACGGCGTCAGCTACGACACCATCGACCTGGGGCCCAGCGCCGGCGACGATTTCGGCCCGCTGGTCGTCGCCGATGGCCATGTCTTTGTGATGGGCGACAACCGCGACCGGAGCGCCGACAGCCGCTTCGGCCTCGGCCCTCCCGATCACGGCCTTGGCGGGCCAGTGCCTTGGGAGAATATCGGCGGTCGGGCCGAGTTCATCACCTTCTCGCTCGACGGTACGACCCAGCTGTTGAATCCGGTGAGCTGGTTCCGCGCCTTCCGCTCAGGCCGCGCCGGCGAGTCGCTTCGGGGGAGCACCGACTGACATGGCTCGGCGGGCGCGGAGCGAGGGCCACGTCGAGCATCCCGGTCCGACCGAATTCCGCGACCCCATCGTCAGGCGAGAATTGCAGCGCGCAGCGGTCTGGTTTGGCCTTGCCCTCGCGATCGTCGGCATCATCTTCCTCGCCCATCCGCTGCTTCTGATCATCGGCGGAATGATTTTCGCCGTCTTCCTCGACGGCGGGGCCAGGCTGCTAGGGCGAGTGCTGCCGATCGGACGCGGCTGGCGGCTGGCACTCGTCATCATCCTCGGTTTCAGCTTCGTCGGCTGGGTCTTCTGGTATGCCGGCACGACCTTCGCCGAGCAGGCCGGGCGCCTTCGCGAGGTGGTCGACCTGCAGATCACCCGCGCGCTGGCCTTCGCAGCTTCAGTCGGGATCCTGCCGGAGGGCGGCACTGCGGCGACTCTCGGCCAGCAGCTGCTCGGCTCCGTCGGCCGGCTGACCAGCGCGGTGGGAAGCGCGATCGGCGCAGTCGCCAGCTTCATCCTCATGGCCGTCATCGGCATTTTCATCGCCGCCGAGCCGCGCCTCTACGACCGCGGCATCGCGTGGATGCTGCCACTGCGCTACCGCCACAGCTTCTACGTCATTTCCGAACATGTCGGCTGGGCGCTTCGCCGCCTGTTGTTCGGTCGCCTCATCGCCATGGTCTTCGAAGGCATCGCGACCTGGCTGCTGCTGACCCTGGCAGGGGTGCCGATGGCGGCTCTTCTCGGCCTGCTCACCGGCCTGCTCGCCTTCATCCCCAACATCGGCGCGATCATTTCCGGGGTGTTGATGGTCGCGGTCGGGTTCAGCGCCGGGCCCAACCAGGGCATCGCCGCCATCGCCATTTACTTCCTGGTCCAGAATTTCGACGCCTATGTGATCGTTCCCTACATCGCCAAGCGCGCAGTCGATCTGGCGCCGGCGCTGGTGCTGGCCATGCAGCTGCTGATGGGCGCGATGTTCGGGATTCTCGGCGTTCTGTTTGCCGACCCGATCCTGGCTGCGCTCAAGGTGACGTTGGTCGAGCTCAGCAAGCTGCGCGGCGAGGAGCCGCCGGATAAGCCGGGTTCGGCCGAGCCTACTCGGGCTGCGGACCGGCCTGCTGGTCGGGCTGTGGCTCGCCCTGGCCGCCTTGCGGGCCCATGAGGCCGGCGTTGGGAACGACCTGGACGACATGCACGTCGAACTCGAGGTCGGCATTGGGCGGAATCGGGCTGCCTGCCGGTGGCTCCGCGCCATAAGCGAGATTCGCTGGAATCCGGACGACATAGCGACCTCCGGACTGCATCCTGGTCAAGGCTTCGGCAAAACCGGGGATCACCTGGCCGGCGATCATCGGCGTCGGACCTCGCCCGGCGCTGCTGTCGAAGACCGTGCCGTCGGGCAGGCGGCCTTCATATTCGATGAAGACGCCGTCGACCGGCTGGATCATCGCGCCACTGCCCGCGCTGATAGTGCGAAACACCAGGCCGCTCGCGGTGGTCTCGCCGCGCATCTGCCCAGCTCCCAGCCATGCGAGGCCGATCCCGGCGGCAATCAGTCCCAGCAAGGCGAGCCACAGCCGAATGGCGGCACCGCGGTTGGAAGGACGATGAGCAGCTTCAGCGACGGACATTGAGCAACCCCGCGACTGGGGTGAAAGGGAGCTTAACGGGCGCCTTCGCGCTCGGCGCGCTTGCGCTCGAGCTTGCGGGCCCGGCGAATGGCAGCGGCCCGCTCGCGGGCGCGCTTCTCAGACGGCTTCTCGTAATGACGCCGCAGCTTCATCTCGCGATACACGCCTTCGCGCTGCAACTTCTTTTTGAGCGCGCGCAGCGCTTGGTCGACATTATTGTCGCGAACGATGATCTGCATAAAAGCCGTCACACTCCTTTGTATTTGCCATCCCGGCCGCAGCTAAACGGCCCCGGCGCCAAACGGTTCTGGCGACGATCAGCCCAAGCAACACAATACGGTTCGTCGCAAGCATGCCTGCGGCGTTGGCGGCGCCTTACACGCACTGCAGGGGCGATTCAATAGCGGCCATGGGCTCGTGGTGCGACGAATGGTGGGCGGGGAGCGACCAGCAGTGCAACCCAAGCTTTTGAGTTATCGGCAATTAACCTTCTTGCTGGTAGAACGACCGTTCCATAGCGGAGGGGCATGATGGGGTTGAACCGGAGGGAAATGTTGCGTCTTGGCGCCGTCGGCGCCGGCTGTGCGACGCTATCTTCCGCGGCTTTCGGCCTTCCAGCAATGGTCTTCAGGACGCCGCCTGCCCCGGCTCCGGATCCGCTTGCGCCGGTCCCGGCGGCGCCGCGGGGGTTCGAGGCGCCGGGCGGCATCGATCCGCAGCTGTTCGCCCGCGCCAAGGCGGCGCTCGACCAGCACCGTCACCAGATTTACAATCGCGACGTGATCGGCATTACCGACTTTTCGATCGCGTCCCGTGATCCGCGGTTCCATATCGTCGACCTGCTTAGCGGCCACGTCGAGACCCACCGCGTTGCCCACGGCCGCGGCTCCGATCCCGCGCATTCGGGTTATCTGGCGCGCTTTTCCAACCAGTTCGGCAGTCTTGCCACGTCGAACGGCACCTATGTCACCAGCGATACCTATGTCGGCAAATACGGGCTGTCGATGCGGGTGCGCGGCCTCGACTGGTCGAACAGCAATGCCGAGGCGCGGGCGATCGTCATCCATCAGGCCTGGTATGCCGAACCCGGAATGATTGGCGTTCATGGCAAGCTCGGCCGCTCGGAAGGCTGCTTCGCCTTCAGCCGCTCGAGCCACTGGCAGGTGATGCACCGCCTTGGCCAGGGTCGCATGATCTACGCCGACAAGGTCGCTTAGACCACGCCGCCAAACCGGTCCGCCTTAGGGATGGGGAGAGAGGCCCGGCGCGACGCCGGGCCTTTTCTTACTGCGTTCGCCGCTCGGCGACCTTAGCCTCGGCGGCCGGTTTGCGGTCGAGCAGCGCGGCGAGCACCTTGTCGTCGCGCTTATAGATGTCGGCATAGTCGATGATCCGGCCGTCGACGTGGGCCGCCGACGACATGTAGACGATGTAGACCGGCAGCGGCTTGACGAAGTTCGCCTGAACGCTCTTCTTGCTGGCCACCGCGGCGTCGACCTTTTCGGCGGTCCACTCGCCGCCATCCTCAGCCAACAGAATTTTTGCCAGCTGCATGATGTGCTCGGTGCGGATGCAGCCATGGCTGTACGCGCGAGCGCGGGTGTCGAACAGGCCCCGGGCATTCGTATCGTGGAGGTAGATCGCTTCCGGGTTCGGCATCACGAACTTGATCTGGCCAAGCGCGTTGGACGGGCCCGGCGGCTGTCGCCATCGGATCGTCTCGCCCTTGTCGTTCTTCACTGCGACATAACCGCGCTTGCCTCGGACCTCAGGCTCGATGCTCTTGGGCACTTCCCACCACGGGTTGAGGATCACCCCGGTTGCCGTCGCCATCAGCTGCGGGGTCGGCGTCCGTGTCGCACCAGCGACGGCGCGGTGGCGCGACTTGGTGATGCCATCTTCGACCAGCGCCGCGGTATAGGCCGGGACGTTGACGATGATGTAGCGCTCGCCGAGGTCGCGCGGCAGCCACCGCCAACGATCCATGTTGAGGCGGATGCGGTTGATCTTCGCGGTTTCCGACTTTGGCGTGGCGGCAAGCGCCGTCTTCAGCGACGCATATTGCGGGTGGGTCGGCAGCAGGCCGCGAAGCGCATCGCCGATGCGATTCTGCTGCAATGCGGTTCGAAGCAGCAGGTCCTGGCGGCTGGAATCGAGATCGGGATCCGGGATCAACCATTGCTGGCGATCGGCCCGGCGGACATAGCCAAGAGCAAGGTCGTTAGACACCCGTTTAAAGCGCTCGGTTGCCGCCTGGGACATGAGGTCCGAATTGCCCGACCCGATCGCGGCGGCGAGCCGGTCGGGGGTGTAGTCCAGCGGATCCAGGCCTTCGGCACCGATGCCCCGAATGAAGGCCAGCAGCTCCTGTGCGTCCGCCGCCGTCCACGTCGGCGGCGGGACGACGACCGGCTCTGGAGCAGGCTGGACAGGCGCAGGCGCGACGGTTGGCGACGGCATCGCTGGTCCTGGAGCGCCCATCTCCTGGGCGAAGGCGAAGCCAAGCGGCACTGCCGCCAGGGTCGTAAAGACTACAAGCGATTGAGCCTTGATGCGCATGGTCGATGGGTACCCGTTGCTCATTGGATGTGCCTGCCCCTTTTGCCGACAGGAGGTTTGCCACTGCCGTTCAATACAGGCGATGAACGGGATCGCCCAGTGACGGCGCGGCAACAGTTGAGCCTTTTCAGGGGCCTGCGCCAACCAATCCTTAAGGATGCGCGCGTTAATGAGCTGCTGGTCAGTGGGGGACGATCAGTGAGTGGCCGCTTCAGTCTCGACGGCGGGATGATTCCGCGCAGCGTCAAGCGAGTGTTCGACCAGAGGAGCGAGGAGCGCGTCAGCGCGGAGTCCCAGACTGCGGTGCTCGAATTCCGCGGGCGCAAGCACGTCGTCCGCCTGGTCAACATCTCGCCGTCGGGAGCGATGATCATCTTTCCCTTGACGCCGAACATCGGTGAGGAAATGAGTCTGCAGCTTCTGGACCGGGCTGCCGTGAGGGGCCGGGTCATGTGGGTGCGTGACGGCCGCATCGGTGTCAGTTTCGTCGCTTCGAGGGACTAGCGGCGGATGGAGATGAGTTTTTCCATGATCAAGGCGCGGATTGCCGATGCGTCCGACCCGAGCGACCGCCGCCGTTTCTCGCGTCATCCGGTCGAGCTCGACGCGACCGTCCGCGAACTGGGCGCCAACGGCATCGAGGCGCGGGTGCTCAACATTTCGGAGCGCGGGTTCATGGCACAGTCGGACGGCCGCTTCGAAGTGGGTTCGCGGGTCTGGCTGATGCTTCCGGGCCGGGAGCGGGCCAACGCTGTCGTCCGGTGGATCGCTGGCGACAAGCTTGGCGCGGAGTTCGCGGAGCCGATCTCGATCAAGGGCCTCAAGTCCTAAAGTCCCGCAACGCGCTCCACCGTTCGGCGCTCTTCCAACACCTTTCGGCGGCGTCTTTCGCTCTCGGCGCAAGGTCAAGTGGTGTCCCGCCTGCGGCATGCGTGCAACCTGCGCTCGGCTTCGCACGTTGGGGGCGGCGAAGGAAGGATCGAGCGATGCAGACCAATTCGGCACTCCACGAGCCGCGCAAGCCGCACGACCCGGCGGGGCGCGGCTATCATGCCGTCTATCGCGAACATGAAGTCAATCACTGCCCCGGCTGCGGCCGCACCCACTGGTTGATCGGCCGGGTATCAGCGGAATGCGCGTTTTGCGCGACCGCGCTCCCGCTCGCGGAGGCAAGCATGCGGCACCACAATGCCCCCGTGGTGATCCAGCACAAGAACCGCGACGCCCACGCCTGGGCGGCGTGACCTAGGGCGCCGGCTTCCGCCTCACCGGCACCGGCGCATTGCATAAATCGACCCCTCCGGCAGGACGAATGAAAAAATCGTCCCGCCGGTTGGCGCGCGCCCGGACATAATTGCCGAAGGCGGCGCTGGCCGTGCTTAGATACTGGAACTGCGGCCGCTCGGCTTCTTGCAGCTGGCTCGCCAGCCGAACTCGCGCGATCGGCACGTGCAGGCTCGGCTCCTTGTAAAAGCCGAGCGCCTCGGTGCCGCGCGGCAGGGAGCTCATCCGCTCGATACCATCGATCACCCGGCCGACCACGGCAATGTTGCGGTCGAGGTGGCGCGGCGAATGGCCGATGACCGCATAAAGCTCGCCGCCGGTGCCGGTGTCTGGCGACAGGCCCCGCCCCACCCCGACGCTGGCGTAGCAATGGGCCAGGTTCGCCCAGCCGTCTTTGGGACTATAGGCGACAGGCCAACCGAGCGCATGGCCGGCGGCCGGCGCGTAAGGGTCGGAATAGCCCAGCGGCCGAACAGTGAGGCCGCGAAGCGGCCGCGTATATTCGGCCGGAGGCTTCTCGACGACCCCGGCTGGAAACGGCCGGTCGGATTCGTTGTTGCCCCATTGCACGACATAATTGTCCTGCACCCGGTAGATGGCAGCGCCGTCCCACCAATTGCCGCGCGCCAGCGCCTTGATGTTGGCGACGTGAACCGGGGCAAAGTCGGGAGCGAGCTGGATTACCACTCTTTCGCCCTCGCGCACGTCGATCAGCAGCAGGTCGTCGGCGGGAATGTCGCGCCAGGCCGAGGCGGGCGCCTGGGCGACGATCTCGGCCGGAGTCCGGGGGGCCGGCGCCTGAGCGGCGGTGAGCAGCAACAGCGGAATGACAATCAGCGGGCGCATCGTCAGCCTTTCCAATCGGGAATTGCCAAAGCCTAGCCGAGGAACGGCCGCCCCGCTATCGCCGGCGCGATGATCACTGCTACCTTGATGTTGCTCGGGTCCGGAGAGCTCGGCCGCGAATTCGCCATTGCCGCCAAGCGGCTGGGCTGTCGGGTCATCGCCTGCGACCGTTACGCGGGCGCTCCGGCGATGCAGCTCGCCGACGTCTCTGAAGTGTTCCCGATGCTTGATGCCAAAGCGCTCCGCTCAGCGGTGGAGAAGCATCGTCCGGACTATGTCGTGCCCGAGATCGAGGCGATCGACACCGCGACCCTTGCCGAGCTCGAAGGTGACGGGTGGAAGATCGTCCCTTCGGCCAAAGCGGCGCAGCTGACCATGAACCGCGACGGGATCCGCGAATTTGCCGCGCGCGAACTCGGCCTCGTCACTTCGCGCTACCGTTTCGCCGAAAGCCGCGACGAGGCGCTCGCCGCAGCCGCCGAGGTCGGAATACCGTGCGTGGTTAAGCCGGTGATGTCGAGCAGCGGCAAGGGCCAGAGCATAGCGCGCAGCGAGGACGAGGTCGCGCAGGCTTGGGACCACGCCGTCGCCAATATGCGCGGCGACCGGCCGCGGGTGATTGTCGAAGAGTTCATCGAGTTCGACAGCGAAATCACGCTTCTGACCGTCGCCACTCGCGATGGCATCCTGTTCTGCCCGCCGATCGGTCACCGCCAAGTCGATGGCGATTATCGCCAAAGCTGGCAGCCGGCAGCGCTTGCGCAGGGCTGCCTCGCATCGGCCCGGGCGCAGGCGCGCAAGGTGGTCGAAGCGCTTGGTGGCAACGGCCTGTTCGGCGTCGAATTCTTCATTCGCGGCGAGGAAGCGATTTTTTCGGAGCTTAGCCCGCGGCCGCATGACACCGGAATGGTGACTCTCATCTCGCAATTACCCAGTGAGTTCGAGCTGCACCTGCGGGCGATTCTCGGCCTGCCGATCCCCGCCATCGAGTTCGCCGGCCCTTCGGCCTCGGCGGTGATCCTCGCCGATCGGGAGAGTGAGCGCTTCCGCTACGACGGGGTCGCCGAGGCGCTGGCGGTGGGCCGCCCGGGGTCGCCGGTCGACCTGCGGCTGTTTGCCAAGCCGAAGACCTTGAAAAACCGGCGAATGGGAGTTTCGCTCGCCCGCTGCGATACCGTCCAGGAGGCGATCGACACGGCTGTCGCGGCTGCCTCGAAGGTCACGATACGCTACGACGACTGAACCGATGCCCTCCGACCGGCGTTGGCATTGGTGAAAGGAGTAACGATGCGCGCTCACTGGATGATCGCACCGGCCCTGCCTTTGGTCATGTTCGCCAGCTGCGAGGACAATCAGGCGACCAAGCCGAGCCGGCCAATCGTCGTCCGAAGCGAGGCGCAGGACCAGCTTCACCAGCTCGACCCGGTCAACCGCGACATCGGGCTCAAACGCGCAATCCAGGATTCGGGCTGGCGCTGCCAGCGGGTGGACCGCTCTGGCTATGTCCAGGAGCACGGCAATCTGTCGATGTGGACGGCGACATGCGACGACGGCACCGACTGGGCGATCTTCGTCGGTCCCGACGGTTCGGCGCAGGTGCGGCTGTGCCGCGATCTTCAGCAATATGGATTGCCCGCCTGCGTCATCCGCCGGGAGGGCCAGCCCGCGACGTCAGACGAGCCGCAAGCGGGGTCGCGGCCGGCGAATCCCGGCTAGTCGCACTTGCGCGTGATCTTGACCTCGCCCTGCGGCGAGCCTTCCTTGACGGTGACGCAATTGCCCTGGCGGATTTCCTCGCGCCAGCTGCCGTCGGCGTTGGTCACACGCTGCGCCTTGGGAACGCGCTTGCCGTCCTTGATCTCGTAGTTCCAATTTTTCGGGGTCGCCTGAGTGTCATTTCCCGACTGCGCCATGGCGCCGCTCGAGAATGCCAGGCTCGCGGCGAGAGCGATCCCGCCGACCAACAGCATGGCGATGGAAAAGCTCTTCATCACACTACTCCTCATCGTCTGCCTATAGCGGTGCCGGTGTGAATGGACGCTGACCGACAGCCAGGCACGACTCACCGCAGAAAACGCTCGTCGCCAGCGTTTTCTTCCACAAGTTCAGTGATTTGGAAAGGCGCTAAAGCGCCTTGAGGCCTAACCCTGCCGGGCCTTGAAGCGGCGGTTCGTCTTGTTGATGACGTAGGTGCGGCCGCGGCGACGGATGACGCGGCAATCCCGGTGGCGGTCCTTCAGCGACTTGAGGCTGTTGCGAATCTTCATGGCCGGGCGCCCGCTCGTCTCTCGTATCTTGATTGTCAGGAGGTCAGGCCAGTCGGCCGAACCGAGCGGCGCACCTAAGGGGCGGCGGCTTCCAAGTCAAGCTCGCTCCCTTGCAGCCGCCCGCGCACGCGATACTCTTCGGTCTCAACCCGGGGGAGTCGAAATCGATGTTGCCATTGCTTGCCGCTGCGCTTCTTGCCGGGCCAGCCGGTCTGTCCATGGCATTTACGACCCTGATGGATGATCGGCCGCTGGTCCGATCGCTAATCGACCGCGCGCGGCCAGCGCTCGTCTGTATGCGCGCGTCCATGTCGCCCGAGACTCTTAGGGAAGTGCGCGACTTGGCCGAAGCGCAGGCGCTCGATCGGGCGATGACCGCTGCGGGCGCGCGCTGCGGGCTCGGCGCCGAGATCCGCCGGGCGGCAACCGAGATCCGCGCCCGGTATCCGGAAATCCGTCCCGACGATGCCGCGGGTGCTGCCGAGATGTTGTTCGGGCTCGGGCTGCATGCGGAGGGATCTGGCGATGCCGGCCGATAGGGAAGCTTAGCGCTCGGCCTTCGGCTGCGCCGGGGCGAATGCCTGGCCGAAATAGCTGTCGCGGTACCACAGCGGCCTTTGCGGCTGATCGGCGAGAGCACGGGCGATGCGATAGTTGAGCTCGGCGAACCTCTTGCCAGCGCCCCAGTCGATCGGCTGCGACAGATCGTCGCGTGGGCTATGATAGACATTCGCGAGGTAGTGGTCCCACGCCGCCTTTCCGCCATTGGCATGGCCGGTCATCAGAAAGATCGACGGCACCCCCCGCTGGACGAACCGGTAATGATCCGAACGCACGAACAAGGTCTGCTCGGGCATCGGGTCCGGTGAAACGGCGATGCCCATCGGCTCGGCCGCGCTGGCGAGGGCCGCGGTCATGGTGGAATGCTCCCCGCCGAAGGCGATGACGTCGGTGAAATCGTAAAGCAGCAGGGGCATGTCGAGGTTCACGACGCCGACGATGCTCTGCATCGGTACCGTCGGGTGGACGGCGAAATAATCGGCCCCCAGCAGGCCGCGCTCCTCACCGGTAACGGCGATTACCATCACCGTTCTCCGCGGCGGCTGGCCCGAGACGACGAACGAACGCACCGCCTCGATCAGGGTGGCGATCCCGGCCGCATTGTCGAGCGCGCCGTTGTAAATTCCGTCCTCGCCCGGCTTGGCCGGGGTTTCCACGCCGAGATGGTCGAGGTGACCCATCAGAACGACATGCTCGGACGCGAGCGCGGGATCGCGCCCCGGCAGGATGCCGACGACCTGCGGGCTGGTAAATTCCTGCCATTCGCTCGATGCCTGGAGGCGCAGCCGGCCGGGCAGGTCGAAACCCCTGACCGGACCCTGCGTGGCTTCTGCCTGTGCCGCGGCCAGCGATTTGGGCGCGCCTTCGAACAACCGTTCCGACCATTCCGCCGAGAGCGCGATCAGCGCACCGACTTCGGCGGCGGCATGGCCTCCGGGCCCCTTGGCGCCAACCCAGCCGACCAGCGGACGCCCGGCGCGGGCAACTGCACCGGATCGCGAACGCTCGTTGGCCGCGATCTCGATAAAGCCAACCGCACCTCTGGCGGCGGCCATCTCCACTTTTGCCTGCTGCAGGTGGGCCGACACGTCGCTGGCAGGACCGCTCGGGGCTCCGCCCAGCGCCACGACGATTTTGCCGCGGGCATCGAGCCCGGCATAATCGTCCAAGCCGACGCGCGGATCGCTGATTCCGTGCCCGACGAACAGCAAGGGCGCGTCGATCGACCGCCGGGCTTGAGTGAGACTTGGACGGACGCCGCCATCGCGACCGGCAACGAGAGGGATCCGCTTTCCTCCGACGACGTAGTTGATGCTCGGAGGGTCCGATTCCGCGGCCCGGCGAAATCGCACCGGCTGGTACCAGCTGCCGTTGGTGCCTGCCGGCCGGAGGCCAAGCGCCTCGAGCTCGCGGGCGACATAATCGGCGGCAATGGCGTGGCCAACGGAACCGGTGTCTCGCCCCTCCAGCCGATCATGGGCGAGGAAAGCGATGTGGCCGCGAAGCCGGTCGGCGGCGCCGTCGGCGGGCTGCGCCGCACCAGTAGCAGACGCCAGCAGGAATGCGCTGAGGAGGAGGGACGAGCGGATCAAGATCAGGCAGGCTGCAGGAGCTTACGTTCCCAGTCGAGGGCGTGGGTCACGATCGTGTCGATATCGGCAAATCGCGGATGCCAGTTCAAAGTTTCGACGAGCGCGCGATTGGAAGCGACGAGCATGGGCGGGTCGCCCGGCCGCCGTCCCATGAGCCGGCGCGGCACGGGCCTGCCGAGCACCCGGTCGAGCGCGTCGAGCACTTCCAGCACCGACAGGCCCTTGCCGTAACCGCAGTTGAGGACGAGATTCTGGTCGGGCGCCTGGGCGAGCCGCTCGAGCGCCCGCACGTGCGCATCGGCCAGATCGCTGACGTGGATGTAGTCGCGGATGCAAGTGCCGTCCGGAGTCGGATAGTCGTCGCCGAACACGTCGACATGGGCGCGCTTGCCGACCGCCGCCTCGACCGCCACCTTGATCAGATGGGTCGAACCTTTTCCGATCTGGCCGGCGCGGCCCGCCGGATCCGCACCCGCGACGTTGAAATAGCGTAGCGCGCCATAGTTGAACGGATGCGCCGCCGACGCGTCTTCCAGCATCCGCTCTGTCATCAGCTTGGATGCGCCATAGGGGTTGATCGGAAGCTTGGGGTCGCCCTCTTGGATCGGCACATGCTCGGGCGCGCCATAGATCGCGGCAGTCGATGAAAACAGGATGTGCCGGATCCCGGCGGTGACCGCTGCGCCGATGAGCGAATGGGTGGCGACCGTGTTGTTGCGGTAATAATCGAGCGGCTTTTCGACCGACTCCGGAACGACGATCGATCCGGCGAAATGCATGATCGCCCGGGTTTGCTGCTCGGCGAAGACCCGCTCGACCAGCGCCGGGTCGGCAATCGATCCTTCGTAAAACGCCGCCTCGTCCGGGACGACGTCCCGCGTGCCGTTGGACAGATCATCGATCACCGCCACCGGCCAGCCGGCGTCGAGCAGGGCCAGCACCGCATGGCTGCCGATATAGCCGGCGCCGCCGGTAACCAGCACGGGCACTCGCCTGCTATCGGTCATGCAGCCAAGCCCGCGACGAAACGTTGGTTTTTCCGCATGCGCCGTGGCTAGCGGAGGAAATCCATGAAAACCATCCCCGTCGTCGCTGCCGTTGGGGCACTGCTGCTTGCCGCTTGCGAGACGATTCCGGTCGGTCCGGTCGGAGACGCGACCACGGAGGTTTACCGCTCGCATGGTGGTCAGGTGGCCGCTCCGGCGCGTATTGCCGTCGCGCCGGTCGACCTCGCCCGGTCCGGCGATCCCGTCCTGAGCGCCTATGTCGGTGCGGTCGCTGCCGAGCTGTCGCGTCAAGGCTTTACCCCGGTCGGCGACATCGGCATGGCCGAATTGCTGGCGTCCGTGGACGTGCGCACCGGGTCCGCCGGCGAGCTGGCGATGACCGGTCCGGCGCCGCTTCGCGCCCAGACGACTCTCGTTGCCCCTGCGCCGGCGACCGCGCTCATCGTCCAGATCAGCCGACGCCACGATGGCGTCGGATTGTGGCAGGGCCGGGCCATTAGCCAGATGCAGCCCAGGGCAGGCGATCTTGCCGCTCTGTCGATGCCGCTGGCTCGGGCCCTATTTGCGGACTTTCCAGGTGAGTCCGGGCGCACTATCAGGTCGCGCTGATCCACGCTTTTCCAGGGAATTCCATGACCGTCACGATTTCGAGCGCGTTCGACGCGGGTAACATCCGCGTCGTTGAGGCCAAGGGCGATGAGGTCGATCTCGAGATCGTCAAGGACCACATGTCCGACTTTTACCAGTGGTTCCATTTCCGTGTGGCCGGCGGTGGCGGCCGCGAATTGACGCTGCGCATCACGAATTGCGCTGGCGCCGCTTATCCCGATGGCTGGCCCGACTATAAAGCATGCCTGTCGATTGACCGCGATGAATGGGTGCGGATCGATCAGACGATTTATTCAAACGGCGTTCTCACCATGCGCTTCACGCCGCCGACGGACTGCGTCTGGATCGCCTATTTCGCGCCCTATTCGATGGAGCGGCACCACGATCTTGTGACTTCGGTCGCATCGCTCCCCGGGGTCGAATATCGATCGCTCGGCAAAAGCCTCGACGGGCAGGACATCGATTGCCTGACCATGGGTGAGGGGGACCTTCGCGTATGGCTGTACGCTCGGCAGCATCCCGGTGAGACGATGGCCGAGTGGTGGATGGAGGGCGCGCTCGAAAAGCTTACGGATCCGGCCGACCCGATTGCCAGGTCGCTGCTCCAGCAATGCACCTTTCGGATCATCCCCAACATGAACCCGGACGGCTCACGGCGCGGCCATCTCAGGACCAATGCCGTCGGCACCAACCTCAATCGCGAGTGGCACGCGCCCTCCGCCGAAAAGAGTCCGGAAGTCCTGTGCGTGCGCAATGCCATGGACGCGATCGGCGTCGACTTTGCCATGGACATCCACGGCGACGAGGCGATTCCCGCCAACTTCCTAGCCGGCTTCGAAGGCATTCCGTCAATCACCGACCGGCAGCTGAACCTGTTCAAGCTGTTCTCCAGCACGCTCGAGCGGCTGTCGCCCGACTTCCAGACCCGCCAGGGCTATGAGATCCCGCCGCCGGGTCAGGCCAATATGTCGATGTCGACCACCCAGCTGGCGGAGCGCTACGGGTGCGTGTCGATGACTCTCGAAATGCCGTTCAAGGACAATTTCGACCTGCCCGATCCCGATTATGGCTGGAGCCCCGAGCGGTCGAAGCACCTTGCCTTCGCCTGTCTCGATGCCCTCCACGCCGTCCTGCCTGAGGTTCGCAAGGCGAAGGCCGAGCTGTTGAAGTCGAAGCAGCTTGAAGGAGCAAAGGGCTGATGCCCACGCTCGTCCTGCTGCGCCACGGCCAGTCGCAGTGGAACCTTGAGAACCGCTTTACCGGCTGGTGGGACGTCGACCTGTCGGACCAGGGCGTCGAGGAGGCGCGCGCCGCCGGGCGACTGCTCAGGGAGCGCGGCTTCGATTTCGACCTGTGCTTCACCAGCGTCCTCACCCGCGCGATCCGGACGCTCCACCTCGTCCTTCACGAGCTCGACAGGCTATGGCTTCCGGTCGAAAAGCATTGGCGCCTCAATGAGCGCCACTACGGCGCGCTGACTGGTCTCGACAAGCAGGAGATGCGCGACACGGTCGGCGATGAGCAGGTCCAGATCTGGCGGCGCTCGTTCGACGTCCCGCCGCCTCCTCTTGCGGGCGACAGCCCCTGCGACGTCAGCCACGACCGCCGCTATGCCGGCATCGACATCCCAGCGACAGAAAGCCTCAAGGATACCATCGCCAGGGCATTCCCTTATTATGAGGCCGAGATCGTACCGGCTCTTCGCCGCGGCGAGCGCGTGATCGTCGTCGCCCACGGCAATTCGCTGCGCGCTTTGGTCAAGCATCTCTCGAATATCGGCGACGAGGACATCGTCGCGCTCGAAATCCCGACCGGCCAGCCGATTGTCTACGAGCTCGGCGACGACCTTTCGGTCAGCGACCGCTATTATTTGAGCGAACGCCCCGCCTAGGCCTGCAGCCGCCGCCTGGCAGGTCGCTTTGGCGGCTAGGCCGCTGCTTTCTCCCGGTACATGGCAAGGTCGGCGCGGGTGATCACGGCCTCCGGCAGGTCGTCCGCCTCGATCATGCCGATCCCGATGGCGACGCTCAAGGGCAGGCAGGTGCCATCGTGGCAGAACTCGCAATCGGCGATCATCGTCGCCAGTCGCGACGCAGTCTCCTCGGCGCTGGCCTCGTCGGCGCGCTCGATCAGGATTCCGAATTCGTCGCCGCCGATGCGGGCAACGCAGTCGCTCTTGCGAACGCCCGACACAAGCAACTGGGCGACGTAAATCAAAGCCTCGTCGCCGGCAGCATGGCCGAACGTGTCATTGATCATCTTCAGCCCGTCGATGTCGACGAACAGCATTGCCGCCGGCTCGCCATGGCGGGTCACCCGGGCGATCAGCGATTCGAGCTGGCGCATGAAGCCGCGGCGGTTGGGAAGCTCGATCAGGGGGTCGTGATGTGCGAGATGGTCGAGCAGCTGCACCCGCTCCTCGAGCCGGGCAATCTCTCCGCGCAGCCGCTCGATTTCGGCGACCAGCGTTTCGACTCCCCCTTGTTCGACGAGCTTATCGGCCATCGCTCGTATTTCCCCCTTCTCCGTCCGTGACATAACGGGATTTGCGCGTTGTGAAAATTGCCCTTTTCTCTACGGCAATTGCGCCCCGCCGCCCATCTTCCTAAACGAACCGCTTCAATCTGGGGCAGTCGGAACATTCTATGGCAGCGCCGCTCGTCGGAATCATCATGGGCAGCCGCTCCGACTGGGAGACCATGCGCCACGCCGCCGCAACCCTCGAAACGCTCGGCGTCGCTTTCGAGACCAAGGTCGTTTCGGCGCACAGGACGCCGCAGCGGCTCTATGAATATGCGCATTCGGCGAGGGACCGCGGGCTCAAGCTGATCATCGCCGGCGCCGGCGGCGCCGCACACCTGCCGGGCATGACGGCGTCGATGACCAGCCTGCCGGTGCTCGGCGTGCCGGTCGAAAGCCAGGCACTCAAGGGCTTGGACAGCCTGCTGTCGATCGTCCAGATGCCGGCCGGGGTCCCCGTCGGGACCCTGGCGATTGGCAAGGCCGGGGCGATCAACGCCGCCTTGCTCGCCGCGGCCATGCTGGCCGCCGGCGACGTGGATCTGGCGGCGCGCCTCGACGACTATCGCGACAGCCAGACTCAGTCGGTCGCCGAACAGCCTGAATGACCATCCCGCCCGGCTCCACCATCGGCATCGTCGGCGGCGGCCAGCTCGGCAGGATGCTGGCAATCGCCGCCGCCCAGCTCGGCTATCGCTGCCACGTCCTCGACCCGCACGAGCGACCCGTCGCCGCCGAGGTCGCCGCCGAATTCACATGCGCCGCTTTTGACGATGAGGCGGCTCTGCGCCGCTTCGGCGCGGTGGTCGACGTCGCCACCTACGAGTTCGAGAATCTCCCCGTCGAGCCGCTACGCCTGCTTGGCTCCAAGCTTCGCCCCGGCGCCGAGTCGCTCGCCGTCGCCCAGGACCGGGCCCAGGAAAAAAGTTTCATCGAGGCGAGCGGCGGCAAGGTCGGACGCTGGCGCCGGGTCGGCTCGCTGGGCGACGTGCGGTCGGCGATCGAGACGCTCGGCTGTCCCTTGGTGCTCAAGACCCGGCGCTACGGCTATGACGGCAAGGGCCAGGCCTGGATCCGCTCGCCGGACGCGGCCGAGGCATCCTGGGCCGCGATCGGCGGCGAGCCGGCGATTGCCGAGGCCGCAGTCGATTTCTTCGCCGAATTTTCGGTGATCGTCGCCAGGTCGGCAGTCGGCGAGCACGCCTTCTGGGACAGTCCCGAGAACGCCCACGACGACGGGATCCTGCGCCGTTCGCTGGTGCCGTGCGGGCCGGCAGTCGCCGCCCAGGTCGACGAGGCGCGCGCGGAGACCGCGCGGATCGCCGACGCCCTCGGTCATGTCGGTGTGCTGACCGTCGAATTTTTTGCTAGCCGCGCGGGGGCGCTGGTCAATGAGATCGCTCCCCGCGTCCATAACAGTGGGCACTGGACGATCGAGGGCGCCGTTACGTCGCAATTCGAGCAGCACATTCGCGCCATCTGCGGCCTTCCGCTTGGCCCCACCGACCGCGTCGGTGCGACCGTCACCATGGACAATCTGATCGGCGATGATGTTCTTCGCTGGCCGCAGTTGGTCGCCGAGCCCGGCGCCCATCTCCACCTCTACGGCAAGGGTGAGGCGCGCCCCGGCCGGAAAATGGGCCATGTCACCCGCCTCGGCTGTTGCTGTTGACAACGCTACATATGTAGCGCTACAAATGTAGCACAACATCTGAAAGGCTCCGTCCGATGCGCCCGATTTCTCTGCTGTTTCCGATCTGCGTAATCCTTTCCGTCACTCTCGCCGCTCCGCTCGAGGCGGCCGAGGTCGTGTTGACGCCCGAGTTCCGTTCCATCCAGCTGCGCGGCGGTGGAAGCGTGACCGTCCGTCCCGGCGCTTCGCAACGGGTCACGATCGTCGAGGGTAACAGCCAGGTCACGCGCTTCAGCGTCGACCGCAACGGCCAGCTGCGCATCGACGCCTGCGTCAATCGTTGCCCGAGACATTATGCTTTGAGGATCGAAATCCACAGCCCGAGCATGCCCGACGCCGCCATCTCGGGCGGCGGCACCATCACCGCGTCTGCCGGATTCCGTCCGCAGGACCGGCTCTCCGCGGCGGTCAGCGGCGGGGGTCAGATCGACGTCCGGTCGGTGTCCGCTGCGAACCTGTCGGCCGCGGTCAACGGCGGCGGCCGGGTCCTGACCGGCCGTTCGTCGACCCTTTCCGGAGCCGTGAACGGTGGCGGCGAAATCCGCTACGCGTCGACGGGGAAGGTCAGCACCGTGGTCAACGGCGGCGGAACGGTCCGCCGGGCCGAATAACCGGCCGCTTCTGTGCGCCGCAGCCGGAGTGGGCTTCAGGGTCGAGTCTGCGGCTGCTGTGCCGACGCGTCGATGAACCGCCTGATCTCGGACTCGAGCACCGGCAGCGGCACCGCCCCGAGATTCAATATCGCGTCGTGGAAGGCGCGCTGGTCGAACTTCGGCCCGAGCTTCGCCTCGGCCTCGCGGCGAAGTTTGTGGATGGTGATCTCGCCGAGCTTGTAGGAAAGCGCCTGGCCAGGCCAGCTGATGTAGCGGTCGATCTCGGTACGCACCTCGTGCTCCGAAAGCGCGGTGCGGCTGGCGAGATATTCGGTCGCTCGCTCACGCGACCAGCCGTACTGGTGGATTCCGGTGTCGATGACCAGCCGCGCCGCGCGCCACATCTCGTAGCTCAGCCGGCCGAAATTTTCGTATGGCGTGCGATAGATGCCCATGCCGATACCGAGCCACTCGGAATAAAGCCCCCAGCCTTCGCCGTAGCCGGAGAAATAGAGGTTTTGGCGGAACTTCGGCACCGCCGGCCGTTCCTCCGCCAGCGCCGCCTGCATGCTGTGGCCGGGAGCGCATTCGTGAAGCGTTAGGGCGGGGATATTGTACAGTGGCCGGCTCGGCAGGTCGTAGGTGTTCATCAGGCAGCTTTGCAGGCCGCCCCTGCCCGCGGTGTAGTATGGCGCGATCTCGTCCGGCACCGGCAGGATCGTGAACCTTCGGCGCGGCAGCGTTCCGATGGTCTCGCCGAGCTTGCCGTCGACGCGCTTCGCCACCCAGGCGGAGAACATCAACAGCTCCTCCGGGGTTTTGGCGTAGAATTGCGGGTCGGTCCGGAGGTGGCGGATGAATTCCTGCAATGCGCCGCCGAATCCGGCCTCGCGCATCGTCTGCTGCATCTCTGCTTCGATTCGCGCCACCTCCCGAAGCCCGATCTCGTGGATTTCGCGCGGAGTGAGGTCGAGCGTGGTGTAGATGCGAGCCTGCGCCGCATAATATCGGTCGCCCTGCGGCAGGTCCTTTGCCGCGATAGTGGTGCGCGCCCGCGGCACATATTCGTTGCGGAAGAAGGTTAGCAGGTTCGAATAGGCTGGGACGACCGCCTCGCCGATCAGTTTACGGGCTTCCGCCCGCAGGGCCTCCCCCTCGGCCGCCGGAATATTCTCCGGCATCTGCCGGAATGCGGCGTAGAACGGGTTCTTCTCGACGTCCGTTTCGGCATAGGCGGCGATCGACGCATCCCGCCCCTCGAGCGTCACTCGCGGCACCGAAAATCCGCGCTTCAGTCCTGCCCGCATGTTGGTGATATTCTCGGCGAAGAAGCGCGGCACGTCGCGCATCCTCCCGAGATAATTGCGGTAGGCTTTGGCATTGGGCAGGCCCTGCCGCGGAGTCAGTCCCGCCCAGAATGCCGAATCGCTATTGAACGGCATCTCCCAGGAGCGGAAACGAGCCTCGCTGATCGCGTTCTCGAGCACGGTTCGAAGCACCGCTGCATTGATCCGCTCCGAGTCCGAAAGCTCCGCGGTCGGAATCCGGTCCAGCTCGGCAAGCAACGCCTGGCGGAACCGCATCCGGCGCATTTCGGACGCAGCGTCGACCTGCATCAGCCCGGCGGGCGAGCCGTTCTCGTCCGCTTCTTCCGGGCTGGCGCGCCATTCGCGCAACACCCAGTCCGAATAGCGTTCGTAAAGCGCCTTCAGCTGTTGGTCCGCGGCTGACGGGACGGCGGCCGACGAGGGCAGCGGTGCCGCTTGCGACGCGGTAACCTGGGCGCCAGCCGGGGCGGCGACGCCAGCTGCGGCAAGCATGGCCAGTCGCACCCACTTCCTGCTCACGATCGGCACTCCGTGGCTACCCCGACCTATCTCGGCTCGATGACCTCGATCGGGATCCGGAGTTTTTCAAGCTGCGGCCGAACGACTTTTGCATCGCCGACCACCAGCCAGACAAAGCCTTCCGGAGCGATCGCCGCCCGCGCGGCAGCGTCGAGACTGGCCCGGGTCTGTCCGCGGAAGCGGTCCGCGAGCAGCTCGTAATAATTGTCGGGCCGCCCGAGCAGGTCGTTCAGCATCATTCCCGACAGAACTGCCGACGATGTCTCGAACCGGCCGGGAAGCTGCTGGATGTTGTTGGCAATGGTCCGCTCGAGCTCTTCGGCGGTTGTTCCCGATGAAGTCAGGAACAGTCGGTAGTTCTGGGCCAGCGCGGTGATCGAATCGCCGGTCCGGTCGGCCTGGACGGGCGCTCTCACGACATAGGGAACCGCCGCTTCATGAAGCGAAAGATTCCCGCTGACGCCGTACGACCAGCCCTTGGTTTCGCGCAGGTCCATGTTGATCCGGGACAGGAAAGTACCGCCGATGATGTCGTTGGCGCTGGTCAGGGCCGTGACGTCGCCTCTCGGATCGACCGGCGTGACTTGTCCGGCGACAATCACCGACTGAGGCGATTGCGGCCGGTCGATCAGATAGATCTTGGGCGCGGTGGCACGCGGCGGGGGCGAGGCGAACTGCTTCTGGCCGCGTGGAGCCGCGGGGGCCTGCCAGTCGCCGAAATGGCGCTCGAGCGCGCCCTGCACTTCCGCAAGCGGGCGATCCGACACGACGAAGACTTCGACATTGTCGGGTCGCAGCCAGCGCTGCTGGAACGTCACCAGGTCGTCGCGGCTGAACCGCTCGACGGCATCGGCGACGCCGATGCCGGTCGTCGCATAAGGGTGCTGCTCCCCGTAGAGCAGGGCCGGAAGTGCCCGGCTCGCCATCGCGTTCGGATCCTTCATCTGCTGAGCGATGCTCGTCAGAATCTGCCCTCGGACGCGTTCCACTTCCGGCGGCGCGAAGGCCGGGTTGCGGACGACGTCGGCAAGCAGGTCGAGCGACGGGCCGAGGTTGGCGCTCAACGCCGACATGCTGACGGTGCTTCGGTCGGCGGAGCCGCTAGCGGAGATTTGCGCTCCGAGCCTTTCTTGCTCTTCTGCGATTTCCTGCGAGGTCCGGGTCGTCGTTCCCTCCTCCAGCAGGTTCATCGTCAGATTTTGCAGACCTCGGGCACCGGCGACGTCGGCAGCAAAACCGGCGTTGAACGCCAATGCGATCTGGGTGACCGGAACCGCCGTGCGCTGGGCATAATGGAGCTCGATTCCATTCGACAGCCGAACGTGCTGGATGTCGGGGAAGTCGAGCGCCTGCATTTGTCCCAAGGGCGGGACCTCGCGCTTCTTGGTCACGGTGATCTTGTCCGACGCCTTCCCCGGCTTCTGCGCGACGGCCTTGGCCTCCGCGTAGGGCGGGCGCTCGCCGGGCTCGAGCCGAAGGCTGAACGCCGGCTTGGCCAGCCATTGCGACATCGCCGTGCGGATTTCGGCCGGAGTCACGGTCGCATAATTGGCGAGGGTCTTGCGGTAAAAATCGCTGTCGCCGGCAATCACCTCACCATGGGCCAGGGTGACCGCCTTGCCGCCAAACCCGCCAACCTGCTCGAGGCCGCGGATTCGCCCGCTCACCTCGCGTGTGGCGGCGCGGCGGACCTCCTCCTCGGTCGGCCCGTTGGCGATATAGTCAGCGATGATTTCGTCGAGCCGCCGCTCGACCAGAGCCGGATCCACGCCCGGCTTGACCGTCGCCTGGGCGAAGAAGATTCCGACGCGCTGCATCGGGAACAGTCCTGCGCTGACCGATACGGCGGTCTTCTCCTCGCGGACCAGGATTCGGTCGAGCCGCGAGCTGGCAAGGCCGCCGAGAACCGATCCGCCAATGTCGAGCGCCACGAGTTGGCGGTCGAGCAGGCCCGGCATCGGCCAGTAGCGCGACACCGTCACCGCGGCGACGCGGTCCTTCATCACGCTCGACTTGGGTGCGGCGAGGACCGGGACGTCTGCGGCCGCAGGAACGTTGGCCGGGCCGCGCCGGATTTCGGCGAAATATTTCTCGACCAGAGGCCGGGCGGTCGCGGCGTCGATGTCGCCGGCGAGCACCAGCACCGCATTGTTGGGGCCGTATTTGTCGCGGAACCATTCGCGCACGTCGCGCATGCTCGCGGCGTCGAGGTCGGCCATCGATCCGATCGTCGAGTGCCGATAGGGGTGGCCCTCCGGGAACAGGTTCTCGAGGATCTCGTAATAGACCAGCCCGCCCGGCTGGTTGTCGCCCTGGCGCTTCTCGTTCTGGACGACCCCGCGCTGGTTATCGAGCTTCGCCTGAGTGACCGCGCCGAGCAGATAGCCCATTCGGTCGCTTTCCATGAACAGCGCCCGCTCGAGCGCTCCGGTCGGCACCGTCTGGAAGTAGTTGGTGCGGTCGGCGTTGGTCGTGCCGTTATAGTCGGTGGCGCCGATCTGCTGCAGATATTCGAAATAGTCGCCCGGCAGATTCTCCGACCCGTTGAACATCAGATGCTCGAACAGGTGGGCGAAGCCGGTCTTGCCCTTGGGCTCGTCCTTCGACCCGACATTGTACCACATCGCGACCCCGACCACCGGCGCCTTGCGGTCGGTGTGGACCAGCACGGTGAGCCCGTTCTCGAGCCGGAACCCCTCGTGCGGGATGGCGACCTGGCTGATCAGCGCCGGGACCGGCGCCGGTTCCGCCGGGGCTGCCGGCTGCTCGGCCGGCGGCGGCGCGTAAGCGACCTGCGGGGCGGTCGCGCACGCCGCGAGCAGCGAGGCTCCGGCAAGCAGGAAAGTAAGGCGAGACAAGGGCTTCATGACTGGCGGGCTCCGGCTTTTTTGGAGAAACAATGCATGTTTAATGGCTTGGCCCTCGATGGCAATCGCCTTCGACCGGCGCGCTCCAGCCTTCGACGAGCGGCGGTGCGCGCTTGGAACCGCGGGCGCTGACAGGCGGCCGGCGCTCTGCTAGCGGCCGCCGCGTGACCGACTTATCCCGCATCCGCAACTTCTCGATCATCGCCCATATCGACCACGGCAAGTCGACGCTCGCCGACCGTCTGATCCAGCGCACCGGCGGCCTGTCCGAGCGCGAAATGTCCGCGCAAGTGCTTGATAACATGGACATTGAGCGCGAGCGCGGAATCACCATCAAGGCCCAGACGGTGCGCCTCGAATGGCAGGCGGCGGACGGCGAGACCTACGAACTCAACCTGATGGACACGCCCGGCCACGTCGACTTCGCTTACGAGGTCAGCCGAAGCCTCGCCGCCTGCGAAGGCGCGTTGCTGGTGGTCGACGCGGCGCAGGGGGTCGAGGCGCAGACCCTCGCCAATGTCTATGCCAGCATCGAGCACGACCATGAGATCGTCCCGGTGATCAACAAGGTCGACCTGCCGGCCGCCGACCCCGAAGGCGTGCGCCAGGAAATCGAGGAGATCATCGGCCTCGACGCCAGCGAAGCGGTGCTGGCCAGCGCCAAGACCGGCCTTGGGATTGACGAGGTGCTGCAGGCGATCGTCGACAAGGTGCCGCCGCCCAAAGGCGACCGCGAGGCTCCGCTGAAGGCGATGCTGGTCGATTCATGGTACGACCCCTACCTTGGTGTCGTCATCCTCGTGCGGGTGATCGACGGAGCGATCCGCAAGGGCCAACAGGTCAAGTTCATGCAGGCGGGGACGACGCACCTGGTCGACCGCGTCGGCTGCTTCCGGCCCAAGATCGAGCCGCTCGGCGAGCTCGGCCCGGGCGAGATCGGCTTCATCACCGCCCAGATCAAGGAAGTCGCCGAGACCCGCGTCGGCGACACCATCACCGACGCCAAAAAGCCCGCCGCCGAGGCCCTGCCCGGCTTCAAGTCCGTCCAGCCGGTGGTGTTCTGCGGCCTGTTCCCGGTCGATGCCGCCGACTTCGAGAAGCTCCGCGACTCCCTCTACAAATTGCGGCTCAACGACGCCTCGTTCAGTTTCGAGATGGAAACCAGCGCGGCCCTAGGCTTCGGCTTCCGCTGCGGCTTCCTCGGCCTGCTCCACCTCGAGATCATCCAGGAACGGCTGACCCGCGAATATGACCTCGACCTGATCACTACCGCGCCGAGCGTCGTCTATGAGGTGCACATGCGGGGGTCCTCCAAATCCGTTCGTCCCGAGCGTGTCGAGGGACGTGTCTCGACTTCGCTCGACACGAACGGGGAAAGAGAAAGCGCGAACGTCCGCGAAATCCACAACCCGGCCGACTGGCCCGACCCGAGCGTGGTCGAGGCGGTCGCCGAGCCGTGGATCGAGGCGACCATCTACATGCCCGACGAATATCTCGGCGCGGTGCTCAAATTGTGCCAAGACCGCCGCGGAATCCAGAAGGACCTGACCTACGTCGGCACCGGCAGCCACGCCCGCGCGATGCTGCGCTACGAGCTGCCGCTCAACGAGGTGGTGTTCGACTTCTACGACCGGCTGAAATCGATCAGCCGCGGCTATGCCAGCTTCGACTATCACATGATCGGCCACCGCGACGGCGACCTCGTCAAGATGAGCATCCTGGTCAACGGCGAGCCGGTCGATGCACTGTCGATGATCGTCCACCGCGGCAATGCCGAGGCGCGCGGCCGCGGCATGTGCGAGCGGCTGAAGGACCTCATCCCGCGCCATTTGTTCAAGATCCCGATCCAGGCGGCGATCGGCGGCAAGGTCATTGCGCGGGAGACGATTGCGGCGTTGCGGAAGGATGTGACGGCGAAATGCTATGGGGGGGATGCTACTCGGAAGCGGAAGCTGCTTGAGAAGCAGAAGGAAGGGAAGAAGCGGATGCGGGAGTATGGGAGTGTGAGCATTCCGCAGGAGGCGTTTATTGCGGCGTTGCGGATGGGAGATGAGGGCTAGCTTCCGGAGCCGGCGCCCTCCACGCTTAGACCATTGTGACGCTTCTCTGGCTGCGATAAGAGCATGGCACGGGGGTAAAATGGCGAACGAGCGTAAGACAGAATCTCTGGTCAGAGATTGGCTAAGGGCCCAAGGCTATTTTGACGACGATCGTGTTCGCATAGAGGAACAGAAAAGCGATAACCCACGCATCGCCAAGCTCCTGAAGCAAGCCTCGAAAAAGGGCAGCGGCGTCGGCCAGCCTGAGTTTATCATTTCGACAGCGCAGTACCCGGACCTTGTGATCGTTATCGAATGCAAGGCCGATGTTAGCCGCCACCGCAGCCCCGACTTCAGTCAGCCGGTGGCATATGCATGCGATGGCGCACTTCACTACGCATCATACCTGTGCAAGGAATTCGACGTCATCGCCATCGGCGTCAGTGGCGAGACAGCGCAGGAAGTGCTTGTCTCGCACTTCCTCTGCTTGCGCGCGGCATTTGCCGTCAACGCTTTCGTCGGCGACAAGATACTAGCCATAAAGGACTATTATCAAGCGTACATCACAAGCCCTGAAAAGTTCAACCAGGACTACGAGGCTCTACTCTCCTACTCTCAAGATCTGAACGAGAGGCTTCACAAGCTAAAGGTGAAGGAGTCCCAGCGGAGTCTCCTCCTAAGCGGAATTCTGATTTCTCTGCAGAACCGCGCTTTCCGGATCGGATATGCTTCTTCTAGAAACGCCGAAGAGCTCTCGTCTAACTTAGTTAATACTATAGTCAACGAACTCAAACATGACGGCATTGACCGCGCGCGCATACAGAATTTGCGTAATGCCTACGCGTGGATCTCGACCCACACGATACTCTCGCGAGATATGCGAGAGCTCGTCGACTTGATCTCAGAGGTGGATGATCGGGTCAATGGGTTCATGCGAACACACGAGTATTTTGACACGATAGGCCAGTTTTACATTGAGTTTTTTGCGTTACGCCAACAACGACAAAGGCCTGGGTATCGTTCTCACCCCTCCTCATATTACAGAACTCTTTGCAGACTTGGCCCAGGTAAACGACCGGAGTGTCGTCTGGGATAGCTGTTGTGGCACCGGCGGATTCCTCATCAGCGCCATGAAAAGAATGGTCGCGGCGAGTCAAGGCGACAGCGAGACTGTAAAGCGGGTGAAAACCACCCAGCTCTTTGGCACCGAAGTTCAAGACGATATTTACGCGCTCGCGATCAGCAATATGATCCTACAGGGCGACGGCAAGAGCGGGATCGTGCTCGGCTCCTGCTTCGATGATGCAGAACGGGTGAGGCGGCACAAGCCAAACGTGGCGCTGTTGAACCCCCCTTATAAGGCATCAGCGCAAGACATTGAGGAATTAGAGTTCGTAATCTGGAGTGCGGACAACCTGGAGCCTGGAGGCACCTGCATCGCCATTATTCCCATCAGCTGTGTGCTCGCCAGCGAAGGTCCAAACTTGGAACTTAAAAAGCGACTCATGAGCAAACACACGGTAGAAGCCGTCATGTCGATGCCCGAGGAGCTCTTCTTCAACTCAGACGTCGGCGCAATCACTTGCACGATAGTGTTAAAGGCCCACCAGCCGCACCCCCGGGACAAGAAAACGTGGCTGGGCTACTGGCGCGATGATGGCTTTGTGAAGGTGAAGGGTAAGGGTCGGATTGATGCATACCATCGTTGGGCAACCATCAAGCAGGCGTGGCTTGGCCGATACTTGAGCCGCGACACTGACGGAAAACACGCAGTCTCAGCGATTCTTGCGGTAGAAGGCAAATGGTGCGCCGAAGCTTATATGACTACGGACTATTCAAGTCTGACCGAGAAGGCGTTCCAGGACGAGCTGAGAAAGTATCTTGCCTACCGAGTTTCGGAAGGGGTCTGATTTTGGTCCCCCTCTCATCCATCTTCCGGGTGCAATACGGCAACCAATTCAACGCGAACGCCCTCGAGCGCGACCGCGATGGTGTCAACTTCGTAACCCGGTCAGCTCGTCGTCTCGGAATCGGGGGTCGCGTGTCTCGTATCGAAGACATTCAGCCATTCGAAGCCGGATGCATCACCGCAGGAATGGGTGGCAGCTATCTGTTGAGCGCGTTTGTCCAGCCTCGCGAATTCTACACTGCCCAGAACATAAAAGTCCTACGGCCGATCGAACCGATGTCCTTCAACGAGAAGGTGTTCTACTGCCAGTGCATCTCCGCGAACAGGTGGCTCTATTCTTCTCATGGCCGGGAGGCGAATAGGAGCTTCGACACTATCCTCGTGCCTGACCGATCCCAAATTCCCAGCTGGGTCCAAGCCGCCGACGCACCGCGGTTCGATGCAACTGAGTTTGCCTCCCTTTGGGATGGAGGCGACGTGGCAGTGGACGATGAAGGGCTCGTCCCACTGAGGGCGCTCTTTGACCTGTATTCAGGTGAGGCGGTTCCGAAGGCACTTCGCTGCAGCGAAGACAAGGGAGATGGCTTCGCGCCGCTCGTTCGGCCATCAAGTACTCAGGCAGCGAGTTACGTGGACTGGGTAGACACAAAGAAACTGCCGGCTGAGTGGGTTTACCCGCCAGGAACACTTCACGTGTCCACAAACGGGCAAGGGAGCCACACGTACGCGTATGTGTCTGTTCGGTCGTTTGTTCCGAATATCGATGTCACCGTGGCACTTCCGAAGAGACCTATGTCGATTGCCGAGAAGCTTTTTTACGCTGCCGCGATCTCTAAGAATCGGCCCTTGTTTTCCTACGGGCGAAAGCCGAAGGGCGGCAGACTTGGAAACGTCAGGGTTCCATCTCGTCCGCCGGATTTCGCACGCGATAGGAAAGCTGGCGAAGGCCTTCTCAGTTGGTAAGCGGCCCGATCATGCGCGCGCCACGCAGCGAGGCCGTCGCGGAGCGACGTAATACGCTGAAATTGAGCCTGACCAGTTCGTCATTGTGTAGTGGTTCCATTCCTGACGGATTCCGGTGACAGTGCACTCAGTGGGGTGAAGGGGGAAGCCCGTCACGCGAGTATTTGCTCTAGGCTGGCTCGCGGTCGCTCGGCTCAACAGTCAGGCGCAAACCCATCGCGCTCAGGATGGACCTGATCGTCTCGAAAGACGGGTTACCGTCCTGGCCTAAGGCCTTGTAAATCCCCGGCCGGCTGACCCCGCTGCGTCGCGCCAGGTCCGAAATCCCATGAGAGCGCGCAACCGTGGCAAGCGCATTGCGCAACTCCTCGGGCGTGGCGTCCTCAAGATAGGCGTCGAGATAGGCCGCGATGGCTTCGGCGGTGTTCAGATAATCCGCGGAGTCGAACGTGGTGGTTTCGATGCGTGGGCCCCCTCCACCGCCTGCGGCGGTCCCCCTCCCCGTTCCAGGGAGGATTTGCTTGCCGATATTGGCCATCACTCAATCTCCTTCGCTAGCGCCCTGGCTTCCTCGATGTCGGCGCCCTGCGTTGCCTTGTCGCCGCCGCACAGCAGGACGATCAGCGCCGACCCGCGCTGGATGAAATAGACGCGGTAGCCGGGGCCATAGAAAATCCTCATCTCCGAGACGCCTTCCCCGACCGGGGCCACGTCTCCCAAATTGCCTGCCTGCGCTCGATCCAGCCGCTTGAGGATTCGAGCCCGGGCGCGATGATCGCGGAGGTCTGCCAGCCACGTCCTGAAGCGCTCGGTCTGCCGGACCTCGATCAACCATGTCTCCTATAGTTTACAATGATCCGGCTGTCAACCGTAGTTGACGGAACGGGTCTGCGTGTCAAAGCATGGTGGACATTCAGTCGGAACTGGCAAGCCGGCCAGCTTGCAAGTGTCGCAGCCACTCGCGCGCGGCGTCTTCTTCATCAGTCCCGCCTTCGGGCAGGACCACGGAGCCGCTGGACGAAGGCCCGGCTGGGTTGCCGCGGGCGGCGGCTTCTGTGGGATTGGACTGGGGCCCGGCCTTCGCCGGGGAAGTGGGGGGATGGGATTTGCTGGTCATTCCTCGTTCTCCTCGGTGCCCCCACCCCTACGCCCCTCCCCTGAAGGGGAGGGGAGTTTGGCGCGTTTGACCGACTCGACGGCATCTTCGATGGCCTTCATCCCCTCCTCGTCGTCGAGCATCTGCCAGTCGAACTCGCCGGGACCGGAGCGATATTGGTCCTCCGGCTGGGCCAGCGCGCGCGGGGAGGGTTCGAGGAGTTCGTCCTCGGCGACCAGCGGGCCGTCGCCGGCCGGCGGCGGGCGCTGCAGCTCCTTGCGCGGGCGGGAATAGCCGGGGTCGTAGACCAGCACCTCCCGCTCGGGCTGCTCGACGGCGATGAAATGCTCGTCGGGGTCGCCCGGAGTGCCGGCGAGCGCCCGGCGGCGGGCGGCGCAGTCAGCCAGCGCCTGGTGGATCGCGGCCTGCGCCTGCTCGTCGAGCTCGACCGCGTCGAAGGATTCGACGATGGCGGCTGAGCCGTCGAGGCGGGCGCCCCTCGACTCGCCCGGGGCGAACGGGGAAGGGCCGGAGATGACGGTGCGGACGGTAGTGGTCGAGGCTTCGGCGGCGGCCCCACCCCCTGCCCCCTCCCCTGAAGGGGAGGGGAGAGAACCCGCCGTCGCTCTGGTCGAGAAATAATTGATGGTGGTGCGGCGGCCTTCGGCGTCCTCGCCGTAATGGCGCAGGCAGAACATCAGCAGCCGGTCGTTGTGCTTGCGGCGCCAGCCGATCAGCTTGCCGCCGACGAAGCAGGGGACGAGATAGCCGTGGATGGCGCGCTCGAGGGCGATGTCCTTGAGCTTCGCGACGCCGCAATCGAGCGCCGCTTCCCAGGCGCGGCGGAAGCCGTCGGCCTCGGGGTGGCGGCGGAGCTGGTAGGCGCCCTCGGGGGCCATGTTGACCATCGCCGCGGCTCGGCTGACCGAGCCGGTGTCGGCGAGGGCGGCGATGAAGGCGCGCTGGCGTGTCGGAGTCCAGCCGTCGTGGCGGGCGCATTTGCGCGGCACGGGGGTGAAGTCGGGGAGCGGCGGGCGCTCGGCCCTGGGGACGGGGGTGCGGTTCCTCATCGGCCAGCTTGAGGCAGAAAATTTCCAAATAGGACAGGGGAAAGTGAAGCGCCGGCCGGCGCCGCGGCGCCGCGGGAGCGCCGCGAAGCACGTGACTCTGCCGGAAAAATCGGCAATCCTGCCCGCCTGGGTGCTGGGTAAGGGGAGCGTTGGGTGGCGATGGCTCGGGGCAGGGGAGTGACGCCGGCGCCGGCCGCCGCCAGCGCCGCGCCCGAGCTCGAGAGCATCGCCGCCGGGCTGCCGCCGCGGCTGTTCGACCCGGCCGGGATGCTCGCCATCGGCGACATGCTGCCGGTGATGGTCGCCTTCGTCGACCGCGACCTGCGCTACCTCTACCTCAACCGGCCGCTCGCCGACTGGCTCGAGAAGCCGAGGTCGGAAATCCTCGGCCGGACGCTGCGCGAGGTGCTCGGCGAGAAAGCCTTCGCGGTGCGCTCGCCGATCCTCGCCGAGGCGCTCAAGGGCGAGCGCAAATTCTTCGCGTCCGAGTTCGACCATCCGAGCCGCGGCTCGCTCGCCGTCCAGACCGATTACGTGCCGTGGGTCGAGGAGGGCGAGACGCGCGGCATCATCATCCTCATCCAGGACGTCACCGAGCAGAGGTCGGCCGAGCGGGCGCTGCGCGAGAGCGAGGCGCGGTTCCGGCGGATCGCCAACCAGGCGCCGGTGCTGATGTGGGTGACGAGGCTCGACCGCACCCGCGACTTCGTCAACGAGGCCTATTGCGAGTTCACCGGCCTCGCCGAGGACGAGGCGCGGACGCTCGACTGGCGGACCCGGATCCATCCCGACGACCTCGAGCGGATCATCGCCGAATCCCTCGCCGGCGAAGCGACCATGCAGCCGTTCGCGCTCGAGGGCCGCTACCGCCGCGGCGACGGCGAATATCGCTGGCTGAAAAGCGTCTCGGCGCCGCGCTTCGGGCCCGACGGCGAGCATGTCGGCTTCATCGGCGCCGCCACCGACATCACGCTGGCCAAGCAGGCCGAGCTCAAACTCAAGGCACTGGTCCGCGAGCGCACCAAGCAGCTTGCTGAGTCGGAGGCGCAGTTCCGCTCGATCTTCGATGCCGTCCTCGAAGTGCTGGTGCTGATGGACACCGACGGCACCATCCTCCAGCTCAACCGCAAGCGCGAGGTGTGGCGCCACCCGCGCGGGCACGAATCGATCGGCAAGAAGATCTGGGAGGCGCCGACGCTCCTCGCCTATCCGCAGCACATTCCGCTGATCAAGCAGGCGGTCGAGGTGGCGGCGCGCGGCGAGCTGTTCACCGCCGAAGTGAAGATGGAGCGCGAAGGCGTGCCGACCGCGTTCCTCGACGTCGTCGTCCAGCCGGTCCGCGACGACGAGGGCAAGATCATCTACCTGCTGTTCGAGGCGCGCGACGTCACCGACCTCAAGGCGACCCAGGAGCAGCTCCGCCAGGCGCAGAAGATGGAGGCGCTCGGCCAGCTGACCGGCGGCATCGCCCACGACTTCAACAATCTCCTCACGGTCGTCGTCGGCGGGCTCGACCTCATCTCCAAGCGGGTCGAGGACGAGAAGCTCAAGCGCTACACGAGCAATGCGCTCGCCGCCGCCGAGCGGGGCGCGCGCCTGACCGGCCAGCTGCTGGCCTTCAGCCGGGTGCAGCGGCTCGAGGTCCGGCCGGTCCACCTCGCGCCGCTGATCGAGAACATGCAGGCGCTGATGCGCAACGTCCTCGGGCCGGGGATCGAGAAGCGCTTCGACATCGCCCCCGACCTGCCGCCGGTCATGGCCGACCCGACCCAGGTCGAGGTGGCGATGCTCAACCTGGCGATCAACGCCCGCGACGCCATGCCCGGCGGCGGCGTGCTGAAATTCTCCGCCAGGCGCCTGGCGGTGACGGCGGACGGCGAGCTGCCCGACGGCGATTATGTCGAGCTGGCGATCACCGACACCGGCATCGGCATGACCGAGCAGGTCGCCGCCAGGGCGTTCGAGCCGTTCTTCACCACCAAGGAAGTCGGCAAGGGGACCGGGCTGGGGCTGTCGATGGTTTACGGCATGGCCCGCCAGTCGGGCGGGACGGCGCGGATCGAGAGCGAGCAGGGCGTCGGCACGACGGTTCGGCTGCTGTTCCGCACTGCCGACGGCGGCGAGGCCGTGACCGCCAGCGCGGAGGCGGAGGCGGCCGGCGACAAGCGCAAGCCGAGGCGCGCCAGCGTGCTGGTCATCGACGACGACCCCGATGTCCGCGGCTTCATCGCCTCGACCCTGTCCGAGCAGGGATATACGGTGCGCGAAGCCAGTGACGGCGCCGAGGGCCTGGCGGCGCTGGCGAAGGAGCCGCCCGACCTGGTGGTGCTCGACTACGTCATGCCCGGCATGTCCGGCGCGGAAGTGGCGAGCAAGGTCCTCGCCGAGCGGCCCGACCAGCCGATCCTGTTCGTGTCCGGCTACAGCGAGACCGATTCGATCCGCAAGATCGCGCCCAATGCGCCCTTGCTGTCCAAGCCGTTCCGGGCAAGCGCGCTCGAGAAAGCGGTGCAGGCGGCGCTCGACAAGGGATGAACGCATCACCGCGGCGAGCGTTGACCGGACGGTCGAGGAGAGTTGCGTATGCCCGTCCTGGTCTTGCTGCTGGCCGCAGCCGGCGCCGATGCCGCGGTCAACCCACGCGCGATCGAATTGTTCGAGCGCGAACCGGCGCTGATGCAATGGGCGCTTCGCGCCCATGACCGCGACGGCGACGGGCGGCTGTCCCAGGCCGAGGCCCAGGCCGCGGCCGATGCGTTCCGGAGCATCGCCGACGGCGACGGCGACGGGCGCGTGACCCCTTACGAATATGCGCGCGGAGTCGAGTTCGTCATCGCCCGCTACGCGGTCGGCGGGTAGAGCGAGACGGGGTGCGGGAATGCGTGCATTGTCAGCGTAATCCCGCAATTACGACCAAGTCTGCAGAACCGTAGTTGAGCATATTACTTCGCTTGCCCCCGCTCGAAAAGCTCGCACATGCAGGAAGGGGAAGGAGCGCGAGGTGCGACCCTCGAACCTGGGGAAACAGTAATCCGCGTAACGCCCGCGGCGGGATGCCGCGCGGCCGGCTAGCCGGCGGCGCGCTTGGGAGCGAGGCCCGTCGCCATCTGGCTCGCCCGCTCGTAGCTGAGCGGCCGGCCGAACAAATAGCCCTGGATGGTGTCGCAGCCGAGGTCGCGCATGCGCTCGAAATCCTCGGCGGTCTCGACGCCCTCGGCAGTCACCGACATTCGAAAGCTGTTGGCGAGCTGCACGATCGACTGGATGATCGCGACGTTCTCGGGCCGGCTGCCGGCCTCGCGGACGAAGCTGCCGTCGATCTTGAGCTTGTGGAACACGGCCTTGTTCAAATAGCCGATCGACGAATAGCCGGTGCCGAAATCGTCGAGGGCGATGCCGACGCCGAGCTGGCGAAGGCGCTTGAGGACATCGAGCGTGGTGCCGTTGTCGCCGAGGAAGACGCCTTCGGTGACCTCGAGCTCGATGCGGTTGCCCGGCAGCTTGTGGCGGGCGAGGCATTCGCCGACGGTGTTGGGAAGCGCGGGAAGGATGATCTGCTTCGGGCTGATGTTGAGCGCGACGGTCAGCGGCTCGGGCCAGCTTGCAGCGGCCCGGCAGGCTTCGTCGATCACCCAGTCGCCGATGGCGGTCATCAGCCCGGTTTCCTCGGCGACGGGAATGAAGACGTTGGGCGGGACGAGGCCGCGCTGCGGATGGTTCCAGCGGAGCAAAGCCTCGAAGCCGACCAGCTTCTGGTCCCTGGCGCTGATCAGGGGCTGGAAGACGAGGTGGAATTGCTTCGAGGCGAGGGCCGCGCGAAGGTCCGATTCGAGCCGGACCCGGTCCTCCTGCTCCGACTGCAGCTCCGAGGAGAAATAGCGTGCGCAGCCGCGGCCGGCGTCCTTGGCCTGGTAGAGGGCGAGGTCGGCCTTGAGGATCAGATCGTCGACCGTCGCCCCGTCGATCGGACCGAAGGCGCCGCCGACCGACACGCCGATGCGGATCTCGGTCTGGTCGATGATATAGGGCTGCTTGATCGCCTCGATGATCCGGTCGGCCATCTGCTCGACCGTTCGGCGGCTCTGAGCGTCGGTGACGACGATGGCGAACTCGTCCCCGCCCATGCGCCCGACATGGCCATGAGCGCCGACCTCGTCGACCAGGCGCTTGGCGACCGCCTGGAGCACCGCGTCCCCCTTGGGGTGGCCGAAGGTGTCGTTGACCGGCTTGAAGCCGTCGAGGTCGAGGAAGAGGATCGCGCAGGGAACGTTGGTCACGGTGGCGGTGCGAAGCGCCTCGCCGAGCAGCTGGCGGACCCGGCCGCGGTTGGGAAGCCCGGACAGCACGTCCATGTTGGCGAGGTGGGTCAGCCGTTCCTGGGTCTGGCGGATCTCGGTGATGTCCGAGCCGACTCCGCGAAAGCCGTCGAAGCGCCCGGCGGTGTCGATGATCGGATCCCCGGCCATCGAGATCCAGCGGCCCCCGCGCGGGGTCTGAAGCTCCATCTCGAGGTTGGTGAAGGGCTGGCGCTCGAGCAGCTTCTGGCCGAGCTCGGAGTGACCGCCGAGGAGCGCGGGAAGCGAGTGGCCGAGCAGGTGGCTGGCGGGACGGGCGAGCATCGCCGACATCCGCGAGCTGATGTAGGTGACCCGGTTCTCGGCATCGACCTGCCACAGCCAGCCGACCCCGCGCTGCTCATATTCCTGAAGCAGCAGGCTGGCGCTGGCGCTTTGCGAGCCGACCTCGGCATTGGTCTTGAGCTGGTGGAACGCCCAGCGGGTCACGGTGAGGATGCCGAACACGGCGACGCCGATGGTGAACAGGATCGACAGCAGGTGATGGAAGGGGATGCTGCTCCGGCCGATGAACAAGGCGACGCACAGGCCGGCGGTGAACGCCGACATCCAGGCGATCACGCAGGGCGGGATGACGACCAGGCCGAGGGCGGCGATGCCGAGGCCGGCGGCAATCGAGGCGACGATCACCTGGGCGGCGGGATCGAGCGTGCCGAACACGTAGAGCGGCAGGCTGAGCCACAGCAAGGCGCGGACGGCGACGTCGCCGACCATCAGCCATTCGGGCACGCGGCGGCCGGAGCGGCCGACGTGGGTGACCGACTGGGTCTGGGCGAGCTTCATCGCGACCAGATTGGCCACCACGACCAGGCCCGCCCAGGGCATCAGCCAGCCCAGCGCAACGTCACCCCACAGAGCCGTGACGATCATCGCCGCAGCGACCATGTTCGCCGCAGCGAAGAAGGGGGCGAGCTGGGCCCGGGCGATCAGCTGGACGTCACGCAGCGGCGAGCTTTCGCTCTCCGCGCAGCGGTCGGCGACGCCGAGCGATTCGCCTCCCGGAAGGCGCGCAGCAATCATCCGCTTGTAGCGGTCAGGCGCTTCGTACATCCACGTCCCAGTCCACGTCGCTTCGACGCGGATAGCCGAAGAGCGTTTAAGCCCGGTTAAGGGGCTTCGATCACAGGTTCAGCTCGTCGAGGCTGCGCTGGGTGATCGGGTGGTATGTCGGCCGCGCCTGGCGGTAGAGGCGCTGCGCGATCGGCCGGCCCCACTGGCCATCCTTCGCCAGAGCGGTGACCAGAGGCCGAACGAACTTCCGCCGCCCCTGGGCCGTCAGGAACCGCTCGAGCGCCGGCACGGCGGGATCGTAGCGGTTGGCGACCGCCAGCTCGAGCCACGCAAACAGAATTTCATTGTTGCCGGCCTCGTTGAGGCGAAGGCGCCGGTTGAGCTCGTCGAGGCAGGCCGCGGTCAGGGTGCGCGGCAGCTTGTTGAGGAAGCGGAGCCGCTCCGCGGTCGTCCATTCTCCCCAGCCGTCAGGAGCCGGACCGCCGGCGGCGAAGGCGGCAACCGCCCGGTCGACGGCGGCAAATGCCGCCGGATCCGGCCTCGCGACGTTGGCCGGGAGGCCGGGCTGATAGACCCACTGGTCGAGCATCAGCTTGTCCTCCAGCTCGGAGTCGCCCTTGACGAGATTTTCGCGCAGGTCGGCGAGGAAGCGCGCCGAGGTCATCGGCTGGAAGGCGTGGCGGTCGAAATAGGAGCGTAGATAGGAATCCCAGCGCTCGCGCCCGACAATGCGCTCGATGGTGCGAAGGAAGATCGCGCCCTTGTCGTAGATGATGCCGCTGGCGCCGCCTTCGGGGTTCGCCTGCTGCGGCGGCAGGTTGAGCCGGGTGGTCGGGGCGCTCATCCCCTCCTCCTCGAGGGCCGACATCATGTCGTCGAAGCTGAGCGCCGCCTCCTGCGCCGCTCGCCGCTCGCCGTAGATCGACTCCATGATGCGGTTCTCGAAATAATTGGTGAAGCCCTCGTTGAGCCAGCTGTCGGCCCAGGTCGCGTTGGTGACGAGGTTGCCGGACCAGCTGTGGGCGAGCTCGTGGGCGACGAGGCTGACGAGGCTCTTGTCGCCGGCGATGAAGGTCGGCGTCAGGAAGGTCAGCGTCGGGTTCTCCATGCCGCCGTAGGGGAAGGACGGCGGCAGGACGAGCATGTCGTAGCGGCCCCAGCGATAAGGCCCGTAGAGCGCCTCGGCGGCCTCGACCATCTTCTCGGTGTCCTCGAGCTCACGGGCCGCGGCATCGAGCATCACCGATTCGGTCCAGACGCCGGTGCGCGGCCCGAGCTCGCGGAAGGCGATGTCGCCGGCGGCGATGGCGATCAAATAGGGGGCGACCGGCTGGTCCATGCGGAATCGGAAGGCGCGGCGGCCCCCGCCCGCGGCCTCGCCCTGCGGGGTCAGGCGCTCGCCCGACATGACGACGGTGAGCGGTTCGGGCGCAGTCACCCGCGCCGTCCAGGTCTGGCGGATGCCGGGGCTGTCCTGGGTCGGGATCCAGGTGCGGTTGAGGGTCGGCTGGCCCTGGCTGAAGAGATAGGGGTGAGTCTTGCCGGCCGTCTGCTGCGGAGTCAGCCACTGCAACGCCGCCGCGTCCTGCGCCGAACGGTAGCTGACGACGACGCGGTGCTCGCCTTCGCCGGGGAGGGCGATGGTTAGCGGCGCGCCCTTGTCTGCATCGGCGGTCCCGAGCTTCCATTCCACCGGCTTGCCGTCGGCATCCGTCACGCCGGTGATGTCGAGGCCCTTGCTGTCGAGCACGACCTCGCTCGCGCCCGGCGCGGCAATGACGTCGAGCGCCGCCGTCCCGACCGCGGCGCGGGCGTCGAAATCGAGCGCGAGGTCGAGGTCGACGTGGGCGACCCGGGCCTCGCTCGGCCGGGCAAAGCTGTGCGGGTCGAGGGCATCCTCGCCGGTGAGGACCGGAGCGACCATGCGCTGCGCGGCGGCCGGCTCCGGCGGCTGCTGGGCGGCGTCGCAGGCGGCGAGGGAAAATGCGGCGAAAAGCGCTGCGGTCCGGTGCAAAAGCTTCATCGAAACTCCTCGGGCGGGCTTGGACAATGCCGGGGACCAGTGGCGCGTCGCCGCCGTCCTCGCAATGCGGAAGTTGCCGGACTATATGCGTTTGCACGCCATGGCGACCGACAGCGCGACCTTGACGCAGACCAATACGCCGCGCGACGCGGCGCGACGGCAACTCCCGGAGGCGTCGCGGGTGCAGTCGCCGGCGCGCCCGATCATGACCGGGATCGGCCTCGACCAGCCGTTCTTCGAGGACAAGAACCGCGCCTTCTGGCTGCTCCAGACGGCCGGGTGGACCGGCTATTTCATCCTCCGCGCCCTGTCCGGCTTCGCCAACAGCATGGGAGCGATGTGGATCATCCACACGGCGCTGCTGACCGCCACCGGCTACTCGCTGACCCTGCTTCTGGCGTCGCTGTTCCGCCGGCTGATCGCGATGCGGCCGGGACTGACCTTGCTGCTGTCGCTGCTCGCCGTCGGCTTCGCCTCGGCGGCCTTCTCGGCGATCGAGACGTGGAGCTATGCGACCTTCCTGCAGCCGACCGCCCGGCCGGTCGGGGTCGAATATCTCGGCGCGATCCTGCTCAACTTCGCTTTGCTCGCCGCCTGGGCGGCGCTCTATTACGGAATCAATTATTTCCTGCTGCTCGAGGGCGAGATCAAGCAGCGCGAGAAGCTCGAGAGCCAGGCGTCGACCGCCCAGCTGGCGATGCTTCGCTACCAGCTCAACCCGCACTTCCTGTTCAACACGCTGAATTCGATCTCGACCCTGGTGCTTCTGCGCCAGACCGAGCGGGCCAACGCGATGCTGGCGCGGCTGTCGTCCTTCCTTCGCTACACGTTGGTCAACGAGCCGACGGCGAAGGTGACGCTCGCGCAGGAAGTCGAGACCCTGAAGCTCTACCTCGAGATCGAGAAGATGCGCTTCGAGGACCGGCTTCGCCCCCATTTCCGGATCGAGCCGGAGACGATCGGCGCCAAGCTGCCGTCGCTGCTGCTCCAGCCGCTAATCGAGAATGCGATCAAATATGCGGTGACGCCAAGCGAGGACGGCGCCGACATCTGGATCACGGCAAGCCGCGAGGGCCGCTCGGTGCGGGTCGAGGTCGCCGACAATGGCGACGGCGAGGGGGCGGTGCTGGCGACCAGCCCGTCGACCGGAGTCGGCCTGGCGAATATTCGCGACCGCCTGGCGCAGGCCTATGGCGCCGCGCACCGTTTGGAGACCAGGAAGAACGACAAGGGGGGCTTCAGCGTTATCATCGAAATTCCCTTCGGCACCGGAGACAGAGAGCAATGACGATTCGGACCGTGCTGGTCGACGACGAGCCGCTCGCCACCCAGGGCCTGCAGCTACGGCTCGAGGCCCATGACGATGTCGAGATCGTCGCCACCGCCGCCAACGGCCGCGAGGCGATCCGGCAGATCAAGACCCACAAGCCGGACCTGGTCTTCCTCGACATCCAGATGCCGGGTTTCGACGGTTTCTCGGTGATCCAGGGCCTGCTCGAGGTCGAGCCGCCTTTGTTCGTGTTCGTCACCGCCTACGGCGACCACGCCCTTCGCGCCTTCGAGGCGCAGGCGGTCGACTATCTGATGAAGCCGGTCGACGAGGACCGGCTGGCGGCGACCCTCGACCGGGTTCGGCAGCGCCTTGCTGAGCGGCGCAGCGCCGAAGAGGCCGAAAGGCTCAAGGAAGCGCTGGTCGAGCACGCCCCTGAGGCCGCCGAGGAGCTGGCCGAAGGGAGCGACGAGGGGCCGGCGGCGAACCGCTTCGAGAAGATGATCAACATCAAGGACCAGGGGCAGATCTTCCGCGTCGACGTCGACACCATCGAGCGGATCGATGCGGCCGGCGATTACATGTGCATCCAGACCGGCGACAACACTTTGATCCTGCGCGAGACGATGAAGGACCTCGAAAAGAGGCTCGACCCGCGCCGCTTCCAGCGGGTCCACCGTTCGACCATCGTCAACCTCGACCTCGTCCGCCAGGTCAAGCCGCACACCAACGGGGAATGCTTCCTGGTGCTCGATTCGGGCGCCCAGGTGAAGGTGTCACGAAGCTATCGCGACGTCGTCGCCAGGTTCGTGCACTAGGCGGTGGCGAGGATCATTCCCTTCGGCGGCGTCTTCTAAGGGCTGATCGACGACCTCGGAGGGAGGATTGCCGAGCTCGAAGCGACGGGCATCGCGATCCTTGGCCCGCGGCAGCTCGGTCCGACGCCCGGCTACGCCGGCGATTCACATCATATTGTTGGTGGTGCCGATCGTCTGCGGGCCGCCGCCGACGTCTCCCCCCGCGGCGATCTGCTGCTGGACGATCTGGACCAGCTCGGGACTGGTAGTCGTGGCGGTGCAGCTCGCCTGGCCGCTGGCGATCGAGGCGGAAAGGACGCTTACGGACACGCCGCAGACGTTCGCCGCGACCTGGACGGGGACTTGCGCGTTCACCGGAATGTTCGCCCGGTCGATGCTCAGCGCGACGGAAAGATTGTTGAGCACATTCTCCAGATTGACATTGACCAGCGCGGGTATCGATCCGCCGACGCTTCCGCTGCCACTCGTTCCCTGACCCTCGACCGTATTGGTCGTGTCCTGGGGGGTAGTGCAGCCGACCGCAGCGGTCACGACTGCCACGATTGCGATGCGCTTCCACGATTTGGCCGGCATTGACTAACTCCCTTCGGCAGGCGCCCGTTACGGCGTGGGTGGATCGTCATCGGTGTCGGATGGCTCGGGCGGCGGCGTCGCTGTCTGAGCGCCTCCGCCGACCGAGCCGTCGGTTGCCATCTGCTGCTGGACGACCTGAGCCAGTTCGGCCGAGCTGGTCTGCGCGGTGCAGGTCGCCTGGCCGCCGGTCGACACCGAAAGGATGTTGATCGATATGCCGCACACGTTGGCGGCGATATTGATCGGAATCTGCGCATTGATTGGGATGTTGGCACGGTCGACGTTGAGCGTGACCGCAAGGTCGTTGAGCACATTCGACAGGTTGACATTGACCAGCGAGATGGCCGCTCCGCCGACGGTTCGCGCGCCGTCGACTACTGCCTCGCCGGCGCTCTTGACGCCCTTAGTGACGGTGCTGGTCTTGCAGCCGGCTGCAAGCGCCAGCGCCAGCATGGCGGTGGTGGCGATGATCGGTCGTCGCATAAGTCCCTCGATTCCCCCGCCCAACGCGGCAGCGCGGCCAATGGTTTCGGACACGGCGCCGAAACGTCGGCCGCTGCGGCCCCTACGATTGCGCACCGTCGGATCGGGCGGCGGATTGCCGTCCGACCGCCTGGCCTGTTAATCGGCGCCGATGACTGACACTCCCATTCAACCCGCCGGCCGGCCAGGTTCGCGGACGGCATTGTTCGAGGCCTTCGCCAGGCTGCACGTGCCGGGCGATCCGGTCGTCCTCTACAATGTCTGGGATGCCGGCAGCGCCCAGGCCGTTGCCCGGGCCGGGGCCAAGGCGATCGCCACCGGCAGCCACCCGGTCGCCGACGCCAGCGGCTGGGCCGACGGCGAGCAAGTGCCGATCGACTTCGTCCTCGCCAACGCCGGCCGCATCGCCCAGGCGGTCGACCTGCCGGTGACGATCGACTTCGAGGGCGGCTACGCGCTCGAGCCCGAGCTCGCCGCGCGCAACGTGGCGATGCTCGCCGAGACCGGTGCCGTCGGCTGCAATTTCGAGGACCAGGTGATCGGCGGGGAGGGCGTCCACCCGCTGGCGCTGCAGTGCCGCCGGATCGAGGCGATCCGCCGCGCCGTCGGCGATGCCTTCTTCATCAACGCCCGGACCGACCTGTTCCTCAAGGTCAAGGAGCATGACGGCGAGCTGGTCGACGAGGTGATCGAGCGCGGCCGGGCGTTCGCCGACGCCGGCGCCAGCGGCTTTTTCGTGCCGCGGCTGTCGAACCCGCGCCAGGCCGAAAAGGTGGTGAAATCGGTGCCCTTGCCGCTCAACCTGATTGCCTTCCCCGGAGCTCCGCCCAAGGCCGAGTGGGCGAACGCCGGAGTCGCCCGGATCAGCCACGGGCCGTTCCCGCACCGGGCGCTGATGGCCAAGCTCGAGGAGATGGCCCGGACGGCGATCGCTTGAGATCGATCCTGCCCGTTCGCGGTAGAAGGCGGACATAGGCATTCGCGGCGGCGGGTCCCATCCGCTGTCCGCGCGTTTATCGACCGATGGACCAGCTCGCGGACTTCGATGCGGTGCCCTTCTCGGCATTGGGGGCGGAACGGACGGTCTACCGCAAGGGCGAGGGGCCCGCGGTCGTCATCATGCACGAGGTTCCCGGCATCTCGGCCGAGGTCGCGCGGTTTGCGCGCAAGGTCGCCGAAGCCGGCTTCACCGTCTTCGTGCCGCATCTGTTCGGAGTGACCGGCAAGCCCACCAGCGAACCGAGACGGCTTTGGGAGCTGGCGAAGCTCTGCGTCAGTCGCGAATGGCGCGTCCTGGCCGAGAATCGCTCAAGCCCGATCGCCGACTGGCTGCGCGCCCTTGCGCGCCACGCCTATCGGGAGGTCGGCGGCGCCGGCGTCGGCGCCGTGGGCATGTGCGTCACCGGGAATTTCGCCCTCACCATGACCCTCGACCAGGAAGTGATCGCCCCGGTCCTCGCCCATCCTTCATTCCCGCTGCCGGTCACGCCCGGAAAAGCGGCCGCGCTTCACGTCACTCCCGAAACCATGGAGAACGTCCGGCGCAGGGTCCGCGAGGAAGGCATGCGCGTGCTTGGCGTTCGGTTCACCGGCGACGTTCTGTTCTGTCGAGCCGCGCGCTTCGAGACGCTTCGCCGGGAACTTGGCGAAGGTTTCGAAGGGATCGAAGTGCTCGGGCAGTCGGCCAAGCCGCATGCCGAACCTCCGCACAGCGTCCTGACCATCGGCCTTGTCGATCGCGAGGGTGAGCCGACCCGCGCGGCGGTCGACCGGGTGATCGGCTTTCTTCGCGAGCGCCTCTGCGGGGAGGAAGCAGTCAGCGCCTGATGGCGCGCGGCCGGCCCTGCGGCTCGCTGCCCGGGTCGGCTCCGCCGCGCCTCGACCTGAGCGAGCGATCCATCCCGTTGAGCACCATCTCGGTCACGAGGCCGTAGACGAGGTGCGACACGAGTCCGCGGGCGTGCGCCTGCCACGGATAGCGATCGGGCCTTGCGCCGACGAGGGTAGCGGCATTCACCGCTTCGTCCTGCAGCAGGAACAGCCCGAATCCGAAGAGCAGGCCCCGAACCGGTCCGGGCCCGGGCAATTTGTCGCGCACGACGGCGTAAGCGACCGCCGGGCCGATGCCGATGCCGTAGTGGACCGCCGCACCGGCAAGCTCATGCTGCTCGGGCGTCGGTTCAATGCCGAGGGCTCTTTCGGCCTTTGTGACGAGGACGTGCGCCGGGGGCTCTCCGAATGGCCGGACCGCGTTGGTCCGAAGCCGGGCCTCCTCGCTCTCGTTGTTCCACATCAGCCAGTCGGCCCGGTCGAGCGCCCAGGTGCCGACCGCCCCCGCAGCGGCGCCCATCAGCGCCTTTGAAACCGGTCCATAATTGTCCCCCGGCTCCGAGCTCTCCGGCTCCGACTTCGGCGCACGCTCAAGGACGTCTTCCATTCCACTTCTCCTTTGCTGCTTGCCGAACCGACGCCGCGGCCGGGCGGTTGCCCCGAGGAAGGCCCAATGCCATCGACCGTGCAGGCGATGCGGCGCGCAGGTGCGTCGGAGATCGGTTCGGCGATGGAGGCGGTCGCGGCAGTCGTCCTCGAGCGCCCTCAGGGAATGCTTACGGCGGGCGGAGCCCGTGGGCGCGCCCAGTCACGACGGTCCGGGTGTGAACCGATGCCGCGCGCGGTCGTTGAACGACAGGCGAAGGGCCGCGCTGACTCGTTCCGCGCTCTTGGCGAGGAAAATCCGACATTCGGATCAAAAGCAAAGGAATCAGGAAATGCCGACCGGCACCGTTAAGTTTTTCAACGAGTCCAAGGGCTACGGCTTCATCCAACCCGAGGATGGCGGAGCCGATTCGTTCGTCCACATCTCCGACGTCGAGCGCTCCGGGATGAGCACGCTGAAAGAGAACCAGCGCGTGTCCTACGATATCGAGCAGGACCAAAGGGGAAAGATGAAGGCGACCAACCTTCGCTCGGCCGAAGGCGGCGACCAGTCCGCGGGCGATTCCTAAGTCGCGCAAGCCGCGGCTCACGGGGTCGAAACTCCCTGACGGGGTCGGCAAGCGCGCGCCGCCGGCCTCCCCCGTCCGCCTGTCCATGTCGGCTGACGCGACGCGGGCGCGGCGATGTCTAGACGTGCCGACCCTATTGCTGGCGGCCGTAGCGCCTTGGACGGACAAGCGATGAAAGCTGCAATCCTGCTGCTGATCCCGCTGCTCGCGGGGTGCGGACGAGGCGATGGCGACGGCCGCGACGATGCCAGCGGCGCGAAGGCCGGCAAGCCCGTTCAGACCGCCGAGCTCACCGGCCTCTACGAGGCCCGAAGCGAAAGCGGCCGGAACGCGCGGATGTGCATGGTTACGGAATCGGGCGCGACGTCGTTCGCAATCGTCGTCGAGACTCCGGGCGGCGCCAGCTGCGCGGGCGCCGGCACGGCGGTCCGCGAGGCCGACCGGCTGCGCCTGGTCATGGCCGGCGACAGCGACTGCGCGATCGAAGCCGCCATCGCCGGGACTCGGGTCACCTTGCCGGCCGCCGTCGGGCAAGGCTGCGCATATTATTGCGGCCCGGGAGCGAGCCTCGCCGGCGTCGCTTTCGAAAAGATCGGCGGAAGCGCCGAGGACGCCGCGCGGGCGACGGACCTCGCCGGCGATCCGCTGTGCGGCTGAGCCTCGCCGGGCCCTAGGCGACCCGGCCGTTGCACGGCGAGCTGGCGCCGCGCCCGTCCGAGCCCCATTTGCGAAAGCCGCTGCTGTCGACGTGGAAGCGCGAGCCGCTGTAGAAGCCGAGCCCGGCGCGATAACCGGCGCCGCGTTGCGCATGCGCCCGGCAGAGGCTTGCGACCATTTCGTTGCGCGGGATGTCGCCGACCGGGACCAGGTCCATGGCGAAGAACATGCGGTGGGCCGAGCCCGGCTTGCCGTTCGAGCACGTGTTGAGATGGTCGTTGCGAAAGCCCGACAGCGCCTCGACCTCGCCGATCGCCGGCTGGACCTCGTTCTTCACGAAGGCGAGAGTCTGGACGATGTTCGACCATTGCGCGGCCGGGGCGACTTCGAAGCGGCCGGCGTTGCATTCGCGCCACGACGAGGAGGTGCGGACCAGCTGCCATACCGGCACCACGTCCTCGACCCGGTTCTCGGCGAGGAATTCGCGGAACGAGCGCACTTCCTCGCGGTTCTCGGGCGACTGGGCGAGCCAGGCGAGATAGTCCGCCTTCGACTGGCCGTCGGCAACGCTCTGGGCGTGCCCGGTTCCGGCCGTAAGGGTGGCGAGCGCCGCCAGGGCGGCGAGCAGGATGGGCTTGAAAATGATCTTTCCCCTGTTGATCGCGTCATTCGCCGCCGCATTCGCGGCGGTCAACAAGCTGTTTTTATAGGGTTTTTCGGCTTAATCCGGACTGAACCGCATGTTTTCAGGGTCCGGCCGCAAGCCGGCAGCGTCCAGTCCGAGGCCGCCAAGCGCCGCGCAACTGACGAGTCGGATTAAACCTATGGCGGTCAATTATTTTTTTCCGATTTGCAGACTTTGCCACCGACCTATGATAGGCCGCATTATCGCCGGCCAACAACGGCTGCCGGCGGCTGAGAGTATCGTGCTCCCGCCGACCCAATCGGGAGCCTTTTGTGAGCAGCCAGGAAAAGGCCAATGGCGCGGGCCTCGAGCCGATGCTCCGCAAGCTCGAATATCGCCACGAGCTCGACGCCGCCGACCGCGCGGCGGTGCTCGACCTGCCGCACACTATCAAGCGTCTCGAAGCGTCGGACTACGTGGTGCGCGACGGCGACCGCGCCGAATATTCCTGCGTGCTCCTGTCGGGCTTCGCGATTCGGCAGAAGGTCGTCGGCTCGGGTCACCGCCAAATTCTGGCGATCCAGATGAAGGGGGAGGTCGTCGACCTCCAGAATTCGCTGTTGGGAATCGCCGATCACTCGGTTCAAATGCTCACCGCGGGAACGATCGCGCTCATCCCACGCGATGAAATCAAGCGGATCTCGGCCGAGCGGCCGGCGGTCGGCATCGCCATGTGGCTCGACACTCTCGTCGACGGCTCGATCTTTCGGGAATGGATCGCCAACGTCGGCCGGCGCGACGCACGATCTCGCCTCGCGCATTTGCTTTGCGAGTTCTCCTTGCGGCTCAAGCTCGCGGGACTGGGCGAGCAGACCAATTACCAGCTGCCGATGACCCAGGAGCAGCTCGCCGACGCGACGGGCCTGACCCCGGTCCACGTCAACCGGACCATCCGGTCGCTGGAAGCGGACGGGCTCATCGAACGAAGGAGCGCCCGCTCGATCTCGATCGGCGACTGGCGCAGGCTTGCGGAGGTCGGCGACTTCCAAAGCACCTATCTGCACCTGCGCGAAGGAGACCTCGAAAAGGTCTGAGCAAGCGCCGGCGCCGCCGGCGATGGCCGGAGGGGGCGTCGAAGCGCCCCCGCAGACTTGCGCGACGCGCACCGTTCCGTTCGTCACGTTTGAATGGCGGGCCGTCGCTTGCCGTGAGCAAAGCCGGACCTCAAACGTTTGGGTTGGTCGGTTCGAGGTTGGCCGTCCGCGCAGGGCGAAGCACCTCGTTGCAATTGCTAATCGAGGAGAGAAGTATGCGTAAGATGATGATGGCTGCCGCTCTGGCGCTCGGGACAGCGTCGATCGCCACTCCGGCTGCGGCTCAGCAGGTCACCGGCGGGTTGGTCAACGTGACGGTCGGAGACGTCATCCTCCAGGACATCCTGTCCGACAACGAGATCGACATTCTCCGCAATGCCAACATCCTGAACAACAACCAGCTGGTGGTCCAGGCCCCGATCTCGGTCGCTGCAGCAGTCTGCAACATCCCGGTGAACGTCCTGGCGTCGCAGAAGAATACGACCTTCGCGGGCGGCTGCACGGCTCAGAGCGGTTCCGACGCACTGGCGCGCGTGATCCGTCAGCGGCATGTCCGCCGCGCGCAATAGGCTCGCGACATTGCCAATCTGGGAAGGGCGGCGTTCTCGTCGCCCTTCTTTTTGCGGCCGCGCCCGATAGTCTCTGCTAGGCCCTGGCCCGGCGCCAGCGCGGCGGAGCGCCGGACTTGAGCACGCTTCGCCGGAACAGCCGGGCTGCGGCGGCAAGGATGATCGCCACCCAGAGAAGCTGCCAGGCGATGGCGGCGAGGTGCGGCCACAGCTGCGGAAGCTCGGCGGCGCGGGCGAGCATCACGTAAGGCGAGGACAAAGGGAAAATGGCCGCGAACAGCCCGCGGGCGCTGTCGGGCTCGCCGATCGCGATGGAAGCAAGGGCAAAGACGAGGATCTGCGCCATGGTCACCGGCATCGACAGGGTCTGAACCTCGCGCGCGGTCGAGGCATGGCCGCCGATGCCGAGGAAGATGGCGCCGAGCAGCAAATAGCTCATGGCGAAATAGACGATCCCGAACAGGATGAAGGCGGGCCAGCCGACCGCCGGCGGCGGCAGTCCGCCGAGCCCCTGCTCGGCAAACAGGGCGATGGCCGCCGCTCCCGCCGCCGCCCAGACGGCGATCCCGAACAAGGACACGCTGAGCATCGCCAGCAGCTTTCCGAGGAAAATCGAGCCGACGGGGACGGCGGCCGCGAGCACCTCGATAATCTTGTTCGATTTCTCCTCGATCAGCTGCGACAGAAGCATGGTCGCGAGCAGGATGGTGAGGACGAACAGCACCGCCTGGCCGGCGCGGGCGGTCAGCGAGCGCTGCGCCGCCAGCGATCCCGACGAGCGCTCGGTGGCGGCGACGACCAGCGGCATTTGCTCCTGCGCCGGCCCGGCCCGGAGGGCCCGCGCCTGATCGACCATCAGGGCGACCTGGCGGGCGGCGCCCCCATCGGTCCGAACCGCGCCGATTAGCCGCGGGTGATCGAGCCCACCTTCGAGCACGGCGAGCACCGGCCGCTCCTCGGCCGTGAGCAGCCGCTGGCGAGCCGCGGGCGAATGGCCGTGCGGGTCGATGCGCCGGAGCCGGACGAGCGGGGCGGCGGCGAAGGCCGACTGGACTCGCTCGCGGGCGGCGGCGAGCATGGCGAACTCCTGCTCGCCGGCGACGACGGCGACTACCGGCCGGTCGCTGGTGCTGGCCTGGACGGTCAGGCCGCCGAACAGGATGCCGATGGTCACCGGGAACAGAGGCGCGAGCAGGAACAGGAGAAAGCTTTTCGAAAAAACCGTGGCGACGAAATCGCGGCGGGCGATGACGAAGGCGGCGCGGAGCAGCTCCCTCATTCGGCCTCTCCAGCGCCTTCGGCCATCTTGCGGGCGGCCGCCTCGCCGGCGATGGCGACGAAGGCGTCGTGCAGCCCCGGCCGCTCGATCGCCAGGGTCTCGATTCCGGCATTGCCGTCGAGCAAGGCCCGGAGCAGCGGCTCGGGACCGCCCTGCGGCAGCTCGAACACAAATTCGGCGCCGTCGCGCCGCGCATTTGCCGGCAAAGCCGAGCGCCACGGGCCCTGGTCGCTGCGGGTGCGCAGCCGGACGATCGGCCGGAGCCGGCCGCGGGCCTCGTCGACGCTGCCTTCGAACGCGATCTTGCCGCCGGCGATGATGGCGATGCGCTCGCACAGCCTCTCGGCATGGGCGATGACATGGGTCGAGAAGATCACCGTCGCTCCGGCTTCGGCTTCGGAGCGGATCAGCCGCTCAAGCTTGCCCTGGTTGATGGCGTCTAGGCCGGAGAATGGCTCGTCGAGCACCAGCAGCCGCGGATGGTGGACGAGGGTGCCGAGCAATTGCACGGTCTGGGCCATGCCTTTCGACAGGGTGCGGATCGGCCGTCTCTTCCACTCACCCAGCCCATGCTCGTCGAGCAGCCGGTCGGCGCGGCGGCGGCCTTCGCCGAGCGGCAGGCCGCGAAGCGCGCCGACGAAGGCGATCGCCTCGCGCGCCTGCATCGCCGGATAGAGGCCGCGCTCCTCGGGCAGGTAACCGACGCCGTGGGCGGCATCGAGCGGCCGGTCGTGACCGAGCACGCGGCGACGGCCCGAGGTCGGGTCGATGATTCCGAGAAGGATTCTCAGCGTCGTCGTCTTGCCGGCACCGTTGGGGCCGAGCAGTCCGTAGATCGAGCCAGTCGGCACCGCGAGGCTGATGTTGTCGACGGCGCGGGTATCGCCGAACTCCATGACGAGATCGGTGGCTTCGACGGCGACGCTCCCTATATCGGCGCTTTGCTGGGCCTGGCGAAGCAACGGATTTCCTTGAAGAATCAAAGGCAGGCCTTCGACAAGCTCAGGCCGAACGGATAGTGGGCAGCCGGTGAATAGGGCGCAATCCTTGAAGGAAGCAATAAAGGCGGAGGCCGAGCGCCTCGGCTTTGCCGCCTGCGGCTTTGCGCGCGCCGACGCCGCCGGCGCTGCCGGCGCCGACCTGAGGCGCTGGCTGGAGGCCGGACATCACGGAACGATGGGCTGGATGGAGACCCGCGCCGATCAGCGCGTGTCGCCGCTGGCTTTGTGGCCGGAGGCGCGCTCGGCAATCGCGCTCGGCATGAGCTACGCGCCGGACAGCGACCCGATGGCGCTCGCCGGGGCGCGGGACCGCGGCCGTATCTCGGTCTATGCGCAGGGCGGCGACTATCACAAGATCGTCAAGAAGAGGCTCAAGGCGCTGGCGCGGTTCATCGTCGAACAGGCGCCGTCGGAGCTAAAAGTGTTCGTCGATACGGCGCCGGTGATGGAAAAGCCGCTGGCCGAGGCCGCCGGCATCGGCTGGCAGGGCAAGCACACCAACCTCGTCAGCCGCGAGCATGGCAGCTGGCTGTTTCTCGGGATCATCCTCACCAGCCTCGAGCTCGAGCCCGACCGCGCCGAGCCGGACTATCATTGCGGAAGCTGCACCGCCTGCCTCGACTCCTGCCCGACCCAGGCGATCGGCCCGGCCCACCGGATCGATGCGAGCAAGTGCATCTCCTATCTGACCATCGAGCATGACGGGCCGATCCCGGACGAGTTTCGCGAGGCGATCGGCAACCGAATCTACGGCTGCGACGATTGCCTGGCGGTCTGCCCGTGGAACCGCTTCGCGCGCAGCGCGGCGGCCAACCGCGCCTTCCTGCCGCGCGCCGAGCTGGCGGCGCCGAGCCTCGCCGATCTGCTGGCGCTCGACGAGGCGGGGTTCCGCGAGATGTTCGCCGGCACCGCGATCAAGCGCATCGGCGTCAAGCGCATGACCCGCAACTGCCTGGTCGCCGCCGGCAATTCCGGCGATGCCAGGCTCATCCCGGCCGTCGCCGAGCACCTCTCCAATCCCGACCCCGTCGTCGCCGAGGCCGCCGAGTGGGCAATGGCGAGGATTCAGGCCCCCTGAAGCACCGCGATGCAGCTGCGCTGGTCGACGTCGGCTCCGCTGCTGTTTCGCGTGTCGACATGGGTCACACGCTCCGGGCCTGCGCCTTGCGGCGGCGGGTAAAGATAGGCGTCGAGAACACAGCTGCTGCGGCGGAACTGAAGCTTGAGCCCGGGACCCTCGCGAATCTGGAGTGCCGGCGTACCGAAACGCTGGACGAGCTCTCCCGCCGTCAGCCCGACCAGGTCGCCGCGCTGCTGCGGACCCGGTTGGGGCAATTGCGGCGCAGGACCGGGTTGCTGGGGAGCCGTGGCGCAGCCGGCGATCAGCAGGGCCGCGGCGAAAATGAGGAAACGCATCGCTGCGACCATGGCCGGGCGGGCCCGGGGAGGCAAGCTTGCCGCGCGCGCGGCCGGGGGCTAGGCGGCGCAGCGATCCCGCAACCCAAGGAATGATCGCCAATGGCCGATACCCGCCTCGACGTGCTGTGCATCGGCAACGCCATCGTCGATGTCATCGCCGAGACCGACGACGCGTTCCTCGACCGAGAAGGCTTGACCAAGGGTTCGATGCGGCTGATCGATGCCGACGAGGCCGAGCGGCTCTATTCGCACATGGCGTCGGCCCGGCAGGTGAGCGGCGGGTCGGCCGGCAACACGGCCGCGGGGGTCGCTGCGCTCGGCGCCAGGGCAGGCTTCATCGGCCAGGTCGCGCCCGACCAGCTCGGCGAATTCTACATCCACGATCTGCGCTCGACGGGAGTCGAATTCACGACTCCGCCGGCCGATTTCGGAGTGCCGACGGCGCGATCGATGGTGCTGGTCACGCCTGACGGGCACCGGACCATGAACACCTTCCTCGGCGCTGCCCAGCATCTTCCGTCGCGCGCGCTCGACGAGCAGCAGATCCGCGATTCGGCGGTGCTCTACCTCGAGGGCTATCTGTGGGACCCGGAAACGCCGCGCTACGCGATGGTCCGGGCGATCGAGGTGGCAAGATCGGCGGGGCGCAAGGTCGCCTTCACGCTATCCGACACCTTCTGCATCGATCGCCACCGCGACGGATTCAACGCGCTGATCGACGGCGGGCGGATCGATATCCTCTTCGCCAACGAGGCCGAGATCCAGGCGCTGGCAGGAGTGCCGCACCTCGACACCGCGATCGAGGCGGTGCGGTCCAAGGTCGGGACCCTGGTCGTCACCCGAAGCGAGAAAGGGGCGCTGGCGACCAGCGGCGATCAGCGCGCCGAAGTTGCGGCCGAGCCGGTCCGCGAGGTCGTCGACACCACCGGCGCCGGCGATTTGTTCGCCGCCGGTTTCCTTGCCGGCGAGGCGCGCGGCCTCGACCTGGAAGGCTCGCTTCGCCTCGGCGCCATCGCCGCCGCCGAAGTCATCCAGCATTATGGCGCGAGGCCGGAAGCCGACCTCGAGGCCCTCGCCGGAGATTTGCTGGCCTAGCGCGCTTCGCCTGGCGGCGGGGCCTGGACGGCGAGATCCTCGTCGATCAGCTCGCGCGGGCATTCGCGGCCATGATCCTTGCCGGCCGAGCGATGGCCCCTGGCCAGAGCGAACACCACCGGAGCGAGGACGGCGAGCGCGATCAGGTTGGGCAGGGCCATGGCGGCATTGGCGATGTCGCCCATCCGCCAGACCAGCTCGAGCTCCTGGAACGAGCCGACCCAGATCATCACGCACCAGAACAGCCGCCAGATGATGTGCAGCAAACGCTCGCCGCCCGGCGTGGCCCCGGGGAACTGGTCGTAGATGTAGGTGATCGCCCGCTCGCCATAATAGGACCAGGTGAGCAGGGTGGTGAAGACGAACAGCATCAGCGCGACCGAGGCCACGAGAGCGCCCAGCGAGACATGGCCGATGGCGAACGGGAAGGCGGCCGAGAAGGCGCCCGCCGTCATGTCAAAGCCGCGAAGGTCGGAATTCCACGCATGCTCCTGGACCGTGACGACCCCGGCCGCGTCGGTGGCGCTGAAGCTGCCCTGCACCGTCAGGATGACCAGCGCCGTCATGGTGCAGACGAGGATGGTGTCGATGAACGTGCCCATCATCGCGAAGCGACCCTGAAGCGCCGGGTCGGTGGTCCGCGCGACGGCATGGGCGATCGGAGTCGAGCCCTGGCCGGCCTCGTTGGAGAAGAGGCCGCGGGCGACGCCGGCGCGCATGGCGATGATCACCGCCGCACCGGCAAATCCGCCGGTCGCCGCCGCCGGGTTGAACGCGTGGTAGAAGATCAGCCCGAACGTCTCGGGAATGTCCTCGATGTTGATGATGATCGCGATCAGCGCCATGGCGATGTAGGCGGCGGCCATGGTCGGAACGATTTTCTCGGCGACCGCGCCGATCGACTTGATGCCGCCGATGATGACGACGAAGACGAGGCCGGCAACGATCAGTCCGCCGACCCACGGCTCCCAGCCGGTCAGCTGCTGGATCGAGGCGCCGGCCGAATTGGCCTGGATCATGTTGCCGGTGACCCCGGCCGAGATCAAAGTGCCGATCGAGAAGAAGATCGCCAGCCACTTCCACTTCGGGCCGAGGCCGTAGGTGATGTAGGCCATCGGGCCGCCGCGGTAGCGGCCGTCGGGCGTGATCTCGCGATAGCGGATCGCGAGCGAGCCCTCGGCGAAGGCCAGCGCCATGCCGATCAGCGCGGTGATCCACATCCAGAAGATCGCGCCCGGGCCGCCGAGAACGATGGCGGTCGCGACTCCGGCGAGGTTGCCGGTGCCGACCTGGCCGGACAGAGCGGTGGACAAGGCCGCGAACGGCGAAATCTCGCCGGCGCCGCGCTCGCCGGTCTTGGTGAAGACCCCCTTGAAGGCCGGCCACAGCTGGCGGATCGGGTAGAAGCGCAGCCCGATCATCATGAACAGGCCGATGCCGAGCAGGATCAGGACCATCGGCGGCAGCGGGATGACCTGCTCGCCGTTCCAGGTGCCGCCCCAGATGAAATCGGAAACGTTGGTGACGTGATCGATGAACCCGACCGTGGCCGGTTGATCCGCTACCGCATCCGCCTGTGCTGCTGACACTGAGCCCCTCCGCTGACGCGCCTTATGGCCTGGCTTAGCTTAAGGTTCTGCGGCGTGGAAGTGGCCATTCCATACCGCCCGACAGTGACGCTCAGCCGGTGGCGATGAGCTGCGGGAACAGGCTGAACACGAGGATCAGCCCGACGGCGATCGGGCACAGCCAGGCGACCAGGAACCGCCAGACCGGGAGAAGCCCGGACGGGCTCAGCCCGGTTTCCGAGTCGACCAGCCGGCGGTCGGCGACCCAGCCGATGAAGATGGCGGTGATCAGCCCCGACAGCGGCAGCAAGATCCGGCCGGTCACCCCGTCGAACACGTCGAACCAATTGGCATTCTCGAAGCCTGGGACGAAGGACAGCGGCCGGTGATGCTCCCAGATGTTGAAGGCGAAGATCGAGAACAGGCCGATGGTGAAGAAGCCGGTGCCGATGAGGATGGCGGCGAGCGGCCGGCGAACGCCGAAGCGCTCGCTCACCCAGGCCACCACCACCTCGAGCAGCGATACCGAGGAGGTCAGCGCCGCGAAGAAGGCGAGCACGAAGAACAGCAGGGCGACGAGGCTTCCGGCCGGCATCGTGTGGAAGGCCGAGGGCAGCGTCTGGAACATCAGGGTCGGACCGGCCGCCGGGTCGAGCCCGACCGCGAACACGATCGGGAAGATCGCCAGGCCGGCGATGATCGCGACGCTGGTGTCGGCGGCGGCGATGATGCCGCTGGTGTGGCTGAGGTTGGTCTCGCGCGACGCATAGGCGCCATAGGTGACCAGGATCGCCGAGCCGAGGCTAAGCGAGAAGAAGGCCTGGCCCAGCGCCGAGTTCAGAACGCCGGGTTCGAGCACCCGGCTGAAGTCGGGGGTGAACAGGAACGACACGGCCGCCGCGAGGTCGCCCGTGAACACCGAATAGAGGGTGATGATGACCAGCAGGATGAAGAAAGCGGGCATCAGCCAGGTCGCGGCTTTCTCGATCCCCTGGTTGACCCCGCGTGCGACGACGAAAATCGTCAGGGAGGCGAAGATGAAATGCATGGCGAGCAGCCGCAGCGGGTCGCCGAACAATGTCGGCATCAGCGCCTGGATCTCCTCGACCGTGCCGTCGGCAAAGGCGCCGGCGAAGGGGCGTCCCGAGAACAGCGCTCCGAACCAGTCGGCGGCGGTGGCGCCGATAAAATAAAGCACCCAGCCGGCGACCACGGAATAGAAGGTCAGCACCATGAAGGATGCGAGCATCCCGAACCAGGCCAGCGCCGCCCAGCCGCCCGACGCGTTGGACTGATGGGCGAGGAAGACAGTGCTCGACACCGCGTTGCGCTGGCCGTGTCGGCCGATGATCGTTTCCGACAGGAGCAGCGGCGCCCCGATCAGGGCGACGCAGAGGATGTAGATGAGGACGAAGGCGCCGCCACCATTGGCACCGGCCTCCGTCGGGAAACGCCAGAGGTTGCCGAGGCCGACGGCGGAGCCGATGGCCGCGAGGACGAAGGCGAAGCGCGACGACCAATGGGCATGGGCCGGAGTGTCGGTTGCTGCCACCATCTTCGCTACTCCCCTTGACCCGCTCAATACTGTCGCGGTTTAGTCTTGTTCCGTCAGCGCGCAAGCATCGGCCCGAGCGAGCGGCCGCCGAAGATGTGGACGTGGAGGTGCGGAACTTCCTGCCCGCCCCGAATGCCGATGTTGGCCAGCAGCCGATAACCTTGATCGACGAGGCCCGCGTCGCGGGCGACGTGGCCGACGGCGCGGACGAATCCGGCAATCTCTTCGACCGACGCGCGGCCGGAAAAATCGTCCCAGCTGACGTAGGGGCCCTTGGGAATCACCAGGATGTGCACTGGCGCCAGCGGGTTGATGTCGTGGAAAGCGAGCGCGTGCTCGTCTTCGTAGACCCGCTTGCACGGCAGCTCGCCGCGAAGGATCCGGGCGAAAATGTTGCTTTCGTCGTAGGGCTGGGTGGCATCGATGGGCATGGATGGCGGACTCCGCTTGACCGGACCGAAGCGTCCGTTACCACGAAGGGGCGATGAGCGACGAGCCCTCAGAAAGCCTGATCCCTTACGACGAAATCGTTCAGGAGGCGCTGCGCGACGTCGTCGGGCGCGTGCTTCGGGAAGTCGAAGCGTCGGGCGGGCTGCCCGGCGATCATCATTTCTACATCACGTTCAAGACGCGCATGGCCGGCGTCGCCATTCCCAAGCACCTCATCGAGCGGTTTCCGGACGAGATGACGATCGTCCTCCAGCACCGTTTCTGGGACCTCAAGGTCGGTGCCGAAGCGTTCAGCGTCGGCCTGTCGTTCGGCGGCATGCCGTCGATGCTCGAGGTCCCGTTCGCGGCGGTGACCCGCTTCCACGACCCGGCGGTCGAATTCTCGCTGACCTTCCAGGCCGAGGGAGCGGAGACGGTCCCGGAGGAGCATGACCAGCCGGAGAATGAAGACGCCGAGGCCGCCGTCGCGGCCCGCGAGGACGGGTCGAACGTGGTCAGCGTCGATTTCACGCGCAAAAAGTAGCGGTCGTGCGTCCCCTGAACTTGTTTCAGGGCCCATTTCAGACCATCGCAGCAGCGACAAAATGGATGCTGAAACGAATTCAGCATGACGGAAGAGGACGATGGCAAGCAGCACCCGCAGCGAAAGTGACAGCTTCGGCGCGATCGAGGTTCCGGCCGACAGCTATTGGGGCGCGCAGACCGAGCGGTCGATCGGCAATTTCCCGTTCGGCCCGCGCGAGCAGATGCCGCTCGAGATCGTCCATGCGCTCGGCCTGGTGAAGCAGGCGGCGGCGCGGGTGAACGCCCGCCTCGGACTGCTCGAGCCGGATATCGCGGAAGCCATCCAGCAGGCCGCCGAGGAGGTCGCCCGGGGCGATCTCGACAGCCAATTCCCGCTGGTCGTCTGGCAGACCGGCTCCGGAACCCAATCCAACATGAACGCCAATGAGGTGATCGCCGGCCGGGCCAACGAGAGGCTGACCGGAAGGCGCGGCGGCAAGCAGCCGGTGCACCCCAACGACCATGTCAACAAGGGCCAGTCGTCGAACGACAGCTTTCCGACGGCGATGCATGTCGCTGCCGCTCGCTCGGTGAACGCGCGGCTGCTGCCGGCGATGAAGACGCTTCACGCCAAGCTCGACGAGCTTGCCGGCCGCTGGGACGGGATCGTCAAGATCGGCCGGACCCATCTCCAGGACGCGACCCCGTTGACCCTCGGCCAGGAATTTTCCGGATACGCGGCCCAGGTCGAGGACAATATCGGGCGCGTCGAAGGCGTCCTGCCGCGCCTCTACCGGCTGGCCCAGGGCGGGACCGCGGTCGGCACCGGCCTCAATGCCCCCAAGGGGTTCGCCGAAGACTTTGCCAGGGAGATGGCGAACCTCACCCAGCTGCCCTTCACCTCGGCGCCCAACAAGTTCGCCGAGCTCGCCGCCCACGACACTTTGGTCGAGCTGTCCGGCGCGCTCAACACACTCGCCGTGTCGCTGACCAAGATCGCCAACGACATCCGCCTGCTCGGCTCGGGGCCGCGCTGCGGGCTCGGCGAGCTGAGGCTTCCCGAGAACGAGCCGGGGAGCTCGATCATGCCGGGCAAGGTCAACCCGACCCAGGCGGAGATGCTGACGATGGTCGCCGCCCAGGTCATGGGCAATCATGTCGCGGTGACCGTCGGCGGCCTCCAGGGCCACATGGAGCTGAATGTCTTCAAGCCGCTGATCGCCGCCAACGTCATCCGCTCGATCAACCTGCTCGCGACCGGAATGGAGAGCTTCGTCGAGCGCGCGCTCGACGGCATGGTGCCGGACGAAGGGCGAATCGCCGACCTGCTCGAGCGCTCGCTGATGCTGGTGACGGCGCTGGCGCCCGAGATCGGCTATGACAATGCCGCGGCGATCGCCAAGCATGCGCACAACAACGGTACGACGCTCAAGGAGGCGGGGCTGCAACTCGGACTGATCGACGAGGAGACATTCGATCGCGTGGTTCGCCCGGAAAGGATGATCGGTCGATGAAGCTGAGCTGGCCCAACACCTTCGCCGGTCTGTCCGCCCTGGCAGCGCTGGCCATCGCCGGCTGCGCCACCGGCGAGGCGCCCCGCCAGCCGGCGCAGGCGCGGACACCGGCCCAGCCGGTCCGCCCAGCGACGAGGCCGCCGGTGCCGGCGCCGTCCGCAGCCGAATATGTCGCTGTCGCCTCATCCATCGACTTGTTCGAGGTGCGTTCGGCCGAGCTCGCGCTGCTCCGCGCGCGCAACGAGCGGCTGCGCGACTTCGCGCGGATGATGATCAGCGCTCACCAGGGCACGGCGGCGCAGCTGTCATTTGCCGGGCGCCGGCTCAACCTCCTGCCGCGCGCCTCGCTGCTTCCGGAGCACGATGCGATGATGCGGGAGCTGATTGCCGCCGTCGACTTCGATGCGACCTATCGCCGGCAGCAGATCGCCATCCATGAGGCGGCGCTTCGGCTGCACGGCAGTTTCGCTGCCAGCGGCCAGAGCCCGACACTACGGCCGGTGGCCAGCGCGGCAGCGCCGATCGCCAGGCAACATCTCGAAATCCTGGCGGCAATCCGGTGAAGGCGGTCGCCGTCGTGGCGGTGCTGGCGGTCGCCGGCTGCGCGACGGCTCCCGATTCCCACATGGGGGCGCTCGGCCAATGGGGCGGGCGGCATGTCGGCCTTACCGTGACCGAGGCCGGCGGGACGCTCGACTATGACTGCGCCGCCGGGACCATCGACCAGCCGCTGGTTCCAGCGAGGAACGGCCATTTCGTTGCTCGCGGCACGCATACCCCGGACTGGGGCGGACCGGCGCGGTCAGGCGAAACCCTGCCGGCATATGCCGCGAGCTACAGCGGCAGCATCGTCGGCGACCGCATGGTCCTTCGGGTCAAGGTCGCAACCGGTGTCGAGATCGGCCCCCTCACCCTGCGCCGCGGCGCCGAGCCGACAATCTTCCGCTGCCTTTGAGCTACGGCAGATCGATCGTCAGGCGCATGCCGATACTGTCCATCCCCGGGTTCTGGCCGCCGAACAATTGAGCATGGCTGAGGTGCACCCAGCTTGCCTCGATCGACGTGCGGGGGCCGAGGCGGGCGCCGATGCCCATTTCCGGAGCAAAGAGAATTCGGCTGCCGAAATCGATCTGGTCGTTGGTCGGGTCCTGGAATTTCTTCGCCGAGCCGGTGTGGACGGCGAGGCCGACTCCGGGGCGGAAGAAAATCTGGTCGCCGAAGCGGGCCGACAGTCCCGCCGCGGCGAAATGTGTCTGACCCTTGGTGTGGGCGCTGAGGTAGGCGTAAGGCTGCAGCGGAGTGGCGGCGATGCGCCCGCCGCGCCAGCCGAGCTGGAGGTCGGCGCCGCCCTCGATGCCGCTCTTGGTCAGCCGCGTATCGACGTCATGGACATAGACGCCGCCGAAAATCTCTCCAGCGGCGGCAGGCGCGGCCGCAGCAAGGCAGACGAGGCCAAATGCTAAACGCGCAGCGATCACAGGCAATCCTCCGTCAAATGGCGCAAAGCTAAATGCTTTGGCGCGTGAATGGTGCCTTACTCAAGCGCCCGCCTGCCATTCGCGCACTGCATCGCTCGGCGCAATCAGCATCCAGACGTTGAGCGTGAGATTGTCGCGGATGACAAGCAATGGAACGAGCTCCAGCACCAGCACCGCCAGGACCGAGGCCCAGACCGGAAGCCTGCGGGCGGCGAGGAAGCCGATCCCCATCATGGCGATGTCGGACACAGAGTTGAGGACGCTGTCGCCGGTGTAGCCGAGCGCGATGGTCGCCTCGCGGTAGCGGTCGATCATCACCGGAGTGTTCTCGACGATCTCCCACGCCGCCTCGATGGCGACAGCGAGGACGAAGCGCTGCCCGACCGGGCGACGCCGCATGAGGAAGGCCAAGGCCGCGTAGAAGAGGAAGCCGTGGACGACGTGGCTCGGGCTGTACCAGTCGGCGATCATCTGGCTCTGGCGGGGACCTTCCGACGCCCACAGGTCGATTTCGCCGCAGGTGCAGATTGCCGGCCGCCCCAGGGCGAGGAGGATGGCCGCCGCGGCCGCGACGATGACAAAAGCGAGGATCGCCGTTCGCGCGGGAGCGGTCATCGGCGCATCGTAGCGGCTGTTGCGAGCTTGCGAAGCCCTTTGCCTGCCGCGGGGGCCTTGCTAAGGGCGCGGCCATCGCCACGTCGCCTGGCGAGCCCATCTTTCCAAGGACTAACGATGATCCCGACCGGCCAGGACAGTTTGAACACCCGTTCGACGCTCGAGGTCGGTTCCAGACGCTACACCTATTACTCGCTGTCGAAGGCGGCGGAGGCGATCGGCGACATCGCACGCCTGCCGTTCTCGATGAAGGTGCTGCTGGAGAATCTGCTGCGCTTCGAGGACGGGGTCACGGTCACCCGCGACGACCTCCAGTGCATGGCCGACTGGCTCAAGGAGCGCAGCATCGCCCGCGAGATCCAATATCGTCCGGCGCGGGTGCTGATGCAGGACTTCACCGGCGTTCCCGCCGTGGTCGACCTCGCCGCGATGCGCGACGCCATGGCCAAGCTCGGCGGCGACCCGCAGAAGATCAATCCCCTGGTGCCGGTTCACCTAGTCATCGACCATAGCGTCATGGTCGACGAATTCGGCAATCCGCGCGCCTTCGAGCGCAACGTCGAGCTCGAATATGCGCGCAACCAGGAACGCTACGAATTCCTCAAATGGGGCGCCAGCGCGTTCGACAATTTCCAGGTGGTGCCCCCCGGGACCGGCATCTGCCACCAGGTCAACCTCGAATATGTCGCCCAATGCGTGTGGACGAGCGATGGTTCGGACGGCGAAACCCTTGCTTACCCCGACACCCTGGTCGGAACCGACAGCCACACGACGATGGTCAACGGCCTCGGAGTGCTCGGCTGGGGAGTCGGCGGGATCGAGGCCGAGGCGGCGATGCTCGGCCAGCCGGTCAGCATGCTGATCCCCGAAGTCGTCGGGTTCCGCCTGTCGGGCGAGCTCAGGGAAGGGATCACCGCCACCGACCTGGTGCTGACCGTCACCCAGATGCTTCGCGCCAAGGGCGTGGTCGGCCGCTTCGTCGAATTCTACGGCCCGGGTCTCGACTCGCTCAGCCTCGCCGACCGTGCGACCATCGCCAACATGGCGCCGGAATATGGCGCGACCTGCGGTTTCTTCCCGGTCGACGAACGGACGGTCGAATATCTGCGCTTCACCGGCCGCGACGAGGAGCGGATCGAATTGGTCAAGGCCTATTGCCAGGCGCAGGGGCTGTGGCGCGACAGTTCGACTCCCGAGCCATTGTTCACCGACACGCTCGAGCTCGACATGGACTCGATCGAGCCGTCGCTGGCCGGTCCCAAGCGTCCGCAGGACCGGGTGCCGCTGTCGAAGGTCGACGAAGATTTCAATGCCGACCTCGAGAAGGTCTACAAGAAGCACGACGACCCGCGCGTTGCGGTCGAAGGCGAGGATTTCGATATCGGCAGCGGCGACGTCGTCATCGCCGCCATCACCAGCTGCACCAACACGTCCAACCCGTCGGTGCTGGTCGCCGCCGGGCTGGTCGCCCGCAAGGCGCGGGAGAAAGGCCTGACCAGCAAGCCGTGGGTCAAGACCAGCCTTGCGCCCGGGAGCAAGGTGGTCACCGACTATCTCGAGGCGAGCGGGCTCGCCGAGGACCTCGACGCGCTCGGCTTCGACCTCGTCGGCTACGGCTGCACGACCTGCATCGGCAATTCGGGCCCGCTGGCCGAGCCGATCAGCAGGGCGGTCAACGAGAACGACCTGATCGCGGTCAGCGTGCTGTCGGGCAACCGCAATTTCGAAGGCCGGGTGTCGCCCGACTGCCGCGCCAATTACCTCGCCTCGCCGCCCCTGGTCGTCGCCTATGCGCTCAAGGGCACGGTGCGCGCCGACATGACGTCCGAGCCGATCGGAACCGCCAGCAACGGCGAGCCTGTCTATCTGAAGGACATCTGGCCGACCAACGAGGAGATTCGCGCGCTGATCGACCAGCACGTCAATTCCGACATGTTCCGCAGCCGCTATGCCGATGTCTACAGCGGTGACGACCGCTGGCGGGCGATCGAGGTGACCGGCGGCGCGACCTACAGCTGGCCGGCGGAATCGACCTACATCCAGAACCCGCCCTATTTCACCGACATCAACATGGAGCCGGTGCCGCCGGGCGACATCGAGCGGGCGCGGCCTCTGGCGGTGTTCGGCGATTCCATCACCACCGATCACATCTCGCCGGCGGGAGCGATCAAGCCCGACAGCCCCGCCGGGCGCTACCTGCTCGACAAGGACGTGTCGCGCGGCGAGTTCAACAGCTACGGCGCCAGGCGCGGCAACCACCAGGTGATGATGCGCGGCACCTTCGCCAACATCCGCATCCGCAACAAGATGCTCGACAATGTCGAAGGCGGCTTCACCCGCTACGCGCCGACCGGCGAGGTGATGCCGATCTACGATGCGGCGATGCTCTACAAGCAGGACGAGCGGCCGTTGGTCGTCCTTGCCGGCAAGGAATATGGCACCGGCAGCTCGCGCGACTGGGCGGCCAAGGGGACGGTGCTGCTCGGCGTCCGGGCGGTGATCGCCGAGAGCTTCGAGCGAATCCACCGATCCAACCTTGTCGGCATGGGCGTCCTGCCGCTGCAGTTCAAGGAGGGCGAGGGCGCCGACACGCTCGGCCTGACCGGAAGCGAGAAATATACGATCACCGGAATCGCCGATCTGAAGCCGCGCCAGGATGTCGAGGTGAAGGTGATCAAGGACGATGGCGAGGAGTTCGCCTTCACCGCCCGCTGCCGCATCGACACCTACAACGAGCTCGAATATTTCCGCTCGGGCGGGATCCTGCCGTTCGTGCTGCGGAGATTGGCGAGCTGACCGCGCAGTATGAGGGTAGCTGCCACTGCGGCGCCTGCACGATCCGGGTCGATCGCAAGCCCGGTCATGTCACCGAATGCAATTGCAGCCTGTGCGTGAAGACCGGCTTCCGCGGGGCCTATTTCCGGTCGGACGAGCTTGAGATCGCCGGCAAATTCCAATCCTACGTGCGGGACGACCTTGAGCAGTCATGTTTGGCCAATCATCGTTGCGCGCATTGCGGAATTCTGACGCACTGGACGCCACTCTCCGAGCCGCCGCACGAGCGGGTCGGGGTCAATGCGCGGCTGCTCGACCCGGCCGCGCTGGAAGGCGTGCCGGTGCGGAAAGTCGACGGCGCGAGCTGGTGAGATGAGCCCGCTCGAGATCGCCGTCGAGATCGCCGGCTGGGCCGGGGCGACGCTAATCCTGTCGGCCTATCTTTTGCTATCAATGGGCCGGCTGACCGGCCAGTCGCCGATCTACCAGGCGATGAACGTCGCGGGCGCCGCCGGCTTCATCGTCAACGGCTGGTGGCACGGGGCAATCCCGTCGGCGGCGCTCAATGTCATCTGGATGCTGATCGGGGGAGTTGCGCTATGGCGGATCAGGCAAAGGCGGAAATCGTCGACCTCAGCCATGTGATCGAGCATGGCATGACGACCTACAAGGGGTTTCCGGGGCCGGAGATCTGCGATTTCTGGACTCGCGAGGGCTCGGCCGAAAATTACGACGACGGCTCGACTTTCCACATCGGCCGGATCGATATGGTCGCCAACACCGGCACCTATGTCGACGCGCCATTCCATCGCTATGCCGACGGGGAAGACCTGGCCGAGCTGAGTCTCGAATCGCTCGCCGACCTTGCCGGGATCGTCGTCCGCAAGCCCTGGGAAAATGATCTCGCGGTCGACGTCGGCGAATTTGCCGGGCGCGACGTGGCGGGCAAGGCGGTCCTTGTCCATACCGGCTGGGACCGCCACTGGCGCACCGATCGCTATTCGGAAGGACACCCGTTCCTCACTGCCGAGGCGGCGGACTGGCTGGCCGGGAACGGCGCCGCGCTGGTCGGCATCGACAGCTACAATATCGACGACACGCGGACCCGCGTGCGACCCGTGCACAGCACGCTGCTCGCCGCCGGCATCCCGATCTGCGAGCATATGACCGGGCTCGGCCAGCTTCCCGACGAGGGCTTCCGCGTTTCCGCCGTTCCGCCGAAGATCGCCGGGATGGGCAGCTTTCCCGTCCGCGCTTATGCGGTGCTCGGCTGAGCGAGCGCGGCCTCAAGCCAGCCAGGGATGATCGCCCCGGCAAGATCGTCGATGCGGCGATGGTCGACAGCAAGTCCGAGCTCGGGATAATGGATGCGCGTTCGCGGCCCGGGCGCGCCAGTTTCGACAACGACGAGCCGGCGGTTGACCTTGCTCCGCCAGTTCATCCGGGCGGTATTCTCCTGGCCGACGAAGCAGCCCTTGCGGAAGCTGACCCCGTTCAACTCGGCCGCGTTGCATTCGAGCCAGAGCAGATCGCCAAGCTCCACTCGGCCTTCGCAGACGCCGAGGCGAAGGCGGTGCTCGCGCCAAACGTGCTCCTGCGAAGGCAGGAGCCTAGGCGCGCGGAGCGCTTCAACGGCTTCACCGGACTGGGCCCCTGCCTCCGCAGGGGCACACGGCTCGAGCCATCTTTGCCCGAGCGCGGCCAAGCGGGGATCTGGCACGCCCTCGGTTCCATCCGACGACCAGTTGACGGCAAGCGACTTGTCCCGCTCGATGACGATCGGACGGCGCAGGCGATAGATCGACAGCCGCTTCATGAGGTCGTCGGCTGCGTCGGCCTCGCAATCGATCAGCAGGTCGTCTCCATCGGCCCAGACGATGAAATCGAACAGGCACTTGCCTTGCGGGGTCAGCAGCCCGGCCCAGACCGGCAGCTGGCCGGTTACGTCATTGGTGACGAGACCCTGGAGGAAGCCGCGCACATCCTCGCCGGATAGACGCAGGACTGCGCGGTCGGTGAGGGTGGTGGCGGGCATGTGAGTGAGTTAGGGGGTACCGGACGGTTTTTCCAATGACCGTTTGCCCTGAGCCTGTCGAAGGGCTGCTCTGTTGTCCAACGGCGAAGGACAGGGCTTCGACAAGCTCAGCCCGAACGGCTGAGGGTTGCATGAGCGTTGAATCCCTGACCATTCGCCGGCCCGACGACTGGCACGTGCATCTACGCGACGGCGACATGCTGAAGGCGGTCGCACCCTATACGGCGCGGCAGTTCGCCCGGGCGATCATCATGCCCAATCTGGTGCCGCCGGTGACCAGCGTCGATGCCGCGGCCGCCTACCGGCAAAGGATCGTCGATGCGGCCGGTCCCGGCTTCACTCCGCTGATGACCTGCTACCTGACCGATGAAACCGACCCCGACGAGATCGAGCGCGGTCATGGCGAGGGCGTCTGGGTCGCCGCCAAGCTCTATCCGGCCGGGGCGACGACCAACAGCGCCAGCGGAGTGACCGGCATCCGCAACATCTACCCGGCGCTCGAAAGGATGCAGCGCATCGGCATGGTGCTGTGCGTCCATGGCGAGGTCACCGACCCCGGGGTCGACGTCTTCGACCGCGAGGCGGTGTTCATCGAGCGGGTGCTGACGCCGCTGATGCGCGATTTCCCCGAGCTGAAAGTTGTGCTCGAGCATATCACCACGGCGGACGCCGCCGAGTTCGTCCAGGCGAGCGGGGAGAACGTCGCCGCCACCGTCACCCCGCACCATTTGATCATCAACCGCAACGCCATGTTCGACGGCGGGCTGAGGCCGCATTCCTATTGCCTGCCGGTCGCCAAGCGCGAACGCCATCGGCTGGCGGTGCGCAAGGCGGCGACTTCGGGCTCGCCGAAATTCTTCCTCGGCACCGACAGTGCGCCGCACAGCCGCGAAGCCAAGGAATCTGCGTGCGGTTGCGCGGGCATTTTCAACGCGCCGCACGCGCTTGAAGCTTATGCTCAGGTGTTCGACGAGGAGGGCGCGCTCGACCGGCTCGAGGCTTTCGCGAGCGAGAACGGGCCGCAGTTCTACAATCTGCCGCTGAACCAGGCGCGAGTGACGCTCGCGCGGGCTGAGGTGAAAATCCCGTCAGCCGTTGCGGGACTGGTGCCGTTCCTCGCCGGGCAGGCGATCGGCTGGAGGCTCGACGATTGATGTCAGCGACGCGTTAACCCGTTGCGCTTGCGAAATGGGCGCATTCGAGGCAGATATTCGCTGTTTGAATTCGGGGGGAGTGACGAGGATGCGCAAATTCCTGACGGGGGCCGTAGCGGCGGCAATGTGCTCGACGGCAATCGCCGCGAGTGCCGATTACTTCCTCAAGATCGAAGGCGTCGCGCGCGACGCGGCCGCGGGGCCGATCTACCTCAAGGTCAGCAGCATCGGCGACCTCGACGGCGACGGTTTCCCCGACGATGGCATCCTGCGCATCAACTGCACCGGTGATGAACTGCGCGCGGCTCATTACAATAGCGCGAAAAGCCAGCGCGACGCAGCCTCCGGGCAGGCAAGCGGCAAGCGGACGCATTCGCCGGTGACCTTCGTCAAGGAATGGGGTGCGTCAACGCCGATGCTTCGGACGATCAGCCCGGGGTGGGACATCAAGAAGAACGAAGGCGGCCGGATGGCTGTCGACGCCGGCGGCTGGACCGAGGTCTCGCTGACGCGTGCCGACGGGCTCTGCGCCGCGGCGGCCGAGAGCCTGGTCAGGGCGAAAAAGTCGCGATCGAATATCCAGAACAACTAGCGCGGATCGATCAGCCGCCGCCGCCGGCGCCGATCACTCCGGCGAAGTGGCGCTCGAGCACGTCGTAGCATTCGCAGCTGCGACGCTTGAGCCCGGCACGGTCGACGATGCGGAGGGTGCCGCGGCGCTTGGTGATCAAATTTTCGTCCTGGAGCAGCTGAACCACGGCATTGACCGTCGTCCGCTGGACTCCGAGCAGCCCGGCAAAGGCCTCCTGGGTAAGATCGATTCGGTCGCCCGCGCGGTCCTGGGCGGTCAGAAGCCACCGGCAGGCGCGCTCCTGGACCGAATGGAAGGCGTTGCAGGCGAGCGACTGCATCACTTGGGCAAGCAGATAGTCGGAATAGCGGCAGAACAAGTTGGCGATGAACTCGGAACGGTGCTTGGCCTGCTCGAGCGCGCGCATCGGCACCCGCAGCGCCGGGCCGCCGACCAAGGTCACCGCCCGGGTGAAGGCCGGCGCGTGCCCGCAGCTGACGATCCCGCCGATCGCGCCCTCCTGGCCGATCGAGGCGACCTCGATCGACCGCCCGCCGGCAAGATCGACGATCATCGACACCATCGTCTGGCCCGAGGGAAACAGGCTCTGGCCGACGTCGGCGCCGCGGCTGAACACCAGCTCGCCGGCCTCGAGCTCGACCAGGTCGACGTCGGGCTCGAGCACCGCCCGGGCGTCGCGCGGGAAGGTCGCGAGCAGCCGATTGCGGGCGAATGCATGGTCGATATGCTCGAGCTCGTCGATGACGAGGGACATGCGGTGTTACTCCAGTTACTGGCCGGGACGGCGGCGTTTCCGGCAGGCTAGTCGGGGGCGCCTGCTCAATACCATAACATGAGTCAGCCGCCGGTCGTTCCGACCGCCGTCACGATCGTCCGGCTGCCGACCAGAAGCGCGTCGGCGACCAGCCTCAGTGGCGCGACATCGACATGGCTGCGGCGCTCGTCGATGAGGTCGACGAAGCTTTGGTAGATGTCGGGATACTCACCCTCGCCGGGTCCGCGGCACGGCTCGCCATCGACCAGAAGGCGCGAGCCGCCGTCGGCAAGTCGCAGATCCATCGCCTCGGCAGTGCGAACCGCGATGGTCCATTCCTCCCCCTCGGTCCGGCGCCAGTCGAGGCTGCAAGTGAGCGGCCCGTCGGCCGCCGGACTTGCGAACTCGATGTCGGCGGCGATCGGAGTCTGCGAATCCTCCGGAATGTGCAGCTCGGCGCTTCGGACGAGCAAGGTCCCCGGGAAGATCCGGGTGGCGATGGAGAAGGCATTGATGCCCGGGTCGAACACGCCGAAACCGCCGGCTTCCCAGATCCAGCGCTGGCCCGGGTGCCATTTGTGGACGTCCTCGTGCCAGACGATGTCCATCGACGCGATGCGCTTGCCGGCGAGCAGCTGCTGAGCCTCGGCGACGGCCGGGTTGTGCTGTGCATGCCAGGTGGTGAACAGGCTGACCTTGCGCTCCTCGGCGAGGCGGGCGAGATCCTCGACTTCGCCGAGGGTGACGGTCGGCGGCTTTTCCATCAGCACGTGCAGGCCCGCCTCGATGCAGGTCCGGGCGATGCCGTGACGGACCGAGGGCGGCGTGGTGATCGCCACCGCTTCCAATCCTTCGACTTTTTCGAGGAGCTCGCGCCAGTCGGCGAAGCGCGGCTCGGGTCCCGCGCCCGAGCGGCTGCTGGTGCCGACGAGCTCGAACCGGTCGTTGGCTTCGATCGACGGCACGTGCTGGTGGGCGGCGATCTTGCCGAAGCCGATGATGGCGATCCGGATCGGCCGCATCAGCGCATCACGCCAGTGACGTAGTCGCGGGCTTTTTCGGCCGTGGTCTCGGGCGACTGGCCGGGCACATAGACGCCGGACCCAAGGCCGAAGCCGTCGGCGCCGGCGTCGAGCCACGGTTGCATCGAGTCGGGCTTGACCCCGCCGACGACGATCAGCGGCACGTCCCTGGGAAGAACCGCCCGCTGCGCCTTGACGACGGCGGGCGAGGCGGCCTCGGCCGGGAAGAATTTCAGCGCATTCGCTCCGGCCGAGATCGCCGTGAACGCCTCGCTCGGAGTGAAGAAGCCCGGGCACGACACCATGCCGGCCGCGACCGTCGCTGCGATCACCGCTGGCGCAGTGTTGGGGGAGACGATGAGCCTGCCGCCCGCGGCGCGCACCTGTTCGACCTGAACCGGCTCGAGCACCGTGCCGGCGCCGACCAGGGCGCGGTCGCCCAGCGTCCTCGCCAGCCGGGCGATGCTGTCGAGCGGGTCGGGCGAGTTGAGCGGCACCTCGATGATCCTGATCCCGGAGTCGTAAAGGGCGGACCCGATCGCCTCCGCCTCGCCGGGGGTCACTCCGCGAATGATGGCGACCAGCGGGCAGGCCGAGAAGTAACGGTGGAAAGTTTCACTCATTCGATCCGCTCCGCAATTCGCCTGATGCCTGCGATGAAGGCGGTCTCGCCATCGACCTCGCGCGCGGAATAACCGGCCTCGGCGAGCGCTGCGACATAAAGCTCGGTGAGTTCGGGCCGGCCCATGACGATCAATTCGCCGCCGCCAGCGCCGCGCATTCCAACCCGGATGTCCTCGCCGATCAGGAGGCCGCTGGCGAAGGCGGCGGTGTCCTGCGGATTGCCGCGGCCAAGCAGGCAGCGGGCGCGGAGCGAGAACAGCTCGGCGGTGATGCCGCTGTCGGCTAGCCCGGTCCTCACGCCGGCGGCGAAGGCTTCGCCAGGCTCGACATCGCCGTCGAGAAGGCTCGCGAGGATGCTGTGCTGGCGAAGCAGGTTGAACAGCTCGCCCGTCATGACGGTGCGGAAGGAAGCGATTCGGCCGCCCTCCATGCGCGCCCATTTGTTATGGGTACCGGGGTGGCAGACGATGCAGTCCGGCGGCACCAACCCGGCGGCGGCGGCGCCGACCAGCTGGATTTCCTCGCCGCGCATGACGTCGGCGCGGCCGTCGCCGGTGAAAGCGACTCCGGGCACGATCGCGCAGCGGTCGCCGGTTCTGACCAGCGCCCCGGCGAGATCGTCGAGCCCGGCGGGGCAAAAAGCGTAGGGCGCCTCGACCCAGCCGCGGTTCGAGCCGATCATCCCGCCGAGCAGCAGCGGCCGGTCGCCAAGGCGGTCGCGAATTTGTTGAACCGCGTCGGGAAAGGCGCCGTCCTTGACGGCCAGGATGCCGCGGTCGTCCTCGAACTCGGATGCACAGCGGCCGTCGCCGTCGAGCAGATAGGCGCGACGGTTCGTCGTTCCCCAGTCGACCGCGATGCAACCTTCCGCCCAGCCCATGCTTTCGCCCATTAGCGCAAAACTTTGGGCGGGCGACATGGCTCCCAGCTTTTGTTTTGCCGAGCGCAAGCTATCGGGACGGCCGACATGCGAATCGATTGCCAAGTCCGCTGCGTTGCCGACGTCGGGGCCGTTCTCGGCGAGGGGCCGGCATGGGTCGAGCGCGAGCAGGCCCTCTATTGGGTCGACATCAAGGGGCGGAAAATTTTCCGGCTCGGCGAGTCGGGCGAAGTGCGCCAGTGGGATACACCGATTCGCGTCGGCTCCCTGGTTCCCCGGCAATCCGGCGGGTTCATCGGCGGCACGGAGGACGGCATCGCCGCCATCGACCTCGAGGCCGGGCGCTTCCAAATTCTGCTGCATCCGGAAATCGACCAGCCCGAGAATCGATTCAATGACGGCAAGGTCGATCGCCACGCGCGTTTCTGGGCGGGTACGATGCACGACCCGGAGACAGAAGCTGCTGGCGCGCTCTATCTGCTCGACCACGAGCTCGGCTGCACCCGGGCCGACGACGGCTACAAGGTGACCAACGGCCCGGCCTTCAGCCCCGACGGCCGCACCATGTACCATAATGATTCCGCCCGGCAGGTGACCTATGCCTTCGACCTCGACCGCGACGGAATGGCTTCCAACCGGCGGGTCTTCGCGCGCTATTCGGACGGCGACGGCTATCCCGACGGGATGACAGTGGACAGCGAAGGCGGCCTGTGGATCGCCTTCTGGGACGGCTGGTGCGTCCGCCGCTACTCGCCCGGCGGCGAGTGCCTGGCGAAGGTCGAGCTGCCGGTCCAGAAGCCGACCAGCTGCGCCTTCGGCGGCCCCGACCTCGACCGCCTCTATGTCACCTCGGCAAGCATTGGGCTGGACGAAGCGGAGCGAGCGCGGCAAGCCCAGGCGGGGGGACTGTTCATGCTCGGTCCGGGCGTTAAGGGGCTGCCGGAGATGCCCTTCGCCGGCTGAAGCGCCGGCGATTCGGCCCAAGGAGGTTTAGCCATCGCCAACTTCATGTTCGCGACGGGGATCGAGAACAGCATCCCGACGATCGACAATGGCAGGACTCGCGTCGACCAGATGGAGTCGTGCGGCCACTACAAGCACTGGCGCACCGACTTCGACTGCGTCGAGGAACTCGGCATCCATTTCCTGCGCTATGGCCCGCCGATCCACCGCACCTACCTCGCGCCGGGAAAATACGATTGGGAATTCGCCGACCTGACCCTCGGCGATCTTCGCCGGCGCAACATCACGCCGATCATCGACCTGTGCCATTTCGGAGTGCCGGACTGGATCGGCAACTTCCAGAACCCCGATTTCCCGCGGCTGTTCGCAAGCTACGCCGCCGCCTTCGCCGACCGCTATCCGTGGGTGCAGCTCTACACGCCGGTCAACGAGATGTTCATCTGCGCGGTCTTCTCGGCCAAATACGGCTGGTGGAATGAGCAGCTCAAGACCGACGTCGGCTTCGTCACCGCCTTGAAGCATGTCGTCAAAGCCAATGTCTTGGGCATGATCGAGATCCTCAAGCGCCGCGCCGACGCCATCTTCATCCAGAGCGAATCATCGGAATATTTCCATGCCGACAGCCCCGAGGCGATCGGCCCCGCCGAGGTGATGAACTCCAAGCGCTTCCTCAGCCTCGACCTCAATTACGGTCGGCGGGTCGACAGCGACATGTACAGCTACCTGCTCGACTGCGGCATGACCGAGGAGGAGTATCGCTGGTTCCTGACCCACCAGCTCAAGCAGCACTGCATCCTCGGCAACGATTATTACATCACCAACGAGCACCGGGTGTTCGCCGACGGCCATACCGAATCTTCGGGCGAAGTGTTCGGCTATTCGGAAATCACCCGCCAGTACCACGACCGCTACGGCCTGCCGGTGATGCACACTGAAACCAACATGAAGGAGGGGCCGACCGGCCAGGAGGCGGTCTACTGGCTGTGGAAGGAATGGGCGAACGTCCTTCGCATCCGCAACGTCGGAATCCCGACCGTCGGCTTCACCTGGTATTCGCTGACCGACCAGGTCGATTGGGACACCGCGCTCCGCGAGCAGAACGGCAACGTCAACCCGCTCGGCCTCTACGACCTCGACCGCAACATCCGGGCGGTCGGCCGCGCCTACAAGAAATTGATCCTCGACTGGCGCGACGTTCTGCCGGCGTCGAGCATGTGCCTGGTGGTGCCCATCGCTCCCCTGTCGCAGGCGGGCAGCGCCCAGGATTACGAGGAACAGCAGGAAACGCTGCGACGAATGGCACGGGGGCGAGGCCGGTGACGAGCGAGCATGACCGCCCGATGACGATTGGCCGAATCGAAACCTTCTACGTCCCGCCCCGGTGGCTGTTCGTCCGGGTCGAAAGCGACGACGGCGCAGTCGGTTGGGGCGAGGCGAGCCTCGAGGGCCATGCCGAGGCGGTCGAAGGCGCCTTCGAGGCGCTTCGCGACCGCTTCATCGGCCATGACTGGCGGCGGATCGAGGACATCTGGCAGGTCGCCTATCGTGGCGGCTTCTACCGCGGCGGCCCGGTGCTGATGTCGGCGATCGCCGGGCTCGAGCAGGCGCTGTGGGACTTGAAAGGCAAGGCCTTCGGCCTGCCCGTTTGGGAAATGCTCGGCGGCAAGGTCCGCGACAAGATCCGCGCCTATGCGTGGATCGGCGGCGACCGTCCGGACGAGATCGCCGACGCTGCAGCGGCACGGCGCGGCCAGGGTTTCTCCGCGGTCAAGATGAATGCCACTGCCGAGCTCGACTGGATCGGCACGCCGAGGCTGTTCGACGAAGTGATCGAGCGGGTGCAGGCGGCGCAGGCGGCCGGAATGGACGTCGGGCTGGATTTCCACGGCCGGGTGCACCGGCCGCTCGCCAAGCAATTGGCCAAGGCGCTGGAGCCGCACGGCCTGCTGTTCATCGAGGAGCCGTTGCTGTCGGAAAATCCCGAAGGCCTGGCGCAGATCGCCCAAATCACCTCGACTCCGATCGCGCTCGGCGAGCGGCTCTACACGCGCTGGGACTTCAAGCCCTTTTTTCAGAGCAATGCGGTCGACATCATCCAGCCCGACCTCAGCCATGCCGGCGGGATCCTCGAATGCCGCAAGATCGCGGCGATGGCCGAAGCCTATGACGTCGCCGTCGCGCCGCATTGCCCGCTCGGGCCGCTGGCGCTTGCTTCCTGCCTTCAGCTGGCCGCCTGCACTCCCAATGTCGCGATCCAGGAGATGAGCCTTGGCATCCACTATAATGTCGGCGCCGATCTCCTCACTTACTGCAGCGACAAGAAGGAGCTGACCCCGACCGGCGGCTTCCTTCCCATCCCGGAGGGCCCGGGACTCGGCATCGCTATCGACGAGGACGTCGTCCGCGAGGCCGACAAGGACCGCCATCGCTGGCGCAACCCCGTGTGGCGGCACGAGGACGGCAGTATTGCGGAATGGTGAGCCGCGCACTCGCGGCCGCGGATGTCAGGCGGCGCGGCGCTTCTTCTCGCGACGCTCGAACGGCACTTTCTCGAGCTTCTTGCGAAGCTGCTCGATCGCCGGATTCTCCTCGGCGACGCCGCCGGTGTAGCGGACGTCGCAATCGGCCTCTTCCTGGGTCAGCTCGCGGAAGTAGGTGATGGACAGGCGCCGGCCGAAATTGTCGTCGCCGAGCAGCTTGAGCTGCGGCTCCGCATCGGCGGGCAGGCTGTCGCGAATGGCCGTCAGCGTCGTGATCAGCCGGTCGAGCGACGTATAGTCGCTGACCTCGATGAAATCCTTGACTCGTCGGCCCATCATTCCCTCCCCGGCCACCGGGGTCCCAATTACTTCGCGCCGGAATCGCGGCGCAATCGCTAATGTCGATTTATCCCCAACGAAGTTGCAGGTCTGTGAACAACTTGGAAAGGCGCCATGCAGTCCGATCCCGCCGATGAACTCCTCAGCCTTGCCGCCGGGCCCCTCGCTCTCGAGCTAAGCCCTTCGATTGGCGGCAGTATCGCCAACCTGTGGTTTGTCGCCGGCGACCGCCGGACGGCGATATTGCGTGAAAGCCACAGTCGGCTCGGAAACGTCCTCAACGCCGCCTCTTTTCCGCTCGTTCCCTTCGTCAACCGCATACGCGGCGGCCGGTTCAGCTTTCGGGGCCGACAGGTGCGGCTCACGCCGAACATGGCCGGCGATCCCAGCCCGCTGCACGGCCAGGGCTGGCTGGGCGCGTGGATGGTCGAAGCGGCGGGGCAGTCGCAGGCCGAATTGCGCTTCCGCCACGAGCCCGGCGAGTGGCCCTGGCGGTACGAGGCCCGGCAGCGCTTTGCCCTGGACGACACCGGCCTCGGCCTTTCGCTCGAGTGCCGCAACCTGTCGGACGAGGCGATGCCCTGCGGGCTTGGCCAGCACCCCTATTTCCACTGCGGTCCGGGAACGCGGATCGACACGGCGGTCAGCCACGCCTGGACCATCGACGAGCAGGTGCTTCCGGTCGAGAAAGTGCCCGCCGAGGGGCGCTTCGACCTGCGCAACCGGCGGGTATGCGGACAGGGCCTCGACCATGGCTTCGCCGGCTGGGGCGGCAAGGCGCGGCTCGGCGATCCGGGCTGGCCGTTCGACCTCGAGATGTCGTCGCCGCAAGCGCGCTTCTTCCAGCTCTATTCGCCGAGCGAAGGGGGGATCTTCGTCGCCGAGCCGGTGACCCACGCCAATGCCGCCTTGAATGCGCCGGAGGAGGAGTGGGAGGAGCTGGGAATGCGCGTGCTCGAGCCGGGCGAGGCGATGCGGCTCGACATGCGGCTCGAGGTGATCGCGAAACACAGCCGTTCAGGTTGAAGCCGGCAAGGCCGCCCTATATAGGCCGCTGCTCTGAGCCATTCGGAGACGTGGGTGAGTGGCTGAAACCAGCGGTTTGCTAAACCGCCGTACGGGGAATTCCCGTACCGAGGGTTCGAATCCCTCCGTCTCCGCCAGCTTCCATCACCCGATCCGCGGCAGCCGCTGGTCGCCAACGCCCCAGCCCTCGAGCGCCGGGCTCCTCGCACGCCCCAGAAGCTGCTCGACATCGGCGACGGTGAAGGCGGCGGCGCTGTCGATTGAGTCCAGCTCGTCCCAGGCGACTGGCGCCGCCACCGGCATTCCTGTGCGCGCCCGCGCCGAATAAGGCAGGACCGCCGTCGCGGTGCGCTGGTTGCGAAGATAGTCGAGGAAGATCCGTCCGCGCCGTTCCTTCTTGGGCAGGGCGATGGTGAAACGCTCGGGGTCCGCTTCGGCGAGCGCGGCGCAGAACGCGCGGGCGAAGCCGCGCACTGCCTTCCACTCCGCTTGCGGAGCGATCGGCACGACGACGTGGATGCCGTTGCCGCCGGTGAGGAGCGCGAAGGATTCGAGCCCGACCGCCGCGAACGAGCGGCGGAGCTGCAGCGCCGCCTCCTTCACCGCCTCGAAGCCGACGCCCTCGCCGGGGTCGAGGTCGATCACCAGCCGATCGGGAGCCTCGACTGCTCCGGCGCGGCTGCCCCAGCCGTGGAACTCGACCGTTTGCACTTTCGCGCAGGCGACGATCTGCTCGGCGTTTCCGACGTAGAAATATTGCTCGGTGCGGCCGTTCTTCTGCGCGACCGGCTGCAAGCCGACGAGAGTGTCGAACTCGCTGCCGGTCGGCGGGTGCTCGCGGTTGCGCTGGAAGAAGCATTTGCCTTCGCGGCAGCGGTAGAGGTTGAGCAACCGGCGCTCGGCGAACGGCAGCATCAGCGGCGCGGCGATCTGGTAGTAGAGCGTCGTCGCGCGGACGCTGATGTCCGGCTTGGCGTAGGTCGGCTCGGGCGTCCAGGCCATTCAGGCCTTGAGCTCGGCCGCGCGCATCTCCGCCTCGCGCTTCAAATTGCGGGCGAGCTGGGCCTGGCCGCCGAGATATTGCGGCGGCACGTGGATGTCGCGGTAGTCGAGCGCCGCCGCCGCGCGCAAAGTCCAGAAAGGGTCGATGAGGTGCGGGCGGGCAAGCGCGACGAGGTCGGCACGCCCGGCGGCGAGAATCGAATTCGCGTGGTCGGGCTCGTAGATGTTGCCGACCGCCATGGTCGCGAGCTTCGCCTGGTTGCGGATCCGGTCGGAAAACGGCGTCTGGAACATCCGGCCGTAGACCGGCTGGGCGCCGGTCCAGGTCTGGCCGGCCGACACGTCGATGAGGTCGGCGCCTTCGCGCGCGAAGGCTTCGCCGATCTCGACCGCCTCGTCGGGCGTGATGCCGGAATCGCCGGCCCAGTCGGTCGCCGAGATCCGCACCGACATCGGCATGTGCGGCGGAACCGCGGCGCGCATCGCCGCGAACACTTCCAATGGGTAACGCAGCCGGTTCTCGAGGCTTCCGCCATATTCGTCGGTGCGTTTGTTCTGAAGCGGCGTGATGAAGCCCGACAGCAGATAGCCGTGGGCGGCGTGAAGCTCGATCATGTCGAAGCCGGCCGCAACGCCCATCTTCGCGGCGGCGACGAACTGATCGCGGACCATGTCCATGTCGGCGCGGGTCATCGGCCGCGGCACCTGATTGACCGGCGACCAGGGGACGTCCGACGCCGCCATCACCGGCCAATTGCCCTCGTCCAAGGGCACGTCATAGCCTTCCCAGCCGACCTTGGTCGAACCCTTGCCGCCCGAATGGCCGAGCTGGAGGCAGATTTTCGCCTTCGAGTTCGAATGGACGAAATCGACGATCCGCTTCCAGGCCGCAAGATGCTCGTCGTTCCACATCCCGGTGCAGCCGGGACTGATGCGCCCCTCCGGCGAGACGCAGGTCATTTCAGTGAACAGCAAGCCGGCGCCGCCGAGCGCGCGCTCGCCATAGTGGACGAAGTGGAAATCGTTGGGCGTGCCGCCTTGCGCCGAATACATCGCCATCGGCGAGACGGTGACGCGGTTCTCGACTTCCATGCCGCGCAGCTTGAACGGCGCGAACATCGGCGGGGCGGTCTTGTTCGAGCGCCCGTTCGTCGCCTTGGCCCAGAACCAGCGCTCGACTCCCTCGAGCCACTCCTTGTCGCGCAGCCGCAGATTCTCGTGGCTGATGCGCTGGCTCCGGGTGAGCAGCGAATAAGCGAATTGCAGCGGCTCGAAATGCAGGTAGCGATCGAGCGTCTCGAACCATTCGGTCGAGTTGCGGGCGCTGTTCTGCAGCTTGAGCACCTCGAGGTTGCGCTCCGCGACATATTCGTCGAGCGCCGCTTCGAGGGTCAGATGCTCGTCATTGCGAGGAGCCGAAGGCGACGCGGCAATCCAGTCCGGCGTTTCTGGATTGCTTCGCTTCGCTCGCAATGACGGGGAAAGGCGGTTGAGGACGTCCGCCAACTTGATCGCATCCTCGAGCGCGAGCTTGGTTCCCGAGCCGATCGAGAAATGGGCGGTGTGGGCGGCGTCGCCCAAAAGGATGACGTTGCCGTGATGCCAGCGCTCGCACTTGATTCGGCGGAAGTTGAGCCAGGCGGCCGAGCCGATCAGGTGCGAGGCATTGGACTGGAGCTTGTGGCCGTCGAGATATTGGGCGAAGACTCGCTCGCAGGTCGCGATGCTCTCGTCCTGGCTCATCCGGTCGAAGCCGAAGCGCCGCCACACTGCTTCCGAACATTCGACGATGAAGGTCGAGCAGTCGGGCGCGAAGCGGTAGGCGTGCGCCCAGATCCACCCGTGATCCGTCTCTTCGAACGCGAAGGTGAAGGCGTCGAATACTTTCGACGTGCCGAGCCAGACGAACTTGTTGGCGCGCACGTCGACGTCGATTCCGAAATGCTCCGCATAGCGCTCGCGGAACCGCGAGTTGATGCCGTCGGCGGCGATGACGAGGTCGTAGTCGCGCCACCTGGGATCGTCGGGCTCGCATTCGACCTCGAAGTGCAGCTGCGCGCCGAGCTCGCGGACCCGGTCCTGGAGGATTTCGAGCAGCCGCTTGCGGCCGATGCCGATGAAGCCGTGGCCCGACGAGGTGACGGTCTGCCCATGGATATGGACGTCGATGTCGTCCCAATGGGCGAATTCGTCGGCGATGACCTTTGCCGAGACGGGGTCGTTGCGCTCGAGGTTCTCGACCGTCTGGTCGGAAAAGACGACGCCCCAGCCGAAGGTGACTCCCGGCGGGTTGCGCTCGAACACGTGGATCTCGTGGCCGGGATCGCGGAGCTTCATCGAGATTGCGAAATAGAGGCCGGCCGGGCCGCCGCCGATGCAGGCGATCTTCATGACGGCCGCGCTTTCATGGCCTTAAGTTCACTAATGTCCCGCAGAAGGGCGCCATTTCCGTGACCATGGCGGCTGGCCGGGGCTCGCCCGTGAAACGCAGCGAACGCAGCGAGACTATGCGCGCGCGTACGCGCAGGCGCGCGCGAAGCGTGCGCGCTTGCCGGCGAACTCTGCTTCGGGCCGGTGACGATGCGCATCGCCGCAGCATGGCACAGCCGCGCACCTGTAGGACAGGGGAATGTCGGCTCGGGGGAAAAGGGGGGACATCCCCACTTTCGTCATTCCCGCGAAAGCGGGAACCCAGATCAGTCCAAGGGCTCAAATCCAAGGTCCTCGGCGAGATCGCGCCAGTCGGGGTTCGCGGCCTCGATCAGCTCCAACTTCCAACTCCTGTTCCACTTTTTGATGCGCTTTTCGCGAAGTATGGCCTGTTCCATCGTCGAGTTCTGCTCGAACCAGACGAGCATCTTCACCTCATACTTTCGCGTGAAGCCTCGGAGCTGCCCAGTCCGGTGCCTGTAGACGCGGCCAGCGAGGTCGGAAGTCACGCCCGTGTACAACGTGCCGTTCCGCCTCGACGCCAAAATGTAAACCGTTGGACCGAATTCGCGCCGCACGACGAGGCGTTACTGGGTTCCCGCTTTCGCGGGAATGACGAGTTAGGCGCAAGCTGTCATTTCGCCTCAATCCTCCGGCGTGCCATGTCCGTCCGATAGCAGGAAACGCGCTCCGCGCACCCAACCCCCTACCCCTCCCTTCCAGGGAGGGGAGCTTGGCGGGTGACCTCAATCCTCCGGCGCGACCGTGACGGTAAGGCCGTCGAGATCGTCGCTCACCTTGATCTGGCAGGACAGGCGGCTGTTCGCCTGGCGCCAGTCGGAAAAAGCGAGGATCGTCTCCTCCTCCGGCTGGATCGGCGGCAGCCGCGAAAGCCAGTCCTCGGCGACATAGACGTGGCAGGTGCCGCAGCTGGCGCAGCCGCCGCAGATGGCGGCGATGTCGTCGATGCCATTGCCCTTGAGGTTGAGCATCAGCGAGCGGCCGGGCCGCGCTTCGACCGCTTGCGTCTCGCCGTTGCGGCGGGTGACCCAGACGCGCGCTATCATGTTCTCTCGATGATCGTCACATTGGCGATGCCGCCGCCCTCGCACATCGCCTGAAGACCGAAGCGCTTGCCGTGGCGATGCAGCGCGTGGACGAGCGTCGCCATCAGCTTGGCGCCGGACGCTCCGAGCGGGTGGCCGAGGGCGATGGCGCCGCCGTGGACGTTGAGCCGTCCGGGGTCGGCGCCGGTCTGCTGCAGCCAGGCAAGCGGCACCGGGGCGAACGCCTCGTTGACCTCGTAAAGGTCGATGTCGGCGATTGAGCGCCCGGAGCGCTCGAGCGCGGTGCGGGTGGCGCGGATCGGCTCGTCGAGCATGATCACCGGGTCGCCGGCAGTAACGGTGAGCTGGTCGATGCGGGCGAGGGGTTTGAGGCCGTGGTCTTTCACTGCGCGCTCGCTGGCGACGAGCAATGCCGAGGCGCCGTCGCAGATCTGGCTGGCGTTGCCGGCGGTGATCACCCCGCCGGGCTTCAGGGTCTTGAGGCTGGCCAGTTTTTCGAGCGAAGCGTCGTAGCGAATGCCCTCGTCGCTGCGATGCATGTCGCCGTCGACGGGAAGCGGCAGGATCTCGAGCTCGAACGCGCCGGCCTGGGTCGCGGCCGCCGCCTTGCGGTGGCTTTCCAAAGCAAAGGAGTCGCAATCGTCGCGCGAAAAACCGTATTTTTCGGCCATCATTTCGGCGCCGCGGAACTGGCTGAATTCGGTGACGCCGTAGCGCTCCAGGATTGCCGGCGGCCACGGGCCCGTGCCGATCCCGGCCTGCATCGGCAGGACGACGGGCGTGCCCATCGGCACCCGCGTCATGCTCTCGACGCCGGCGGCGATGACCAGGTCCTGGGTGCCGCTCATCACCGCCTGGGCGGCGAAATGGATCGACTGCTGCGATGACCCGCACTGGCGGTCGATGGTCACCGCCGGGACGCTGTCGGGAAGCGAGGAGGCGAGCACCATGTTGCGGCCGACGTGGAAGCTCTGCTCGCCGATTTGGCTGACGCAGCCGACGATGACGTCGTCGATCGCCGCCGGGTCGACGCCGGCGCGGCCGACCAGCGCGTCCAGCACGGCCGCGCCCAAGTCGACCGGGTGCCAGTCCTTGAGCGCCCCGTCGCGCCTGCCGCCGGCGGTGCGAAGCGCATCGACGATATAGGCGGTCAATCTCACCTCCACTTGGCCGTCGGGCAGCTCCTAGCCGCCACCGGCGGCGCTGGCCACAGGGGCGGCCATCTCCCGAGTCGCGAGCCGTGAGTCTGGCCGCCGACCGCCGCAAGCGACCCCATTCGTCTCGATTCGGGACTGCGCAACAAAGATTTTTCGAGCCATCGCAATCACAAGCGGAGTGCCGAAGCCGGACGGAATAACCTCGACGGCAAAACGATGTTAGAATTTCGGTAACCGGAGCCAGTAGGATTAACGCTGGGTAAACGAAACAACATCGTCAGATTTTACTTCCAGAAAAACAGTGCTCCATCTGTCATGCGCTGGAAATACCGGTCAAGATAATCCAAAGTCGCCCATTGTGCTGCTAAGAGCAAAGAATAAGTCGCAGCTGTTAACCAATTTGTTCTTACAACATGATTCGGTCATAATGGTTGCTCTGGCAGAGGTTGGCGAGCAAGACCTTGCATTAACCGGGCGCCAGTGGTCTTTTTCGTTATACACGCGTGGAAGCAGATCCAGCTGTTAACTCTGTCGGGTAACCGGCGAGGTTGAGGGGGGACTTCTCAAGCGCAGACGAAAGCGTCCCGGCTGCGGCCGGCGGCGAACAGGGAATGAGGGTTGGCTATGACTTACGATGACGCTTCCGGCAGCTTCAGCAGCGCAGCAGGCGCAACTCCCGACGCGCGCGACGATCTCGACGCGCTGGCCGCGGGCGACATGGGCCCGGCAACCGGCAATGCGATCAGCGGCTCGGGCACGCTCACCGGCGCTTCGGGTGCCGACCTCCTCGCCAACCCGCCCGGCACGGTCGTTGCCGTCGAGGGCGCAGGCGGGGCCGCCAGCGGCGCCGGCGAAGTGCTGCAGGCCCAGGGGCAGTATGGCGTCCTCACCATCTCCGGCGACGGCAATTACAGCTACGTGCGTCACGCGAGCACGCCCGACGGCGTCCAGGACGTCTTCACCTACACGCTCGCAGATGCCAGCGGCCAGCGCGACACGGCGACTCTGACCATCGACATCGGCCGCAACGTCACCGGCCAGACCGCGCTTCAGCAGCTCATTCCCGGCGCCGACGGCGCCATCGTCCTGCCCGAAGGCGTGCAGCTGTCCGACATCACCGTCTCCGGGCGCGATCTCGTCATTCGCCTGCCCGACGGCTCGACCATGATCATTCCGGACGGCGCGGTGTTCATCCCGCAGCTGGTGCTGGGCGACGTCGAAGTCCCGGCGGCGAACCTGGCGGCGCTGCTGATCGGCTCCGAGCCGAAGCCGGCCGCCGGCCCGCTTCTGTCGAGCGGCGGCAATTTCGCGGTGGCGGTCGGCCCGCTCGACCCGGGCGTTCCGCTCGGCGACCTGCTGCCGCCGACGGCTCTCAGCTACACTCCGCCGACTTTCCAAGACCTCGGCCAGTTCATCGACCAGGAGCCGACGATCATCATCGAGACTCCGGACAATCCGGCCGGCGTGAGCAACGCGACGGCGACGGTGCACGAAGCCGGGCTTCCGGCGCGTCCGGGCGAATCGCCGGGGTCGAACAGCGCCGCCGACAGCGAGTTCACCAGCGGCACCATTCGCTATACCGCGCCCGACGGGTTCCATTCGGTGACCATCAACGGCGTCCCGATCGCGGTCGGAACGGTGATCACCACCGACAAGGGCGTCCTGACCATCACCGGCTACGTCAACGGCAAGGAGGGGTCGTTCAGCTACACCTACCAGCTGCTCGACAATACCAGCGGCGACGCAACCGCCGACATTTTCACGATCACGGTGACCGACAGCGACGGCGACACCGCCAGCGCGACCCTGACGATCAACATCGTCGACGACGTCCCGACCGCGCGCAACGACAGCGCGACGCAGGCGGTCGAGGACGCTCCGGTCACGGTCAACGTGTTCGCCAACGACACTCCGGGCGCCGACAGCGTCAATCTGGCGACGGGCGTGGCGTTCGTGGCAGGCTCGCTTAGCGGCGGCGGAAGCGTCGTCTACAACGGCAACGGCACCTTCACCTACACGCCGGCCCCCGGCGAAGAAGGCATCGTCACCTTCCAATACCGGATCACCGACGGCGACGGCGACGTGTCGACCGCGACGGTGACGATTACCTTGCTCGCCGATTCGGTCCCGACGATCACCATCGCCGGCGGCAACAGCGTCAACGAGGCCGGGCTTCCGGCGCGTCCGGGCGAGTCCGAAGGCTCGGGCGAGGCCGCGGCTCCGGGGCCGAACGGCGACCCGAGCGAGACGACCAGCGGCACCATCACCGTGACGACCGGCAACGACACGCTCGCCAGCCTGATGATCAACGGCGTCAACGTGACCAGCGGCGGCACCGTCACTGGCGCCCACGGCGTGCTGACCGTCACTTTGTCGGGCGGAATCTACAGCTACAGCTACACGCTCGGCGACAACACCAATGGCGACACGACCAGCGACGTGTTCACCATCGTTGCGACCGACAGCGACGGCGACGTCACTTCGGGGAATTTGACGATCAACATCGTCGACGACGTGCCGACGGCGCGCGACGACGTCGCCACGCAGGCAGTCGAGAATGCGCCGGTCACGGTCAATGTCATGACCAACGACACGCCGGGCGCCGACAGCGTCAACCTGGCGACCGGCGTCGCGCTGGTCGGCGGATCGCTCACCGGCAGCGGCAATGTCGTCTACAACGGCGACGGCACCTTCACCTACAATCCCGGCCCGGGCGAGGAAGGCACGGTCACCTTCCAGTACCGGATCACCGACGGCGACGGCGACGTGTCGACGGCGACGGTGACGATCACGCTTCTGGCGGATTCCACGCCGACCGTGCAGCTGTCGGGCGGAACCAGCGTCAACGAGGCCGGGCTTCCGGCGCGTCCGGGCGAGTCGCCCGGTTCCGGCGAGGGCGCCGACGGCGACCCGAACAACAACAGCGACCCGTCGGAAACGACGACGGGGGTCATCACCATCACCACCGGCGGCGACACGCTCGCCAGCCTCGTGATCAACGGCGTCAACGTCACCGGCGGCGGCACCGTCAACGGCGCCCACGGCGTGCTGACCGTGACCCTGACGGGCGGAGTCTACAGCTACAGCTACACGCTCGGCGACAACACCAACGGCGACACGACCAGCGACACCTTCACGGTCGTGGTCACCGACAGCGACGGCGACACGGCATCGGCCAACCTCGTCATCGACATCGTCGACGACGTGCCGACGGCGCGCAACGACAGCGCGACCCAGACGGCCGAAAACGTGCCGATCACGGTCAACGTCATCGCCAACGACACGCCGGGCGCCGACAGCGTCAACCTCGCGACGGGAGTCGCGCTGGTCGGCGGCTCGCTCACCGGCACCGGCACCCTCGTCTACAATAACGACGGCACCTTCACCTACACGCCGAGCGCGGGCGAGCAGGGAACGGTCACCTTCCAGTACCAGATCACCGACGGCGACGGCGACGTGTCGACGGCGACGGTGACGATCACGCTGGCGGCCGATTCGGTGCCGATCGTCAGCAATGCAACGGCGCTGGTCGACGACGACGGCCTGGCCGGCGGCAATCCCGGCGGCATCGGCGACGATACCGGCCAGGGCGCCGACGAGACCACTTTCTCCGGAACATTGAGCGCCAATTTCGGCGGCGACACGCCCGGAACCTTCACGCTGGCGGCGATGCACGGAACGTCGGGCACCGTCGGCACCGAGACGGTCAATTACAGCTGGAACGCGACGACCGGAGTGCTCACTGCCACCGGCCCGCGCGGAGTGCTGTTCACGGTCACCCTGGATTCGGCGACCGGCGACTTCACCGTCACCCTGGTCGACAATGTCCTCCACGCGCCGGGCGGCAACGAGAATGACGCGACTGCGGCGATCACCTTCACCGCCACCGACAGCGAAGGCGACAGCACCAACGGCACGCTGACCATCACCTTCGACGACGACACTCCGACCGCGACTTCGAGCGGCACCGTGCCGACCCTGACGGTCGACGAGTCGAACCTGGCAGTGAACGCGACGGCGAGCTTCGCCGGAGTGTTCGCGATTTCGTTCGGCGCCGACGGGCCGGCGGGCGCTGGCTCGCTCGTCTACAGCCTCGGCATCAACGCCGGCTCAACCGGACTGGTCGACGTCGCCAGCGGCCATGCCATCCAGCTGGTCCTCAACGGCGGCGTGGTCGAGGGGCGCACCGTCGGAAGCAACCATTTGGTGTTCACGGTCAGCGTCGATGCCAGCGGCAACGTCACGCTCGACCAGCTGCGCGCGGTCCAGCATCCCGACGGATCGAACCCGAATGACGGCGTGACCCTGGCTTCGGCCAATCTGATCACTCTCTCGGCGACGGCCACCGACGGCGACGGCGACAGCGCCTCGGCGACCGCGAACATCGCCCAGAACCTCGTTTTCCTCGACGACGGGCCGACGATTTCGGCGAGCGGCACCGAGCCGACCCTGACCGTCGACGAAAGCAACCTCGCGCTCGACGCGAGCGCAAGCTTCGCCGGTGCCTTCACCTCCGCGTTCGGCGCCGACGGCGCCGGCACGATCAGCTACGCGCTCGGAATCAACGCCGGCGCGACCGGCCTCGTCGACACTGCGACCGGCCAGGCGGTCGTGCTGGTCGTCAACGGCGGCGTCGTCGAAGGCCGCACCGCGACGTCCAACCAGCTCGTGTTCACGGTCAGCGTCAATGCCGCCGGCACGGTCACACTCGACCAGGTCCGGGCGGTCCAGCATGCCAATACGAGCGATCCGAACGACAGCGTCACGCTGAGCGCCGACAATCTGATCACTCTGACCGCGACGATCACCGACCGGGACGGCGACAGCGCCTCGGCGACGATCAACATCGGCCAGAACCTCACCTTCCTCGACGACGGTCCAACGGCGGCGATCAGCGTCACCGGTTTCTCGATCAGCCATGACGAGACGCCCGGCTTGCAGGGCGATGCCAACGATGTCGCCGGCCCGCTGGCGGTGTTCGCCGGCGTAACCAACCCCGGGGACGACCCTGACGTCTCGGGCACGGTGATCGGCTATGCCCAGAGCTCGGGCGCGATCACGGCTCCGGGTGCGAGCTTCGGCGCCGACGGCGCCGGATCGACGACGTACAGCCTGGCAGTCTCGGCCGCTGGCGTCGATTCGGGCCTCAAAACCACCGATGGAAGCACCATCCGGCTCTATGTCGAGAATGGCATTGTCGTCGGGCGCGTCGACGGCGGACCCTTCAATGGCCAGGCCGCGTTTGCCATCGCCATCGACTCGGCGACCGGCCAAGTCAGCCTGGTCCAGTATTTGTCGATCCAGCACCCGAACACCGCAAGCCATGACGAATCGGTGTCGATCGCCAATGCCGCAATCCTTGCGGTGGTGACCGTCACCGACGGCGACGGCGACACCGGCACGGCGTCGGCGGCGATCGGCGGGCTGATCAGCTTCCAGGACGACGGTCCGACGGCGATCGCTCCGACGGCGATCACTAGCGGCCTGACCAACGAGTCCGGATCGACCGCGACGCGGCCACTCGACAGCGACGGCAATGTGCTGAACAATTTCGGCGCCGACGGTCCGGGGCTGGTGACGTTCGCCAATATCGCGAACGGCCAGAACTCCGGCCTGACTTCGGGCGACGATCCGATCACTTACTGGCTGTCGAGCAACGGCCAGACCCTGGAAGGGCGGATCGACAGCACGAATGGCACCGACGGAACGCTGATCTTCAGGATCACGCTCGACCAGTCGGCCGGCACCTATACGGTCGACATGTTCGGATCGATCGACAACGGGGCCGGCGTGTCGTTCAGCAATCTGACCAGCACCTCGGCCGGCAATGTCCAGTACCGGGGCGTAGGGTCGAACGATCCCGCGACGCCGGTCGACCTGCTGCTGTCGGCTTCGAGCAGCACGGGCGCGGGCGCGACGGTAAACACGGACTCCGATTCGATCGGAGTCGCCAACCAGTCGATGGACCCGGGCGAGAGCCTTCGCATCGACTTCGTCAGCAATCTCACCAGCGGCGCGTCGACTCCGACCGGCTTCGGCTACACCGATCATGTCTCGACCAGCTCGTTCATCGGGCTGATCCCGCAGGTCCAGGGCCCGCAGTCGAACACGGTGTCCTTCACGGTCTGGGCGCTCGACACGAGTCTGACGCAGTCGGGCATTCCCGATCGATCCCCGGGCGATGGCTTCTCGGATTCGTCGATCACCGCCATCACCGAGGTGACGGTAAAGGACTATCTCAGTGGTAACTCGACAACGCTCGACATTTCGGGCGTGGCTGTCGGCACGACGGTGGTCGTGGCCTATGGCATTTCCGTTACCAAGAATGCGGACGGATCGGTCACCTTCTCCGGTGTTCAGGAAGGGGACAGCTACGGCTTCTCGACCGGCAGCGGCAGCTTCGATGCGGTCGTCATCCAGGCGGTAACGGGAAGCTTCGACCTCGGCGTATTCGCGATCGGCGCGATCAGGACCGGTGATCCCGTCCACCTCAGCTACGACCTCGCAATCACCGACGGTGACGGTGACAGCGTGCTCATCACCGATGCGCTCGAGATCACCGTGCAGCCGGCCGGCACGACTTCGTCCTCATCGACGATGATGGTCAGCCAGGAAGAGTTCGACGGGTCGTTCAGTCTGCTCAGCTCGAGCAACGATCAGCAGAAGCTAAGCACGACCGGCAACAACACCGTCCTTCTCGGCGCGGTCGCCGCGGCCGGGCTCGGCGCGATGCCGGCGGCCGCATCCAACGGCGACGGCGGCCAGTCGAGCTTCGCCGGCATCGAATTCGCCGGGCTTCACGGGTCGAGCGTCGCGAAATTTGCGGTCGAGACGTACGATGCCGAGGGGCAGCCGCAATTGCATGCGGCGATCGAAGGCAGCGGCGTTGCGATGCAGGGCAGCGGCAATTTGTCGACGCCGGGCGGACAGGGCAACTCGTCGATGCCGCTCGACACGAGCTCGCAGCCGGCAATGACTCAATTGTCGCAGGGCACGACACCGGCCCAGGCGCAGGTGGTCGAATCGGTGCCAGTCGCGGCGGCGGTAGCGATGCCGTCGGCCGAGATGCTGAGCCAGATGTCGGTCGCGGGCTCGACCCACCGCAGCGCGGAAGTGGAGCGGGTGCTGGCCGATGCGCTCGACGGAGGGGCGGCGGGCCAAAGCATCGAGGCGGCGCTCGCCTCGCTTCCGGGCCAGGCGAATGGCGGAAATGCGGCGCTGCAGTCGGTCGCAAGCCCCGCCGGCGAGGCCGTGCCGGCTTGGCACAACGGCGCTTTCGGCGGCTTCTCGAACGCCTTCGACGCCTTCAATGTCGACGTTGCGACCCAGCACCAGGACGCGGCTCCGCAGGCCTGACACGAGTGAAACGGAAGGAGCCCGCAAGCGTGGACCGAGCGGGCTCCCGAGCATGAAGACCAGAAGGGGGTAAAATGAACAAGAAGCACTGGACGATGATCGTTCCCGGAGCAGTGCTGCTGTGCGCCACGCCGGCGTACGGAATCGAGCTCAGGGATGCCGTGCAAGCGGCGCTCAACACCAACCCGGAGATCCGGCAGGCGGTCGCCAACCGCCAGGCGACGATGGAAGAAAGGGTGCAGGGCCAGGGCCTCTGGTATCCGCGAGTGTCGGTCGAGGGATCGGCCGGGGTGCGTGAGCTGCGCAACCCGACCCGCCGAGCGCTGGGCATTGCCGACAATACCTTGTGGCCGGTCGAGGGCAGCCTGATCGCCGATCAATTGCTGTTCGACACCGGCGGCCGCGAGGCGGAGATCCGTCGCCAGGCGGCGCGCACCGACGCCGCGGCGGCACGAGTCGAGGAGCGGTCCGAGTTCATCGCTCTCAACGTCGCCCGCGCCTATATCGACTATCTGCTGCAGCAGCGGCTGGTGGCGATCGCGGAAGACAATGCGACGTTCCACCAGCGGCTGTCCGCCGACCTGCGCGAAGGCGTCGCCCGCGGCTCGATCAGCATCGCCGACCAGCAGCAGGCCGAGGAGCGGCTGCAGGCGGCGCGCGCGCGGGTCACCGAGGCCCGCGAGGACCTCGAGGCGGCGGCGATCAGCTTCCAGACCCTGACCGGCGTGCCGATCGACCGAGTGTCGATGCCGCCCGACCTGTCGGCCTATCTGCCGCCGTCGCTTGCCGAGGCGGAAGCGCTCGCCCGGCAGAACAATCCGCGAGTGCAGGAGGCAATGGCCGACCTGTCGGCGGCGCGCGAGGAAATCCGCGGCGCCCAGTCGAACCTCGGTCCGCGGGTCAACCTCGAGGGCCGCGCTCGTGCCGGCCACGACGTCGACGGCTTTTCCGGGCGCACCACCGACCTGCAGGGCAATGTCGTGCTGCGCTGGAACCTGTTCAACGGCGGCGCCAAGGAAGCCAATGTCCGCGAGCAGCGCTATCGCGCCGACGAGCGGCACGCGCGGCTGTTCGAGATGACTCGCCGGGCGGAGGAGGATTCCCGCAACGCCTGGAGCCGCCTCCAGAACCAGGGCCGGCTGGTCAGCGAGCTCGAGACCCAGAGCCGGATTTCGGACGATCTGCTGCTTTCCTACCGCGAGCAGTTCAACATCGGCCGCCGCTCGCTGCTCGACGTGCTCGATGCCCAGAACACGCGCTCCAACACCCAGGCACGGGTCGAAACGGCGCGGCTGGCGCGGCTCTACGCCCAGTACCGGCTGCTCGCCGCCACCAACCGGCTGGTCGAGGCGCTGGGAGTGTCGATCCCGACCGCCGCCTACAGCGACGAGCGGACTCGCTTCCGGGTCAATCCGATCCCGCCGGCGGACCTCGAGGAAAGCAGTTATCCGATGTCGCCGATGGGCCCGCCCGTCGGTGGCCAGTAATTGAGAGTGAAGGGGATAGGCGTTGAGTTTCATGCACTGGCTGGATTCCGCGCCATCGCGTGAGATCGACCCTGTCCTCGATTGCCTGACGTTCATCGCGCGCCAGCAGGACCGGCCGTCATCGCCGGTCCTGCTTCGCGCCGGGCTCGCCCTGTCGGACCGCGGAACGCTGCCGTTCCACCAGGTCGAGCCCGCGCTCGAGCAGGTCGGGATGCGCGGCGAGCCGCTCAATCGCGGCCTCCGGCGCTGGCCGTCCCGCAAGCTTCCGGCGATCCTTGAGCTCGAGGACCAGCGTGCCGCCGTGCTTCTCGAAATGCGCGGCGGCGATGCCCTGATCTACGCTCCGGGAATCGCCGAGCCGACCTGGGTGCCACTCGCCGAGGTCGAGCGTGCGTTCACCGGCTCGGCCGTGTTCGTCGAGGCGGACCCGACCCAGGAGCGCGAGGGCGAGCGGCCGTGGGACAAGAAACGCCGGACCCATTGGTTTTGGTCCGAAGTGTGGAAGGTCCGCCGCGAATTCTGGCCGGTGATCCTCGCCGCCCTGATCGTCAATCTGCTGGCGCTGGCCGTGCCGTTGTTCACGATGAACGTCTACGACCGGGTGATCCCCAACCAGGCGATCGCGACCTTGTGGGTGCTCGCCGCCGGAGTCGGCCTGGCATTGCTGTTCGACTTCATCCTGCGCGTTGCCCGGTCGCGGCTGGTCGACGAGATCGGCCGCAAGCTCGACGCCAAGCTCGCGCAGAAGCTGTTCGAGAAGGTGATGAACCTGCCGATGGCCAACCGCCAAGGCAGCACCGGCGCCTTCGCCCGCCGAGTGTCGGAATATGAGCTGGTCCGCGACTTTTTCGCTTCGACCACGGTGGTGCTCGCCGTCGACCTGTTGTTTCTGTTCCTTTTCCTGGTTCTGATCACGGTCCTCGCCGGTTGGGTGGTCGTGGTGCCGATCGTCGGCATCGTCGTCATGCTCGTCGCCGGGATGAGCATCCAGCGGCGGATGGGCAAGGTGGCGCTCGACGCGCAGGCCGATTCGAGCCTGCAGCATTCGATCCTGGTCGAGTCGATCGCCGGCGCCGAGACTCTCAAGGCTGCCCGCGCCGAGGGGCAGATGCTCGGCCGCTGGCGCCGCTATTCCGCGATGACGGCGGCGACCCAGGAGCAGATGCGGAGGCTGACCGCGGTTGCAGTCAACCTCGCCTCCAGCTGCCATCAGCTGATCAGCGTCGGCCTTCTGATCGGCGGCTTCTACCAGTTCAACGAGGGCAACATGTCGATGGGCGCGATCATCGCCATCGTCATGCTGGCCGGCCGCGCGACCCAGCCGATCGGCCAGCTCGCCTTCCTCGTTACCCGCGGCCGCCAGGCGGTGACGACGCTCGATTCGCTGCAGATGATGATGGAGACGGCGGACGAGCGGCAGACGGCGATGCGCAGCATCGTTCCGGAAATCCGTGCCGGCCACATCGAGGCCTCGCATCTCCATTTCCGCTATCCCGATGCCGCCAGGGATGCGCTGGCCGACGTCAACCTCGCCATCCGTCCCGGTGAGCGGATCGGAATCATTGGCCGAGTGGCTTCCGGCAAGTCGACGCTCGGGCGACTCCTGTGCGGCCTTTACGCCCCGACCGACGGCAACCTGACCATCGACGGTCTCGACAGCCGCCAGTTCCACCCTCACCAATTGCGCGACGCGTTCCGCTTCGTCGGCCAGAACTCCGAGCTGTTCAGCGGCAGCGTGCGCGACAATCTGATGCTCGGCGCCGCCCAGGCCGACGATTCGCAGCTGATCGATGCGGTGGTCCGCTCCGGCGCCGACATCTTCCTGTCCCGAGACGCAGCCGGCTTCGACCTTCCGGTCGGCGAACGGGGCTCGCAGCTGTCCGGCGGGCAGCGCTCGCTGCTGGTGCTCGCGCGAGCGCTGGTAAGCCCGTGCAAGCTGCTGTTCCTCGACGAGCCGACTGGCGCGATGGACACCCAGACCGAGCGCTATTTCATCGACCATCTGAAGACCGCGCTGTCGCCCGACCAGACCCTGCTGGTCGCGACCCACCGCCACAACATGCTCAGCATCGTCGAGCGGCTGATCGTCATCGATGCCGGCCGGATCATCGCCGACGGGCCGCGCGACGAGGTGCTCGGCCGCCTGAGCGCCGCCGGCAAGGAGGCGCAGCCATGATCGCCCGAATCGGGGCAACTCTGGGCGCGCTTCGGCTCGAACTCGCAGCGTTCGCCTTCGTCGTCGCCGCCGCAGCCGCGGCGATCGCCGTCGGTTTCCAGGCGCCGGCGAAGGAATCCGCCGCTGTCTCCGTCACCGTCCCGCTGGCCGCGGTTCCAGCCGAGCTGATCCTCGCCACCAGCGCCGCCGCCGTCGACCAAGGGCCGGTCGGCGAGGAGGCGAAGCTGATCAACGCATCGCTGCCGTTCAGCTCGGCTCCGCTCGAGGCCTCGCGGCCGTTCGCCCTGGGCGGCGATGATCTCGATTTCCGCCGCGCGCTGCTGTGCATGACCCAGACGGTCTATTACGAGGCCGGGTTCGAGCCCCTGGCCGGCCGCAGGGCCGTCGCGCAGGTGGTGCTCAACCGGATGCGGCACCCGGCATTCCCGAATTCGGTGTGCGGAGTGGTCTACCAGGGCGCGCGCTCGCCGGTCTGCCAGTTCAGCTTCGTCTGCGACGGCTCGCTCAACCGGGCCCCGGCTCCGGCGGCGTGGCGGGAAGCCAGAGACATTGCCGCCGCGGCGCTCGCCGGCCATGTCGAGAAATCGGTCGGGGCGGCGACTCACTATCACGCCGATTATGTCGCTCCGCGCTGGGCGCCGATGCTGACCAAGCTTGCCAAGCTCGGGGCGCACATTTTCTATCGCTGGCCGGGGGGCTGGGGACGGCAGGCGGCGTTCACTGCGCGCTATGGCGGCGAGCCCAACGACCCGGCGGCGCTGCGTCCGTTGCCGGTCGCCGACGAGCCCGGGGCCGAAGCAGCGATCGCGGCCGGGCCGATCGCCGACGGAACGATCATCAAGCGTGCGCCCAACGACGTCGGCGGGCTGCTCGACGTTTCGAAAGGCTGGAAGCTGGAAATCCCGCGGCCCGAGGACATCAGCGGCGGGGCGGCGAAGGCGGTCGCACAGCAGGAAGGCCGGCCGGAGCCGGCCGCGCCGGTGGCGGCAGCGGCCAGCCCCGCTTTGGCGTCGCGATGAGCAAGATCTGGAGTAGAGCGTAACATGGCAACCCTCCCCTTCGTCGGATCGGCCAAGCGCCATCGGCAGCCGCTGAGCGGTTCGCAGCTGATCATCGTCGCCTCGGCGCTCGGCTTCGCCCTGTTCCTGTTGTGGGCGGCACTGGCGCAGGTCGACGAGGTCACCGCCGGCCAGGGCAAGGTCATCCCGACCAGCAAGATCCAGATCATCCAGGCGTCCCAGCCGGCGACGGTCCAGGAGTTGCTGGTCCGTTCCGGCCAGCGCGTGCAGCGCGGTCAGCTGCTGGCCAGGCTGGACAATCCCACCAGCCGCGAAATCCAGGCGGAAACCGAATCGCTCCAGCAGCGAGCCGCGCGTCTTGCCGCGGAGGGCAGCGGGACCTCCGCCAACCTGAGCGGTGAGGAAGCCAATCTGAGCTCGGTCCGGCGGCAGGCGCTGTCGAGCCGAATCGCCGCACTGAACGCCACCGCCGACCAACGCCGCCGCGAAGCATCCGAGGCAGCGGCGACGATCAGCAGCCTGCAGAGCAGCCTCGCACTCGCGCAACGCAACGTCGCAATGCTCGAGCCGCTCGCCGAGAAGAACATCGTGCCGCAGACCGAGTTGCTGAATGCCCGTCGCGAGGTCGTCGACCTGCAGGGTCGAATCGCCGCCGCGCGCGAGCAGCAGAGCCGGGCGATGGCGGCGGTCCGGGAGGCACAAGCCCAGGCCAGCGAGGCGGGCTTCAGCTTCCGCCATGAGGCGCTCAACGAGCGCAGCCAGGTCGAGGCGCGGATCGCGGTCAACCAGGAATCACTACGCGGCGCTCGCGGGCAGGAATTGCGCTCGCCGGTCGATGGCGTCGTCAACGACGTCCAGGTGACGACCATCGGCGGCTTCGTCCAGGCAGGGCAGAAAGTGATGGAAGTCGTTCCGCTCGGCGAGAAACTGCTGGTCGAGACTCGCATCAAGCCTAGCGACATCGCCTTCATCAAGGTCGGCGACAAGGCGCTGGTGAAGGTCACCGCCTATGATTTTTCGATCTACGGCGGCCTCGAGGGGCGGGTCGTCCAGGTCTCCGCGGATTCCATCTACGACGAGGTCGAACGCCAGGCCTATTTCAACGTCATCGTCGAAACCGAGAGGTCATTTCTTGAGCGCGACGGGCGGCGCCTTCCGATCACTCCGGGAATGATGACCGACACTCAGATCATCACCGGCCGCAAAAGCGTGCTCAGCTATTTGCTGAAGCCGGTCCTGAAAGCCCGCAGCGAGGCGCTGCGCGAGCGCTGATCAGGGAGCGGCCGCCGGGGCGAGCGGCTTGACGTCGGCGGAGGCGATCGAGATCGGCGGCAGCGTGCGGCGGTAGCCGTGCAGCCATGAGCGATTGGCGGCGAAGGTCACCATCGGCCGGTAGTCGCTGACCTCGGCGGTTTCGAGCAGCCTGTCGGTCCCGTTGTCGAGCACGACCATTTTCCCGCCGGCACGAACGACCAGCACGGCATGGTCGGCGCGGCGCACCAAGTCCTTGACGATGACCATGTACAGATCGTTGTCGCTGAGGCCGGCGGCGCGAAGCAGCTGCATCTTGGCGATCGCATAATCCTCGCAATCGCCGCGGCCGCGCCGAAGAGTCTGGGCGGCGGTCGCCCAAACGTCCTCGCGGCCGAACTGACGGCTGTCGTCGACGAAGGCCACGCGCGCATTGACGTAGCGGTTGACCGCCTCGACCCGGTCGAGCTCGGAGCGCTGGCGGAGCGATTCCGCGAAGCGCGCATGGTCGCCGCCGACCCGGGCACGTTCCACGCGCTTCCAGCGCTGGTCCATCGGGGTGCGGTGAACGGCCAGGGCGACGCTGCCGAAAATGTCGGGCTTGCCACTCCCGACGGCCTCGCTGACTCGCGGTGCCGAGCGGACGATCGCCGGCAGCACGGTTGCCGGAGTCCCCGCCGCGAGCCGAAACTCCGCACTGCGAGACAGCTGCGGAGCTGGAAGTCCCTGCTGCTGGGCGAGAATGGCCGAAAGCCGGCTCGGCGCCCCGCCCATGATCGCCTCGCTCTTGGCGAGGCTGAGGTTGGCGTAAGCTGCCGTGGGGACGGCTTGAGCCGCTGCCGCCGCCGGGAGCATGGCGAATGCCAGGGCAAGCAGGCCGCGACGCGTGCAAGTGATGCGATCCATGTCCACGCATGTCGCAGGACATGGCTAAGATCGGCTTGCGCAGCATGGTAAACGCGGCGGTAACTATCCGGCGATCTGCTCCACTTCCGACAGGAACCGCTCCAGGGTTCGGTTGAACTGGGTGGGCCGGTCGAGGTTCGACAGGTGCGATGCGCCTTCGAGCTCGACGTAGCGGGCGCCTGGAATGATTTCGGCCAGTTTCCTCGACAGGGCCGGCGGCGTCACCGGGTCGTCGCTTCCGACGAGCACGAGCGTCGGAGCGGATATGGTCGCAGCGCGATCGCGCTGGTCGGCGAGCCACACGGCGCGGGCGGCAATTCGGTAGGCGGCGGGGTCGATCGCCGCCATCGTTGCGATGACCGAACGCGTCACGTCGGGAGGCGTCGAGGTGGCGAGCAGCAGCGGCGCGCGCTGCTCGGCGATGCCGCGCATTCCGGCGGTTCGGCTGAGCTCGACGGAACGGTCGTAGATTGCCTGGCCGTCGGGGTGGACGGCGAAGCTGTTGGCGATGACCAGCGACGCGCAGCGCGCCGGGGCAGCGTCGTAGATGGCGATGGCCATGACGCCGCCGAGCGACAGGCCGCAGACATGGGCGCGGTCGATTCCAAGCGCGTCCATCGCGGCGATGAACAGCTCGGCGACCTCGTCCCGGGTGCAATCGTCGTCAACCGGGTCGCTGTCCGCATAGCCCGGGAAATCGAAAGCGACGGTGCGGCGCGAGCGGCCGAAATGGTCGATCTGGGCATTCCAAACCGACTTGTCGGACCCGACCCCGTGAAGCAGCAGCAACGGCGCGCCCGACCCGGTCCCGCGCTCCTCGAAACCGATCGTTCCCAGCGATGTCGAAACCCGCCCCACCTCGCTTGTGTGACTGCTTTGCAAGGGCGGAGCAAGCATCTACGCTGGCCGGCGATGACGCGGATGACGGTCAACGGCGAAGCCGTGCACTACAAGCTCGAGGCGGAGACGCCATTGCTTTGGGCGCTGCGCGATGCGTCCAACCTCACCGGCACCAAATATGGCTGCGACACACGCGACTGCGGCGCGTGCACCGTGATCGTCGACGGCCGGGCGGTGTCGAGCTGCGCCGTTACCATCGCCGGTCTCGAAGGCGCCGAGGTGGTAACCATCGAAGGTTTGTCGAGCAACCGTTCCCATCCGGTCCAGCAAGCCTGGGCAGCCGAGCAGGTCAGCCAATGCGGCTTTTGCGACCCGGGCTTCATCATGGCGATTGCCGCCTTGCTCGATGCCAATCCGAGCCCGACCGAACAGCAAATCGACGAGCTTCCGAACCTGTGCCGCTGCGGCGCCTATCCCCGCATCCGGCGGGCGATCGCCCGGGCCGCCCAGGCAATGGCCGGCGCTGCTCCGATCGGTCCGCAATCCGGCGGCCAGAGCAGCGAGGCGGAGGTGGACAATGGTTCAGCCTCCGCTCATCTGCCGAGTAGCATGTTGCGCTAGTGAATCGATTTTCTCGTGCGGGTGAGTCGTATGCGTAAGTTCCTGGCCCTGTTCCTGCTTGCCGGTGCCGCAACTCCGGCGATTGCCGCTGCCCAAGACAGCGAGACCGCCCATGATCGGCGAGAGGCCCGCGCCGAGCGGGCGGAACGCGAGCGGCCGGAACGGCCGGCGCGCGCCGAGCGCGCCGCCCCGATCGCGGTCGACCGCTCCGCTGCCCAATCGGAAACGACCGAAGCCCGGCAGCCGAGGTCGCGCTCCGGTCGCGGTGACCTTTCCGAACGGTCGTCATGGCAGGACGGCAGTGCCGAAGTGCAGGCTCCGGCGCCCGCCCGGCGCGTCCGCGAGGCGGGGGACACCGTCCGCGAATGGCGCACGCGCGATCGGCAGCGCCCCGACAGCCCGAGCGCGGTTCAGGAGCGCAACCTTCGCGGTCCGGAGCTTCCGGCCGCCGATGGCCTGGCCGAGCAGGCGCAGCCTGTGCCGGGGGTGCTAGACCGCAATCGCCCGCGAACCCGCCCAGACGGCGGCTTTGCCAACTCGCCCGAATCCGATCGCCGGCCCGGCCGAACCGTCAGCCGCACGCCGCGCCCTGGCACCGAGCCGCCGCCGCCGCCGACGGCGACCGCAACGGTCGCCGAGCCAACCCGCCATTGGAGCGGGAATTGGCGCAACGACCGACGTTACAATTGGTATAATTATCGCCATCGCAATCCGTCGCGATTCCGCATCGGCTTCTACTTCGATCCGTTCGGCTGGAACTATCACCGCTACGGCATCGGCTGGCGGCTTTGGCCGAGCTACTACAGCAGCCGCTACTGGCTCGACGACCCGTGGATGTACCGGCTTCCGCCCGCCTACGGTCCCTATCGCTGGGTCCGCTACTGGGATGACGCCTTGCTGGTGAATATCTACACCGGTCAGGTCGTCGACGTGATCCACAACTTCTTCTGGTAGAAGCGCCCCGACCCTCCGTCGAAAGAATCGTTGCGGCCTTGACCCGACGCCGCTAGCGGCTGTCTTATCCAGCTAAGACAGCGAGTTCGAGGAGTGCTTGCATGATCCGCCCCACCACGACCGCGCTGCTCGCCGCGACGATTCTCGCCGGCTGCGCCACGGCCCCGCCGGCAGCGCCGATACTCGTGGCGGTGGCAGAGCCCGTGCCGGCGACGACGGAGCCGCAAAAGAGCGCCCATGACCGGCTGTTCGAGCTGTTCAAGGCGAGCGACGAGGACCAGCTTCGCCGCAATCCGCTGTTCGGAATCTTTCGCGGCGACCTCCGCTACGCCGACCGCTTCGGCGACTTCATCAGCGACGAATATTTCGTCGCCGAGCGGCGCGCGGGTGAGGCGGAGCTGGCGGCGCTGCGAGCGATCGACCGCAATGAGCTCAGTGCCGTCGACCGGCTCGCCTATGACACGTTCGAGTTCCAGACGCTGCAGTCGCTCAAGGGTCTCAGGCCCGAGATCCTGCAGCTCACCCAGGTGCGGCCGATCAACCATTTCTTCGGCTTCCACACCTTCTACCCGACCTTCGCCAGCGGCAAGGGCGCGGCGCCGTTCAAGACGGTCGAGGATTACGACAACAATCTGAAGCGCCACCGCGAGTTCGCCACCTATCTCGACCGCGCCATCGGCCGCTTCCGCGAAGGACAGAAGAGCGGCGTGGTCGAGACCAGGCTGACCATCCGCAACGTCGTCGAGCAGCTCGACACGCAGCTCAAGCAGAGCGTCGAGCAATCGCCTTACTTTGGCCCGGTCCAGCAATTCCCGGCCGAATTCAGCGACGCCGACAAGGCGCGGCTGTCGGCGGCCTATCGCGCGTCGATCCGCGACGAGCTTTACCCCGCGCTCGGCCGGCTGCGCGATTTCCTGCGCGACGAATATCTCGGGCACGCGCGCGAGGGCGTCGGGCTGATGTACATGGCGGGGGGCGACCAGCTCTACCTGCAGCTGATCGAATCGACGACGACGCTGCCGATGCAGCCCGAGGAAATCCACCAGCTCGGCCTGAGCGAGGTGGCGCGAGTCCGTTCGGAGATGGAAAAGGTCAAGCGCGAGGTCGGCTTCCGAGGCACGCTCGCGCAATTCTTCAACCATCTGCGCACCGACCCGAAGTTCAAGCCCAAGTCGCGCGAAGCGCTGACCCAGGGTTATTATGCGATCGGCAGACAAGTCGACGCGCTGCTGCCGCGTTACTTCTCGACCATTCCCCGGGCGGGGCTCGAAATCCGGCCCTACGAGGAATTCCGCGAGAAGTTCGAGGCCGGCGGAAGCTACGAGCCGGGAACGCCCGACGGCAGCCGGCCGGGAGTCTTCTACTTCAACGCCTACGACCTGCCGTCGCGGACCACTCCGGGGATGACGACTCTCTACCTGCACGAAGGCGCGCCCGGCCACCATTTCCAGATCAGCCTCGCGCAGGAGAATGAAGCGCTGCCTGCCTTCATGCGCTTCGGCGGCAACACCGCTTATGTCGAGGGCTGGGCGCTCTACGCCGAGACCCTCGGCTACGAGATGGGACTGTTCGCCGATCCCTACCAACGGTTCGGAACCCTCTCCGACGAGATGCTCCGGGCGATGCGGCTGGTGGTCGACACCGGCCTTCACGCCAAGGGCTGGACCCGCAACCAGGCGATTGCGTACATGCTCGCCAACAGCGACATGGGCCGGACCGACGCCACCGCCGAGGTCGAGCGCTACATCGCCATCCCCAGCCAGGCGCTCGCCTACAAGACCGGGGCGCTCACCATCCAGCGGCTGCGCAAGAAGGCGGAAGACGAGCTTGGCGCCCGCTTCGACATCCGCGACTTCCACGCCCAGGTGCTGATGACCGGCGCGCTGCCGCTGCCGGTGCTGGAGAAGAAGATCGACGACTGGATCGCCGAGCGAAAGGCGGCGTAGCTACTTCGCCGCCGCCAGCGCCTCGGCGATCAGGCGCCGGCTGTTGTCGATGCCGTAAAGGGCGATGAAGCTGCCCATGCGCGGGCCCTGGGAGGAGCCGAGCAGGGTTTCGTACAGCGCCTGGAACCAGGCGCGCAATTGCTCCTTGCCGTAATGCTGCTTGCCGACTTCGAAGACGGCATGCTGGATGGCTTCACCGTCGGCAGTGCCCGGCAAATTTGCCAATTGTGAATCGAGATCGCGGAGGGCCGCCCCTTCGTGCTTACTCGGCGGGCGGCGCTCGAGCGTCGGAACGACGAAATCGCGCGCATAATTGACCGCCAGCCCGATCAGCTGGTCGAGCTCAGGGTCGCTGTCGGGTGAGGTCCCGGGCGCATAGCGCTGAACGAACTTCCACACGGTCTGCCGGTCGGCGCAGCCGGGCAGGCTGACGAGGTTGAGCAGCAGCCCGTAGGTCAGCGGCAGGGTTTTTTCCGGCACCCTGCCGGCGTGGATGTGGTGGACCGGGTTGCCGAGCTTCTGCTCGATGGGCTGGTCCGGATATCTTTCGCGGAACTGCCAATATTCGTCGACCGCGCGGGGGATGACTCCGATGTGCAGGCTCTTGGCGCGCTTGGGCTCGCGGTAGATGTAGAAAGCGAGACTCTCCTCGCTGCCATAGCGCAGCCATTCCTCGAGGCTGAGGCCGTTGCCCTTCGACTTGGAGATTTTCTCGCCATTTTCGTCGAGGAACATCTCGTAGTTGAAGCCCTCCGGCGGGCGGCCGCCGAGGACTCGCGCGATCTTCGACGACTGGACGACGCTGTCGATGAGATCCTTGCCGGCCATCTCGTAATCGACCCCGAGCGCGACCCAGCGCGCCGCCCAGTCGACCTTCCACTGCAGCTTGGCCATGCCGCCGAGCGCGGACTGGGTGATGCGCTCGCCATCCTCGTCGGTAAAGGCGATCGTCCCCGCCTCGGCGTCGACGACTTCGACCGGGACCTGAAGCACGCGCCCCGATGACGGCGAGATCGGAAGCACCGGCGAATAGGTTGCACGCCTTTCCTCGCGCAAGGTCGGCAGCATCACGCCCATGACTCCGTCCGAGTTGCGAAGGACCTGGCGGATGATCTCGTCGAACTGGCCGCTCGAATAGCAGTCGGTGGCCGAGACGAATTCATAGTCGAAGCCAAAGCGATCGAGGAAATGGCGGAGCATCGCATTATTGTGGTGGGCGAAGCTTTCGTGGCTGCCGAACGGGTCGGGGATGCGCGTCAGCGGCTTGCCGAGATGCTCGGCCAGCATCTCCTGCATCGGCACGTTGTCGGGGACCTTGCGAAGGCCGTCCATGTCGTCGCTGAAGGCGATGAGGCGGGTCGGTGCGCCGCCGGTCAGCTCGTGAAAAGCGTTGCGGACGAAGGTGGTGCGAAGCACTTCGTTGAACGTGCCGATGTGCGGCAGTCCCGACGGGCCGTAGCCGGTCTCGAACAATATCGGCTCGGGGCTGCCGTCCTTTGGCGCCTTGCCGTGGGGCCAGCGCTTCAGGAGCTTGCGCGCTTCCTCATAGGGCCAGGCCTTCGAGGTGTTTGCGGCGGCTCGAAGCGTTTCGAAGTCCAATTTCGTTGCTCTTCTGTTCTCTTGCCGACAAGGTGCGGGAAGTGGCTGCTCCTTTGCCCCTTCCAGCGCTTCACGCAACCCATGCGGGCATCTGGATCGCCGGAGCCGACGGCGAGGCGCGCGAGGCCGGGCGCGGCGAAGCCATCGCCCGGGCGGCCGAAACCCCGCACATCATCCTCAATGCGCCACTGGTCGGGCAGAGGCTCGGCTATCCCGAGCTCAGCGGCCTCGACCTGCTCGAGCTGTTCGCCTTCATCCACCCGGCGCGCTTCGCCGTGCCGACCGCGCCTGGCCTGAGCCGCGCGCTCGGCCTCGATCCGCCGACCAGCGACGCCGATTCGACCGAGGCGCTGCGGCGGATCGCCGGGCGGCTGCTGGCGACGCTGGACGACCCCGACTGGCGCGAGCGCGAAGGCGCGTGGACGTCGCACCAGTCGCTGATGCGCATGGGCTGGGGCTGGGCGGCGCTGGTCGGAAAGCGGCTCGCCCGTCCGGACGGCGGCGAGCGGATGCTGTTCTCGCGCCTGCCGCAATGGGAAGAGTCGGCCGACCGGCCGCCGCCGCGGACCGTTTCCGTCGACCCCGAGCAAGCGCAGCGCAAGCTCGACCAGCTGACCGGCGCCCGGTCCGAAGCGCGCGAGGGGCAAAGAGCGATGGCGGCGGCAGTCGCGTCGGTGTTCGCGCCGAAGCGGCACAGGGATTGCCCGAACCTGCTCCTCGCCGAGGCGGGCACCGGGATCGGCAAGACGCTCGCTTACCTGGCGCCGGCGAGCCTCTGGTCGCAGGCCGCGGGCGGCACGGTGTGGGTGTCGACCTTCACCAAGGCGCTGCAGCGCCAGCTCGACGCCGAGGGGCCCAAGCTGGTCGCCGATCCGCAGGAGCGCGCCCGGCGGATCGTCGTCCGCAAGGGCCGCGAGAATTATCTGTGCCTGCTCAACCTCGAGGACGCACTCCAAGGCGGCTTTTCCGGGCGGGCGGCAGTGCTCGCGCAGCTGGTCGGCCGGTGGGCGGCCTACAGCAAGGACGGCGACATGGTCGGCGGCGACCTCCCCGGCTGGCTGCCGAGCCTGTTCCGCCGGGCCGGTGCGACTGCGCTGACCGACCGGCGCGGCGAATGCGTCTACGTCGGTTGCCCGCACTATCGCCGCTGCTTTATCGAGCGCGCCGAACGCTCCAGCCGCGAAGCCGACCTGGTCATCGCCAACCATGCCTTGGTGATGGTCAATGCCGCCCGAGTGCGCGAGCGCGCACCGACGCGAATCCTGTTCGACGAAGGCCATCATTTGTTCGAAGCGGCCGATTCGACCTTCGCCGTCACCTTCGGCGGCCAGGAAGCGATCGAGATGCGCCGCTGGATCATTGGGCCGGAGGGCCGCTCGCGCGGCCGGCGGCGCGGGCTCGCCGCCCGGCTGATGGACGTCGCCTCCTATGACGAGGATGGCGCGGCGGCGCTCGAATCGGCGATCGAGGCGGCCCGCGCGCTGCCCTCGGACGGCTGGCTGCAGCGGCTGGTCGAGGGTGCACCGTTCGGCCCGGTCGAGGCTTTGCTGAGCGAGGTTCGCGGCACCGTCTATGCCCGCGCCAAGGCACAGGAGGCGGGTTACGGGCTGGAGACGGAGCTGGCCGAGCCCGACGGCGCCCTCGTGTCGCGCTCGGCCGAGGCGATGCAGGTGCTGGAGGCGCTGCTCAAGCCGCTGGCGACGCTGGCCCGGCGGCTGGAAGCGGTGCTCGAGAATGCGCCGGACTGGCTCGACGCGCAGGCGCGGGCGCGGGTCGAAGGCGCGATCAACAGCCTCACCTGGCGACGCGAGACGCTGAGCGCGTGGATCGCCTTGCTCGGCCGGATCGGCGGCGAGGCGGACCCCGATTTCGTCGACTGGCTGGCGGTCGAGAGGATCGAGGGCCGCGAGCTCGACGTCGCCATCCACCGCCGCTGGCTCGACCCGACAAAGCCGCTCGCCGCCGCGGTCTTCGCTCCCGCCGACGGCGTGCTGGTGACCTCGGCGACGCTTCGCGGCGGCGACGACTGGCCGGTTGCCGAGGCCCGCACCGGCGCAGCCCATCTGCCGCTGCCGGCCGAGCGCTTCGAGGCGGAGAGCCCGTTCGATTATGGCGCTTCGGCCGAAGTGCTGATCGTCACCGACGTTCGCCAGGGCGACGCCGGCGCCCTGGCCGGCGCCTATGCGCGGCTGATCGAAGCCGCCGGCGGCGGCACGCTCGGCCTGTTCACCGCCATCCAGCGGCTGCGCGCGGTTCACGCCCGGATCGCCGACCGGCTGGCACGGGCGGGCCTGCCCTTGCTCGCCCAGCATGTCGACCCGATCGACGCCGGCACGCTGGTCGATATCTTCCGCGACGACCCGCGCGCCTCCCTGCTCGGCACGGACGCGCTTCGCGACGGGGTCGACGTTCCCGGCGAGTCGCTGCGGCTGGTGGTGATGGAGCGGGTGCCGTGGCCGCGGCCAACGGTGCTGCACTCGGCCAGGCGGATGGCCGGGGGCGGCAGCGCCTACGACAACCGGGTGGTTCGGGCCCGGCTCGCCCAGGCGTTCGGCCGGCTGATCCGCCGCCAGGGCGACAACGGCCTGTTCGTGATCCTGTCGGCGGCAATGCCGTCACGCCTGCTCGGCGCCTTTCCAGCCGGCGTCAGGGTCAGCCGGGTGCCGCTCGACCAGGCGATCGAGCGGGTCGGGGAGCGGCTCTCCCGGTCAGTCGTGGAGGGCGGAAGCGAGACGGTCGCGCAAGGCGATGAGGCGGCCGACGTCGAGTGAGGAACGCGCGGGCCGGGTCTGGACTGCGTCCGGGCTTGCCGAACAGGCGGCGGCGCCGGCGGGCCCGCCGCTCCTGTCCTGAAGCAGCTTCTGGACGCCGCGGACGGTATAGCCTTCCTGGCCGAGCAGGCGATGGATCCGCCGAGCGAGCTCGACATCGTCGTGGCGATAATAGCGGCGGTTGCCGGCCCTCTGAAGCGGCCGCAGCTGCGGGAATTTGGTTTCCCAATATCGCAGGATGTGCTGGGCGACGCCGAGCTCTCGCGAGAGTTCGCCGATCGTCTTGAAAGCGCCCGGTGCCTTGTCTCCGGTCGCCACCCTCGGCCTACTTGGCGATCTCGTCGCGCATGATCTGGCTTGCGCGGAAGGTCATGACCCGTCGCGGTGCGATCGGCACCTCGACGCCAGTGCGCGGATTGCGGCCGATGCGCTGGCCCTTGTCGCGCAGGATGAAGCTGCCGAAGCCGGAAATCTTGACGTTCTGGCCATCGGCGAGCGCGGCGCACATGTGGTGGAGCACCCGCTCGACCAGGCTGGCCGATTCGGCGCGCGACAGGCCGAGGTTGCGGTGAACGGCATCGGCAAGGTCGGCGCGGGTCAGAGTCCCGGCAGAATCCGTCTCCTTGATGCGCGCGATGCCGAGATCGGCCATGTTTTATTCTCCCCGCGAGTCGGCGGCGCCCCGGCCGCATCGATTGCAACTTCGTAACGACAATCACACCTGTCGGCAATTCGACTTGTCGCCGGATTGCCGAGTTTTTTCAATAGCGGAGAGCGGCTGCCCCCCAAGTAAAGCCACCACCCATCGCTTCCAGGACGACGAGGTCGCCGCGCTTGATCCGGCCGTCGCGCACGGCGACATCGAAGGCGAGCGGAACCGAGGCGGCCGAGGTGTTGGCATGCTCGTCCACCGTGACCACCACTTTCTCGGCCGCCAGGCCGAGCTTGCGCGCGGTGGCGTCGAGAATCCGTGCATTCGCCTGATGCGGAACCACCCAATCGACGTCGGCGGCGCTGAGACCGGCCTCGCCGAGCACTTCGTTGAGGACCTCGGACAGGTTGACGACCGCGTGGCGGAAGACCTCGCGGCCCTTCATTCGAAGCTTGCCGACCGTTCCGGTCGTCGACGGACCGCCGTCGACGAACAGGAGGTCGTTGTGGCGGCCGTCGGCATGGAGCTTGGTCGCGAGGATCCCGCGCTCGCCGCCGTCTTCGGCCCGAAGCAGAAGCGCGCCCGCGCCGTCGCCGAACAATACGCAGGTGGCACGGTCTTCCCAGTCGAGGATCCGGCTGAAGGTTTCCGAGCCAATGACCAGTGCGGTGCGGGCATTTCCCGACCGGATCATCGAATCGGCGACGCTCAACGCGTAGAGGAATCCCGTGCACACGGCATGGACGTCGAAGGCGATGCAATCGTTAATGCCGAGCGTCGCCTGCACCTTGGTCGCCGAGCTCGGAAAGGTCTGGTCGGGAGTCGCGGTGGCCAGGACGATCAGGTCGACCTCGCCGGCATCGGCGCCGGCATGGTCGAGCGCGCGACGAGCGGCGTCGGCAGCGAGGCTCGCCGTCGTTTCACCTTCAGCGGCGAGATAGCGGCTGCGGATTCCGGTGCGCTCGACGATCCATTGATCCGACGTGTCGACGGTTTCGGCGAGCTCCGCATTGTCGACACGGCGCTTCGGCAAAGCGGAGCCGGAGCCGGCGATGACGGCCCGCACCGTCACTGCGCCGCCTCGTGCGCGAAGGCGTGGGCGCGGAACTCGTCGAGATCGGCGGCGATCTTGTTGATGATGTCGTTGCCGACCATGCGCGCCGCGACCTCGATTGCGTTGGCGACGCCCTTCTGGTTGGCGGCGCCATGGCTCTTCACCACCAGGCCGTTGAGGCCGAGGAAGACGGCGCCATTGTGGTTGTTCGGGTCGAGATGGACCTTGAGCAGGTTGAGCGCCGGACGCGACAACGCGAACCCGGCCTTCGAGCGCAGCGAGCTCTTGAAGGCCCGGCGCAACAGGTCGGTGACGAATCGGGCCGTCCCCTCCGCCGTCTTCAGCGCAATGTTGCCCGAAAAGCCGTCGGTGACGACGACATCGATATTGCCGCGCGACAGCTGGTCGCCCTCGGTGAAGCCGTCGAAGCGCAATGGTAGGTAATTGGCCTCGCGAAGCAGTCCTGCGGCTTCCTTGAGCTCGCCGGTTCCTTTCAGCTCCTCCGTGCCGATATTAAGGAGCTTCACGCGAGGCTTGCTGATGCCGAGCACAGTTCGTGAATAGGCCGCGCCCATGACCGCGAACTGAACCAGATTCTGCGCGTCGCATTCGGTGTTGGCGCCCAGGTCGAGCATCACGCAATCCTGCTCGGCGAGCGTCGGCAGCAGCGCGGCGAGCGCCGGCCGGTCGATCCCGGGCATGGTGCGAAGCGCGAGCTTGGACATGGCCATGAGAGCGCCGGTATTGCCCGCCGAGACGGCGGCATCGGCCTCTCCGTCCTTCACCGCGTTGATCGACAGGCCCATCGACGTGGTGCCGGCCCGTCGGATCGCCTGGCTCGGCTTGTCGCTTGGACCGATCGCCTCCGGGGTGTGGATGACGCTGGCGGCGTCGCCCAGCTGGCGGTGCTTCTTCAGCTCGGCCTCGACCTCGGCCTGGTCGCCGAAGAACAGGAAACGCAGCCTTGAATCGCGGCGCCGCGCCCGGGCTGCGCCCGCCACCATCATTGCGGGGCCGCCGTCGCCCCCCATGGCGTCGATGGCGATGCGCGGACCGGTGACCATTGACGCGCGCCCCGTTCCGCCGCTCCGGTCAGTCTTCAGTCGAGACGATCTCGCGGCCGTTGTAGTGGCCGCAAGCCTGGCAGAGGTTGTGCGGAAGCTTGAGCTCGCCGCAATTCGGGCACTCCTGGAAGCCGGCGGGCTTCAGCGCGTGGTGGCTGCGCCGCATATTGCGCTTCGAGGGCGAGGTTTTTCTCTTAGGAACAGCCATTCCGGCACCTGCTACAATTCTGACCAATAAAAATGGCGACGATCTGCGCCTACTCTCAACGGGCTAGTCCCGCGGCGGCGGCCGATCGTCGCGAACCGCGCCCCTATAACGCAAAGCCGGGCGAGCGCAAGCGGTTCGGGCCTGCACATTTGGATCGACTCGCGGCGGGGCGCTAGGATCGCAGCTTGGCAAAATGGGAGCTGCATCATGAGCTCACCACAACCGGTACCGGAACTCCAGACGCTGAAGGCGCGGTCCCGACAGACGTGGATGGACGGCGATTATGGCAAGGTTGCCCAGTCCATCCAGGCGGCCGCCGAGGAATTCGTTGCGCGCTTCGCGCTTGCGCCGGGAACGCGGGTGCTCGACGTGGCCTGCGGGACGGGCAATGTCGCAATTCCGGCGGCCAAGGCTGGGGCGGAGGTCACCGGCATCGACATCGCACCCAATTTGCTCGAGCAGGCGCGGCACCGCGCTCGCGCGGAAAGCCTGTCGATCGCGTTCGTGGAAGGCGATGTCGAAGACCTCCCCTACGCGGATGAGAGCTTCGACCTCGTCCTCACCATGTTCGGAGCGATGTTCGCGCCGCGCCCCGAGCGCACCGCGGCCGAGCTGCTCCGGGTTTGCCGGCGAGGCGGGAGCGTCGCCATGGCCAATTGGACCCCGGGCGGATTTTCCGGACAGATGTTCCGGCTGGTCGGCAGCTATGTCCCGCCGCCGCCGGTGCCGCCGCCGGTGCTGTGGGGGGACGAGCAGGTGGCTCGCGAGCGGCTGCGCGATGGGGCTTCGTCGATCAAAGTCGCGCCGCGCCGGGCGGAGATCCGCTATGCCTTCCCGCCCGAAGAGGTGGTCGACTATTTCCGCACGCATTTCGGACCGGTCCGAAACGCGTTTCTCGCACTACCCGAAGACCGGCGCCCCGACCTCCACCGCGACCTCGCAGCGCTTTGGTCCGAGCACAATCGCGCCACCGACGGGACGACCTGGGTGAGCTCGGAATATCTCGAGGTCGTCGCGACACGCGCCTAGGCCGGCGAGCGCTGCGCGCCACGGCTCAGGCTGTCAGGGAGGTTTTCTCCGCTGCCAGCGCGCGGTCGCTGACGAAGGGGTTGTGGGCACGCTCGTGGCCGAAGGTCGACATCGGCCCGTGGCCGGGGATGAACATCGTCTCGCCGCCCATCGGCCAGAGCTTGGTGGTGATCGATTCGATCAGCTGCTCGTGGCTGCCGAGCGGGAAGTCCCAGCGGCCGATCGAGCCCTGAAACAGCACGTCGCCGACCAGGGCCAGTTTCGATTCCGCATGGTGGAAGACGACATGGCCGGGCGTATGCCCGGGGCAATGGCGGACATCGAAGGCGAGATTGCCGACGGTGACTGAATCGCCGTCGACGAGCCAACGGTCGGGCTCGAACGGCTTGCCGGCGATGCCGTAGCGGGCGCCGTCCTCGGCGAGCTGGTCGATCCAGTAACGGTCGGCTTCGTGCGGCCCTTCGATTGGCACGCCCAGCTCCCCGGCGAGGATTCCGGCCGATCCGCAATGGTCGATATGGCCGTGAGTCAGGAGGATCTTCTCGATCGTGACGCCCGCTTCGCCCGCCGCCGCCTTCAGGCGCGGCAGGTCGCCGCCAGGGTCGACGAAAGCGCCGCGCATCGTCCCGGTGCACCACAGCAAGGTGCAGTTCTGCTGCAATGGAGTGACCGGGATGATCGCGGCTCGAAGCGGCGGATCGGCGTTGCTCATTGGGCGAGCAGGTTCCTCTGCCAGAACATCAGGGTCGTCCAGAATTGGTAATCCTGGTTCTCCTTCTTGGCGAAGCCGTGGCCTTCATTCTCGCCAACGAGATACCAGACTTCCTGCCCGTTGGCGCGGACCGCGCTGACGATCTGGTCCGCTTCCGACTTGGGGACTCGCGGGTCGTTGGCCCCCTGGATGACGAACAGCGGCAGGCGGATCTCATTGATCCTCGTGAGCGGCGAAATCTCCATCAGCTTGGCGCGCTGGGCGGGATCGCGCTCGTCGCCATATTCGACCCGGCGAAGGTCGCGGCGGTAGCTCTGCGTGTTCTCGAGGAATGTGACGAAGTTGGAGATGGCGACGTTGCACAGGGCGCCGCGCAGACGGCTGCCGTAGAAGATCGACGAGGCGTAGCACATGTAGCCGCCATAGCTGCCGCCGGTCACCGCGATGCGGTTGGGATCGATCGCTGCGTCGCGCTGTAGGCGGTCGAGAAATGCGCCGATGTCGCGAACCGAATTCTCCCGCTGGAACGGGCCGTTGTCGAGGCTGACGAAGCGCTTCCCATAGCCCGAAGATCCGCGCACGTTCGGGTAGAAAATGGCGATCCCGAGCTCGTTGAGGAGATAATTGTTGCGGCCGAGGAAGCCGGGCCGCGCCTGGCTTTCCGGTCCGCCGTGGATGTTGACGATCAACGGCCGGCGGCCGGGAAAGCGGCGGGCGTCGGGCCGGTAGAGAAAGCCCGAGACCGCCTCGCCGTCGAAGCTGGTCACCTCGACCAGCTCCGGATCGACGTTGGCCCGGGGGTCGAGGCCGCCGGTTTCGCTCTCGGTCCAGCGGGTGATCCGCAAGCTTGCCGGCGCAAGCGAATAGGCGTCCGAGGGGCTTTGGGCCGACGTCAGCGTGAAGCCGAGCGGTCCCCACGGCGCGAACTCGAGGCCGCCGATGGTCCCGGCGGGAAGCCCGATTACCGCCCGGACACGGCCACTCGCCACGTCGAGCAGATAGAGCCGGCTGCTGCCCGCCTCGTTGAGCACGTAGGCAATGGTCCGGCCGTCCTGGCTGATCTCGAACTCTTCGACCTCCCAGCGCGACTGCGGGCTGACCGGAGTGAAGCGGCCGGTCGCCGGGTCGAGGCGGCCGAGGCGCAGCACGTCGCTGTTTTCGTCCGAGGTCGCCCACAAGGTGCCGTTGGGCGCGAATTGAAGCTCGCCGTAGGAAATGGCCTTCGAATGATCGCCAATCGGAGTCATCCGGCCGCTGGCGATGTCGAGCAGGTACGGGTTGCTCTTGGTGATCGAGACATATTCGATCACGGCCGCGCGCTGTCCGCCGGGAGCGAAATCGCTAAATCCCCAGCCGCCCCCCTGCACCTGGGCGACCATGCGGTTGGACGCCGGGTTGCGCGGGTCCATGACATAGAGGTCGTTGTCGGTGCCGTTGCGGCGGGTCGAGCTGTAGCCGATCTGCCGGCCCTCCTTGTCCCAGCTGTCGAAGCTGTTGCGGCTCTTGCCATCGGTGAGAAGGGTGAGCCGGCCGTTGGCCAGCGTGTACAGCTGGAAGAATTCGTCGCCGCCATTGTCCTTGCTGACGACGAGGACGTCGCCCTTCGGCGACCAGCTGCCGCCGAGCGGCTCCGGCTCGAAGCTGATCTGTCGGCGCATCCCAAGCGGACCGGCGACGCTGTGCAACTGGCTGACGTTGGCGAAACGGGTGGCGATAAGCATCGAGCGATCGGCCGGGTTCCAGCCGCGGAATCCGGCAGTGCGGAACTCCATGTAGGGGCGCGTCGCTGCCGCCAGCTGCTCGGGGACCGGGGGGATGCCGTCGGCGGTGAGAGCGGCGGGCTTCGCCACCTGGGCGGGGGCGCTGACGGGGAAAGCGGCGGCCGCAGCTGCCACAAGGGCGAGGGTGAGCAAACGCACTGGCTGGTCTCCGAGCAGAGGGATTGCAGGCTTTCAAGCAAAGGCGGGCGCGAGCGGCAAGCAAAGATGCCCGCCGTTCATCGAATAGCTGGCGGCACGTCCTTCATCTCGGCGGCGACCGCCTCGGCCCGGCGAAGCACGCGAAGGATGTTGCCGCCGGCGAGCTTGGCGAGGCTGGAGTCGCTCCAGCCGCGACGGATAAGCTCGGCGAACAGCAACGGATAGCCGTCGGCGCTTCCAAGGCCGACGACGGTCGTGCTGATCCCGTCCAGATCGCCGCCGATGCCGACATGGTCGTGGCCGGCGATGCGGACGATATGCTCGACATGGTCGGCGACCGCGCCGACATGCACTTCCGGCCGCGGATTGGCCGTTTCCCAGCGCTTCAGCGCCTCATCGACCAGCTGCCGGCTGAAGGGGTACAGCGCCTTCAGCCGCGCCTCCTCGCCCGAGCGCTCGCGCGACCAGGCCCAGACTTCGCTCGACAAGAATGCGGGGACGAACGTCACCATCACCACGCCGCCGTTGGAAGGCATCAGCGCGAGCACGTCGTCGGGAACGTTGCGCGGGTGCGGGGTCAATGCACGGGCGTTGGAATGGGAGAAGATCACCGGCGCCCGACTGGCGGCGATCGCGTCGCGCATGGTCGCGGGCGCCGTGTGGCTGAGGTCGACCAGCATTCCGAGCCGGTTCATCTCGCGGACGACCGTTTCGCCGAATTCGCTGAGGCCGCCGTGCTGCGGCTCGTCGGTGCCGGCATCGGCCCATTCGGTCGTCTGGTTGTGGGTGAGGGTCATGTAGCGGACGCCGAGGTTGTAGAATTGCCGCAGCGCCGGAAGCGAGCCGCCAATCTGGCGCCCGCCTTCGACCCCGAGCATCGAGGCGATGCGGCCGCGACGGTGGATCCGGACGATGTCGTCGGCGCTCGACGCGAGCTCGAGGTGCCGCGGATAGGCCGCGATCAGCCTGCGCGCCGTGTCGATCTGCTCGATGGTCGTGCGGATCGCCTCGTCGCCGATCAGCGTCCCGGTGATGTAGACTGACCAGAATTGACCGCCGACTCGTCCCGCGCGAAGCCGCGCCATGTCGGTCATCAGCGGCGTTTCGCGGCGGTCGGTGCCTGCCTCGAGGCCTTCGACGCTATGACCGTGGTCGCGCAGCGCCCAGGGCAGGTCATTATGCCCGTCGATCAGCGGCGTCCGTTTCAGGATCCGGTCGATCCTCTGCATGGTGCGGGGATCGACCGGCTGGGAAATCGCGGGAGCCGCCAACGAAATGCCGGCGGCGGCGAGAAGCAGTCGGGACCAGAGCATGGCGCCAGGGTTTACGAAGTGGGCCGCGCCCGTGCAATTGCGGCGCACAGATGACGCCGGCCGAGCCCTTCCTGCTGTTCGACGATGCGCGCGAGGACGGCGCGCCGGCGCGGCTTTACCGGCGGCCGGTCAGCGAAGTGATGGCGCGCGCGATCGAGGACGTGCGTCCGGCGCTCGAGCAGCTGCGGGCCGAGGTGGCGAAAGGCCGGCACGCGGCCGGCTTCCTTGCGTACGAGACGGGCTACGCACTCGAGTCCAAGTTGCAGCGCCTCGCCCGGCAGGGGCAGGGACCTTTGCTGTGGTTCGGCCTGTTCGACAGCTTCGAGCTGCTCGACGATGAGGCGCTGCACCAGCTTTTGCCCGATCCTGCCAGCGGCTGGATTGGCCGGCTGCGGCCGCGCGTCGGCCGCGACGATTATCTCGCCGCCGCCGCAGCGGTTCGCGAGCATCTGTTCGCCGGCGATTTCTACCAGGCGAACCTGACCTTCGGCTGCGACGTGCCGCTGATCGGGCCGCCGCTGGCGGCTTATGCGAAGCTTCGCAATAACTCCCGCGCCGGCTGGGGCGGAGTGATCCGCTACCCGGGCGGCTGGATCCTGTCCTGCTCGCCCGAGCAATTCTTCACCATCCGCGACGGCGTGGTCGAAGCCCGGCCGATGAAAGGCACTGCCGCCCGGCGCCCCAATTTCGCGGAGGATGCCGACGAGGCGCGGGCGCTCGCCGCCGACCCCAAGCAGCGTGCGGAAAATCTGATGATCGTCGATCTTCTCCGCAATGACCTTGCTCGCATTTCCGAGGCGGGCAGCGTCGAGGTGCCCGAGCTGTTCACGGTCGAGACCTATCCGACGGTCCACCAGATGGTGTCGCTAATCCGGTCCCGGCTGCGCGCGGGCCTCGGCGCCATCGAAGTGCTCGATACCATTTTCCCCTGCGGGTCGGTGACCGGCGCTCCGAAGATTTCGGCGATGGAGCATTTGCGCAGCCTCGAGCCCGAGCCGCGCGGCGCCTACACCGGCTCGATGGGCTGGATCGAACCCGGCGGGGACGCCGCCTTCAACGTGCTGATCCGGACGCTCGAGCTGACGGATGGGTCAGGTTCGGCCCGCCTCGGCTTGGGCTCGGGGCTTGTCGTCGACAGCATTGCCGCCGATGAATGGGCCGAGTGCCTGATCAAAGGAGAGTTCGTGAACCGAGCTGCCGAAGCCGTCGACCTCATCGAAACCATGCGCCTCGACCCCCACGAGGGAATCGTCGAGCTTGACCGGCATCTCGACAGGCTCGCCCGTTCCGCCGAGGAACTAGGCTTTGTGTTCGACCGCCACGGTGCCCGGAACGAGCTGCAGGCGGCGACATTCGGCAAGAAGCAGCCGGCGGTGGCGCGGCTGCTGCTGTCGCCGACGGGGACGATGGCCATCGAGGTGCGGCCGCTCGACGAGTTTCCAGCCGAGCCGGTCAAGGTTGCCGTCCGCCCGCTGCCGGTCGCGGCCGAGGATTACCGGCTGCGGCACAAGACGACGGCGCGGAGCTTCTACGATGACGCGCGGCGGGACAGCGGCGCCTTCGAGGTGGTTTTCACCGATGCCGAGGGGCGGCTGACCGAGGGGAGTTTCACCAATGTCTTCGTCGAGCGCGACGGCAGGCTCCTGACGCCGCCGCTCGAGCGCGGGCTGCTGCCGGGGATCCTGCGCTCCCAGCTAATCGACCAAGGCCGGGCGGTCGAAGCCGACCTGACGCCCGAAGACCTTCGCGGCGGCTTTTTCGTCGGCAACATCGTCCGCGGGCTGATCCGTGCCGAGCTCGCCTCAGGCGGCTAAAGGAAAGCGCAGCATCCGGTCGGGCAGCGGCACCAGCGCGGTCGCAGCCGGGCCGACGTTGCGAAGGATTTCCGGGTGACTGGCATCGAGTCCGCCGGTGAGAGAGCCGAAGGCGGGCATGATCAGCTTACGATCGGAGGCGACAAGGCAGCGCCGCGACACGTTGCGGCCCTTGAGCGTCAGCCGAAGCTTGGGGTGGAAATGGCCGGAAATCTCCGGCCTCGGATCGCCGCGGTCGGCTTCATGACGAAGGACGATTCCGCCAACGACCTCCTCCTCCGCCAGCCGGCCACCGCAATGATCGGCAAAGCCGGGGTCGTGATTGCCGAGGATCCACGTCCAGTCGAGCCGCGAGGTCAAGTCGAGCAGCAGATTGCGAGCGTCGGCGGGCAGCCGGTCGCAGCCGAAGCGGTCGTGGAAGCTGTCGCCGAGGCAGTAGAGCCTGGCCACGCCGGAGCGCTCGACAACGTTCGCCAGCTCGGTGAGGGTTGCATGCGAATCATAGGGCGGCAGGAACTGGCCGCCGGCCGCGAACCAGCTCGCTTTCTCGAGGTGCAGGTCGGCGACGAGCAGCGCCTCCTGAGCCGGCCACAACAGTGCCCCCTCGGCCGACGCCACGAACGTTTCACCGGCGAACGAAAAGGGAACCATGAGTCGTCATTGCGGGCAGCGCAGCGACGAAGCAATCCACTTTTTCCGTCCGATCGCGACGCTGTCGCGCGGCTCGCGATGCCGGCTAGGGCTCCAGGCCCAACACATGAGCACGCAACGCGCGCGCGTCGTGCAGAGCATTGTGCGGGACCGCGCTGTTCTCGGCAGTGCTGAAATTGGCGAGCGTCAGCAGTCTGAAGCGGGTTTCCGGGATCGGCACGATCTGCCCGGGAGCAAAGCTCAGCAGGCCGCAGAACAATTCGATATCGGTCGGCCAGTCGGCGAGGATCTCGGGGTCGCGATCGGCGCCGAGATACATGGCGACGGCCGCCGCCGCCTCGGCCCGGCGCACCTTCGGCAGCCGCAAGTGGTCGGGGACATGGTCGAGGTAGGGGAGGACGTGCCGCTCGACCCAGGGATCGATCGGAGCCTCGTTGGCAAATGTCAGGTAGAGCTCTTCCGAACCGTCGGCAGGCACCAGGGCGAGGGAGATCAGCTCGCCGCCGAAGCCATTGAACTCGGTGTCGAGGAAGTATCGCACTTCCTGGCCTTAGCCGTCATTGCGAGCGAAGCGAAGCAATCCAGCATGGTACCACTAGATTGCTTCGTCGCTGCGCTCCTCGCAATGACGAGCTACTGTGGCGGAACAGCCCGGCAATCGTCGCCGGGACGCGGTTTGCCCTTGCGGCAGCGCTCTTCCATTCGCCTGAGCTCGCGGCCGCGCTTCTCGTCGGCTTCGGCCTGGGTGGTGGTCGCTGCGTCGACCCCGGCGGAGACGACCGCGACCGGGACCTTGGCGACGTCGACGGCCGTGTCCACCGCCGAGGCGACGACGCAGCCGCCCAGAAGGAGCGCGGCTGCGGCGATGATGAGCTTTTCCATTCTTCAAGCCTCGCAGATCGCGCCGCCCGCGGCAACGGTCAGCCGCTCATCGCTTCGGCAGCCAGCGCTTCGGCTTCGGCGAGCAGGCTGTCGTCGGCGAGCACTCCGGGCGGCAGCGATTCGCGCCCGACGATCACCATCAGCGGCACCGCCATGGGCGTGATCCGATCGGCCTCGACATGCAGCATGGTCACCGACGCGCGGTCGACCAGCCGGACGAGCCGCCCGAGCTCGGTCATCTTCGAGCGGGCGTCATCCCAGGCGGCGCGGAGCAGGAGATGGTCGGGCTCGTAGCGGCGGAGCACGTCGTAGATGAGGTCGGTCGAAAAGCTCACCTGGCGGCCGGTCTTGCGCTTGCCCGGGTGGTGGCGCTCGACCAGCCCGCCAATCACCGCCGCCTCGCGGAACGCGGTCTTGAGAAGATGGGATTGCTCGACCCATTCGACGAACTCCCGCTCGAGGATGTCGGGCGAAAACAAAGCTTTCGGATCGCGGATCGGCTCGAGCCCGTAGCAGGCGAGGCCATAATCGTTGGCGACGAAGCCCAAAGGCTTCAGCCCGGCTTTCTCCATCCGCCTCGTGATCAGCATGCCCAGCGACTGGTGGGCATTCCACCCTTCGAAGCTGTAGGCGACCATGTAGTGGAGATTCTCGTGGGCGAAGGTCTCGACCAGCAGTTGCTCGGGCTCGGGGATGATCGAGCGGCGGTCCTGAACTTCCAGCCATTTGCTGACGTCGTCGGGAAAGCGCCGCCAGTCGTTGCGGTCGGCAAGCATGTGGCGGACGCGGTTGGCGAGGTGGGTCGACATCGACATGCGCTGGCCGCCGTAGGTGACGATCCGCGCCGGCTTCGACGAAGCGCGGACGATGATGTCGGTGTCCTTGAACTGCTCGACCTCGAGGCTGAGGCCGGAGAAATAGAAATGGTCGCCGGGCGCCAGCGTCGAGGCATAGCCTTCCTCGATGGTGCCGAGCTTGCGCCCGCCGCGGAAGCGGACGGTTAGCAAGGGTTGCTCGACGATCACGCCGGCGTTGAGGCGGTGCTGCTGGGCAATGGTCGGCTTGGCGATTCGCCAGACGCCATCGGCCTCGGGCACCAGCCGGCGGAAGCGGTCGTAGGCCTTGAGCGCATAGCCGCCGGTGGCGATGAAGTTCAGAACTTCGCGAAAGGTTTCCTGCTTCAGTCCGGCATAAGGCGCGGCCGAGCGCAGCTCGGCGAGCAGCGCCTCTTCTTCGAACGGCTCGGCGCAGGCCACGGCGAGGATATGCTGGGCGAGGACGTCGAGCGCGCCGGAGCGGAAGCGCTCCGGATCGAGCTCGCCCTCGTCGATCGCATCGAGCGCTGCCCGCGCCTCGAGATATTCGAAGCGGTTGCCGGGGACGATGATTCCCAGCGACGGCTCGTCGAGCCGATGGTTGGCGCGGCCGATTCGCTGCAGGAGGCGCGAGCTGCCCTTGGGCGCGCCCATCTGGACGACGAGGTCGACGTCGCCCCAGTCGACTCCGAGGTCGAGGCTGGCGGTGGCGACCAGGGCCCTGAGGCGCCCGTCGGCGACCGCGGCCTCGACCTTGCGCCGCGCCTCGCGGGCGAGGCTGCCGTGGTGGATTCCGATCGGCAGCGCATTATCGTTGACCGCCCACAAATCCTGGAAGATCAGCTCGGCGAGGCTGCGGGTGTTGCAGAAGACCAAAGTCGTCTTGTGCCGTTCGATCAGGCCCATCACCTCGCGCGCGGCGTGGCGGCCGCTGTGGCCCGACCAGGGAATCCGGTTCTCGGGGATCAGGATCGACAGGTCCGGCTCGGCGCCGGCCTCGCCGAGCACGAGCTCGACCAGCTCGGCATCGGCGTCGGGCGCGAGCCAGCCGCGGTAGGCGTCGGGATCGCTGATCGTCGCCGACAGTCCGACCCGGCGAAGCCCGGGCGCCAGCGACTGAAGCCGGGCGATCGCAAGCGCCAGCAAGTCGCCGCGCTTGTCCTTGGCGAAGGCGTGAAGCTCGTCGATGACGATGGTGCGAAGGCCGGCGAACAGCGCCCGGCTGTCCGGGTAGCTGAGCAGCAGGCTCAGCGACTCCGGAGTCGTCAGCAGAATCTGCGGCGGCCTGACCCGCTGCCGGGCCTTGCGGTCCGACGGCGTGTCGCCGGTTCGGGTCTCGACCCGGATCGGCAGGTCCATCTCCGAAATCGGCGCGATCAGGTTGCGCTGGACGTCGACGGCAAGCGCCTTCAGCGGCGAAACATAAAGAGTATGAAGCCCTTCGCCGGGTTGCTCGATCAGCTCGCAAGTGGTCGGAAGAAAGCCGGCGAGGGTCTTGCCGGCTCCGGTCGCCGCGACCAGCAGGGCATGGCGTCCGCTGCGGGCGGCGGCGAGCATGTCGAGCTGGTGGCGCCGAGGCGCCCAGCCACGGCCCTCGAACCAGCGCTCGACGATGTCCGGGATCAGAGGTCGTCAGTCCGCTCGCGGCGGCGAGTCTCCTCCTCTTCGTAGAGATCGTGAGTCGCCTGCTCGGTGTGCCGAATGTCGTTCGGACGAGTCCGTCGCCACGACCGCCAGACCAGCCACAACAGCACGATCAGAAGGATCGCCGGCCCGATGATGTTCATCAGCGCCCACATTGCCTGGTCCATTTCGCTCTCCTCCTTCGCGGGAACCCTGCCCGGCCTTGCTCACTATAGCTCTCGATGCCCCGTCTCGGTTCCTGGATAGAGCCGTTTCCCGACGGCATCTATGTGCGTCCGGCCGACGCCTGGGTCGATCCCTCGGAGCCCAGGGCTCGGGCGCTGGTCACCCACGGCCATGGCGACCATGCTCGCGGCGGCCATGGCGAAGTGTGGGCGACTCCCGAGACGCTGGCGATCATGGCGGCCCGCTACGGCGCGCAGCAGGGCCGGCCGCTCGCCTACGGCCAATCGGCACGGATCGGCGATGCGGTCGTGAGCTTCGTCCCCGCCGGCCACGTGCTCGGCTCGGCCCAGATCGTGCTCGAGCATGCCGGCGAGCGGGTCGTGGTGTCGGGCGACTACAAGCGCCGCGAAGATCCGACCTGCGAACCGTTCGTGCCGGTGCCGTGCGACATCTTCATCACCGAGGCGACGTTCGGGCTGCCGGTGTTCCGCCATCCCGACACCGGCGCGGAGATAGATCGGCTGCTCCACCGGCTGCATTCCGAGCCCGACCGCTGCGTCCTGGTCGGCGCCTATGCGCTGGGCAAGGCGCAGCGAGTGATCACCGAGCTTCGCCGCCGCGGGCATCACCAGCCCATCTATTATCACGGCGCAATCGAGCGCCTGAATCGGCTCTACGAGGAATTCGGCATCGAGCTGGCCGAGCTGCGGCACACGGCGAGCGCGACCAAGGACGAGATGCGTGGACATATCGTCATCTGCCCGCCGGGAGCGCTCAACGACCGCTGGTCGCGGCGGCTGCCCGACCCGGTCACCGCCATGGCGTCGGGATGGATGCGAATCCGGCAACGGGCGCGGCAGCGCAACGTCGAGCTGCCTTTGGTCATCTCCGACCATGCCGACTGGGACGAGCTGACCTGCACCATCCGCGAGGTCGCGCCGCGCGAAGTGTGGATCACCCACGGCCGCGAGGAAGCGCTCAAGCATTGGTGCATGACCCGCCAGATCAAGGCGCGCGAGCTGAACCTCGTCGGCTACGAGGATGAGGATGATTGAGGGGGAGACGTCAACGCCGCTGAAGCTAGTCCCTAGCCTGATACATCCGGCTGTCGCCGCGCCTCGTCGAAAATGCGCGCAAGGTCGTCGGCGGAATAGGGCTTGTGCAGCAACAGGAAGCCGTGGCCGGCTTCCTCCGCCAGGACTTCACTGTAGCCACTGGTCAGGATGACCGGGATGCGCGGCCACCGCTGCCGCACCAGCCTTGCGAAATCGACGCCGTTCATGCCGGGCATGACGACATCGGTGAAGACGAGGTCGAAATCTTCCGGCTGCTCCTCGAGCCTCTCCAGGGCTTCGCGTGCCGTCGCGGCGAGGGTCGGCCTGAAACCGAACTCGGCAAGCAGGCTCGCGGCGAACTCGCCGACGTCCTGATTATCCTCGACCACCAGCACACGGCAGTCGGCTTTCGTCGCCGTGGGGGCTGCTGGAGCGGCAGGGTCGGGCGCTGGCGTGCCCCTCGCCGATGGCAGGCTGAGGACGAAGGTGGTCCCGCCTCCCTCCCGGCTCTTGACCTCGATCTCACCGTCGGACTGCTTGATGAACCCGTACACCTGGCTGAGGCCGAGGCCGGTCCCCTTGCCCACCTCCTTGGTGGTGAAGAACGGCTCGAAAATATGCTCGAGCTGATCCGCCGGAATACCGTGGCCGGTGTCGGAAATCGAAATGACGATCGATTCCTCGCTGGCCGCGCTCTCCTCCCGTTTGACGGCGATGGTCAGCGTGCCTTCGCCATTCATCGCGTCCCGCGCGTTGATGACGAGATTGACCAGCACCGTTTCAAACTGGGCGGCGTCGGCTTCGATCAAGCAGTCGTCGCAGTCCACGTCCATCACCAGCCGGATGCGCGATCCCAGGATCGTCCGAAGCATTTCGGATATCCCGCTGATTCGAGCGGTGACCTCGATCAGTTCCGGCTTGAGCACCTGGCGCCGCGCAAAGGCGAGGAGCTGGCTGGTCAGCCGCGCAGCCCGATCGGCGGTCTCGGCGATTGACTCGATGTAGCGGCGCCGTTTGTCCTCGCTGAGATCGGCCCTGCGCAGAAGGTCGGCCGAACCCTTGATCACGGTCAGGAAATTGTTGAAGTCGTGGGCGATGCCGCCGGTCAGTTGCCCGATCGATTCCATCCTTTGACCCTGGCGCAGCGCTTCATGGACCTCCTCGAGCTCGCGGCTGCGCTCGGCAACGCGCTGTTCAAGCGTCTCGTTCAACTCGCGCAACTCGGACAAGGACTGGGTTCGTTCGAACACCCGGCCGACCTGCTCGCCGAGCGTGCGGACCGTAAGCAGCAGCTCGGGATCGGGGGGTGTCTTGTCGAGCGCGAAGAACTCGAGGACGGCGACGATCTGGCCGGAACTCTTGAGCGGGAAGCCAAAAGCCGCGCCGTAGCCCAGACCTTTCCGGACGAAGGCAGCGTCGCTCTCGATGTCCGACATCCAAACGGGCTGACCCTTCTCGAGGATTATGCCCGGAAGCCCGACGCCCGAGGTGAATTGGGTCGAGCGAGTCGCTTCTCGCAACCTCTCGAAATGCTTGTCGCCCGTGCCGTACCAGACCCCGGACGAAACGAGTTCGTCCGGGTTGTCGCGTGACACCAGAAACGCGTGGCCGACAGGCCATCCGGCCAGTTCGCAGATGGCGTTGAGGGTGCGTTCCAGGACCGGCTCGACGGCTTCACTCTCCGCCGCGAACTGGGAAATCTCGAACAGCAGCTTCGCCTCGCGCGCCTGCCTGATCAGCAATTGCTCCGACTGCTTTCGCGCGCTGATGTCGCGAAGGAAGCCGATGAACAACCGACCGCCGACAAGCTCGGTGACCGTGATCGACAGCTCGACGGGGAACTCACGGGCATCGCGGTCGATGGCGGTGATTTCCAGACGCTGATTGAGGACCGGCGCCTCGCCTGTGCGATTGTATCGCAGAATGCCTTCGATGTGCGCCGATCGGTGCTGGGGCGGCACGATGAGGTCGGCCATCAGCTGCCCCAGGGCCTCATGCCGGCTCCAGCCGAAAGTGCTTTCGGCGACCTGGTTCCATTCGGCAACCGTGCCGTCGGGCCACATCGCGACCACGGCATCGAGAGCCGTTTCAAACAAAGGACGCAGGATTTCGATTCCTGAATCACTGGGGCCAGCAGCAGCCATCCGCGCCATCTAGGCGGCTAGTCTGGCGCGGTCGATGTCAGGAAGTGATTTTCTTTTCCCGCAAATCCGACTGCCCGACCTTCGGCGGCTTGGCCCGCCTCGAAAGGGTCACGCCGGCGCTTGCGGCAGCGGCCCGACCACCCTGCAAGTGAGTCCGTCGCTGGCAAAGTCGAGTTCGACCTCGCCGCGGAATTCGGCGGCGAGGGTGCGCTTGATCATCTTGGTGCCAAACCCTGCCTTGGTCGGAGCCTCGACTGGCGGCCCGCCCCGTTCGCGCCACCATAGTTCGAGGCGTTCTGAATCGATCCTCCACTCGATCGATACTCGGCCGGATGAATTTGAAAGCGCGCCATATTTGGCTGCGTTCGTCGCGAGTTCATGGACTGCCAAGGAAAGGCTGACCGCGGTCTGTGGCGGCAGCGCAATCTCCGGTCCGTCAATGTCACATCGATCGGGCGAGCAGAAGGGCGCCAGCGCGGCGCCGACGACCGCCTCGATCGAAGCTGCTTCCCAATTCTGCGCGGTCAGCAGGTTATGAGCGGCGGCAAGCGCGGAGAGGCGGCCTTCGAACCCGCTGATCGCGTCTCCCGGCGGGGAACCCTTGCGGAACGTCTGGTGAGCGATGCTCTGGACGATTGCGAGCGTGTTCTTCACTCGGTGGTTGAGTTCGGCGACGAGGATCTGCTGCTGGCGCTCCAGCCGCTTGCGCTCGGTGATGTCGCGTCCGACGACATGCAGTCCGACCGGCTCGCCCGCCCCGTCGAACGTCAGGCCGGAATTGATTTCCCAGTAGCGCCATTCGCCGTTCGTTTTGTGAACCCGCAATTCATAGCGAGTGGTGCCTCCCCGCTCGAGCTTCTCGCGGAGCATCCGGCGTGTGAGCTCCAGATCGTCGGCCGAAATGAAATCCGAAATGTTGCGGCCCACGGCCTCTTTCTGACTAAGGCCGATCGCCTCCGCCGCGGCGGGATTGCAGGCCGTGATCACCTGGTCGAGATCGGCAGTGAAGATGAGATCGCTCGTCTGCTCGAAAATTCTGCGATGTTTTTCTTCGCTTTCCGCCAGTGCCGCCTCGTCCCTCTTGCGAAGGTCGATGTCGACGAGGACTCCGGGAAAGCGAAGCGGCGTGCCCGATTCGTCGAGTTCGCAGCGCCCGACCGCTTCCACCCAGCGGTATTGGCCGTCGGGCTGGCGAACCCGGTACTCGGCTCGGTAGTCGCCGCCGCTTTTGAGCACGCCTTCGAGGATTTCGCGAACTCGCGACCGGTCGTCGGGGTGGATCTGCTCGAACGGCGCGCTGAGCGGAATGCCCTCGCGGCACTGATCGGGATCGAGGCCGAACGACCGTGCGAAGCGCTCGTCGCCGGTGAAGTGATCGGTCGGCACGTGCCACACCCAGGTGCCGGCAATCGCCCCCGCATCGAGCGCCAGTTCGACCCGCTCGGAAGCATCGCGAATCACCTCCTCCCAGCGCAGCCGGTCGCTCAGGTCGTAAAAATAGCAGACGACGCCGTGGCGCCCGTCAGGCAGCACGATCCTTTCGATTCGCCAGTCGTACGCCTCGACATCGCCGATGTCGCTTCTGCGTTCGACGGTGCGCTGCGAGGCATAGGGCTCGCCGGTGTCGAGCGTACGATGGAAGCGCTCGATCGCCTCGCTGGCGAACGGCTCGTCCCAAATCGCGCGCAGGACTTCGGCGAAATCGCGTCCGATGAGCGGCTTCACCGTTTCGAAGACCTTTTCCGACCCGCGGCTGACCACTGCCAGCTTGAAGTCGGCATCGACGACGTAAACGCCGAACGGGTCGTTCTTTATGAGATTGTAGAACGTCTCCTGGTTGCGGCGCAGCTGCTCCTCGGCGGCCTTGCGGTCGGAAATGTCGATCGTGACGCAGACCGTATGGGCGATTCGCCCGTCCGGCTCGCGGATGGCGGTGACGCTGTTGTGGACCCAGACGATGGTCCCGTCGGGACGGACATAGCGCTTCTCGATGTCGAAGCCGCGTCCGTGCTCCAGTGCGTCCATAAACAGCGGTATGTTGCCAGGCAGGTCGTCGGGATGCGTGATGTCCTGCATCCGCATCGACAGAAGCTCTTCGCGAGTGCGGCCGGTAATGTTGCAATAGCGGTCGTTGACGCGAAGAAAGCGGCCGGTCGAGTCGGTTTCCGACATGCCGGCCGCGGCCTGGTCGAAGAAACCCGACAGCCGCGCTTCGCGCAGAGCCTCGTCCGCCTGCATATGCTCTTACTCCAGCCGCTGGCCCGTCGTTAGATTAGACATTGCGCAGACGCTACCGCGCAGCCAATCCAAATGCCAAGCAGGCGCGACGTGTGCAAAGCGGAGGAGGCCAAGGCTCAGTGCGCCGCCTGCCGCCGCTCGATCCCCGATTTCGCTAGCTGCTCGTCGATCTGGACGACGAGCCGCTCAAGCCCCGCTTCATCCCTGGCCTCGGCGCGGGCGACGAGCACGTCCTGCGTGTTCGAGGCGCGCAGCAGCCACCAGCCGTCGCCGGTGCTGACTCGAACGCCGTCGGTCGCATCGACGCTGGCGGCGCCGCTCGAGAGGCGGTCGCGCACTTCCTCGACGATGGCGAACTTGCGGACCTCATCGACCTGAAAGCGGAGCTCCGGCGTGGCGACGGACTTGGGCATCTCGTCCATGATATCGGTGAGGGTTCGTCCCGACTGGCCGACGGCCTCGATCAGCCGAACGGCGGCGTACAGCGCATCGTCGAATCCGTACCAGCGGTGCTGGAAGAAGATATGGCCGCTCATCTCCCCGGCGAGCGGCGCTCCGGTTTCCTTCATCTTCGACTTGATGAGGCTGTGGCCGGTTTTCCACATGAGCGGCTTGCCGCCGAGCTCGGCGATGTGGTCGAACAGGGTCTGGCTGGCCTTGACGTCGGCGATGATGGTTGCCCCGGGGCAATCGCGCAGCACCGCCTCGGCGAGGATCATCAACAGCTGGTCGCCCCAGATCACCCGGCCCCTGCCGTCGACCGCGCCGATCCGGTCCCCGTCGCCGTCGAAGGCGATTCCGAAATCGAGCCCCTTGTCGGCGACCAAAGCCTTCAGATCGGCGAGGTTGGCCTCGACCGTCGGGTCCGGATGATGGTTGGGAAACGTGCCGTCGACGTCGGTGAAAATGGCGTGGTGCTCGCCCGGCAGCCTAGCGAGGAGCTTATCGAGCACCGCCCCGGCCGCGCCGTTGCCGGCATCCCAACCGACCCGGAACGGCTTGGCGTCCAGGCGCTCGACCAGGCGGGCGACATAAGCGTCGGCGACGTCGGCCTCCTCGACCGTGCCTTCGCCCTCGCTCCAGCGCCCTTCGGCGCAGCGGATGCCCAGCGCCTGGATCTCCTCGCCGAACAGCGAGCGACCGCGAAGCAGCAGCTTGAAGCCGTTATATTCGGGCGGGTTGTGGCTGCCAGTGACCATGATGCCGCCGTCGACGCCGAGGTGATAGGTCGCGAAATAGAGCATCGGGCTCGGGCCGAGCCCGATCCGGACGACGTCGAGACCGCCGGCGGTCAGGCCGTCGATCAGCGCCTGCTCGAGCTCCGGCGAGTGGAGCCGCCCGTCGCGGCCGATGGCGACCCGGCGGCCGCCTTCCTCTCGAGCGAGCGCGGCATAGCCCCGGCCGAGGGCATAAGCGTCGGCCCGATCGAGCGTGTTTCCGACGATTCCGCGGACGTCATATTCGCGGAGGATGGTCGGGTTGAATCTGTGGGTCATTACGCCGCCGAACGTAGCGGCGGCGGCTTTGTTCATCCAGTCGCGGCAATTGGTTCGACCGCGCCGGGATCGGGAATGCCGAGGCCGGCGATCATCTCGCGCAGCTCCTGCCGAGCGGTGATGTGGCCAAGCCCGACTTCGCCGAGGTGCGGCAAGTCGAGAAGCGTCAGGCCCTTGGGGAACAATTCGCGGTAGATGACTCGCTCGCCCAGGCCGGGGATGACCCGGAAGCCGACCCGGCGGGCCAGCTCGTCGAGCGCGGCGCCGACGCGCCGCAGATTGTGGCTTTCGATATGCTGGAGGCGGTTCCGCAGAACCACCCAGTCGACGCTTCGGCCGGTGCTCTTGGCCCGCTGCGTGCGGCTGTTCCAGATCAGCTCGGCATAAAAGCTCGGTCGGGTGATCTTGAAATTCTCGGGATGGACCTGGCCGATGAGGTCGAGGTCGACGAAGCTGTCGTTCATCGGCGTGACCAAAGTGTCGGCCATCAGGATCGCCGCCCGGGCGATCGGGTCGTCGCGGCCCGGAGTGTCGATGACGATGACGTCGGCGGCCTCGCCAACCCGGGCGACTGCGGCGCGCAGCGCCTCCTCGCTTCCTCCGTCGAACACTTCATAGCGTGCCTGCGGCAGCTCCTTGTCGAGCCGGCGCATGGTCGCGTCGCGGTTCTCGAGATAGCGGGCCAGGGTGCGCTGGCGGCTGTCGAGGTCGAGGGCTCCGACGCGGTGGCCGGAAGCGGCGAGGGCGATTGCCGTGTGGACCGCCGTGGTCGACTTGCCGGTGCCGCCCTTTTCGTTGGCGAAGATGATGAAGTGCGGAGTGGTCATGGTGCTTGATCTTTCCCCCCGGCGGGCCGCAAAGCACCGCTGCGCAATGGTTTACCGGAGGGGCTGCAGCGGTGCAAATCATCCGTGCAGGTGAAGATTTGGCAGCCGCCCTGCGCGAACTGCGTGCGGGTGGGGGCGGCTTGGCGCTGGTGCCGACGATGGGCGCTCTGCACGCCGGGCATATGGCACTGGTCGAGGAAGCGAGGCGCCGGGCCGACCACGTCGCTGCAACCATCTTCGTCAATCCGCTCCAGTTCGGCGCGAACGAGGATCTCGGGCGCTACCCGCGGCAGGAACAGGCCGATGCCGCCATGCTGAAAGACGCGGACTGCGACCTGCTGTGGATTCCCGGCGTCGCCGACATCTATCCGCCCGGCTTCGCGACGACTGTCAGCGTTGCTGGAGTGTCGGAGCGCTGGGAAGGCGAGGCCCGGCCGGGCCATTTCGAGGGGGTGGCGACCGTCGTCGCCAAGCTGTTGTTGTCGATGCGGCCCGACGTCGCGCTGTTCGGCGAAAAGGATTTCCAGCAGCTGGCGGTGATCCGGCGCATGGCCGCCGACCTCGGCCTCGGCGTCGCAATCGTCCCGGTGGCGACGGTCCGCGAGGCGGACGGCCTCGCCCTGTCGTCACGCAATGCCTATCTGACGCCCGAAGAGCGGCAGCGAGCAGTGGCATTACCCCGGGCGCTCGAGGAGGCGCGGGGCAGCATCGCGAGCGGCGAGCCGGTCCCGGACGCTCTCGAAATGGCCAGGCGCCGGCTTGGCGACGCCGGCTTTTGCAGGATCGACTACGTCGCGCTGGTCGACGCCGAGACGCTCGATCCGCTCGAAAAGCCACGAGGCAGCATGCGGCTGATCGCCGCCGCGACCATCGGCAGCACTCGGCTGATCGACAATATCCCCGTCGAAATGGACGTTTCTCCTTAGGGTCAGCGCATCGTTAACCATTTCTTTGCGTTCCACCGGCGATCTTCCCGGCAACAGCAGACACGGGGGAGAAGAACGATGGGTGCAATCAGCCAGAAAGGCGCGGAATTCCTGATCCGGAGCCGGCTTGCGGATGCCGAACGCGGCGATGTCGACGCCCTGTTCGAGCTTGGCGTGACCTATTCGACCGGCCGCGGCGGCGCCCCCGTCGACCTTGTCGAGGCCCACAAATGGTTCAACCTCGCGGCCCTGTCGGGCTGCACCCGCGGCCAGCAGTGCCGCGCCGAAATCGCAATCGAAATGAGCGCCCGCGAGATTGCCGAAGCGCAGCGCCAGGCGCGCGCCTGGCTCGGCACGCACCAGCGCTACGCCGCCTGATTCCCGATTAGCGGACGATCATCGTCACCGCGCGGCGGTTCTGCGCCCAGGCGCCTTCGAACGAGCCGGGAGCAACCGGCCTCTCCTTCCCCCAACTGATCACCGTCAGGCGATGCGCCGGAACGCCCTGGGCCATCAGGAAATCGCGGGCGGCGCTTGCCCGCCGCTCGCCCAGAGCAAGGTTGTATTCGCGGGTTCCCCGCTCGTCGGCGTGTCCCTCGATGCTGGCGCGCACCCTCGGGTTGGCGAGCAGCCAGCGCGCCTGGGCGGCAAGGGTCGTCCGGGCGGCCATGTCGAGCGCATATTCGTCCGTGCCGAAATAGACTGTGTCGGAGCCGGCCTGGGCGACCATCGCCGCCTGTGCCGCCGGCAGCTCGACCATGTCGAGCTCTGTGTCGAGCGGGTTGGTCGGCGCCACCGGCGGCACGTCGGCTGCCGGAGGAATGATCGGATCCTGGACGATCGTGCGTCGCTGACAGCCCGCCATCGTCAAGGCGATCACGGTCATGGCGACGGCTACGGTCTTGCGCATTCTATTCTCCTGGGTTGCGAGTCTAATTCTGGAGCGGCGACCAGCTCGGGTCCGACCCGTCCTGCGGGGTGATCAGCCGGCGCGGATCGCCGCCCTGGACCGAGACGGCGTGAAGCGACGTCCGGCCGCTGCCGAGCTCGGTGCGGTGGAACATCACGAACTCGCCGTTCGGCGCCCAGCTTGGCCCCTCGTCCTGCCAGCTGTTGGTCAGAATTCGTTCGCCCGAGCCGGACGGGCTCATCACGCCGATGCGGAAGGCTCCGCCGCCGATCCGGGTGAAGGCGATAAGGTCGCCGCGCGGGCTCCACACCGGCGAGGCATAGCGAGCGCCGCCGGTGAAGCTGATTCGGCGCTGCGCGGAGCCGTCGGAATTCATCACGTAAAGCTGCTGGGTGCCGGAGCGGTCGCTTTCGAACACGATCCGCCGGCCGTCTGGCGAGAAGCTCGGGCTGGTATCGGCGCCGGCCGCGTCGGTCAGCCGCCTCGGTTCGCCATAGCCGTCGGCATCGACGACATAGATGTCGGTATTGCCGCCCACCGCCATGGAAAAGACGATCTGCCGGCCGTCGGGCGAAAAGCGCGGAGCGAAGGTCATGGCGGTTCCGTGGACGAGCAGCCGCTCCTGGCCGGTGGCGATGTCGAGCACCCAGATTCGCGGACGCCGGCCGGCATAGCTCATGTAGGCGAGGCGCCGTCCGTCGGGGGAGAACCGGGGAGTCAGAACCGTCGTCCGCGCCTCGGTCAGATAGCGATGGTTGCTGCCGTCGGCGTCCATGATGGCGATCCGCTTGACCCGGTTGGTCTTCGGCCCGGTCTCGGCGACGTAAACGATGCGCGTGTCGAACATGCCGGTCTGGCCGGACAGGCGCGCATAGATGGCGTCGGAGCAGCGGTGGGCGGCGCGGCGCCAGTCATTCGCGGCGACGACATAGCCCTGGCGGGTCAGTTCGCGGCCGGCGGTGACGTCATAGAGGTAGCAGCCGACCGTCAGCCGTCCGTCGGGCCGTGCCTCGACGAAGCCGGTGACGAGGCTGCTGGTGCCGGTCGCGCGCCACTGCGGGAACACCGGCGCGGCCGCCTCGTGGTAAGTGTATCCGCGAACACCCTGCGGCCCGACCGGGACGAAAGCGCCGCTGGAGCGAAGGTTGTTCGCGATGATCTCCGCCATCTGGATTCCGAGCGGGCCGGTTTGCCCGGCCGACGTGAACGCATCGCGAGGAGTGGCCAAGGGCGGCACGGCGATGGCCATCGGCGCATTCACTCCGCCGACCACGTCGACCTCGATGGGCGGAGCTTCCGACTGCTGGGCGAAAGCGGCGCCGGCAGCAAAAACGGCGATGAACGCGAACTTCTTGAGCATGTCAGCTCCTCACGGAAGACGATAGGTCATGTTGATGTTGCTCCATCCGCCCTCGGGCGTCTGGTAGAGTTCCTGGGGCAGGCCGGTCAGCGGCGAGCAACCAACGTAGGCGGCGACGGCAAGGTCCTTGACCCGGTCCTCGAAGCGGGCGTTCTCGCCGTCGACTCCGCTGGTGCGAACCACCTGCGGCGGCTGGATCAGCCGGCCGCCGCGGCTGAGCCGCAGGTTGAGCGTGACGCTGATGCGGTTGGCCCCGTCGCCGGGGTTCACCTGCCGATCCGCGCAGGGCTGGATCTGGCGGCGGATCGCCTGACTGATCGAGGCGCGCGCAGCGGCGTCGAACAGCGGCGCGCTTGGCTGGGATGCCGCCTGCGGAGCCTCGGCAATGCCTTTCAGGAAATCGTCGCCAAGGCGCGCTGGCCGGGGCGCGGTTCGCGGCTGGACGGCCGGCGTCGGCGCCGGCGCCGCTTTGGGCGGCGAAGGGGCCACGGCCCGTTCCACCGGCCGCGGAGCGGGCGCGGGCTCGAGCCTCGGCGGCGGCGGCAGAGGCTCGAGCCTGGCCGGGGGCACGATCTCTTCGGGTTGGGCTTCGACGATCGCCGGCGCCTGCTCGGGGGGCGGCGCCTGGACCGGCGCCGGCGCGGCGGACGCCAAGGCGACTTCATCGAACAGCTCGACCTCCATGGCCGGCGGCTCGGGCGCACGGCTGACGCCCGCGAGGCTCATCGACAAAGCGGCGATCAGGCCGGCATGGAACAGGATGGCGGCGCCGGTGCCCGCAAGCTCGGCCCGATCGAGGCTCATCTCTCGTCTCCAACGGAGACGAGAGCAACGCGATTCAGGCCGGCGCGGTTGAGCTCGCCCATCACCCGCATCACCCGGCCGTAGTCGAGGCCGCGGTCGGCGCGAAGGTAGATGCGGCGACCCTCGGGGGGCGCCGGCTCGGCGGCGATGGCGGCGAAGCGCGCCGGAATCGCTGCTTCGGCCACGGCAATGTCGTCGATGAAAATCCCGCCGCGGCTGTCGATCGCGACCTGAACCGGCTTGGCCTGCTGGTCGAGCGCTCCGGCGCGACTCTGCGGCAGGTCGACGGGGACGCCCGCGACCAGCAAGGGAGCGGTGACCATGAAGATGATCAGCAGCACCAGCATCACGTCGACGAAGGGCGTGACGTTGATCTCGCTCATCGGCGCTCGGCGCCTGCGGCTTTGCGATGGAAGGCTCGCCCCCATCAGGGCTCGACTTCCAGCTCGCGGCTCAGGGTCGCGTGGAAACGGTCGGCGAAGCGGCCGAGCCGGGCCTCGAGCCGGTCGAGCCCGTGGGTCAGGCGGTTGTAGGCGATGACCGCCGGGATCGCCGCGAACAGGCCGATGGCGGTGGCGAACAGCGCCTCGGCGATTCCGGGAGCGACGACGGCGAGCGAGGTATTGTTCTCGGCGGCAATGGCGGTGAAGGCGCGCATGATTCCCCACACCGTGCCGAACAGCCCGACGAAGGGTGCGACCGAGCCGACCGTCGCGAGGATGTTGAGCCGGTCCGACAGGCGGTCGAGTTCGGCGGCGATCGCCGTGCTCATCCGACTCGCCAGCCGCTCGCGGGTTCCGGAGCGGTCGACCACGGCGCGGCGCGTCGAGCGACGCCACTCGTCGAGCCCGGCCGACAGCACGGCGGCGGCAGGGAGCTTTTCCGAGCCGCGGCTGGCGTGAAAGGCGTCGATGTCGTCGGCGGCCCAGAATTCCCGCTCATAGCGCTCGCTGCCACGGCTCACCCGCCGAAGCCGCAATGCGTGAGTGAAAATGATCGCCCAGGTCCAGATGCTGGCGGCGAGCAGCCCCAGCATGACGATTTTGACGACGGCATCGGCGTGGAGAAACAGGGTCAGCGGCGACATCGGCCCGCCGTTCAATTCAATTGCCGTCATCATCCCCCGCTCGGTTGATGGCCTGGAAGCGCTCCACCCACTCCTTCGGCTGGCGCTGCGGCCGGCCGTCGTCGGTGAGGAAAGCGGCGGTGACCCGCGCGTCGGTCAATTGTTCGGCCCCGCGCATGACTCGCTGATGAATGAGTACGGAGGCGGCACGAACCTGCTCGACGGTGCTGACGACCACGAGGTCGTCGCCGAGCCGCGCCGGCTTGAGGTAGCGGATGCTGAGCTCGGCGACGACATAGGCGCCGCCGCCCGAATGAAGCATCTCGACCTGGTCGACCCCGGCGGCGCGGATCATGTCCGACCGCGCCCGCTCCATGAATTTCAGAAAATTGGCGTAATAGACGACGCCGAACGTGTCGGTGTCCTCGAAATAGACGGTCAGGGCGAAGCGATGCTCGCGGCCGACCAAGCCGCCGCGATAGGGCGTGTCGAATGGCGAGGCGGTCATCGCGCCGCCCTTAGCGAGCCGTGACTCGCTGGGTCAAACCGCTATTTCCTTCCCGCTTCCTCGACATGGCGGATGAGGTCGCCCTGGGCGACGCCGATGTCGGCAAGGTGCATGCCCCAGCCCGGCATGAAGAAGCCGAGCATCCCGACCTCGCCGCCGATTCGGTCGGTGCGCCTGCTTCCGGCGACGACATTGGTGCGGATCGACAGATAGCCGCGCGGGCCGTCGTTGACGCAGCGGCCCGAAGCGAGGCCGGAGGTTCGGAGATAGGGCGTGGGCGGCGGCCCCTCGCTCGACCAGCGGATCGGCCCGCCCGGCACCGGCTGAGTCGAGCGCGCGTACCAATAGCTGTCGAGCTCCTCCCACCCGGTCGAGCCGGGCCGCGCCGGATTGACGCAGGCGACGGTCATCCCGGGTTGCGGGGCAAAACCGAACATCGCGCCCGGGGGCGGGACGTTGCCGTCGCGGTAGCTGACCCAGCTCATCACGCAGCCGGTCTGGCCGGGAGCGCTGCACAGCGGCGTGTGCCGGAAGCTTCCGCCGACCAGTCTGCCCTGCGGCACCAGCACGTTGAAGCCGGGAAGGATGGCGAGCCGCATTCGCGCCGCCTCGGGCTTGCCTTCGATCTCGCGGGCGATCAGCTGGATCAGGTGGAGCGAGCCCTGGCTGTGGCCGATAAGCACGTAGGGCCGGCCCTGGTTGCGGCTCTGGAAATAGTCGCGCCAGGCGGCGAGGACGTCGCCATAAGCCAGCAAGCCGGGACCGGTGACGTCGGCGCCGGCCGCGGCGGCGGCGACCGCGGCGACGGTCATCTGGCGGTAGATCGGCGCGAACGGCCGGCATACCGAAGCGAAGCGGGCGAACTGGGCTTCGGCCGCGGCGCGCTCCTCCGGCCCGGCCACCATGTCGCTGTTGAGGCCGGAATCGCGCGACACGGTCGGATAGACGTAGAAACAGTCGATCGGCGGATTGGCGGCGACCACACTTCGGCCGACCGAGCCATAGCCGTTGACGTTGAGGGCGGTGGTGGCAAGCGGGGTCGAGCAGACGTCGCCGCGGCCGGGAAGGCACAGCCAGTTGGCGGCGTGGCGGTAATCGATGACCGACGGCACGACGGCCGGCGCCGGAGTCCGGGCCGGCTGGGCGGCGGCGGGGCCGGCCAGCGTCATCGTCATTCCGGCGAAGGCCGGAATCCATGATCGCCAGCCTTTGCCAGTGATGGCCAACCTTGTGTTCCTGGATCCCGGCTCAAGGCCGGGATGACGGTTCAACTTCACTTCGAACTGGCTCCCGAATCGAACAGGCCGGCCTGGGCGCCGGCGGGCGGAGTCAGCCCGAGGTGAGTCCAGCCGCGGCCGTTCAGGCAGCGCCCTCGTGCCGTGCGGGCGATGAGGCCAAGCTGAATGAGGAACGGCTCGATCACGTCCTCGATAGTGTCGCGCGGCTCGCTGAGCCCGGCGGCAAGGGTTTCGACCCCGACCGGGCCGCCGCCGTAGAGGTCGGCAATCATCGTCAGGTAGCGGCGGTCCATCGCGTCGAGGCCGAGCGCGTCGATCTCGAGCCTCGACAGCGCCTTGTCGGCAACTTCGGAGTCGACGGCGTCGGCAGCGATGGCATGGGCGAAGTCGCGCACCCGGCGAAGCAGCCGGCCGGCGATCCGAGGAGTGCCGCGCGAGCGGCGGGCGATCTCGCGGCCGCCGTCATCGGTGACGTCGACGCCGAGCAGGCGGGCGGCTCGGCGGACGACCATCTCGAGCTCCTCGACGGTGTAGAAATTGAGCCGGACGGGGATTCCGAAGCGGTCGCGAAGCGGCGTCGTCAGAAGCCCCTGGCGGGTGGTGGCGCCGATCAGGGTGAAGCGCGGAAGGTCGATCCGCACCGACCGGGCCGACGGCCCCTCGCCGATCATCAGGTCGAGCGCGCGGTCCTCCATCGCCGGGTAGAGCACTTCCTCGACCGCCGGGTTGAGCCGGTGGATCTCGTCGATGAACAGGACGTCGCCGTCCTCGAGGTTGGTGAGCAAGGCGGCAAGGTCGCCCGACTTGGCGATCACCGGCCCCGAGGTGGCGCGGAAGCCGACGCCCATCTCACGCGCGAGGATCCCGGCCAGCGTCGTCTTGCCGAGTCCCGGCGGGCCGTGGAGCAGGACGTGGTCGAGCGGCTCGCCGCGGCTCCTGGCGGCATTGACGAAGACGCGCAGGTTCTCACGTGCCGACTGCTGGCCGATGAATTCGTCGAGGCTCTTGGGCCGAAGGGCCTGGTCGACATCCTCGGCGGTGCGCTCGGGGGTGGTGATTCGAGCGGGATCGGTGGCGCTCATGTTGCTTCCCACCGCCTTAACGTCACTATTGTCCCGTAGAACGACGCCATTTTTGTGAACATAAGCGGGGGAGTTCCGCCCCGAACCCGCCGCCGATGATGATGATCACCGCCCATGGGGCGATGATGCACATTTGGCCTGCTGTAGGACAGAGTTTTCGCCTCGCTCAGTGGGAATGGTCGACATCGCCGGTGATCTCGACCCACTCGTGCTTGCGCTCCTCCCACACCGAGAAGCCGGGCGAGGCGAAATAGGGATCGTCGAAGGCGCCGAGCGGAATGGCGACGAGGCCGTCGAACTTGCCGTCGATTGCATAATGCACGTCGGAGCCGCAGTCGGGACAGAAGTGAAAGGTGATGCGGTTGCCGCTGTCGGCGACGTTCACCCAGCTGCTCGACCGGCCTTCAATGGTCACCTGCTCGGCGGGCCACCGCGCCTGCACGGCGAAAGCGCTGCCCGACCGCTTCTTGCAATCGAGGCAATGGCAAACCGACACGCGCACCGGCTCGCCGGTGACGGTGGCGCGAAGCTGCCCGCAGCGGCACGAGGCGGTGCGGTGGGTCACCTAGCCGCCTTCCGCAACGCCAGCCGCACCAAAGCGTCGAGGCCGGCGTCGGGGCCGAGCTCGTCTTGGGCGGCGTTGACCGCGGCGCTGGCCTCGGCCGGCTTGAAGCCGAGATTGGCGAGCGCGGACAGTGCGTCGGCCGCGGCTCCGCCGCGCGGCACCGGCGCGGCTCCGGCGCCGAGCCCGGCGAGTCCGAGCTTGCCCTGAAGCTCGTTGGCGATGCGCTGGGCGAGCTTGGGGCCGACCCCGTTGGCCCTCGCGATCATCGCCTTGTCGCCCTGGGCGGCGGCTCGGGCGAGCTCGTCGGGGGCAAGCGCCGACAGGATGGCCAGTGCCAGCCGCCCGCCGACGCCCTGGATGCTGGTCAGCGCTCGGAAGGCGTCGCGCTCTTGCCCGGAGCCGAAGCCGAACAGGGTCCAGCCGTCCTCGCGCACCTGAAGCTCGGTGAGCAGCAGCACTTCGCTGCCGACTGGGCCGAGCGAGTCGAGCGTGCGACCGGACAATTGCACCTGGTAGCCGACCCCGCCGACATCGATCACGGCGCCATCGGCGCTGGTTTCGGCGAGGATTCCGGACAGGCGCGCGATCATGCGGCTCGCAATCTAACCGTTCGTGTCGAGCGAAGTCGAGACACGCCCCTCGACTACGCTCGGGGCGAACGGCTTCGAGTGGCCAGATGATGGGCGTGGGTGATGGCGACGGCGAGCGCGTCGGCGGCGTCAGGGCCGGCGATCTTCGCTCCCGGGAGCAGCCGTGCGACCATCGCATGGACCTGCGCCTTTTCGGCAGCGCCGGTGCCGACCACCGCCTTCTTGACCAGCCGCGCCGCATATTCGCCGACCGAAAGGCCGGCGCGGGCGGCGATCATCAGCGCGACGCCGCGCGCCTGGCCGAGCTTCAAGGTCGACTGCGGGTTCTGGTTGACGAACACTTCCTCGACCGCCGCGCTGTCGGGGCGGTGCTCGGCGATCAGCGCCTCGAGCTGGCGGCCGAGCTCGGCTAGCCGCTCGGGCAGAGGCGCTGCGCTGTTCGTCCTCAGCTGGCCGTTGGCGACATGGGCGAGGCGATTGCCCTCGGCGCGGATCAGCCCCCAGCCGGTGGTCCCGAGCCCGGGGTCGAGGCCGAGGATGATCACAGTTCCTCCCCCTCGAGGGGGAGGTGGCGCGGAGCGCCGGAGGGGGAAGGCGGGTGGCACAGGCCCCCTCCGTCATGCTGCGCATGACACCTCCCCCGGGAGGGGAGGAGCTTGCTCAAGCGAGCCGCTCCAGCTCCTCGTCGGGGACGCGCTCGTTGCCCCAGACGGTCTGGACGTCGTCGTCCTCGTCGAGCGCCTCCATCAGCCGGGCGAGGCGCTGCGCGTCGTCGCCGCGCACCTCGACTTCGGTTGCCGGCTTCCAGCCGAGGCGGGTGCTGTCGGCCTCGCCGAGCATCGGCTCGAGCGCCTTGGCGACCTCGTGCAGGCTTTCGACGCTGGTCCAGATGCGATGGCCGTCCTCGTCGGATTCGACATCCTCGGCGCCGGCCTCGATCGCCGCTTCCAAAACCTTGTCGGAATCGCCGGCGGACGCAGGATATTCGATCAGGCCGAGCCGCTCGAAGCCGTGGCTGACCGAGCCCGACGCGCCGAGGTTGCCGCCGTTCTTGGAGAAGATGGTGCGGACATTGGTCGCGGTGCGGTTGCGGTTGTCGCTCAGCGCCTCGACGATCAACGCGACGCCGGCCGGGCCGAAGCCTTCGTAGCGAATCTCCTCGTAATTTTCGGCGTCGCCGCCGCTCGCCTTGTCGATCGCCCGCTGGATATTGTCCTTGGGCATCGACTGCGCCTTGGCGGCGAGCACCGCGGCGCGCAGACGCGGATTGGCGTCGGGGTCGGGCAGGCCCATCTTGGCGGCGACGGTGATTTCGCGCGACAGCTTGGAGAACATCGCCGAGCGCTTTTTGTCCTGCGCGCCCTTGCGGTGCATGATGTTCTTGAACTTGGAATGGCCGGCCATCAGTTGTGTCCAGAACTCCGTTCGGGCCGAGCCTGTCGAGGCCCTGCGATTGTTTCCTGCGAACTAAAGAAAAACGCAGTCCCTCGACAAGCTCGGGATGAACGGATGTCCGGGGGACATCCGTGGGAACGAGCTCGGGACGAACGGTCCCGTGGTTGCGCTCACTCCAGCCCCAGCGCGGCGCGATAGGTTTCCATCAGCGCGTCGGCTTCCTGGCGGGCGTTGGTCTCCATCCGGCGAAGCCGAACCATCGCGCGCATGGTCTTGGTGTCGTAACCGTTGGCCTTGGCTTCGGCATAGACATCGCGGATGTCGTCGGCGATCCCCTTCTTCTCTTCCTCGAGCCGCTCGATCCGCTCGATGAACAGCCGCAGCTGATCGGCCGCGACGGTGCCGTCCCCCATGCTTCTTATCTCCGTTTTCAGGTTCGCTCGCGGCTCTAGCGGCTTGAACCGTCATATCAAGCGGCTATGCGTCGCGCCGTGACCGAACCGCTGCAGCCCCGTTCCCGCAAGGTGAAAATCCTCGCCACCCTCGGCCCGGCGTCCGAGGATCCGGCGATGATCAGGAAGCTGATGCTGGCCGGCGCCGACGCATTCCGGATCAACATGAGCCACGGCGGACACGATCAGAAGGCGGCGCTGGTCGATGCGATCCGGGCGCTGGAGAAGGAGCTTCGGCGGCCGACGACGATCCTGTTCGACCTGCAGGGCCCGAAGCTCCGGGTCGGCCGATTTCGGGGCGGCGGCGCGGAGCTTCAGAAAGGCCAGCGGTTCACGCTCGACCGCCAGCGCACCCAGGGCGATGCCGACCGGGTCCAGCTTCCCCACCCCGAGCTGTTCGGTGTCGTCGGGACCGGCGACCGGCTGCTGATCGACGACGGCAAGGTTCGCCTCAAGGTGCTCGAGGTCGGCGAGAAGAGCATCGACACCGAGGTGCAGGTCGGCGGCCGGCTCGCCGACAACAAGGGCGTCAACGTCCCCGACGTCGTGGTGCCGATCCCGGCGCTGACCGACAAGGACCGCACCGACCTGGATTTCGCGCTGTCGTTGAAAGCCGACTGGATCGCCTTGTCGTTCGTTCAGCGGCCCGAGGACGTCGCCGAGGCGCGGGCGCTGATCGGCGACCGGGCGGCGCTTCTCGCCAAGATCGAGAAGCCCGCGGCGCTCGACCGGCTGAACGATATCATTGCCCTGTCCGATGCGGTGATGGTCGCCCGCGGCGACCTTGGAGTCGAGCTTCCGCCGGAGGAGGTGCCGCCGCTGCAGAACCGGATCATCGCGACCGCGCGCCAGTTCGGCAAACCGGTGGTCGTCGCCACCCAGATGCTCGAATCGATGGTCACCTCGCCGACCCCGACCCGGGCCGAGGTGACCGACGTCGCCACCGCCATCTACGATGGCGCCGACGCCGTCATGCTGTCGGCGGAAAGCGCCACCGGCCAATATCCCTGCGAGGCCGTACAGATGATGGACCGGATTGCCGTCAGCGCCGAGCGCGACCCGACCTACCAGGCGCGAATCCATTTCACCGAAACGCGGCTCGAGCCGACCACCGCCGATGCCATCGCCGGCTCCGCCCGCCAGATCGCCGCGACCGTGTCGGCGACGGCGATGCTTTGCTACACGAGCAGCGGATCGACGGCTCGGCGGATCGCCCGCGAGCGACCGGCGGTACCGCTTCTGGCGATGAGCCATTCGCACACCACCGCGCGGCGGATGGGGCTCTACTGGGGCGTCCACGCGGTCCACACTCGCGACGTCTCAAGCTTCGAGGAGATGGTCGAAAAGGCCAAGAGGATGGCGCTTCGCCACAAGATCGCCAAAGGCGGCGACAGGCTCGTGATCATCGCCGGAGTGCCGTTCGGGACCGCCGGCAGCACCAACGTCATCCACGCCGTCCGCCTCGTCGGCGACGAGCTCGAAAAATACACCCGCTCCAAAGGGTGATCCTGTTCGAGCTCGAGCGGCACAACGCGGCGGTCGCCTCAGCGGAACAGTAAAGCCGGCAATTCACCTGGGATCTCGCGGGCGAGGAAGCCGGCAGGACCGATCCTGCGCGCCAGCATCTCGCCCGCCTCGCCGTGAAGCAGGACGCCCCACAGCAAAGCGGTGAGCGGCTCGGCGCCGCGCGCCAGCAGGCCGCCGACGATCCCAGCGAGCGTATCGCCGCTGCCCGACACGCCGAGGCCGGGAGCGCCGCCGCGGAATGTCCAGGCCGAGCCGTCGGCAGCGACGACGTGGCTGACGACGCCTTTGACCAGGACATGCGCCTGGTAGAGCTCGGCCGCGCGGCGGCCGCAGCCGACCGGATCCGCCTCGACCGCTTCTTTGGCCAGCTCGAGGAGGTCGGCGAGCTCGCCGGCATGCGGAAGGAGGATCGGCAGCGGCCCCCGGCGAGGCCGCTTCGGCGGCTTGAGGCCGCGCAGCAGGGCGGCGTCGAGCACCAGCTGGGAGCCGCTGTCGCACAGGGCCGTCGCGATCGCCGTGCAGGTCTGGGCGCGGGCCATGCCGGGACCGGCGACCACTGCCGAGACTTCCGCCGCTCTCGCCTTGATGTCGCCGACGGCCGAGCGGGCAAAGCCGCCGTCGCGGGCTTCGGCGAGGCCGATCACCATCGATTCCGGCATGGCGATGCCAAGCTCGGTGGCGATGCTCTCGACGCTGACAATCCGCAGCTTGCCTGCGCCGGAGCGCATTGCCGAGGTCGCCGCAAGCAAGGCCGCGCCCGGAGTGCTTCGGCTCCCGGCGACGATCAGCACGCGGCCCTTGGTCTCCTTGTCGCCATCGGCGAGCGCCGGCAGCGGGAAGCGCTTCAGCGCCGAGCGGGTGAGCGGCTTTCCAGCCTTCATCGAGTCCCCGTCGTCATGTCCGGCTCGGCGGTCTTCGGCGCGCCCTCGGCATCGAGCGGCGCGCCCTGGTTCCACATCGCCAGCGCCGGCACGCAGACGCCCTGGGCATCGGGCTCGAAATCATAAGCGCAGATGCCGCAGTTGAGGATGTCGGCTTCGCGATCGACCCCGAGAATCTCGGCTTCCTCCAGCCCTTCGAGAATGTAGCGCATGCACAGCACCACCACCTGGTGGCAGACGATCAGCACGCGCCGGTCGCAATAATGAAGATTGACGGTGTTGAGCATCGAGCGCAGCCGGAGAATGACATCGGCCCAGCTCTCGCCGCCCGGCGGACGGTGGTAGAATTTGCCGAGGCGGGCGCGGTGCTCGGCCTCCTCGGGATATTTCTCGCGAATGCCGAGCGTCGTCAGCCGGTCGAACACGCCGAACTCGCGCTCGCGAAGCCGCTCGTCGATCACCAGCCGTTCCGGTCCTCCGACCGCCGCCAGCGCCGCGCAGATCGCCTGCGCCGTCTGCCGGGCCCGAACATAGGGCGACGACAGGATCACTTCGGGCCGCTCGTTTTCGGCGAGCGACGCGAACCAGCGACCGGCCGCCTCGGCCTGGCGATGGCCGAGCTCCGACAATGGCACGTCGACGTCGCGGACGTCGATGTCGATCATCGGCAGGCCGGCCTCGTCGGCGGCCTCGCGGGCGACATTGCCCTGGCTTTGTCCGTGCCGCACGAGCCACAGCCGCTCCGGCCAGTTCTGGCGCATTCGCGTCCCCTTCGCTGCCAAAAAGCAGAGCGGCTCTATCCTGTTCCTGAGTGAAGCGGCAGCCGTCAGAGTCAGTCGGCGCCGCCGATCGTGTGGAGTCGGTCGGCGAACTCGCCAATCGCCTGGTCGAGCGGACGCAGAAGAAGGCCGCGACTGCTGGTCAGGCTGGTATCGGTCTTTTCATCGTCTTCCGCGGCGCGGATCCTGTTACGGCCGAGCTTCGCCCTGTCGGCGACTTCGCACGCCAGCTCGTGCCAGCTGACCGCGCCCTGGTTGGTGAGATGCCAGAGGCCGCGCTCCTCATCGAGCAGCAGGTCGAGGGTCGCCTGGACCAGATCGGGGACGTAGGTCGGCGAGACGATCGTCCGGTCGCTGGCGACGACGTCCTCGCCGCGCTTCAGCCGTTCGATGGTGTTGAACAGGAAATTATGGCGGTCCCAAGGACCGAAAAAGGCGCTGGTGCGGATGATCAGGGCGTCGGCATCGCTTGCCAGGAGGCGGGCCTCGGCCTCGGCCTTGCTCCGGCCGTAAGCGCAGGCCGGTGCCGGCCTGTCGGGCTCGATGTACGAGCGGCCGAGCTGGCCATCGAACACCAGATCCGAGGAGAAGGTTACGAAGGGTATGCCATGGACCTTGCATGCCTTGGCCAGCAGCTCGGGACCGGTGACGTTGGCCCGGAAGCACTCGTCCTTTCTCGCCTCGGCTTCCCAGGTTCGGACGAAGCCGGCGGTGTTGATCACCGCCCATGGCTTGTGGCGCTCCAGCGCGGCGGCGATCGAAGCCTCGTCGCAAATGTCGAGCTCGCCGCGGCTGGTCAGGACATGGGCAAGCCCGCGGTGCGCGCAGATCTTGGAGAAGGCGCGGCCGAGCGTCCCGGTGGCGCCGGTGATGAGGATCGGTCGCGCCCTGCTGCAATCCCGGGGCAGCATGTCGAACCGGCGCCTGGCATGACAGCGGCCCGGACGTTTCCACCAGCCCGGAAGATCGAGCAGCGGATGGTCGAATTTCTCGCCGCGGCCGAGCTTGGCGGCTGCCTTGGCGACCAGCGTCGGCCGTGGTTTGTCCGAGCGGGTGTCGAACGCGCCGACGTCGTAGAACCCTTCCTTGCGGGTCAGCAGCGAGCGCCAGTCGACCGCCCCGAACATCGACCACAAGGTGACGGCGCGGATGTCGGCGCCTTTCGCCCGCTCCTTTTCGACCGCGTTCCAGACGTCGACCAGCCAGCGCACCTGCTCGTCGCGCGAGCAGCCGTGATGGACCTCGGAAAAGACCAGCGGGATTTCGTAGCGATCCCACGCTTCGCGAAGCCGTTTCGCCGGTCCGACCTGGCGCTTGAGCTTGTCGACCCGAACCGCCTCCAGATCGGCATAGACATCGATCCCGTTCGAGCCCGGCTCGACGTCCGGATAGCGGTGGATGCGATGGTCGAGGAATCGCTCGCTGGTCAGATAATGGTTGATGCCGATGAAGTCGGGTCGGCCTGATCCCGAGGCGAGAGTCGCGAGGGCATCCTCGCTGACGCCGCTTTTCAGCAGCCAATTGTAAAAAGGGTGGCCGGGACCGACCCGGCCGTCCAGCAGGTCGAGGCTCAGCCAGCGGCGGTCGTTTTCATGCCGGGCCTGGTAGGCGAGCTTGTCGGTCGAGAAGGTCTTGCCGAGGTCTTCGGTGACCATGAGCTTCGCGCCCGGAATTTCCCTGCGGATCGCCTCCATTGCCAGCGCCGTGGCGTGACATTCGTTGGCGAGCGCGAGGAACATGGACTCGATGTCGCGGGCATGCGGGTACCAATGGCCATAGAGGCAGGAGAAGCGGGCTGTGGTCAGCGGCTCGTTGACCGGGGTCCAGGTGTCGATCCACGGATAGCGCTTCGCGACCTTGGCCGCATATTCCGCCAGCAGCTTCGGGAATTTGGCGTCGAGCAGGCTGGTGTAGCGAGGACCGGAGCCGTGGTGGACGAGCCCGCCGACGACCCGGATGCCGAGCTCGCGAAGCCGCTCGAGCCTTTTGTCATGCCACGAGAAGTCGAGCTCGGTCGGGACCTGCGGAGCGACCGTTTCCCAGACGATCGGGTAGCGCACCGCCTTGACGCCGAGCTCGGCCATGGCGGCGAGGTCGTCCATCCGCGACCAATGACCGGTGTCGACGAGCTGGTTGCGGAACTCGTCGCCGATGCGAACGACGGTGCACTCGACCCCGCCCCACAGCTCCAGCGGCGGAGCGGAGCGGCGGTCCAGACCCCGGGTTCGGGCCTGGACCGCGCTCATTCCGCTGCAACCGCGGTCGGCTGCGGCCTCTCTCGCTTGCGCTGGTCGCCCATGCGCCGGAAGGTCGCCAGCGCCTGGCCGACGATCTGGTCCATGTTGTAGTAGCGGTAGGTCGCCAGACGGCCGACGAAGGTGACACCCGGCGTGGAATCCGCAAGCGCCTCATATTTCTTGAACAGCGCCTGATTTTCCTCGCGCGGGATCGGATAATAGGGATCGCCCTCTGCCGACGGATATTCGTAGGTGATGGTCGTGCGCGGGTGCTGCTGCCCCGTCAGGTGCTTATACTCGCTAATCCGCGTGTAGGGGACGTCCGGCGCCGGATAGTTCACGACCGCGACCGGCTGGAACTGCTCCTGGTCGAGAGTCTTGTGCTCGAACTTCAGCGACCGGTACGGCAGCCTGCCGAAGCGGAAGTCGAAATATTCGTCGATCGGCCCCGAGTAGACGATGTGGTCGGCCTCGACCTCGTCGCGGATGTCGCGGAAATCGACGCCAAGCTCCCGGTCGATCAGCGGGTGGTCGAGCATCCGCTCGAACATCGCCGTGTAGCCGTCGCGCGGCATCGCCTGGAAGCTGTCCGAGAAATAGCGGTCGTCGGTATTGGTCCGGGTCGGGATCCGCGACGTCACCTGCTTGTCGAGCTCGGACGGATCGAGCCCCCATTGCTTGCGCGTGTAGCCGCGGAAGAACAATTCGTAGAGCTCGCGGCCGACGGCGTTGATGACGACGTCCTCGGACGTCCGGATGTCGTCGACGGGCTCGGCGCGGCTCGCAAGATATTGTGCCGCCTCCTCGTCGGTCTTGAGGTCGAGTCCGAACAATTGGTTGAGCGTCGTCCGGTTGATCGGGATCGGTACGAGCTGGTCGCGGACGTTGGCGAGCACGCGGTGCTCGTACGGCCGCCACTCGGTGAACTGCGACAGATAATCGACGACCTGCTCGCTGTTGGTGTGGAAGATGTGCGGGCCGTATTTGTGGTAGAGGATCCCGGCCTCGTTCGGCTCGTCATAGGCATTGCCGCCGACATGGTTGCGGCGATCGATCAGCAGGACGCTAGCGCCCTGCTGGCTCGCCAGCCGCTCGGAAATCACCGAGCCGGCGAAACCGGCGCCGACGACCAGATAGTCGTAGCGCTTCCTGGCGCGAGGCTGGCCGCTCATTCGGCGGCCACCAGCATGGCCGAGCGGCTCGCCTCCGTCTCTTCGCCAAGGGCCTGGCGAACGAGCCCCGACATGCGCGCCTGGGTCGTGTCCCAGTTCGACGCGGACAGCATCAGGTCGGCCTCGGCCAGCCAGTCACTCTCCGCGATGCGAGCGAGCTCGAGCGCCTGATCGCAGCAACGCACGAAACCTTCCGCGTCGCAGGCGATCTTCACGCCCTGAAGGTGGCCGTAGTGACGCACCACATCGCGCACCGGCGTCGAGACGACCGGCCGGCCGCCGGCGAGATATTCCGGGGTCTTGGTCGGCGAGATGAACTGGGTCGATTCGTTCATCGCGAACGGCATCAGGGCGACGTCCCAGCCGGCAAGATAGGCGGGAAGCTGCTGATAGGTCTTCGGCCCGAGATAATGGATGTTGGCAGCGCGCGGCAGCTCGTCCTCCGAGATCTTGACCACCGGTCCGACCATGACGAACGACCAGTCGGGACGCATGTCGGCAATCTGGCGAAGCAGGTCGATGTCGAACCTCTCGTCGATCACTCCGTAAAAGCCGAGCCGCGGCCGGTTCAGCTGCGCCTGGTCCTCGGGGTCCGGCTGTTCGCCGCGGGCGCGCGTGAAATGGGCGCGGTCGACCGACGAGGGGAAGCAGTGGACGTTGTCGTGGCGGTCCTTCTTCGCCTCGTAGAGGCTCGACCCGCCGGTGAACACGACGTCGGCGGAATCGATCAGCTCCTGCTCGAGATCGAGCAGCCGCTCCGGGGCGAAGCGGAACTTCGACAGTTCGTCCATGCAGTCGTAGACGACCGCCGTCGCGCCGAGATCGCGCGAGAAGGGCAGCATCATCGGCGTGTAATACCAGGCGACGAGCGGCCGGGTGAGGCCGGCGGAGTAAGCGTCGAGCAGCCGCTTCAGCGCCGCCTCGCGCCGTTCCTCGCTCATGCCCTCGGGTAGATGCGGGACGACGATTCGGACGCCAGGCGCATTGTCGGCCTCGCGCACCTGCAAATAAGGGATTTCCGTGCGGCCGACTTCGATCGGCTCTTCCCAGAAGACGACCGTCATTTCTCGGGCGAAGCGACTCATCAGATGCTGCGGCCGCTGGAACACGAAGTTCCACCGCAGGTGCGAAAAGCACAGCAAGGTTGGACGGCTTGGGTCTGGCGCCGAGGGCTCGGCTTGAGACTCTACTGGCACCCCGACGCGCGTGATCATTTCGATGCTAATCCCTTGTTGTGGAAACCCACTCAGGAGAACGGCGCGAAGGCGGTTGCGGTTCCGTAACACTGATCGAGGTTAATCACTTTCGACGACTGTTGCGGTGCAGCAATCGGCAGGCCGTGCGGTTGACCCGCCGGGACGTTGGTGGAAGGAGCAGGATCCAAGGGAGAGGAAGCTTGGCGACGACGATTGAAGAGCTGGAGAGACGGCGCGAGCTGGCGAAGCTCGGCGGCGGCGAGAAGCGCATCGCGGCGCAGCATGCGAAGGGCCGGCTGACCGCTCGCGAGCGGCTGGCCGTGCTGCTCGATCCCGGCAGCTTCGAGGAATATGACATGTTCGTCGAGCATAATTGCTCGGACTTCGGAATGGAGGCGCAGAAGGTCCCGGGCGACGGCGTCGTCACCGGCTCGGGGACGATCAACGGCCGGCTGGTCTATGTCTTCGCCCAGGACTTCACGGTGTTCGGCGGCTCCTTGAGCGAGCGCCACGCGCAGAAGATCTGCAAGGTGATGGACATGGCGATGAAGGTCGGGGCGCCCGTCATTGGCCTCAACGATTCAGGCGGCGCGCGAATCCAGGAAGGCGTCGCCAGCCTCGCCGGCTATGCCGAGGTGTTCCAGCGCAACGTGCTCGCCAGCGGCGTGATCCCGCAGATTTCGCTGATCATGGGGCCGTGCGCCGGCGGCGCCGTCTATTCGCCGGCGATGACCGACTTCATCTTCATGGTGAAGGATTCAAGCTACATGTTCGTCACCGGCCCCGACGTGGTGAAGACGGTGACCAACGAGGTGGTGAGCCAGGACGAGCTCGGCGGCGCCGTCACCCATACGACCAAGTCGGGAGTCGCCGACGTCGCCTTCGAGAACGACATCGACGCGTTGCTGGCGACCCGCGAGTTCTTCGACTTCCTGCCTTTGTCGAACCGGCACGAGCTGCCCCACCGGCCGTGCGACGACCCCTGGGACCGGCAGGAGGACAGCCTCGACACCTTGATCCCACCGAGCGCGGCGACGCCCTACGACATGCACGAATTGATCTGCAAGGTCGCCGACGACGGCGAGTTCTTCGAGCTCCAGCCGAATCATGCCGCCAACATCATCACCGGCTTCTGCCGGATCGAGGGCCGCACCGTCGGAGTCGTCGCCAACCAGCCGATGGTGCTCGCCGGAGTGCTCGACATTGCCAGCTCGAAGAAGGGTGCGCGCTTCGTCCGCTTCTGCGACGCATTCGAAATCCCGATCCTGACCTTCGTCGACGTGCCCGGCTTCCTGCCCGGGGTCGCGCAGGAGCATGGCGGCATCATCAAGAACGGCGCCAAATTGCTGTTCGCTTATGCCGAGGCGACGGTGCCCAAGATCACCGTCATCACCCGCAAGGCCTATGGCGGCGCCTATGACGTCATGGCGTCCAAGCATCTGCGCGGCGACTTGAATTACGCCTGGCCGACCGCCGAGATCGCCGTGATGGGCGCCAAGGGCGCGGTCGAGATTATCTTCCGCAAGGACATCGGCGATCCCGCCAAGATCGCCGAGCGCACGGCCGAATATGAGGAGCGCTTCGCCAACCCGTTCGTCGCCGCGAGCAAGGGCTTCATCGACGAGGTGATCATGCCGCACTCGACCCGCCGGCGGGTGGCGCTCGGCCTGCGCAAGCTGCGCGACAAGCAGCTCGAGAACCCGTGGAAGAAGCACGACAATATTCCACTGTAAGGCGTCATAGATGAGCAGCTACACCGCCACCATACGCTGGAGCCGCAAGGGCGACGGCGACTTCGCCAAGGGCTGGTATAGCCGCGCGCGTGCCCCGTCATTGCGAGGAGCGTAGCGACGAAGCAATCCAGACTTTTCTGGATTGCCGCGCGCCTTTGGCGCTCGCAATGACGCAATGGTGAAACAGCCGGCAGTCTACATCATGGCCAGCAAGCGGAATGGCACGCTCTATACCGGCGTGACGTCGAACCTGCCTCAGCGTGCGTGGCAGCACAGCAATGGACTCGTTGACGGCTTCACCAGGCGCTACGGCTGCAAGCTGCTGGTCTGGTACCAGCTTGCCGACACGATGGAGGCGGCGATCATGCGCGAAAAGCAGATCAAAGCCGGTTCACGTGCTGATAAGCTCGCGCTGATCGAGGCAGCAAATCCGGACTGGCGAGACTTGCTCGACGACCTCACTCATTGATACGGCTTTTCTGGATTGCCGCGTCGCCGCTACACGGCTCCTCGCAATGACGGGTGGGTGCCAATGAGCAACTACACTGCGACTGTTCGATGGAAGCGGGATCCGAGCACCGATTTCGGCCAGGGCCAGTACAGCCGCGCGCATGAATGGGCGTTCGACGGCGGTTCATCGGTGCCGGCGAGCGCCAGCCCGCACATCGTTCCGGCGCCTTGGTCGGACGAGGCGGGAGTCGATCCCGAGGAGGCGTTCGTCGCCTCGCTGTCGTCCTGCCACATGCTGTTCTTCCTCGACTTCGCGCGGCGGGCAGGGCTGGTGGTCGAGAGCTACACCGATGAGGCGGAGGGCGTGCTCGGCAAGCGCAGTGACGGGCGCATGGCGATGACCCGGGTGACCCTGCGGCCGCGGGTCGAATGGGCCGGCGACCCGCCGGACGCGGATGCGCTCGCCGACCTCCACCACAAGGCGCACGAGGCCTGCTTCATCGCCAACAGCGTGACCACCGAGGTGACGGTTAAGGCATGATCGCCAACGGCGAGGAATTGCTGGTCGGGCTCGTGGTGCTTGCCGTCCTGCCGCTGCTGGCCTTGCGAATCTGGCGCGGGCTTCAGACCGGTAGCCTGCCGATCTACCGCACCTATCTCCACCGCGACGAGGATCGGGCGAAGTTCACCACTCTGCTCGTCATCCACGTCGCGATTTTCGCACTGATGGTTTTCATCGCCGCGGACCTGCTCCTCGGCCTCGGATTCAGGAATCCAGCATGACTCTGGGACGCCTCAATCATGTCGGGGTCGCGACCCCGTCGATCGAAAAGAGCCTGGCGCTTTACCGGACGATGTTCGGCGCCGAGCCGCACGGCGAGCCCTTCGACCTTCCAGCGCAGGGGGTGCGCGTCTGCTTCGTCGACGCGCCCAATTCGCAAATCGAGCTGATCGAGCCTTTGGGCGAGAACTCACCGATCGTGAAATTCCTCGAGAAGAACCCGGCGGGCGGACAGCACCATGTCTGCTTCGAGGTGCCGGACATCCACGCCGCCAGGGCAGAGCTCGAAGCGAAGGGCGCGCGGGTGCTGGGCGAGCCGCGCATCGGCGCGCACGGGACGCTCGTCTTCTTCGTCCATCCCAAGGACATGGGCGGCGTGCTCACCGAGATCATGGAGACGCCGAAGCATTGATGCGCCTCCGTTCGCCCTGAGCTTGTCGAAGGGCTGTCCTTTACCTAGTGCGTTCAAAAAGAAAGACAGGGCTTCGACAGGCTCAGCCCGAACGGAGTTTTATGCCGTCTGACAAGCCGACCAAGTCCGACTGGGAGAAGCTCGCCGCCAAGGAAAGCGGCGGCAAGGACCTGTCGCGCGAGACGGCCGAGCATATAAGGCTGAAGACGGTGTACGGCCCCGACGACGCGGCGGGCATCGAGCCCGGCTGGCCGGGCCTGCCGCCCTACACCCGCGGGCCCTATGCGACCATGTACGCGGGGCGGCCGTGGACCATCCGCCAGTACGCCGGCTTCTCGACCGCCGAGGAATCGAACGCTTTCTACCGCCGCAACCTCGCCGCCGGACAGAAGGGGCTTTCCGTCGCCTTCGACCTCGCCACGCACCGCGGCTACGACAGCGATCATCCGCGCGTCGCCGGCGATGTCGGCAAGGCGGGCGTGGCGATGGACACGGTCGAGGACATGAAAGCGCTGTTCGACGGCATTCCGCTTGGCGAGATGTCGGTCAGCATGACGATGAACGGCGCGGTGCTTCCGGTCATGGCCTTCTTCATCGTCGCCGGCGAGGAGCAGGGCGTGGAGCGCAAGCAGCTCACCGGCACCATCCAGAACGACATTCTGAAAGAGTTCGCGGTCCGCAACACCTACATCTACCCGCCCGAGCCGAGCATGCGGATCGTCAGCGACATCATCGCTTATTGCGCGGGCGAGATGCCCAGGTTCAACTCGATCTCGATCAGCGGCTATCACATGCACGAGGCCGGGGCGACGGCGGTCCAGGAGCTCGCCTACACGCTCGCCGACGGTATGGAATACGTGCGCGCGGCGCAGCGCCAAGGGCTCGAGATCGACGCCTTCGCGCCGCGCCTCAGCTTCTTTTTCGGCATCGGCATGAACCTGTTCATGGAGGTGGCCAAGCTGCGCGCCGCGCGCACGCTTTGGGCGCGGATCATGACCGACCTTGGCGCCAAGTCGGAGAAGTCGAAGCTGCTGCGCACCCACTGCCAGACCAGCGGCGTCAGCCTGACCGAGCAGGACCCGTACAACAATATCGTCCGCACCACCATCGAGGCGCTGGCGGCGGTGCTGGGCGGCACCCAGTCGCTGCACACCAACAGCTTCGACGAGGCGATCGCTCTGCCGACCGATTTCTCGGCGCGCATCGCCCGCAACACGCAATTGATCCTGGCCGAGGAAAGCGGGGTGACGGCGGTCGCCGACCCGCTCGGCGGCAGCTGGTATGTCGAGGCGCTGACCCGCGAGCTCGAGGACAAGGCCTGGGCGCTGATCGAGGAAGTCGAGGCGCACGGCGGGATGACCAAAGCGGTCGCGGAGGGGCTTCCCAAGCACCGCATCGAGGAAGCCGCGGCCGAGAAGGCGGCGAAAGTTGACACCGGCGAGACGGTGATCGTCGGCGTCAACCGCTACCGGCTGCCCGAGGAGGAGGTGCACGACATCCTCGAGGTCGACAATGCCCGGGTTCGGGCCGGCCAGATCGCGCGCATTGAGAAGGTCAAGGCCGAGCGCGACGCGGAGCGTGTCAGAGCCTCCCTCGACAAATTGACCGAAGCAGCCAAACAACCCGTTCGTGCTGAGCCTGTCGAAGCACAGTCCTTCTCTTCTGACAAAGAAGGAAAAGCAGCCCTTCGGCAAGCTCAGGGCGAACGGAATTTGGAGAGCAACCTGTTGGCACTGTCCGTCGAGGCTGCCCGCGCCCGCGCCACCCTCGGCGAGATTTCGGACGCGCTTGAGCGGGCGTTCGGCCGCTATCACACCAGGCCCGAGCCGGTGCGCGGGATCTACGGCAAGGCTCGGCGCGACGGGCGGTGGAAGGCGGCGGAGGAGGGTGCTCGCGCGGTCGCCGAGCGCCTCGGCCGCAAGCCCCGCATCTATGTCGCCAAGATGGGCCAGGACGGCCACGACCGGGGCGCCAATCTGGTGTCGTCGGCTTTCACGGATCTGGGTTTCGAGGTGGTGGCCGGCGAGCTGTTCCAGACCCCGCGCGAAGCGGCCGAAACGGCGGCGGCGAACGAGGTCGACGTGGTCGGCGCGAGCTCGCTCGCCGGCGGGCACAAGACTTTGATCCCGGAGATGATCGAGGCTCTCAAGGACATCGGCCGCGCCGACATCAAGGTGGTCGCCGGCGGGGTCATCCCGCCGCAGGATTATGCCGCGCTCCGCGCCGCCGGAGTGCAGGCGATTTTCGGCCCCGGCACCAACCTCGCCGACGCCGCCGACGAGATGCTGCGCCTGCTCGGCCACAACCGACCGCCGCTGGATGAGGCTGCGGAGTGACTCTCAACCGTTCGCCCTGAGCTCATTCTCCCGGATGTCCCCCGGACATCCGTTCGCCCTGAGCTTGTCGAAGGGCTGTCCTTTTCCTAGTGCGTTCAAGAACAAAGACAGGGCTTCGACAGGCTCAGCCCGAACGGTATTTGTGAGGTCCGCGCATGTTTTCCAAAATCCTCATCGCCAATCGCGGAGAGATTGCGCACCTTCGTCATGCCGGACTTGATCCGGCATCCGCCTTGTTCTTCATCCACCGTCGCAAAGGCAGTCGGATCCCGGGTCAAGCCCGGGATGACGGTTGAGGGCGGCCCTGATGTTCAAGAAAATCCTCATCGCGAACAGGGGCGAGATCGCGTGCCGGGTGATCCGCACCGCGCGGCGGATGGGCATCAAGACGGTCGCCGTTTATTCGGACGCCGACGCGCGCGCGCCGCATGTGAAGATGGCGGACGAGAGCGTTCGGCTCGGGCCGCCGCCGGCAAGTGAGTCCTACCTCAAGGCCGAGTTGATCATCGACGCTTGCAAGGCGACCGGCGCGGAAGCCGTGCACCCGGGCTACGGTTTCCTTTCCGAGCGCGAGAGCTTCGCCAAGGCGCTCGCCAAGGCCGGGATCGTCTTCATCGGCCCGCCCGCCAAAGCCATCCGGGCGATGGGCGACAAGATCGAATCGAAGAAGCTGGCGCAGAAGGCCGGGGTCAATGTCGTCCCCGGCTTCCTCGGCGACATCGCGACGACCGACGAGGCGGTCAGGATCGCCGCCGACATCGGCTATCCGGTGATGATGAAGGCGTCGGCCGGCGGCGGCGGCAAGGGCATGCGCCTGGCGTACAGCGAGCAGGACGTCCGCGAGGGCTTCGACAGCGTCAAGCGCGAGGGCCTGGCGAGCTTCGGCGACGATCGCGTCTTCATCGAGAAGTTCATCGAGCAGCCGCGCCACATCGAGATCCAGCTGCTCGGCGACAGCCATGGCAACATCGTCTATTTGGGCGAGCGCGAATGCTCGATCCAGCGCCGCCACCAGAAGGTGGTCGAGGAAGCGCCGTCGCCGTTCGTCACGCCCGAAATGCGCAAGGCGATGGGCGAGCAGGCGGTCGCCCTGGCTCGGGCGGTCGGCTACTACAGCGCCGGCACCGTCGAGCTGATCGTCTCCGGCGCCGACCCGACCGGCAAGAGCTTCTACTTCCTCGAGATGAACACCCGGCTGCAAGTCGAGCATCCGGTGACCGAGGAGGTGACGGGGCTCGACCTGGTCGAGCAGATGATCCGCGTCGCGGCGGGCGAGAAGCTCGCCTTCACCCAGGACGATGTGAAGCTCGACGGCTGGGCGGTCGAGACGCGGGTCTATGCCGAGGACCCGTACCGCCATTTCCTGCCGAGCACCGGGCGGCTGGTGCGCTATTCGCCTCCTGCTCGTCATCCCCGCGAAAGCGGGGACCCAGCCAACAAAGAAAAACTAGGTTCCCGCTTTCGCGGGAATGACGAAGCGCGCGTCCGCGTTGACGACGGCGTGTTCGAGGGCGGCGAGGTCAGCATGTTCTACGACCCGATGATCGCCAAGCTGGTCACCTGGGCGCCGACGCGCGAGGCGGCGATCGACGCCCAGGTCGAAGCTCTGGACGCGTTCGAGATCGACGGCATCGGCGACAATGTCGATTTCTTGTCAGCCCTGATGCAGCACCCGCGGTACCGCTCGGGCGACATCACCACCGGCTTCATCGCCGAGGAATATCCGGAGGGCTTTTTGGGCGCCCCGGCCGAGCCGCAATTGATCGAGGACCTGGCGGCGATCGCGGCGCTGATTGACACATTGCGCGAGGACCGCGCGGCGCAGGTCAGCGACCAATTGAACGGGCCGATCGAGGCTCCGCCCGACCATGTTGTCAAAATTTCCGGCGAGCAGCTGCGCGTGCACATCGAGCGTATCGAGGGAATGGCGCTGGCTCGGGTGCAACGTGGCGCTCACGCTGAGCCCGTCGAAGCGCGAGCGCGCACCCTTCGACAGTGGACGAAAACGGACCATCTCCCAGATGGTCCTGGTTTTCGCCACCAGGGTGAGCGCGGAAAGGTCCTCGAGATCGTCGGCACCTGGTCCCCGCGCCAGCGGCTCGCGCGCTTCACCATCGACGGGCGGGCGCGAACGGTGCGCATCGCCCGCGAGGGCCGCGCCTGGCGGCTGACCACCCGCGGGGCGAGCCACACGGTCCAGGTGCTCGACCCGCATGTTGCCGAGCTTGCCGTGCACATGATCGACAAGGTCCCGCCCGACCTGTCGCGGCTGCTGCTGGCGCCGATGCCGGGGCTGCTGACCAGGCTCGACGTTAGGCAAGGCGACCATGTCGAGCCCGGCCAGCCGGTCGCGGTGATGGAAGCGATGAAGATGGAGAATATCCTTCGCGCGCCCAAGGCGGCGACGGTCAAGGCGACGCCGGTCAAGGCCGGCGACAGCCTCGCCGTCGACCAGGTGATCGTGGAGTTTGAATAGTTCCCCGGCAAGGCGGGGCCCAGTTTCAATGTTCCCCGGCGCAGGCCGGGTTCGTTCTTTATAGTTCCCCGGCGCAGGCCGGGGTCCAGGAGCCGGAGGCTGCGCCGATGAAAGGCGGCTTCGTCTACATCATGGCGAGCGGCAAGAACGGGACGATCTACATCGGCGTGACGAGTGATCTGATCGGCAGGGTCCATGCGCATCGCGAAGGATTGGTTGCCGGATTTACCAATCGCCACGGCTGCAAGCTGCTGGTTTGGTACGAAGCCCATGACGATCTGCAGGAGGCGCGCCGGCGGGAGCTGCTGATGAAGGAATGGAAGCGGAAGTGGAAGGTTCGGATGATCGAGGAGAAGAATCTGGAGTGGGAGGATCTCTACCACGCGCTGTTTTGAGCGGGCTTTCGCCCGCCCTGGACCCCGGCCTTCGCCGGGGAACTCATCTGTTCCGCAACTCCACGCGCCTGAGCTTCCCGGTCGCCGTCTTCGGCAGCGCGTCGACGAACTCGATCAGCCTCGGATATTTGTAGGGGGCGATGACCTGCTTGGCGTGGGCCTGCAGCTCGGCGACCAGAGCGTCGGACGGGTGGACGTCGGCGGCGGGAACGACGAACGCCTTCACCTTCTGGCCGCGCTCGGGGCAGGGCACGCCGATCACCGCGCATTCGGCGACCGCGCGGTGCGACAGCAAGGCATTCTCGACTTCGGGAGCGCCGATATTGTAGCCCGAGCTGACGATCATGTCGTCGCTGCGGGCGAGGTACCAATAATAGCCTTGCGCGTCGCGGCGGTAGGTGTCGCCGGTGACGTTCCAGCCACCCACGACATAGTCGCGCTGGCGCGGGTCATCGAGGTAGAGGCAGCCGGTCGGGCCCTTGACCGCGAGCCGGCCGGTGCCTTCGTCCATCGGCCGGTCGTTCTCGTCGAGCACGGTCGCGATATAGCCGGGCACCGCCTTGCCGGTCGAACCGGGGCGCACGTCGTCGCCGGCGGCGGAAATGAAGATGTGCATCATCTCGGTCGAGCCGATGCCGTCGGTGATGGCGATCCCCGTGCGCTCGTGCCAAGCGCGCCAGGTCGCCTCGGGCAGATGCTCGCCGGCCGACAGGCAGCAGCGCAGGGTCTTCAGCGCAGACTCCAGCGAACTTGCCCGTTCGTCCCGAGCGTAGTCGAGGGACGTGTCTCGACTTCGCTCGACACGAACGGGGGTGGGTGCCGCACCTTCCGTCGCGAGCATCGCCTTGTAGGCGGTCGGCGCGGTGGCGAGGTGGGTCACGCCGAACTCGGCGATGGCTTCGAGCATCGCCGGCGGGCTCGGCTGCTCGATCGACGCGCAGGCGGCGCCGGCGCGAAGCGGGAACAGGAAGCCGGCCCCAAGCCCGAAGGTGAAGGCGAGCGGGGCGCTGGTCAGGGCGATGTCGCCCGGCTTCATGCCGATCAAATGCTTCGCGAAGCTGTCGCAGGGCGCGAGTATGTCGCGGTGGAATTGGACGCAGCCCTTGGGCACGCCGGTGGTGCCGCTGGTGAAGGCGATCAGTGCGGGGTCGTCGCGGCCGGTGTCGAGGGGCGGCAGCGGCTCGAGGTCGGCGGTGCGGCGCTCGAGCTCGCCCTTGCCGAAGTCGCCGTCATATTTGACGAGATGCTTGACGAAGCGGGTCTGGGCTTCGGCCTCGCGGAAGTCGCCGATGAAGCGCGAATCGACGATCGCATGGCTGATCTCGGCGCGGGCGATGACGGTGGCGATCTCGCCGGGGCGGAGCAAGGGCATGGTGGCGACGACCACCCCGCCGGCCTTGAGCGCTCCGAGCCAGGCGGCGAGCATGGTGTAGCCGTTCGGCCCGCGCAATAGCACCCGGTTGCCCGGCACCAGCCCTTCCTCCTCGACCAGCAGGCGGGCGATGCGGCCGGAGAAGGAGTCGAGCTCGGCATAGGTCCAGCGGCCGTGCGCGTTGACGAAGGCGAGCGCGTCCGGCTCGCCGCAATTCAGCAATTGCGCCGCGGCATTGAGCCGCTCGGGATATTGCAGCTCGGGCAGGTCGAAGCGGAACTCGGGCTGCTGTTCCGGCGGCGGCAGCCGGTCGCGGACGAACGAATCGTAGGTCATGTTTCCACCACTGCAATTGCCTCGATTTCGACCAGCGCCTGCGGCTCGACCAGCGCGCTGACCGCGACCAGGGCCATCGCCGGGTAATGTGCGCCGATCACCGATTTCCAGGCGCGGCCGATGTCGGCGAGCGACGAGCGATAGCTTGCCATGTCGGTGACATAGCAGGTCATCCGAACGATGTGCTCGGGCGCTGCTTTGTCCTCGGCAAGGATGGCAAGGATGTTCCTCAGCGCCTGCTCGAACTGGCCGGCGAGCGTTCCGTTAGTGAAGCGCTGCTGCTCGTCCCAGCCGACCACGCCGGCGGTGACGATCAGCCGGCCGCGCGCCGACATGCCGTTGGCATAGCCTTTCGGCCGAGGCCAGCCCGCGGGCTGGAGGATCTTCATTCGCCGCGCTCCTTCAAGAGGTCCCGGGCGATGATCTGGCGCTGCACTTCCGACGCGCCCTCGTAGATTCGGAGCGCGCGGATCTCGCGGTACAATTCCTCGACCTTGACGCCCCTCGTCACTCCGGCGCCGCCGTGGAGTTGGACGGCCGCGTCGATCACCTGCTGCGCCGCCTCCGTCGCGTGGAGCTTGGCCATGGCGGCGAAGCGGCGGAGGTCGGTGCCGCCGACATCCTGCTCCCAGGCGGCGCGGTAGACGAGCAGCGCCGAGGCGTCGATCGCGGTCGCCATGTCGGCGAGCTTCGCTTGAGTCACCGAATGGTCGGCAAGCGTCACAGTGCCGAGTCGACGGCCCGCCGCGAAAGCGAGCGCCTCGTCGAGCGCCCGCCGAGCAAAGCCGAGCGCCGCGGCTCCGACGGTCACCCGGAACAGGTTGAGCGTTGCCATGCCGATCCGAAAGCCCTGTCCGGGCTCGCCGATCAAAGCGTCGCCGGCGACGCGCACATTGTCATAGTCGAGCCGCGCGAGCGGGTGCGGGGCGATCACCTCGATCCGCTCGGCGACCGAGAGCCCCGGTGCATCCGCGGGGACGATGAAGGCGGACAGGCCGCGCGCGCCTTCGCCTTCGCCGGTGCGGGCGAAAGTCAGATAGAAATCGGCGATGCCGCCGTTCGAGATCAATGTCTTCTCGCCGACCAGCACCCATTCGTCGCCGCCTGCCCCGGACCCCGATCCGGGGTCGCGCATCGCCGACGTGGCGATGTTGGCGGCGTCGGATCCGCATTCCGGCTCGGTCATGGCAAAGGCGGCGATCGCTTCGCCGCTCGCCACCCGGGGCAGCCAGCGGCGCTTTTGCTCGACGGTGCCGAACAACGTGATCGCACCCGACCCGAGGCCCTGCATGGCGAAGGCGAAATCGGCGAGGCCCGAATGGTAGGCGAGGGTTTCGCGAGCGATCGCCAGGCTGCGCACGTCGGGACGGCCATCGCCGTCGCCGACCGTGAGCTTCAAGAAGCCGGCGGAGCCGAGCGCACGCACCAAGGCGCGGCAGTCCTCGTCGAGATCGCCGCTGTGAGCCGGCAGGCCGTCCGCGCAAAATTGCGAAAGGTCGTCCGCCAGCTTGCGATGGCGGGACTCGAAGAACGGCCAGGCGAGAAAGCTGCGGTCGGCCATCACTAAATCGTCACCCCAGCGAAGGCTGGGGTCCAGACCGCCGCTTGGCTTCCCGCTTTCGCGGGAATGACGGGAACGGGTTCAGTCACCCTGGAACTCCGGTTTCCGCTTGTCGGCGAAGGCTTCATAGGCACGCTTGAAGTCGTTGGTCCGCATGCACTTCGCCTGTGCCTCGGCTTCCATGTCGAGCGCGGTCTCGATCGACACGGCCCATTCGGCGTCGAGCTGGCGCTTGGTGACGAAATGGGCAAGGCTCGGGCCGGAGGCGAGGTCGGCGGCGAGCTTGTGCGCGTCGGCAAGGACATTGTCGCTGAGCCGGTTCCAGAAGCCCCAGGCGTGCCCTTCCTCGCTGCTCATCGTCCGGCCCGTGAACAGAAGCTCGGCGGCGCGGCCGTGGCCGATGATTCGCGGCAGGATGGCGCAGGCGCCCATGTCGGCGCCGCTCAGGCCGACGCGAGTGAACAGGAAGGCGGTCCTCGCATCGGGCGCGGCCAGCCGCAGGTCGCTGGCCATCGCCAGGATCGCGCCGGCGCCGGCGCAGACGCCCTCGACCGCGGCAATGAGCGGCTGCGGGCAGGCGCGCATCGCCCGCACCAGGTCGCCGGTCATGGTGGTGAATTCGTGCAGGCCCGCTTCGTCCATGCCGGTCAGCGGTCCGATGATTTCGTGGACGTCGCCGCCCGAGCAGAAGTTGCCGCCGGCGCCGGTGATGACGACCGCCTTGACCTCACGCACGTCGTTCAGCGCCCGGAAGGCGTCGCGAAGCTCGGCGTAGCTGTCGAAGGTCAGCGGGTTCTTTCGTTCGGGCCGGTTGAGCGTGATCGTCGCCACCCCGTCGGCGAAATCCCACAGGAAATGCCTTGGCGCGAAGGCGGCGGGGTTGAAGCTCATGCCGTCGAGCCTCCGTCGATGGTGATCGCGGCTCCGTTCACGTCGCGGCTTTCGGGCAGGCAGAGCGTCAGGATCATGGCCGCGACCGCTTCCGGCTGGACCAGGCGGCCGCTCGCGTTCATTTCCGCGACCGCCTGGCGCGCTTGATCCGCCTCGCGCCCGGTCACCCTGGCGATGCGCGCGATGGTCTCGTCCGCCATCGGCGTGTCGACGAACCCCGGGCAGACGGCATTCACCGTCATTGCCGACTGGGCGAACTCCTTCGCCAAGCTGCGCATCAGGCCGATCATTCCGTGCTTCGACGCCGCATAGGGCGCGGCGTAGGGCGCTCCTCGCAACCCCGCCACCGACGCGACAAAGATCAAGCGACCATTGTCCGAGCCCAGCAGATCGTCGAGCGCGAGCTGCGCGCAGTCGAACGCCGAGGTGAGATTGGTGGCGATGATCCGGTCCCAGGTCTCGCGCGGCGTCCGGTTGAACGGCGCGCTGTCGCCGACTCCGGCGTTGACGATCAGGATGGAAATCGCGCCCTGGGCCTCGCGCGCCTCGGCGAAGGCGCGATCGATCGAGCCTCGGTCGGTGACGTCGCATTGCAAGGCGTGGCCGGCGATTTCACCGGCGACCTGTTCGAGCGGCTCCATCCGCCGCCCGAGCAGCGAGACCCTCGCGCCGGCGCCGGCCAGTGCCCGAGCCGCGGCGGCGCCGATACCGGTCCCGCCGCCGGTGACCAATGCGTGCCGGCCTCCGAGCCGCTTGCCCTCCATGGATTTCAGCATTGGCCGAACCGCAATCCGGTGGCAAGGCGGCGGGCATGCAGCTGGCGATCCTCGAAACCGGCCGCCCGCCCGGCGACCTGGCCGAACGCTTCGGCGACTATCCGGCGATGTTCCGGCGGCTGCTGGGCAACGGGTTCGAAACGAAGACTTACGACGTCGCGGCAGGCGAGTTGCCCGCCGCTTCTTCCGACCACGGCGCCTATCTCATCACCGGCTCGCCGGCCGGGGTCTATGACCCGCTGCCGTGGATCGCGCCGCTGATGGAGTTCATCCGTGCTGCCGGCGACCGCAAGATGGTCGGTGTCTGCTTCGGTCATCAGGCGATGGCGCAAGCGCTCGGCGGGCGGGTCGAGAAATCGCACAAGGGCTGGAGTGTCGGACTTCACCGCTACGGTGTCCTCAACTCCGCGCCGTGGATGGAGCGGGCCGAGACGATCGGTGTCCCGGTGTCGCACCAGGACCAGGTGGTCGTGCAGCCGCCGAACACCGAAGTCCTGGCCGCTTCCGGATTCACCCCGTTCGCGGCGCTCGCCTGGAGCGACCGGCCGGCGATTTCCTTCCAGTTCCACCCCGAGTTCGAGCCCGAATATGCCAAGGCGCTGATCGCGCACCGCAGCGAGCGCCTGCCTGACCCGGAGACCGCCATCGCCTCGCTCGACGCGCCAAACGACCGAGCAAAGGTGGCTGAATGGATCCGCAATTTCCTGAATTCATGAAAGCGAGAGGGAGCAAATGAAAACCCGCGCCGCCATTGCCTTCGAAGCCAAGAAGCCGCTCGAGATCGTCGAGCTCGACCTTGAAGGGCCGAAGGCCGGCGAGGTTCTGGTCGAGATCATGGCCACCGGCATCTGCCACACCGACGCCTACACCCTTGACGGCTACGACAGCGAGGGGATCTTCCCGTCGATCCTCGGCCATGAGGGCGCCGGCGTGGTGCGCGAGGTCGGGGCGGGCGTGACCAGCGTGAAGCCCGGCGACCAGGTCATCCCCTTGTACACGCCGGAGTGCCGCCAGTGTAAGTCGTGCCTTTCCGGCAAGACCAATTTGTGCACGGCGATCCGCGCGACCCAGGGCAAGGGGCTGATGCCCGACGGCACCAGCCGCTTCTCGTACAAGGGCGAGACCATCTTCCACTACATGGGCTGCTCGACCTTTTCGAACTTCACGGTGCTGCCGGAAATCGCCGTCGCCAAGATCCGCGACGACGCGCCGTTCCAGACCAGCTGCTATATCGGCTGCGGAGTGACGACGGGCGTCGGCGCGGTGGTCAACACGGCCAAGGTCGAGCCCGGCGCCAATGTCGTCGTCTTCGGGCTCGGCGGCATTGGCCTCAACGTCGTCCAGGGCGCCAGGCTGGTCGGCGCCAACCGGATCATCGGCATCGACATCAATCCCGACCGCGAGGACTGGGGCCGCAAGTTCGGCATGACCGATTTTCTCAACACCAAGGGGATGAGCCGTGAGGAAATCGTCGCCAAGGTCGTCGAGCTGACCGACGGCGGCGCCGACTATAGCTTCGACTGCACCGGCAACACCGAAGTGATGCGCACGGCGCTCGAATGCTGCCACCGCGGCTGGGGCGAGTCGATCATCATCGGCGTCGCCGAGGCCGGCAGGGAAATTGCCACCCGGCCGTTCCAGCTGGTCACGGGCAGGGTATGGAAGGGGACGGCGTTCGGCGGCGCACGCGGTCGAACGGACGTCCCGAAGATCGTCGACTGGTACATGGACGGCAGGATCGCCATCGACCCGATGATCACCCACGTCCTCAAGCTCGATGAGATCAACAAGGGCTTCGACCTGATGCATGCCGGCGAGAGCATACGTTCCGTCGTAGTGTATTGATCCTCGGTCAGAACACCTAGACGGGTTGCGGCATCGAAACCGGATGGAGATGTTGATGGCCACGCGACGCCAACCCACGAAGGTCAACCTCGCCGAAAAGCTGGATGCCTTCGACGATCACTGGGCGCCCAAGATCGTCGCCCGCTATAACGACAACGAGGTCCGGCTGGTGAAGACCGAAGGAGAATGGGTCTGGCACAAGCATGACGAGACCGACGAGCTGTTCCTGATCCTGGAAGGGGAGTTCGACATGGATTTCCGTGACGGCACGGTCACGGTCGGGCCGGGCGAGCTGCTCATCGTGCCGCGCGGCACCGAGCACCGGCCGGCGGCCCGCCGCGGGGAGGTCAGGCTGCTCCTGATCGACCCCAACGATACGCCGAACACCGGTGACAAGGCGACCGCTACGCAGGCGGTGGAGATTTGATGCAGAGCCGACACTCTCCGTTCGGGCTGAGCTTGTCGAAGCCCTGCCCTTGAGCTTCTGGATTTATATGCTGCACTGCCGCGGCGGCTATTTCTACCTCGGTCATACTGACATGGGCGAGCATGCGCTCGGCTGCGTGGACGGTTCCGTAAGCGACCACTGGCCAGCGACATTGGTGTGGTCGTGCGAGTTTCCGACCCGATATGAAGCACTTGCGATGGAGCGCCGCATCAAAGGCTGGAGCCGCGCGAAAAAGCTGGCGCTTATCCGACGAGACTGGGACTCGATCTCCCGACTCGCAAAGGCAAAGAACAGCCCTTCGACAAGCTCAGGGCGAACGGAAATTTGATGGAAATCGTCAGCGAGAACAAATCGCATGGCGGGCGCCAGCTGGTCGTCAAGCATGCATCGGAGGCCACCGCCACCGACATGACCTTTTCGATCTTCCTGCCGCCGCAGGCGGATGCTGGCGAAGAGCTACCTGTCGTCTGGTATCTGTCCGGCCTGACCTGCACCCATGCCAATGTCACCGACAAGGGCGAATATCGCGCCGCCTGCGCCGAGCTCGGTTTGATCTTCGTCGCTCCCGACACCAGCCCGCGCGGCGAAGGCGTTCCGGACGATCCCGCCGGCGCCTGGGACTTCGGCCTCGGCGCCGGCTTCTACGTCGACGCGACGCAGGAGCCGTGGGCGAAAAATTATCGCATGTGGAGCTATGTAACCGCGGAGCTCCCGGCTTTGGTTGCGGCCGAGTTTCCGGTCGATCTGCAGCGTCAGGGGATCATGGGCCATTCGATGGGCGGCCACGGCGCGCTGACCCTCGCGCTTCGCCACCCAGGCCGCTTCCGAAGCGTGTCGGCCTTCGCGCCGATCGTCGCTCCGAGCCAGGTGCCGTGGGGGCAGAAGGCGCTCAGAGGCTATCTCGGCGACGACCGGCAGGCTTGGCGGCGGCATGATTCGGTGGCGCTGATCGAGGACGGCGCGAAGGTCGAGGAGTTGCTGGTCGACATCGGTACCGCCGACACGTTCCTCGAGAAAGAGCTTCGGCCGGAGCTGCTCGAGGATGCATGCGCACAGGCCGGGATCGCGCTGACCGTCAACCGCCGCGACGGATACGACCACAGCTACTTCTTCATCTCGACCTTCATGGCCGATCAGCTGCACTGGCATTCAGAACGGCTCTGATTGTCACCAAGATGACGCGGTCTGTTGCTGCCGCCTCACATTAACCGGCTATACTGCTTCACGCTGAAACGCACGTTCACTGGCGTCCTCTCGGAGGGGATTCCGGGGCTGCTCGGGGTGAAGCGATCCGCTTCTCCACAAGGGTTTCAAGGATTCAAAAAAGGGAGCTTCATTGTGAAAAAGTCGACCGTGCGGACGGCGCTGTTCAGCAGTGCGACGTTCTTCATTCCGGCCATTCCGGCTTCGTTGATGCTGCCGGCGCAGGCGGCCGCGCAGGCAACGACCTGCTCGGTGGTCGCGACCACGGCAACCGAGCAGGAAATCGAATGTGAGGACGGCGGCGACCAGGTCGCGGTCGGAACGACCGACCTGACCACGACCGTGACGCCCGGAGCGGGTCTTCGCACCAGCTCGACGGTCGACCAGACGACCACGCTCACTCCCGGCGCGGATGGCGACACGATCGCGACCACGGCGACCAGCGCGGCTGTGCTGCAGTCCGACGGCACGCTCACCTTCAACGCCGGTGACGTCAACTTCTCGACCGAAGGCGGCATTGCTGCCGATGCGGTGGTGCTGAGTGGGGCTGGAGTTTCCGCTACTCTGGGCAACATCCTGACTGACGGCAATAATGCCTGGGGCGTGAATGCCAGCTCGACCGGCGCGCTGAGTGTCAGCGTCGGGAATATCACGACGCTCGGGGACAATTACAGCACGGGCATTTTCGCGCAGTCGACCGGCGCCATGGCCATCACCTGCGGAAACCTTGCGACCACGGGTGACGGCTTGCTCCTGACCTCGGGAACCGCGGTGACGGTCAACTGCGGGGACATCACCGCAACCGGCGACGACTACTCGGGATTGACGGTCACAGCTGGAACCGATGCTGACATCACCGTCGCCGACATCTCCACGGATGGCGATATGGCGACTGGCATCGAAATCGACGCGGTGGGCGACATCACGCTCGTTGCCGGCGACGTCACGACGGCCGGCGACGACAGCACCGGCATCGACCTAGTGAGCACGGGCGGCGGAAACATCGACGTAACCGCTCAGTCCATTTCCACCGCGGGAATCAATTCACTCGGCCTGAGTGCCGACACGGACGGCGCCATCACCGCCGCCATCGGCGACATCGCGACGCAGGGCGACAATTCGATCGGCGCCCTCGTCAACGGCGGTGTCGGCGCGATCGACGTCCAGTTCGGCAACGTCACCACGGCCGGTGCAGACTCGACGGCAGTCGACGTCACCGGCGCGGGCGACATCACCGTGGCGACCGGCAACCTGACCACCTCGGGCGACAATTCCTGGGGCCTGTCCGTCGAGGGCACCGGTGCCGGAAGCGCCGTCGATGTCACCTTCGGCAACGTCGCCACCGAGGGCTTCGACGCCGCCGGAGTCGTCGTTGTCGGAAGCGGCCCGACGACGGTCGCGGGCGGCAACATCTCCACCCAGGGCGACAGCGCCGATGCCTTCATCGCGGTCTCGGACGAGGACGCAACCGTCATGGTCGGCAACCTTTCGACCGCCGGCGACAATGCCGTCGGCGCGATCGTCGTCGCCGGCGGCGATGCCGACGTCACCACCGGCAACATCACGACGGCCGGAGTCAACGGCCATGGGCTGATCGTGGTCGCCGAGAACATCGATGCCACGTTCGGGAATGTGACGGCCACGGGCCAAGGCTCGAATGGAGTCATCATGGTCGCCGACGGAGGAGCGGGGGACATTGCTGTCGCCGGCGGTAATATCTCGGTCGCGTCCGACTTTGATGCGGCTGCGATCCTGGTCGGCAATGTCAGCGGCACCCTCGGCAACATCGTTTCGAGCGGCGAGGGCGGAGTTGGCCTGCTCATCGGCGGCGGAGTCGACGGCCTCACCGTCGGCAACGTCACCACCAGCAGCAGCGGCGTAATGGTCTTCGCTGGAGCCGAGGACGTCACCTTGACGACCGGCAACGTCACCACCAGCGAAGACCTCGCGCCCGCGGTCACGATTAACACCACAGGGGAAGTCACCTACGCCGGCGGCGTGCTCACCACGACCGGCGAGGAAAGCATCGGCCTCGATATCAACGGCGGCGTCGGTCCGATCACCGCGACGATCGCCGGAGCCAGCACGGCCGGGGACGATTCCGACGCGGTGCAGATCAGCGGCGCCGGCGCGGTCGCCTTCACCAACACCGGGACGATCACCACCACGGGCGTCGGTTCCAACGCGATCGACATCGCTGCCGGAACCACGGCGTCCGTAAACTGCGGCAACGCCTCCACCACTGCCGACGGGACGCCGGCCGTCGTCGTCGTCGCCAGCGGCGACACGAACGTCACGTGCGGAACGGTGACCACGACGGGTGCCGCGTCGGACGCGATTGTCGTCACCAACACGGCAGGGACGACGACGGTGACCGGTGGCACGACCTCCGCGACCGGTCTTGGGTCCAGCGGCATTGTCGTGACGTCTTCGTCGGACGGCCTCGTCACCGTCAACACCGGCGCAGTGACCGCCAACGACGATGCGGTCGTTGCCACGTCGACCGGCGGCGGCAACGTCATTGTCAACGCCACCGGCAACGTCACCTCGACGACCGGGACCGGAATCGTCGCGGCGACCGATGGCGACGCGACCGTTACCGTCGCTGCGACACGGACGGTTCAGGGCCTGACCGCCGGTATCGACGTCACGTCCGGCGGAACGACGACGATGACCATCAACGGCATTGTCCAGAGCACGACCGGCGCAGGCCCGGCGATCGTTGCCACCGGTGGGCCGGCGGCGATCACCATCGGCACCACCGGCCGGATCAACGGGCGAATGACGCTGACGGCCGGCAACGACACGGTGGTCAACAACGGGGTCTACAATGCCATCGGCATCACGGATTTCGGTGCCGGCGCCGACGTCTTCACCAACAGCGCAACCGGCACGGTGCTGGTGACGAACGGCACCGCGACCTTCGCCAACCTCGAGACGTTCAACAACGCCGGCGGTCTCATCGACATGCGCGACGGCGCCGCCAACGATGTGTTCAACATCTCGGGCAACTACAACGCGACCGGCAACGCCCGTCTCGGCATCGACCTCGGAGCGATCGGCAACGCGCTGACGGCCGACCTGCTGAACATCGGCGGCAACACGACCGGCACGACCAACGTGCTGATCAACCTGCTGCCCGGAACCGCGGTCATCGACCCGGACGGCGTTCGAATCGTCGATGCGGCCGGCGGCACCGGAATCTTCACCGGGTCCGCCAACGCCGGCCTGATCGACTACAATGTCGTCATGCAGGGCCCCGATGCGTTCGTCATGTCGACGCCGAATGCCCGGATCCTGGACGTCGCCGTTGCCGGCAGCGTCGGGCAGGACATGTGGTACCAGTCGGCCGACGCCTACAGCGCCGTCGCGGCAATGCGCCGGGGTGATTTCGGCACCGAGCGGTCGACGCCAGTCGGCTTCTGGGCGCAATTGTACGGCAGCTCGGATCGCTACGGGAATCGCGAAGCGTCGCAGACGGTGTTCGGAACGGCGCTCGAGGCCAACCAGCGGATCCGCACCACTCGGCGGGGCGCGCAGGTCGGCATCGACTTCGGTCCGGCCAACGGGTCGTTCGTCGCCGGTGTGACCGGCGGCTACGGCCATGCCAAGTCCCGCTTCTCGTCGGGATCGGGCACTCGCTTGCACGCCGAAGGCTATAATTACGGCGCCTACGCGCAGTTCGGGATGGCCCAGGGCGTCTACGGCGGCCTGCTCATCAAGCGGGACGAGTATGACCTCGACTTGACGAACGGAGCCTTCTTCGAGGCTCGACCGGAAGGCCGCAGCACCGGCATCGAAGGCGAGGTCGGCTACCGGTTCGGCGGCGACATCGCCTTCGACGTCAACGCGGGCCTTGCCCATGTGCGCACCCGGATCGACGATTTCGTCGCCGGCAATATCGCTTTCGACCCCGACCGCACGACGAGCACTCGCGGGCGGCTCGGAGCGCGGGCGACCTTCGGCAGCCAGGGATGGGCGCCGTTCGTCGACGCCAAGCTGCTGCACGAATTCAAGGGTGAGTCCGAATTCGGTGTCGCCAGCGGCACGCTCAGCGACTCGATCGCTGCCGAGGGCCGCGGGACGTGGGTCCGACTCGAAGCCGGCATCGGCGGGGGCAGTGGGCCCGGGCCGCTGCTCACCCTGTGGGGCGACTTCGGTGATGTCCGGGGCTGGGGCGTTCGCGGCGGTTTCCGCTTCTAACCCCCAACCAGTCGGCAAAGGATGCGGCGGGCCGGAAGGTCCGCCGCATTTCTTTTGGCGTGTCGGGATGAGCCTTGCGGCGTGGCCCCGGCGCTCCAATGGCTCACCCGTGGTCGAAGTGCCCCCGGCGCTGCTGCGTCGCACCAAATCCTCGGCATCCTTCGGACAGCCGGATTTTGGTGACCCCAACGGGACTCGAACCCGTGTTTTCGCCGTGAAAGGGCGACGTCCTAGACCGCTAGACGATGGGGCCGGAAGAGCGCGCCGATTAGGCGAAGCCGCACCGGCGGGTCAAGCCGCGGCGGCATCCTCGACATGCATTTCGGCCGCATTGCCGCCGTTCCAGTCATCGCGGCGAATGGCTCCGGCGAGCCACCAGCGGCGATCAGACGGAGAAGCGAGCAATGCCTGGCCAAGATCGGTGCTGGCGCTTCGGAATGCAATCCACTTGAAGCTCTTCCCGTCATCGCCACAGGCCAGACCGCGGACGTGGCCGTCGCCGACGATGCCCGTGCGGATGAGCCGGGCAGGCCCCGCCGCCATCCTCGGCGCAGGCCAGCCGGCGCCATAAGGGCCGGCGGTATCGAGCAAGTCGCACAAAGCTCCGGCGACCCCGCCGGGGGCGAGAAGAGCGTCGAGCAGCAGCGCGCGGCCGCCGAGCGCCGCCTCGACGTCGCCGGCGAGGCGCACGGTGAGAAACTCACGCAAGGGCTCGACCCCGCCGTCGGCGACGGTCAGGCCGGCCGCCATTGCATGGCCACCGCCGGCGATCAGCAGGCCGCTGTCCTTGGCGGCAAGCACGGCGGCTCCGAGGTCGACTCCGCCGATCGAACGGCCGGAGCCCTTGCCGATGCCGTCGCCGTCGATTGCGACGACGATGGCGGGCCGGCCGAAGCGCTCCTTGAGCCGTCCGGCGACGATGCCGATCACTCCGGGATGCCAGCCGCTGCCGGAAACCAGCAGCAACGGCGATCCCGCCTGGTCGCGCGCCTGCGCTTCGGCTTCTTCGCATACCTGCAGCTCGATCGCCCGGCGCTCCTCGTTGAGGCGGTCGAGCTCGGCGGCGATCGTCCGAGCCTCTTCGGGATCGGTGCAGGTCAGCAGGCGCACGCCAAGGTCGGACTTGCCGACCCGGCCGCCGGCATTGATCCGCGGCCCGAGCGCCCAGCCGAGGTCGCGGCAGGTCGGCGGCTTGGCCAGCCGCGCCGCTTCGGCGAGGGCGACAAGGCCGAGGTTCTGCCGGCCGGCCATGATCTTGAGGCCCTGGGTGACGAACGCGCGGTTGAGCGACTTGAGACGGGCGACGTCGGCGACGGTGCCGAGCGCCACCAGGTCGAGCAGATCGAGCAGCTTGGGCTCGCTTCGGCCGTCGGCGAAATAGCCTCGGTCGCGAAGCTCGCGGAGCAAAGCCACGCCCAGAAGGAATGCCATGCCGACCGCGGCCAGATGGCCGTGGGCAGCGCCGTCGGCGCTTTCGTCGAGCCGATTCGGGTTGATCAGGGCAAATGCCACCGGGAGGAGGCTGGCGCATTGGTGATGATCGACGACGATGACGTCGAGCCCGGAATCGCGGGCCTGCTCGAGCGCCTCGAAAGCCTGGGCGCCGCAATCGACGCAGACGGCGAGGCTCGCCCCTTTGCGCTTGAGCTCGACCAGGGCTTCGCCCGACGGGCCGTAGCCCTCCATCAGCCGGTCGGGGATATAGACCATCGCTTCGCGGCCGAGCCGGCGCAGAAGCGTAACCAGCAGGGCGGCGCTGGTCGCTCCGTCGACGTCATAGTCGCCGAAGATGGCGATGCGCTCGCCCGCCTCGACGGCGTCGGCGAGGCGCCTGGCTCCCTTGTCCATGTCCTGGAAACAGGATGGGTCGGGCAGGAAGTCGCGGATTCTCGGGTCGCGGTGCCGCGCGAGATCTTCCCGCGGAACGCCCCTCGCGAGGAGAAGCTCGTCGGCCAGCTGGTCGATCCCGAACTCGGGCTCGGCCGACCGCCGCCAGCGCCACGGCTGGCCTATGACCGATCGTTCCACTCCCAGCGCGAAGCTCATGGCATCGAGACTATCAGCTGCTCACGCAAATGGCGCGCCGTTTCACGCGGAAGCGCCGGAATCTGGTGCGCCGAAAAGCCCCTTCCCCCCGCCACTCCGAACAGCATGTTCGAAATGCCAAACCAGCGGCTGACGAAGCTCTCCTGGATGTCGATGCTCTGGATCCTGGCCAGCGGCAGGACGAGCAGGCGGCGGTTCCACCAGCCGCCGCGAACGAGGATCCGGTCGCGGTCGAGCGCATAAGCCGTTCGCCGCCAGGCCAGCCAGCGAACAGCAATTGCGGCGACGACGACCAGGAGCAGGGCGATGGCCGTGAACGTCGCCGCGCCGCGCGATTCCTCATATTGGCCGAGCGTGTCCGCCGGCAGCGCGCTGGCCGCGGCGGCGGCAAGGGCATTGAGAAGCGCAAACAGGATCAGCGGCGCCATTGCCGCGACCAAAGTCCACACATGCGCGCGCGAAATCGGCCGCCAGTCAGAGCCGCCGGACACCGGCGGCCAGCCGATTTCACCGACGATGCGGTCGACCTCCTCATCGCGGGCGAGCGGGGCGACCACATGATCGCCATGCTTTTCGTCGCGAGCGAGGTTCTGCAGCTTGAGGTCGCGAAAGCCGAAGGCGTCGCGCACCGGTCCGCTGCCGACGATCGCCGCCTGGATGCGCTTGATCGGCAGAGTGACGTCGGTCCGCGTGAGGAGCCCGCGGCGGCGGCGGAAGCCGCGCTCGACCCGGTCGAGCCGGAAGCCGTAATCGCGAAGCATCGTGCGGACGATACCGGTGGCAATTCCGACCAGGGCCAGCAGCAGCAGGCCGCCGAGCGCAGCCGCAAGCTGATTGGCGATGATGAAGCTTTGAAGCGGCCCGCTGGCGGCAAGCAGGCGGATCCAGAAGGCGCGGCTGAACGGATCGACGCCCAGGAAGTCGTCGAAGAACTGAAACGCTCCGAACAGGCCGGCGAACAGAGCGAGCGAGAAGTTGAAAATGCCGGCGAGCAGCAGCCTGCTCGGCGCCATGGCGTAGATCGGCTCCGATTCCCCGGCTTCACCGACCGCTGCCGGAACCTGTTCGGAGCCGCGCCGCGAGCGGATCAGCCCGCGAAGCTGCTCGGCACGCTCCAGCGTGATCGCCTTGAGAACCCCTTCGTCCTGGACGGCGCCGGCCGACGCGCCGGTCTCGAACCGGACCTGGGCGAGGCCGAGCAGCCTCGCGACCGGCCCCTGGGTGATGTCGACGTCCTGGATGCGGTCGAACGGGATCGACCGGTGCGTGCGGCTGAGGATTCCGCTGTCGATGCGGATTTCGGTCGCTCCGACGCGATATTCGAAGCGCCGCCAATAGAGGAACAACCCGACCGCGCTGAAGGCAATCAGGCCGATGATGCCGATCGCTGCGTAATGCAGCCGCCCGGTGACCGCGAGGTAAGCGATGACCGCATACATTCCGGCAAGGCCGCGCAGCGAGCTGCCGAGGCCGGTGAGGAGGAACATGGCGTGTAGGCGCTCGGGAGCGCCGACGGCGCGATCCTCGGTCACCCGTCGAAGTCCGTGCGGATGTGCTCGCGGATGACGTCGCGAATCTCGGCGGCGCGATCCGGGTCGAGGCCGGGAAGGGTGACGACGCTGTTATGGGTGCCGGCGGTATGGACGACGAGGGTCGAGGTGCCGAACAGTTTCTCGACCGGCCCGCGAGTGACGTCGAGATGCTGCACCCGGACGAACGGGACGATCGTGTCCGAATGGAACATCCAGCCGCGAACCACCTGCAGCAATCGCTCGGTCAGGCGATAGCGCAGCCGGCGATAGATGCGCTGCGGCGCGACCGCCATGACGAGCGCGGCAAGCAGCGGCACGCCGACGCTCGGCAGGCCGCGGGCCATCGTTCCCTCGAGCAGCGCATTGTCGAGGATAAGGGCAGCGACCACCGGCGGAACCCAGACCAGCGCCAGGCGGACGCGAAGCACGTTGCGGTAGCCCGGGTGGACGGCGAGGAACGGAGGTTCGTCGTCTGCCTCCTCGGTTTGGATCCCAAGTGCCGCCATCTCGTCGAGCTCAGCTGTCATACTCACCTAATACGGCCGTCGCTCGAGGAAGCCAAATGCAATTGCCGTCAGCAGCGGTGCTCCGCCCGGACTCGGCGGACCGTGCCCGAGCTTGCGCGCATGACGATGCTCTCGGTGGTCACGCACTGGCCGCGGCGATGAACCCCTTCGAGCAGGGAACCGTCGGTGACTCCGGTCGCTGCGAAGATGCAGTCGCCCTTGGCCATGTCCTCGAGGCTGTAGATGCGGTCGAGGTCCTCGATTCCCCAGCGCCGGGCGCGGCCGATCTCGTCGTCGTTGCGGAACACCAGGCGCCCCTGCATCTGGCCGCCGACGCAGCGCAGCGCGGCGGCGGCGAGAACGCCTTCGGGAGCGCCGCCCTGACCGACATAGACGTCGATGCCGGTGTCGGGGTCGGTCACGGCGATGACTCCGGCGACGTCGCCGTCAGGGATCAGCTTGATTCCGCAGCCCAGCGCCCGAAGCTCGGCAATGATTCCCGAATGACGCGGCCGGTCGAGGACGCAGGCGACGATGTCGCCGGGCTCGACCCCCTTGGCCTTGGCGATCGACCGGATGTTGTCGGATACCGGCCGGGACAGGTCGATCGTTTCCTTGGGATAGCCGGGACCGATCGCCAGCTTGTCCATGTAGGTGTCGGGGGCGTTGAGCAGGCATCCTTCCTCGGCGATCGCCAGCACTGCGAGCGCGTTGGGGCCAGCCTTTGCGGTAATGGTCGTGCCTTCCAGCGGGTCGAGGGCGATATCGATGTTCGGGCCGTCGCCGGCGCCCACCTTCTCGCCGATGAACAGCATCGGCGCCTCGTCGCGCTCGCCTTCGCCGATGACAACCGTGCCGCACATCGGCAGCTCGTTCAGGGCCGCCCGCATCGCCTCGACGGCGACATGATCGGCCGCCTTCTCGTCGCCGCGGCCGATGAGCTTGGCGGCCGCCATCGCCGCTGCTTCGGTAACCCGCACCATTTCCAGCACGAGCAGCCGGTCGAGAACTTCGCTGGCAGTGACTCGGCGGTCCGGAATCATCGGCGGCTTTCCTCCAATCGTGGCATGGCCAGGCGCTTAGGAAAGGCGCACCGGCTTGTCGAGGCGGCGCTAGCCGAGGAGCCAGCGGCCGAGCATGCGATTGAACGGGAAGGTGAAGAAGCCCGCGAGGAGAAGTGCGCCGGTGACGAGACAGCGCACCGCCATGCGATGAAGCGCAACCTTGTGCTTGCGCGCGGCCCCGACCAGCAGCGGCACGGTGACAAGGGTGAGCAGCGACAGAAGGTGAATCCAGCTGAAGCCCCCGTTATTCTCGCGAACGAAGAGGCTGGCGACGGCTGTCGAGTACATGGCGATCGCCCAGGCCCAGCCGAGTTGTCGGTGGCGGCGCGAGCCACGCTTCTGGAGCAGCAGCAGGGGAGTCAGCGCCAGCGCGAGCATGATCGTCGCGAGATGGACCCAGACCATCGCCGGGACGCTCGCCCACTGGGAAGCGCCGCGGGCAATTGCCGCGGCAACGGCAACGAGCAGCAGGATCGAGCCGCCGGCGAGCATGCGCTCGTAGAGGTCGGGCGCAATCGACTTCCGCTTCGCTTTCGGGATGGCAGGCGGTTTGGCGACGGTGGCCATCCGGCGAGCCTATCGGACCGCCCGGGCGCTGCAAGCTAATCCTTCTCGTCTGCCTCGTGGTGAAGCAGCTCGGAGCGGACTCGCACGGCCCGCGAGGCCAGCCGGGTCTCGACCAGGAATATCGCGAAGCTTCCGGCAACCGCGACCATCGACACGATGAACAGCAGAGCGATGGCGGTGCCGAACTGGGCGCCGGTGAGACCGCCGGCAAACAGCAGCGCGACGACGAGGCAGACGAGCACCGCTGACAGAACGGAAAGGAAAATCGCGCGGCTGACGAGCGCCATCCGCCGGTCGATGATCCGGATTTCGGCTTGCAGGCGATCATGCTCTTCGCCGCGGCTGCCGAGCAGAAGCGGCTCGATCGCCCGGGAACGCTCGACGATCCGGGCGAGCCGCATCGCGCAGACATTGAGGAAGGCGCCGATTCCGGCGAGCAGGAAGACGGGGGCGACGGCGAGCTGGATCACCTCGGCCACGGTGGTGACTGCGGTTTCAGGTGATTCCAGCGTCGGGAACATGTCAGCGGGGCCCTATGTGGAGGTCCGCCGCTCGCAACTGGCAACGTTGAGCAGCAGGAGGCCGGTGCCGGCGAAGCTCAGCGCCAGTACCCAGGCGAAGCTGGCGACGAACTCGCGGGTCGGGCCGAAGAACAGGACGACGATGGTCGCGATCGACAGGCCGGCGAGAAGCAGCAGGGCGAGGATCAGGTCGGTTGCTGCCGATACGAACATCCAGAAGCGGACGGGGGGGCGAGACCAGGGGCTGGCAACGAACAGGATCGCGCTCCGCAAGATCAGCCATGCGACGACGATATAGATTACGGGCGTGAAATGAACTACCGGTTCCAAGAGGAACAGCAGTCCGGCAAGCACCGTCACCCCGCCGGCCGACATGGCGAGATAGGGAATCGGTCGGCGAAGCGCCCCGGCCAGCATCTCGATCAGTCCGGCGACGACGAGCAGCGAGCCGATGAGCAGCGAGCCGGAGGCCCATTCGATCAGCGGCAGGGCGGCGGCTCCGGCGCCGATGACGATGATCGCCGTCCCCGCCCAGCCGATCTGCCGCGCGCGGCTTAGGGAATCGCGGGTCTCGATCGCTTCGCTCACGTGTCAGCCCATGCCCTTTTGCCGCCAACCTGCTCGCGGCCTCGGGGTTCCGCAAAGCGATCGGCTCAGTCCGTCCGCAGCAGCTTCTTCACTCCGCGGGCCGCCTGGCGAAGGCGCTGCTCATTCTCGACCAAAGCGATGCGGACAAAGCCCTCGCCTTCCTCACCGAAGCCCACCCCCGGCGCGACCGCAACCTTGGCTTCGGTAAGCAGCTTCTTGGCGAATTCCATCGATCCGAGATTGTGGAAGCGCTCGGGGATCGGCGCCCAGGCGAACATCGACGCCTGCGGCACCGGAATGTCCCAGCCGGCCCGGCCGAAACATTCGACCAGAACGTCGCGCCGCTTGCGATAGAGGTTGCGGTTATGTTCGACGATGTCCTGCGGCCCGTTGAGCGCGGCGCATGCGGCGGCCTGCACTGGCGTGAAGGCGCCATAATCGAGGTAGGACTTCACCCGCGCCAGAGCCGCGATCAGCCGGGCATTGCCGACCGCGAAGCCGATGCGCCAGCCGGCCATCGAATAGGTCTTGGACATCGACGTGAACTCGACGGCGACCTCGCGGGCGCCCTCGACCTGGAGGATCGACGGCGTCGGGGTCTGCCCAAAATAGATCTCCGCATAAGCGAGGTCGGAAATGACGATCAGCTCGTGCTCGCGGGCGAAGGCGACAAGCCGTTCGTAGAAGGCCAAATCGGCCACGTAAGCCGTCGGGTTCGAAGGATAGCCGATTACCAGCACCTTGGGCCGCGGCACGGTGTAGCGCATCGCGAGGCGCAGCCGTTCGAAGAAATCGTCGCCCGGTGCCGCCGGAATCGAGCGGATGGCGGCGCCGGCGATGATGAAGCCGAAGCTGTGGATCGGGTAGGAGGGGTTGGGCGCGAGGACGACGTCGCCGGGCGCGGTGATCGCCTGGGCGAGATTGGCGAGCCCTTCCTTCGAGCCCAGGGTGACGATCACCTCGCTATCGGGGTCGAGCTCCACCCCGAAGCGGCGCTGGTAGTAAGCGGCCTGCGCTTTCCTCAGGCCCGGGATCCCGCGGCTCGCCGAATAGCGGTGGGCATTGGGCTTGGCGGCGACCTCGGCGAGCTTGTCGATCACGTGGCGCGGCGGAGCGCCGTCGGGATTGCCCATGCCCAGGTCGATGATGTCCTCACCGCGCGCCCGGGCGGCGGCCTTCATCGCGTTCACCTCGGCGAAGACGTAGGGCGGGAGCCGCTGGATGCGGTAGAATTCGGCGTCGCTCATGACGGCGTGTCATGACGCCGATGCTGCAGTGCGGCAAGGCTAGTCGCGGTAGGCCGGCAGCGACCAGCCACGGTGGATTGCAAGGCCGCGAAGCGTGAAGCCCGCCGCCGCGGCCAGCGCAGCGGCAAGGAGGTCCGGCATTCCAAGCAATGTCAGCCCGACCAGCAGCCCGGCCGAAAGCGCGGCGGCGGTCACGTACAATTCCGGCCGCATCAGGATCGAAGGCTGACCGGCGAGGACGTCGCGAATGATCCCGCCGGCGCAGGCGGTGAGCACCCCCATGCCGAACGCCGGCACCGGCGCGACACCAAAGCCGAGCGCCTTGGCCGCGCCGTAGGTCGCATAGGCAGCGAGACCGGCCGCGTCGAACCACAGCAGCGCCCGGCCCGCAAACCACCGGCGGCTGCTTAGCCACACGATCAGCGCCGCGGCGATGCAAATTAGCAAGGTCGCGTTCTTGTGGACCCAGAAGACCGGAGCGCCGATCAAGAGGTCGCGCAGCGTCCCGCCGCCGACACCCGTGGCGACGGCGAAGAAGATGAAGGTTACCAAGGTCTGGCGCTTCTCGGCCGCGAGCAGGGCCCCGGAAATCGCGAACACGGCGATGCCGAAATAGTCGAGCAGCTCGAGCGCATGGGGGAGTGGCGATGCGGCGGTCATCCCCGCGTCATTGCCGCTGTATCGTGATGGCGCAACTTCCCGTTCGCCTGAGCGGAGGCGCGCAGCGCCGTAGTCTAAGGGCGCATTGCAAAGCCACGCAGCAGCGCCCTTCGACTTCGCTCAGGACGAACGCGGTTGGGTAACCTGCCCCAAAGGCCTACATGTGAGCCATGACCGACGAAACCAAGCCGATGTTCAGCCTCGAGGAATGGCAGCACTGGACGTTGGTTGCCGGCCGCATGCAGCAGATGCTGATGGAGGCCTGGGCCGAGAGCATGAAGGGAGAAGCCTTCCCCGGTTTTGCCGCCATGCCCGGCTCGGGCGCGTTTTTCGGAGCGCCGGGCGAGGCGGGTCCGGGTGCCGCAACGGGTAGTGCAGCCTCGGTCGACCCGATGGCGCTGATGACCGCGGGCGCCGAGGCCTGGGCCAAGGGGCTGGAGACCTGGGGCCGGATGATGGGCCTCGACCCCGCCGGGCAAAAGGAAACGAAGGACCGTCGCTTCGCCGCGCCGGAATGGCGCGACAACCCGATGTTCGACACCATCCGCCAGACCTATCTCGCCATTTCAGACCGGATGCTCGGATCCGTCGAGGACATCGACAACGTCGACCCCGAGACCAGGCAGAAGCTGCGTTTCGCGGTTCGCCAGTTCGTCGACGCGATGAGCCCGTCGAACTTCGCCCTCACCAACCCGCAGGTGCTCAAGCGGACGGTCGAGACGCGAGGCGAGAATTTGCTCAAGGGCCTCGCCAACATGCTCAAGGACGTTGCGGCCGGCCAGCTCACCCAGAGCAAGCCGGGTTCGTTCGAGGTCGGCACCAATCTCGCGACCACGCCCGGCAAGGTGATCAAGGAAACGCCGCTCTACCAGCTGATCCAATATACGCCGACGACGGAAGAGGTGCTGGAAACGCCGCTGGTGATTTTCCCGCCGTGGATCAACCGTTTCTATATCCTCGACCTCACGCCGGAAAAAAGCTTCGTCAAATATTGCGTCGACAACGGCATTTCGCTGTTCATGGTCAGCTGGAAGTCGGCGGACGAGAGCATCGCCGAGGCAAGCCTCGACGATTATGTGCTGCGCGGCCAGATCGACGCCATCGACACCATCCGCGATTTGCTCGGCGTCGATGACGTCCATGTCATCGGCTACTGCGTTGCCGGGACGACGCTGGCGGCGACTCTCGCCTACCTCCACGCGAAGGGCGAGGCAAAGAAGGTCCGGTCGGCGACCTTCCTGACCGCCCAGGTCGATTTTTCCGAGGCCGGCGACCTCAAATTGTTCCTCGGCGGCGAGGTGATGGGCCTGCTCGAGCAATTGACGGCCGAGAAGGGCTATCTCGACGGCCGCTACATGGCTGCGACCTTCAACCTGCTGCGTGGCCGTGACCTCATCTGGAATTATGTCGTCGGCAATTATCTGCTCGGCGAGGAGCCGGCGCCGTTCGACCTGCTGCACTGGAATTCGGACACCACCAACCTGCCGGCCAAGTGGCACCGCGACTATCTCGAGACCCTCTACAAGGGGAACAGACTGGTCGAGCGGGGCGGGATTTCCGTCGCCGGCACCCCCGTCGACATCAGCAAAGTGAAGACCCCGGCCTACATCCAGGCCGGCCGCGAGGACCATATCGCCCCGCCGCAGAGCGTGTGGAAGATCATGGACCATTTCGACGGCGACAAAAGGTTCGTGCTCGCCGGCTCCGGCCACATCGCCGGGGTGGTCAACCCGCCGTCTGCCGGCAAATACCAATATTGGGTCAATGACGAGCCGTGCGGGTCGCTCGGATCCTTCATTGAGGGGGCCAGCGAGCACAAGGGCAGCTGGTGGCCGGACTGGCTCGAATGGTTGAGGCGGCAGAGCCCCGCGACGGTGAAGGTCAAGGGCGCTCGGATCCCGGGCAAGGGCAAATTGAAGCCGATCGAGGACGCGCCCGGCCGCTACGTCAGGGAAAGGTGAGCGGCCTCGCCGTCCGCCCGGCCAGGCCGGATGAACGGCTCCAGCTCGAGGAATTGCAGCGGCGGGCGTCGCTGGAGCTTGAGGATTATCGCGACCAATTGCTCGCCCACCCGGATGAAATTCATTTGCCGGCCGAACAGATCGACCGGGGCGAGGTGCTGGTCGCCGAATTCGACGGCGACATCCTCGGTTTCGCGGTCGTCCTTGCAGAAGAGGGACGCGCCGAGCTCGACGGGTTGTTCGTCGAGCCGGAGCAATGGCAGAAAGGCATCGGCCGGGCTCTGGTCGACGCTGCCGTCCACCATGCGCGCCGGCGCGGCCTGACGATGATCGCGGTCGTCGCCAACCCGACGGCGAGGGATTTCTACGAAAAATGCGGCTTTGCGGTCGAGGGCGAGGTCGAGACCAGGTTCGGCCCGGCGATCAGGATGTCGCGCTAGCGTTCAGCAGCGCTCATATTTCCAGTTCCGGCGCTTGCCTTCGCCAAGCCATTCGATGGCGGTGGCGATCCGCTTCTGCCGGGTGGAATCCCGCTTCGCCTCGGCGATCCAGTCGAGATATTCGCGCCGGCAGCTCGGCGGAAAGGCTTCCAGCGTCGCCTTCGCCCTCGGGGCCCGGTCGAGCGCCGCCGCGAACTCCGGATGCAGCTCCGCCGGCGGCTTGGGCGCATGCTTGGTCTTGCGCGGCGCCGGCGCGGACTTGGTCAGCTCGGCAGCCTTGCGGATCAGCGCGTCGAGCTCCTCGTCCGGCGGCAGATCGTCGAGGGACGTCAGCTTGCCGAACTGGCCCATCCCGTCTGCTTCGGCAGCACTTCCGCGAAGCTCCTGCCCGCGCCAGAAATTGAGCGCGGCATGGTGCTTGAACGCCGCCATCATCAGCAGGATCTTGCCGTCGAGCGTGAACGACGGGGCGCTCCACTTGAGCGTCTCCTCCGCCTGCGGGCAGGCGGCGTGAACGCGTTCGCGGACATGGGCGAGGATCGGCCGGGCGAACGGCTGGGCGCGATCGATATAGGCGTCGATCCTCGGGTCGCGGCTCATAATATGCCCCCGCCGAGGCTGAGGCGGATGACGCCGATCAGGATCACGAACAGGTTGAGGTTGCGCCCGGCGGTGCTTCTCGACGCCATGCCGATGGCCGCGCCGACCACCGCCAGCGGGATGATCAGCCAGTTCGCCCAGCCGAGCAAAGGCAGGAAGGCGATGACGGCAAGAACCAGCGCGATTGCGCCGATGACCAGCGAAACCAGGTTCAGCATTCGCGACTCCCCCTTTTCGGGGCCGCGTCTGTAGCAGCTAGTGAGCCGTCTCGACAGGCGAGATGCGCGCCAAGACCTGGTTGCCGCAACGCACCGTGACCGAGCCGACCGGCGGGCTCATCGGCCACTGGCCGCGGACGTCGTGCGTGACCAGCGCCTGGGTCGCAGGGCCGGCGGGCGGGTTCGGATGGAGCCGGACGAAAACCTGCACCGGATGGCTTTCGGCGACCTGTTCGAGCTGCAGGGCAGGCTGATAGCCGCCGGTCGGCGTCGTCACCCGGCCGGTGACGATCAGGGTCGGCCGCGCGCCCGGCCCCGGCATGGCGTTGACCCAGGCGTTCCAGCTGTCCGAGCTGGTGATCGGGCAGCCACCAACGGGTCCGGGGACGGGGTAGCTTTCGCAGGCCGCGAGCATGGCTGCGGCGGCGGCGACGGCGGCGGATGTGAAGATGTGCTGTTTCATGACGGTTGCGTAATGCGGAGGGGGCCGCGCCGGTTCCTTATTCCGGCAGGGTCGCGCTTCCGGCGAGATGCTGGCGGCGAAGCGCGGTGACATAGAGGAGGAGGGCGATCCAGATCGCGCCGAAGGCGATCGCGTGGGCGCCGGTGAAGCGTTCGCCGTAGATCCACACGGCGACAATGAACTGCAGGGTCGGCGCCAGGAACTGCAGCATTCCAAGGGTGGAGTAGCGCAATCTTCGCGCCGCGCTGGTGAACAGCAGAAGCGGCGTCATGGTGACGAGGCCGCTGAGGGCGAGAAGCGCCGAGTCCGTGCCGCCGGTGCCGAAGCTGGCTGCGCCCGCTGCGAGGCCCCAGCCGAGCCACAGCAGGGCGAATGGAAACAGCAGCGCGGTCTCGACCGCGAGCCCTTCGACCGCACCGACGGTGACGATCTTGCGGAGCAGGCCGTAGGTGGCAAAGCTGGCGCACAGGACGAGGCTGATCCACAGATGGCTCAAAGCTTCGACGGCGAGCGCCGACACGCCGAGCGCGGCGATCGCCACCGCGCTCCATTGCAGCCATGACAGCCGCTCCTTGAGGACGAATCGTCCGAGCAGCACGTTGGCCAGCGGGTTGAGGTAATAGCCAAGGCTGCCAGCCAGGATGTGCCCGCTGACCACCGCATAGACATAGACCAGCCAGTTGACGGCGATGAGCAGCGCGCTGAGCAGCAGCAGTCCGAGCGTGGCCCGGCTGCGAAGCGCGCTTGCGAGGCTCCGCCAGCCGCTGGTCAGGCCGACCAGCAGGGCAAGGAAAGGCAGCGACCAGAGGATGCGGTGGGCGACGATGTCGACCGGCGGGACCGACTCGAGCGCCTTGAAGTAGATCGGCAACAGCCCCCACAAACCGTAGGCGGCGAGGCCGTAGCCGAGGCCGCGGCGGACGGCGGCCTCGTCGGGCGATCGCGGCTTCGGATCATTCATCGGCAGGGCGCCTAGCGGCGCCGAATTGGAAGTAAAGCGGGATGATGAACGGGGCGGTGGTTGCAACCAATTGCCCGCACCGGCACTTGTTACGGTCTAGGAACTGCAAGAGGCTCGCTGCACCCAGTGTTGTCACTGAGACTCGCCATGATTGCCGTGCTCGGCATTGTCGTGACCGGCTGCGCCGACCTGCAGCGGCGGCCGCAGGCCGACATGTCGCGGGCGTCCGTGACGGTCGAGCCGCCGGCCAAATCGGAAGCCTGGCGGCGGATCGCGACCGAGGGCGACCGCGACCGGATCGACCGCCTCGGCCTCGCCTGGCAGGCAGCGCTCGAGGAGGCTCGCAGGGGCGGGCACAGCGCGGACCTCCGGCGCGAAGGCCGGCTGCTCGAGGCGCGCGGCGCGCTGCCGAGGCCGGCGCCGACTCCGGGCAGCTACAATTGCCGGATGATCAAGCTCGGCCAAACCGGGACCCGCGGGCCGGTGTTCGAGCGGTTCCGGCCATTCTTCTGCTACGTCGAGGTCGAGGGCGAGCTTCTGACCATCGTCAAGCAGACCGGCAGCCAGCGGCCAGCCGGGCGGCTGTGGGAGGACGACCGGGAAGACCGTTTGATCTTCCTCGGCAGCCTGGCGCTCGGCAACGAAGACCAGCCGCGCGCTTATGGCGAAGATCCGCGGCGCGACATGGCCGGGATTTTCGAGCGGATCGGCCCGTTTCGCTGGCGGCTGGTCATCCCTTGGCCGCAAAGCACATCGAAGCTCGACGTGTTCGAACTGACTCCGGTTGCCAACCAGCCGGAATGAATAGGGATTCTGGCCCCGGGGCTGGCCCGCTCGCCGACCCGCGCGAGGTGCGGGCGATCCTCATTGCCGCGGCCAAAGCGGGCGAGCCGCTCACCTATTCGGGAGTTCTCGCGATGCTCGGCCATGACTTCTCGCGGCCGAAGATGCGGCAATTGTGCACAATGCTCGGTCATGTCGACGAGGATGCGGCTCATCGCGGCGAGCCGGAGCTGGCGGTGCTCGTCGTCCGCCAGTCCGACGGGCTGCCGGGGCAGGGCTGGTGGGTCGCTGGCGCCAAGGCGCACGGCTACACCGGCCTGTGGCAAGGACCGGAAGCGGAAGCCTTCGTCCGGCGGCTGCACGGCCAGGCGTTTGACTATTGGGCTGCCCGTCATTGCGAGGAGCCATAGCGACGAAGCAATCCAGGACCGCCGGGGACGGGATTGCGTCGCTTCGCTCGCAATGACGAAGGAGAGCGGCTAATCGCCGCCGAATGGCCGAGGCGCGCAGTTTCACCGTTTCCGAAGACGACGACGGAATCCGGCTCGACCGCTGGTTCAAGCGCCATCTGCCGGAGGTCAGCTTCAACCTCGTTTCGCGCTGGGCGCGGACAGGCCAGCTTCGCCTCGACGGCAAGCGCGCGACCCCGGGCGACCGGGTCGAGGCAGGCCAGACGATCCGGGTGCCGCCGGCGGATCCCGCGCCCGCCGCGGCCAGGCCCAAGCGCCAGGTGCAGCCGCTGACGGCGGAGGAAGCCGAGCTCGTCCGCGACATGGTGATCTACGAGGACCGCAATGCCTTCGTGCTGGCCAAGCCGCCGGGGCTGGCGACGCAGGGCGGGACCAAGACGACCCATCATCTCGACCGCTTGCTCGATGGCCTGGCCGACGAATCCGGCGCAAGGCCCAAGCTCGTCCACCGGCTCGACAAGGACACGTCCGGGGCGCTTCTGGTCGCTCGGACGGCGCGGGCGGCGGGCCATTTCGCCAAGGCCTTTTCCGGGCGGACGGCGCGCAAGGTCTATTGGGCTTTGGTGGTCGGCGTGCCGTCGGCCGACGAGGGCATGATCGACGCCCCGCTCGCCAAGCAGCCGGGAACCGGCGGCGAGAAGATGCACATCGACGAGGAATCGGGGCAGCCGGCGAGGACAAGGTGGCGGCTGATCGACCGGGCCGGCAACCGCGCCGCCTGGGTCGAGCTCCAGCCGCTCACCGGCCGGACTCACCAGCTCCGCGCGCACATGGCGGCGATCGGCCATCCGATCGTCGGCGATGCCAAATATGGCGGTCCCGAGGCGTTTCTCACCGGCGGGATCAGCCGCAAATTGCACCTGCACGCGCGGCGGCTGCGGATCGACTCGCCGGACGGCGGATCGATCGACGTCACTGCCGACCTGCCGACCCACTTTGCGGAAAGCCTCGCGACCCTCGGCTTCGAGCCGATGGCCGGCGACCATCTGCCGCTCGACCGGCCCAAGCCACCGCCGGAAGCGCAGGCCCGGCGCGTTGCCGCCGCTGCAAGGACCCGCCGCCGCGAGCGGCGCGGCGAAAGGCGGGCCCGCGGCCAGGCGCCCCGCGGCCGTCGGTGAACCGGCTCGCCATCTTCGACTGCGATGGCACCCTCGTCGACAGCGGGGCGACCATCTATCGCGCGGTGGCCGACACGCTGGCCGAGCATGGCATCGCGGTTCCGCCGCCGCGCGAGTGCCGGCGAGTGATCGGGCTCAGCCTCGTCGAGGCGATGGCCGCGCTGGTGCCGGACGCCGAGGCCGATGCGCAGTCGATGCTCGCCGAGAGCTACAAACGGCATTTCCTTCGAGCTCGCCAGGAGGGCCGGGTCGAAGAGCCTTTGTTCGACGGCATCGCCGGGCTGCTCGATGCGCTCGAGGCCGACGGCTGGCTGCTCGCCGTCGCGACCGGCAAGTCGGATCGCGGGCTTTCCCTTTGCCTCGAATGCCATGGCCTGTCGGGCCGCTTCGTGTCGCTCCAGACCGCCGACCGCCACCCGTCCAAGCCGCATCCGTCGATGGCGCTGCAGGCGATTGCCGACGCCGGCTCCACGCCCGAGGCGACCATCGTCATCGGCGACACCAGCTACGACATGGGAATGGCCATCGCCGCCGGCGCGACCGGGATCGGCGCCGCATGGGGTTATCACGACCGTGACGAGCTGCTTCGCGCCGGCGCCGTGGCGGTTGCCGACGAGCCTGGCGAGGTCATCGCTTTGCTTCGAGAGGGAGGGCGCGCCGATATGGCTGACGAGGATCTCTGGCGGCGGCGCTTCCGGCTGTTCATGGCCGCGCGGTTATTCGGCCTGGCGATGTTCCTGGGCGGGATCGCCATCGCCTTCACCGACCTGATCCGCGAGGGCGGCTGGCCGCTGGTCGGCGGAATCCTCGCGGTCATGGGGGCGATCGACGCCGTATTTGCGCCGCGAATGCTCAGGAAGATGTGGGAGCAGGAAGACCGTTGAAGCGCTTCTGGACCGCGGCCCAGGCGACCGAAACCGATGACGGGTTCCGGATCGAACTCGACGGCCGGCAGGTGCGGACCCCGGCTCGATCGCCGTTGATCGTGCCGACCTCGGCGCTTGCCGAGGCCATGTCGAACGAGTGGAATGGCGTCGCCGAAAGCGTCGACCCACGGGCGATGCCGCTCACCAGCCTTGCCAATGCCGCGATCGACCGGGTCGCTCCGGCGAAGGCAGCCTTCGCCGCGGGCTTGGCAAGGTATGGCGAAAACGACCTGGCCTGCTACCGCGCCGAAGGGCCGCGCCCGCTCGTCGAGCGCCAGGTTGAAAGCTGGGACGCGCTGCTCGGCTGGGCCCGCCGTCGCTACGACGTCGATTTCGCCGTGACCCGTGGAGTCCTTCACGTCCCGCAGCCTGCGGGGACGATCGACCGGCTGTCCCATGCCGTGCGCTCGCTCGACCCGTTTCGGCTCGCCGGCCTGTCGCCGCTGGTCACCGTCGGCGGGTCGCTGGTGGCGGCGCTTGCCGTGCTCGAGCGGGCACTGCCCGCCGAGGACGCATGGTCGGCGGTCACGATCGATGACGCCTGGCAAAGCGAGCAATGGGGCTCCGATTCGGAGGCGGAGGCGGCGCTCGAGAATCGCCGCCGGGACTTTTTCGCCGCGGCGCGCTTCCTGGAGCTGCTCGACCGGCCCTAGTGCTGGGGTCCGATGAGGTCGCGCACGAACGTCACCAGGCCAATCTGGCGGCCGCGCTTCAACCGCTCCGCCGCGACGATCGACTGCACCTCGGCCAGGCATTCGTTCATGTCGCGATTGACCAGCACATATTCATATTCCGGCCAGTGGCTGATCTCGCTGGCGGCGCGGCCCATCCGGTCGGCGATGACGTCCGGGCTGTCGGTGCCGCGCTCCTGCAGCCGGCGCTCGAGCTCGGCCATCGACGGCGGCAGGATGAAGATGGTGACGAGATCCTCGCCCATCGCGGCCTGGAGCTGCTGAGTGCCCTGCCAGTCGATGTCGAACAAGATGTCGCGGCCGGCCTTGAGCGCCGCCTTCACCGGCGCCTTGGGGGTTCCGTAGCGGTAGCCGAACACCGGCGCCCATTCGACGAACTCGCCGGCGTCGATCAGGCGGTCGAACTCGGCATCGTCGACGAAATGATAGTCGACGTCGTCCACTTCTCCCGGCCGCTTGGGGCGAGTTGTCGCCGAAATCGACATGGTCGCCTCCGGATCGGCGTCGAGAAGCATCCGCGAAATCGTCGACTTGCCGGCGCCGGACGGGGAGGAAAGGACGATTAGCAGGCCGCGGCGGCGTCGGCCGGTCATGTCAGCGGGCAGGTCCATAGCCGCTCTTGTTCGCCAACAGGCGCATCGTCAAGCGGTCGATACCGCAGTGCACAAAAATCCCCTTGAAATGGTGCAGCGCACCCTATATGTTGCACTGCAACAAAAGGAGTTTGATATGGCTGATGATCGCGAAGTTCAGGCCGACGCCGCTGCGGAAGCCCCGGCCGCCGTCGCCAAGGCCGTCGCCGACACCACCGCCAAGGTCGTCGAGCAGACCGCCAAGGCCGAGAAGAATGCCCGCGCCCGCGGCAAGCGGCGCACCAAGAAGGCCGAGACCGCCGTTCGTAGCGTCCGCAAGGCGCCGCGCAAGGCTCAGCGCCGGACATCAGCGAAGCCGGCCCCGGCCGCCGCGAACGAAAGGACCAATGCCGTGAACTTCGATCCCAACACCTTCTTCCAGGGTTTCGCGACCCTTCCGGGCACCGCGCCCTTCCAGTCGCTGTTCGCCGAGGCGAGCGAGCGTAGCCAGGACACTGCGCGTCGCTCGCAGAAGGTTGCCGAGGAGCTGGTCGAGATCACCCGCGGCAACATCGAGGCGCTGGTCGATGCCGGTCGAATCGCCGCCGAAGGCTCGCGCTCGATCGCCCAGGACGTGGTCGCCAAGAGCCGCGAGAGCGTCGAGCAGACGGCCGACGCCGTTCGCTCGCTCGCCGAGGCCAAGTCGCCGACCGAGTTCATCCAGCTGCAGAGCGAGTTCGTCCGCGCCTCCTTCGACCGCGCGGTCGCCGAGAGCTCGCGCCTGACCGAGTCGCTCGTCAAGCTGGCCGGCGAGGCGATCCAACCGATCTCGAATCGCGCCACGGACAATGCCGAGCGCCTCAACGATCTCGTTGCCTGACCTCTCTCCCCTCCTATAGCTCAGGCAACGGCTGGCGGCCGTCCCTCCCCTGGGGCGGCCGCCCTTTTTTGCCCGGCAAGCAGCACGCGCCGCCTTGCGGCGCGTTCGGCGCTTGCCATATTCTAGGAGGAGCGATGCGGTGGCAGTGGACAGCGATGGGCGAGGAGCCCGGTGATGGCGACGGCCTCGACGAGTTCGAGACCGGCGTCGCGACGCGCACGCGCCCGCGCACGAAAAAGCCCTCGAACTACAAGGTGCTGATGCTCAACGACGACTACACGCCGATGGAGTTCGTCGTGCTCGTCCTTCAGCGCTTCTTCTCGATGAGCATCGAGGACGCGACTCGGGTCATGCTCCAGGTCCACCAGCAGGGCGTCGCCGTCTGCGGCGTCTTCACCTACGAGGTCGCCGAGACCAAGGTCACCCAAGTGATCGATTTCGCGCGGGAGAACCAGCACCCGCTGCAGTGCACCCTCGAAAAGGCCTAGTCGCGCGGCTTCCCGGCCATCAAGGTCGCCGCCACCCCGCCATCATCGAGGTTCCGGATTTCGAGCTTGCCGTCGAGCTGCCTCGCGAGCGCTTGCGCGATGTGCAGCCCCGATCCGCGACGACCGTTCGCGGTCGTGGACGTGCCGACTCCGTCATCGGTGATTGAGAGACTGAAGCCGCCGCCCTCGAGCTGCGCCACCCTCACTTGAACCTTGCCGTGGCGGTCAGCGGGGAAGGCGTGCTTGAGGGCGTTCGACAACAGCTCGGTTGCAAGCAATGCCACTGGCACTCCCGAGTTGAGTGGAAGCCGGACGTCGTCACCGGTGACGCTGAGGGACACGCGGCCTGTAACGCCGTAGGTCTCCAGCAGCCGCCGTCCGATGCTTTCCACGCGGTCGAGAAGGCCGACGCCGCCCTCGTTCACGCGGTCATAGAGGGCCTCGTGAACGGCACTGATCGACTGGACACGCTCGGCCGTCTCGAGCAGCACCTGGCGCGCCTCGGCAGGGGCCGAGCTCGATCGCATCGTGATGAGATTGGCGACGATCTGCAGGTTGTTCTTCACACGGTGATGAACTTCCTTGAGTAGCGCCTCCTTCTGCCCGACGAGGCTGCGCAATTCCTCCGTTGCCTCGCTGACCCGCGCCTCAAGAGTAGCATTGAGCTCGGCCAGCTCGGACTTCGCGTCCTTGAGCGACGGGCTTTCTACCACCTCCCAATGGCCCCTCCGCCGCGCGACTGCAAAGGCGTGGGTGTTGACCAGGTCGAGCACCTCCGAGGCTCCGCAGCGGCCCATGCAGTAAGTGCAGAGCGCGACTATCCGGCGCGTGGCGAACGCTTCGTTCACCAGTTCCTCGTATTTGGTGAATTCGTTCCACTGATGCGGTTCGAGCCACAGAGTGTCACCGGTCAGCCGGTATCCCGAGTAGCCGAGCGAGCGGGCGCGCTCCTCATGGCCTAGCCAGCCGCCGACCACCATGCCGGGGTCGAATTGTTCGCTCGGCGTGTACCAGTCATTGCGATCCAGAATGATGATCTGGCCGGAGGCAAGTGCCTCATCCAGCTTCGGGTAGGCGGCGCGAAGCGCCGACTTCGCGTCTTCGACGCCGAGCTCGTGAGACGTCACCCAGTGGCAAAGCTCATTGCGCTCTAGTCCCGCCTTGAAATAAGGGACCAGCACGTCCGCCAGGTCGGAGGTGTTTTCGTAGAGCTGGCAAAAATGGGAGCCCCAGGAAACAGGTCCGACGGCGGGAATGCCGGACGGGGTGAGGCTACTCTCCATTACGCGACTCCATACTCCGGCCAACATTGTACCCGATAAGGCCATCTGCACGAAAGCACTTATGCCAGCCGTACCGAAAGCATTGATCGTCGAGGACGAAGCGCTGATCGCAACCAGTCTGGAATCAATCCTAGAGTCTGCCGGATGCGAGGTCGTCGGCTGGGCAACCGATTGCGACGAGGCACGAGCCCTCGCCGCCGCCCACAACCCCAATTTCGCTATCGTCGACATCCAGCTGCGCGGTGGCGAGGATGGCATCGCACTGGCGGCGGAGCTGCACGAAGAGCGCGGAATCACCATCGTCTTCGTGACGGCGCAGACCGATCCAGTGACGGTCGAGCGGGCAAAATCGGTCCCGCACCATGCCTATGTGAGCAAGCCCTATACGGCCGAAAGGATCCTGACCGCTTTGCCCGGCGGCGGCTGCTAACCCGCGGGAGGGCAACTTGTCAGAGGCCGACGAGTCGCTAAAGCGCGCCGATGGACAGCATATGGATTGAGGGCGGCAGGCGGCTCGAAGGCAAGGTGCCGATCTCGGGCGCCAAGAATGCCGCGCTCACCCTGCTCCCGTGCGCTCTCCTGACCGAAGAGACCCTAACCCTCACCAACCTGCCGCGCCTCGCCGACGTCGACAGTTTCGGCCATCTGCTCAACCAGCTCGGGGTGTCGACGAGCGTCGCCGGAATGCGCAGCGGCGAATTCGGCCGCAAGATGACGCTCCAGGCGAGCGACATCGCCTCGACGGTCGCTCCCTACGACATGGTCCGAAAGATGCGGGCCTCGGTGCTCGTACTTGGCCCGATGCTCGCCCGCGCCGGCGAGGCGACGGTCAGCTTGCCCGGCGGCTGCGCGATCGGCGATCGGCCGATCGACCTCCACCTTCAGGCCCTCGAGTGCATCGGCGCCGAGATCGAGCTCGCCGCCGGTTATGTGAGGGCGAGCGCCCCTAAAGGCCGCTTGTCTGGAGGCAATTTCAGCTTCCCCGTGGTTTCCGTGGGAGCGACCGAGAATGCTGTGATGGCGGCGGTCCTCGCCAACGGCCGGACTGAGCTATTCAATGCCGCCCGCGAGCCGGAAATCGTCGACCTGTGCAACCTGCTGGTGGCAATGGGCGCCAAGATTGAGGGGATTGGCTCGGCCCATCTCATCATCGACGGGGTCGAGGGCCTTAGCGGGACAACTTACGAGGTGATGCCGGACCGGATCGAGGCCGGCAGTTACGCTTGCGCGGCCGGTCTCACTGGCGGCTCGCTCGACCTGATCGGGGCACGGCCCGACGACATGCGGGCAACCTTGAACGCGCTCGGCCAAGCCGGGCTGATGATCGAGTTTCACGAGCGCGGCGTTCGGGTCAGCGCCGACGGGCGGCTGAAACCGCTGGCGCTGTCGACCTCGCCCTTCCCCGGTTTCGCCACCGACATGCAGGCGCAGTTCATGGCCATGCTGTGCCTCGCCGGCGGCGAAAGCTTCCTCGAGGAGACGATTTTCGAGAACCGCTACATGCACGTCCCCGAGCTTCGGCGGATGGGCGCCGAGATCGAGGTGCGGGGCCGCTCGGCAATCGTCCACGGAGTCGAGAAGCTAACCGGCGCCAGCGTCATGGCGACCGACCTGCGCGCGTCCATGAGCCTGGTGCTCGCCGGGCTCGCCGCCGAAGGTGAGACCGAGGTGCTGCGAGTCTACCACCTCGACCGCGGCTACGAGCGGCTCGAGGAGAAGCTCAGCGCCGTCGGCGCGACGATCGAGCGGCGCAGCTCGGGTTAGTCAACTTCGGTCAGCTGCCGCTCGCCGCCCAGCTTGTGGATCCGGCCGTGCTTCATCACGAAGCCGACATTCTCGAGCAGCCGGATGTTGGCCAGCGGATCGCCTTCGACCGCGACGATGTCGGCGTCCTTGCCCGCGGCTATCGTCCCGATCGAGTCCGACCTGCCGAGCAGGGCTGCGGCGGAAACCGTCGCCGACTTGATGGCGTCGGCCGGCAACATGCCGTTCCTGACCATCAGCGCGAACTCCTCGGCGTTGCGGCCGTGCGGGCTCACTCCGGTGTCGGTGCCGAAGGCGATGTTCACGCCCTCGCGGACCGCGCGCGCAAAGCTCTTCTCCGCGTTTCCGGCAGCTTCGCGCGCCTTTTGCAGCTGCGCCGGGGTCAGCGCGCCGCGCTCGCCGTCGGCAAGTGCCGCAGCCGGTGCGAGCAGGGTCGGGACATAATACGCGCCGGTTTGCCTATAGAGGCGGAAGGTCTCGTCGTTGGTGAAAGTGCCATGCTCGATCGAATCGACGCCGGCGCGAAGCGCCGCGTTGATGCCGTCGACCCCGTGGGCGTGTGCGGCCACCTTGCGGCCGAAGGTGCGGGCGGTCGCGACCACGGCGAGGAGCTCGTCGTCCATCATCTGCTGGGCGAGGCCGCCGGGAACGTTGGACAGAACCCCGCCCGACGCCTTGAGCTTGATCACGTCGGCGCCTTCGGAGACCTGCTCGCGAGTCGCCCGGCGGCAGTCGGCAGGCCCGTCGCAGACATGGGTTGCCTGCGGCTTCAGCACGGATTCGAGATTGCGATTGAGGCCGTTGACGTCGCCGTGGCCGCCGGTGACGGCGACTCCTGCCCCAGCGGCGATGACCGTCGGGCCGGCAAATAGTCCGCCGTTGATCGCGTCGCGCAGCGACAGGATGGTGCGGGGCTCGGCGCCGAGGTCGCGGACCGTCGTGAAGCCGGCGAGCAAAGTCTTCCGGGCGTTGTGGACGGCCGTGTAGGCCTCGTCCTCATGATCGCGGAACGGCTCCTGGAGTCGCCTCTGCAGCCGGTCGTCGAGCCCGACGAGATGGACATGCATGTCGATCAGGCCCGGCATTACCGTCGCGGCGCGCAAGTCGACGACGCGGGCGCCGGGCACGTCGGCGAAGCCCGAGCGGACCTCGGCGATCCTTCGTCCCCTAACGACGACCGTGGCATTGCGCATCGGCGGACGTCCCGGCTCCGCGATTAGCGTGCCGGCATGGATGACGGTGACGCGTTCCGGTGGCGGAGACGTGGGCTGGGCGGCGGCCGCCGCGGCAAGGTACAGGGCTGCGGCGGCGAGGACGGCATATCGCTTCATGGCTGGCTCCGGATGACGAAGGCGCAGCAAAGCCGCTGCATGCGGCAATGGCAAGGTCAGAAATAATGGATGGTGTGGAGCGTCACGCCGACGAGACCGCCGACCAAAGTGCCGTTGATGCGGATATATTGCAGGTCGCGCCCGACCGCCGCTTCCAGCCGGTTAGTGACGGTTCGCGCGTCCCAGCCGCGGACCGTCTCCGACACCAATTTGACGATCGAGCCGCCGTAGCTCGAGGCCATTCCGGCGACTGCGCGCCTCGCGAACTGGTTGATCGCGCCGCGGATTCGCGGATCGCTTTCCAGGGTGCCGCCCATGGAGCGCAGAACCTCGCCGAGCTTGCCCGCCATGGCCGCGTCCGGGTCGCGGGCGGCGCGGATGATCGCTTCACGAGCCCTTTCCCACAACGTGTCGAACCATAAAGCCACCGACGGATTGTCGAGCAGCGCCTCCTTCATTTCCTCGACCTTGGACTGCGTGGCCGGGTTGGTCTGGAGGTCGTTGGCGAGCTTGGCGAGCTCCTCCTCGATCTTCGCCCGGACCGGATGGGCAGGGTCGGTTGCCATTTCCACCGTCAGCTTGCGCAGCCCGTCGACGATCGCGTCGGCGAGCTTGGCGTCGAGTCCGGCGAGCTTCAGCACCCAGCTGGCGCGCTTGTGCACCATCTCGCGGATCATGCTCTCGTTCGCATCGAGGGTTCGTGCCATCCAGCGGATCGCCGCCTCGAGCATCGGCACATGGCGATCCTCGTTGATCGCCGAGGCCAGCGCGTGGCCGAGCAGTGGCGCGACGTCGATCTCCCGGATCCGGCTTGACACCGCGCCCTTGACGATTCCGCCCAGGCGCTCGTCGTCGAGACCCTCGAAAATGTCGGCGATCAGGCGCGAGGCGCCCTGGCGAATCCGGCTGCCTTCGCCTTCCGGGGTACGCAGGAAGCGGCCGACCGCACCGGCGACGTCGATGCCCCGCATCCGCCGTGCGACCACGGACGAGATAAGGAAATTCTCCTTGAGGAATGAGGCAAGGGATTCCCCGATCCGGTCCTTGTTGCGGGGAATGATGGCGGTGTGCGGGATGGGCAGGCCGAGCGGATGGCGGAACAGCGCGGTGACCGCGAACCAGTCGGCGAGGGCGCCGACCATTGCCGCTTCGGCGAAGGCGTTGACGAACCCGACCCAGGGATAATCCTGCTCGAACTCGTGGGTGAGGAAATAGAGGATACCCATGGCGACGAGTAGGCCGGTCGCCACCACCTTCATTCCCGCAGCCCCTGGCTGGACAGGATTGAACCGACCTAAGGCACGCGAACTCATGCCGACGCCATAGCGGCCCGACGGAGCGAAATCACTCCGCCGGGACGGGAGCCGGCTCGGCCGGCCCGTCCGGCTCGCCGATCAGCCTGCGGAACTTGCCGGCAATCCACTTCTCCATGTCGATCGCCAGCGAGAAATAGGCGGGGACGAGAAGCAGCGTCAGGATGGTCGAGAAGATGAGGCCGCCGATCACGGTGATCCCCATCGGCGCCCGCCAGCTGCCGTCGCCGGTGAACGCCAGGGCGATCGGCAGCATGCCCGCGGACATGGCCACCGTCGTCATGACGATCGGCTGGGCGCGCTTGTGTCCGGCCTCGTAGATCGCCTCGTTCTTCTCCATGCCGTGGTCCATCATCTCGACTGCGAAATCGATCAGCAGGATCGAGTTCTTGGCGACAATTCCGAAGAGCATGAGGATGCCGATCAGCACTGGCAGAGACACCGGGTTACTCGTCAAAAGCAGTGCGATCCCGGCTCCGAGCGGAGCGAGCACGAGCGAGCCCATGTTGACGAACGGCGAGAGGAAGCGCCGGTACAGAAGGACCAGCACCGCGAACACCAGCAACACTCCGGACATCAGAGCGATCGAGAAATAATAGAGCAGCTCGGCCTGCCATTTCTGGTCGCCCAAACTCATCCGCTGCACGCCCTGGGGCATGTTCTGGACCGTGGGCAGCTGGTTGATCTTTGCCCACGCGTCGCTCGCCACCAGCCCCGGGGCAAGATCGGCGCTGACGACCGTGCGGCGGATCTGGTTGGTCCGCTGGACGGTCACCGGCCCCGCACCGAAGCTGATCTCGGCCACGGCCTTGAGCGGGACCGAGCCTCCGCTGGCGGTCGGCACCGGCAGATTTTCCAGGATCGACAGGTCGCGGCGGGCGTATTCGGACAGCGAGACGATGATCGGAACCTGCCGGTCGGCAAGCGAGAATTTCGCGCTGTTTTGCGAGATGTCGCCCAGAGTCGCGATGCGGATGGTCTGGCCGAGGGCCGCCGTCGTCACTCCAAGATCGGCGGCCAGGTCGAAGCGCGGCTTGATCGTGATCTCTGGACGAACGAGGTCGCCCTGAATCCGCGGAGCCCGCAATTCGGGCAGCGTCTGCATCTCGTCCCGGATCTTTCCGGCCGTCTCGAGCAGCAGCTCCGGATTGTCGCTGCCGATGAAGAACATGATGTCGCGCGGGGCGCCGCCGGGGCCGCCGCCACCCTGGCTCAGGAAGTTGACCTGTGCATCGGGGATAGAGGTCAGCGCCGGGGTGAGCGATCGCTCGAATTCGGTGCTGGTCTTCTCGCGGTCCTTCTTGAGCACGATGTTGAGGAAGCCGGCGCCAGTGAATACGCGCTGGAATACGCGATCGACGTCGGGGTCGCGTTCGACGATCTCGGCCGCCTGCTGCACCTTGTCGCTGGTCTGCTGAAGCGTCGATCCCGGCGGCATGCCGATTCGGACGCGGCTGAAGTCGAGGTTGAGCGGTGGCTGGAACTGCATTCCGAGGCTGGCGAAGACCAGGACCGTTGCAACCAGCGTCGCGAAGCCGCCGCCGACCATGACCATGCGATGATCGCGCATTCGCGCAGACCAGCGCGCCGCCATCATCCCGTGCCAATCGGCGAACCCGCCGCCAAAAATCGAAACCACGATCCTGATAAGCTTGGCGGTCAGATAGCAGGCCGCGACGCCCGCGATGATCGCGATCGGCACGACAAGCCAGGTTGGCAGCCCAAGTTTTCCCAAGCCCCAGAAGGCACCGGCTGCACCGCCGACGAAGGCGCCGACGACCGGCAGCAGCAGCAACCCGCCGACGAACCAATACCACAAGCGTGACGGCATGGTCGCGATGCCGGCGCGAAGGGCCTCGGCCTTCGAGGTGTCGAGGCTCCATTCGAGGGTCCTTAGATATTTGTCCATCGCCCAGCCGGAGGCGTGTGCCTGGACGCCTTTCGAGCGCAGGAAGTAGGCCGCCAGCAGCGGCGTGATCATTCGCGCCACGAACAGGCTCATCGTGACGGCGATGACCACGGTGAAGCCGAATGCTTTGAAGAACTGGCCAGAAATTCCGGGCATCAGGGCGACCGGCAGGAACACCGCGACGATGGACATGGTCGTTGCCAGCACTGCCAGGCCGATTTCGTCCGCAGCGTCGATCGAGGCCTGATAGGCCGACTTGCCCATGCGCATGTGGCGGACGATGTTTTCGATCTCGACGATGGCGTCATCGACCAGGACGCCGGCGACCAGGCTGAGTGCAAGCAGCGAAAGCCCGTTCAGGGTGATCCCCATCAGGTCCATGAACCAGAAGGCCGGGATGGCAGACAGCGGGATGGCGAGCGCCGAAATGAGCGTCGCCCTGATGTCGCGAAGGAAGAGAAAGACGACGAGGACGGCTAGGCCGGCGCCGAGGATCAGCGCTTCCATCGCCGAATAATATTGGGATTTGGTATAATCGACCTGATTGATGATTTCGACGAACCGGATTCGCGGATCCTCGGATTCGATCTTGCGCAGCTCCTCCCAAGCCGCGTCGTAGGCGGTGACCTCGGACGCGCCCTTCGAACGTTGCACGTTGAAGCTGATGACCTGCCGGCCATTCATCTTGGCGATCGTTCGCTGTTCGGAATAAGCGTCCTTGACCTCGGCAATTTCGCCGAGGCGAATCTGGCGGCCGCCGGGCAGGGCAATGCGGGTTTCCGAAAGCGCATGGGCCGAGGGTGCATTGCCGAGGATCCGAACGGATTGCTCGGCGCCGGCGATTTCAGCCCGTCCGCCGGCGGCGTTGAGATTGGTCTGCCGGAGCTGCGCGTTCACCTGAGCAGCGGAAATGCCGTAGGCCTGCAGGGCGGCGGGATCGAGCACGACCCGGATCTGGCGGTCGACGCCGCCTTCGCGCGAAACGGCGGCGATTCCTTCGACCCCGAGCAGCCTCCTGCTGACGGTATTGTCGACGTACCAGCTAAGCTCCTCGAGGCTCATGTCGGCGGTCTCGGCGGCGACGAACAGGATCGGATCTCCGGCGATGTCGACACGGTTGATCTGCGGCTCGAGGATGCCTTCGGGGAGATCGCCCCTGATCTGGGCAATGGCGTTGCGGACGTCGTTGACCGCCCGGTCGGTCGGAGTGCCGATTTCGAACTGGACGAAGGTGTTGCTGTAACCCTCGCGGATCGAGCTGTTGATCTCGTCGACGCCGTTCACTCCGCGCACCGCCGATTCGACGCGCTGGGTGATTTGAGTCTCGATTTCGCTCGGCGCCGCGCCCGGCTGAGAGATGCCGATTTCCGCCGCCGGGAAGTCGATGTCCGGGTTATTGTTGACGTCCATGTTGGCGAACGCGATCAACCCGGCGATCAACAGGCCGACGAACAGGACGATCGGCGGTACCGGGTTGCGGATGCACCACGATGAGATGTTGCGGAAGTTCATGGGCCTGGGTTCGTCCTGGCGGTTTAACGGGCGGCTTGCCGCCGGGGTGAGACCTTTTGTCCCGGATTCAGGAACGGCCCGGCCGACAGCACGACGGCTTCCTGGCCGCTCAGTCCCTCGATGATGGTGACGCCGTCGTCGTTGACCGTGCCGATCCGCACGTCGCGCCGCTCGATCTCGTTCCTGGCGTTGACGATGTAGACGTAATTGCCGCGATCGTCGCTCAACACGGCGCTCTGCGGCAGCCTCGGCGCCGTCGTCGCCCCGGCCGCGATCCGAGCCTCGGCAAAGCCGCCTGGCCGGATCGCCGGATCATACGGGATGGCAATTCGGACCTCGCCCTGCCGCGACTGCGGGTCGATCACCGGCGAGACTTGCCAGATCGAGCCGGAGAAGCTGCGGTCGAGGCCGATGGGGGTGACGCTTGCGGGAAGACCGACGCGCATCAATGCAATGTCCTGCTGCGCCAGTCGCGCACGCATTTCCATCTCGCCGCCATTGGCGAGGCGGAAGAGGCTGCCGGCGCCAGGTCCGACGACCTGGCCAACCTCGACGTTGCGGGCGAGGATGAGTCCGCTCGTCGGGGCGCGGATGTCGAGACGCCCGATTCGGGCGCGAGCGGCATTATGCTGGGCCTGCGCCACACGCACTCGGGCGGCGGCGGCATCACGGGCTGCGCGCCTGCGATCGAGGTCGGCTCGGGAGACGAAGCCGCGGTCAACGAGCGCTTCGGCGCGGTTGAGTTCGTTCTCGGCGAGGGCCGCATCGGCACGGGCGACCTGGACCTGGGCGGCGAGCTGCGCAGCCTCCTGGGTCTGCACCGAACGCTCGACGGTGGCGAGAACCTGGCCCTGACGAACCCAGCTGCCGGCATCGACCAGAACGCGCGTCACGAGGCCGCCTTCGCCGGCGATCCCTACCGGCTGGTCGCGCCGGGCAGCGAGGGCGCCGCTGGTCGTGATGGTGCGGGCGACCTGGATCGTGCCCGGGACAATCACGGTGACCGAGGGAATCTGCCCCCCCCGTCCGCCTTTGCCGGCTGCCTGGCCGGGGCCTGCCGACGTCTGCTCGTCAGGCCCGCGGCTCATCATGACCGCGGCGAGAATCACCGCGATTAGCGCCAGCAGCGCCCCGCCGATCACCACCCAGCGCCTGCGGTGCGAACGATCCGTCACGATGAGCGTGTCCGATCGGTCGATTGTCGTTTCCCGGTTCATGCGGAACATTCTTTCGCTTTCGTCGCGAATCCAACAGCGGTTCGTGCCGCAGCTGTATTACGCTAATAACTCACCGGTCGCAACAGACCCTTTGCCGAGCGAAAATCGCCAGCTGTTTTCGACCAACGGCGGCACTTGCGCCGCAAGAGGACGTTGGCGCAGTGTTACGAGCGCGTTCATTATGGCGCCGGATGTCAAAGGGGAAGGCAGGAATGATGGAAAGTTACGGGATTATCGGCTGGATCGTGATCGGCTTCCTGGCCGGGGGCATCGCCAAGCTGCTGATGCCGGGAAGAGATCCGGGTGGCTGCATCGTCACGATCCTCCTCGGCATCGCCGGGGCGCTGCTCGCCGGACTCCTCGGCCGCGCGGTCGGTTGGTATGGTCCCGACGACGGCGCCGGATTCCTCGCGGCGATCGTAGGGGCATTCATCATCCTCGCCATCTACCGGCTCATCGCCGGTCGCCGTCGGCTTTGACAAAACGCTGATTTCCGCCGTTCATCGAGTAGCCATGGCGCGGGGCGCAGCGTCCCCGCGTCCAGTTAAGCATCGAGGAACGGAGCAATGAGAAAAGCAATAATCGCAGCGCTAATGTTGGGCGCAGCCCTCGGTCCGGCCGCGGCCATCGCCCAGGCGCCGGTCACCCAGGTCCAAGCGATCGGCGGGACCCGCCTCGACGTTAGCGCAACCGGCGAAGTCACTCGAGTGCCCGACGTTGCAATCATCTCCGCCGGAGTGGTGACCCGCTCGGCCACCGCGACAGCGGCCATCCAGGAGAATGCGACGCGCATGGAGCGGGTCCGGGCGGCGCTCCGTCGGGCCGGCATCGCCGACCGTGACATCCAGACGAGCAATATCAGCCTTAATCCCGAATATCGCTACGGCGAAAATCAGCCGCCGCAGCTCGTCGGCTACACGGCGCAAAACTCGGTCAGCGTCCGCTTCCGCGATATCCGCAACACGGGGCGGATCCTCGACGCGCTCGTCGCCCAGGGGGCGAACCAGATCCACGGCCCGAGCCTCACCATCGACCAGCCCGAAGCCGCCCTCGACGAGGCCCGCACTCGGGCGATTGCGGTCGGCCGCGCCCGGGCGGACCTTTATGCGCGGGCGCTGGGGATGCGCGTCGTCCGGCTCCTCTCGGTCAGCGAGGGCGGCGGTTATGCCGTGCCGCCGCCGATGCCTGGCGTCGTCATGATGGAGGCCCGGGGCGCAGCAGCCGACACCAAGATCGATCCCGGCGAGCAAAAGCTCGAGGTGACATTAAGCATGAGCTTCGAGCTTCGGTAGGAACAAGAAAGGCCGCGGTTCAACCCGCGGCCTCCCTCTTGATCGCCTTGCAGCCTCGATTAGCGAACCGTGCCCCTGCGAATGAGGTTGACGATCGCGAGCAGGATGACTGCGCCGATCAGCGAGTAGAGGAAAGTTTCGATGGTGATGGTGTCGTTGATTCCGCCACCGAAGATCAGACCAGCGAGAAACGCGCCGACAATTCCGACGACGATGTTGAGGAGTATGCCCTGCTGGGCGTCCGTGCGCATGATGATGCTGGCAAGCCAGCCGACCACGCCGCCGACGATCAACCAGACGATGATTCCGATCATAGCGTTCCCTCCTGTTCGTGGCCGCCCGCTGGCACGCGGCAGCCTTCGGCATCAAGACGCGTGATGCTCGACTGTTGTTCCGGAATTGGAGGGTGCTGTCCAGCCTATTGGTTAATCCGCGTCGCGCAAAACCCCAGAAACTTGGGGATCGATTGCGGACGGTAACAAATCAATAGCGCTGCTGGCGCTCGTAGACGTCGCGATAATGTTTGATGCGCGTGACGCGAAGTCCGGGCATTCCGCTGCGGTCGACCGCGCGCTGCCAGCTAGTAAACTCCTCGAGACTCAGCGAATAACGCTCGCAGGCCTCGTCGACGCTCAGCAGGCCGCCAGCGACGGCTGCAACGACTTCCGCCTTGCGGCGAACGACCCAACGGGTGGTGTCGCGCGGAGGGAGGCTCTGGAGCGTCAAAGGCTCGCCGAGCGGTCCGATCACCTGAGCCGGCCGAATTTTTTGGTTCTCAAGCATTCCGTCAAACCTGCTTAACAATGTCGATGGCCACACCTTTAAGTGCCTGCCGTTGAAGATATTCTGAAACGCGCTGGTTAATTTGCTGCTTATTCCTCCTTCGCCTCCCTTAACCGTGCCGAATCCAGATCCGGCGCAAACGCGCCGCCAATTACATCGAGCGCGTCGCGCCACCCTTCGCCAGCCGACAGAAAGCAGGCGATCGCATCCTGGCGGTCACGAGGCGTGATGTTCGCCTGCGCTCCCATCGCCGCGAGTAGCTCCGCCATTTCGAGCGGCTGCTCGGCTGACGCCGTGAACTTCCCTTCGTGCCGCGACAATCCGCCCCCCGCCATTGCCAGTTCCGAACCTGCTGTAGCCGCGAGGGGTGAACTTCGGGTAAAGAGCCACCAGATTGCCTTTCCAATGACCATCGACTTTTCACTCGGCCGCGCCGCTCGGGAAGCGCGCATCGTCGTCGCCATGTCCGGCGGCGTCGACAGTTCGGTCGTGGCCGCGCTGGCGGCCCGAACAGGCGCTGAGGTGGTCGGCGTGACCTTGCAGCTGTACGACCATGGCGAGGCGATCCGCCGCGCCGGCGCGTGCTGCGCGGGCCAGGACATTTTTGATGCGCGGACCGTCTGCGACCGGCTTGGAATTGCGCATTATGTTCTCGATTACGAAAGCCGTTTCCGCGAGGGCGTGATCGATCGCTTCGCCGACGAATATGCGCGGGGCCGGACACCGGTGCCATGCTCGCTTTGCAACCAGGGCGTGAAATTCACCGATCTAATTGCTTTCGCCCGTCAGCTCGGGGCGGACTGCCTCGCGACCGGTCACTACGTCCAGCGGGTCGAAGCCGACGGCCGGCTCGAACTGCACAGGGGCGCCGACCCCAGGCGGGACCAAAGCTATTTCCTCTACGGCACCACCCGCGAGCAGCTGGAGTTCCTGCGCTTCCCGCTAGGCCGTCTGCCCAAGGACGAGGTTCGCCGCATCGCCGCCGAAACGGGTCTCGTTGTCGCCGCCAAGGCCGACAGCCAGGACATCTGTTTCGTTCCGGACGGAGACTATGCCGGCCTGGTGAAGAAGCTTCGGCCTGAGACCGAGGCGCCCGGCGACATCGTCGATCTTGAGGGTCAGGTGGTCGGGACCCACGGCGGCGTTGTCCACTTCACGGTCGGCCAGCGCCGTGGGCTCGACGTGGGCGGACAACGCGAGCCGGTCTATGTCGTCCGCATCGAGCCCGAGCAGCGGCGGGTTGTCGTCGGCCCCCGTCGCGCGCTCGCGGTCGACGCGATGCGGATCGAGGACCTGAACTGGCTTGGCGAGCGGCAACGAGATGTAACCGTCCGGGTGCGCTCGATGGCGCCGCCCGTCCCCGTCCGGATCGACAGCGACTGGGTCCGTTTCGATCGGCCGGAATATGGAGTAGCGCCCGGCCAGGCCGCAGTATTTTACGACGGCTCGCGACTTCTCGGCGGCGGCTGGATTGCTGAAACCGAGGCCATGAGCCTTGAGGCCGCCTGAGTCTCTTCAGGAACGGCCGAGGAAGCGGGCCCTGCGCGCGGGGTAACCCGGTTCGTGGAAGAAATAGAAGCCGAGCGGCGACCTGGTGAGCTTCACCTTCCTGCCGGGGCGAGGAAGGTCATCGGAATTCCTCGCCGTCACCTCCCAGCGGTCGCCATTGTCCAGCGACACCCAGAACAAGTCGTAACCCCGGCCGCCCGAGGCCTTGATGACACCCTCGAGGCCCTGGGGCTGTTCGGCCACAGTCTTCTGACCCAGGAGGTCGCCCGCCTCCACCGCGCGGGTCAGGCCGGCAATCGCCTGGTCGTAGCAGTGCAGGCGCTGCTCGCCGTCGGCGATCGAGGCGCAGGCGATGGCCGCGGCAACACGGGTGTCGGTTTCCGTCCCCGGCCGAGCTTGGGCCGGATTCGCGACCAGCGTCGCAGCGAGCGTCAGGATTGCAATGTGTCGCATGAGCCTCTCCCCGATTCGAAAACGAGCTTCGCACTGAAAAGAAAGGAAGAAAAGGCCCGATGACAGCCTTGCGCAATGGAGTCTGCGGATCAGAGCTGGAAGTGACCTTCGATCACAGTGAAGCAGCGGCCGCCTAATACCACCCGTTCGCCGTCGAGGCGGCAATGCAGCAAGCCAGTACGACGGCTCGCCTGGAACGCAGTGAAACGTTCACGCCCGAGCCTTTCCGCCCAGAAAGGGACCAGCGCCGCGTGGGCGGCTCCCGTCACCGGATCTTCGTCAATGCCATGGTAGGCGGCGAAGACGCGACTGGCGATGGCATGCTCGTCGCCGGGCGCAGTCACCATGACCAGCCGATCGATCTGCCGAAGCCGCGCAAAGTCGGGGCGAACAGCGCGTACCGCCGCTTCGTCGGACAGAAGTACGATCACGCTGCCATTGCCCTCGTCCCCGACAAAGGTGTCGCCCTCGGCTCCCAAGGCTTCGTGCAGCCCGGAAAGATGACCCGGTTCGACTCGATGGGCCGGCAAATTGAGCTCGAGCAGGTCACCGCTTCGGGTCACCGTCAGGACTCCGGAGCGCGTGGCGAAGCGTACCCGTCCGCCGCTCATGACGATGTGCCCGGCGGCGAGCGTCGCATGGCCGCACAGGTCGACCTCGACCGTCGGCGTGAACCACCGCAGGTCGAAGTCCGCATCGTCCCGGCTGGACGGGACCGTGAAGGCGGTTTCGCTGAGATTATTCTCGGCCGCGATCGCCTGCATCACCTTGTCGTCGAGCCACCGGTCGAGTGGCATCACCGCGGCCGGGTTACCGGTCAGTGGCGCCTCGGCGAAAGCGTCGACCTGGAAGAAGGGCAGCGCGTTCATGTCGCCCGCTCTGTGATGTCCGAGGATAGCATTCCTTCGCGGTCCCTGTGTCCCTCCGGATCGAGGTGGATCAGGATTTCCGTGCCAGGAAAGCGTCGCTGAAGCTCCTCTTCGACCCGGTCGAGGCGGTCGTGCGCCTCCTTCACGGTCCAATGGCTCGGGACCCAGACATGGAATTGGGCGAAATGATGTGTCCCGCTAGTTCGGGTGCGAAAGTCATGAAGGCCGGCGAGCTCTGGATATTCCGCGGCCGCGGCAAGGAAGCGCTGCCGCTCCGCTTCCGGCCACTCGCGGTCCATCAGCTGGTCGATGGCGTGGGTCGATGACAGCCACGCGCTTCGCGCCAGCCAAAGTGCGATCAGCACACCGAAGGCCGCGTCGGCGCCGACTAGACCGGCATATTGATCGAGCATTAGGGCGGCGATGACCGAGGCATTGAGCAGCAAGTCGGAAGCGTAGTGCAACCGGTCGGTGGAAATCGCCACGGAGCCCGTGCGGCTGATCACATGGCGCTGATAGGCAATCAGGAGGACCGTGATCGCCATCGCCGCCAGCGACACCGCAATCCCGAGCTCCGCCTGCTGGGTTTCGGCGCCGCGCAGCAGGCGGTCGATCGAACGATAGGCGATCGCGGCCGCCGAGACGCTGATCAATGCGACCTGGACGAGCGCCACCAGCGCTTCCGCTTTGCCGTGGCCGAAACGATGGTCGCTGTCGGCCGGAATGGCGGCGATCCTGACGCCAAACAGGACGATCAGGCTGGCCGCCAGGTCGAGGGCGGTGTCGGCCAGCGACCCGAGCATCGCCATCGAATGCGTTTCCGCTGCGGCCCATCCCTTGAGGGCGAGGAGCACCAACGCGGTGCAGACGCTGGCAATCGCAGCCTTGGTGGCGAGCGACGATCGCTCGCCATGGTTCAGTCCCGGGTGGTGATGGTGGTGGTGACCGGCTGTCATGGGTACAGCAAGTCTTCCGTCCAGACCGTGCCGCTGCGGGTGAACAGCCTGCGTTCGTGCAACCGGAACGGCCGGTCGGACCAGAATTCGATCGCTTCGGGGACGACCCGATATCCGTACCAATGCGGCGGCCGGGAGATCGCCGAGCTCTCGAACTTGCGGCCGAATTCCGCGACTCGTTGCTCGAACGTGGAGCGGTGGTCGAGCGGTCTCGACTGATCCGACGCCCAGGCGCCGATCTGCGCGTCGCGGGGCCGGGATTCGAAATAGGCGTCGGCCTCCGCACCGGAGACGCGCTCAACGCGACCTTCAATCCGAACCTGGCGGCGAAGCGATTTCCAGTGGAACAGCAGGGCTGCGACCGGATTCGCCTCAAGTTCGGCGCCCTTGCGGCTCTGACTGTTCGAGTAAAAAGTGAATCCTTGCGGCCCGTGCGCCTTGAGAAGGCACATTCGGACGGACGGCCTGCCCCTTGCGTCGGCTGTCGCTACGGCCATTGCCTCCGGGTCATTGAGCTCGCTGAGCTTCGCCTCGCTGAACCATAAGTCAAAAAGGGCGAATGGATCGTCGCTCATTGCCGCCTCCGATTATGCTTGGAGGAGGGCATGCCGCAACCCATCTGGAAAGATCGCAACCCTTGCGGCATGGGATTGGGCATGGATCTGTACCAGAGACTTGGACTGAAACGCGGAGCGAGCGAAGCCGAGATCAAGAAGGCATATCGCAGCCTCGCGAAGCAGCTTCATCCCGACCGCAACAAGGATAATCCGAACGCGGCCAAGCGCTTTGCGGACGTCACGCACGCCTACGACATGTTGTCGGACAAGGACAAACGGGCCCGATACGATCGCGGCGAGATCGACGAGGAGGGCAATCCGCGGATGCCGTTCGGCGCCGGATTTGGCGGGCGTGCCCACGCTCGGCCAGGCGGCGGTCCGGGCGATTTCGATGGCTTCCCCGGGGGCGGCTTCGATTCCAGCTCGGCCGATCTCGGTGATTTGTTTGAAGGTCTTTTCGGGGGTGCGGCGAAGCGCGGCGGGTACGGCGGCCAGGGGAGCTTCGCCGGCTTTCGCCACCGCGCGCGACCGCCGCAGAAAGGTGCCGACATCGCCTACCGGCTGAAGATCTCCTTCGTCGATGCCGTCGCGCTGAAGCCGCAACGCGTGACTCTCGGCGACGGGAAGACCGTGGACCTGAAGCTCCCGAAAGGCATTGAGGATGGAAGCAGAATCCGGCTTGCCGGCAAGGGGGAGCAGGGGCCGGCGGGCGCAGGCGACGCGATCCTCACCATCGCCATTGATCCGCACCCCTTCTACAGCCGCGACGGCAGGGATATCCGGATGACGCTGCCCGTGACGGTGAAGGAGGCCGTGCTCGGTGCCAAGATCAAGGTGCCTACTCCCGACGGGCCCGTCATGCTCACCATCCCGAAGGGAACGACGTCCGGCAAGGTGCTTCGGCTCAAGGGCCGTGGCTTCACCGACAAAGCTGGCAAGCGTGGCGATCAGTTGATCACAGTCGCGATCGATCTGCCCGCAGGCGATTCGGAGCTGGAGGCATTTGCCCGCCGCTGGCAGGGCGGCGGCAACCCGAGAGCGTCCCTCGGGGTTTAGTTGCCAAGGGATGCAGGACCACTCACCGCTTTCACCGGAAGAACGACGCAAGCGTCTTGCGAGCCAGACCGCCGCATTCGGCCGCGATGTCGCCAAGCGGCTCAAGCACGGCGCTTACCCGTTCGAAGTCGCAAAGCGGGTTGTCGTCGGCGTCTACAACGATGGTTTCATCCATGCCGGCAACCTCGCCTTCCTCGCACTCCTCGCTTTGTTTCCCTTTTTCATCGTTGCCACGGCGCTCGCCCATCTGATCGGCCAGACGGAAAGCGGGGCGATGACGGTTGCGACCATTCTCAGCCAGCTTCCTCCGGAGGTCGCGCGCACCCTTCGCCAGCCGGTCGGTGAGGCGCTGACGGCCCGGACCGGGCCATTGTTATGGCTGGGCGCGATCGTCGGCCTGTGGACCGCAGCAAGCTTCATCGAGACGATTCGCGACATTTTGCGACGGGCCTATGGCGTCAAATATTGCGCGCCATTCTGGGAATATCGAATGGGCTCAATCGCGATGATTGTCGGCGCGGTGATCCTGCTGATGTTCGCGTTTGCGGCGTCGATTGCACTTCGCTCGGTGCAGATGGCGATCGAAACCTGGCTGCCGTTCGCCGAAGACGTGGTTGCGACCCTGGGAATGTTCCGCATCGTCCCGGCGGTCGCGCTGTTCGGCACCATCTACGCCTTGCTGTACGCACTCACGCCTGCGCGATATCGCAAGCATGGCTGCCTCAAATGGCCAGGTGCACTCCTAATCACCTTGTGGTGGCTAGCGACGGTCGAGCTATTGCCGCTCACCCTTGGCCTGCTGGGCGGATATGACCTGACCTACGGCAGCCTTGCCGGAGTCATGGTCGTTCTGATCTTCTTCTTCGTTGTCGGGCTCGGAGTGGTCATGGGGGCCGAGCTCAACGCGGCGCTGGCGGAAGTTGAGCCGACGGCGTTAAAAGGCGAGATCTACAGCGGGCCGTTCAAGGACGAGCTGGCGGTCGAGGAACCACAGCCCGGGGAGGATGTGGAAATCGTGGTCGAAGGAGGGGAGCCGGAGCTTTGACGAAGCTGATGCAAGGCAAGAGGGGGCTGATCATGGGGCTGGCGAACGATCGCTCGCTCGCCTGGGGGATCGCCAAGGCGCTCGCCGACCAAGGTGCCGAACTCGCCTTTTCCTACCAAGGCGAGGCGCTCGAGAAGCGCGTCCGGCCGCTTGCGGAGCAGGTCGGATCGGACCTGCTGGTCGATTGCGACGTCTCCGAAATGGCGGGGCTCGACCGTACCTTCGAGGCCCTGAAAGAGCGCTGGAACGGCCTCGACTTCCTCGTCCACGCCATCGGCTATTCCGACAAGAACGAGCTTCGCGGCAAGTTCGTCGACACCAGTCTCGATAATTTCCTGACGACCATGAATATTTCGGTCTACAGCTTCATCGCCGTCGCCCAGCGGGCCCGGGCGATGATGCAGCCCGGCGGTTCGCTGCTGACTCTCACCTACTACGGCGCCGAGAAGGTCATCCCGCATTACAACGTCATGGGTGTCGCCAAGGCGGCGCTCGAGACGAGCGTCAAATATCTGGCGATGGACCTTGGACCCGAGGGCATTCGGGTCAACGCCATTTCGGCGGGGCCAATTAAGACGCTCGCCGCGAGCGGCATCGGCGACTTCCGCTACATCATGAAGTGGAACGAATATAATTCGCCCCTTCGCCGCAACGTCACCATCGAGGATGTCGGCGGCGCCGGGCTCTATTTATTGTCCGACCTTGCCAGCGGAGTCACCGGTGAGGTCCACCATGTCGACGCCGGCTACAATGTTGTGGGAATGAAGGCGGAGGACGCGCCCGATATCGCGACGGTGTGATGGAGCGCGTCGCCCGCCATGTCCGCGTGTACGGCTTGGTCCAAGGCGTTTTCTTCCGCGCCTGGACCTGCGAGCAGGCGCGGGAGATCGGAGTTGCCGGATGGGTGCGCAACTGCGCGGACGGATCGGTCGCGGCGCATGCCGAAGGTGAGCAGGCCGCAGTCGAGCAGCTGATCGAGCGAATGCGGCAGGGCCCCGCGGCTGCGCACGTGGACAATCTTGATGTTCGCGAAGCGTCAGCCGAGAATCTCGGCCACTTCGAGGTGCGGCACTAGCCGGCGAACGGGTCGCGAACCAGGATCGTGTCGTCGCGCTCGGGTGACGTGCTGACCAGAGCCACCGGGCAGCGGATCAGCTCCTCGACCCGGCGGACATATTTGATCGCCCTCGCCGGCAGGTCGGCCCAGCTTCGCGCTCCGCGCGTCGATCCCGGCCAGCCTTCGACCTCCTCATAGATCGGCTCGACCCGCGCCTGGTCGAGCGCATGCGGCGGAAGATAATCATACTCATGGCCGCCGATCCGATATCCGGTGCAGATCTTGACCGTCTCGAACCCGTCGAGCACGTCGAGCTTGGTCAGGGCGACACCGGTTACGCCCGACACTGCGACGGATTGCCGGACCAGCACCGCGTCGAACCAGCCGCAGCGGCGCTGCCGGCCGGTGACCGTGCCGAACTCGTGCCCCCTTTCCCCCAGCCTTTGCCCGACCTCATTGTCTTGCTCGGTGGGGAAGGGGCCAGAGCCGACGCGAGTCGTGTACGCCTTGGCAATGCCGAGCACGAAGCCGGCGGCATTCGGACCCATGCCGGCGCCCGAGCCGGTTGTTCCCGCCACGGTGTTCGACGAGGTGACGAACGGATAGGTGCCGTGGTCGACGTCGAGCAGGACGCCCTGCGCGCCCTCGAACAGGATCCGACGGCCGCGGCGAAGTGCGGCATCGAGGTCGCGCCATACCGGCCGTGCGAACGGCAGGACGAAGCCGGCAATCTCGGAGAGGTCGCCGCGAAGCCGCTCGCGGTCGACCGGCGGCTGGCCGAAGCCGGCGCGGAGATGATCGTGGTGCGCGCAAAGGCGGTCGAGCAACGGGTCGAGTTCGCCAAGGTGGGCGAGGTCGCAGACCCGGATTGCGCGCCGGCCGACCTTGTCCTCGTACGCCGGTCCGATGCCGCGGCGGGTCGTGCCGATCTTGCCGGCACCGCTTGCGTCCTCGCGAAGCGCGTCGAGGTCGCGGTGGATGGGCAGGATCAGTGGGCAGGTCTCGGCGATCATCAGCACGTCCGGAGTAACTGAGACACCCTGGTTCGCCAGCCGCTCCATCTCGGCCTTCAGCGCCCAGGGGTCGAGCACGACCCCATTGCCGATGACCGACGGAGTGCCGCGGACGATGCCGCTCGGAAGCAAGGACAATTTGTAGGTCTGGTCGCCGACGACCAAAGTGTGGCCGGCATTGTGGCCGCCTTGGAAGCGCACGACCATGTCGGCCCGGCTGGCGAGCCAGTCGACGATCTTGCCCTTGCCCTCGTCGCCCCACTGCGCGCCGATGACGGTGACGTTGCCCAAATCCACTACCCCTGCTGGTGCGGCGCGGCTCTAGGTGAGCCGCTCCTCGCGGTCAAAAGCTCAGCGGCACGACCTCGCGAACCCCGGGCAGCTGGTGAAGCTGCTCCGCCAGTTCCGCACGGATCGGATCGTCGACCGCGACCAGCGCGACCGCTTCACCGCCGGCCTTGCGGCGGCCGAGGTTGAAGGTGGCGATGTTGATCCCGTTCGCACCGAGTTGGCTACCGAGCGCGCCGATGAAGCCGGGCGCGTCGGTATTGACGATGTAGATCATGTGAGGGCTGAGCTCAGCTTCGACCTGGACTCCGAAAATGTCGACCAGCCTCGGCGCTCGATTCCCGAACAATGTTCCCGCGACCCGCCGCTCACGGCCGTCGGCCGTTCTCACCGTGACCGCGACCAACGTGTGATAATCACCCTCGCGCTCATGGCGGATTTCGCGGACATCGAGCCCACGCTCCTTCGCGTACCACGGAGCGTTGACCATGTTCACGGTGTCGGAATAGGTGCCCATCAGCCCGGCGAGGACTGCGCCGCTGATCGGCTTGATGTTCAGTTCAGCCGCAGCGCCTTCCACCTCGATATCGATAGACCGCACTTCCTCGCCCGCAATCTGGCCGACCAGGCGGCCGAGCTGCTCGGCAAGCTTCATGTAGGGCCTGAGGCGAGGCGCTTCCTCGGCGCTGAGCGAGGGCATGTTGACGGCGTTGGTAATTCCTCCGAGCAGCAGATAATCGCTCATCTGCTCGGCAATCTGGATGGCGACATTGACCTGCGCCTCGGTGGTCGATGCGCCGAGATGCGGCGTGCAGATCAGGCCGGGCGTGCCGAACAAGGGCGATTCCCTGGCCGGCTCATTTTCGAACACGTCGAGCGCCGCGCCGGCGATGCGGCCGCTTTCCAGACCCTCCTTCAGCGCCTGCTCGTCGATCAGTCCGCCACGAGCGCAGTTGACGATCCGCACGCCGGGCTTGGTCTTGGCAAGGGCATCACGCGACAGAATGCCTCGCGTCTGGTCGGTTAGCGGCGTGTGCAGCGAGATGAAGTCGGCTCGCCGAAGCAGGTCGTCGAGCTCGACCTTCTCGACGCCCAGCTCGAGAGCGCGTTCGGGCGTGAGGAAGGGGTCGTAGGCGATCACCTTCATTTTCAGCCCGTGGGCGCGGTCGGCGACGATCGAGCCGATATTGCCGCAGCCTATCAGCCCCAAAGCCTTGGCGCTGAGCTCGACACCCATGAAGCGGTTCTTTTCCCACTTTCCCGCCTGGGTCGACTGGTCGGCCTGCGGGATTTCGCGGGCGAGCGCGAAAATCATGGCGATCGCATGCTCGGCAGTGGTGATGGAATTGCCGAAAGGCGTGTTCATGACGACGATCCCGCGCGCGGTTGCGGCAGGCACGTCGATCGTATCGACGCCGATTCCGGCGCGGCCGATCACTTTCAGCCTCGGTAGAGCCGCGTCCATGACCGCCGCGGTGACCCGCGTCGAGCTGCGGACGGCGAGGCCGTCATAGCCGCCAATGACGGCGGTCAGCTCTTCCGCCGACAAACCGCGCTTTTCGTCGACGGCAATGCCGCGCTCGCGAAAAATCCCGGCCGCGCGTCCATCCATCTTGTCGGCGATGAGGACTCGAATCTGCCCGTTCATCGCACCTGCTCCCATGCCCAGTCGAGCCAAGGCCCGAGCGCCTCGATATCGTCGGTTTCGACCGTCGCCCCGCACCAGATGCGAAGGCCGGGCGGAGCGTCGCGGTAGGCGCCGATGTCGAACGCAGCGCCTTCCTCTTCCAGGAGCTTCACGAGAGTTTTTTGCCTGCGCTGGTTCGCGTCGGCGTCCGAACGATCGACAAACTGCAGGCACACCGAGGTATTGGATCGAATGGCGGGATCCTTCGCAAGATGCTCGATCCAGGACGTCGAATGGACCCAGTCGTCGAGAGCCGCGGAATTGGCGTCGGCGCGCGCAATCAGCGCGCGAAGGCCGCCGATCTTTTCTGCCCAATCCAGTGCGACCAGCCAGTCTTCGACCGCCAGCATCGACGGCGTATTGATCGTCTCGCCCTTGAACACGCCTTCGATCAGGCGGCGACCTTTCGTCAGCCGGAAGATTTTGGGGAGCGGACGCCCGACAGGCTCGCTTTCCAGCCGCTCGGCCGCGCGGGGTGACAGCACGAGCATGCCGTGCCCGCCTTCGCCGCCGAGCGCCTTCTGCCAACTGAAAGTGCCGACATCGATTTTTGCCCAGTCGATGTCTTGCCCGAAGGCTGCCGATGTCGCGTCGCAAATGGCCAGGCCGGTCCGGTCATCGGCAATCCAGTCGCCATTCGCCACGCGCACGCCGCTGGTCGTGCCGTTCCAGGTGAAGATGACGTCGTTGTCGGGATGGATCGCGGAAAGGTCCGGCAGCTCGCCATACTCGGCGCTGCGCACTTCTGCGTCCAGTTTCAGCTGCTTGACGACATCGGTCACCCAGCCCTGCCCGAAGCTTTCCCAGGCGAGCATCGTCACCGGCCGCGTGCCGAGCAGGGCCCACAACGCCATTTCGACCGCGCCCGTGTCGGACGCTGGGACGATTGCGAGACGATAGTCGACGGGCAGATCGAGCAGTGCGTGAGTGCGCTCGATCGCCTCCGCGAGTCGCGCCTTTCCCCATGCCGAGCGGTGCGAGCGCCCAAGCGATCGGGTGTCGAGCAATGCCGGCGACCAGCCGGGCGGCTTGGCGCAGGGACCCGAAGAAAAATGAGGGCGCGCGGGGAGCGCGGCAGGTTTGTCCGTCAAAAACACTCTCCTCGCAGAGAGCACGCGCCGCGTTGGGACGGCGTGGCCCGCGGACGGCTGTAATCTCCGCCACCGTGAACGCAAGGCCGCGCACGGATTCGAGCGACTTTTTGGCGTTGAACTCGGATTCCCCCAGCGAAAGTTGATCCCCGGCAGGGTGATTCAACGGTTCACCGCAGCCAGTCCGCAACTCATCCCACGAACCGGAACGAACGGTTGAATTTGTTAACCAAGCAGGGTCAGTTTCGTCCTGCCAGCACGTGGAGGGGCAATCCGCGGGTTCGGCAGCCGGGGGCTGGGGAGCTCCTTTATCGATGGGTTTTCCGCCGCGTGCATGTCGTTGCGCGCGTCGGGCAAAGGTATTGGGGTGAATATTTCATGGCGCAACTTTTGACCGCGAAGTCCGTGTTCCGCGACCGCGATCTGTTCGTTCATGATGGCTCGAAACTCCGTCGAATCCGCCTTTCCCTGCCCGTCCAGTTGGTTTTGATGGCCGCGCTGCTCGCTCTCGTCGGCTGGTCCGCTTATGCCGTTGCCCGGCTGACTGCTTCGGTTCCGGCCGCAAGCCAGGATATTTCCTCCATCGCCGCCGCGGCCGAGCTTCGCGCTCGCCAGATCGAGCAGCGTCAGGAGCTTCTCGTCAAGCTGATGGCCGGTGAGCATGTCGATCACGAAGCGATGGCCGCGACCGCCGAGCTTGCCGACCTTCCCGAGCAGCTTGAAGCTCCGCTCGCGCGTGCCGAAGCTGCGCAGGAGCAGCAGGCACTTCTCGCCAGCCAGGCACTCGAGGCCCGCTACCGCATGGCCGCAGCCGAACTGAAGAAGCTTGGAATCAGCCCAGCTCGTCTTGGCGGGGGCGTCGGTGGCCCGTTCGAGCCGGCCAGCGGCAGCGACCCGACCTTCAAGCAGCTCTTCATGAACTGGAAGAAGCTCGACAATCTCCATGACGGCGCGATTGCCGTTCCCTCGGAGAAACCGGTCCGCAACGCTTCCTTCTCCAGCGGCTTCGGAATGCGCTCCGACCCCTTCCGCGGCGCCGCCGCAATGCATGCCGGCATCGATCTGTCGGGGCCGGTCGGAACGCCGATCTACGCGACTGCCGACGGCGTCGTCAGCGAGGCGGGCTGGAGCAGCGGCGGCTATGGCAATCTGATCAAGATCGACCACGGCCGCGGCATCGAAACCCGCTACGCGCACCTGTCGCGATTCGACGTCCGCCCCGGCGAGCGCGTGACTCGTGGCCAGCTGATCGGCCGCATGGGTTCGACCGGCCGTTCGACCGGCAGCCACCTCCATTATGAGGTTCGCATCGACGGCCGCGCGGTGAACCCGATTCCGTTCATGAAATCGACCGATTACCTGATCGCCATGCAGCGCCGCGCCAATGACACGCCGATGCATGCGCTCGGCGGACCGGCAGCGCCGGCGGCCGCTGCCCGCTGACGGCTTGCCGCCTCGGCGGCGTCCTCCTATCTCGCCTGCGTGAGCGAGCCAGACATCATCCTCACCGACAGCGCCGCGCGCCGGGTCGCATGGATCGCCGAGCGCCAGTCGAAGGCGGCGGTGCTCCGGCTTTCGGTGGACGGCGGCGGCTGTGCCGGCTTCACTTACCGCTTCGAGCTCGCCGAGGCGCCGGAGAGCGACGACACGGTTGCCGAACGCAACGGTGTCAAGCTGGTCGTCGACCCCGTCAGCCTCGATCTCGTTCGCGGGTCGGCAGTGGATTTCGTCGAGGATCTCGGCGGCGCCGCATTCCGGGTCACCAACCCCAATGCCGCTTCGGGATGCGGCTGCGGCTCCTCGTTCAGCGTGTGAAGCTCGCGACCTTCAACATCAACGGAATCCGGGCGCGCATGCCCCGCCTGCTCGAATGGCTCGCGCGCGAGCAGCCCGACATCGCCTGCCTGCAGGAGCTGAAATGCGCCGACGAGGCGCTGCCCGTCGCCGAAATAGAAGCCGCCGGCTACGGTGCCGTGTGGCACGGGCAGAAAGGCTTCAACGGAGTCGCTATCCTCGTCCGCGGTGACACCCCGCTGCTTCGGCAGGTGGGCCTTGCGAACGATCCCGACGACACGCACAGCCGCTATATCGAAGCCGAGGTGAATGGCCTTGTCGTCGCCTCGCTTTATCTGCCCAACGGCAATCCCGTCGGCACCGAGAAGTTCGACTACAAGCTTCGATGGATGGGGCGCCTCGAGCAGCGTGCTCGCGAGCTGTTGGCCGAGGAACGGCCTGTGGTTCTTGCAGGCGACTGGAACGTTGTCCCGGAAGACCGCGACGTCTTCTCGATCCGCGCCACGCGGCACGACGCGGTGATGCAGCCGGAGTCCCGCGACGCCTGGCGGAGAATCGTCCACCAGGGCTGGACGGATGCGCTTCGGGCGCTGCATCCGGACGAGCCGAAGCTCTATACCTTCTGGGATTATACAGCGGGCTGCTTCCCGAAGGACCTCGGCTTTCGGCTCGATCATCTGCTCTGCTCGCCCGAAGCCGCCGACCGTCTCCGGGCGGCGGGCGTCGACAAATGGGCTCGCGCCCAGGACAAGGCGTCCGACCACGCGCCGACCTGGGTGGAACTCGGCGTCTAGGTCACAGCGGCTTTTCGTAAATCCGATAGACGTGATTGACCGCCGCGCCGGGAAGCTCGGCGATCGACAGCATTCCCTTGTTGTCCTCGAGGATCCAGCCGAACTCACCGACTTCGATGCCGAACTTGCTGACGCAGTCGCGGCGGGTGAATTCGATCAGCATGAATGCCAGCTGCGAGGCGAGCCTCGTGTTGTGAAGCTTCTTCGCCACGCCCATCAGCGGGACCCGGGCGCGCCGCGTGCGGGGCTTCCTCAGCCGCCACAGCAGCTTCGCCCAGCCGAACGGGAACAGCTTTCCGTCGAGATCGCGGATGAGCTCATTGATGTCGGGCAGCGTGACCATGAAGGCGACCGGCTCGCCGTCATATTCGGCGACGCGCACCAGCTCCTCGTAGATGATCGGCTTCAGCTTCTTGCCGGCATAGGCAATCTCGGCCTCGGTTAGCGGCACGAAACCCCAATTATCTGACCATGCATCGTTCAGCAGGCCGAGGATGATGGCGGCCTCGGCATCGAAGCGGCTCTTGTCGACTTGGCGAATGCGGATACGCGGGTTGCGTTCGCCGGCCGCTATCAGCCGGCTGATCCGCTCGTCCCACCAGTCGATGATCTGCACTTCGTATGTCAGCAGGTCGCGCGCCTTGGCGTAACCGGCGGCTTCGACCCAGCTTGCATATTCCGCGCGGTGATGGCCCATCATCACGGTCGGGGGGCTCGACTGACCCGAAATCTCAAGCCCGACCTCGTCCCAGATCGACAGGCTGAACGGACCGAGAGAGCGGGTCATGCCCTGGCCGCCCAGCCACTCCTCTGCTGCGTCAAGAAGTGCGTGGGCGGCCTCGGCGTGGCTTGCCTCGAGAAAGCCCCACTGGCCGGTGCCTTCGCCCATATGCTGCTGGACCAGCTCGTCGACCTGGGCACTGATCCTGCCGACGGTCGCGCCGCCGCGCTCGGCGAGCCACAGTCGCGCCCGTCCGTGCTCGAACCAGGGGTTCGTCTTCGCGTCGAGCAGTGCCCGGACCTCGCCCTTGAGCGGCGGCACCCAGGCTGGGTCGCCGCGATACACGTCCCAGGCGAGGTCGACGAAGGCCTTGAGGTCCGCTTTCGTCTGTACCGGACGGACGTTCAGAGCGTCTGAAGTCATGCGGTTGGCTAGCTCGTCTCTGCGCTCTGCGCCAGCATCGCCGTTGAAGCGCCTTGATGGTGCCACTATCTGCCGCCAGTCCGGCAAGCAGCACAAAGGCTTATGAGCGAAACCGCGATCCTCCACCGGGAAACCCCCGTCGTCGCCTCACCGCGACCGCTGGAGCGCGTCCGGGACGATGCCGCCATGCTCAAGGCGGCGGCAAGCCTGACTCGCGATCTCAACCAGCCCAGGCCGGCGCTCTACTGGGCCGACCTCATCGGCTCGGCGGCAGTCGGCTATGGAGCATTGGCGGCGGCGATCCTACTGCCTGCGACCGGACTGGCGCTGCTCGCGGGGCTGCTGGCGATGCTTGCCCTTTATCGGGCAGCGAGCTTCATCCACGAGCTCACCCACATCAAGACGGGCGCAGTGCCCGGTTTCCGCATCGCGTGGAACATGATCATCGGGGTCCCCTGGCTCGTCCCATCATTCCTTTATGAAGGGGTGCACAATCAGCACCATGCGAAGACCTATTACGGGACGATCAATGATCCCGAATATCTGCCTTTGGCGCGGATGAAGCCGTGGACGCTTCCGCTCTTCCTGATTGCCGCGCTTCTTGGCCCGGTCGGGATGATCCTCCGTTTCGCCGTCCTGGCGCCGCTGTCTTTATTTTCGGCAAGGCTCAGGCAGCGCGTGGTCGAGCGCTATTCCGGGCTGCAGATCAACCCGGAGTTCCGCCGGCCCCGACCCGAAGGCAAGTTTCGGCGCGACTGGATGGTCCAGGAGACTGCTGCCAGCCTCTGGGCGATCGCCGTGATTGGACTCGTCGCGGCCGGCCTGATTCCGCTGAAGGTCATCCTTGTCTGCCTGGGCATCGCGTCGGGGGTGATGTTCCTCAACCAGGTGCGAACCCTTGTCGCGCATTTGTGGGACAATGACGGCGAGCCGATGAGCGTCACCCAGCAGTATCTCGACAGCGTCAATGTACCGCCCCCGGCGACGCTGCCACTGCTGTGGGCGCCGGTCGGTCTTCGCTACCACGCGCTCCATCATCTGCTTCCCGGGCTGCCCTATCACGCGCTCGGTGAGGCGCACCGGCGCCTATGCAACGAGCTTTCCCGGGAATCCGTCTACCATGAGAGCAGTCACCGCGGCTTGACGCCACTGGTTGCCCGCCTCGCCGCAAGCAGCTGGAAGAGCGGCGCAAGTCCTTTCTGAGACCGCTTGCTTCCAGCCTTCGCCGATTGTCTCGAGGCCTCCCTCGGCGCCGCTCGGAACACGTGAATCACGCAATTTGAAGCGTCCGTTCTGGGTCAATCTCGGGAATATTTTGAATCCATAATCCGTTAATTAAACGAAGTTATCCAATGTCCTTGGGAGAAGGACGGGTATTGCGCGATCGTGGCCAAACCGCTCATCCATCTGGTCGATGATGACCCCGCCGTTCGAGGCACGCTGACGAGACTGCTCGCCTCGGGAGGTTATTCGGTTCGCGAATATGCGTCGGGGCGTGAGCTGCTCGACGCCGCGGACTCGCTCAAGGATGGTTGCATCCTTCTCGACATCAACATGCCCGAGCCCGACGGATTTGCCGTCCAGAAAGCCCTTTCGGATCGGGGAATCCGATTGCCGGTCGTGATGATGACCGGTTCCGGCGACTTGACCGTGCTCGCGTTGAAGGCGGGAGTTGCCGATTTCATGCAGAAGCCGTTCGGCCGCGGTGAGCTGCTTGCGGTTCTCGGCCAGTTTGCGGCACGAAAACCCATTATTGCCGGCTATGTTTGAACCGCCGCCCGCGGCTGTCAGACCCCCTTCGCTGCTTCGCCAGAAGACGGTGCTTTGGGCGGCGTTCGTCGTCATTATCGTCGTCAGCCTGCTCGCCTTCGTCAGCATCCAGCGTCTGATCGCCGCCAGCGCAAGGGTCGACCAGACCCAAAACATCCTGGTCGAAACCAACCATTTCCTGTCGCATCTCAAGGACGTCGAAAATGGCGGCCGCAGTTTTTATCTGACCGGGGACGACCGCTACCTTGAGACCCGACAGGATGGGATTGAAGAAGTGCAGGCGACTGCCGAGCGGCTCGCGCGACTTGCCGACACGCCCGAGCTCAACCAGCGGCTTGTCCGGTTGTTCGCCCTCGCCGAGCAACGGATCGAGCTTTCCGGTCGGCTTGTCGGCCAGCGAGCAATGCCGGCTCAAGCGCGCGATAGCGTCGCGCTCGGCACTGAGGTGATGGAGCAGGCCATACGCGAGGCGAATGCGATCATCGCCTCGCAGACCCGAAACTATCGGGACGAGCGAAGCAGGCTCGAGCGCGAAAGCTGGCTGACAAGCATTGCACTGGCGCTTGGAGTGATGATGTGCCTCGCCGCCATAGCCTGGCTGTTTTCTGTCCGTGGGCGTGAGGTTGAGCGTCGCCGCCAGCTCGAAGAAGAATTGCGCGCGCTGAACCTCGAACTCGAGGATCGGGTCCAGGAACGAACGGCGGAGGTCAAGAAGACTCGGGACCTGTTGAACGCCGTCGTCGAGAACTTGCCGGATATGGTCTTGTTGAAGGAGCCCAGCGGCGACGGATTTCGCTACATTCTGGTCAACGCCGCGGGCGAAAGGCTTCTCGGGCGCGACCGCAAAGAGATCCTGGGCAAATCCGAATTCGACCTTTTCCCGCTGGAGGAAGCGGCCGCCGTTCTCGAGGCGAACAAGGCGGTGGCCGAATCTGGCGAGGCTCGCAGCTTCAATGAACGCAAACTCACCACTCCGAAGGGCGTGCGTACCGTCGAAACGCGAATGGTGCCGATTCCCACTAGCAACGGATCGCAGCCTTTGATTCTCGCCCTGATTCGCGACGTGACCAGCTCGAAGGCACTCGAAGAGCAACTCCGACAGCTCCAGCGGATGGACGCAATCGGACGGCTGACAGGCGGCGTGGCGCACGATTTCAACAATCTGCTCGCGATCATCCAGGGCAATTCGGAGCTGCTTCGCACTCGCCTCGACGACGAGAGCGAGGAAGCCGAAATGGTCGACGATGTGATTGGGGCGGCCGGGCGCGGCGCCGAGCTTGTCCGGCGGCTGCTGGCGTTCGCCCGAAAACAGCATCTCGAGGCGGAACCGGTCGATCTGAATGCCCGTCTGCCGACCGTGCTCGGGCTTCTCCAGCGCGCGCTCGGCGAGAATATCCGGATCCAGGCCAAGACTGCCACGGGGCTTTGGCCGGCCCACGTCGACCCGACCCAAGTCGACGACGCGTTGGTCAACCTTGCGATCAACGCCCGCGACGCCATGCCGAATGGCGGGACCCTCACCATCGAAAGCCAGAACGTCCATCTCGACGAGGAGTATGCGGCGCATCATGTCGAGGTCGCCCCCGGCGATTATGTGATGCTCGCAGTGAGCGATACCGGCACTGGGATGACCGAAGAGGTGATTGCCCGCGCCTTCGAGCCGTTCTTCACCACCAAAGAGGAAGGCAAGGGCACGGGGCTCGGGCTCAGCCAGGTGTTCGGATGGGTCAAGCAGTCCGGCGGCCACGTCAAGATTTACAGCGAGGTCGCTCACGGCACCACGGTCAAGCTCTATTTGCCCCGCGCGCAGGTGGCCGGGGTAAGTGAGTCGGGTGAGCCTGAGACTACCACCCCGACCGGCCACGAGACGGTCCTCGTCGTCGAGGACAACCCCAGTGTCCGCAAGACCGTCATCCGCCAGCTGCGCGACCTCGGCTACGAGGCGGTCGAGGCGGAAAATGGCGCCCGGGCGCTCCAGCTGGTCAAGGAGGGCGTGCAATTCGACTTGTTGCTGACCGATGTCGTCATGCCGGGCGGAATTACCGGCTACGAGCTGGTCGACCAGCTGCGTAGCGACCGGCCCGATCTCAAGGTGCTGCTGACATCGGGCTACACCGAGCTTGCCGTTGCCCCGCACCAGCCGGTTGGCCGCGACCCGCTGCTCAGCAAGCCCTATCGCAAGCTGGATCTCGGTCGCGCGGTGAGGTCTGCGCTCGATGAGCATCGGGGCACCGAAGCCGTATCGTCGTCGACGTAAGCGCAGACAGCGAGCTCACCACAACCGCTCCGCCTGGGGAGATTGGCCGGCGTCACCGGCAAACGGCTTTGTTCGTCAGGGAACCGGGAAGCCGGCGCAATCTTATGTCTGGGTAGGGGACGAGCCATGCAGCAAGCTGTCCAGTTCATGGTCCTCGCGCGCCGTTTGGCGGCCTTGGCTGCGCTGCTGCTTGGCGCCTGGCTTCTGGCTTCGCCGGCGCAGCCGCAGCCGCAGCCCGGTCGCACCGTCCATGTGCTCGAAATGGAAGGCGCGATCGGCCCGGCGACATCCGACTATGTGAAGCGCAGCTTTGCCGACGCCCGCGAGGCGGGGGCGGCGTTCATAGTCATCCGCATCGACACTCCCGGCGGGCTCGACACGTCGATGCGCGAAATCATCCGCGACATTCTTGCCTCACCGGTGCCCGTCGTGAGCTACGTCGCGCCCGACGGCGCCCGGGCAGCGAGCGCGGGCACCTTCATACTTTACGCCAGCCATGTCGCGGCGATGGCACCGGGAACCAACCTCGGCGCCGCTACGCCGGTGCAGATTGGCGGTAGCGGACCGCAGCAGGACGGCGAACGTCGTGACGGACAAGGCAATCAGGCTGAATCGGGCGGGACTGCGCTGGAGCGCAAGGCAATCAACGACGCGGTCGCCTATATCCGGGCTTTGGCCGAGCTTCGGGGACGCAACGCCGATTGGGGCGAAGAGGCCGTCCGCACCGGAGCCAGCCTTGCCGCCAGCGCCGCGCATCAACAGCAGGTGATCGATGTCCTCGCCCGGGACATGGGCGAGCTGATGCGTTTGATCGACGGCCGGACGGTCACCGCGGCCGGTCGCGAGGTCACGATCGCCAGCCAAGGCGTGAATCTGGTCGAGGTCGAGCCCAATTGGCGCACCCGAGTGCTGAACGCGATCACCAACCCCAACGTCGCCCTGATTTTGATGCTGATCGGCATTTACGGACTGATGTTCGAGTTCATGAACCCTGGCGCCCTATATCCCGGCACGATCGGTGCGATCTCGCTTCTCGTCGGTCTTTATGCGCTCGCAGCATTGCCGGTGAACTTCGCCGGGGTGGCGTTGATCCTGCTTGGCCTGGCACTGATCGCGGCTGAAGCATTCACGCCATCGTTCGGGGTACTCGGCATAGCCGGAGTTGTGGCACTGGCGATTGGAGCGACGATCATGATCGACACGGACGTGCCCGAATTCCAGGTCAGCTGGGCGGCGGCGGCGGGGCTCGCCGTGGCAAGCCTGATCATCGTCGTCATCATCGTTCGCTTTGCACTGACGTCGCGGAGGGCGCAGATCGTCAGCGGCCGCGAGCAAATGGTCGGCGCAACTGGCGAGATCATCGACTGGCAGGACGGTCGCGGCCATGTCTTCATTCACGGTGAACGTTGGCGCGCAACGGGCGTTGACCAATTGAAACCCGGCGACCCCGTGGAAGTCCGCGGCATCGACGGGCTAACTCTGACAGTTGGTCCCACCGCCCCGGTCCAGACGCCAGAAATCCATCGCAAATGAATCAAGGAGAGTCCAAATGGACGTGATCGGCAATTTGAGCTTTTACCTTCCACTGCTGCTGATCGCCGTCCTGTTCCTGATGTCGGCGATCAAGATCCTGCGCGAATATGAGCGCGGCGTTGTGTTCACGCTCGGCCGGTTCACCGCCGTCAAGGGCCCCGGCCTGATCATCCTCATTCCGGGTATCCAGCAGATGGTCCGAATGGACCTCCGAACCCTGGTGCTCGACGTGCCGACCCAGGACGTCATCAGCCGCGACAATGTGTCGGTGCGCGTCAATGCGGTTATCTATTTCCGGGTGATTGACCCGGAGAAAGCGACAATCCAGGTGGAAAACTACATGGCCGCGACCAGTCAGCTGGCCCAAACGACCTTGCGGTCAGTTCTCGGCAAGCATGAGCTCGACGAAATGCTGGCCGAACGCGACAAGCTCAACGCCGACATTCAGGAAATTCTCGACGCGCAGACCGATGCCTGGGGGATCAAGGTCGCCAATGTCGAGATCAAGCATGTCGATATCGACGAAAGCATGGTTCGGGCCATCGCGCGCCAGGCAGAGGCCGAGCGCGAGCGCCGGGCGAAAGTCATCAACGCCGAGGGCGAGCATCAGGCGGCGCAAAAGCTGCTTGAGGCCGCCGAGATTCTTGGCCAGCGGCCGGAGGCGATGCAACTGCGCTACTTGTCGACGCTCAACGTCATCGCCAACGAGCGCAGCAACACGATTGTCTTCCCGTTTCCGACCGAGCTCAAGGACTTGATGACGGCCGGCTCGGCGGCGCGCTGACGACGGCCTCACTCTTCGGATTGGATCAGGACGGTCTCGCCGATCAGGAAAAACAGGAAGAATGGCGCCCACGCCGCCAGCACTGGCGGGTAGGCACCGACATTGCCCATCGCGAGGCTGAAATTGTCTGCAACAAAGTAGGTGAAGCCAAGCGCCATTCCGATCGTCGCACGGAGCAGCACCTGACCCGAGCGGGCCAATCCGAATGCGGCGACCGCAGCCAGCAACGGCATCAGCAGCGTCGAGAGGGGGCTTGAAACCTTGTGCCACAACCCTGCCTCGGCGGCCGCGGTTGGCCGGCCGGCGCGTTTCATCTGTTCGATCCGGTCACGAAGCGTGAAGAAGTCGAGCTTGTCGGGGTCGACCTTCGCCAGGGTCAGACGCTGCGGCTCGACCCCACTCAGCGCGATTCTTTGAGCCTCGCGCGTGACGAGGTTCATCGTCGTGTCGTAGACCCGCACGCCGGTCAGCTGCCACGCGCCGCCGACCGGAATCGCTCGGTCGGCCTCGATCACCTGCTGAAGAACGCCCTGCTCGCGATCGAATATGGTGAGATCTTCCGCGTGAAAGTTTGCGTCGGTGCCGCCGACATGCCGCGCCTGGACGAGATCTTCGCCGTCCAGCACCCAGACGTTCGACAACATCCCGCTTTCCCTCGGGATCGGGCGGTAATCGTTATCCGACCAGGCGCTGACCGTTCTCGCCGACCGGACGACGACGGTCTCGTTGAACACGAAGGCCACACCGGCGATGAACAGGCTGGCAACAATCAGCGGCGCGAGGATCTGGTGCGCGGATATCCCCGCTGCCTTCATCGCGATCACCTCGCTGTGCTGGTTGAGGCTGGCGAAGGTGATGAGGGTGCCGAGCAGTACCGAAAAGGGCAGGAAGCGCGATGTCAGAAGTGGCAGGCGCAACGAAACATATCGCCACAGCTCGGCATCGCCGTTGCCGGGCACTCGCAGAATTTTCCCCGACTCTCCCAGAAGGTCGAGCGTCATCAGGATCAGCACCAGCGCGACGAGGACCGCCAGGCTGCGGGTGACGAACAGCTTCACGGTGTACAGCGCCAGGCGGCGCGAGGGAAAGAAGTGCAGGTTGATCATGCCGGGCTCGGGCGCGGGAGCAGCCTGCGGATGGCGCGGCCCAGCTTGGCGAAACTGCGTTCGAGCGCGCCGATCGGCTGTCCGCCGGGGCGATGGGCGATGACATGGTACATCCACCCGATCAGGATCGCGAGCAGGATGAATGGCACCCAAAGCGCCACTGCCGGGTCGAGGCGCCCCTGTGCCCCGGCCTGCTCGCCATATTGATTCACCTTGTGGTAGGCGACGACCATCACGATACCGACGAAAATCCCGAGCGAGGAGGTGCTTCGCTTCGGAGGGACCGCGAGCGCGATGGCCAGCAGCGGCAGCATCAGCATCATCAAGACTTCCACGAGCCGGAAATGCAGGTTTGCCTGGGCGGCGCGGCTGATTTCCTGCGGCTGTCCGAACCCGGCCCGAACGAGCTCCGGCAAGGTTAGCTCGTCCTGATCATTGCCTCGCCGCCGGAAGCTTTCGACGGCGGGCAAGTTGATCGGAAGATCGTAGCTGTCGAACGACAGCGTGCGGGGGGCAGGGAACCGCGGCGAATCCTGGACCAGGCGACCGCGGGTGAGGCGAAACAGGATCGTGTCGGGATCGTCGGTGGAAAGGAAGCGACCTTGCTCCGCGGTCGCCGCGACAGAGGTGCCGGAACGATCGTCAACGGCGACGAATATCCCGTGGAGCAACGTCCCTTGATCCTCGCTGCGATCGATGCGCAAGGTCAGCCGCCTGCCAAGCTGGTTGAATTCGCCGACCTTGATCGATGCTCCCAGTGCGCCCGAGCGCAGGTCGAACCGCAACCCTTCGTAACGGTAGCGAGCATAAGGTTCGATGAAGCCGACGATCACCAGGTTGAGCAAGGTGAGGGCGATTGCGTACATGTACGGAACCCGCAGCAGGCGCCCATAGCCGACGCCGATGCCGCGCAGTGCGTCCAGCTCCGAAGACAGCGCCAGCTTGCGGAAGGCGAGAAGTATCCCAAGCAGAAGCCCGATCGGAATGCCGAGCGAGAAATATTCCGGCAGCAAATTAGCGAGCAGCTGCCAGACGACGGTCACCGGGCCACCGGCGGTGACGACGAAGTCGAACAGGCGAAGCATCTTTTCGAGGATCAGGAGCATCGCCGCGAGCACGAGCGTGCCGAACAGCGGCACGGCGATGCTTCGCACGAGGTAGCGGTCGATCAGCGACAGCCGGGGCAAATTTCGTCGTCCCTACACCATGATTTGGCCGCAAAGCGCCCCGAGATAGCGACATGGGCCGTTGCACCCACTGAAAAGGGGTGCCGTCCCGATGTGCCTATAGCGGACCGGTCGATAAAATCATGTCGAATCTGCGCCACATACTGCTTCCAGTTGCGGCTGCAGCCACGCACGCAGCGGCACAGTTGCGACGGATCCTGCGGCGGTCACCGGCGGTGAGCAGCTGATGTCCCGGCCACGCATCGCGCTGCTTTCGAATCCGCGCTCGACGGGTAATGTCGCCAAGCTGCCGCGGATCCGCGCTTTCTGCGCCGAGCACCCGGACATCTTTCACTATGAGGTGGAGAGCGCCGACCAGATCGGCGAAGCCCTGAAGACCATTGCCCGGGTGCGCCCCAAGGTGCTGGTGATCAACGGCGGCGACGGCACCGTCCAGGCGGCATTGACGGAGCTGCACAACGGCGGCCATTTCGGCGAGAGCCCGCCGCCCGTCGCGGTCCTGCCTAGCGGGAAGACGAATCTTATTGCGCTGGATCTCGGTGCCCACGGCGACCCGGTCTCCGCGCTCCGCAAGCTGCTGGCCCTCGCCCAAACCGACCTCTCGCCGCACCTGGTCCCGCGCGAGTTGATCGCCCTCAGGTGCGGCGGCGAGCAGCGGCCGGTGATCGGCATGTTTCTCGGCGGTGCGGGTCTTGCCGACATCATGCTCTACTGCCGCAACAAGATTTATCCGCTCGGGCTTCCCAATGGGATCAGTCACGCTTTGACTGCCGTCGCGCTGCTGGTGCGACTGTTCCTGCGGCTCAAGACGAGCTTCCTTCCGCCTGATCCGACACCGCTCCAGGTATCCGTACGCGCGGACGAGCATTTGTCGGGGCGCTTTTCGCTGCTGGCAGTGACGACTCTCGACAAATTTCTTCTCTCGGGCGCACTCGCCAGCGCGGGCGGCGGGCCGCTCAAGCTGCTGGCGATCGAGGAGCGACCGGGATCGCTTCTGCGCGCCTTCTTCGCCAGCCTGCTCGGCAACCTCGGACGGTCTCCGCTTCGAGGCGTCCATTTCGAGGAGGCGGACGAGATCAGCATCGAGGGCGAGAGCTCCAGCGTGATTCTCGACGGCGAGACATTTCGCGCCGAAAAAGGCCGGCCGATCAACCTGCGCCGGGCGCAGCCGCTGTCCTTCGTCCGCCTCGCCGCTTAACATCCGGCTATGAACAGCCTGCGCGAGCTCGTCGCCGAGGAGCTGGACACGCCCGCCGACCCGACGGTCGAAATGCTGGCGTCAGCCGTCGCGGCCAAGCACGGCGAGGCGTCCCGGGCGGTCCTGTTCTACGGTTCGTGCCTGCGGGAGCGACGGCTCGACGGGCTGATGCTGGATTTCTACCTTATCGTCGCCGACTATCGCTCGGCCTACGACCGCCTCTGGATGGCAGCCGCCAACCGTCTCATCCCGCCCAACGTCTTCTATTTCGAGAAGGACGGGGTTCGCGCCAAATATGCGGTGCTGAGCGAAGCCGACTTCCACCGGCTTAACGGTCCCGAAACGCGGAGCGTCTCAGTCTGGGCTCGTTTCGCCCAGCCGGCGCGGCTGGTCTGGGCAGCCGACGGGGCAGCTCGGCAGCGGGCGATCGACGCCGTCGCTCGGGCCGCCCCGACCTTGCTGGCCGCGGCCGGGCGTCGGCCCGGCGAGGAGCCGCTCGACTGGTGGCGGCGCGCCTTCGCTCTCACTTATTCCGCCGAACTCAGGGCGGAGCGGCAGGGCCGCAGCCGCTCGGTCGTCGACCGGGACCCCGACCGATACGCCCGCTTCACCGGCCCGGCCGCGGCGGCAATGCCGGTGACGGTTTCCAGCTCGAGCTGGCGGCGGCGGCGGTTCGAAGGGAAGCTGCTGTCGGCCGTTCGCCTGGCCAAAGCGAGCGCAACCTTCGCGGGAGGGGCCGACTATATCGTCTGGAAGATTAACCGCCATGCCGGCACCAGTATCGAGCTCAAGCCGTGGCAGCGGCGCTGGCCGCTGCTCGCCGCCATCACCTTGCTGCCGCGGTTCCTCCGGTCCGGCGCGGTTCGCTAGGCGGCCGCGCCAGCGCCGCTGCGACGGCGCTCGCCAGCGCTCCGACCGTGAACGGCTTTCGCAGCAGCTCGTAGCCGACGAGGTCGTCGCTCTCGCCCTCGCCGACGTAACCGGTGACGAACAAGACCGCGAAATCGACATGGCGCGCCTTGAGGTTGCGGATGAGCTCGGGCCCGGTCATCTCGGGCATGATCACGTCGCTGATGACCAGGTCGAAGGGCTGCTCGTCGAACAGGCGGATGGCCTCGGCTCCGCTCGCGCAGGCGACCGGCTCGTAATCGAGATCCTCTAGGGCTCCGACGGTCGCGGCGCGCACACGGGGGTCGTCCTCGACGAGAAGGATGCGCGCGCCGGGCACGTGGGCGTCCGAATCCGGCCGCTGGGCCGCCGGATGCAGCCTGACCGTGGACTCGGCCGCTTCGGTTCGAGGCAGATAGATCGAGACCGTCGTGCCCTTGCCGACCTCGCTTTCGATCCCGACCTCGCCGCCCGACTGGTGGGCGAATCCGAAAATCTGGCTGAGTCCGAGCCCGGTGCCCTTGCCCATCGGCTTGGTCGTGAAGAACGGCTCGAAGGCGCGTTCGAGCACCTCGGGGGTCATCCCGCAGCCGCTGTCGGTGACGGCAATGCGAACATAGTCGCCGGCGCGGATGTCACCGACCTCATTGGCGCCCATCGTTACGTTCGACGTCGTGATGCGCATCGTGCCGGTGCCGTCCATGGCGTCGCGGGCGTTGACCGCCAGGTTGACGATTGCATTTTCGAGCTGGTGCGGGTCGGCGTAGGTCGGCCAAGTGCCAGGATCGAGCTGGACCTCGACCTGCATGCGCTCGCCGAGCGTGCGGTTGAGGAGGTCCGACATGCCGGAGACCAGCTCGGTTGGGTCGATGCGCTCCGGCAAGAGCGGCTCGGCTCTCGCGAAGGACAGCAGCCGGCGGGTGAGGGCGGCGGCGCGGGTCGCGCCTTCCATCGCATTGTTGAGGTGCATCATCACCTCGCGGCGCGGGCCGTTGAGACGGCGCCTGGCAAGATCGATCCCGCCGACGACGACGGCGAGCATGTTGTTGAAGTCGTGGGCGATGCCGCCGGTGAGCTGGCCGACCGCCTCCATCTTCTGCACCTGCCTCAGCTGGGCTTCCGCGGCCTGGCGCTCCTCGGCTTCGGCCTTGAGCGCCTGGTTCGCCTCCCACAGCTCCTGCGTCCGTTCCCGAACTGCCTCCTCCAGCGCCTCGGCCCGCTCGGCTTCGGATTCGGCCAGCTTGCGGGCGAGGGCGAACTGCCGGACCGCTTGGACCGACACGAAGCCCAGGAAAATCGCGGCAATGCCGACGAGGACGCCAAGCCAGCTCAGATAATCGGTAAGCCGGTCCGCTTCCGCCGAGAAAATCTGGGTTTGCTCCATCCGCTGCCGAAGCGCCCGCCGCTCGCCTTCGGCAACGTCCGACAGCTTGCGGCTCAGCTCCGGACCGGTCGGGGACTGAGCGGCGGCGTAAAAGTAGCTGGTGCCGCCGGCGCCCTGTCCAGCGACGGTGGCTCGGGCCGCGAGCGCGAATTCCTCGCCCCTGCGGTTGAACAGCTCGCGAAGCTCGCGCACCCGCTGGCGCTGGTCGGGATCAGGGGCGACCATCCGTTCCAGCTGGGTGAGCTGCCGACCGGCAAGCCGCCACTGGCTGTAGTAAATATTGCCGCTGCCGCGCTCATCCTCGTCGAGGACGAAGCGGCCCAGCGCCGCCTCGGCGCGGGCGATGCTGGCGTCGACAGCACGGGTCAGGAGGTTGACGTCGTAGGCACGGCGTTCGCCCTGCAAGGCCTGGTCGCGCGCCTGATTCGACATCGCGACGAGCACGACCATGGCAAGAAGGACCAGGGTCGCAATCAGCGCTCCGGCGGCCGCGCCGCCGCGGCGCCAGTCAAAGCGCAGATCGTCCCCGCCCGGCGTCATGGCGCCAATCTAGTCCCCTCTACGGGTGTGGAAAAGGCAAGTTTCACTCAGTTGATGCAGCCGGTCGCTCGCCCTGCCGCTTCAAACATGCCGAGAATCTCGCCGACCTGGTCGCTGCTGTGCTCGGCGCACAGCGAGCAGCGAAGCAGCGTCATTCCCGCCGGAGTGGCCGGCGGCCGGGCGAGATTGACATAGAGACCTTCCTCGAGGAGCGCCTCCCACATCGCTGCTCCGGTCTCCAGGTCGGGCATGATCACGGCAATAATCGCTGACTGCGGCTCATCGGTCCCCAGGCTGAAGCCCAGCTGCCTCAGGCCGGCATGGAGCCGCTTGCTATTCTCCCAGAGATGCGCGCGCTTCTCCGCGCTGTCCATCAGCTTGCGGATCGAGGTCGCGGCGGTGGCGACGACCGACGGCGGCAGCGAGGCGGTGAAAACATAGGGCCGGCAGACCAGCCGCAGGATCTCGAACTTGGGATGGTTGGAGACGCAAAAGCCGCCGACCGTGCCGACCGACTTGGAGAAGGTGCCGATGATGAAATCGACCTCGTCGATGACGGCCTGGTCCTCGGCGACGCCGCGGCCGTTGGGACCGATGAAGCCCATCGAATGGGCTTCGTCGACCAGCACCATGGCGCCATTCGCCTTCGATACGGCGACCATTTCCTTGAGCGGCGCGACATCGCCGAGCATCGAATAGACGCCCTCGAGCACGACCAGCTTGCCGGCGCCTTCGGGCACCCGTTTCAGCCGTTTCTCGAGGGCTTCGACGTCATTGTGGCGGAAGGGGATGATCTGTGCATTGCCCATCGCGCAGCCGTCGTAGATCGATGCGTGGCTGTCGATGTCGAGGATGATGTAATCGTCCTTGCCGGCGAGGGTCGAGATAATCCCGAGATTGGCCTGGTAGCCGGTCGAGAAGACCATGGCATGGTCCATCGCGTAAAAGTCGCAGAGCGCCTGCTCGACCGCGCGATGGCCGACATAAGTGCCGTTGAGGACGCGGCTGCCGGTCGTGCCCGAGCCGAATTCGTCCAGCGCCTTCTTGCCCGCGGCGACGACCTCGGGATCGAAGGTCATCCCCATATAATTGTAGGTGCCGAGCAGGATGGTCCGGCGGCCGTTGCAGATGGCGACGGTCGGGCTTTCGACCTTCTCCATGACCAGGTTGAACGGGTCGGTGACGCCTTTCGCCAGCAACGACTCGCGCTGCTCGATCAGGGGGTCGAACTTGGAGAAGAGATCGCTCAACGTTCGCTCTCGAGCTGCCCGACCGCGTCGACCAGCTGGCCGACGGTCTCGATCTCGGCGGCGCGGTTCATGCTGATGAGGATGTCGAATTCGTCCTCGACGCTGGCGACGAAGTCCATAACCGTCAAACTGTCCCATTCGAGATCCTGGGCGAAACGGGTGCTCTCCTTCACCTCGACGCCCTTCTTGTTGAACGGCTCGATCAGCTGCTGGAGCTTGGCATAGGTTTCGTCGCGGTCGGTCATGGCGCGGCCCTAGTCGTGAGCGGGCGCATTCGCAACGATATGGGGCATGAACCGGGCAAAGGCGCGGCCCAACCCGTCCCGAATCGAATTCTCCGGCATGCCGGAAAGGTCACAATAGCAACGTCGAACGGGCGGCGCCGGGCTATGCTTGCCGAGGGGACAGCAGTGCAGCGGCTGTAACCTTCGTCGAGCGGGCGCGGAATCGCCATCGCGGCAGTCAAAGCAAATCAAATCCTACATTGCCAGCGCCATAGGGCCCGGGCGGCGCGAATGCGCCGCAATGGGTCGGGCGCGGAGCTTATGGCTCTCCCCAGACGATGGTATAAGGCCTTGCCCGATCGGATCGCCACGACGGGGAGGAGCAACGTGGGCAGAGATGAATTCGCGGTTCTGTACCGGTGGAAGGTCGAGCCTGAGCACGAGGCCGACTTCCGCGAGCGCTGGAAGCGCGGCACGGAGCGCCTGAAAGGTCTCGGCTCTCGCGGTTCGTGCCTGAGCCAGGCCGAAAACGGAGACTTCGTCGCTTTCGCCAGGTGGCCGAGCGAAGCCGCGCGGCAGCAGGCCTTTGCCGCGATCGCCCCGCTTGAGCCGTGGCCAGGCATCATCAGCTTCGAAGAGACAAAGCTCACGGTCGAGGAAGACCTGCTGACGCGAGAGCCTTCGGAAGCGGCGAGACAAGGCTAAGCGGCGACTGTCCGGAATGGGCTGAAAGCGCAGATTCGCCAGTTACAGCCAGCCGTGGTCGCGATACCAGCGGGCAGTGGCGGCGAGGCCCTGCTCGGTGTCGATCAGCGGCCGCCACAGGTCGGGCGGGACGCCGCGCGCCGGGCTTGCCACCCAGTCGGGGTGGCAGAAGTAAGCGCAGCGGTCGGCGGTCAGCTTGGCGCGCCCGCGGCGGACCAGCCGGTCAACGAAGGCGCCGGCGCGCATCAGGCTGCGCGGGATGGACAGCCTCAGCCCGCGCCGACCGACGGCGCGGCCGAGCGCCTCGGCGAATTCGTGGTGGCTCCAGCCGCCCGCGCGGCCGTCGTCGGGCTCGACCAGGATCTGCGAGGGCGCGCCGGGACTGGCGAGGACGAGCAGCAGCCGGGCGAGGTCGTCGGCGTGGATCAGCGACACGCGGCCCCTGGGCGGCAGAAGAACGAGTCCGAGCCTGGCCATCCGGAACAGCTCGAGCGTCTCGCGGTCGCCGGGGCCGTAGACGGCCGGCGGGCGGACGATCGCCCAGTCGAGGCCGGACGCTTCGACCAGCTCCTCGGCGCGGGCCTTGGAGGCGCCGTAGAGCGACAGGCCGGGCTCGCGCGCGGCAAGCGAGGAAACGTGGACGAAGCGCCGAACGCCGCAGGCGGTGGCGGCGGCGAGCATTGCCAGAGTGCCCTCGACATTGCCTTTCTCGAATCCGGCGCGGTCGGGCGCGTTGATCACTCCGGCGACATGGATGACGGCATCGCTGCTCTGGGCGATGCGGCGCAGGGAATCGCGGTCGGAAAGCGAGCCTTCGATCCAGTCGACGCCGGCGCGCGAAGCTTGGGGTCGGCGGGTGAGGGCGCAGACATGATGGCCGGCGGCGATGGCGGCGTCGATCAAGCGTGAGCCGACGAAGCCGGTGCCGCCGGTCAGGCCGAGAATCATAGAGGGGACCAGTCCCGCTGATTCGAGTCCGGCTCGGCCTCCTCAACCGCCTGCGTGCCGAGGCGCTCGATGACCGAGTCGAGCAAGGGCTCCAGCCCTTCGCCAAGCGGCGCCGAGACCGCAAAAGGCCGGGTGCCCGCCACCGCTTCGATCTCGCCCGCCAGCTCCGCCAGCCGCGCCTCGTCGACCAGGTCGGAGCGGCTCAATGCGACGATCTCGGGCTTGAGGTCGAGCCCGGCGCCATAAGCGGCGAGCTCGTCGCGGACGATCCGCCACGCCTCGGCCGGATCGTCGCCGGCGGCATCGACCAGATGCAGCAACAGATTCGTTCGCTCGACATGGCCGAGAAAGCGGTCGCCGACCCCGGCGCCCTCGGCCGCGCCCTCGATCAGCCCGGGAATGTCGGCCAGCACGAACTCGCGGCCCTTGTGGCGCACGACCCCGAGCTGCGGCCTCAGCGTCGTGAACGGATAGTCGCCGACCTTGGCAGACGCGTTGGTCACCGAATTCAAAAAGGTCGACTTGCCGGCGTTGGGCAGGCCGACGAGGCCGACGTCGGCGAGCAATTTCAGGCGCAGCCACAGCCACATCTCCTCGCCCGGCTCGCCGGTCTGGTGCTGGCGCGGGGCGCGGTTGGTCGACGTCTTGTAGCTGGCGTTGCCGCGGCCGCCCATGCCGCCCTTGAGCAGGACGACGCGCTGGCCCTCGCGGGCGAGGTCGGCGACCAGGCTGCGCTCCTCGTCGTCGGCGAGGAGCTGGGTCCCGACCGGCACCTTGATGACCAGATCCTGGCCGCCGGCGCCGGTCTTGTTGGAGCCCGCGCCGCCCTTGCCCCGCGGCGCCCGGAAATGCTGGGTGTAGCGAAAGTCGATCAAGGTATTGAGGCCGGGCACCGCCTCGAAGACGATGTCGCCGCCCTTGCCGCCGTCGCCGCCGTCGGGGCCGCCGAACTCGATGAACTTCTCGCGCCGGAAGCTGACCGCGCCCGATCCCCCGGCACCCGACTTCACGTAGATCTTCGCCTGGTCGAGGAAGTGCATCGCCGCGATGTAGTCGCGGCGGAGCGGCGAAGGAAGCTTGGTCGATGCGCTCCCTCCCCGACGGAGCCCGGGGTTCGTATGGGAGCAGGCGTCGGCGATATTAGCGGATGTGCTGGCGCGGGTTGCGGATGAACTCGAACATGTCCTCGACGAACGACTGCATGCCGAACCGGTGCATCGTCGCCAGCGCGTGGACCGTATTTTCCGCCCGCCCGACGAAGGTGAGCGTGCAGCCGTCGGCGGACGTGTTGTCGAACACGAAGGGATCGCCCCCCGAATAGATCAGCTCGCAAGCCTCGAAGCGGCAGTTGACGAAGCTCTTGCCGTCGAGGACCACCGCCTCCTTGCGGAAATTGCGGTCGCGAACCGCATCGAAGTCCGATTCCATCGCTCCAGCCCGTGCCTGACAATGCCGGGACCGCCACCCCAAAAGCGGTCCCGGCTCCCCCTATCAGCGAAACACCCGCCGAAACTCGATTTCGACCGTTCGGCCAAGCGGATCGCGGTAGCCTGGCTGATATTGCAATGGCGTGTTCCCGGCCGAATCGCGGACGCTCTGCCGGTCGCCGGTAAGGTTGAGGACGTTCAGCGAAATCCGAGTCCCCTTCGCCCACTGCCATTCGGGCACCAGCCGTTCGGCATTCGCGAAGGCCCTGAGGTTGAGGATCATCACGGGCGAAAAGCGGATCGTATCGACGACGCCGCCGATCCGCCGTTCGAGCGTGCTGCTGCCCCGCCAGGTCGCGCCGAGGCGCGCACCCCACCCCTGTGAGGTCAGGTTGGCTGTCCCGGCCAGCTCGTGGCGAACCCGCCCGCTGGCAATGCCGATCGCGCCGCCTTCGAGAAGGTCGATTGGATCGAGCCCGGGGCGAATCATGATCCGGTCGGAGAAGACGATGCCGTGAGTGGCCGCCAATCGCAGTCGTGTCGGGCGTCCGCCCCGCCCGGCCCGGGATGGGCGCGCTTCCTCACGCTCTTCGGCCGCGTCCTCGGAATCTCCGCCGGCTGAGCCGCCTGTGATCCGGCCGTTGCCGGCGAGCGGTGCAGTCAGGCTCAGACCATAGCGCAACCGTTTCTGGCGGTGGGAGTCGAAGTTGACGGGACGCAGGTCGACAGTGGTCAGCACGCCGTTCGAGTCGCGGATGAACCGGCTTGGAAAGGCCAGCATCACGCGCGCGCTGGCCTCGGGCAGCGACGAGACGAAGTTGCGGACATCGGTATCGGTATATTCCGCGGTGAGCTGCAGGTTGAGGCGCGGAACCAGCCGCAACAGTCCCGAAAGCCGGTGAACGTCGGCTTTTTCGCCCCGAAGCGACGGGTTGCCGCCCGTCAGCTGCACGACGTCGACCGTCTGCCCCGTCAGCGGATCGAACATCCGCACGTCGGGCGTGACGACGAGGGGGCTGCCGAGCGACTGGATCGGCGCCGGCTTTTCGGTCCGTTCGATCGATCCGCGGAGCCGAAGCGCCTCCCGCGGCTCCCAGGTGAGTCCGAACGCATGCTCATCAAGCGCGCCGATATCCGAAGAATGCACTCGGCTTAGCTCAGCCGTCGCGCTCAACTCCCCCAGACCCGCCAGATAGCCGTTAGCCGCACTCGCGATCGGCACGTCGACCGCCCCACGCACGGCCTGCTCCGACCGGCGGACGGTTTGGGATTCCGGGAACAGGGTGCTGCGGGCACGCAGCCGGCTCCAGTCCATCCGACCCTCGACGACCAGCTGCAGAGGGCCCGCTGGAAGCATCGTGACGGGTCCGGTAATCGATCCCTGGAACCCATTGATGATCGCCCGCGCATCCGCGCGATCGGTGCGGACGAGAACCATGTCCGACAGGTTCGAGGTGAACGGGTTGCGGTTGCTGTCGAGCGGCGTCGGCGCAAGCGAATCGTCCCGGTCCGTCAGCATCAGATCGTCCGAATTGCTGTGCCGCGCATTGAAATATGCGGCCCAGTTTCCCAGCCTGCCGTTGAGGCTGAGGTTCGCTTCAGCGGTGTTGCGGCGACTGCGCGAAAGCAGGGGATCGGTGCCGTAATAGGCCAGGGCAACGTCGGTCGAGAATGGCGAGAAAGGATTGTCCTGCGGCAGGAGGAACACGGCTCCCGGAAGTCCACGAGCCGCTCGGCTGAGGCTGCGAGTGAGGCGCACCGTGGCCGCGGAGCTCAGCCAGGGTGCGAGGCGCGTGCTGAGCGTCCCGTTCAAATCGTAATGGCGCGTGTCAGGCCGCAGGGTCCGGAACTGGCCGACGTCCGTGACCGCCGGCTGATTGGCACGCGCAGCGAAATCGGCGAGCGTCGGATTGGCGGTCGAGGGTATGGCGGCAACGGTAACGAGCCGGCCGGCAGCGGCGCTGAGCTGCGGGTCGATCTCGCCACCGAACGAGGGGTAGGCGATGACGTTGCCGCTGCCGGCAAACGGCAGGCGCGGAGCCGGCTGAACGATGTCGCGCTCGCTTTCGAGCAGGTCGCTTTCATCGCGCACGCGAAGGGCGAGGTTGGCTCGGGTGGTGCCGCGAATGTGCGTGGCAATCGCTTCGCCGCGGTTGCCGTTCCAGCCGCCATCGGTCGACAACCTGTGTGCCGCGGTCGTGGTCACGGAGCGGACCTGGCGGGTGAGCGCCAGATTGACCACCCTCTGGCCGGTCCTGCCGCCGGCACGCACCGCCGAGCCGCGGGGAAGGACTTGGACCCGGCGGAGGGCTTCCGCCGGCAGGGCGCCGATCTCGCTGAGGTCGTTGATTCGCTCGCCGTTGACGATGATCAATGGCAGCTCGTCATCGTCGCCCAGCTCCGCTCCGAGCTCTGCAAGCAGTTCGTCGACGGTGCTGACGGCATAGCCGGCGATCGCTTCTTCATCGAGATCGCGCTCGGGACGGATGTCGCTGAAGATCCGCGGCGCGATAATGACGATGTCGGGGTTCTGCCGTGCGCTCTGCACGGCCGTCGCGCTGGCCGCGTGCGCGTGAACCGGAACGATCGCGCCGGCGAGGAGGATCGCGACTGCGCTGATGCCTGGCCGCGGCGGATCGGCGGGCCGAAGTGAGTGATGCATTTGCCCGCCTCCCCAGAAAAGGCTGAGATCAATTGTTACGGCCCGCCGCGGTGCCCTGCCCGGCCTCGCAGGAGGCCGGGCAGGGGTTCACGCGCGGTTCTGGGCCGTGCGCGAACTTAGTGCCAAGACATCAGTTGGTTGTTCTGAGCCTTTGTTGCCAAGCTCGAGCAAGTCTCGCCTGCTTCCGTCAGCAGATAGGAGTTGCCCGGGACCGTTTTCCACGAGCTCGGGAAACCTGGGCCCTTGGTCGGGGCGGGATTGCAGACGGCTGGACGAGCGGTCTCCGTCCCTTCGCCACCGGTTTCGTCTTCATATTCGGTGACGTAGCTGAAGTGCGGATTCGCGTCGGCCTGTCCCGGGATCGAGCCCGGTACCATGGCATCGCAAAACAGCTCATAGGTGACGCTCGTCAGGTTATATTCGACCAGCGCGTGGATCGTGCGGTTTGCCGGATTGATGGTAAAGCCAATCAGCGTCCCGTCACCGTCGTTGTCCGTATCAATGATGTCGCCGAGCCGAGCGCGCCAGTACCACATTGAATTGGGCAATGATCCGTTGCCTTCGGTTTCGGCGTGATCCGCGCAATATTGTTCCAGAGGTCCCGGCGCGGGGGGTACCGGCCGCCTCGCGGACGCAGCTGAGATCGGTGCGAGGCTGGTAATCACGAGGGCGGCAGCTCCCGCCAGAAGTGCTCTTTTCATGACTCGGTCTTCCTCTTCTTCGGTAAGAGATAACGCCCCCGCGAGCCGTGATTTTTGCGACTCGTTCGCGCTAATAATTTGTTAACCCTTTGGAAAAACGCCCGTAACTTATCGAAAGTTAAGTGAGCGAGGTTAATCGCGGGCGCCGCCCCGTTTTGGCACGGAAATCCGCCGTTTCCGTGCAACCCCCTGATTTGAATTAGTCAAAAAGATTTGGGCATTTCGGCTCAAGCCCTGCGGCTGCCGCCGATCAGTTCGTCGGCACGCATGGCGAGTTCGGTCCGATTCGCGACTCGGGCCTTGTCGAAAATGGAATGAAGATAGACCTTAACCGTCCCCTCGGTGACCCCCAGGCGGCGGGCGATCTCCCGGTTGCGGAGCCCTTTCCGAACCAGTCCGACCAGTTCGCATTCGCGCGGAGTGAGTGCGGGCCCGACGCGTGCCGGTGCTGCCGGGCGGGGTGGCCGGCGCTCGAGATCCGGATCGATCCAGCAATCTCCTGAGCGGACCGTTTCCAGGCAGTCGAGCAGGAGCGCCGGGTCGGAGCTCTTGAGCAGGATTCCTTCGACCTTGAGCGCCAGGGCCTCCGCAAATCCCTTGTCGTCGATCGACGCGGTCAGCAGTACCACCGGCAGGGGGTCGCCACGCTCGCGCAATCGGCGAAGGACGTCGAGACCGGTGCCACCTGGCATCTGGATGTCGAGAATGACGATTTCGGGCCGATGACGGTCGATCGCGGCAATCGCCTCCTCGCCGCTGCGAGCCATTGCAACCAGGTCGTAGCCGCTGCCGCCGAGCAGCGAACTCACGGCCGCCTGGATGATCGGGTGGTCGTCGGCGAGCAGGACGCGAGTCACGCGGCATCACCGAGCGGCAGGGTGATCGTCACGGTGGTGCCGTCGCCGCGGCTGACCAAGGCCAGCGTTCCGCTCGCTTCGTCGACCCGCTCGCGAAGCGACCGGGGCTCCTCTTTCGCCAGCCGGTCGTCGACCGTCCCGTCGTTGCTGACGTCAAGCCGGAGCCGATTCTGGTCGGCCGACAACGCGACTCGGACGGAACGGGCGCTGCCATGGCGGACGGCATTGGCGACGGCTTCCCGGACCAAATGGTGCGTATCGAGGTGAATGCGCATCGGCGCTCCGGCGTCCGGCACGTCCGCCGAGAAGGCGCAGGAGATGTCCCATTGCTGCGCCAGCCGTTCGCACAGCCGATGAAGGTCGGCGGCGAGACAGGGAAGTGCGACCTTCTCGTTGCGCAAGGCGCCGATCGCGGCCCTGAGCTCCTGCTGTTCGTGCAGCATCAGCTGCTTGAGATCCTTGAGGTCGCCCTCGACCTCGCTGCCGCTGCGCGCGGCGCGCCTGATCGCTTCGATCCGGAACGTCGCGCCGGCGAGGAACTGGACAATGCTGTCGTGAAGGTCGCGAGCGAGCGATAGCCGCGCCTGATTGCCCGCGCTGTCCTGAACCGCGGCGAGCAGCGCGTGCCGGTCCAGATAGCTGGCGATCGCCGCCCGGACACGGTCGCCAACGTCGAGATGATCGATGCCGAGGTCGGCGACGCTGCCCAGGAACAGGCCTCCCCGGCCGCTGTCGCAGCGGATCGGGACGGCAAGGCCCTCGTCCAAGCCGAAACGCCGAAGCAAAGCTTCATCCAAGGCCTCGCCGGCAGCGAGAAAGCGCATTCGGCGGCCCGGCGACCGAGCCAGGGCCCGGTTCCGGGCAAGGTCGAACAGGCAGGGCCAGCGGGGGAATTGGTTGTCCTGCCCAACCCCGTCGATCGGCTGGCGACTGACCGTGCCGCCAGTGCAATGCACCGCCACCAGTTCGCCAGAGCTCGCGCCCTGCCAAAGCAGCAGCCCGGAAGCCGCTTCGGTCCTCTCGACGGTCGAGCGGATCGCCCGCTCCAGCGGCGGATCGTCCAGCGACGGGTGCGGCAGGAAATCCTCGATCGGCTCGGACGAGGCGAGGCCCTGATTGACTCCGAACCAGATGAGCAGGCCCGACAGGATCACGAGGTGGCCGCTGCGAATGATGAAGCGCTGAACCTCGAACTCGGTGTCGCCGATGTCTCGCGCGAGAAGGCCCGCGGCCATGTAGAGGGCAATGACGGCGACCGCGGTCAAAGCGGTCTCGCGCCAGCTCCAGCGGATCGCCGCCGACAGGATGAGGAAGACGAAAAAGACGAAAAACGGGCTGGTATAGCCCTCGGTGGTGAGCACCAGGGCAGTGAAGACCGCGATATCGAGCAGATGGACCGGCGCCGCGAGCTTCGCGTCGAGCCACCAGTTGCGATAAGTGAGGGCAAGCACGGCCAGCGCCGATGCGACATAGAAGATGAGCAGGCCGTAGGTGGCCGTGGCCGCCTGCGCCGGCTGGCTTCGGTCGATCCAGATGGCGAGCAGGAAGACGGCAGCGAACAGCAGGCGCCCGAGCGCGATGACCCGTCCCGACCGGCGCCTGAGCACATCCCCGAACATCTGCTACGCAGCCCCCAGCCGAACCGCGTTCAAACTCCGCCAGATAGCGCCGAAGTCAAGCCTCGGTCGACCGGTCCGGAGCACGGTCAGGCGGGTGGCGCGCCTCGATTTCGCTCTTCAGCCTGGCCGATGCCGTCAGCCGTGACGAGTCACGCGACAGCCCGAGCGCCTCGGCGACCGGTTGCCCGAGCAGCGAATCGCCGAGCGCCAGAAGCACGAGCCATTGGGTCGTCTCGGGGACGTCATGGCCCTCGTGGCCGACGGAAAGACCCCGGACCAGTTGGCCGATCGCCTCGAGGATCGGGTCGAGCGCGTCGCGGTTGCCGGTGAGGATCATCCAGGCGGCGAGCGCGCCCGCCCCCTCGCGGCCGAAGGCGTCGAACGTCTTGTCGACGATCTCGCGCGGGTCGGCCTTGCCCTCGCGGGCGAGCTCGACGCTTCGGGCGATGCTTCCCGTCACCTGCGCCGCGATCGACCGCGCAAGCTCGGCCTGGAGCCCGGCGGCGGAACCGAAATGGTGAATCACATTGGCGTGGGTCCGACCGACCCGAGCCGCCACCGCCTTGAGCGTCACCGCCTGCGGCCCCTCCTCGATCAGCAGCGCCCGGGCCGCCTCGAGCGCGGCCGCGCGGCTGTCTTCGGGAGCGAGGCGTCTACCGCTTATTGACATCTTTGTAAGTTATTATAGCCTCTGCCGATGACCAGTGCGATTCTGCCGACTCCCCAGGACCTGACCATTACCCCGCGCGATCGCCGATTCGAGCGCGGCGAGCTCGAGCAGCGCCTGTGGCACGGCGGTCGGGTCGAAGCCACTGCCATCTACAACGCGCTTTCGGCGACCTTCCCGGTCGGCGAGGCTTTTTTCGTCGAGAGCGTCCGCAAGTTCGCCGACGGGGCGCCGCCCAAGCTCGCCGAGGAGATCCGGGGCTTTACTACCCAGGAGGCGATCCACAGCCGCGAACATGCCGCCTTCAACCGCCGAGCGGCGGACGCCGGCTACGACTTGACGAAGCTTGACCAGCGGGTCGACGAGCGCCTGGCGATCACTCGGGCGAAACCGCCGATCGTCAGCCTCGCCGCGACGATGGCGCTCGAGCATTTCACTGCGATCCTCGCCCACCAGCTGCTTGCCAATCCCCGCCACCTCGAGGGAGCGGACGGGCAAGCGGCGGAGCTGTGGCGCTGGCACGCCTGCGAAGAGATCGAGCACAAGGGCGTCGCCTACGACACCTGGCTCCACGCCACCCGCGACTGGAGCCGGTGGAAGCGCTGGAACGTCAAGGCGAAGGTCATGCTTTACATAACCCGCAACTTCGTCGTCGACCGCACCGCCGGGGCGCTCGAGCTGATGCGCCAGGATGGCGTGAGCGGCGTTCGCGCCTGGGCGAAACTGCTGTGGTATGTCTGGGTCCGGCCCGGCATGTTCCGCAAGGTGGCCATGGCCTGGGCCAAATTCTTCCTGCCCGGATTCCACCCCTGGAACGAGGACGACCGGCATTTGCTTCGCGCCTATGACAGCAGTCCCGGTGCCACGTCGGCGCCCAAGCCGAGGAAGACGGTGAGGCGGGCCGTCTGATCAGGCTGCCAGCGCCTCATCCGCATCCTGGCCGCGAACTGCGAGCTGCAGCCTGAGCAGCCGCGCCGGCACTTCGATCCCGCGCGCGCAGCTCATCCTCGGAGCAGTGATCCCGACCGGCTCGAAGCCGAGCTTCTCCAACACCCGGGCCGAGGCCGGGTTGTCGAGGAAGTGAGAGGCTTCCAGCTGCTCCAGGCGAAGCGTCCGGGCGATGTCGACCAGCGCCGTGCCGGCTTCGGTCGCATAGCCGCGATTCCAGAAGGGCCGGGCGATCCAATAGCCCAATTCGACGAGGCCCGAAGGCCGCCGGCCGAGTCCGCAGGCGCCGACGAGACGCGGCGCGGCGTCGGTTCGCTCGAAGATCAGCAGCGAAGGAAGCACTGGATCCCTCGGGCTGGCGAGGAACGCCTCGGCGTCGCGGAGGGTGTACGGCCATGGCGCGGTCGCAAGGTTGCGAACGATCGCCAAGTCGGCAATCGCCTCGGCCAGCGCCGGCGCGTCGTCCGCCCAGCCCGGGCGGAGCAGCAGCCTTGGAGTCCTCGCGAACATTGTCATTCTCCTCCCGAGGGCCGTGAAGCCGCTTCGTGACAGTTTCGGGAGAAGAAAAAGAAAGGGAGAAGAGGGGGCTTCCCTCTTCTCCCGTCGAGGTCCGAAGACCTTCCTTGGGCTGCCCCCTCCTGGGGCGGCCCTTTAGCGACCTGCCCCTATTCGTTCGCTCCGGCTGCCGACGGCATGACATGCACGTACTTGCGGCCGAGCTTGCCGTCGCGAAACGCGACGCAGCCGTCGGTAAGGGCGAAAAGGGTGTGATCCTTGCCCATACCGACGCCCGTTCCGGGGTGCCATTTGGTGCCGCGCTGGCGCACGATGATGTTGCCGGCCCGGGCTGCCTGCCCGCCGAACAGCTTCACGCCGAGGCGCTTGCTCTCACTGTCGCGGCCGTTCCGTGACGAGCCGCCTGCCTTTTTATGTGCCATGTCGAATTACTTCTCTTTCGAGCTTTTCTTGGAGGCGCCCTTAGCAGGTGCAGCATCCTTTGTCGATGTCTTCTCGGCCTTAGGAGCCGCCTTCTTGCCTTCGGTCTTGGCGTCAGCCGACTTTTCGGACGGGGCCTTCACGGCCTTCTTCGAGGCTGCGGCCTTCGCGGGTGCAGCATCGGCGGCCGGGGCAGCATCGGCGGCGGGGGCCGCTTCGCTCCTGGGCTTCGCCGCCTTCTTCTCTTCCTTGCCGATGGCGACGATCTTGAGGATCGTGTGCTGCTGGCGGTGCCCTTTCTTGCGGCGGTAATTGTGGCGCCGCTTCTTCTTGAACACCGTGACCTTCTCGCCCTTCGCCTGAGCGATGATTTCGGCGGCAACGGTCAGCCCGTCGGTCGACTTGAGATCCGATCCGTCGCCGGCAAGCAGGACGTCGCCGAGGGTGACTCGGTCCCCGGCATTGCCATCCAGCTTCTCGACGACGATCTTGTCCCCGGCGGCGACGCGATATTGCTTGCCGCCAGTGCGCACGACTGCGAACATTGGCCTTGTCTCTTCCAATAACCCAGGGCGCGGAAAGCTCGGCTCCCGCGCGGAAAGCGTGCCGCCTATGGCAGCGGTCCCGCCCTGTCAACGGCGGAGTGACGCGGCAGGCCTGTGGCGAAGTGGTCACAGTGCGGCACTTGCGGCAATGGCGCGCAACTAAAGCCTTGCCTAGGCGCGGTTTTAGTCATTCCCTGCATCCAGCCGGTTGCGAGCTTCCGCCTGCGCCGGGCCCAGACACGGGGGATTCGTATGATTCGTACCATCGCCGCTCGCGCTTTGCTCCTCGCCGGCCTCAGCCCCATCGGTCTGGCCGCGCCCGCCCTCGCCCAGCAGAATCAGGCCGAGGTGCCCGAGGCTTCTGCGGAAACCACCGCGCAACGGGATGCTGACGCGACCATCGTCGTCACCGGCACTCGGCGGACCGACCGAACCGTGGCCAACAGCACTGTCCCGGTGGATGTGCTGACGGCCGACGACCTGACCCAGACCGGCTTCACCGAGGTCAACCGCGCGCTTGCCCAGGAAGTGCCGAGCTTCAACTTCCCGCAGCCGTCGATCACGGACGGCACCGACGTCATCCGGCCAGCGACCCTTCGCGGAATGTGGCCGGATCACACCTTGGTGCTGATCAACGGCAAGCGTCGCCACACTTCGGCGCTGCTCAATATCAACGGCTCGGTCGGGCGCGGTGCCGCTGCGGTGGACACCAACCTCATCCCGTCGATCGCTTTGTCGCGGGTGGAAATCCTGCGCGACGGCGCGGCCGCGCAATATGGCTCGGACGCGATCGGCGGAGTGATCAACTTCCATCTGCGCAGCGCCGCCAGCGGCGGACGCGCGACCGCGACCTACGGACAATATTTCACGTCCGTCGAGGGCGTTCAAACCTATTCCGGCGTTCAGGTCGGGCCCGGCAACACGCCGGTTTTTGCGCCGGACAGCACGGCGGGCACCCCAATTCTAGCGCTGGATTACACTGGCAGGGATCGGAAGCGCCGCGACGGCCAGACGCTGACCCTTGCCGGCGTCATGGGCTTCGGCATCGGAACTGGAGGAAGCTTCAACATTGCCGCCGAATTCCAGGACCGCAATGACACGAACCGAACCGGTGCTGACCCGCGTCAACAATTCTTCTCGATCGGCAGCGCGCTCGATCCGCGGGAGCTCACCTTCAATCGCTTCAGCCACCGCTTCGGCGATCCCGAAACCCGCGACACGAAGGTGTTCGCCAATTTCGCAATGCCGCTCGCGGTCGACGCCGAAGTCTACAGCTTCGTCACCTACAACGACCGCCAGGGCGAAAGTGCTGGTTTTTATCGTCTCGCTCGCGATGCCCGCAACGTCCCGGCCATCTACCCTGAGGGCTTCCTGCCGCTGATCGTCACCGACACCGACGATTATGCCGGCACTCTGGGGCTGCGCGGTTCGGTCGGCGGCTGGCGCTGGGATGCGTCGGGCCAGTACGGCATGGACCGGGTCGATTTCACGATCGAGAACAGCCTCAACCGCTCGTTCGGCGCCGCGTCGCAGACGACCTTCGATTCCGGGGGCCTCAAATATGACCAAGCCCTGTTCAACGTCGATTTCAGCCGCGACATCGGCATTCAATTCGCCGAAAAAACGACGCTGTCGGTCGGTGCCGAGTATCGCCAGGAAGGCTTCGACATTCGCCCGGGCGAACCCGCCAGCTACGAGAGCGGCCCGGCAGGCGGCGCCGCCGGTGCCCAGGTCTTCCCGGGATTCCGGCCGATCATCGGTGGCCAGCGTGTCGACCGGCGCCGGACGCGCAACAACCAGTCGCTCTATGGCGAAATCGACAGCGACCTGTCGCGCATGTTCAACGTCCAGCTCGCGCTGCGCTATGAGCATTACAGCGACTTCGGTTCGGACCTGAACTGGAAGATTGCGTCTCGTGTCGAGCCGACAGACGGGTTTGCCCTGCGCGGGTCGATTTCGACCGGTTTCCGGGCGCCCTCGCTGCAGCAGCAATATTATGCTGCGCAGGCGACCAACAACGTCGGCGGAGTCCTGCTCGAAACCGTCACTTTGCCGGTCAACAACCCGGTCGCCCAGGCCCTCGGGTCGAGCCCACTCGAGCCGGAGCAATCGAAGAATTACTCGGCCGGCCTGGTCGTCACCGCGATTGCTCGACTCAATGTCACGCTCGACGCCTACCAGGTGGAAATCGACGATCGGATCGTCGTGACCGAAAACCTCGGCGCCTTTGGAACCGCCGCGCAGCAGACCGCAGTGCGCAATATCCTGGCGGCAGCGGGCTTCCCGACGGTTACCGCCGCCCGATTCTTCATCAACGGCATCGACACGCGCACGCGCGGTCTCGACCTCGTCGCCACCTACCGGCCGCCGGTCGACTTCGCTCGAGTCTCGCTGACCGGCGGGCTCAACCTCAACAAGACCAAGATCACCCGCAATGCCGCGGCCCCCGGACCGCTCGCTAACGTTCCGGGCCTAATCCTGTTCGGCCGCCGCGAGTCGCTGCGCATGACCCACGGCCAGCCGCGCAGCAAGCTCAACTTCTCGGCCGATGTCGATAGCGGCTGGGTCGGTGGAACGCTGCGGGTCAATCGCTACGGCCGCGTTCTGGCGGCGGACAACGACCCGTTCAACGACGTGCCGATGTCGCCCAAGACGATCACGGATCTCGAGCTGCGCTTTTCGCCCTTCGGCGACCGGGCCACCCTCGCGATCGGCGGCAACAACATCTTCGACGTCTATCCCGACAATGTGCCGCGTGGACGGATGATCGACCCGGCGACCGGGCTTCCGCGCAACCAGGGCGCAACCAATTACGTGACCCCGTTCAGCAGCTTCTCGCCGTTCGGGTTCAACGGCCGCTACCTCTACAGCCGGCTGTCGGTGAATTTCTAGACGTCAGGAGCGGGGAGGGGGACACCCTCCCCTTCCTAGTGCCGGTGAACGGGGCGCAGCTCGTAGCGCCCGCCGACGAAACGGTCGAACATGGCAGCGATCGCCGGGTGGTCGACGGGCTCGTCGCTATCGTCCGGGATCAGATTCTGCTGGCTGACGTAAGCGACGTAGCTGGTTTCCTCGTTTTCGGCGAGGAGATGGTAGAACGGCTGGTCCCGGGACGGCCGGATGTCCTCCGGGATCGCCTCGTACCATTCCTCGCTGTTGGCGAATGCCGGGTCGACATCGAAGATCACGCCGCGGAAATCGAACAGGCGGTGGCGGACGACATCGCCGATTCCGAAGCGCGCTCGACGCACCGAGATTGGCTGTCCTTCCGGGTTCATGGGCGGGAAACGATTGATGTGCGACATGGCTGCAATCTAGGAAGCGCGCGAGGCTAGGCAAGCACAAGCCGCGCTGCTAGAGGCGCGCCCGACCTGGCCGGTCTCCCGGTCCGAGCGCCTTGCAGACATTGCGGAGAGGTGGCTGAGTGGTCGAAAGCACCGCACTCGAAATGCGGCGTACGGGCAACCGTACCGTGGGTTCGAATCCCACCCTCTCCGCCATCTAGCCGCCAGCCACGCTCAGATTTGCGCTCCGCCGGCTTGCCGATCGCTCAGCCCGACCGCGCGCACCCTGAGGGTGGCGAGCGCCGCAACCAATAGGGCGGCGGCGGCGAAGGCCATCGTCCAGATCGGCTCGTCCGGGAAGAATGCCTTCATGATCGATCCCATGACGGTCGCCACCAGGAGCTGCGGGACGACGATGAAGATATTGAACAGCCCCATGTAGACGCCGAGCTTGCGCTGCGGCAGGGTGGAGGCGAGGATGGCGTAGGGCATGGCAAGGATCGATGCCCAGGCGATGCCGACGCCGACCTCGGCCAGCAGGAGGTGCTGGGGGTCGCGGAGCAGGAAGAAGCTGGCATAGCCGGCAGCGCCGCACAGCAGGCCGACGGCGTGGGTTTTCACCTTGCCGATACGCCGCGCGAGAAATGGCAGAAGCATCAGCGCGGTGAGCGCGGCGACGCCGTTATAAACGGCGAACAGGACTCCCACCCAGTTTCCGGCACTCTGGTAACCGGCGCTCGCCGGGTCCGGGGAGTTGAAGAAATATTGGGCGACGACCGGCGTCGTGTTGATCCACATGATGAAGAGCGCCGACCAGCTGAAGAACTGGACAAGGGCGAGCTGCTTCATCACCGGTGGCATTCCGGCAAAGTCGCCGACAATGCTGGCCAGCATGTTGCTGTCGCGGCCGCGCCTCGCATAAGTGATGGCAAGTGCGCTCAAGGCGCCGTAGCCGACCAGCAGCGCGCCGAGCAGGTACATCTCCTTTTCCAGGCCCAGCCCGGCAACCGAGACCAGCACCGCGGCGCCGGCCGCAACCCAGGCAAGGCTGCCGCGGAACGTGCGCGCGCCAAGCGCTCGAACGGTGTCCTCGCTGCTCGGATGATGCGCGTCGTCGCCATAGGCGGCGAGCTCGTCGGGGGCATATTCGCGGGTGGTCAGGACCGTCCACAGCACGGCCAGGAACAATGCGCCGCCCCCGAACCAGAAGCTCCAGCGGACCGTGTCGGGGACGCTGGCGTCGCCGGCGAGATTGGACACTCCGAGATGCTCGAGCGCCCAAGGGAAAATCGAGCCGACGACCGCGCCGACGCCGATGAAGGCGGTCTGCACGGCATAGCCGGCCGTATGCTGTTCCTTGTCAAGCATGTCGCCGACGAAGGCGCGGAACGGCTCCATTGAGATGTTGAGGCTGGCATCGAGCACCCACAGCAGGATCGCCGCGAGCAACAAGACCTCGGACAGCGGCATGATGAACAGCGACAAAGCGGCGAGGATCGCCCCGGCGAGAAAATAGGGCCGCCGCCGGCCAAGGCGCCCGAGCCAGGTGCGATCGCTGAGGAAGCCGACGATGGGCTGGACGAGGAGGCCGGTCAGCGGCGCCGCGATCCATAACGCGGGCAGGTCATCGAGGCTTGCTCCCAGCGACTGGAAGACCCGGCTCATGTTTGCGTTCTGAAGGGCGAAGCCGATTTGAATCCCGAAGAAGCCGAACGAGATGTTCCACAGCCCAGTCCATTTTTGCCGTGGCTTGGTCTTGCGGGCCGTCGCCATAGCCGTCGCTTCGTCCATATGCCCGCCTCCCGTCATCGCTCCCCTCGCGACGCTGGCAGGTTAAACCGCCGATGCCAACGCCTCCGGTGCGTTGTGCGGTGCAACAGCATAGGTATTCATGGGCACGGCCAAGTTGCGAGCTGGATACCGGTTAGGGCACACTAGAGCCGCGAACCTTCAGGCATACCGGCAGAAGCTGGCTTGCGGTCGTCTCGTCCTCGATGCGTTTGATCAGCGCGTCCACGAGCGCAGCGCCGGCCGCCTTGGCGTCCTGGGCAACGGTGGTGAGCGGCGGGTTGGCGTAGATTGCCGCCGCAAGGTCATCGAAGCCGACCACCGAGACGTCGCCGGGAACGTTGACGCCAAGTTCCTGAAGGGCGTGCATCGCGCCGATTGCGGCGAGGTCGGACGAGGCGAAAATGCCGTCGGGGAGGGGGCCCCGCTGAGCGAGCTCCGCGACCGCCGCGCGTCCCTCGGCCTCGCTTGGGCCGGCCGGCACCGCGAGTGCTTTGTCGACTGTTGTTCCGGCCTGCTTATGTGCCCGGCAATAGCCTTCCCATCGGTCGCGAAACTCTGGGTATGCCTCCGTCGCCGTGCCGATGAAGGCGACCCGGCGGCGGCCGACGTCGAACAAATGCCGGGTCGCGTCATACCCGCCCTGCTCATTGTCCGAACCGACGACGGCACCAAACTCGGCGGCGCGTGGATTGCCCCAGCAAATGAAGTGGGTTCCGTGTGCCACCAGCTGCTCCAGTCGCGGCCGGTGCAGCAGATAGTCGCCATATCCCAGCAGGATGATTCCGTCGGCCTTTCGGCTGTCCTCATAATCAACGTGCCAGTCGTCGCTGAGCTGCTGAAAACTGATGAGCAGGTCATATTCACGCGCTGCGCAGGCGCGGACCATCGAGCCGAGCATCGAGAGGTAGAACGGGTTGATCAAAGTGTCGTCCGGTGTCGCGTCCTCAAAGAAGAGGGCAGCGAGGGTGCGTGCATGGCGCCGGCGCAGCCCCGACGCATTCTTGTCCACCTTGTAGTGGAGCTGCTCGGCGGCGGCGAGCACTCGCGCCCGGGTTTCGGCGCTGACCGACGGATTGCCGCTCAGCGCACGTGACACCGTCGGCTGGGACACTCCCGCGATCGCCGCGATGTCGAACGAAGTTGGGCGCCGGTTGATCATGACAAGCCCAGCGTAAGTCGCGTGAATACGTATGTATAGCCGCTCCTGCCGTTCCGCCGGGCGGAACTGCTGATATCGTGTCCGATGGAGAGAGGGCTGTCAGGCCATCGGCGATTTCGCCCGATGCCGCAGCCGCACGAGGGGGAACGAAATCACATGAGCGCCACCAACTCACGTTCGCTGCTTGCGAGTGCGGCAAGCCCGTTGGCAATCTGCACGGCATTGATGGTCAGCACGTCGCCTGCGCTCGCGCAGACCACGCCGCAGCCGGACGTCGATGCGACAGCCGCAGAGCCGACGCAGCAAGAAGCGGCATCACCGGCGCCGGCGCAGACTGAGGGCGAAGCGATCGTCGTCACCGGCTTTCGCGCCGCGCTCCAGTCTGCGGTCAACACGAAGAAGCGTCAGGAGCAGATCGTTGAATCGGTGACCGCGGAAGACATCGGCAAGCTGCCCGACGCGTCGATCGGTGAATCGATTGCACGGCTTCCCGGCGTGACATCGCAGCGTACGCAGGGGCGAGCAAACGTCATTGCCGTCCGCGGCTTCGGGCCCGACTTTTCCCAGACGCTGCTCAACGGCCGCGAGCAGACTTCGACGGGAGACAATCGCGGCGTCGAATTCGACCAATACCCGTCGGAAGTCGTCAGCCAGGTGGTGGTCTACAAGACGCCCTCGGCCAGCCTGGTCGGGCAGGGCCTGGTCGGCACCATCGACATCCGGACCATCCGTCCGCTTGACGTGGGGAGCCGGGTGATCGCCATCGGCGCGCGCGGGAATTATGCCGATATTGGCAAGCTGAACGCCGGCTCGACTGACAAGGGCTTCCGGGTCAACGGGACGTTCGTCGACAAGTTCGCGGACGACACGATGGGCATCGCTCTTGCTGCGTCGTACGTCGACGAACCCTACCACAACCAGGAATATAATTCGTGGGGCTTCTTTACGCCTGACTCGACCGGCAATGTGCTGCCTGCTGGTTTCAAGCCCTTCGTCACCTCAACCGGTCTGAAGCGCTATGGAGTCAACGGCACCTTCCAGGCGGAGCTGTCGCCGCTGGTGACCCTGACCGCCGACGGTTTTTATTCGAACTTCAACGACGATCAGTCGAAGCGCGGCATCGAGCTTCCGGTCGCCTGGTTCGGGACCACGGGCGACCCCGCGACCTTCACCGTCGAGGACGGTCAGTATGTCGCCGGAACACTTCAGAACGTGCAGGGTGTCGTGAGGAACGACGTATTCCAGCGCAAGGCCGATCTTTATTCATTCGGTCTCAACTCGGCGTTCGATCCCGGCAACGGCTGGAAAGGCTTCGTCGATTTCGGCTGGTCGCGCACCGACCGCAACGAGCTCAGCCTCGAGAGCTATTCGGGTACCGGCTATAACTGGGATAACCCGTTCAACGAGGGGGACGAGTTCGCGGCCGCAGATCCGACGGACACGATCGCTTTCCAATGCGGGACGAGAGGGTGTCGCTTTACCCCGACTCTCAACTACAGCGATCCCAATCTCATCAAGCTGACCGACCCGCTCGGCTGGGGCGGCAGCCGTGTGCAGGCCGGCTATTACAACAACCGCATCGTCAAGGACGATCTTAAGCAATATCGGGCCCAGATCGAGCGCGAGTTGGAAACCGGCTTCCTCAGCTCCATCCTCGCCGGTGTCAGTTTCACCGACCGAAACAAGTCGCTTCGCCCGGACGAATCTTTCGTCATGCTTCCCGGCGGCGCGACCACCGCCAACATACCGCAGCAGTTCCTTCTCAGGCCGACGAACCTTGCCTATCTCGGGCTCGGGCCGATCGTCAGCTACGACCCGCGCAAGCTGATCGGCGCCGGTGTGCTGATTCTCGAGGAGCACACACATCCCGACATCGCGATGAAGGCCTATGATGTCGCCGAGGACCTGTGGACCGGGTACGTTCAGGCCAACATCAACGCCCAGCTCGGCAGCACCGACCTCACCGGCAACGTTGGCGTGCAGATTGTGCGGGCCAAGCAATCGTCATCGGGCATTGCGTTCGCCGGCGGTGAGCGGGTGAACGTCACGGCGGGCGACAAGTACACCCACGTGCTGCCCAGCCTGAGCCTGTCGGCGCGCATGCCCAACGATATTATCCTCCGGCTCGGCCTGTCGCGCCAGATGCAGCGGCCGAGGCTCGACGACATGCGAGTGGCGATGGGTTACGGACTGTCAAACACGCCGCAGGGCGTGGTCATCGAGGGCGGCGGCGGCAACCCGCGCCTCAGACCCTATGTGGCCAATGCGGCGGACTTCAACGTCGAGAAATATTTCGGCGCAAGCGGCTATGTCGCGCTTCAGCTGTTCTACAAGGACATCAAGAGCTTCATCTTCACCCATAAATTCGAGTTCGACTATACCGGCTTCCCGCTGCCCGCCGGCCCCCCGCCGGCGAGCATGATCGGCTTCCTGACGGCACCGTTCAACACCGGGGGCGGCAAGCTTTACGGCGGCGAACTGGCCGCGACGCTGCCGTTCGGGGTGATCACGCCTGCTCTTGAAGGCTTCGGGGTCACCGGCGGTGTCGGCTATACCAAGAGCCGGGTAAAGGACCCGGACGGCAACATCACCTCGATTCCAGGCTACTCGAAATGGGTGGCCAACGGCACTGCCTTTTTCGAGCGCTGGGGTTTCAACGCCCGCGGCAGCGTCCGCTACCGCTCCAGCTTCCTTGGGGACTTCACCGGCTTCGGCGGATCGCCGACTCGCCGCCAGGCGCTCGAGGAGACGATCATTGACGGGCAGATCGGCTATGACTTCGGCCCGGGCTCGATGATGCCGGGGCTCTCGGTGTACGTGCAAGGGCAGAACCTGACCGACGAGCGGTTCGGTTCGGTCGTGAGCACGTCCACGCCCATGCAGGTGATCGACTACCAGACCTACGGGCGCCGTTTCCTCGCTGGCTTCACGTACAAGTTCTAAACTGCTTCTGGGCGGCGCTGCTTCTTGATTGCGGCGGGGCCGCCTGAGGCCGAAGAGACGGAATGGCGAAACGCATCACCAAGATCGTGATCGCGGGCGGCGGCACTGCCGGCTGGATCACGGCGGCCATGCTCGCGCGGTTCCTGGAACGCGGCTATCGGATCCAGTTGGTGGAATCGGAGGCGATCGGCACGGTCGGCGTCGGCGAGGCCACGATCCCCCAGATCAATCTGTTGAATTCCGTGCTCGGAATCGACGAGGTCGAGTTCGTCAAGGCAACGAGCGCGACCTACAAGCTCGGAATCGAGTTTGTCGGCTGGCGTGAGCCCGGCCATTCTTACATGCACAATTTCGGAATCGTCGGCCGTGGCTCCGGTCTGACGCCATTCCCTTTGCTTTGGTTGCGAATGCACGCGGCCGGTCGGGCCCGGGAGTTCGGGCGCTATTCGCTGAACGAGGTTGCGGCCCGCGCCGGCAAGATGGCGAAGGGTGCGCCCAAAGACGGACCGGTTCCGGAACTCGTCTACGCCTTTCATTTCGACGCCTCGCTTTATGCAGCCTTCCTGCGCAATTATGCCGAGAAGCGCGGGGTCGAGCGCATCGAGGGCCGCATCGAACATGTCGAGCGCAATGCCGAAAGCGGCGATCTCGAGGCTTTGGTGCTCGATGGCGAGCGGCGAATCGAAGGTGATTTGTTCATCGATTGTACCGGCTTTCGCGGCCTGCTGATCGGCGAGGCGTTGGGCAGCCGCTATCTGGATTGGTCGAACTATCTTCCGTGCGACCGGGCGCTGGCGGTGCCGTGCGAGCGCAGCCCGGCGTTTCGCCCGCACACGCAAGCCATCGCGCATCAGGCTGGATGGCAGTGGCGAATCCCGCTCCAGCACCGCACCGGCAATGGCCATGTCTATTGCAGCGCCTTCATTTCGGACGAGGAAGCGGCCGCGACCCTGGTCGCCAACCTCGATGGGAAGGCGCTCGACGAGCCGCGGCCGCTGCGGTTCACGACCGGTCGGCGCGAGCAATTCTGGGTGGGCAATTGCGTCGCGGTCGGGCTTGCGGCGGGCTTTATGGAGCCGCTCGAATCGACCAGCATCCACTTAATCCAGTCCGCGGTCACGCGGCTGCTGACGTTCTGCATGCCGCGCGGCCCGATCGATCCGCCGGTTCGCGACAATTTCAACCGCCTTTCGGCGATCGAGTGGGAGCGCATTCGGGATTTCCTGCTGCTCCACTACAAGGCCAACAAGCGTTTCGGGCAACCCTTTTGGGATCATTGCCGTTCGATCGAGCTGACAGACAACCTCGCCGCCAAGATCGACATGTTCAAGGTCAGCGGCCGCGTGCTTCGCGAGGATGGCGAACTGTTCACCGAGGAAGCCTGGACTCAGGTGATGATCGGGCAAGGCATCGTCCCCAACAAATGGCATCCGCTGGCCGACATCGCCGACGACGACGAGCTGAGCGGCTATCTGGAATCGATTGCCTCGGCCTACGCGGCCCGGGCCGCGCAATTTCCAACCCACGCTCAATTCGTCGAGCGCATGGTTGGAGTCGAGACAAGATCAAAGGAGAATGCGGCGTGACCCAGGGCAGGTTGAACAGCAGGTGCGCACAGCGATTGGCTCTGCGCCTGGGAATGGCGGCGCTGGCTGCAGCTTTCGCAGCGGCCGCATCCGCTCAGCTGTCCGACTTTCGGCAGCGCCCGCCGGAAGACGAGATCATATACTTCCTGCTTCCTGACCGGTTCGAAAACGGCGATCCCTCGAACGATCGCGGCGGCTTGCGAGGGGGCCGCCTGCAGACCGGGTTCGATCCGACGCACAAGGGCTTCTTCCACGGCGGCGACCTCAAGGGGCTGACCTCTCGCCTCGACTATATCCAGGGCCTCGGCGCCACCGGCATCTGGCTCGCGCCGGTGTTCAAGAACAAGCCCGTGCAGGGGCCAGCGGGAGACGAGAGCGCCGCCTACCATGGCTACTGGGTAACCGACTTCACCCGGGTCGATCCGCATTTCGGCAGCAACGAAGATTTCAAGGCCTTCGTCGACGCGGCGCACGCGCGCGGCATGAAGGTCTATATGGACATCATCACCAATCACACGGCCGATGTCATTCAATCGGTCGAATGCACCGTCCAGGGTCAGTGCGCCTACCGGAGCATCGGCGACTATCCCTACCAGCGGCGCGGCGGTCCGAACGGTACGCCGATTAATCCGGGATTCGCCGGCGAGGGCGACCGAACCGCGGAGAACTTCGCCAAGCTTACCGATCCCAATTACGCTTACACCGTGCGCGTGCCGGAAGCCGAGAAGTCGGTGAAGGTGCCGGCCTGGCTCAACGACCCGATCTACTATCACAACCGCGGCGACAGCACCTTCCGCGGCGAGTCCAGCCGAATGGGCGATTTCGTCGGGCTCGACGATCTGTTCACGGAAAATCCGCGCGTCCTGCAGGGGATGATCGAGATCTACGGGAGCTGGATCGATCGCTTCGGCGTCGACGGGTTCCGCATCGATACGGCGCGGCATGTGGACCCGGAGTTCTGGCAGCAGTTCGTGCCGGCGATGCTCGAGCGAGCACGGGCGCGCGGCATCCCCAACTTCCACATTTTCGGCGAATATGCGAACGACGACTTCGAGCCGGGGAAGATCGCCCAGGCCACCCGCCATGACAAGCTTCCGGCGGTGCTCGACTTCGCCTTCAAGGAAGGCGCGCTCCGGACGATCGCCGGCGGCGCGCCGACCGAGGTGTGGCGCGACTTCTTTGCGCAGGACGTGCTCTACGAGGGCGGCGAGGCCGCGGCGCTCCAGCTTCCGACCTTTATCGGCAACCACGACATGGGCCGCTTCGCCCACCATGTCCGCAAGGCCTTCCCGCAGGCGAGCGACGAGGAGGCTCTGAAGCGGGTGATGCTCGGTCATGTGCTGCTGCTGACCGCGCGCGGGGTGCCGACCATTTATTCCGGCGACGAGCAGGGCTTCGTCGGCGATGGCGGCGACCAGGACGCGCGCGAGGACATGTTCCCGAGCAAGGTCGCGATCTACAACGACAACAAGCTCCTGGGCACGAACGCGACGACGGCGCAGAGCAATTTCGACCGTTCGCACCCGCTCTACCAGCTGATCGGCAGGCTTTCGCAGGTTCGCCTGTCCACGCCGGCGCTGCGCCGCGGAGCGACCGTCTTCCGCGAAGGCTCGGATGAGCCGGGATTGCTGGCCTTCTCGCGCATTCTCGAGGGCGAGGAAGTGCTGGTTCTGATCAACACGTCGACCAGCCCGATCGTTCGCAACGTGGTCGTCGACACCGCGTCCGAGCGGTTCCGTTCACTTGCCGGCAGCTGCCCCGCGGCCGCTCAGGCGCCGGGCAGCGTGCGCATCAGCCTGCCGCCGCTTGGCTACGCCATCTGCCATGCCGCACGCTGAACTGGCTTCGGCGAGCGCTGTCGGAAACAGGGTCGAGCCCTGGTGGAAGGGCGCGACCATCTATCAAATCTATCCGCGCAGCTTCTGCGACACGGACGCGGACGGAATCGGCGACCTTCAGGGGATCGCTCGCCACCTCGATCATGTCGCGGATCTCGGCGTCGACTGCATCTGGATCTCGCCCTTCTATACCTCACCGATGAAGGATTTCGGCTATGACGTCGCGGATTATCGCGCTGTCGACCCGGTCTTCGGGACCATCGGCGACTTCGACGCGATCGTCGCCCGAGCCCACGAGCTTGGGCTCAAGGTGATCATCGACCAGGTCTTTTCGCACACTTCCGACGAACATCCGTGGTTCATCGAGAGCCGCTCGAGCCGGGACAATGACAGGGCCGATTGGTATGTCTGGGCCGACCCCAAGCCAGACGGATCGCCGCCGAACAACTGGCAGGCGGTGTTCGGCGGACCGTCGTGGACGTGGGATGCTCGCCGCGAACAATATTACCATCACAACTTCCTGACAGAGCAGCCTCAGCTCAACTGCCACCATCCCGAGGTTCAGGAGGCGCTGCTCGACGTTACCCGATTCTGGCTCGACCGGGGCGTCGACGGATTCCGTTTCGACGCGGTGAACTTCATTATGCACAACCGGGCGCTGACCGATAATCCGCCGGTCGCCAATCCGGTGAAGCGGACTCGGCCGTTCGATTTCCAGCACCACTTCCACAACCAGTCCCAGCCCGAGATTCCGTTGTTCCTGGAGCGTCTGCGCGAGGTCATGGACCGGTACGGCGACCGTTTCGCCCTGGCCGAGGTCGGTGGCGAGAAGGCGCTGACCGAGATGCGCGAATACACCGCCGGGCCCAACCGACTGCACAGCGCTTACGGCTTCGACTTCCTCTACGCCGAGGCGCTGACTCCGGAACTGGTCGCGCGCGCCGCCAATCATTGGCCGGATCGCGACGGCATGGGATGGCCGAGCTGGGCGTTCGAGAATCACGACGCGCCGCGTGCCATTTCGCGCTGGGTGGCGCCCGAGCATGCCCGCCAGTTTGCCTGCATGAAGATGCTTCTGTTGGTCTCGCTGCGCGGTTCGATCATCCTTTTCCAGGGCGAGGAACTGGGTCTCACCCAAGTCGATGTGCCGTTTGAACTGCTTCAGGATCCCGAAGCCATGGCCAATTGGCCACAGACCCTGAGCCGCGACGGGGCCCGAACGCCGATGCCGTGGACCGCCGACGTGCCCGGACATGGCTTCACGGCGGGAAAGCCGTGGCTGCCGTTCGGCCCCGACCATCCCGCGCTGGCGGTGGACCGGCAGGCGGCGGATCCCCAGTCGATCCTTTCCTTTGCGCGCCGCTGCATCGCTCTGCGCACTTCCAATCCGGCCTTGCGGTGGGGGACGATCGAGATTTTGGAGGCGGGCGCGCAGAAATTGGTGTTCGAGCGGGCCCATGCCGATCAGCGCTTGCGCTGCACGTTCAACCTCTCCGATGTCGAGGTGCCGCTCATGCCGCACAACGGCCCTCTCATCAGCGCCGGCCAAGTGCTTGCCAATGCCCTCGGCCCCTACGCCGCCTTGATCGAGGAGTTGTGATGCGTTTCCTTCTGGCCCTGCTTGCGCTTCTCGGCGCTGCCCCGTCAGCCGCGCAAACGCGCACCGTCGCAACCCGCGCATCGCCCTCGGGCACGCTCACCCTCGAGGTCACCATCAATGGCGAGGGCCGCGTCGGCTATGCGGTGGCGCGCGCAGGCCGGCCGGTGATCGGCGAAAGTCATCTCGGCTTCCTGTTCACCGACAGCCGGCAGATGCTTCGCAACATGGAATTGCTTGGCACCACGACCAGCAGCCGCGACGAGACTTGGGAGCAGCCCTGGGGCGAGTGGCGCACCGTTCGCGACCATCACAATGAGCTCGTTGCGACTTTCCAGGAACGCGACAAGCTCCGCCGCACCATGCGGGTCCGCTTCCGAATTTTCGATAATGCCGTGGCATTCCGCTACGAACTGCCGCGGCAGCCCAACCTCCCCCGCGCCAACATCGTCGAGGAGCTGACGCAATTCCGAATCGTCGAGCCGGGCGAAGCCTGGTGGGCGCCGGCGTTCGAGAGCAACCGGGAGGAATATCTCTACAACCATACGCCGATCGACGGCATTGCCACCGTCCAGACCCCCCTGACGATACGAACGGCGAGCGGACTGCACCTCGCAATCCACGAAGCGGCGCTGGTCGATTATTCGGGAATGAATATCGCCCGGGTGCAGGACGGCCTGCTCAAAGCGATTCTGACGCCATCGTCGAGCGGCCCCAAGGTGGTCCGCGACACCCCGTTCGAGACCCCCTGGCGAGTGATCCTCATCACCCCCGACGCACCCTCCCTCTACCATGCGAACACGGTCTTCCTGAACCTCAACGAGCCGAACAAGCTCGGCGACGTCAGCTGGGTGAAGCCGACGAAATATGTCGGTGTCTGGTGGGGCATGCATCTCGACACGCAGAGCTGGGGGTCGGGACCCAAGCACGGCGCGACCAACGCCTACACGCGCCGGATGATCGATTTCGCGGCGAGGCACGGCTTCGGCGGCGTTCTGGTCGAAGGCTGGAATGTCGGATGGGACGGCGACTGGTTCGCGACCGGCGACGAATTCAGTTTCACCCAGTCCTACCCGGACTTCGATCTCGAAGGCATGGCTCGCTACGCTCGCTCGAAAGGCGTGCGGCTGGTCGGGCACCATGAAACCAGCTCGAATATCATCAATTACGAGCGCCAGCTCGAGGCCGCGCTCGACCTGTACTCGCGTCTCGGCATCACCAGCGTCAAGACCGGCTACGTGTCGGACGCGGGCGGCATTCAGGCATTCGACGAGAATGGCCGCCGAGTGTTCGAATGGCACGAAGGCCAGCGGATGAGCCGGCACCACCTCAAGGTCGTCGAGGAGGCGGCGAAGCGGAAGATCTCGATCAACCCGCACGAGCCGATCAAGGACACGGGGCTGCGCCGCACCTATCCGAACTGGATCACTCGCGAGGGCCAGCGGGGGATGGAATATAATGCCTGGGGAGAACCCAAGAACCCGCCCCGCTATGACACGGAGCTGATCTTCACCCGAATGCTTAGCGGTCCGATGGACTTCACTCCCGGAATCCTCAGCCTGAAGGGTCGGGGCGACACGCCGATCCCGTCGACGCTGGCGCGGCAGCTCGCTTATTATGTCACCATCTACTCCCCACTTCAGATGGCCGCGGACCTGCCGGAGAATTACGAGGCCAATGCCGCCGCCTTCCAGTTCATCAAAGACGTCGGGGTCGACTGGGACGACACGCGAATGCTTGCCGGCTCGGTCGGGGATTATGCGGTGATCGCCCGCAAGGAACGGGGCAAGCCGACCTGGTTCCTCGGCGCGATCACCGACGAGGAGGCGCGGCAAATAACCGTTCCTTTGTCCTTCCTCGAGCCGGGCCGCCGCTACCGCGCGGAAATCTACCGCGACGGCGATAATGCCGATTTTCGGACGAACGCGCGCAGCATCGTCATCGAGCGGCGCACGCTCACCGCGAGCGACCAGCTGCCGGTTCGGCTGGCGCCCGGCGGCGGTCTCGCTGTCCGTTTTGTCCCGTTGGGCCGATGATCCGGCTTTTGGTGGCTCTCCTGGCCTTGGCCGTCACGGCGCCGGCGGTCGGCCAGGGCCGCTTCGTCGAGCAGGATGTCCACTCTTCGGAGTTGAGCCAGCAGGTGCATCTCACCATCTGGCTGCCACCGGGCTACGACGTCGATCGGCGCCGTCGCTATCCCGTCGTCTACATGCACGACGCGCAGAACCTCTTCTTCAAGGAAAGGTCGGCCTACCAGAAGGTCTGGGCTGCCGACCGCGCGGCGCTGGGCGTGATCGCCGCCGGCAAGGTGGCGCCGTTCATCATTATCGGCGTCGACCACCCCGGCGAGGCGCGCTACCGGCAATATTTCCCGGCGAAGGTCGCGACCGAGTCCGTTCGCCACACGCTCGAGAAGGCCGCCGGACCGCTGCACGGCGACGCCTATGTCCGCTTCCTCGCCGACGAGCTGAAGCCGGTGATCGACCGCAGCTACCGGACGCGGCCGCAGCCGCGGTTCACGGCGGTGGCGGGGTCAAGCATGGGCGGCCTCATCAGCCTTTACGCGCTGGCCGAGCGGCCGGACGTCTTTGGGCTGGCCGCTGCGGTCTCGACTCATTCTCCGCTAGTCGGGCCCGACGAGATCGCCAAGGTTCCGCGGCTCGCCGAGACGATCAAGGCGGGCTGGCGAGTCTACCTCTACGAGCGGCTCGGTGCGCCCCGGGGTCGAAAGCTGTGGATGGATCATGGCACGAAGACGCTCGACCAGCATTATGCGCCCTTTCAGGAAGTGATCGACGCGGAAGTGAGCCGGCTCGGGTGGCGTAACGGCCGCGACTTCCAAAGCCGCGTCTTCGACGGCGCCGAGCATGACGAAAACGCGTGGGCGGCCCGGCTTCCGGAAATCTTCGGCTGGCTGCTGCGGGACTGGCGGCGGTGACCGGCCAGCCGCCTCCGCGCCGGGCGCTGATCCTGGGCGGCGGAACCGCCGGGTGGATGGCTGCGAATCTGCTGCAACATCGCTGGGGCAGCGAGGGTACCGAGGTGATCTTGGTCGAGTCTGCCGAGATCGGCATCATCGGCGTCGGCGAGGGATCGACTCCGCAGCTCAAGGCCTTCTTCGACAAGATCGGCGTTACCGAGGCCGAGTGGATGCCGCGCTGCAATGCCACCTACAAGGCCGGGATCGAGTTCGTCGGCTGGTCCGACCGCGTGGGACACGAGCGCTATTTCCATCCCTTCCCGACCGATCTCGACGGCTTCACCCAGCCGCGCTTCTTCTACGCGACTCGCGCTCGGCGGACCGGCCGCGACGTGCCTGCCCACCCCGACCCGTTCTATCTCACGACGCGGATCGCCCGCGAAGGCCGAGCGCCGGTCGCGCCGGCCAACTTCCCCTTCCGCATCGGCTACGGCTACCATTTCGATGCCGGCCTGGTCGGAGCGACGCTTCGCGACATCGCAATCGGCCGCGGCGTGCGCCACGAGCAGGCGACGATCGCCGACGTCGAGCTCGGCCCGAGCGGCGATGTTGCCGCGCTCGTGTCGGACGACGGGCGCCGCTTCGAGGCCGATCTGTTCCTCGACGCCAGCGGCTTTCGCGCCACCATCATCGAGCAGGCGTTGAAGGAGCCGCATATTTCCTTCGGCAGCAATCTCTTCAATGACCGCGCCGTGGTCACCCCGACACCGATTCCCACCAAGGGATCGCGGGCGCAGACCACCGCGACCGCCAAGTCCTCCGGCTGGATCTGGCACATCCCGCTGACCAGCCGCGTCGGCAATGGCTACGTCTATTCCTCGCGCTACCTCGATGGCGAGGATGCCGCGGCCGAGCTTCGCGATCATTGCGGCCTTCCGCCCGATGCCGAGGTCCGGCACCTGACCATGAAATGCGGCCGCGTGGAGCGCAGCTGGGTTCGCAATTGCCTGGCGATCGGACTTGCCCAGGGTTTCCTCGAGCCGCTCGAGGCGACGGCGCTGCACATCGTCCTGCACACCGTCGAAAGCTTCCTCGATTCCTGGGAGTCGGACGACCGCGATTCCTTCAATGCCGCGATCGCCCGCCGCTACGACGGCATCCGCGATTACATCGTCTGCCATTATCGCACCGCGCTTCGTAGCGACACGGACTATTGGCGAGACGCCACCGGTCATGACCGGCTGTCGGACAGCCTCAAGGCGATCATGACCGCCTGGTTCACCGGCGCCGACCTGACTGAGGAAATCAACCGGCAGGGGATCGCCGACATCTACCCGCCGCTCAGCTGGCACTGCCTGCTTGGAGGCTATGGCAATTATCCCGGCGAAAGCCGATTGCGCCCGCCGGGGCCGGACGTAAGCCCGATCGACATGGATGATGTCGATCGTTTCGTCGGCGGCTGCGCGCTCAATTTCCCGAGCCATGCCGAAGCGCTTGCACGGCTTCGGCAGCGGGACGCAGCATGAATCGAAAGGACAGGACGTGAAGCTCGGCATCCTGACAGGCGGCGGCGACGTCCCGGGCCTTAACGCCTGCATCCGCTCGATCACCCTGTCGGCCAGCGACCTCGGATGGGACGTGCTTGGCTTCCGGCGCGGCTGGCAGGGCGTGCTCAGCATCGATCCCGACGATCCCCTTTCCGTTGAAGAAAATTGCCGCGAGCTCAGCCGCCAATCCGTGCGCGGCATCGACCGAAGAGGCGGCACCATCCTTCATACGTCACGTGTCGATCCTCGGACCATCGGAGACGATGATCAGACAAGCCAGGTCCTGCGCGTGCTCGAGCGCCTCGATGTTGATGCAATGGTCACCCTCGGGGGCGACGGCACGCTCCGTTTCTCGGCGCATCTCGCTCGCCAGGGCTTCCCGGTCATCTCCGTCCCCAAGACCATGGACAATGACGTTTTCGGCACCGATTATTCAATCGGCTTTTCGACTGCAGTCAGCCGGTCGGTCGAGGCGATCAATGCCTTGCGAACGACCGTCGGAAGCCACGAGCGGATCGGAATCATCGAGCTGTTCGGCCGGCGGAGCGGCGAAACCGCCTTGCTCGCCGGCTTCCTTGCGCAGGTCGACCGAACGGTGATTGCCGAGGTGCCGGCCGACCTCGACGTCCTGCTGCCGCTGCTCGCCAGGGACAAGGCCGACAGCGACGCCGGCTACGCCATGTGCGTGATTTCCGAAGGCGCGTCGATCGCCGGGGAGCAGGACCAGGCCGCGGCCGAGCGGTCGCTGCCCGGCAGCGATCGCGGCGAGGCGAGCGTCAGCCGCCGGCTGGCTCGCCACGTCAAAGACAAGCTCGGCTCCGGAACCGTTGTCCAGGAACTCGCCTATCTGATGCGCGCGGGCGTGCCCGACGCGATGGACCGGATGGTCGGCCTCGCTTTCGGCGGACTTGCGGTGCAACTGCTGTCACGCGGCGAGGCTGGACGAATGGTCGCGTTGAAGGACGGGAATTACACGCACGTGCCGATCGACACGCTCGAGCAAGGCAGCAAGTTCGTCGACGTCGACAGCCTTTACGATCCGGCGCTGTACCGAGCGAGGCTGCAGCGCATCGAGAATATGCCGATGTTCCTTTATTGATTTTCACGAGCGCAAGCCGGGAAGCCTCGCTTCCAGTTGCGAGAGTAGAGGGGAGAGCAGAATGGCAGCGACTTCAGGGGGGCCGGGCGCCGGTGTTGTCGATACGACAGCACGTCGCGCCAATATGGGCTTCATCGGCGCCATCGTCGCCGTCGCGACGATCGGCGGGTTCCTGTTCGGCTACGACAGCGGCGCGGTCAACGGGACGCAGGAAGGCCTTCGCACCGCCTTCAACCTCGCCGAAGGCGGGCTCGGCTTCACCGTCGGCTCGCTTCTCATCGGATGCTTCATCGGCGCCTTCAGCGCCGGCCGGCTTGCCGACCTGTTCGGCCGCCGGAACGTGATGATGATGGCGGCCGTGCTGTTCGTGGTCGGCGCGTTGATCCAGGGGTTCGCCCCGTCGCAAATGGTGTTCGTCATTGCGCGAATCATGGGAGGCATGGCGGTCGGGGCCGCAAGCGTGCTTTCCCCCGCTTACATTTCGGAAGTGGCCCCTGCCGACATCCGCGGTCGGCTGACCACCCTGCAGCAAATCATGATCATCACGGGCCTGACGGCGGCATTCATCGTCAATTATGTGCTCGCCGCAGGCGCCGGCGCGTCGACGCAGGAATATTGGGTCGGCATCGAGGCGTGGCGCTGGATGTATTTGATGCAGGCGGTCCCCGCCGTCATCTTCCTGATCGCTCTGCTCTTCATTCCCGAAAGCCCGCGTTATCTGGTCTCCAAGCGACGCGACGAGAAAGCGGCGAGGGTCCTCACCAGCCTGTATGGAGCCGACGTGGCTCCCGCCAAGCTGGAAGAAATCCGCGCAACCTTCGCGGCCGATCACCGGCCGCGTCTCAGCGATCTCAAGGGCCCGGCCCTGGGGCTTCGGCCGATCGTCTGGGTCGGCATCATGCTGGCCGTCTTCCAGCAGCTCGTCGGCATCAACGTCATTTTCTATTATGGCGCGACCCTGTGGCAGCTCGCGGGCTTCACCGAGGACCAGTCGCTCCAGATCAATATCGTGTCGGGCGCCCTGTCCATCGGCGCCTGCCTGGTCACCATCGCAGTGATCGACAAGATCGGGCGCAAGCCGCTCCTGCTCATCGGCTCAGCCGGGATGGCGGCGACCTTGATCACGATGGTCTTCGCCTTTGCCAGCGGAACGCTCGATGCCGAGGGGAATCTGCAGCTCTCGACGGGTCTCGGCATCGTCGCCCTCGTTGCGGCGAACCTGTACGTGATCTTCTTCAACGCCAGCTGGGGCCCGGTGATGTGGGTGATGCTGGGCGAGATGTTTCCGAACCAGATCCGTGGTTCGGCACTTGCCGTCGCCGGTTTCGCGCAATGGTTCTCGAACTATCTCATCGCGCAGAGCTTCCCGATCATGGCGGCGGGCCTCGGCCTGGCGATCAGCTACAGCTTCTATGCGATGGCCGCGGTGATCAGCTTCTTCCTGGTTCAGAAGTTCGTCCGTGAAACAAAGGGCAAGGAGCTCGAGGAGATGCAGGGCTGACGAGCGACGGGCGAGAAAACGGCACGCCGAGGATGGTAACCTGATGGAAAGCGATGATGCACCGCCGCGCCAGATCGTCGCCTGTGACATCGGCGGGACCCACGCCCGCTTCGCCCTTGCAACGCTCCAGGCCGGGCGAGTCATCGCCCTGTCCGAGCCGGTGACGCTCAACACCGCCGACCACGCTAGCTTCCAGGCCGCCTGGGCCGAATTCGGCAGGAGGAGCGGAACCGATATCCCCAACGAACTGGCCATTTCGTTCGCCGGGCCCGTCGGCGGCGAGGTCCTCAAGCTGACCAACAATCCCTGGGTGATCCGGCCGTCGCTGATCGCGGAGAAGCTTCGCGTCAGCCGCTTCCGAATCGTCAACGACTTCGGGGCAGTCGCGTTCGCCGTCGCCGAGCTTGGCGCGGATGATTTCCTGCACGTCTGCGGGCCTGATGTTCCGCTGCCCGCAGAAGGCGTGACGACGGTCATCGGCCCGGGCACCGGGCTAGGGGTCGCCCAGCTGCTCAGGGCCGATGGGCACGTTCACGTCATCGAAACCGAAGGCGGCCATATCGACTTCGCGCCGCTCGACGCGCTCGAGGACCGGATCCTGGCCTCGTTGCGGCGAAGCTTCCGCCGCGTGTCGATCGAGCGCCTGGTCAGCGGCTCCGGCCTCGTGAACATCTATAACGCGCTTGCCGCCGTCGAGGGGCGGGCGGTGGCTCCGCCGGAGGATAAGGCACTGTGGACGGCGGCGCTCGAGGGCAGCGATCCACTCGCGGCCGCAGCGCTGGATCGCTTCTGCCTTTCGCTTGGAGCGATTGCAGGCGATTTGGCGCTCACACATGGCTCAAATGCAGTCGTCATTGCCGGAGGAATCGGCTGGCGGCTTCGCGATCATCTCCATCTCTCCGGGTTCAAGGAGCGCTTCGTCGCGAAAGGCCGCTTCGAGCGGCGCATGGAGAATATCCCCGTCAAGCTGATTACCCATCCGCAGCCCGGCCTGTTCGGCGCCGCCGTCGCATTCGCTCGAGAGTTCCGGTGAAGGTGAAACCGCAATAGGTTTGGCTCGCCGACCGCCGCGTCGCGTCAGCCTGGGTCCAATCAGTCCTCTGAATTTACCAGGGGCACGCCGTAATCCTCCAGGATCGTACGGATGTCGAACGACCGCCTGCGCAACGCCGCCTCGACCTCGCGCTTAAGGCTGCGGTCGTCGCGACGTAAGCCCATCGAAATCTCGAACTGCATCGGCAGCGTCGGGCCGTCGCTGTGCGGTTCGATTGGCGTCAGTGTCAGCGGCACAGCTGCTCGCTGCGCGAAATAGCCTGCGGTCGGGCCCCAAACGAACGCGACATCGACCTCGCCGCTCGCTACTGCCTCGACAATCGCCGATTGCGGCGCCGCTCGGGCATAGTCGCCGAAGACGGTGAAACCGCGGATGTTATCAACGATTCCGCGCCGGCTCAGCGAATGTGCCGGCGGACTGTTCGCGCCGTCGTCGCCGATCAGCTGGACGCCGATGCGAAGCTCGCGCAGACGCGCGTCGTCGAAATTCGAAACGTCCGACAAGGGTCCCCGGCGGGTGACTGCGACGTAAGAAGAGCGATAATAGGGGCGCGTCGTTGCAAGCATCTCGAGCGAACTCGCGACCCCGGGAACGAGGTCGCAGGCGCCTTCGTTCAGGGTCTCGCGGACATTGCCCCGTCTCTGGGCCCGCCACACCCAGGTGATTTTCGCTCCGAGCTCCTCGGCAACGATTCGGGCGATGGCGTTTTCGAAGCCCTGCTCCTTGTCGTTGGAGAACGGGAGATTGTTGGGGTCGGCGCAGACCTTGAGCTCTCGTGCCTGCGCCGGCGCGGCGAGTGCCAGAACAGAAAAGAGCAGCAGCCCGGACGGTCTCACGGCACCACCTCGATTCCCCACGGCTTGCCGCCGAGCTTGACCGGCGCGAGCGGCGCATTGGCGGCAAGATCGATGACGCTCATCGTCCCGTCGAGCCCGTCAGCGGTGTAGAGCCGGCGCTCGTCCGGCGACAGCGCGAGGTTCCAAGCGCGAAAGCCGACCGGCCAGGTGCGCCTGATGGTGAGCTTTTCGGGGTCGACCTCGGCGACGAGCTTTCCGCGCCCCAGCGCGACGAACGCCCGGCGGCCGTCGCGTGTGAAGCGGATTCCGACCGGCTGGATGACGCCGTCGGTCAGGTTTGCTGCCTCGAAGTCGACTTTTCCGACGGACTTGAGCGTCGCCGAGTCGAACACCGTGAGCGTCCCGCGCACTTCCGAAGTTACCCAGAAGCGCTTCCCGTCGGGCGTGAAAGCGACGTAGCGCGGGCGCGTGTCGACCATCAGGTTGGCGAGGATTTCGCCGCTCGCGGTGTCGACGACGTGCGCCATGCTGCTGGTTTCCGACGCCTGGACCGCGAGCCTTCCGTCCGGACTGACCGCCGTCCCCTCGGGCTCACCGCCGACGAGGATCTCGCGCTCGACGGTCCCGCTGGCGATGTCGATCACGGTGAGCAGGTTTGAATCCTCATTGCCGATGTAGATTTTCTTCTCGTCCGGAGTGAGCGCAAAGGTTTCGGGGTCGGAGCCGGAATCGAAGGTCCGCAGCACGCGCCGGGAGGCGGTGTCGATGACGGCGATGCGGTTGGCGTTGCTGACGGCGACGTAGAGCCTCTTGCGGTCGCTAGAGACGACGAGGCCGCGCGGCCGATCGCCGACCTCAATGCAGCCGAGCGGCTTGAGGCTGGCGCCATCGATCGCATGCACGCAGCTCGCCGCCTCGTCGCTGACGAAAATGGTCTCCGCCGCGGCCGGAGCGGCGATCAGCGCCGAGGCGAGGAGCATCGCCCGCATCATTCCGCCCGCGTGTAGAGGAAGGCGGCGATGTCGCGTGCGTCGCGGTCGCCGACGTCTAGGTTGGGCATTGCCGTCCCGGGGCTGACGCCCTGCGGGTCGCGGATCCAGCGCTGCATATTGCCGGGGTTGTTGGCGAGCCGGCCGGCCAGCACTGCGCGTATGGCGACTCCGTCGAGCGGTGGGCCGACCATCCCGCGCGCCCTGCGAACATGCTTCACACGGTGACAGCCGCCGCAGCCATAGTCGACGAACAGACTCTCGCCGCGAGCCGGGTCACCGCCAGTGATGGCCGCGGCCCGGGCTCGAATGTCGCTGCGCTCATCGATGGCGTCGACCGCCACGGCCGCTACTGCCACGGCCGGCACCAGCGCCGCCAGCACGGCGACCGCGCGCTTACCTTGCCGGGTGGCCACGGCGGCTCTCCATCGGATTCAGCCAGCGGTAGAGAAGGATGAGCGCCGCTCCCGCGTGAACCAGCCCGCCCGGAATCCACATGAGCAGGCCGGCGAGCTGCTGGTCGGTCGCGGGATCGAGGCCGATCCCGCTCATGCCCATCGCTGCATAAGGCGCATACCAAGGGCTCGAGGAGAAGGCCATCAAAGCGCCGAGCGCGCCGCCGATCAGCGAGGTGACGAACAGGCACGCGGCAGACACCCCGTAGCCCGCGTTCCCGCCGCGCGGATTGAACATCGCCCACCAGAAGAGCAGCGAGGTGACGATGAAGCTCGCGTGCTGGGCGATGTGCCAGCCAGTCGATTGCAGCGCGCGGTCGAACAGTGCCGGGACGTGCCAGGCGCATAATACGACGGCTTGAAGAGTGGTTGCGGTCACCGGCTCCGTGAGCCATTTCCAAAGCGCTGAAAGCGGCCGCTTCCAAGAGCCGCCCAGCGCGCGGCGCAGCGGCTGCGGCAGCCCCCAGGCCATCGCTCCTCCGGCCGCGGACCCGGCGAGCAGCGGCGCCGCGACGAGCATGATCAGCTCGTGCTCGATCATGTGAAGGGTGAAGCTGGCCTCGCCCCCTTCGTGCAGCGGCGACACCAAGGCCAGCGTGAGCACCAGCCAGCCCGACAGGAACAATGCCGCACCTCGGCGCTCGACCTTGGTGCGGTCGGCGAGCCGCATCCGCCCCACGGCCCAAACTATGAGCAGCACGGCGAGCGGGACTGTGACCCACGGGTCCCAAGTCCAGCCAGGGCCGTGTAGGTTGCCGTCGTGGGCGGCAGCCGGTGCAGCCAGACCGGCAATTGCGAAGGCGATCAACTTGCGCACGGCGGGATCACCAGAGCTGCGATCATCGGCAGCAGGATCGCGAAAGTGAGGAGGGCCGCGGTCATCAGCGATACCGCGGCAAGGAGCCGCCGGGCCGGCCCCTCGTCCTTGCGCGACCAGATCCTCCACGATCCGAGCGCGCCAAGGCCGACGAGAGCGAGGCCAACGAGGCCGGCGAGCAGCACGACCGTCGGGCTTGCGCCGGCGCAGTCATCGAACACGCTGATCGAGCCGACCTGGTGGACGGTCGCCGCCCCGAGCGTCCCGCCGGCGAGGCCCGACCACGGCAGCAGCTTGTGCTTGATCTCCGTCGCACGGCTCACGGCGCCCACCTCGGCAGCCAGTAAATAAGGAGATAAACCGGCAGCCAACTCAGCCAGATGAAGCGCCAGTAGAAAGCGTTTTCCTCGACATCGACGAGCTTGCGCGGCGAATCGCCGTGCGGGGTCTGCATCAGCAACGCGAGGACGATGGTGTCGACCCAGTCCGTAAGGAGGTGGGCGGTGTGGAGGAACAGCAATGCCCAGATCACCGACGCATAAGCATTGTCGGTCCACATCAGGTTGAGGCTGTTGAACTCGAGCCCGCGAAGCATGAGCAGAAAGAGCCCGATGCCGACCGGCCACCAAATCAGTTTCCGTACCTTGTCGCTGTCGAGCGCCTCGGCGGCGCGCTTGACCTTGCTGTTGGGGAACTCCGAGGCAACCATAATGACGGTGAACAATGTCCCGGCGAGCAGCTCCGGCGGCAGCCGCGGCGCCGGGGGCCATTCGAGTTCGCGGTTCATCAGGAAGAAGTAGGCCGCAAAGATCAGGGCGAAAAACACGGCCTCAATGACGATGAAGGCGATCACTCCCCACCAGGTGAGGCTGCGGTGGCCGAAGGCGTGGGTCGGCAGCTCGGCAACGTCATCGGTGAAGCTCGGCGGGAGCAGGCTCATGAGATCACCGGTTCGGATTCCGGCTCGTCGTTTTTCGGCCAGAACCAGGCGATCAGCGCGACTCCGACCGGAATCCCACCGAACAGAATTGCCCAGGGGCTGAAGATCGCGCAGATGAAGGTGACGGTGACGGCGAGCGCGGCGATCAACGGCCAGATGCTCGGCTCTGCGACCGGCTCGCGGACGTCGGGCACGGCAGCAAAGACAGTGGTAAGCAGAAGCTCCTTGTCGTCGACCCGAAGGCCGGTGACCACGGGCAGCGCCTCGCCAGCATCCCACAGCGGAGTCCGGCTCTCGACGACCGGCGTGTGCGCGAAATTATACGGCCGCGGCGGCGATTCGGTCGCCCATTCCAGGCTCGGCGAATCCCAGGGGTTCGGCCCGGCGCGGACTCCGCGACGCAAGGACAAGGCCATGTTGGCGACGAACAGAAGGACCGACGCGGCGACGATCACGCCGCCGATCGTCGACAGCAGATTGGGGAGCTCGAGCCCCATTCCGGCCGGATAGGTATACACCCGGCGCGCCATGCCGTTAATGCCGGCAATGTGCATCGGGAAGAAGGTCAGGTGGAATCCGGTAAAGATCATCCAAAAGCCGGTCTTTCCCAGCTTCTCGGACATCATCCGGCCGGTGATTTTGGGATACCAGTAAGCGATCGCACCAAGCAGCGGGAAGACCGCCCCGCCGATCAAAGTGTAATGGAAATGGGCGACAATGAAATGCGTGTCGTGAAGCTGCAGATCGAGCGGCACCGAGGCGATCATCACTCCAGTGAGCCCGCCGATGACGAAGGTGACGATGAAGCCGACGACATAGAGCATCGGCGTCGAGAAGCGCGGGCGGCCGTCCCAAATGGTCGCGATCCAGCAGAAAATCTGGATCGCCGTCGGGATCGCGACCGCCATGCTCGCCGCCGTGTAGAAGCTGTAGCCGACTCGTGGCAGGCCGGTGGCGAACATGTGGTGCACCCAAAGGCCGAAGGCGAGCAGGCCGATGGCCACCTTGGACAGGACCATCGCCGGATATCCGAACACCGGCCGGCGGCAGAAGGTCTCGCAGATCTGGCTGACGAAGCCGGCCGCCGGAAGGAAGATGATGTACACCTCCGGGTGTCCGAAGAACCAGAACAGATGCTGCCACAGGATCGCATCGCCGTTCTCGAACGGGTTGAAGAACTGGGTGCCGACCAGCCGGTCGGCCATCAGCATTCCGGACGCAAGCGCGACCGACGGCATCGAGAAGATCACCATCAGCGAGGTGACCAGGATTGCCCAGACGAACAGAGGCATCCGGTCGAGCCGCATGCCCGGCGCGCGCTGCTTGAGGATGGTGGCAACCAGCAGCACGGCCACCGCCAAGGCAGCGATCTCCGTGAAGGTGACCAGCTGCGCCCAGACGTCGGTGCGCTTGCCCGGCGAATATTCCGGTCCCGACAGCGGCGTGTAGGCGAACCAGCCGACGTCCGGGCCGACGTTGAGCAGGAAGGCGACCCACAGGAAGCTGCCGGCAAAGACGTAGATCCAGTAGCTGAATGCGTTGAGCCTCGGGAATGCGGTATCGCGCGTCCCGACCATCAGCGGGATCAGATAGACGGCCATGCCCTGCATCACCGGCACGGCGAACAGGAACATCATGGTCGTGCCGTGCATGGTCATGATTTCGTTGTACCGCGCGGCGCCGATGAGGTCGTTCTCCGGCCGCGCCAGCTGCAGGCGCATCAGCACCGCCATCAGCCCGCCGAGGGCGAGAAAGACCAGCGCGGTGACGATGTAGCGGCGGCCGATCTCCTTGTGGTCGACCGACGACAGCCAGCCGATGACTCCCTTGGGCGTCGCCCAGGTCTTCTCGAGCCGCTCGTGCAGCTTCGGCCCGGTCAGTTGCGGCCCGTCGCGCGCGATCTTTGCTGCCGCGCTCATTGCAAGCCCTCGAGATAAGCGACGACGGCGTGAAGCTCTTCAGGCTCGAGCCCGACCGTGGGCATGTGGTTGCCCGGCTTTTGCGACTGCGGGTCGGCGACCCACGCGTAGAGGTTGCCGCGGTTCATCGGCAGCGTGCCTGCGGCGATGCTCCGGCGGCTGGCGACATGGGTGAGGTCGGGACCGACCTGGCCGTTGGCCGGAGTGCCGGCGATCGCGTGGCACATGCTGCACTCACGCGTGGTGACGTATTGGAAGCCGGCAAGTGCCCGTGCATCGCGCGGAGCGGCAGCGGGCAGCAGCTGGGCGGCTGCCCATCGTTCGAAGTCGGCGCGGCTTTCGACGGTGACGTCGAGTGCCATGTGGGCGTGCTGCACTCCGCAGAATTCGGCGCAGCGGCCGCGGTATTGGCCCTTTTGGCGCGGAAGCAGCGTCAGCTCGGTGATCCGCCCCGGTATGAGGTCCTGCTTGCCGGCAAGATTGGGAATCCAGATGCTGTGGATCACGTCATTCGACCGCAGCCGGATTCGCACCGGCACTCCCACCGGCAGGTGCAGCTCGTTGGCGGTTCGCAGGCGCTGGGAGGATTCGCCGGCGACGTAGCGAACGTCCCACCAGAATTGGTGGGCGGTGAGCTCGACCAGGAGAACGTCGCGGGCGGCGACCCTGGCGTGCGACCGGTCGAAGAAGAAACTGGCGATGGTGAGGCCGGCGAGGCCGAGCGTGACGATCGTCACCCATCCGATCAGCAGCGGCGATAGCAGCGGGTGGCTGCTGTGGTGCTTGCGGTCCTCGACCACGTGCGCCTCGCGGTTGCGCCGGCGCAGGATGGCGAGAGCGAGGAAACCGATCACCAGCAGGTAGAAGATCGCGGTGACGACGAGGAAAATGGTGAACAGGCTGATGAATTCGGCGCCGTGCTCGCCTTGGCCGCCGAGCATGGTCTGCTGCCCTTCGCAGGTGGCGAGAGCGAGCGGCACGAACAGCAGCGCGTTCCACTTCACCGCGCAGGCCTTTCTTCCACGATTGGCTCGCGCACCGTCTGCGACAGTGGGTCGCGATTGCTGACCTCGTCTGCCCGACCGCCGACGGCATCCTTGCGCACTTGGCCGGATAGCGAGCGCACGAAGGCGGCAAGCTGCCACACCTGCTCCTCGGTCAGCTTGCCACGGAATGACGGCATTCCGTTGGGGCGTCCTTCGACGATCGTCGCGGCGATCTGGTCGATTCGGCCACCGTATCGCCATTCCTCGTCCATCAGCGGCGGACCCATGCCGCCGCCTCCATGGGCGTGGCAGCCGACGCAATTCATCCAGGTGAACAGCCGCTGCCCTTGCGAGATGTGATAGGCGTTGCGCTCGTAGGTCGCGAGGCGAACCTCAGCTCCGGCGGCGGCCGGGTCGGACTCGCCGAAGGGCTTGGCGCGGCTGTGACGTTCCTCGCGGTCGCAGCCGGCGAGCGCCACCGCGACCATCGCTGCCGCGAGGATCCTAGCGCGGAAGCGCGAAGACATGGAGCATGCCTCCCGCCTTGGTTCGCTTAGGCAAATCCCGCACGGCATTGACGAAGCCCAGCGCGGCGGTCGGGTCGCGGGCATCGAGCTGGTTGGCGATGATCGCTCCGGCCCAGCCGCCGACACCGGACATGACGGCAATGTATTGGCGGCCGTCGGGCCCGCGATAGCTGATCGGCTGGCCGATAATTCCGCTGTCGGTCTTGTGCCGCCACAGCAGCTTGCCGTTGCGCGCGTCGATCGCCTTGAACCAGCCGTCCATGGTTCCGTAAAACACGAGGCCGCCGGCGGTCGCCAGCGCCGGGCTCCACAGCGGCAAATCCTCCTTGATCTCAAACGCCTTGCGGCGGCGCACCGGGTCCCATGCGGTGAACACCCCACGGTGCCCGCCGGGTCCGGCGTACATTTTCACCTCCGCGCCGAGGTAAGGCGTCCCGGCGATATAGTTCGCCTCCAGCGTGCCCATGTCCATGCACAGGTTGACGTGCGGAACGTAGATGAGCCCGGTGAGCGGGCTGAACGCCGCCGGGTTCCAGTCCTTGGCACCGGGAGCCGCCGGGCAGATGTTGCGGACCACCCGCCCCATCTTCGGCTCCTTCGCTTTTACCGGGATCAGCCGTCCGGTCTTGAGGTCGACCCCGCTGGACGAATTAATGAAGCCGTAGGGCGTTGCTGACAGCACTTCGCCAGTGCGGCGATCCTGCACGTACATGTAGCCGTTGCGCCCCGGGCGAACGAGGACGGGCCGGCGGCTGCGGCCCCAGGGAATGTCAAGCAGAATGATCTCGTTGACGTCGTCATGGTCGTAGAGGTCGTGCGGGCTCGACTGGTAGAACCAGCGCGCTCGCCCGGTCGCGAGATCGCGAGCGAATACGCCTGCCGTCCATTTGTTGTCGCCCGGGCGCTGCTCCGGGTTCCATGGGCCGGGGTTCGCGGTGCCGTAATAGATCATGCCGAGGGCCGGGTCGTAACTGATCCAGCCCCAGACGGTGCCGCCGCCGATCTTCCACGCTTCCGGCGGCCAGCTGCGCACGCCGAGGTCCTTGCCGCGGTCCATCGCGTAGAACGGCTTGAACTCGGGGCCGATGAGAACGTCCTTGTCGGGGCCGGTGCTGTAGGCCTTCCAGACCAGCCGCCCGGAGCCGGCGTCGAGCGCCGCCAGCCAGCCACGAACGCCCATCTCGCCGCCGGAATTGCCGACCAGCACTTTGCCGCCGGCGACCAGCGGCGCCATGGTGATCGTCTCGCCCTTGTTGATGTCGCCGAGCTTGACCCGCCAGATCTGGCGCCCGCTGTTGGCATCGATGGCGAAGGTTTGCCCGTCCAGCGTGTTGAAAAAGAGTCTTCCGTTCGCATGCACAGCGCCGCGGTTGACGACGTCGCAGCAGGCGACTCCCTGGGCGGCCGGCACGGGCTTCGGCCGGAACACCCATTTGATCTTTGGCCTCGGCTTGGCGGACAGGTCGATTGCGTAGACGTAGTTGGGGAACGGCGTGACGAGGTACATCATCGAGCCCACGACCAGCGGCGGCGCCTCGTGTCCTTTGTCGATCCCGGTCGGAAAGGTGAAGACGGGCTTCAGACCGGCGACGTTCGCCGGCGTGATCTGCCGAAGGGCCGAGAAACGGGTGGACGCGTAATTCTTCCCCGGCATTTCCCAATTGCCGTTGTCGGCCGGAGCCGCGGATCGCGCCGAACTCGCGATCGGCTGTGCCGAGGCGCTTGCGGATATGAGAAGAGCGAGCCCTGCGGCGACTACTGCCTGCCCCCCTGATCGCATTCCCCGCTCCTACACGCGGCTGGGATTGTGGACGGATGCTAGTGCAGCCCGCACCTCCGGGCCAGCAGAAAGCTTGTACTGCAGCAAAGTTCCTGGGGATGGTTGCGGCGGCGCTTCGGACGACTTAAGCCCGGGGCGTGGCAGGCAAGCAGGATGAGCCGAAGATCGAATGGCCGCGGTGGGCGACTTGGGCTCTGGCAGGAGTCGTCATCGGCGCCGTGCTCACCGTCGCGGCGACGGTCAACGACATTTTCTGATTCCATCAACGCCGGATCGTGGTGACGGGCGCCGGTCGCGGGCCGCTTGACGGTCCGTCCCCATCGATTCGCGGCCAGCCATCGCGCCAAACGATCGGGTCGATCAGCATCACTCGCCGGGTGTTCACATCGTCAGTCGGCTTGGAGCGCGGACGGCGCGTGTCGACCGCGTGGTAGACCAGCCAGTCGCGGCCGGAATCGTCGCGGATGACGCTGTTGTGACCGGGCGCGTGCCACTGGTCGCGCGCCTCCAGGATCACCTTGTCGGGCGGGATTTCGAACGGACCGGTGGCGCTGCGCGAGCGGGCGACCATCGCCGCGTAATGAGCGTTCGGCCCGCAGCAATTGTCGCCGGAATAGAAAAGGTAATACCAGCCATCGCGGAGGATCACCCAGGCGCCCTCGACGAGGCGCTGATATTCGCGCGGGTCTTCGGTCTTGATGGTGTGGATAAGGTCGATCGGCCGGCTGCCTGGCGCGAAGCTGATTCGGTCGGCGGCCAGCTCCTGCACCTTGATCGGCCCGAAGCCCGATCCCCAATAGAGCAGCCTCTTGCCGGTGGCGGGGTCGTCGAACGCCATCGGGTCGATGTTGACGAAGCCTTCGCCGCACTGCAGCGGCGCGCCGATGTCGCGGAACGGCCCCTGCGGCCGGGTCGCGGTGGCGACTGCCAGGCACAGGCCGCGGCTCTCATCCTCGAGCGCGGCGTCCGGCTTGGCCGAATAATAGAGGAAGTAGCGGCCGTCGGCGGCATAGACGTCGGGCGCCCAGAAATCCTGGGTTCGGCTGGCCCAGGACGGCTTGACCGGAAGCGCGTCGCCAAGGTGCTGCCAATCGACGAGATCGGCCGAGCGCGCGACCTGCATGTTGATCATCCGGCCGTCGCGCTCGGTCTGGGTGGCGTAGGCATAATAAAAGCCGTCGGCGGCGCGAATCACCGCCGGGTCGGGAAAGTCCGCGCCGAGCACCGGGTTAGAGTAAGTAGCTCGCGTAGGGGCCGGCTGCGGCACCGCGCAGCTGCCGGCCATCGCGACGGCGAACAGCAATGCCAGCAGCTTGGCGATCGTCTGCATCGCTTTCACGATAGGACGATGCCGGACGCATCGGAAGGACTTTCCATCGGCGGCTCGCCTCTCTATCGGCGCCGCCGATGAACCGCGCCGACTCCACCGCCGCCTTCCACGTCGATGCCGAAGAGCAAGGGGAGGGGACCCGCTTCACCGTCAGCGCCGACGGCCGGGCGCGCGACTATGTCCTGACCGGCGGGGAGCATCCGCATTATCTCAGTTTCTTCGCCGAACTTGCAAAAGACTTCGGAACGCGCGCCCCCGGGTCCTTCGAGCCGCCATCAGCCGAACAAAGCGAAATCCGCTGGCGGCCGCTGATCACCGAAAACCTCAGCCCGGACACGCTCTACGGCTACGGCGACCCCGCCGTGATTAAGACGGATGAAGGGTGGGTGCTGACCGCGACCAGCAGCGATGCGTCGGATGCCTTCCCGCTGGTATTCTCGCCGGACCTTCAGCATTGGGAGCCGCGCGGTTACATCTTCCCGCAGGGGCAGACACCCGAATGGGCGGCAACAGGCCGGCACGTCGCCGATTTTTGGGCACCCGAGATCGCCAAGGTCGGCGATGAATATTGGGCCGCCTACACTGCGCGGCAGCACAGCAACGCGCTCGCCATCGGCATTGCGCGGGCGCCGACGCCGCTGGGGCCGTGGCAAGACAACGGCGAGCCGCTGATAACCGGCGGAAAGGTGCTCTATCCCGGCACGGCGGCAAGCGGCGGAGTGATCGACTCGCACATTTTCGTCGACGATGACGGAACGTCCTTCCTGTTCTGGAAGAACGATACCAACGGACTGTGGCCGCGCCCGCTCGCCGGCGTGCTGCGCGAGCATCCGAAGCTGATCGAACAGCTGTTTGAAAACGAGACCGACCGCCGCACCGCGGCATTCGCCGCCGCGGTCCAGCCCTGGGCGAACAGGCGCCGTCCGATGGAGCGGTTTTTCCTCATGCAGCCGCTGATCGAAACCGCGCTCGACAATTGGCCAAGGGTCAAGCCGGTACTGGTCGAATGCGGACATGCTGGCGAGATCGTCGAGGCGCTGACCACGCCGATCCATGCGCGGCGGCTGGCGGCGGACGGCCGCTCGATGCTCGGCGAAGAGAAGATCGTTCTTGCCAACGACCTCGATTGGGAGGGCCATCTGATCGAAGGACCGTTCGTCACCAGGCAGAACGACCGCTACTGGATGTTTTACGCCGGCAACGATTTCTCGACGCCGGCTTACGGCATCGGCGTCGCCGTCGCCGACCATCCGCTCGGGCCGTACGAAAAGCAGGGCAAGCCGCTGCTCCAGTCGAACCGGGAATGGTGGGCACCGGGCCATGCTTCCGTCGCGCCCGGGCTGGACGGGCGGCCGCAGCTGTTCTTCCACGCGTTCTTTCCCGGCCGCGCCGGCTACAACGCCTTCAGGGCCCTGCTGACGGTCGGCCTGGAGTTCGGCACGGACACGGTGACGCTCCGGCAGGTGTAGAAGCCAGCCTTGGCGCTGCGCCTCGGCGTGCTACAATTGGACCCTTCGCATCGAGAGGAGTCCGCCGGTGCCTGTGACTAGGTTTTTCCGCAGCGTTGCCGCCGCGCTTCTGATCTTCTCCGCCGCTCCGCTGGCCGCGCAGCCGTCGTTCGTGCCGGTGTTCGAGGAGAATTTCCCCGACCCGCACATCGTCCTCCATGACGGCGAGTTCATCGCTTACGCGACCAATGCCGGAATCAACCTGCCGATGGCGACATCGCGCGACCTCGTGAACTGGTCGTTCGTCATGGACCCCGCGAACCCGCGGAACCGGCTCGACGGAATGCCGGTGCTGGCGCCGTGGGCGCGGGAGGGGTTCACCTGGGCGCCGGAGGTGATGAAGGTCGGCGAAAAGTGGATCCTCTATTATACCGCCCGCAATCGCCGGCGCGACATCCAATGCCTTGGCGTCGCCGTCGCCGATAACCCGAAGGGGCCGTTCCGCGACGCGTCCGCCGAGCCGTTCGTGTGCCAGTATGAGGAAGGCGGGACGATCGACGCCAACCCGTTCCGCGACGCCGACGGCAAGCTCTACGTCTATTACAAAAACGACGGCAACGCCGTCCGCAAAACGTCCTACGTCTGGGGGCAAAGGCTGTCCGACGACGGACTGTCGGCGGTCGGCGAGCCGGTCAGCCTGATCCGGGACGACAAGAAATGGGAATGGGGGCTGGTCGAGGCGCCGGCGATGGTGCGCTCGCCGCAGGGCGGCTACCAGCTCTTCTATTCGGCGGCCTATTACGGTTGGGATCCGAACGAGCGGCTGTCGCGCTACGCGACCGGTTACGCTGTCTGCCAGACTCCGCTCGGACCGTGCGAGGACGCGCCGGAAAACCCGATCCTGCACAGTTTCAACGACCGCCAGGCCGGCTGCCTCAGCGGCCCCGGGCACCCGAGCATCTTCCAGGTCGGGCAGCGTCACTTCATGGCCTTCCATGCCTGGGCCGCCACCCGCGGCTGCCGCAAGGCGGACGACAAGCGCTACCTCTACGTCGCGCCATTGTTCTGGAGGGATGGCAAGCCCGTCCTCGGCCCGAGCCTGCGCCGCGAGAAGAACGGCGAGCGCGGATAGCGAATTCACTCGAAACGCTGACGGCTAAAAAAGGGGCGGCTGTTTCCAGCCGCCCCAATGTCACGGATTGGTGCTCGGCTTATAGCCGGAAGCGGATCCCGCCCGACAGCACCGTCTCCTCGAAGCGGACGACCATCGGGAAGATTTCCGGATCGCTCGGCTGTCCCCCGGGATAGTTGACGCGAACGATGTCCGACTTGAACGGATTGCCGAGGATATTGGTCCAGTCGAAGAAGACCGTCAGCTTGTCGGTGACCGTGTAGCTGCTCGACCAGTCCAGCCTCGATACTGCATGGGCGCGACCCTGCAGAGTGAAGAAATTGTCGCGCTCGGCGAGATCGCCTTCTGGGAATCCGCTCCGGCGGTTGTAGGCGAGGCGCGCCGTAATGCCGCCGCGCTCGTACATCCCGACCAAATTCCAGGTCCATTTCGACACGTCGGGAATGCGGGTGCGCAACATGGCGTGATTTGGATGATCCTCCGGGAAGATGAGGAAGTCGGCCTTGGCATCGATGTAGGTGACGTTGGCCTGTGCGCCGAGTCCTCCGAGCGCGCCCGGCAGGAAGTCGAAGAAGCTGCTGATCTGGGCTTCGGCTCCCTGGATCCTGGCGTCGCGAGTGTTGACCGGGCCGGTGATGAGCAACGGCAGGCCGGTTTCGGGGTCCGGGTCGGGATACTGGAACCTGCGATTGGTGATGAAGCCCTGCATGTCGCGGCGGAACACGCCGACCGAAGCAAAGCCCGTTCTCGAAAAATAATATTCGACGCTCGCATCGTAATTGTCCGATTCGAGCGGCTCGAGGAACGGGTTGCCGCCACTGCCGGTTCGGACGCAGTCCGTCTGGCCAGGCACGCAACCCGGCGGAGGCGCGAGCCGCAGCGCCGGGTTGAGCTGCGCAAAGGTCGGCCGAGTGCGTGTTTTCGACGCAGCCAGCCGCAACTGCCATTCCGGCGAGAAGCGGGCGCGCAGGCTCGCGTTCGGCAGCCAGTCGGTATATTCGTTCTGGAAATCGACTGGCTGCGGGCCGGTCGTCGTGAACATCGTGCCCTTCGTATCCGTGTCGGTCCTGATGGCACGCAGGCCGATCAACCCGTCAATCGCGGTCGAGCCCGCCTGGAACGCATAATTCAACTGCGCATAGGCCGCGTACGACTTCTCATTAATGTTGAAGGTGCGGGCCGGATCCATCGGCGGTCCGTCGAGCGAACCGACTCCAGTGAGGTCGATGTTGAACTGGCGCAACTGGCGCAAGTTTCTCCAGACGCTGCTGAAGGTCGGCGCCAGCCAGGATATCGGGGTGGGCTTGTTGTTGTCGCCGCGGAAGCCCGGTGCAGACATTCGATAGTCGAGCGGGACCTGGCTGAGGGGTATGTCGCTGTTGAACAAGTCCCAATAGAAGGCGCCGGCAACGGCTGACGCGTCCCGATTGACGAAGCGCGCGCCCCACTGGATTTTCGGCAGGAAGTCGAGCCCGCCCGGCTCATATTCAAAGTCGAGGCGGGCCTGCCAATCATCGCCTTTTGCGGTAAGATGATCTTCGAAAAAGCCGCGGTACTCGTAGTTCGCCGGGTTGGAGAAATCGAAGCCCCGCACGTGGAAGGTAGGCCCGTTGCCACCGACCCGGCCGGTGAACCAGTCAACCGAGAAGTTGTTGTTGCTGGTCATGAAGTCGACGCTTTCGGTCCGCAGGTCGAACGTGCTGTCGGTGCGGGCGATGTCGCCGGTGATGCGCAGCGGCCCGGCGTCGAAGCGTCCGCCGGCAGCGACCTGATACGTATTGGTATCGCGCTTGGTCGCCCCCTGGAATCCCCAGGTCAGGATGCCGCCGCAGCAATCGGTCGGACGGTTGACGGTGCCGCTGATGATCCGGTTGGTCCCCGCTTCGAACACGATGTTTTCGTAGGACGCGCCACCCCACAAGGGCTGTGCCCACATGCGGTCGCTGGAGCGCTCGCGATAGCCCTGCCACAGCCCTTCCACGTAGAATTCGAGGTCGGCATTCGGTCGCCACTGAAGCGCGCCATTGACCGATGGCCGCCAGCGTTCGGCTTCGTTGTAGCGAATTTCCGGCCAGTCGGGCGACCGGCCGCCGGCGAGATCGGCAATGAAGAAGCCGTGCCGGCGAATCGAATCGCGGTAATGCAGCCGGGTGTAGGAGAAATTGATGAGCGCGCCGATCTCACCGCCGCCAGCGGCCCAACGGTTGCTGAGCAGCAGCTGGGCGTTGGGCTCGAAGTCCCGCGACTGATAGGGGTAAACGCCCCACACCGATCCCGCCAGCTCGAATCCCTGGAAGTCGAACGGGCGGCGCGAGCGGACGTTGACCAGGCCCGCGATTCCGGGCTCGACGAGATTGGCGGATGAGGTCTTGAATGCTTCGATCGCGCTGATTCCGCCGGCCGGAAAGTCCTGGAGCGCGACCGAGCGCGTCTCGGCGGTGAAGATCTCGCGGCCGTTGTAGGTCGTCGTGTAATTGAACCGGTCGAGGCCGCGCACCAGTACCCGGCTCGCCTCGCCGCCACTGCGCTCGACCTGGACGCCGGGAATTCGCGCGGCGGTGTCGGATACCGCGACGTCCGGCAGCTTGCCGATGTCCTCGGCGACGATCGCGTCGACGATCTGCTCGCTGTTGCGCTTGATGTTCTGCGCCGACTGCAGGCTGCGGCGAAGGCCGGTGACGACGATCGTGTCGTCGTCCGTCGCCGCCTGGTCGGCACCGGCCGCCGTCTGAACGGCGTCGTCGGTCTGCGCTGAACCCGCTTCCGGGTCGGCCGGGCTTTCCTGCGCTTCGACGGTCGGATCGGGCGGTGTTGCGGGTCCGGTATTCTGAGCGGCCGCGGGCGATGCGATAAGCGCCAGCGCGGCAGCCGAGGTCGAGCCAAGGACCGTATACTTTAAGCGCATGTGCAACCCCCCTGTTTGCAGCCGGCGAGTGCAAGCCTTTTCTTTCCGGCTCTTGCTGCGGAAACTACAAGCAAGCGCCATTTACTGACAAGCGGATTTATTTCGAATGTTCAAAGGTGTGGCGCGCATGGCTCACATCGCCGCGCATGCCCTGCAAAAACCAGTCGCGTTGCTTCGCCGGGAGCGCCATGCAAGACAGCGGGCGTGAACGAACATGCCATCCGCAATATCGTCATCGTTGGCGGCGGGACCGCCGGCTGGATGGCGGCGGCGGCGATGGCGCGCCTGCTCGACACGAGTTCGATGCAAATCACGCTGGTGGAATCGGACGAGATCGGCACGGTCGGCGTTGGCGAAGCGACCATCCCGCCGATCATCGCCTACAACAACATGATCGGCGTCAACGAGGACGAGTTCCTTGCCGCGACCAAGGGCACGTTCAAGCTCGGCATCGAGTTCGTCGATTGGGGCGCCTTGGGGGAACGCTATTTCCACCCGTTCGGGCCGCACGGCCAGGACTTTCAGGGCGTGCACTTCCACCAACTCTATCTTCGCGAGCGCAAGCGCCGAAAGCTCGCCGACATTCGCGAATGGTCGATGAGCGCGGCGGCCGCAGCCCTGGGCCGATACGCCCGACCCGCTCCCGGCGCGCCGCTGCCGCTTTCGCAGCTTGCCTACGCCTTCCATTTCGACGCGGGATTGTACGCGCAGTTCCTGCGCGGGATTGCCGAGCGCAACGGCGTGCTCCGGGTCGAAGGAAAAATCGTCGATGCGACGCTCGATGGGTACAGCGGCAAAGTCGGCGATGTGGTGCTTGCCGACGGGCGAACATTGGCCGGCGACCTGTTCATCGACTGCTCCGGTTTCCGCGGCCTGCTCATCGAGGAGAAGCTAAGGACCGGTTACGAATCCTGGACGCGCTGGCTGCCGTGCGACCGTGCGCTCGCAGTGCCCAGCCGATATCCGGGCCAGCCCGACCCATTCACCCGGTCCACCGCGAGAAGCGCGGGCTGGCAGTGGCGGATTCCGCTCCAGCACCGGATGGGCAACGGCCTTGTCTATTCAAGCGCCCACCTGTCCGATGGCGAGGCCGAGGCCGTGCTGCTCGGGAATCTCGAAGGCGAGCCGCTTGCCGGGCCGCGCCGATTGTCCTTCCAGGCGGGGCGTCGCCGGCTCGCCTGGAACGCCAACGTCGTCTCGCTCGGCTTGTCGGGCGGGTTCGTCGAGCCGCTCGAGTCGACCAGCATTCACCTGATCCAGAGCGGCATCGTCAAGCTTCTCGCGCTGTTCCCGGACAAGCGCTTCAACCCGGTCGAACGGGACGAATATAATCGCCAGATGCAGGACGTGTTCGAGGACGTCCGCGATTTTGTCATTCTGCATTACAAGGTGACGCGGCGCGACGATTCCGATTTCTGGAATTACTGCCGGACGATGGATGTCCCCGACAGCCTCGAGCGCAAGCTCGAATTGTGGCGCGCGAAGGGACGGCTGTTCCGTGAGGGGCGAGAGCTGTTCGGCACTGCAAGCTGGGTTGCGGTTCTGCTCGGCCAGGGCGCAATTCCCGACGACCATGAGCCGCCTGCCGATGCTGTCGACGAGGCGATGATCGCCGAGGCGCTCGACAAGATGCAAATGAGCTACAGGCGCATGGCCGAGCATATGCCGATGCACGGCGATTTCGTCGCCAGCGCCTGCGCTCAGGCGGGAGCGAGCGCAAACGCGTGATTGCCTGGCCCTGAGTGTAGCCCTTAATTCACTTGCGAGAGCAGCCGGTTCACGCGGCGTTCGGCATCCGCGAGGCCGCGCTCGATTGGCTTCTGGCCGATGAATGCCGCGGCCGCTTCCTCGCCGACGATTCCTTCGATTGCATTCTGCCGCTGCACATAGCCCGGCAGCGCACGCCCGATGTCTGCGAGCGGAGCGATCTCGGCACGGTGCGGCAGGGCCTTGAAGCGCGGATCTTCGAGCACGGCCTTGAATGCCGGGATGTGGCCGGCGCGCGCCCAGGCATAATTATTCTGCGCGACGAAGCGGAAAAAGTCGGCGATCGCCTTTCGCTGCTCGGGCGTCCGTTTGCGCGCCGGGACTACCCAGGCATGGCCGCTGACATATTCGACATGTTCGCCCCACAGCCGCGGATAGGGGAAGACGGCATAGCTGTTGTACAAAGGGCGCCCCGGCGTCGTCGCTTCGTCCTGGAATGATCCGAGCATCCATGTTCCCGTCGGGTAGATGCCGCCTTCACCGTTCATGAAGGCGGCGATGGCGGCCGGAGTGTCCATGTTCAACGTGCCAAGACGCTCGGCGTTGATGCGTTGGAAGAATTGCGCCACCCGCAATGCTTCGGGATTGGTCAGGTCGATCCGCTTGGGGCTGGGGAAGATCTCCGCCCCCTGCGCCATCATGTAGGTATAGAGGTTTCGCGCGGCATAGGCATTGTCGCCGACATTGCTCTGGATCAGGTAAGGCTTTCCAGTGCGTTCCTGGAACTGCTTCGCATGGGCGATCAGCTCATCCGCCGAATTCGGAAGGATCGGCTTGCCGCCGCGCATCAGACCGGCCTTTTCGAAAAGCGCGGTGTTGACGTGGAACAGGCCCGCGTGCGTGTCGAACGGCAGTCCGTAGACGTTATTGCCGATGGTCACCGCGCTTCGGCTCGCATCGGTGAAGCTGTCCGGGGTGATCCCGGCCGCCTCCAGATACGGTGCGAGCGGCTCGAGAAGGCCTTTGGCGGCATAGTCGCTGATCACGCCGGTGTGCATGGTGACGAGGTCGGGCGGATCGCGAGCGGCCATCTGCGCCGTCAGCTGCGGGTAGCCGGGCCATGCGATGACGTTCACGTCGACTCGCACGTCCGGATTCTCGGCATTGAAGCGGTTGATCATGCTCGTCATGATCCCGCACTCGCCTTCCGCTTTGTCGATGTCGGTGCTTGTCCCGTATTGAGCGGTGCATTCGCCGAAAAAGCGCTGCAGATAGATCGAGGTCTTGCCGTCGGCGGCTCCGCAGCTCGCGACAGCAAGCGCAACCAGCACTGCAGCGATCTGGCGCATCACCGAACGGCCGTTCCGGCCATCGCGCGAACGATCTGCTTCTGGAAAACGATGTAGACGATGAAGATCGGGATCGACGCGAACACCGCCTGCGCCATCAAAAAGCCGAGGCCGCTGGTCTGGGCATAGTTCATTTGCGCGGCGGCGAGTCCGACCGTCAGCGTGTACATGTCGCTTCGCGTCGCCGAGATCAGCGGCCACCAGTAATCGTTCCAAGTGCCGAGGAAGGTGAAGACGGCAAGCGTCGATTGCGCCGGGATCGTCAGCGGCAGGATTACCTTCCAGAAGATGGTCCAGCGGGAAGCGCCGTCGAGCATCGCCGCTTCGTCGAGCTCCCGCGGGATGCCGCGCATGTAGGTCGTCATGAAGAACACGCCGAAGGGCGCAATCAGGCCCGGGAGGATCAGGCCCGGATAGCTGTTGTGGAGGCCGAGCCAGGCGAACAATTGATGCTGCGGCAAGATGACCGCCTGGCTCGGGACGGCGAGGCCGAGCAGGACGATGATGAACAGGGTGCGGCGGAACGGGAAGTTGAGCCGCGCGAAACCATAGCCGGCAAGGCTCGCCAGGATCAGCACGCCGGCAGTGGTCCCGATCGACACGATGAAACTATTCAGGAGCCAGCGCATCGTCGCCCGGTTGCCGAGGATCGCCGCGTAATTTTCGAGCGTGTAGGGGGCGCTCAAGGCGGCGCCGCTGTTGCCGACGAGCTCGGCATTGTCCTTGAGCGAAAGAAGCAGGGTCCAAACCAGTGGCGCGACCATCAACGCCGCGCCGATCGAAAGCAGGACCCAGCCGAGCGGCGTAAGCCCGCCGCGCCTCACCTCAGCGGCCATGGGCGGCTCCCGGGGTTCTGCCCGTCGCCCAATATTGGGTGAGCGTGACGGCCAGAATGATCAGGAACAAGACTTCGGCGGCCGCGGCTGCATAGCCGAGTTCCCACCGGCCGAAGGCGCTTTCAAACAGGAACAGGACCGTGGTTCGCGACGCGCCGCCAGGCCCCCCGCCGGTCAGCAGCTGAGCCTGGCCGAACATCTGCAATTGCGCCGCCGTCTGGAGCATGATCACCAGCACCAAAGTGCGGCGGAGCGAGGGCACGGTGATCCGCCAGAAAGTGGTCCAGCGGTCCGCGCCATCGAGCGCCGCGGCCTCGTACATGTCCTGCGGAATCTGCTGCAGCCCGGCAAGGAACAGCAGCATCGGCAAGCCTAACGACCACCAGATGGTGGTGATTGCAAGCGCCGGCAGCACGAGGTGGGGCTCGCTCAAAAAGCCGAGAGGCTGCCAGCCGAATGCCTGCCAAAGCTCGCCCAGCAATCCGGCGTCGGGAGCGAGGACGAACCGCCAGATCAACGTCACAATCGTCACCGACAGGACCGCCGACGAAAAGAAGATCCCGCGCATCAGGGCCGCGCCTCTGCCGGCATTGTTGAGCGCGATCGCGAGCAGCAGCGCGAGCACCGTCAGGACCGGCACGATCATCAAGGTGACGAGGAACGTATTGACCAGAGACGTCGTGAAGATCGGGTCCGTGGCGAGCTCGACGTAATTGGCGAGGCCGACGAAATGGCCGTCACCGAAGATGTCCACCTGGTTGAAGCTTAGCCAGAAGCCGCGGAACAGGGGAAAAACGAGGATCAGCGCATAGAGCAGCAGGAACGGGGCGACGAACAGGAAGCCCCGCCAGTCCCTCTCGGCCGAGGTCAAGCCTCGACCCCGTGATAGCCGGCTCCGTCAGGGCCAAACAAATGCGCCGAGCCGCCGTCGATCTGAAGCGGAACCTCGTCGCCGATCTTGACCTGGCTGCAGCCCTCGTCCTCGGCGGTGATCGGCTGACCGTCGGCAAGCCGCGCGTAAACCAGGGTGCGCTCGCCGAGGCGCTCGACCAGATCCACCTTCGCGTTGGTCGTCGCCTGGTTGCCGCCGACGCGGACTGCTTCGGGCCTCAGTCCGACGCGAAGCGGCGCGTCGTGTGGCAGCGCCTCGCGCCGCACCTTGGTCTCGATCGTCGAGCCGTCGCCGAGCTTGACGCGCGCGAACTCGCCGTCGCCATTGAGGAGCTCGCCCGGGGCGAGAGTCATCGCCGGCGAGCCGACGAACTGCGCGACGAATATGTTCGCCGGCCGGCTGTAGATTTCCATTGGCGGACCGACCTGCTGGATCCGCTGGTCGTCGATGACGACGATGCGGTCGGCCAGTGTCATCGCTTCGGCCTGGTCATGAGTGACCATGATCACCGCCGCATCCACCTTCTGCTTGAGCTGTGCGAGCTCGACGCGCGTGCGGAGCCGAAGCGCGGCGTCCAGATTCGACAGCGGCTCGTCGAGCAGGAACAGCTTCGGATGCTTGACGATGGCGCGCCCGATTGCGACTCGCTGGCGCTGCCCGCCGGACATGGCTGCCGGTTTGCGATCGAGCATATGGTCGATCTCCAGAACCCGGGCGGCGTCCTCGATACGGCGGTCGATCTCGTCCTTTGGAACCCCCGCGTTCTGGAGGCCGAATGCCATGTTCTCGCGCACGCTCATGTGCGGGTACAGCGCATAATGCTGGAAGACCATGGCGACGCCGCGCTCGCCGGGCGGCAGCTGGTCGATGCGGCGGCCGTCGAGCCAGACTTCGCCGGAATCCGCGGTTTCGAGTCCCGCGACAATGCGCAGCAGCGTCGATTTGCCCGACCCGGACGGGCCGAGAAAGGCGATGAATTCACGCGCATCTAAGTTGAGCGAGATGTCGTCGAGAATCCCGGTCCCGCCGTACGATTTCCGGATGCTACGAAGCTCCAGGCTCAAACGCACACCCCTCCGACAAGCGCCTGCCGGCCAAGCTCTATTCGCGGCGGGCGTGGCTGCAAAGGCTTTTCTGTCGCGCTCGGCTCCCCGTCTCGACGAGCCGCTTGAAAGCCGGAAGCTTGCGCGCCAGTGTCCAGTGCGCGAGCATAGGCCGCGGGGGATATGATGACTGCGGCCGAGCTGAGCGTTCTATTCTTCCTCCAGCTGTTCGTGATCATCGCCGCCTGCCGGGCAGTGGGCTGGGCCGCAAAACGCTGGCTCGGACAACCGCAGGTCGTCGGCGAGATGATTGCCGGGGTTGTGCTCGGCCCGTCCTTGCTCGGGCTGGTGCTTCCCGATCTTCAGCGCGCGCTGTTCCCGCCTGAGTCCAAGAGCATCCTGTTCGTCGGCGCTCAGCTCGGCGTCGGCCTCTACATGTTCATCGTCGGGCTTGGCTTCCAGACCAGCCACTTCCGTGCCAACAGCAAGAGCGCGGCCGCAGTCTCTTTGTCGGGAATGGCAGCGCCGTTCCTGATCGCCATCCTGATCACGCCGTGGCTGATGGGCACGCCTGGCCTGTTCGGCCCCCAGGTCAGCATCGGGCAAGCGACCTTGTTCATGGGCGCCTGCATCTCCATCACCGCCTTCCCGATGCTCGCCCGGATCATCCACGAACGCGGCCTTAGCCACTCGCCGCTCGGCACCTTGTCGCTTTCGGCCGGGGCGATCGACGACGCGGCTGCCTGGACGGTTCTGGCGATCGTGCTCGCCAGTCTTGCCGGCGAGCCTTCGATCGCGGCCAAGGCGCTGATCGGCGCGGGGTTGTTCGCCGTTGTCATGATCGTCCTCGGCCCGCGCCTGCTCGCGCCACTCGGCCGCTGGGCGGAGCGCGAAGGCAAGATCACCCCGCCGATCCTGGCGGTTACCTTGATGCTGTTCATGGCCTCGGCATTTGCGATGGACGCGGTCGGCATCCACGCGGTGTTTGGCGGCTTCATTCTCGGAACGGCGATGCCGCGCGGCATGTTCGCCGAGGAAATCCGGAAGCAGCTCGAGCCATTCACCGTCGTGCTGCTGCTGCCAATGTTCTTCACTTACTCGGGCCTCAACACGCAGCTGACGATGGTGACCAGCGGCGCCTACGCGGCGATGACGGCCGTAATCCTGCTGGCATCGATCGCCGCGAAGGCGGGAGCCTGCTGGGCCGCGGCGCGGCTGACCGGACAGGACAATCGAACCAGCCTCGGCATCGGAGCGCTGATGAACGCGCGCGGCTTGATGGAGCTGATCATCATCAACATCGGCCTGCAGCACGGCATCATTGGCCCCGCCCTCTTTTCGATCATGGTGCTGATGGCAGTGGTGACGACCTTGATGGCGTCGCCCGTCTTCGAGCTCGTTTACGGCCGGTGGGCGCGCCGCGAAGGCACTTTGGGCCGGCTGAATGAGGAGCCGTCCGGCTCAAGCGTGGAGGAACGCCCGGGGAGCGACTGACGCGGCCGCTCCCCTCAGCCATCAGGGTCAGGTCGTTTCCATGCCGTGCTTCAGCTGGCTCACCCGGTCATGGCCGCGGCGGACCGATTCGAAACACTCGCTGATCAGGCCGCGGGTTTCGAACGACAGCCGGTCGTCGCCCAGCGCCTCTTCATACTTCTCCTTGATATAGTCTTCGCCGCGCTCGACTTCGTCGATGACGGCCTTGTCGCTCCCTCCGAGCGCGTCCTTCAAATCCTCCCAACGGCGGTGCAGGCCGGCGATCAGCGAACCGTCGTCGTTCGGCGTTCCGCCGAGCTGGCGAACTTTCTCTTGGAGCCGATCGACGATCTGGCGCCGCTCCTGCGCGAAGTCGCGGAAAATCTGCGTGAATCGCGGGGAATCGGCATCCTCGGCCGAGCGCTCGAAGCCGTTGGCGCTGTCGATTGTGGTCGTGATCAAGCTGTTGAGAACGGAAATATCCTCGTCCCGATTGGTCATGGCATGGTCCTTTTCCGTATGGGTTACGCGACGAACGAGCCGGCCGTGCAAAAGGTTCAGGCTTCGCCGCGACTCCGAAACCATTGATCGGTTGCAACCTTTGGACAGCGCGAGCGATTAGGTTTGCGAGGCTGAACCAGAGGGGAGGCGCATGGTCACCGCCACTTGGGCATGATGATTCGCGTGCTCGCGAGCCGTGCGCCGTCTGAAAGCCGCCGGGCGACCGCCTGATGCTGTGGCTAAAGTTCCTTCACATCACCGCACTGTCCGTCTGGGTGGCCGGACTGCTTTACCTGCCGGCGATGCTGTGGGCCCATCAACGCATCGAGGACCGGCAGGATTTCGCCCGGATCCGAATGGGCAGCCGCTTCGTCTACATGGGGCTGGTATCGCCCGCCGCCTTCATCGCCATCGGCGCCGGCGCGGCCTTGCTGCTGATTTCCGATGCGCTTCATCCGTGGATGTTCGTCAAGTTGATGGCGGTCGGCGTGCTGGTCATCGCCCACATGCAATATGGTCACATCCTCGCCCACCTTGCCGACGAGGAGGCAAAGGCGCCGACGGTTCGCGTGGTCTTTGTTGCCGCTGCGGTGGCCGCGTCCGCCGCGCTCGCCCTCTGGCTGGTGCTCGCCAAGCCCGAAGTGCCTACCGATTTCCTTCCGGCCTGGGCGCTCGAGCCGGGCCTCCTGCAACGCCCGGCAGCGCCGGAGGTGGCTCCTCCTCCGGGGCCGGTTTCTCCTCCGCCCCGATCATGACCCCCATCTGATGTTCGAACACCAGTTTGCCCCCCTGCCACCCGGCCAGGCCGACGAACACGAGTCCGCCGAGCGACAGGATCACGCCCCACGGCAGGATCGCTGCCTCCGAGTCGAACAGGCGCAGGCCCCAGTTTGCTCCGATGGTGGCCAGCAGCATCATCGCCGCGACCGCATGGGTCCAGCTTTCGGGCCGGCGCCGGATGCCCTCGGCTGCGAGCAGCTCGGCCGTCCCGGCGATCGCGGCCAGCACGCCCATCGCAAAGGCCCACCCGCTGGTCCACAGGCCGACGCGGGCGAAGAACGGGTCGGCCGTCAGCCACCAGAAGATGTCGGCGCCGAGCGTTCCGACCACCAAGGCGATTGGGAATGTGACCAGCATCGCGTGGATCGGATGACCGGCGAGCGCGATCTTGGAGCCGAGGTCGGCGTGAAAAGCTTCGTCGTGCTTGGCCATGACGGGGCAACGCGGACGGCCAAGGCGGGTTGCGCCGTGGTCGCCTGTCTCGCTGCTGCTGCCTGCACCGGCGACTTCTCGATCCTGCAGCCCGAGGGGCCCGTGGCGGCGCGAGTCGCCCACCTGTGGTGGGTCATGCTTGCCGGCGCCTTCGCCATTCTGTTCGGGGTGACGGCGGTCGCACTTTACGCGCTGAAACGCCGTCGCCGCGGGTTCGACGTGTCGGAACGGACGATGCTCGTCGGCTGGGGGCTGGTGTTCCCGGTCGTCACCCTGGCGCTGCTGATGGGCTGGGCGTTCCTTCGCGGCGAGCAGCTGCTTGCCCGGCCCGACGCGGGCGTGCTGACGGTGCGAGTCCATGCCGTCCAATGGGCGTGGCATGCCAGCTATCCGGGCGGCGAGCGGACGGTCAACGCGATCCATGTTCCGGCCGGAGTGCCATTCCACGTCGAGGTGACCAGCGGCGATGTCATCCATAGTTTCTGGGTGCCGCGACTCGGCGGCAAAATCGACGCCATCCCCGGCAAGGTGAACCGGATCGCCCTCCAGGCCGACCGGCCGGGCCTCTATCGCGGGCTCTGCGCGGAATATTGCGGGCTCGGACACGCCCACATGCTCCTCGTGCTGCACGCCCATCCAGCGGAAGATTATGCCGGCGCCCTTGCCGCGGCGGCTGCGCAGCCGCCGCCGGCGGACATGCCGGAGGTGCTCGAGCCGCGACGTACGCCGGCCGACAATATTCTCCGCGCCTGGGCAGATTATCTGCTCGAATATGTGGGACTGAGATGAGCCAGGACACGCATCGCGGCCGAGCCCGGGACGCGCTTCACCTGCACCACGCGCTCGAGCCTTTGTGGCAGGCGCCGCGCACCCGTTTCGGCTTCCTTGCCGCGACGAACCACAGCACGATCGGGCTGCGTTTCATTGCCACCGCGATCGTCTTCTTCCTAATCGGCGGCGTTCTGGCGATGCTGATCCGGGCGCAGCTCGCCGGACCCAACACCCAGTTCCTCGGCGAGCATGCCTATTCGCAGGTCTTCACCATGCACGGCACGGTGATGATGTTTCTGTTCGCCATCCCGCTGATCGAGGGGCTGGCGCTGTACATGCTGCCCAAGATGTTGGGATCGCGCGACCTCGCCTTCCCGCGCCTCTCGGCCTTCGGTTACTGGTGCTATCTGTTCGGGGGCTCGCTGCTGCTCGTGGCGATGCTGGCGGGAGTCGCTCCCGACAGCGGCTGGTTCATGTACACGCCGCTGTCGTCGAAGCCTTTTTCGCCCGGGATCAATTCCGACGTCTGGCTGCTCGGTGTGACGTTTGTCGAAGTGTCCGCAATTTGCGCCGCGGTCGAATTCATGGTCACGGTTTTGAAGGTCCGCGCCGCCGGCATGTCGCTGGGCAGGATGCCGCTCTTGTGCTGGTATCTGTGGGTCACCTCGGCAATGATGCTGGTCGGCTTCCCGCCGCTGATCCTCGGCTCGATCCTGCTGGAGATCGAGCGGGCGTTCGGCTGGGCCTTCTTCGATCCGCTGCGAGGCGGCGACCCCTTGCTGTGGCAACACCTCTTCTGGCTGTTCGGCCATCCGGAGGTCTACATCATCTTCCTGCCCGCGGCGGGCATCGTCTCGACCATCCTGCCGGTCTTCGCCGGCCGACCGATCGTCGGCTACACGTGGATCGTTGCCGCTCTCGTCGGCCAGGCCTTCATCAGCTTCGGCCTGTGGGTCCACCACATGTTCACCACCGGCATTCCGCACCTCAGCCTCGCATTCTTTTCGGCGGCGAGCCTGCTGGTCGTGGTGCCGACGTCGGTACAGATTTTCGCCTGGCTCGCGACCCTGCTCAAAGGCAGGCCGCGGCTCGATCTGCCGATGCTGTGGGTGTTCGGCTTTTTCTTCATCTTCACGGCCGGCGGACTGACCGGGGTGATGGTCGCCGTCGTCCCGTTCGACTGGCAAGTGCACGACACCCATTTCGTCGTCGCCCACCTCCACTATGTGCTGGTCGGCGGCTTCGTCTTCCCGGTGATGGCCGGCATCTATTACTGGATGCCGCAGGTGACCGGGCGCCGTTCCGACATGGGATTGGGCAAGCTCGCTTTCTGGCTGGTGTTCATCGGCTTCAACCTGACCTTCCTCATCATGCACCTGACCGGCCTGCTCGGCATGCCGCGGCGGGTCTATACCTATCCCGAAGGGGTTGGGTGGGAGCTGCCTAATCTCGTCTCGTCGATCGGCGGCTTCATTCTCGCCTTCGGTTTCGCGCTGGCGCTGATCGACATTGCCGTCCAATGGCGCTTCGCCGCCCACACCGTCCGCAACCCGTGGAAGGCCGGCACGCTCGAATGGGCGATGGGGACGCCGGTTCCCCCCTACAATCTCGCCAGCCTGCCGGAAGTCGACAGCCGCGAGCCGCTGCAGGACGATCCGGACCTGCCGGCTAAGCTCGCCGCCGGCGACGGCTATGTTGCCCGCTGCCGCAATGCGTGGCGCGAGACGATCGGAGTCGACGGAGTTAGCGGCCGGGCGGAGCAGCTGATCCTGCTCCCGGGACCGAGTTACGTGCCCCTGTTCGCGGCGCTTGCTGCCGCGGGCTTTTTCGTCTCCTTCCTGTTCAGCGTCTACGCCGCCGCCGCCGTGTCGGCGCTGCTGGTCCTGTTCTTCGTCCTGCTGTGGCTTTGGCAGACCGGGCTCACGGCCGATCCGGAGCCGGCCGATGTCGGCCGCGGCCTCGAGCTGATGCCGCATTCCGGCTCGCCCCAAGCTCCCGGCTGGTGGGGGATGGTGTTCACCCTGGTCGCGGATGGCGCCCTGTTCGGCTCCTTGCTGTTCGGCTATCTGTTCCTGTGGACCATCGCGCCCAACTGGCCGCCGCCGCGCTGGATTGAGCCTGACCCCATCCTGCCGCTGCTGTCGGCAGTTGCCCTTGCCGCTGGGGCATATTTTGCGCGTCGGGCCCGGATGGCGAACGCGTTGGACGCTGCTTCCTCCCGCCAATCCTCGTTGCTGATTGGGGCCGTCGCCGGATTGACGGCGATGCTCGCATTCCTGGCCGCGCCCCTAATGCTCGCGCCATCCCCGGTCGAGCATGCTTACGGCGCCGGCGTCGCGGCCCTGTCGGGCTACGCCGCGCTGCACGCCTTTCTCGCCGCCGTTGCGTGCGGTTTCGCCTGGGCGCGCGGCAGCTTCGGTTATGTCTCGCCGCTGCGCAGTCTTGATATGCGCAATGCCGAGCTTTTCTGGCTCTATACCGCAGGCACCGGTTTCGTGATCCTCGCCCTTATCCACCTCCTGCCGCTGGCGGCGGCGCCATGAGCGCCGCGCGCACCAATGCCGAAGCGCTCGGGCTGGTCGCAGGCTTCGGCCTTTGGAGCCTCGCCTTCGTCGCGCTCTACGGCGTCCACGGCTACGCCTGCGGCTCGGGCGCCGGGCCCGGCGATACGATCGTGAGGATAGTCTTGATCGCGCTGTTAGGCGCTTTCCTGGCCGCACACGCCTGGCTCGCCGGGTGGCTTGCCCGGCGCTGGAAGCGAAGCGGGGAGGGGCCGGTCCGGTTCATTCGCCTCGCCTCGCTGGTGCTTGCAATTGCCGCCGCCGGGACGACCATCTGGACCGGGATACCCGTCCTGACGCTCTCCATCTGCGCTTGACCGCACTTGCCGGAACGCGGCGCGTCCGGAGCCGTTGCCTTGGTAGATGCGCGCACGCTTTGCGCACTTAGCATTCCACCAAAGGAATCAGCCATGAAGCTCAAGCCAGTTTCGGAACAGACGATCGTCGTTACGGGAGGCTCGTCGGGCATCGGGCTGGCCACCGCGAAAATGGCGGCTCAGCGCGGCGCCAATGTCGTCATCCTCTCCCGGGATGAGGACGGCATGCGCGACATTTGCGATGAGATTCGTGCCGAAGGCGGACGCGCGGATTTTGTCGTTGCCGACGTCGGCGAGCGCGATCAGGTGCGCAAGGCGCTGCAGCAGGTCATCCGCAAGCACGGCGGGTTCGACACCATCTTCAACTGCGCCGGCGTCGGTGCCTACGCTCGGCTTGAAGAGATGACCGACCACGATCACGAGCAGATCTTCCGGACCAATTACTGGGGCGTGGTCTATTGTTCCCTCGAGGCACTCAAGCACCTCAAGACAAAAGGCGGAACGATCATCAACCAGGGATCGATTGCCTCCGACATGCCAATCCCGATTTTGGGCGCCTATGCGGCCAGTAAGCATGCGGTGAAGGGCTTCACCGATTCGCTCCGCCAGGAGCTGATCGAGGAGGGCGCGCCGGTCTACGTCACTTTGATCAAGCCCGCTGGGATCCACACCCCCTTCGGCAAGCATGCGAAGAATTACATGGATGAAGCGGCGGTCGTCCCGCCGCCGGTCTACGCGCCGGAGGTCTGCGCCGACGCGGTCCTGCGGGCTGCCGAAAACCCGATCCGCGAAGTCATCATCGGCGGTTCCGGCCGGGGCATGACCTGGATGCAGAAATATCTGCCCGGCATCGCCGACCAGATCTTTTCGCGCGCCTTTCCGATCTTGGCGTTCGACAAGAGCAAGCCGAACCGCTCGGAACAGGGCGGCTTTGATCGCGCCGGCAGTTCGGGCGAAATCTACGGCGACCAGGACAGCTTCATGCTCAAGTCCAGCATGTACACTTCGTTCAAGACCCACCCGGTCAAGACGATTGCGACCGCCGCCGCGGTCGGCGCCGGGGCGGCGGCCGTTACCGGCTGGCTGCTCCGGCCAACCCCGCAGGGCGACCAGCAACCAACGGCCGAGCCCGAGGACCGGCCGGCGACGATGATCTAAGAGGCAAGCGGATTGGCCGCCGAGGCCGCTACCTCCGGGACCAAGCCCGTCGTCCTGATCACCGGGGCGGCGGGCAACCTCGGCCGGTCGGTCGCTGGCGCCCTGGCCGATTCCTACACGATCGTCGGCCTCGACCGCGAAGCATCGGATGACGGCTTTCCGATTCTCGAAGCCGACCTCACGTCCGGCGACTCGATCGCCAATGCCCTCGAAGCCGTCCGCCAGCGCTGGGGCGATCACATTGCGAGCATCATCCATCTCGCCGCTTATTTCGACTTCAGCGGTGAGAAGCACCCGCTCTACGACAAGCTCAACGTCGAGGGCACTCGGCTTCTCATCCGGGCGCTTCGGAACTACGAGGTCGAGCAGTTCCTCTACGCCGGGACGATGCTGGTGCATGCGCCGGTTTCGCCCGGCGAGCGGATCGACGAGGAACAGGAAATCGACCCGCAATGGGCATATCCGCAATCCAAGGCGGCGGCGGAGGAAGCAATTTTGGAGGAAGCCGGCGAGGTGCCGGTCTGCATCCTGCGCCTTGCCGGGGTCTACGACCGCGAGAGCATGGTCCCGACGCTGGCGCAGCAGATCGCCCGGATCTTCGAAAAGGACGTCCAGAGCCGCTTCTATTCCGGCGATCTCGATGTCGGCCAGGCCATGCTTCACCGCGAAGACATGCTCGACGCCTTCCGCCGAGCGGTCGATCGGCGGGCGGAGCTGCCGAGCCGGACCGAGCTGCTCATCGGCGAGCCGGAGGCGCCGGGCTACGGCGAGCTTCAGGACCGAATCGGCTGCCTGGTCCACGGGGAGGAGGAATGGACCACCTGGCGACTGCCCAAGCCGGTCGCGGCTGCCGGAGCGGCGGCGATGGCCAGGCTCGAGCCGGTCATCCCCGACATGATCGACAAGGGCGAGGAGCCCTTCGTCAAGCCGTTCATGGTGCGGATGGCCGACGACCATTATGCGCTCGACATCGGCCGCGCCCGCGACCTGCTCGGCTGGGTGCCGGGCCGGCGGCTCGAATATGAGCTTCCGGCGATGATCGCCGCCCTGAAGCGCGACCCGAAAGGCTGGTATGAGCGCAATGGCGTGACTCCGCCCGGCTGGCTCGACCAGGCGGTCGAGCTCGGCTTCAACCCGGCCGAGCTGCGGGAACGCGACGACCGCCGGATTGCCGACGAGCACCGCAGCTGGCGCTGGGCGCATTTCGTCAACATGGCGCTCGGCAGCTGGCTGCTTCTGCAGCCCTTGCTGCTTAACCTGACCGGCTGGCATGCAGCGATCGAGGCCGCGCTCGGGTCTGCGCTCATCCTGTTCGCGGCGCTGGCGCTATCGGCGCGCATGCAATGGGCGCGCTGGGGCTGCGCCGCCATCGGCGCTCTGATCATGGCCGTTCCGTTCGTCTTCTGGACCGGGAGCGCCGCCGACTATCTGCTCAGCTCGGCGATCGGGATGCTCGTCTTCGGGCTGGCCTTCGCCAGCAAGCCCGATCCCGGCGTCTCGCCGATCGCCGCCTTTTGCGGGCCGACGGTTCCTCTCGGCTGGAGCTACAATCCGTCGACCTGGTCGCAGCGCATTCCGATCATCGCTTTGGCCTTCGTCGGCCTTTACGTGTCGTTCTACCTCGCCTCCTACCAGCTTGAGCATATCCCGGGCGTCTGGGATCCCTTCTTCGTCGGCGACGCCAGTGATCCGCGCAACGGCACCGAGGAAATCGTCACCTCGCACGTTTCGCGCGCCTTCCCGGTGCCCGATGCGGCGCTTGGCGGCTATGTCTATGCGCTGGAGATCGTCACCGGAGCGATCGGCGGCGCGGCCCGCTGGCGGACCATGCCGTGGCTGGTGATCTTATTCGGGATCCTCATCGCGCCGCTCGGAATCGTGTCGATCGGCTTCATCATCATCCAGCCGATCGTGCTCGGCACGTGGAGCATCATCGCCCTGATCGGCGCCGCCGCCATCCTCATCCAAATCCCCTATGCGCTCGACGAGTTGCTCGCGTCGCTGCAATTCATCCGCCGCCGGGCTCAGGCGGGCAGAAACTGGCTGACCGTGCTGTTCCGGGGCGACACGGACGGTGGCCGCGAAGACCAGGGCGGGCCTCGGGAGTTCGATCAGCCGGCGCGCTCGGTGCTTCGCGAAATGGTGCTTGGCGGGGTCAATCTTCCCTGGAGCCTTGCCGCCGCCGCAGCCATCGGCCTGTCGCTCCTGTTCACCCGGGTTACGCTCGGCGCCTCGGGCGCGATGGCCGACGCCGACCATCTCATCGGCTCGCTGGTGCTGACCGTTGTCTCCGTTGCCGCCGCCGAAGTCGCCCGCCCGGCCCGCTTCCTGCTCGCGCCGCTTGGCATCGCGCTGGCGTCCATGCCCTTCCTGCACGAAACGAGCGGCAGCCAGAACGCCGCTGGAATCCTGCTCGGCCTCGCGCTCGTCGCGCTCGCTCTTCCGAGGGGGGCGATCAAGGGCGAATACGGCCGCTGGACCCCGATCGCCCGATGGACTCCCTTGCGTCGCTCAGCAGACGCCTAAGGGAGCTTCTCGTCGAACAAAGTTTTCTTCTGCGTTGTCCGCGTTTCGCGCCAGAAGCGCTGCATGGCGAGGAAAGTATAGGAGGCGGACCAGCCGATAAGCACGAAGCCGTTGAGCCCTTCCATTCCAACGACGATCCGAATCGGTCCAGTCGCATAGAGATCGCCGATGCCCAAGGTCGTGTACGTGGTCAGCGAGAAATAGAAATAGTCGAGGTAGGTGCCGCCGAGCTCGAGCTCGCCGTGGATCTCGCCGAGACCCCAATGGTCGTGCATTGCATAATAAGCGGCGGCGTACAGGCCGATTTCCAGCAAATGGGCAATGAAGATGCCCGTCATAACCAGCAGCATGCGGCCACGGATGAACCGAGTATGCAGATGGGGAACGATGCGCGATGTGCTGTTGAGCACCTCGTAATGGATCACGACGGTCGCGGCGACCAGCGCGAAGGCTATCGTTATGGCAAAAGCTGCCGAAATCATTTGCTTGCCCCCGCAGTCCCGATTCGCCTCGCCTATCCTATTCTGTTAATTCGTGTTGTGGGAATCAGGGGGCGGCGATGCCGAAGCTTGCCCTATTGCCGGAACGGGTACGCGTCCGCGATCCAGCGCCTGACGCGCCAATCCCTCAACCGCGAGCAAGCGGCCGGCATCTTTACTTTGCATTCCTGAGCTACAGCCATTGCGACGAGGCCTCGGCTTCGTGGCTCCACGACCAGCTCGAGAAGTTCCGCGTCCCCTCCTCGATCGCCGGACGGCTCACTGACAACGGCATCGTTCCGAAGCGACTGACGCCGATTTTCCGCGACAGGCGGGAGCTTGCCGCCGGCGGCGAGCTGGGCGACGAAATCAAGGACGCGCTGGCGGCATCGCGGTTCCTGATCGTGATCTGCTCGCGGACGGCGGCGCGGTCGCGCTGGACCAATGCAGAGATCGATCTGTTCAAGCGCTCTCGGCCCGACGGTTGCGTCATAGCCGCGATCGTCGACGGGGAGCCGTTCGCGAGCGGGCTCCCGGGCCGGGAGGATGAGGAATGTCTGCCGCCGGCGCTGCGTGTCCGATACGACCGGCGAGGCCGGCCAACCGGCAAGCGCGCCGAGCCCCTGGCGGCGGATTTGCGGGACGACCGGGACGGCAAGCGCCTCGGCCTGCTCAAGATCGTCGCCGGGATTCTGGGCGTGGGCCTCGACGATCTGGTGCAGCGCGAGACCCTCCGTCGGCAGCGCCGGCTGGGACTGCTTGCCGCGGCTTCAATTGCCGGGATGGTCGTCACGACCGGCCTTGCCGTCACCGCCATCGAGGCTCGTGACGCGGCGCGCGACCAGCGGCGCGAAGCGGAGGGACTGGTCGGCTTCATGCTCGGGGACCTGAAAGAAAGGCTGGAGCCCATCGGCCGGCTCGATGTGCTCGATTCCGTCGCCGCGCGCGCATTGGCTTATTACGAGAAGCAGGACGAGGGCAGACTTTCCGACGACGGGCTCGCCCAGCGATCGCGGGCGCTGACCCTCATGGGAGAGATCGCCAACATGCGCGGCGACCTCGCTACCGCCTTGCGCTTCTATCGGCGGGCGTTCGTTTCGACCGAGGAGGCGCTAAGTCGGGCGTCGGACGACCCGCAGCGCATGTTCGATCACGCCCAGAATGTATTCTGGGTGGGATATATCGACCGCCAGCGCGGCGAGGTCAGGCGGGCCGAGACGGCCTTCCGCGAGTATGATCGATTGGCCCGGGCGATGGTCGCGGCCGACCCGTCGAGCACTCGCTGGCGGCTCGAACAGGCCTATGCGAGCAATGCGCTGGGCGTGCTGCTTTTGGATACTGCCCGCTACCCGGATGCCGGCATCGCCTTTGGCGATGCGCTCCGCGTTGCCGAGGGGCTGATTGCGCTTGAGCCGCAAGACCGCTCCTTCCAAGACCGTTATGTGGAAGCTCTCGCGTGGCTGGCCGACGCGCGCGAGGGGGCTGGCGCACTCGATCAGGCTCTTGAGCTTCGACAGCGGCAGATGGCCTATTTGGAGCGGCTGGCTACGACGCGGGCGGCGGATGCCACGATCAAGCGCCAGATCATGACTTCCCAGCGGGTCTTGGGACGCCTGCTTGCATCTCGCGGAGATTCGGCGGGCGGCCTTGCGAAGCTGCAGATCGCGGCCGCCCTCGTCCAGGAGATGCTGGAGGCGGATCCCCAGAATACGGAATGGGGGCAGGTCGGCGCTCATACTCTGTTCGACCAGGGGGAACTGCAGCTTGCCGTGGGCGAGGCAGCGGCAGCCCGCCTGTCGATCACCGAAGGATGTCGCGTGGCTCGCGCGCTCGCCGCGAAGGATTCCAGCGTGGTGGAGTGGAGATCGACGCTGCCGGCTCGCTGTCTTGCCTTGCGAACGCGAATGGCGCTTGCTGAAGGCCGGATTGCAGAGGCGCACGCGCTTGCCACGGAACTGGTGAAGTTGCGGCGTGGCGAAATCACTCGTCACGGACAGGCGACGAATTTTGCGCTCGCCGAAGCGGAATTGCTGCGCGGCGACGTGATTTCCAAAATGGGAGATCGAGAAGCGGCGCGGTCCGCTTGGCTGGCGGCATCTGCCGCCTGGCCGACTGACGTCGCGCTCAATCCGCGCCAGATGGCGTTGCAGGCCGGACTATTTCGCCGCCTCGGCTCAACCGAGGAAAGCCGCCGCCTTAGCGGTCGATTGGCGGCCATTGGTTATCGCCATCCCGCATATATCAGCGCTTGACGGATCGTCATCGAGGAGAGGCCGAATGGACGTGAAGGTGAAAGCAGAGAAATCGGGCGATGGCTCCATCGCCTGGACGATCGATGGCAAGAGGCCCAAGGACTCGGTCATCGACGTAGGGAAGAAAAGTCCCCCGACTGAGCTGGATTTCAAGCTTACGGACAAGGCCAAAGCCGGGCTCCGGTTCGACTGCGCGCGGCCATTCGACGTGGATGAGAATGCAAAAGGCGATTGCCCTCCAGACGGCATCCACACCCGCGAAATCGCAGTGCTGGAGTGCAGTAGGCACAAGCTCAAAATTCTCGACCGAAACATCAACGAGTGTACGCTTCACTATCAGCTGAACTTCGTTGATGGCGCGGGAAAGCAGCACGTCGTCGATCCCGAGATCCGGAACGGCGGAGGTGGAGGGAACGAGTCCTGAACCGCGAAACGATTCTCGCGCCTGCAGCGGCTGAAGCATCACGGGAGGCTGCCGGCGCGATGGATTGTCCGCCGCGGCTGCCGTTCGTCCTTAGCGTCGGAGTCACCGGCCACAGGCTCGAGGCGATGCCGCCGGACTCGTTGCCGGGCATTCACGAGCATCTCGAGCAGGTCTTTTCCCTCATCGTCGAACAGGCGCGCGTCATCGCGGGCGAGAATGGCGAATATTTTGCCCAGGGTCCGCCGCAGCTGCAGTTGGTCTCGCCGCTCGCCGACGGTGCCGACCAGATGGCTGCCGAAGTGGCGTTGCGCCACAATTTTGCCCTGCATGCGATCCTGCCGTTCCCGAGGCGCGCCTATCTTGAATCATTGCCTGACGAGGCGAGCCGGTCCAATCTCGTGCGCCTGCTCGAGCGGGCGCGCTGCGTGCTCGAGCTGCCGGGCGAGCGCGAGCACAGCCTCGAAGCCTATGTCATGGCCGGGCGAGCGACCGTTGCCCATTCCGACCTGCTCATCGCCGTCTGGGACGGGCTGCCCCCGCGCGGGCGCGGCGGCACCGGCGAGGTCGTCGAGCTGGCGGTGGCACGGGGCACGCCCGTCATTCACGCTCCGGCGACGCAAAAGTCGGAGCTTAGGATCCGCTGGAGTGCGTTCGATCCCGCGGTCGTGACCCGCCGATGTGAACCGAGCGCCGCTCGACCGTTCGACGCTGCCGAACTTCACAGGGTTCTCGATGCCGTCCTTGCGCCGCCTCACGATACGTCCGAGCGAAACTTCATCAGGCAATTCTACGCGGAACGATCGCGCCGGTTTCGGCTGAGAATGGAATATCCGCTGCTTCTGGCGATCGCGGGTGCGGGACGATTGTCGGCAAGCGCGTGGCGGAGCGATCGATGGTCCGCGCATACACATGCCGAATGGGAGAATTTCGAAAATACCTGCTGCGGCCCCGACGGGGTCGAAGCCGAACTTATGCCGCTTCGGACATGGTATGATTGGCTTGACCGGCTGGGTGGCCATTTCGCGCAATATTACCGCAGCGGCCACGTCATGAACTTCGTCTTCGGCGCGCTCGCGGTCTTGCTGGTGCTGATCGCCCTCATCGTTCCTGAGGCAAAGAAGTATCTCGCGACGGCGGAGTTCTTCGTCATTGTCGCCATCCTCGCCAACACCCGCATCGGCAACCGCCAGCAATGGCATCGCCGCTGGCTCGACTACCGTCAGCTTGCCGAGCGGCTGCGGCCGATGCGCAGCTTGAAGCTGCTCGGCCTGGCAGCGCCCGATCACCCGGGCACGGCAACCAATCCGGTGGCGAGACGATGGATCGACTGGTTCGCCGCGCGCGCCTGGCGGGCGATCGGTTGTCCCGCCGGCCACATCGACGCAGCCGCTGTCCGCTCCCTGGGGCGGGCGATGGTTCTGCACGAACTGGCGCCGCAGATTGCCTATCACCGATCGAGCGCGCGGCAGATGCAGAAGCTCGACCACCGGCTGGAGAAGCTTGGGACCGCGATGTTCGCAGCAACGCTGGTTGGCTGCGCCGTGCTGATCACCATCGTTTGGGTCGACCCCGGCTGGGTGCATCGCCACCTCGGCTGGTTCGCCTTGATCACCGCCGGCCCCCCGGCGCTTGGGACGGCAGTGCTTGGCATCCGCATGCACAGCGACCTCGGCGCCCGCGCGGCGAGGTCGGAAAACACCGCTGCCGTCCTCGAGGCGATCGCGATCGAGCTGGAGCAGTGCGAGCTCGGGCTGATGCGCAGCGGCGATCTCGCCGAGCAGGCGGCTCGGGCGATGATCGCCGATCTCGACGAGTGGCGACTGATCAGCCAGCAGCACGAGCTCGAGCTCGCTTGAACCAGGCCGTCACGGGGTCAGGACGACTCGGCCTTCAATGGCTCCGGCTTCCATCCGCTCGAACACCGCATTGACGTTCTCGAGCGGCTCGACGGTGATGAGCGCGCGCACCTTGCCCTCGGCCGCGAATTGCAGCGCTTCCCTCAGGTCGTGACGCGTGCCGACGATCGACCCGCGAATGGTGATCCTTTTCAGCACCACCGGCATGACCGGCGTCGGAAAATTCCCGGGCGGCAAGCCATTGAGGACGACCGTGCCGCGCCGCCTGGCAAGGCCGATCGCCTGGCTGAAGGCGGCGGTCGAGGCCGCGGTCACCAGCACCCCGTGCATTCCGCCGGTCGATTTCGTCAGCTGCTTCACCTGGTCGCGCTCGCGGCCGTCGACCGCGACGTCCGCTCCGAGCCGAGCGGCGAGGTCGAGCTTGGCCGGATCGACGTCGATCGCGGCGACGTGCAGCCCCATCGCTTTGGCATATTGAACGGCGACATGGCCGAGCCCGCCGATGCCGACGATCCCGACCCAGTCGCCGGGGCCGACCTCGGCTTCCTTGAGGCCCTTGTAGGTGGTCACCCCGGCGCACAGGATCGGCGCGATTTCCGCCGGGTCGCAGCCCTCCGGCAAATGGCCGACGAAATCGGCGTTCGCCAGCACATATTCGGCATAGGTGCCGTTGACACTGTAGCCGGTGTTGCGCTGCCGCTCGCAAAGCGTCTCCCAGCCGGTCCGGCAATATTCGCAAGCCCCGCAGGCATCATAGAGCCACGGCACTCCGACCAGATCGCCCTCGCCTATGCCATCGACGCCCTCGCCGACCGCTGCGACATGGCCGACTCCCTCGTGGCCGGGCACCAGCGGCAGCAATGGCTTCACCGCCCAATCGCCGCGGGCAGCGTGCAGGTCGGTGTGGCAGACCCCGGTCGCCGCGATCCTGACCAGGATCTCGCCCGGCCCGGGTTCGGGCACCGGCAATTCGTCGATGGTCAGCGGCTCGCCGAACGCATGCACCACCGCCGCCTTCATGGTCTTGCTCATGCGCACTCCTTCCGTCCGACCGCGACCGTCTAGCAGGCGCCAGCCGAAGTTCGTAAGGCCTTCGCATGCTCAAGCCCGCCACGACCGACATCGAAGCGCTGAAGATCCTCGACGAGCGCCTGCTATGGCTGTCGGCCTGGACCATTCACCACGCCAACCATCTGCGCGAGAGCAGCGACGGGCTGAAGGTAGGCGGGCACCAGGCGAGCTGCGCGTCGATGACCTCGATCATGGCCGCGCTCTATTTCCACGCGCTCGGCCCGAACGACCGGGTCGCGGTGAAGCCGCACGCCGGGCCCGTGCTCCACGCAATCCATTACCTGCTCGGCTCGCAGGATCGAGAGGCGCTGGAGCGGTTCCGCGGCCTGGGCGGAGCGCAAAGCTATCCGAGCCGGACCAAGGACAAGATCCCGGTCGATTTCTCCACCGGCTCGGTCGGGCTCGGCGTGGCGATCACCGCATTCTCTAGCCTGGTGCAGGACTACTCACCGCCCACGACCTGATGGACGAGGGCGACCGCGGCCGATTCGTCGCCCTTCTCGGCGACGCCGAGCTTGACGAGGGCAATATCTACGAGGCTTTGATCGAAGCCTATAAGCACGACATCCGCAATTGCTGGTGGATCGTCGACTATAACCGGCAGAGCCTCGACGCGGTCAGCGCCGACCGCATGTTCGAGCGGTTCGACGAGATTTTCCGCTCCTGCGGCTGGCGCGTCGTCGAGCTCCGCTACGGCAAGGCGCTGAAGGCGGCGCTCGACGCAGAGCCCAGGATCAGGAGTTGGTTCGACAGCCTTGGCAATGCCGAGCTGTCGGCTCTGCACTATCAGGGCGGCGCGGCATGGCGCGCACGGATCGAGGCCGACCTCGGCAAGGCCGCCGCGAAGTTTCTCAAGAGCCATGACGATTCGGCGCTCGCCCGGCTGTTCTCCGACCTCGGCGGCCATTGCATGGAGTCGCTCGTCGAAGCCTTCGACGCCGCCCGGGACGACGTGCCGACCCTGTTCATCGCCTGGACGATCAAGGGCCGCGGGCTGCCATTCGCGGGTCACAAGGACAATCACGCCGGGCTGATGAACCCGACGCAAATGGCTGCTTTCCGGGAAAGCATGGGAGTCGCCGAGGGGCGGGAGTGGGAGAAGCTCGAAGGGATCGGCGACAACGCCCTAGGCGCGGTGGAGGGAGCGATCGAACGATCGCGGATCGCCCGCGACAAGCGGCCGCGCAGCTTCGGGCGCATCGACGTCCCGGCAATCCCCGTTCCTGCCGGGGAGGAGCAATCGACCCAGGCGGCGTTCGGACGAATCCTGCTCGACCTCGCCAAGTCGGGCCATCCGCTCGCCGACCGCATCGTCACCACTTCGCCCGACGTCACCGTCTCGACCAACCTCGGCGCCTGGGTCAATCAGCGCGGACTCTTTCGACGAAGCGAAATTGCCGACGTCTTTGCTCAGGCAAAAATTGCTTCCGCGCAAAAATGGTCGGCGGCAAAAAGCGGCCAGCATATCGAGCTCGGCATTGCCGAGAACAATCTCTTCCTGATGCTCGCCGCGCTCGGGCTCGCCGGCGACATGTTCGGCGAGCGGCTGGTGCCGATCGGCACGCTTTACGACCCCTTCATCGCCCGCGGCCTCGATGCGCTTAACTACGCCTGCTACCAGGACGCGCGCTTCATCCTCGTCGCCACTCCGAGCGGGATTACCCTCGGCCCCGAAGGCGGCGCCCACCAGTCGATCAACCCGCCGCTGATCGCCATGGGCCAGCCCGGCCTCCGTCATTACGAACCCGCTTTCGCCGACGAGCTCGCCGTGATGATGGAGGAGGCCTTCCGGCTGCTCGACGATCCTGCCGGCGAAAGCAGCTATTTCCGGCTTTCGACCCGCGCCATTCGGCAGCTGGAGCGCGAGCCGGACGGCTGGCGTGATGGCGCGCTCCAGGGCGGCTACTGGCTGTGCGCGCCGGGGGCGGGCGCCGAAGCCGCGATCGTCGGCATGGGCGCGGTCATGCCGGAAGCGCTCGCCGCATGGGAGGAGCTCAAGGACGACATTCCCGGCCTCGGCCTGCTCGCAGTGACTTCGCCCGACCTGCTTCACCGTGGCTGGACCGAGGCGCAAGCCAAGCGCTGGAGCGGCCGGCGTGAGCCGAGCCATGTCGAGCATCTGCTGTCGGCGCTTCCGCCCAGCGCCGGGCTTGTGACCATCGCCGATGCGGCGCCGGCGGCGCTGTCATGGCTCGGCGGAGTGCTCGGCCAGCGCGTTGCCCCGCTCGGAGTCGAGCGCTTCGGCCAGACTGGCAGCCTGTCCGAGCTCTACGCCGCTTATCGCCTCGACCAGCAGGCGATCACCGAGGCGGCGGCGGAATTGCTTTTGGGCGTCTGAAACCGCTTCGTTCGTCCTGAGCGGAGCGCGCGAGCGCGTAGTCGAAGGGCGCGGCGCGACGGTTGTGCCATCGCCCTTCGACTTCGCTCAGGACGAACGGACCTTGGCATTTTGCTGCAGCAATGCTCTAGGACGACCATGCCCGGCCGCTACTTCGATGAATGGCAAGTCGGTGACCGCGTCGAGCATGCGATCCGCCGGACCGTCACCGAAACCGACAATCTGCTGATCTCGACGCTCACCCACAACCCGCAGCCGCTGCACCTCGACCATGACGCCGCCGCCCAGTCGGAATTCGGCAGACCGCTGGTCAATTCCATCTTCACCTTCGGGCTGATGATCGGGGTCAGCGTCGAGGACACGACGCTCGGCACGCTCATTGCCAATCTCGGCTACGACAAGGTCGTCTTCCCCAAGCCGGTGTTCGTCGGCGACACTCTGCGCACAGAAAGCGAATGCGTCGCAGTCCGCGAAAGCCAGTCCCGCCCCAATGCCGGCATCGTCACCTGGGCGCACCGCAGCTTCAATCAGAAGGGCGAGCTGGTGTGCGAGTGCACTCGCACCGCTCTTCTGCGCAAGACGCCGCAATGACCGAGCCGCGCAGCTGGCTGTTCGTTCCTGCCGACAGCGAGAAGAAGATCGCCAAGGCTCTCGCCAGCACCGCGGATGCATTGATCTTCGACCTCGAGGACAGCGTCGCGCCCGTCCGCAAGGCCGAAGCCCGCGAGCTGCTCAAGTCCGTGCAGCGCCCGACGGGTGGACCGCAGCAATGGGTGCGGATCAACCCGCTCGGCAGCGACGACTGCGACGACGATATCGACTTCGTCGTCGAGGCCGAGTTCGACGGCATTGTCCTTCCCAAGGCCGAGAGCGGCGAGGATGTCGCGGCGCTCACCGAGCGCACCGGCAACATCCCGATCCACGCCATCGTCACCGAGACTCCAGCGAGCCTGTTCGGCCTCCTAAGCTACCGCCACAGCTCGCCGGCGCTGGCGGCGATGAGCTGGGGCGCCGAGGATTTGTCGGCGGCGATCGGCGCCGCGTCCAAATATGACGACAAGAACGAGCTTGCCTTCACCTACCGTCTGGCCCGTTCGCTGTGCCTCGCCGGCGCAGTCGCCGCCGGCGTCCAGCCGGTCGACGGCGTGTTCGCCGATTTCGGGGACGAGCAGGGCCTGCGGCGGGAAGCCGAAGCCGCGCGGCGCGAGGGCTTCACGGGCAAGCTGGCCATCCACCCAGCCCAGGTCGACGTCATCAACGCGGCTTTCACCCCATCGCCCGAGGAGGTCGAACACGCCCGCGCCATTGTCGAGGCGTTCGCGGCCGAGCCCGGCGCCGGAGTTGCGTCGGTCGGCGGCCGGATGGTCGACCGCCCGCATCTTATCCAGGCGCAAAAAATCCTCGCCAGGGCCGGGTAGGAGGCGAAAACATGGCTGAAACTATCCATCCCGTCCCCGAAGGCTTCCGAGCCAACATCGGCCCGGCCGAGCTCGACGCGCTGCACACGGCCGCCGACGCCGACCCCGATTCCTTCTGGCTCGACCAGGCGCGGCGGCTCGACTGGGCGCGTTTTCCCACCCGCGCCGGCGACTGGTCGTACGAGGAGCAGGACTTTCGCATCCGCTGGTACGAGGACGGCCGGCTCAACCTGTCGGTCAACTGCCTCGACCGCCATCTCGATGAGCATGGCGAGCGCACCGCGATCATCTTCGAGGCCGACGAGCCGGGGCAGGGGCGGCGCCTCACCTATCGCCAGCTCCACGCGGAGACCTGCCGCTTCGCCAATCTGCTCAAACAGCGCGGGATCAAGCGCGGCGACCGGGTGATGATCTACATGCCGATGATGCCCGAAACGGCGGCGGCGATGCTCGCCTGCGCCCGCATCGGCGCCGTCCATTCGGTGGTGTTCGGCGGCTTCTCGCCTGACAGCCTCGCCGGCCGGATCGCAAATTGCGACGCCTGCGCCGTGATCACCGCCGACGAGGGCGTGCGCGGCGGCAAGGTCATTCCCCTGAAGCGCAACGTCGATGCCGCGCTCGACAGCCGCGATGTCGCGACCGTCATCACCGTCACCCGAACCGGCGCCGACGTGCCGATGAAGAAGGGGCGGGACGTCCCTTATTCCGACCTCCGTGACTCTCTCCCGACCGCCTGCGAGCCCGAGGCGATGGACGCCGATGATCCGCTCTTCATCCTCTACACGTCGGGCTCGACCGGAAAGCCCAAGGGCGTCGTCCACACGACCGGCGGCTATTCGGTCTGGGCGACGACCACCTTCGATTGGATTTTCGGCGCCCGGCCCGACGACATCTTCTGGTGCACCGCCGACGTCGGCTGGATCACCGGCCACAGCTATGTCGTCTACGGCCCGCTGATGAACGGCGCGACCAGCGTCATGTTCGACGGAGTCCCCAATTACCCGGATTTCGGCCGCTTCTGGGAGACCGTCGACCGGCTCGGCGTCACCATCTTCTACACCGCCCCGACCGCCATCCGCGCGCTGATGCGCGAGGGCGACGATTGGGTCACCCGCCACAGCCGAAAGTCCCTTCGCCTGCTCGGCACGGTCGGCGAGCCGATCAACCCGGAAGCCTGGGAATGGTACTGGCGGGTCGTCGGCGATGGGCGCTGCCCGGTCGCCGACACCTGGTGGCAGACCGAGACCGGCGGCATCATGATCGCGCCAATCCCTGGCGCCACGCCGCTCAAGCCAGGCTCGGCAACGCGGCCGCTTCCCGGAATCCGGCCCCTGCTGGTCGATTCGGATGGCAAGGAGCTCGAAGGCGCCGCCAGCGGCAACCTCTGCATCGCCGCCAGCTGGCCCGGCCAGATGCGCACCGTCTGGGGCGACCACGAACGTTTCTTCGCGACCTATTTCACGACCTATCCGGGCCTCTATTTCACCGGCGACGGCTGCCGCCGCGACGCGGACGGCGATTACTGGATCACCGGCCGCGTCGACGACGTCATCAACGTCTCCGGCCACCGCATCGGCACCGCCGAGGTCGAAAGCGCTTTGGTCGCTCATGCCAAGGTCGCGGAAGCCGCGGTCGTCGGCATGCCCCACGAGATCAAGGGTCAGGCGATCTACGCCTACGTGACGCTCATCGCCGGCGAGGAGGGCAGCGACGAGTTGCGGACGGAACTCAACAGCCAGGTCCGCAAGGACATCGGCGGCATGGCAGCGCCGGAGCGCATCCAGTTCGCCCCGGCGCTGCCCAAGACCCGCTCGGGCAAGATCATGCGGCGCATATTGCGCAAGATCGCCGAAGGCGAGACGGCCGGCTTCGGCGACACCTCGACGCTGGCCGATCCCGGCGTCGTCGATGCGCTGGTCAAGGGGCGCGGCGGCTGACCGTTCCCCGGCGAGACGTAGTCGACCGAAGGTCAACGTCGGGGCCCAGGAGCGCCGGCAGGCGCGAATGTCCGCTTTTGGTTGGCACCGCCAAATAAAATCCTGTCCTACAGACGCTCGAGTGTGATTGATGCTGGTCAATGGACCGGCAGGTGAAATCGCACGACCTCGGCGAAGCGCTACAGCGCACTGCCGGACCGGCTGCCGATGACCCCGAATTGCCCATGGTGGCGATGCCTCTCCTGATCATCGTCGGGGCTATCGTGCGCGCCTCGCGCGCGGGCGCGCACGCGCGCGCGCGCAGCTTCGCTGCGTTTACTGCGTTTCGCTTTGCCCGACCTAGTTGCAAGCCGCAGCTCTGCCGCTATCCCTTGGGCGATCGGTGGGGGAGGCTAAGATGGCCAGCGTAGCAGATAGCGCGCAGCATAGGCCCTGGTCGATGAAGCGGGTGGTGATCGCCTCGTCGACCGGCACCGCCTTCGAATGGTACGACTTCTTCATCTTCGGCGTGCTGGTGACGACCATCCAGCGGGTGTTCTTCGCCGGGCTCAACCCGACCGCCGGGCTGATCGCCGCCCTCGCCTTGTTCGCCGCCGGCTTCATCTTCCGCCCGGTCGGCGCCTTGATCTTCGGAGCGATCGGCGACCGCCTGGGGCGCAAGGGCGCGTTCATCGCCACCGTCTCGCTGATGGGCGGGGCGACCTTCGCCATTGGCCTGCTGCCGACCTACGAGACGGCGGGCATCCTCTCGCCGATCCTGCTGATCGTCCTGCGCATCCTCCAGGGGCTGGCGCTCGGCGGCGAATATGGGGGCGCGGCCATCTATGTCGCCGAACATAGCGAGCCCGAGCGGCGCGGCGCCTCGACCGGCTGGATCCAGGCGTCGGCCTCGTTCGGCTTGCTGGCGGCGCTGCTGGTGATCCTCGCCACCCGGACCATCGTCGGCGAGGAGGCGTTCGGAATCTGGGGCTGGCGGGTGCCGTTCATCATCTCGGTGGTGCTGCTCGCCATCTCGGTGTGGATGCGCTTCAAGTTGAGCGAGAGCCCGGCCTTCAAGCAGCTCAAGGAGGCCGGCGAAGTGTGCCACGCGCCGTTTCGCGAGGCGTTCGGCGATCGGGGCAATCTGAAGCGGGTGCTGATCGCCTTTTTCGGGATCATGTGCGCGCAAGGGGCGGTCTGGTATTTCACCTTCTTCTACATGCAGGTGTTCCTCGAACGCTCGCTCGGCCTGCCGGGCGCTACCAAGGACATGCTGCTGCTGGTCATGACCATCGTCAGCGCTCCGCTATACGTTTTCTTCGGCTGGCTGTCGGACCGGGTCGGGCGCAAGCCGGTGATGCTCGGCGGCATGCTGCTCGCATTGCTGCTCTACATTCCCGGCTCGCACCTCATTGCCGAATCGACCAACCCGGCTTTGGTCGCGGCGCAGCGGGCGACCCCGGTGGTGGTGGCGACCGATCCGCAGACCTGTTCGGTGCAGTTCGATCCGATCGGCGCGGCGCGCTTCTCGACCGCCTGCGACATCGCCAAGAGCGCGCTGGTCACGCGCGGCATCTCCTATCGGACCGTCGCATCCGGCGACGGCTCGACCTTCGTCGCCGTCGGCGACCGGCGGCTGGCGGTCCCGGGCGGGGAGGCGCTGTCCGACGCGGAATTGAAGGCGCTGAAAGGCGAGGTCGGCGGGGAGATCGCCGCCGCGCTCGAGGCCGCCGGCTATCCGGCCGCGGCCGACGAGCGAGTGCTCAACCTGCCGCTGATGCTCGCCATTCTGCTGCTGTTCGTCGTCGCCGCGACCGCGCTCTACGGGCCGCAGGCGGCGGCTTTGGTCGAAATGTTCCCGACCCGAGTGCGCTACACCGCTTTGTCGCTGCCCTATCACGTCGGCACCGGCTGGGTCGGCGGGCTGTTGCCGTTCACCAGCTTCGCCCTGGTGGCGATCACCGGCAACATCTACGCCAGCCTGTGGTATCCGATCTTCTTCACCGGCCTGTCGTTCGTCGTCGGCCTGATCTTCCTCAAGGAAACGCGCGGCAAGCCGCTGGAAGCGTGCGGAGTCGATGCGATGCGGGCGCCCGCCTGACTAGGGGCACCAGTGGATGTCGATCGGCTGCTCGGCTTCGGCGAGCACGCGGCCGACCGGGACCCTGCTCGACTGGCCGTCGGCGATCGCGCCTTCGAGAAGCTCGCGCTTGGCCGCGCCGGTGATGGTGACGAGCAGGGTCCGCGCCGACAGGATCGCGGCTCGGGTCAGGGTGACCCGGGGCACCGGCGCGTCGGCCGGCATCGGCTCGGGCATGACGCCGACGGCGCGCCGGGCCTTGGGCGCGTCGAGCGCGTCCTGCAGGTCGGGGCCGGCGAAGATCGATGCGACGTGACCGTCCTCGCCCATGCCGAGCCACACCAGGTCCGGCGGCCATGGCAGGTCCTGCAGCCGCGCGTCGGCGCTATTGCCGGCCAGCCGGTGGTCGGCGATGTCGGCGGCGATCGGGATCACCCGAGCCCCCGTCGGCAGGAAGGTCTTGGCGATGGCGCGGATGTTGCTGCGCTCGTCGTCCATCGGCACCAGCCGGTCGTCGGTGGGGATGATCGTCACCCTTTTCCAATCGAGCTTGGCTGCGGCAAGCGGCTTGAAGATGGGCTGCGGGGTCTTGCCGCCGGGAAGCGCCAGCAGCGCCGCGCCGCGGGCATCCAATGCGCTTTCGACGATGAAGCCGACGTCGCCGGCGACCGCCTCGGCCATGTCCTCGACGCTGTCATAGTCCCACCATTCCGCTTCGATCATCGGCAACTCCTTTGCCGGCGCATTAGGCGCAGCGCGGCGGCTTGGCGAGGCTTCAGCGCTCGAACCGGCCGGTGTCGCTCTGGATGTATCCGAACCAGTCAGCGACGGGGATGCCGCGGTCATTGACGGCGGGCCGGAACACGCCCCGTTCCATGATCAGGCTGCAAGTCCACTGGTCGGCCGAAGCATTGCCGAACGAGCGCATGACATCGCACTGGCTCGGCCGGCCGTTCGGTTCGATCCGCAAGCGCAAATAAATCCGGCCTCCGCGCGGCCACGCCCGCTGGATGGCATCGGGATAATCGCGGTTGGTGATGCCGCGGACGAGCGAGGGGCGCGTCGCGGCGGCACCGGTGCCGCCGCCGCCCGTGCCGCTGCCAGCCCCGCCGGCGCCGGTGCCGGTGCCGACACCGCCGGCGCCAGTGCCCGGGCCCGGGCGGTCGGCTGCGCCCTGCGTCGGGTCGGTGCCCTGGTTGGGCGTCTCTGTGGCCGCGACCGGCGATGTCACCGGAAGCTCGATCTTCGGGCGCGGCGCTACGACCGGGGTCGCCTGACTGCGGATGTTCTCCGGGCTTGCGGCGCCTTCTTTCTCTCGCGCCTGTTCGCGCTGCGGCTGCGGCCGCTCCTCGACCACGGGGGGCTCCTCGGGCGGCGGCTGAAGCTCGGCGATGTCGACTACCTCAAGCCGGCGCTGAGGGTCAGACATCAAATCGATTCGACCCCCCATGTGAAGGAACGCGAATAGCAGGGCCGCGTGAATCGCCAGCACCGCGGCGATGGCGCCGCCGCGATCGGTGCGGTTGAGTGTCGGGCGGTACATGCGCGTCAGTCAACGCCATACCGCCCGCGCGGTTGCTGTCACGTTGCTGCTGTTGCCGCGACCTGCGCGCGGCCGCCTATCGAGCTCGGCCGCTTCCGGGCTTGCGGCCGCCGCCGTGGCTTGCCTTGCCACCCTTGCTGGCAATCTCGCGCTGTTTTTCCGGGCTCATCGCGGCAAAGCCGCGTTTGGCCTTACCTGTTCCGCTGTTGGTCGCCATGGCTTTGCTCCTTGGAGGGTTAGGCAGCAACGCCGCGTCTCGGCGAGGGTTCAAATTCCTGATTTGGGTTAGCGGACGATGGCGGGGCTCCGGCCGAAGCCCCGCCTCGCACCGTCGTCTTAGCTTCGCGAGCGGCCACCGCGGTTGCCGCTGGAGCGCGACGTCTCGGACTTTCCGCCGGCTTGCCCGGAGCTGGTCGAGCCGCTTTCCGCCATGCTTTCGGCGGTGCCCGGGGGCTGATCTTGCCCGGATTCCCCGGTCAAGGCGCCACTGGGTCGGTTCTGGGGATCGCCGACTTGGTCGCTTGCTCCACCCTGGCCGCTGCGACGGCTCTGTCGCCAGCTGCCGAAATCCTGGTGGAACTGCTGCTCGCGCTCGCGGCAGTATTCCTGATAGTCGCGGTCGAGCTCGGCCATCTGCCGGTCGCGCCAGCTCCGGTAGTGGTCGTCGAGCGTGCTTCCGAACTCCTGGTTCCCGAAGCCGCCAAGCGTTCCGCGGAAATCCTCGAAGCCTTCCGAGACCTCGGGTTCGCGATCGCGCCCGCCACTGAAGCTCTGGCGACCCCCCTCCCAGTCGCCGCGGCCGCCGAAGCCGCCCTGGCCGCGGCCGCCGCCATAATCGCCCTGGAAACCGCCCCGGCCATGCTCGCGGCCGTAGCCGCCCGAGCCCGAGCGCTCGTTGCCGCCGCCCCAGCTGTCGCCACGGTTGGCCTCGCCCCAGCTTTGGACGCGACCGCGAGATCCGCCGTGCTCCTGCGACATCCGGTCATAGTGACGACCATAGTCGCGCTCGCCCTGCCGACCGAAGCCGGTATCGCCGCGCTCTTGGTCGCGCCCATAGTCGCGGCGCGATGACCCGAAGCGGCCGGTCCGATCGTCCTCATCCTCGTCGCCGCCGAACCAGGAGCGGATTTCGTCGCCTGCGCGCTCGAAAAAGCCTCGATCTTCGTCGCGATCCTGGCCGCCGCCCCAGTCGCCGGCACGGTGCGAGCGCTCGCGATCCGCGTAGCCATAGTCTCCGCGCTCATCGCGGCCGCCGCCCCAGCCGCCTCGCGGTCCGTACCGATTGTTCGCCATTGCCATCCTCCTCGATTGAAATCTGTCGGGCGGCACGCAGCGCGCCCTATTCAACCAACGGCAGGGTGCATTTGCCGTTCCGTTTTGCACAGAGGACTACCGCACTGCCGCCTCGGCCAAACGCAAAGCAATTATTTGAATGACGAATCGGCGCCGGTCAGCGGCGTGTGAAGCGTAAGCCGAGCCATAAGGTTCGGGGCGTTGCTCGTTCGATCGCGCCATCGCTGGCCATGCCCGCGACAACTCGCTCACCTAGCAAATTCTCGGCTCGCAGCACCAACTGCGCTCCATTAGTCAGAGGCCAGCCGGCGAGGGCATCAATGACCGTCGCGGCCGGCAATATCCGCTGGTTGAGGTCGTCCTCATACTGGCCGCCGACCCGGCGCAGCTCGACCAGCGCCGACGCCCGGCCGCGTTCCCAGCCGAGGCTAGCCGAATGGGCAAAGCGAGGCGTTTGAGCCGGACGGAGCCCGTCGAGCGCAAGCGCTTCGTTGTCCGCCTTGACCTGGGCGTCCGTGATGCTGGTGCCGAGGCGCAACCGCCATGGGCCGCGAGCCAACTTTGCCGAAGCTTCTAGGCCCCGCACGTCGATCGCGTCGAGGTTGCGGCGCTGGCGATACTCGCCGCCGGCGCCTACGAAGCCGACGCCGGGGAAATTGCCGGGGCCACGCCCCAGCGTGACGTTGGCGATGGCATCGCTGAGGCGATTGGCGAAGGCCGTCAATGAGGCGGAGACGGCGCCGAGTTCAAGTCGTGCCCCAGCTTCAAAGCCCGCGAGCCGCTCGGGGTCGAGAAGCGGATTTGCGGCCGTCGCGTCCGCCCCGGCGCGGAATGGTCGGAACAATTCGTTGATCGTCGGCATGCGCCAGCCGAGATAGGCAGCCGAGCGCAGGCTGATGCCGTGTCCGACGTCGAGCACGGCGCCGGCGCGCGCGGTCGGCAACCACCCGAAGCGGCCGCCATAATGTTCGTCACGGATCACTGCGCGGTCGGCGATCACCCATTCACGCAGCTTGCCGCTGCTGACCTGCCAATGGTCGATTCTGGTGCCGCCGCTCAGCGCCAGCCGGCCGTGCTCCGTAGCGACCTCGGCGAACAAGCCCGCCGTCTGCGTGTCGCCACCGGCAATGCGTCGCCGGGTCGGCGAGCCGGCGACGTAGGAAAATAGCTCCCGCGATTCGCCGCTCGCGAAGAGCGCGTCACCGCCGAGGCGAAGCTCAAGCCCCACTCCGAGAGGCGGGCGAAGCTCGAACGCAGCGCCGGTCGCTCGGCCCGGGACGGAATCCTGGAGAGAGACCCGGTTCGCCTGGGTGCGGCCCGGGTTGATGGAGGCAAAGCTGCTTTCGAGCTCACGCCATTGGGCATAGCCGAGCGCGCTCCACTGCCAGCGCCCGCGCCCGACCAACCGCAGCGACGCGTCGGCGCCGTGCGTGCGGTTGCTGGTGAAGGCGAGCCCGCGCTCCCGCCGGTCGCTGAATGCGGCGGCAGCGAGCTCGACCTCGGCTTCCCCCACTAAAGGGGCGGTCCAGAGCGCCCGGACATTGCCCTGACGGTAAGGTGCTGGGCGGTCGGCTGGTCCGCGCGTCTCGGCGGTGACCGGGACGAAGCCGCTGCCACGCGCCCCGCGGGCCGAGATCGCCAGTGACCCGGCGCCAAGCGATGCTCCGATCCGGGCGCGGGCTTCGAGCGAACCGCGGCTTCCAGCGTCCAGCGAAGCCGTAACGCCAGGGTCGATCCGACTGCGCATTTCGATCGTGCCGGCGAGCGCGCCCGGACCATGGACGACGCTGCCACCGCCGCGGATCAGCCGGACCTCCGCCAACGCCGCGGGATCGAGGGCGGACCAGTTGATCCAGCCGCCGAACGGGTCGGCTTGCGGGACGCCGTCCAGAACCAGCTGAACGCGGCTCGACGCATTGCCGCCGAGCGCGCGGAAGGTCAGGCCCTGGCTGGTCGGGTGACTGCTGCGCGAGTCGGATCGGCGGAACAGCTGGACTCCGGGCGACTGACGCAGAATTTGGTCGAGTTGGCTGCTCGGCGCGTCGGCGAGGCGCACCAGATCGAACGTCTCGACCGCATAAGCGCGGTTTGCCGCGGGGTCGGCAAGCGCTGGGGCGGTAATGATGATCGGCGGCGGCGATTCAACCATGGTTGCTGGTCACGCGCGCAAACAGGCCGCAGCACTCGGACATCATGCCGCTTCGCTGTCCGCGCCTCGGGCGTCAAATCTATCCTGCGCGGCGTGAATCGCCTCGACATTGTCGAGAGCCCATTGAGCAAGTGCGCAGACCGGCTTCTGAAGCGAACGGCCGAGCTCGGTCAGCTCATAGTCGACCCGCGGCGGGATCGACAGGGTGACTGTGCGGCTGACGAGGCCGTCGCGCTCGAGGTTGCGCAGCGTGAGTGTCAGCATGCGCTGCGACACGCTCGGGATCTCGCGCCTGAGTTCGTTGAACCGTTTCGGCCCCGCGCCGAGGGTTTGAACGACGAGGACGGTCCATTTGTCGCCGATCCGCGACAGAAGCGCGCTGATGGTCCTGCAAACAGGATTGCTTGGGTCCTTCATTGCCTGGTCACCTTCATGTGCCTGCAGCACAGATTTGTTCGTCCGCCACAAAAAAGTGCGTTCTTGCAGGGGGTTCGCTTGTGGTTATCTGGAGTTCCTCGGTAACAAATCTATACCAAGGAGGCAATAGTGACTATCCTGCATCTCGACGCGAGCATCAACGGCGACCAGAGTGCGAGCCGTACGATTTCGCGCTCGATCGTCGACCAGCTCAAGACCAGCCAGTGGCGTAAGCGAGTCGTCTATCGCGACCTCGCCGCCGATCCACTCCCGCACCTGACGCTCGCGGCTTTTTCCGACAGCTCCGTGCTCGACGAGTTCCTCGCGGCGGACACGGTGGTGATCGGCGCGCCCATGTACAACTTTACCCTGCCCAGCCAGCTCAAGGCCTGGGTGGACCGAATCCTCGTCGCCGGCCAGACCTTTCGCTACACGGAAAATGGGCCGGAGGGGCTAGCCGGACCCAAGCGCGTCATCGTCGCCCTCGCCCGCGGCGGAATCTATGGTGCTGGCTCGCCCACAGCCTCGCTCGAGCATCTCGAGACCTATCTGCGCGGGGTGTTCAACTTCATCGGCATCGAACCCGAGTTCGTCGCCGCCGACGGCCTCAACCTCGGACCCGAGCAGAAGGAAGCCTCGGTAGCCGCCGCCCTCGGACAGACAGTGCGACTCGCAGCGTAATCCTTCCCGAACCGCGGGACTTTCTCATCCTGCTTTGTGTCTGGCGATCCGGTTCGCCACTCCCGCCGGATCGCTCCGCCCCGGTCTCCTTGCCCCTGGGAGGCCGGGGCTTTCGGCTAACTCAAGAGCCGCAGCGGGTTCTCGATCAGCGGCTTCATCGCCTGCAGGAAATTCGCCGCGTCCCAGCCGTCGACAACGCGGTGGTCGCAGCTGAGCGACAGGTTCATCCGTTTCCTGATCTCGATCTCGCCGTCGACGACGACCAGCTTCTCCTCGACCTTGTTGACGGCGATGATCGCCACCTGCGGCGGGCTGATCACCGGGGTCGAGGTGATGCCGCCCATTGGTCCCAGGCTCGAGATGCTGATCGTCGCGCCCGTAAGCTCCTCCCGGCTGGCCTTGCCGCTGCGCGCCGCCTCGGACAGGCGCAGGATTTCGGCCGCGAGCTGCCACACGGACTGGCTTTCCGCGTTGCGCAGCACGGGAACCATCAGCCCGCCTTCGGTCTGGGTGGCGATGCCCATATGCACGGCCCCGCGGCGGGTGACGATGTTGGCCTCGTCGTCATAGGTGGCGTTGAGCATCGGCCATTCTGCGACGCCTTTGGCCATGGCGGTGATGAGGAAGGGCAGCAGCGTCAGCTTGGGATTGTTGCCGCGGTCGCGATTCATCATCGCCCGCGTTTCCTCGAGCGCGGTGACGTCATATTCCTCGACCAAGGTGAAGTGCGGGATTCGGCGCTTCGCCTCCTGCATGTTCTCGGCGATCTTGCGGCGGAGGCCGACGACCTTGATGGTTTCGTCCTGGCGCCGTGCTGGGCCGCGTTGCGAGGCGATCCCGCCGCCCTGGTAGAGCAGATAGGAATCGAGGTCGGAGTGGCGGATTCGGCCGTCCGCCGTCCTCACCTCGGCGAGATCGATCCCGAGGTCGCGCGCGCGCTGGCGCACGGCGGGCGAGGCCAACACCTTCGCACGACCTCCGCTCATCCCGAGCTTGTCGAGGGACTGCTTTTCTTTTCTTGCGGTAGGTGAGGGCAGCCCTTCGACAGGCTCAGGGCGAACGGGTTTTACTTCTGGTGCCTCTTCCTCGACCGCCGTCACCGGCAGCGCTTCCTCCTGCGCCGGGGTCGGCTCCTCTGCTCCGTCGGCAAGGGGCACATCGGTAACCGCGTCCGCCGGCGCCGCACCATCGGTTTCGATCACCGCAAGCACCGAGCCGATCGGAATCTGGTCGCCGACTTCGCCGGCCAGCTCGACGACCTTGCCGGCGACCGGGCTTTCCATCTCGACCGTCGCCTTGTCGGTCATCATGTCGGCGAGCTGCTGGTCCTCTTCGACCCGGTCGCCGACCTTGACGTGCCAGGCGACGATCTCTGCCTCCGCGATCCCTTCACCGATGTCGGGCAGCTTGAATTCGTATTTCGCCATCTACTCCGCCATCACTTTCTCGAGGGCCTTTCTCATCCGCGTCGGGCCGGGGAAATACGCCCATTCGTAAGCATGTGGGTAGGGCGTATCCCAGCCGGTCACGCGCTCGACCGGCGCTTCCAGATGGTAGAAGCAGCGCTCCTGGACGAGCGTCACCAGCTCGGACGCAAAGCCGGAAGTGCGCGGCGCTTCCTGCACGACGAGGCAGCGGCCGGTCTTCTCGACCGAGGAAGCGATGGTTTCGATGTCGAGCGGGACGAGCGTGCGCAGGTCGATCACCTCGGCATCCAGCCCATTTTCCTCGACCGCGGCGAGCGCGACATGGACCATCGTCCCGTAGGCCAGCACCGTGAGCTCGGCGCCTTCGCGAACCACCGCAGCCTTGCCGATCGGAACGGTATAATGGCCGTCCGGAACCTCGCTCGCCGGGTGTTTCGCCCATGGCTTGACTGGCTTGTCGTGATGCCCGTCGAAGGGGCCGTTGTAGATGCGCTTGGGCTCGAAGAAGATCACCGGGTCGGGATCCTCGATTGCGGCGATCAGCAGCCCCTTGGCGTCGTAGGGCGTCGATGGGATCACGGTCTTCAGGCCGGCAATGTGGGTGAATAGGCTTTCGGGCGACTGGCTGTGCGTCTGGCCGCCGAAAATGCCGCCGCCGTAGGGCGAGCGGATGACCATCGGCATGGTCCATTCGGCCGCCGTCCGGTAGCGGATCTTGGCGACCTCGCTAACGATCTGGTCGTAGCCCGGGTAAATGTAGTCGGCGAATTGGATCTCGATCACCGGCTTCAGGCCGTAGGCGGCCATTCCGACCGCCATGGCGACGATCCCGCCCTCGCTGATCGGAGCGTCGAAGCAGCGGGTCTTGCCGAATTCGCGCTGAAGGCCTTCGGTCACCCGGAAGACGCCGCCGAAATAGCCGATGTCCTCGCCGAACACGACCATGTCGGGCTCGCGCGCCATCATCACCTTGTGGCCGCTGTTGAGCGCCTGGATCATGTTCATGACCGCCATCAGCGCGCCTCGTCCACGGCCTGATCACGCTGCTCGGCAAGGTGCCACGGCACGTCCGCGTAGACGTCCTCGAACATGCTTTCGATATTGTCCTTGCCCTGTTCCGACAGGATGCCCTGCTGCTCGGCCTGTTTTTGAGCGGCGCGCACTTCGGCGTCGCATTCCGCGCGCAATGCCTCGTGACGCTCCTCGTCCCATTCGCCGAGTGCGATCAAATGCTGCTTCAGCCGCTCGATCGGGTCGCCCAGCGGCCAAGCCTTCGCTTCGTCGGTCGGCCGGTAGCCACTCGGGTCGTCGGAGGTGGAATGGGCCTCGGCGCGGTAGGTGAAGAATTCGACGAGCGTCGGCCCGAGGTTCGCCCGTGCCCGCTCGGACGCCCATTGCGCGGCGGCATAGACTGCGAGGGCATCGTTGCCGTCGACTCGAAGCGAGGCGATGCCGTAGCCGACGGCGCGCTGCGCGAAGGTCGCTCTCTCCGCGCCGGCGATGCCGCAGAAGCTGGAGATCGCCCATTGGTTGTTCACGACCGCCAGAATGACCGGCACGTTGTAGACGGCGGCGAAGGTCATCGCCGAATGGAAGTCGCCCTCGGCGGTCGCGCCGTCGCCGATCCAGCCCATGGCGATGCGGCTGTCGCCCTTGATCGCCGAGGCCATCGACCAGCCGACCGCCTGCGGGAATTGCGTTCCGAGATTGCCGGAGATCGTGAAGAAGCCGTGCGCCTTGTCGGAATACATGATCGGCAGCTGGCGGCCGTGCAGCTTGTCGCCCTTGTTCGAATAAATCTGGCACATCATCTCGACCAGGGGATAGCCGCGGGCGACGAGCAGTCCCTGCTGGCGATAGGTCGGGAAATGCATATCGTCCTTGGGCAGCGCGGCAGCCGTGGCAACGGCTACGGCCTCCTCGCCCAGGCATTTCATGTAAAAGCTGGTCTTTCCCTGCCGCTGCGACCTGTGCATCCGGTCGTCGAAGATTCGGACGGTGACCATGTCGCGCAGCATTTTCCGAAGCGTGTCGGCGCCAATCCTGGGGTCCCAGGGGCCGACTGCGCGATGGTCCTCTCCGAGCACCCTCACCAGGTGCGTGGCCAGCGCGTGCGTCTCGGGCGCGGCAACGGCCACGTCCGGGCGCGGCGCATCCCCGGCGGCGGGGATTTTGAGGCTCGAAAAATCGGGCTTGTCGCCCGGCCGGAACGGCGGCTCGGGCACGTGCAGCGCCAGCTGCGGCCGGTTGCGGCGCAGCTTCGAAGGGTCCTTGTCGCTCATTTCCCGAGCCGCTTAGTGCGGCCGGGCGGGACGGGCAACTAGCCCCGTCGCGGTCGGCGGGCAGGTGGCGGCGCGAAATTAACCCGATCGACCTCGTGGATCGAGCCGCGGCTCATCCGTCCCTCGACCAGCTCGTAGCCGAGCAGTGCGAAGACCCGGTTGCCGGCGAAGATCGGCCGGGCATTGCCGTACCAGTCGACGCAGCTGGCGATGCAGCCGTCATCGGTGACGCTCCGGTAGCGGGCATCGAGCTCGCCGGCCATCCGGAATTGCCTTTGGTCTCGGCGCAGGAACAAGATCGATGCGGCGCTTCCGAAGAAGCGGTGATAGCCGGATTCGACCTGCCGGTTAATGGGCAGGCCGAGAAGGCCGCTGGAACCATCACCGTTCTCGGGGCGATAGAAGAAGGCGTGGCTGCGGCTCTCGCCCTGGGCCGCATTGGGCATGAGGAAGCTGTTGCCGCGCTCGGCCCGCGGCCGGCGAAGGTCGATGGCCGTGAAATTGAGACCGCCGCGTGGATCGTTGCCGATGACGACGCCGTCCTGTCCGAGCAGGTCGATGCGCTCGACCGCGTGCGGTAGGCGAATCTCGGCGACCGGCCCGCCGCGTAGGCCCGCTGCCACGAGAGTGGCAAACTGACCGCGGGCCATGGAGCCGCCGCCGTAAAGGATATGGTTGCCGACGAAGCGGTTCTGGAAATTCCACGCATTCTCACCCGGCGAGGGCAGGTCGCGATAGCGGTTCAGCGGAACTTCCCTGCTGCCATCGCCGAACAGGCGGATCGGAATGGAGAGCAGAGCGACCCCCCCGCGGGTGACTTCCGCGTTCCACATCCAGTCGCCGCCGCCATCAGCCCGGATCAGTACGTCGAGCAGGCCGTTGGCGCGGTCCTCTCGGAACGAGAATTGATCGGTCGGAGCGCCGCGAGCGGCGATCGCGGACGGCGCCTCGCGGCCGAAGGGGATCCGGTAGACATGGCTTCGCACCCCGCGCCGAGCCTGCGCCCGTCGATTCCAGGCATCGGATACCCAGAGATAGATGGCGTTCCCGGACACGTAGAAATTGCGCGAGGCCGGGCCGAGCACCGCCGTCGCCCTGCAGTCGAGGACTGGAGCGGTCAGGTCACAATCGAACACGCTGTGCAATGTGTCGATCGGCGCCTCGGGATTGTCGCGCATCTCCGGCACGATGTAGGTGTCGCGGGCTGACACGATGCGGCGGAAATCGACTTCGCGCGAATTGCCGGTCCAGCGGCGGACGGCCGGGAATGCCTCCAACGGATCGTCGCGCCAGTTGAGGAACAAAGGCGTATAATAGACGAGGCGGTTGCCGATCAGCCGCGAGGCATAGTTGCGCGACGAATAATAATCGTTCGAGCGCAAATGGTAGGCATCCTCGAACCGAAGGCGCCCATCCGGCGACAGCCGGAAGCGGTTGATCTCCGTCCCGCCGCGGCGATAGCTGTAGCCGACGACGATGACCCGGTCGCCATGGAGCAGCATCTCGTCGTACCAATCGCCGCTGCCGTCCACTCCGGGCGGCATGGCGTCGACATGGTCGATTGGCCGCATTCGGCCGCCGGCCGTCGAGACCGTGAACAGCCGGCCGCGCCGCAGGATGACCAGCAGATCGCCGCGCATCTTGACGATCCCGCCTTCGTCGACTCCGGCTTCCTGGACGTTGGTGATCGCGTCGGCCTTCGTCGCGGGCGAGGCGGCGACCGGTGGAGGGGGAGGGGCTGGAGGCGGCGGCATGGCCGAGCCAGTGACGGTGATCTGCTCCGATTCGCCGCGGCGCTGAGCAGCACGCCGGCGCTGCTCGAGGAACCGACGAAGTTCGGCATCGGATCTGAACGAGGCGAGGCTGCCACCGGCCCGCACTTCCCCGCCCGTCTGCTGCGCCGCCGCCGGAGTTCCCCCGGATGCTGCAAGCGCGATCAGGCTCGCGGTAACAAGCGACCCCGCGATCGCGAATGCGCGAAACGTCTTGCCGGCCATCGACCTCTCCAGCACTGTTGACGCTGACGAAGGTCTGCTTCCGTATCTGACAATTTGCTGAACCGCCGGGCATCGTTGACCAAGGGCGCAGCACGCGGCTACGCGCTCGGCATGGCGGAACGATCCACTGAGCTACCCGACCGGCTGAGCCTCGACCCGCGCAGTCCTTATTTCGACCAGGAGGTGTTGAGCCGAGGTGTCGGAATCCGGTTCAACGGGCAGGAAAAGACCAACGTCGAGGAATATTGCGTCTCGGAAGGGTGGATCCGCGTCGCCGCGGGCCGCAGCCGCGACCGCTACGGCAATCCGATGACGATCAAGCTCAAGGGGGCGGTCGAGCCTTATTTCGAAAATTCGGCTGTGCCCGACGGCGAGGACGGGGCCGCCTCCGAAGGATAATGCGGATGGCGCCGTTCCTGGCGCCGTTCCCACAGTTTCTTCGCGCCCCAGCCAAGGCCCATTGCAAGCCCCAGTGGGCCAAGTCCGCGCCTCGCGATGGTTGCCACGCCATAGCCGAGGATTGCGCCCTTGAGGCCGCTGTTGCGGCCGGCAAGGCGCTTGCCGATCATCGCGCCTGCAAGTCTGCCCAGCATCGTCTTTTTTCCTTTCGCGGCATCAAGCCGCGGAGAGCGAACTGGTTCCGTGGCGGGTCGCGGACAATGGTTGGCGACATTTCCCAATTCGGGGTGGTGAAAAATCCCAAGCCTCGTTGCAGTCGCGCTCGTCTTTGCGAGTTTTTGGCCGTTTTTTCGGATTGGCACGCGGCTTGAATAGCATTGGTCACGAACCCGACAGAGACAATTGCGGGCAAAAGGGAGATAGAAGATGCAAAATCTGTCGAAGCTCACGCGGACTCTCGTCGCCAGCGTCGCGGCGCTGCTGATGAGCAGCGTGACGGTCGGCGCCGCCGTCGGTCCCGGCCAGACGGTTGCCAGCCCGATCACGGCCACCACCCATGCCTGAGCTTGAAGTGATCGAGGCGCGGGTGCCGGCGCGCGCCCAGCGCATCGAGGCGGACCGGCCAAACGGCCCCTTCGCCCCGTTCGCGGCGCTCGTCCGCGGGCCCGTCTTTTCCCGGGCCCGCGACATCTTCGCGGCAAACATGACCGAGCTTCTCGACCGGGCAGAGGACCCGGCGCGGATGATCCGGATGATCATCCTGGAGATGGAAGAGACCCTGGTCGAGGTTCGCGCCTCGGCTGCGCGGATCATTGCCGACCTGAAGGAGATGAGGCGAGCGTGCAGCAGACTTGAGGAGATCGGATCGAACTGGACCTCCAAGGCCGAGCTTGCCCTCTCCAGGGACCGGGAGGATTTGGCCAGGGCCGCCTTGATCGAGCGTCAGAAGGCGGACGTTATGGCTGCCGGGCTGTTCGCCGAGATGGCACAGCTCGAACAGGTGCTTCGCGGCTACGAGGCGGATATCGCCAGGCTGCAGGGAAAGCTGAGCGAAGCGCGGGCACGACAGAATGCGATTGCCTCCCGGCTCGAAAGCGCGGTCGCCCGGGCCAAGGCACGCGATGTGACGCACGGGAGCCGGACCGAGGAGGCGTTCGCAAGGTTCGAAATTCTCGAGCGCCGAGCCGACCTTGCGGAAGGCCAGGCCGACGCGCTGGGGATGACCGAGCCGAAGAGCCTCGAGGAAGAGATCGCCGACCTGAAAGCATCGGAAAGGGTCGAAGCGGAACTGGAAGCGATGAAGGCCGCGCGCGATGCGCGCATCCATTAGGACAAGGGGAAAAGAGATGGCCCGCAAGCAATATCGTTATTCGCTCAACCGCAGGGACGCGAAGTTGGTCGGCGTGTGCGCGACGCTGGGCGACAAGCTCGGCATCGACCCGACCTTCCTTAGGATCGCCTTCGTCGCGTCCGTCTTCCTCGTCAGCTGGGAGGTTGCGCTCGTCACGTACGTCGCGCTCGGCATCTATTTCACGATCCAGCGCAAGCGCGAGGTCGACGGCAACCGGGTCAGCGAATTCGAGCGGATGGACCGGACGGCCCAGGTGCATCCTTCGGTCAAGAAGATGCGCGAGGATCTCGACCCGATCGATCGCCGGCTGATGGCCATCGACGATCATCTCAACTCACCCAATGACGAGCTGGCGCGCGAGATCGACGCGCTGCGGGAGGAGAAGTGATGGAACCGGTCACGATTGGATTGCTCTCGGCTAGCATTCTCGCCGGTCTCGCGGCCGCGAGCTGGGCGGCATTGAGGGGCTGGCAGGGCTGGCTCGAGCTCAAGCGGTTCGAGCTGACTCATGCAGCAGGCGACAAGAGCCTCTCCCCCGCCGGCAGCCGGATCGAACTCGCCGACCTTCGTGAGCGGGTTCGCAAGCTCGAGGCGATTGCCGCGGGTATCGACCTGTAGCCCCCGGGCGTACGGCCTCTCCCCAGCCAACGCCCGAAAGCGGTCCGGCCAACCCCTGGCCGGGCCGCTTTGTTTTTGCTCCGATCCTGCAATCGATGAAGCGCGACTCGCAGTCGATGAGCGGCGCCCGAAAAGTCTTGTGATGATATGTTGTATCCCGTAATCGGCCCGCTAAACCCGATTCTGGAGCGAAACCTTGAACCGACTAACCCTTCTGCTTGCCTCGACGATGCTTGCCGCCGCCCCCGCTTGGGCCCAGACGCAGGAAGAGGAGCGGCCTTCGTCGCAGCCGCCGGCGCCTGCGCCAGTCCAGCAGCGCGGGCCGCACGGCGAGGCGCAGGACATCATTGTCACTGCCCCATACGTGCGCGAGCTCAACATTCTTGCCGGCACTTCAGTCCTGTCGGGCCCGGAATTGCAGCGCGAGCTGCGACCGCAGATCGGTGACACCCTGGCGCGGCTGCCGGGCGTATCGGCGACCAGCTTCAGCCCCGGCGCGTCACGGCCGGTGATCCGCGGCTTCCAGGGGGAGCGGGTGCGGGTGCTGACCGACGGCATCGGGGCGATCGACGTTTCGAACACCTCGGCGGATCATGCGGTGACGATCGACCCGTTGACCGCAGACCGGGTCGAGGTGCTGCGCGGACCGGCGGTTCTGCTGTTCGGCGGGCAGGCGAGTGGCGGCGCGGTCAACGTGCTCGATCGGCGAATCCCTCGCGCCGTTCCCGAACATGCCTATCATGTCGACGTCGTCGGCCTCTATGGGAGCGCGGCTGACGAGCGGTCGGGGGGAGCCGCTGCCGATCTCGCTCTCGGCGGCGGGCTGGTGTTCCACTTGAACGGCAGCTGGCGCAAGACCGACGACCTCCGGGCCGGCGGATATGTTCTTTCGCCGCGGCTGCGCGCCGAGCAGTTCGAGATTGCCGAAGAGGAGCTCGAAGAAGGGCACCTCCAGGAGGCCGAGGAGGCGCTCGAGCTCGCCAATCTTCGCGGTCGCATCCCGAACAGCGACGTCGAGCAGAAGACCGCTTCGGCAGGCCTCGCGCTGATCCGCGACACTTTCAACATCGGCGCTTCGGTCAGCCGGTTTGAGAGCGACTATGGCGTGCCGATGCGGCCTGGTGCGGCGCATCATCACGACCACGACGATCACGATGAGGATGATCATGAGGATGATGGTCACCACGAAGGTCCGGTCAGGATCGGCCTAAAGCAGACTCGCTATGACCTTCGCGGCGAATATCAGCTCGCCTCCGGCTTTCTCGACCGTATCCGCCTTCGGCTCGGAGCGGCCGACTATCAGCATACCGAGTTCGAAGGCGGCGAGGTCGGCACCGTTTTCACCTCCAGCGGAGCTGAGGGACGGCTGGAGCTCGTCCAGCGGGACAACGCTGGGTGGCGCGGCGCGACCGGCGTGCAATATTTCCGCCGCAACTTCCGCGCCGAGGGGGCCGAGGCGTTCCTGCCGCCCAACAAGACCGACCAGTTCGGCATCTTCACCCTTCAGGAGCTCGACCTGGGCACGGTCGACCTCGAGGGCTCGGCCCGTTTCGAGCATAGTGACGTCCGGGCTCGCGATCTTGGCCTAACCCGGCGCTTTGACGCCTTCTCGCTTGCCGCGGGTGCTTCCTACGAAGTCGCGCCACGCATGCGGGTCGGACTCAACCTGTCGCGCACCGAGCGCGCGCCGGCGGCCGAAGAACTTTTCTCCGACGGGCCGCACATTGCCAGCCAGGCCTATGAGCTAGGCGACCCTGACCTCAAGAAAGAGCGCAGCTGGGGCGCCGAGGCCTATGTCCGTGCCGAGCGCAGCGACCTGAACTTCAGCGCGACCCTGTTCGCCAACCGCTTCGACAATTTCATCTACCAGGCGGCGACCGGCGAGGAAGAGGACGGGTTGCCGGTGTTCGAGCACCGCCAGCGCGATGCCCGGTTCTACGGTTTCGAGGCCGAGGCTTCGGCGCCGTTGTTCACTCTCGGCGGCTTCAAGCTCGTCGCCGACGTCGTCGCCGATTATGTCCGCGCGACCGTTCGAGGGGCCGGGGCGGTGCCGCGGATCCCGCCGCTTCGATTGCTCGGCGGGATTGGCGCCCAGTCCAGCCGAATCGACGGCCGGGTCGAAGTCGAATGGGTGGACAAGCAAACGCGAGTCGCCGAATTCGAGAATCCGACGGGCAGCCACACCCTGGTCAATGCCTCGCTCGGCTGGAAGCCGTGGGGCCGCGCCAATGAGTCGGTGATCATGCTGTCCGCGAACAACATCTTCGATGTCGACGCTCGGCGCCACGCTTCGTTCACCAAGGATTTCGTGCCGCTTGCCGGCCGCGACATCCGTCTCAGCGCCCGGTTCAGCTTCTAGGCAGGGGGCTGCAGTTCGCATGACTCGATTGCCCGCGAAAGTCGCGGACGGAACTGCCATCGGCGCGTCAATGCTCTGCCTGGTCCATTGCCTGTTGCTCCCCCTGGCGGTCGCCTTGGTGCCGACACTCGGCGCGCTGGCCAGGGTGCCGGAAAGCGCGCACCTGGTTCTGTTCGCGGTTGCCGTGCCGGTCAGTGCGGTGGCGATCGTCGGCGGCTATCGCCGGCACGGCGCGCTGCTTCCCGGTGCCGTCGCGCTGTCGGGCCTCGTGCTGATCGGGGTCGGGGCGCTGGCCGGCCTGCCAATGCTTGTCGAGACGAGTGTCACGGTTCTCGGCAGCGTCGCTCTCGCGGTCGGCCACTTGTGGAACTGGCGAGCACCAGCGCCGACACCGTCGGGCTAGATCGCAAACGAGTCTCGTCAATGCTCGCCGGACGCCTTCGGCGGGGCTAGGGGAGCGGGCATGTACGTCACCCATCTCGAATGCTCCGCCACCGGCGAACAATATCCGGCCGGCCGGCCGCACAATCTGAGCCGCGCCGGCAAGCCGCTGTTGGTCCGCTACGATCTCGAGGCGGCGGCGCGAACGCTGACCCGTGATGGCCTTGCAGCGCGCGAGCGCAATATGTGGAAATGGCGCGAGCTTCTGCCGCTCCCGGCCGGGGTCGCTCCGGTCAGCCTCGGCGAACCTGAGACGCCGGTCATTGCGCTTCGCCGGACCGCGGAGCGGGCAGGGGCCAAGACCCTGCTGGTCAAGGACGAAGGCCGGCTTCCGACCGGCTCGTTCAAGGCGCGCGGGCTGGCGATGGCGGTCAGCATGGCGAAGCATTTCGGGATCCGCCGGATGGCGCTTCCGACCAACGGCAATGCCGGCGCGGCGCTGGCCGCATACGGCGCGCGCGCGGGCATCGAAACTTTGGTTATCTGCCCCGCTGAAACGCCCGAAACCAATGTGCGTGAGACCGCCGCCTATGGCGCGAGCGTCTATGTCGCCGACGGCCAGATCGACGAATGCGGCCGGCTGGTCGGAGAAGGCGCGGCTCAGGGCCTGTGGTTCGATTGCTCGACGCTGAAGGAGCCCTATCGGATCGAGGGCAAGAAGGTGATGGGCCTCGAGCTCGCCGAGCAGCTCGGTTGGCAGCTCCCCGATGTCATTTTCTATCCGACCGGCGGCGGCACCGGCCTCATCGGCATGTGGAAAGCGTTCGACGAGCTCGAGGCGATCGGCCTGATCGGGCCTGAGCGGCCGCGGATGATCGCCGTCCAGGCCGCCGGCTGCGCACCGATCGTCCGCGCTTTCGAAGAGGGAACGGAGCATGCCGAGCGCTGGGAAGGCGCTGCGACAATCGCCACTGGCATCCGAGTGCCCAAGGCGATCGGCGATTTCCTGATCCTGCGCGCGGTCCGGAAGAGCGGCGGTTGTGCGATCGCGGTGGAGGAGGAGGCGATTCTCGCGGCGGTCGACGAGACAGCGCGAGACGACGGGATGCTGCTGTGCCCGGAAGGCGGCGCGGTGCTCGCCGCCTGGCGGCTCGCGCTCGATCGCGGGCTCGTCGGCCGCGACGAAACGTCTCTTCTGTTCAACTGCGCGAACGGCAATAAATATCCGCTGCGCGAGGCGGCGCAGCGGCTTAAGCTGGGGGAAGCGACGGCGGACGCCCTTTAGATATGGTAAACCCCGGCAGGCGAACCTGCCGGGGTCCCATGCTCCATCTCTGGAGCACGCAATTCGAACGATCTGCCCTTCTGCTTGTTCCTGCCACCATGGCCCGGCGAAATCTGAAATCGGTGGAAATATTTCAGGCTCCGCGTACCCTCCGCATCGCCAGCTACAACATCAACGGGATCACGACCCGCCTGGCCGTGCTGTTGCGCTGGCTGGACGAATTCCAGCCCGACATCGCCTGCCTCCAGGAGCTCAAATGCACCGACGAGCGCTTCCCCGAGAAGGAGCTCGCGAAGCTGGGCTATGCGAGCGTCTGGCACGGCCAGAAAAGCTGGAACGGGGTCGCGATCCTCAGCCGCGTCGGCGAGCCGGTCGAAACCTGCCGCGGGCTCCCAGGCGACGCAAACGACAGCCACAGCCGCTACCTCGAGGCAGCTGTCGGCGGCATCCTAATCGGCAACCTCTACCTACCCAACGGCAATCCCTGGCCTGGACCTAAGTTCGACTACAAGCTCGCCTGGATGGATCGCTTGCACGTCCATGCGCAAAGTCTGTTTGACAGTGGCCTTCCGGCGATGCTGATCGGGGATTTCAACGTCATTCCAACCGAGCGGGACGTCTACAAGCCCGAGCGCTGGATGAAAGACGCGCTGTTCTCGCCCGAGGCGCGCGACAAGTTTCGCCGGCTGGTCGCTCAGGGCTGGACCGACGCGGTCCGCCACCTGTTTCCGGATGAACGAATCTATACCTTCTGGCCATATTGGCGAAATGCGTTCGAGCGCGACGCCGGAATCCGCATCGACCATGCCTTGCTCAGCCCTGCGCTTGTACCGAGCCTGCGGGGCGCCGGCGTCGATCGGGCCCCGCGCGGCTGGGAAAAGACCAGCGACCATGCGCCGATGTGGGTGGAGCTGAACGCGGCCGGCAGTTGACGAGTCTTGACCGCTCAATCCGTGTCGCTATCTCCCGTGCTCGGAGGGGGGCTCCACCGAGGTGAGGCCCATGCGAACTGTTGCCGTTTCAACGACACAGACTGACGGCGCCGCCGCCGGGCGAGCGTTAGCAGACCAAATTCGCGCTTCGCTCGCTGACGATCCGAGTGCGGTGATCGTCTTTGCAGCGCCGACCTACGACCATCAGGCATTGCTCGAGGCATTGAGCGATGGATGCTCGCCCGAACTGCTGATCGGTGCGTCGTCGGCGGGCGAGTTCGCCAATGGCACGCAGGGCATCGGCCTCGCCACCGCGCTCGCGATCCACGACCCGGAATCGAAATTCACGATCGGAGTCGGCCGCAACCTTAAGAGCGATCCGGCAGCGGCGGCGACTCAGATCGTCGGCAGTTTCGTTGGCCGGTCCGATCATCTGTTCCGCTATCGCTCGGCACTGGTGCTGACCGACGCTCTTGCCGGCTACGCCGACGCCCTGACTGATGCACTGACGATGGAAACGGCGGGCGATTACCAGTTTTTCGGCGGCGGAGCCGGCGACAATGCCAATTTTGAGCGAACCACCGTGTTCTGCGGAACCGAAGTACTTATCGACGCCGCCGTGGCGCTCGAAATTCTTTCCCACAAGCCGCTCGGAATCGGCGTCAGCCATGGCTGGGAGCCCGGGTCGCGCCCGTTCCGCGTGACCGAAGCCGACGGCCTCCGGCTGGTCAGCCTCAACGGCCTCCCGGCGCTCGAGGCATTCGAAGAACATGCCGAAAGCCAGGGCCAGCATTTCGACCGATCCGCACCGATTCCTTTTTTCCTCCAGAACATCCTCGGCATTGAGACCCACAGTGGCCATCGACTGCGCGTACCGCTGGTCGTTCACGATGACGGGTCGATTCACTGCGCCGCGGAAATTCCGTCCGGCAGCATCGTTCGCATCATGAAGAGCTCGCATGCCTCGGCGGCAGAGGCCGCGGCGCGCGCCACGAATGCTGCGGTCGACGCCATCGGCGATCACGAGCCCCAGGCCGCTTTGTTCTTCGACTGTGTTGCGACCCGCCTGCGCTGCGGCGATGAGTTCGCCAATGAGGTCGAGGCGGTTCGCGAGCGGATCGGCGGGGCATCGCTGGTCGGCTGCAATACCCATGGGCAGATCGCCCGCGCCAACGGCCAGTTCGAGGGTTTTCATAACTGCACGGCCGTCGTCTGCGTTTTTCCCCACTGAAACGTGCGCGCCCAAGTTCATATTTTCGCGAACCGCCTCGCGTCGCGCGTAAGCCGAGCGCAGGCCGCCGAGCGCATAGCAGCAGAGCTGGGCCATGACGCGTTTCTGGTCCTTCTTCATGACCCCGGGATCAACGCACTCAGACCGGCGCCAGGGTTCCCGCAGACGCTCCCTGGCGGTCCCGCCTGGCGAGCTTTCCTCCGCTCCCTCCCGCCTCAAGGAGCATCGACGACCGAGCTGCCGTTTCCGGATCCGGACGTGCTCAAGCCGGCCCATGTGTTCGTTCAGGGGCAAACCGTCCTGCTTTTCATCGGCGGTGAGTTGCGCCTGCCGATCGAGGCATTCGGCGATGTCCCGCTGCTGGGCCAATTGCTTGCTGCCGAAGCCGAGATCGATGCGAATGCGGGTCTGGTCGAGGCCGCAAACGAGGCAACCGAGCGGGCGACGAACCTCACCCGGTCGCTCGACCAGGCCCGTACCGAGCTCGCCGCAAACGCTCGCGAGCTGACCGCCTCTTTGTCACATTCCGACCGTCTCAACGATGAGTTGAAACGGCTGAACGAGACTCTTGAATCTCGGGTCGCCGAGGAAATCCGCGAGCGGATGCAGGCGGAGGAAGCGCTTCGCCAAGCGCAAAAGATGGAGGCCATTGGCCAGCTGACGGGAGGAGTCGCGCACGACTTCAACAATCTGCTCACCGTGATCATGGGTGGGCTCGACAGCATTCGCCGCGAGCTCGACGGTTCCGCCGAGCCCGATCTCGCGCGAATTCGACGGCTGCAGGCGATGGCCTTTCAAGGCGCCGAGCGCGCCTCTAACCTCACGGCGCGATTGCTCGCCTTCGCGCGTCGGCAGCCTCTCGATCCAAAAGCCGTCGACCTTAACAAGCTTGTGCTTGGACTTAGCGACCTGCTGCAGCGCACGCTCGGCGAGACGATCGCTCTTGAAGCGGTTTCGTCACCCGGCCTCTGGCTCGCCCATGCCGATCCTGCCGAACTGGAAAGCGCAATCATCAACCTGGCGATCAACGCCCGCGATGCCATGCCGGACGGCGGGAAGCTGACCATTGAAACGGCCAACGCGAACCTTGGCGAGGACTATGTTGAAGCTTTGATGGAGCCCGTGCCGCCAGGTCAATATGCCATGATTGCGGTCACTGACACCGGTCACGGCATGGAAAAGGACACGCTCGACCGGGTGTTTGAACCCTTCTTCACCACCAAGCAGGTCGGGAAGGGCACCGGCCTTGGCCTTAGTCAGGTTTACGGCTTTGTCCGGCAATCGGGAGGCCACATCCGCATTTACAGCGAGCCGGGATCGGGAACGACGGTCAAGCTCTACCTGCCGCGCGAGTCGAGCAATGTTGTCGCCGAGACGGAAGATCAGCCGGTCCGAGCCGTGGCCGACGGCGGCAACGAGACGATCTTGCTGGTCGAGGATCATGAAGGGCTGCGGGGCTATTCAAGCGGGGTCCTAAGGGAGCTCGGCTATGATGTCCTCGAAGCGTCCGATAGCGACGAAGCGCTCAAAATCCTGCGCGACACCAGCGACGTCCAGCTGCTGTTTACGGACGTCGTCCTGCCGGGTCTCAATGGCCGGCAACTCGCCGATGAGGCGGCGCTCCTGCATCCCAATATCAAGGTGCTTTACACGACCGGTTACACTCGTAACGCCATCGTTCACAACGGCCGGCTCGATCGGGGCGTGTCCTTAATCACCAAGCCGTTCACTTTCGAGGCGCTGGCGCGCAAGGTGAGGCAAATCCTGGACGCGTGACGGATTCCCGCCTGGAATTCGCGACCGCTGAACCGACCGAATAGCCGCGAGTTTACTCCGTCCGAACCAGGGGAGGCCCGGCCATCGTCGACGGTATGCAGAGGCTCAAGGAAGTCGGCGACGAGCTGCTCGACGAGCGGGGCGCAAAGATGTTCGGCCGCCACACAGTGGCGAGCGTGATCGTCTTTCTGATCGATGTGCTGCTGCTGTGGAGCCTCGTCGCCTTGCTCGGCATGGGTTATATGCCGGCGGCCGTAATCGCCTACCTTGCGGCAGTTTTGCTATTCTATGTCATCGCGAGAAAATGGGTGTTCCCGCATAGCGACCGAAGCGTCGGCAAGGGTTTGCTTTATTTCCTGTTGAATTTCGGTGCCGGGTTCCTCGTGATGCTCGCGGTCTACTGGTCGCTCATCGAATTCGCCGAGCTGCATTATCTGGTCGCAAGGCTGGGAGGCTCAGCCGTTTCCGGCGTCGTGATATTCCTGCTGAACGCCATCTTCAACTTCAAGCAGCTGTGAAGGGGGGATCGCTTTGCTCGCCTGTCCCCGGGACAGGCTGCGCCCGGTCGCTTTGCTCGCCTGTCCTCCGGACAGGCTGCGCCAGCGATGGTGCCGGATGCAGGATTCGAACCCGCGACCTTCGGTTTACAAAACCGCTGCTCTACCGACTGAGCTAATCCGGCCCACACCGGCATCTGCGTCATAGCACGCCGAACGTCCAGCCTTCCGTTCGGGCAATGTGGGGCGTCAGGCCATTGGGTGCAAAGGCCTGAGGCTCGTCCCGTGCAAGCGCGCGCATGCCTGCAGCCGTGACCAGCGCGTCGGTCTGGTGGTCGTTGGGTTCGAAACGCAGCCGCACTGGCGGGCTGCCTAGTCCCTTCAGTGCCTCGTTGAGCTGCCGTCGCGTCCTCAGCTTCGTTCCCGGCATTCCGGCGCGGCGCAAATAGATTCGCGTGTAGATTTCCACGACCGCGCTTTCCTGTTCCGGTAGCGGATCCATCGGCCAAATGGCGACCTTGCCGTCGAGCCGGTGGAGCAGTCGCATGCCCGAAAAGCTCGCCTTGGCGACTTGCGCCGCGCCGATCGCGTCATAGGCGCTCGCCGTCTTGCGTCCGCCCTGGGCGTTCAATTGCGCGTCGCACTGACGAAAATGCATGAAGCCGGACTTCACCCCGTCGGCGATGCCGAAATAGAAATGCCTGCGGTGAACCTGTTCGAGGAAGCTCGCCGCCCCGAGGTCCTCGTCATTCGCTTTGCCATCGACATATGCCCAGAACTCGCGGGCCGTAACCGGAACGCCGGCCTCGCCGGGAAGATATTCGCCGCGTCCGATGAGCGGCGGTGCAAAGCTGAAATCGAAGCCGAACAGGGTCCGCTCCTTCGCGGCACGCTGCAAAAGCCAGTCGCCCACCTCCTCCCGCGACCAGACGTGGCCAGCGCGGACCAGCCGAGGCGGCTCGTCGCCCCGTGCTTCGGCGATGGCGATGCCTTTGTGCCTGCGCCCCTTCGCGCCTGACCAGTCGATGGCAACGAAGGCGGCGAAGCGCTCGCTCACACGAGCGGCGGCTGGCGGTCGTCGTCGGGCTCGGCCGGCGCGCTCTTGATCCGCGGCGGCGGGGGCGGCGCTGGCGTTGGGGGCATGCGCTCGTCGGCCCACCGCTCGAGGATGCGGGCGGCCGCGTCGCGCCCGCCAAGCCCGAAGGCCAGTGCGGTCGCCACCGCCGCCGAGCCGAGGATCAGCCCGAAGGCCATCATCACGATCTGATCGGCAAGGCCCATGAAGGTGAGACCGATCGCCGTGAACAGTGCGATGATCGCCCACTTGACGATGGTTTGGGCGTAACCGGACTCGCCGGTCGAGCTTCCGACGAGCGCTGCCAGGAGGCGGGCCAGGAACAGGCCGACGACGATGATGACGGTGCCAAAGATCACCTTGCCGCCAAGCTCGGTGATTTGGAACAGGAGCGCCGCGGTCGCGTCGCCGCCGATCTGCCGCGCCGCTTCCATCAGACCGACGATGATCACCGCGGTCATCGCGATCGTGCCGACCACGCGCGACGGGTTGGTCGTCGCGGGGACGATGCCGAGCGCCCTAACGGCGTTGTCGAATCCGAGGCTCGGCAGCACGGTATCGATAAGCGTTTTCACCCAGCGGCCGAGCAGGAAGGCGATGGCTAGGATCAACAGCGCGGCAATGACGTTGGGGATCGCCAGCGCGATCGCGTTGAGCATGTTCGTCGCCGGACCGGAAATCGCGTCGACCTGCAGGATCTGAAGCGCGCCGATGGCCGCGAAGATGATAATGATCGCCGAGACCGTAACTCCGACGGCTCGAGCAATCGAGCTTCGAACAGGTGCGGCGCCTTCGCTCGCAACGCCTTCCGGGTCGACTGCAAGTGGTGGCTCACCCACGCTGATTCCGGCTCGGCCAAGCAGGCGCTCCAAGTTGAGGGCGCCCAAAGCCGCCTCAACGACATGGCGGACGATGCGCGCGAGGACCAGTCCGGCGAAGAAAAACAGGGCCGCGCCAAGCAGCCGCGGCAGGAAGGCAAAAACTTCGTTGGTCAGCGCAGTCACGGGGGTCAGCACCCCCGCGAGCCCCAGTGGCTGGAGGGCGGCAATCAAACCGACCAGCCAGACCAGCCAGTAAGCGAGGCGGCCAAGTTCAGTCCCGACAGAATCGCCGCCGGTTTCGGGGTGGCGCTTGAGCACCGGCATGCGGTCGACCAGCTTTCGAACCGCCCACTGCACCGCCTTGGCGACGAAGTGAGTCGCGATCAGGATCAGGATCGCGAAGATCACCCGCGGCCCCCATTCGATCGCCTGCTCTCGCCAATAGGCTGCCGGCGGGGTTGTCTGGTACATGCTCATGCTCCCCTAGGTGCTGTCGCCGCCCTGTTTAGCGGCCTGTGCGCGAAGGTCATCCCAATAGGCGAGCCGCTCGGCGATCTTCGCCTCGAAGCCACGTCCGCTCGGCTCATAGAAGCACTGACGCCCCATCGCTTCAGGCCAGTAATCCTGGCCCGAGAAACCTTCGTCCGCCTCGTGATCATAGGCATAGCCCTCGCCGTAGCCGATGTCCTTCATCAGGCGCGTCGGCGCATTCAGGATGTGCACGGGCGGCATCAGCGATCCCGTGTCCTTGGCGCTTCGCCATGCACTTTTCTGAGCGACATAGGCCGCGTTCGATTTGGGCGCAGTGGCGCAATAGAGGCAGGCCTGGACGATCGCCAGCTCGCCTTCCGGCGATCCCAGAAAGTCGTACGCATCCTTGGCGGCCAGGCACTGGACCAGCGCCTGCGGGTCGGCAAGGCCGATGTCCTCCGATGCGAAGCGGGTGAGGCGACGGATGACGTAAAGCGGCTCCTCGCCGGCGACGAGCATTCGCGCGAGATAATAGAGCGCGGCCTGCGGGTCGGAGCCGCGCAGGCTTTTGTGAAGCGCGGAGATGAGGTTGTAATGCGCCTCGCGATCCTTGTCGTAGACCGGCACCCTGCGGTGAAGCAGTTCGGACAGTTCAGCCGGCCCGAGCGGCGCCTCGATGTCGACTGCAAAGAGGGTTTCGACCTGGTTCAACAGGAAGCGGCCGTCGCCGTCGGCCGCGGCAATCAAGGATTCGCGAGCATCGGCGGTAACCGGCAACTGCCGCCCGCCCAGCGCTTCGGCGCGGCGAACCAGCTCTTCGAGCGCTGCATGGTCGAGCCGCCGAAGGATCAGCACCTGGCAGCGTGACAGCAAGGCGGCATTGAGCTCGAAGCTCGGGTTCTCGGTGGTGGCTCCGACGAGGGTGACCGTGCCGTCCTCGACGTAGGGCAGGAAGCCGTCCTGCTGCGCGCGGTTGAAGCGATGGATCTCGTCAACGAACAGCAAGGTGCGCTTGCCCGCGCGCGCCGCCGTCTTCGCTTCGGCGAAATGCTTTTTTAGGTCGGCGACTCCGGAGAAGACGGCGGAGATCGCCACGAAGCGCAGCCCGACCGCATCGGCCAGCAGCCGGGCGATGCTCGTCTTGCCGGTGCCGGGCGGGCCCCACAGGATCATCGAGCTCAATTTGCCGGCGGTCACCATGCGCCCGATCGCACCGTCCGTGCCGGTCAAATGCTCCTGGCCGACGATTTCCTCCAGGCTTGTCGGGCGCAGCCGATCCGCGAGCGGAGCATGCTCGTCCGGGGTCTCAGGCCGCGCCTGGATCTCCTCGTCGGCAAACAAGTCGGCCATGCCACGTGGTGATAGCCGTCACCGGCAAAAATCACGATGCCCTTGTTCTCGATGCATCGGAGATATATCTTAGATGCATCAAGAAAAGGAGGAGGCATTGAGCCACAAACACTGGCATGACTGCGGATCCCGCGGACGGCTCGAGTTCAGACTGCCGGAAGCGCTGATGGCAATGCGCGGCGGGCGAGGCTGGCAGGGCGGCTGGGGCCCGTTTCATTTCGACTTCGGCGACGAGGATGGGCGGGGTCGCAGAGGCCGCAGTCGTCGGCGCATGTTCGAGTCCGGAGAGCTTCGACTAGTGCTGCTGAAGCTGATCGCTGACGAGCCGCGCCACGGTTACGAACTCATCAGGGCAATCGAAGAGCTGACCGGAGGCGAATATGCGCCCAGCCCGGGCGTCGTCTATCCGACCCTGACCCTGCTTCAGGACATGGGCCTGATCGAAGAATCCCCGGTCGAGGGTGCGCGCAAGCCATTCCAGGTTACCGCCGAAGGACGCGCCCATCTCGAGGAGAAGTCCACCGAGGTCGAGGCTCTGCTCGAGCGGCTGGCCGACTTGGCGCCGGACGAACGGAATACCGCCGGCCCGGCGATCGGCAGGGCTGTCAAGAATCTGATGACCGCCCTCAGCCATCGGATCAGCCGCGACGGCTTCGAAGACGATCTGCTTCACGAGATTGCCGCCATTCTCGACGAAGCGGCACAGCGCATCGAACGGATCAAGTAAGCGTCGAGCCTGTCAATCGGGTGTAGCGTTCACGGCGCTCGATCACGCGCTGATAGACCTTGAGGACGGACGAATTGATCGTGTCCCAATCCATGGTCTTGGCATAGTCCAGCCCGCCCTCGCCGTGGCGGTGCCGGAGCTCGGGGTCGCGAGCATAAGCTTCGAGGGCGTCGGCGAAGCCGCTGACGTCCCAGGGTTCGACCAGCGTTCCGGTTTCCCCGTCACGGACAAGGCTGGTCGTGCCGGTGGCGATTGCCGCCACAACCGGTAGGCCGCAGGCCATGGACTCGAGCGTGACGTTGCCGAAGGCTTCGGTGATCGACGGGTTCAGGAAGACGTCGGCGCTCGCCAGCGCCCGGGCGAGATCGTCCCCGACTTGCTGGCCAAGAAAGATCGCTTTTGGCAACCGTTCCTCGAACCATGGCCGCGCCGGACCTTCGCCGATGACGATCACGCGGTTGCGGACTTCTCGGGCTGTGAGGGCATCGATGGCGTCGGAAAAGATGTCGAGCCCCTTTTCCATCACCACCCGGCCGAGAAATGCGACGACCAGCTCGTCGTCGTCGATTCCAAGCTCGCGGCGCCAGTTCATGTCGCGCCGTCCGGGATGGAATTGCTCGCGATCCACACCTCTTGTCCAGATGGCGATGTCGCGGTTCATGCGCTGGGCGCGAAGCACCGCCGCCATCGATTCAGCCGGGGCCAGGATGGCGTCGCACCGCCGGTAGAGACGGCGCATGATCGCCCGTGCCGCCGGCTCGAGCACCTCGAGATGGTAATATGCAAGATAGGTGTCGAAACGAGTGTGAACCGACGCCACCGCCGGAATATTGCGCCGCCGCGCCCAGCTGACTGCGCGATGCGCGACGATGTCGGGGCTGGCGATGTGGATGATGTTCGGCGCGAATTCGGCAAGGTCGCGACGTACTCGCCCCGTGAGGGTCAGAGGCAGGCGATACTCGGGACGGCGCGGAATCGGCGCTGAGGGAACGCTGACCACGTCGCCCGTTGGCTCGAATGCCGGTTTCTCTACCGTCGGAGAATAGATTCGAACGTGGGCGCCCTGGCGAAGCAGATAGCCGACCAGCCGATTGAGCGCCTGGTTGGCCCCGTCGCGGACATAGTTGTAATTGCCCGAGAACAGGGCAATGCGAAGGTCGCTCGGCTGCACTGGCAGCCCCATAATGGCGCAAGCCGCAAACGCAAACCGGAGGACGGCGGTGGCAGGGGTGAAGATTGGCCTTCCGCCGATCGCCCGCGCCGATGCGCGGCTGTTCATCCTCGGCAGCCTTCCCGGAGACGCCTCGCTCGCCGCCCAGCGTTACTATGCCCATCCAACCAACCAGTTCTGGGGCCTGCTCGGTCACGTCATCGGAGAGGAACTGCAGCCGCTGAACTACACGGAGCGGCTCGAGCGACTGTACCGGCATCGCATCGGCCTGTGGGATGTCATTGCGTCGGCGACGCGGCAGGGAAGCCTCGACCAGGCGATTCGCGCAGCCGAGCACAACATGATCAAAGCATTTCTGCGCAATTATCCGCAGGTCGAAGCAATTGCCTTTAATGGGTCAAGGGCGGCTGCCATCGGCCGCCGCCTTATCGGCACCGATCATCGCCTGACGCTGCTAGACCTGCCATCCTCGAGTGCCGCGAACACGCGTCCGTTCGACGAAAAGGCTGCCATCTGGCGCCAGCTCGCGCGTTACTGTGGGAGCACAGGCTTGCGCCGAGCGTAGTTGCAGTCACAATGCCCGACATGATTCAAGGTGATGAAGCCGACAGCGACAAGAGGCTGTCGATGGTCGACGAGGCCTTGGTCGCCGGGACGATCGCCAACACCAACGGCCTCCTCGTGATCCTCGCCAAGCTGGTGTCACGCGGAGTGTTCGACCGCGACGACCTCAAGGCCTTTTCCGATAGCTATTCCAAGCCGCTCGATCACGTCGGGATGCGAGAGAACGAATTGGTCACGCAGATGCAGGACCAGATGGAATCAACGCTGGCGGAGCTGATGCGCTACTTGAGCGAGCGCGGAGCCTGATCGGCGCAGGGCCCAAGCGGACCCGCACGCAGACAGGATCGGGGCAAGGCCGGTCGGCATCGCTACCGAATTCTCCGCAAGCAGGGCTGTTCAAGGCTGTCGATATCGACAAGCGCCGGCTCAGGTGCGCATGCGTCGCCCGGTCGAGCGATGTTCCGCTCGGCTTCGTGTCGCTAATCGAAATTGGATGATGATCGAATGGCGCTGTGAATGCCGCTGACGACGTCTGGCTAGGCCGAGGGCGGTCAAGGGTGAGCCGAGCGAGGACCTGTTGCGAGGCCCGCCGGAAACACCTATCGCGGTCATATGGTTATGCGTCTGCTGCATTTCGTCGCAATGATCGCGTTGGCACTGATGCCGATCGGCATGGCGAGCGCGCCCGCGGCAGCGCATTCCGAGCCGACGACGAACCCGGTCTCCGTTCACTGTACCGATCACCAACAAGCACCTGAAGCGCCGACAGTACCGGCAAAGGCGATGATCGACTGCACGCTAATGTGCGCGGCGCTCACTGCGGCCGAGGCTGCGTCGCCGCCGGATCCGCCGTTGCCCGAACGGCCGTTATTGATCGCATCGGCCACGCCGATTGCCGGCATCGAGCCTGACATTGGAACACCGCCACCAAGATCCTGAAATCGCTCCAAGCACCCAAGCGAGATTTCAGGAGAATTGGAAATGTCGATCATGATCGCCGCGCTGGCGCTGGCCGCCGCGCAGAACCCTCAGTCCGCTCCCCTGGCAACGCCCGGCCGTCAGGCTGAGCGCCAGCAACACGGCCAGCACGCGCAGCATGGTACGAAGGAGGCCCGGGAGTGCTGCTGCAAGGGCAAAATGGCAGCGGGCCAGAAGATGGAGTGTTGCGCCAAGCATGGCCAAAGCGCCGGCGGGAATTCTCCCGCGAGCGGCCACGACGGCCACGCAGGGCACGACCACTAAGCGTGCGGAGGCGTTGCCGTACGTGGCGCCTCCAGCATCGCCGAGTTTCGAACGCTCCTCACGCGGCCATGTTTGCCGCGTAACCTCGCATTTGGAGATCCGACTTGAAATCGATCTTGACCGCTGCCGTGAGCTCGGTCGCGCTCGTGACAACCTCACCGGCCATCGCCCAGCACGCGCAGCACCAGCACCACCAGCCGGCGCCCGCGAAGGCGCCAGCCGCGAAAAAGCCAGCTGCGAAGAAACCTTCGGCCAATAAGCCAGTGCCGAAGAAGGCTGCGCCGAAAAAGGCCGCTTCCAAGAAGTCGGCGGCCAGCCAGCCGCAGGCAAGGAAGCCGGCCGCCTCGACAAGGCCGGCGGCTAGGCCGGCCGCTCCAATTGGGCCGGCGAGCGCCGAGCCACATGCGCATCATGAGTTGCCCGCGAAGCGGTCACCTGAGTCCGCGACAGTGGATCACTCGACCGTGCAGCATGGATCGACACTAGCAGCACCGCAAACCGTGCCAGTCGACCATTCGCAGATGGATCATTCGCAGATGGACCATTCGGACATGCAGCATCCCGGCATGGCTGCCGCCGAGCACGCCGGCCATGGTCTCCATTCGGGAGCACTTGGGCCCTATCCGATGGCGCGGGAATCGTCCGGCACGGCGTGGCAGCCGGACACCTCGGAACACATGGGGGTGATGGCCCACACCGGCGACTGGATGCTGATGGGCCACGGCATGCTCAGCCTCGTCTATAGCCATCAATCCGGCCCTCGCGGCAGCGACAAGCTATTCCCGGCGGGAATGCTCATGGGCATGGCCCGCCGCCCACTCGGGGATGGGACCCTACAATTCAAGGCGATGGTCAGCCCCGACCCCCTGATGGGCAGGAGCGGCTATCCTTTGCTGCTCGCCAGCGGCGAGACCGCCGACGGTGTCCACCCACTGGTCGACCGCCAGCACCCGCACGACTTCTTCATGGAATTGTCGGCGTCGCTATCGCAAAACATCGGCGGGAAGAGCAGCCTCTTCCTCTACGGCGGACTGCCGGGGGAGCCGGCATTCGGGCCGCCTGCCTTCATGCACCGCGAGGCGACGATGGATTCCCCCGAAGCGCCCATCACTCACCACTGGCTCGATTCCACCCACATCAGCTTCGGCGTCATCACCGCCGGGCTGGTGCTCGACCGGGTGAAACTGGAGGTCAGCCGCTTCAACGGCCGCGAGCCCGACCAGCACCGCTGGAACATCGAAACGGGGCCGCTCGATTCGACGGCTGTACGGCTGTCGTGGAACCCGACGCGGACTCTGGCGCTGCAGGGCAGTTGGGGCCGCTTCAAGGAACCCGAGCAGCTCGAGCCCGGAATCGACCAGAAGCGCTGGTCGGCGAGCGCACTCTATGCCGACGAGATCGCCCCCGGATGGAAGCTCGCGACGACGCTCGCCTGGGGCCGCAAGTCCATCGAACACCATGGCGAATGGCGCCATGACGACGCTTTCGCGGCCGAGGCTTCACTGAAACGCGGCGGCTGGACGTTTTTCAGCCGCAGCGAGGTGACCGAAAACCGCGAACTCGTCGAAGAAGATCATCACGGCGAAGCGCACCGGGTCGGTAAGCTGTCGGTCGGTGCTGTTCGAGACATCCGGGTTGCCGATCGCCTATCGCTGGGTATCGGCGGGCTGGTTGCGCTGAACTTCGTCCCCGAAGCGCTTGCGCCCCACTACGGAAGGCGCAACCCCGCGGGAGCCATGGCATTCGCCCGTCTCAAGCTCGAATAGATCTTCAGTCGAAGAAGCTGAGCTTGCCCGCCGAGTCGAACGCATAGATTTTTATGGGCTCGGGCGCATGTCCGGGAACTTCCATGCCCGGTGAACCAATCGGCATTCCGGCGACGCCGATGCCCTTCACCTTCGGCCGCTCGACGAGCAGCTTGCGGATCGCATCGAACGGCACATGGCCTTCGACCACATAAGGGCCGGCGACGGTCGTGTGGCAGGACATCAAACTGTCCGGCACCCCGACCTTGCGCTTGAACCCAATCAGGTCGTCTTCGTTGACGGTGACTACAGTGAAGCCCGCCTTCTGCGCGGCCTCGGCCCATTTCACGCAGCAGCCGCAGCCGGCACTGCGGTGCATCGTGAGCCTGCGCTCGGCTGCGGTGAGGTTGCGCCTGGCGGGCGCGGCCGACAAAGCGGCTGGACCAAGCAGCAGCATAGCGCCAGCGGCAAGAAACATAGTCCGTCGGTTGAGCGGCAGGGTGTCGGGTCTGATCATGGCCTGCGGCTTTAGCGGGTTAAAGCTGTCGCGTTAGTGAAGAAGTGTCCCCCCAGGCGTGCCGGGGGCAAGCCGGATGCTGGTGACCCCTACGGGACTCGAACCCGTGTTTTCGCCGTGAGAGGGCGACGTCCTAGACCGCTAGACGAAGGGGCCGCTCGCGTGAAGCGAGGGCGCCATATGTGGGCTTGAGCATGGATCGTCAACCGCGACGCGGCGAAGGTCGCTCAGGCGCGCCGGCGAACCGGGCGACGGGCTGCAAGCCATCGCTCGATGATTGCCGCGATTCTGGGCGCAGCACGGCCGTCGCCGAATGGAAGGGCCGGTCGGGCCATGGCTGCAAGTCGAGACGGGTCGGACAGTAATGCCTGGACGGTGCCGACGATAACATCGCGGTCGCATCCGACGAGGAACGTGTTGCCGGTTTCGATGCCCTCGGGACGTTCGGTCTTGTCTCGCATGACAAGCAACGGCACTCCCAGGGCCGGCGCCTCTTCCTGGATTCCTCCGGAGTCGCTGAGAATAAGGTCGCACATGCGCATCCGCTGCAGCAGCTCGCGGTGCGAGCAGGGTTCGAGCAGTTTGATACCGGCGCGGCCAGCCAGCAGCTTCCGCATCGCGTCCGCGACGTGCCCGTTTGGGTGGAGCAGCACCTCGGTCGTGGCGGAGCCGGAGCGGGCAATGTCGACCAGCGCACCTGCGATGGCTTGCAGCCGTTCCCCCCAATTCTCTCGCCGGTGACAAGTCACGAGCAATTGCGGACGGGTGCGGTCCCTGGGTCTGGGCAGCGGCAGGTCACGAAGCGTCCCAAAAAGCGCGTCGATACTGGTGTTGCCGGTGACGTGGACCGTGCCCCGCACCTCCTCCCGAGCGAGATTGGCGGCGCTGGTCAGTGTGGGAGCGAACAAGAGGTCCGCCTCGGCATCGATGGCTGTGCGATATTCCTCTTCCGGCCAGGGAGAATCCGGATCGAATGTTCGAAGCCCTGCCTCGACGTGAGCCACTGGCACGCCGGTCGCTGCGGCCGCCAGCGCCCCTCCCATCGCGCTCGAGGTGTCGCCCTGAACGATAATCAATTGCGTTGTGGCGCCGATCACGTTCGAAACGGCTGCTGTCACTTCACCGACGTGTCGATGAGGATTTGCCCGACCGGGACAGGACAGGGCAATTGCCTCGTAGCTGACGAGGCCGAACTCAGCCGGGTCGAGGTTCGGATGCTGTCCAGTGAAAACCAACTGCGGCAGCAGCTCGCGTGCGGAAAGGGCTGCAGCGACCGGAGCGAGCTTGATGGCTTCGGGTCTCGTTCCAACGACGAGCGCAATTCGAACGGAGCGCAGCCTTCCCCCTAGCTCGGCCGGGGCAATTTGCCTCCACTATGGACTAAGCGCAAGCTGCCCGAGCGCTAGCGAAAATTATCGGCGTAGGCCTGGATCTTGAGCGTCGCCGGCGGCGCGGGGATCAAATGGTAATCATAGCCGTGGCGCTCGGCATAAGCGATTGCCTCTTCCTTCGAATCGAAGATCAGCCGAACCTGCGGCTTGGTGTCGCCCGAGCCTGCCCAACCCGTCAGCGGGTCCGGACGAAGCGGCTCCGCCCGCTCGAACTCGAGCAGCCAGCGGCCGGCATTCGCTTTGCCCGATTGGGTGGTCTTGCGGTCGAGTTCCGAGATTCGCACGATCGTCATCGCCTGCGCCCGTGGCAAAGCGGCGCCCCTGAATCAAGTGGTTGCGTCGACGTCAATAAGCTCTGGCAACCGCGAATTCGACCGCTTCGGTCAACGCGGACTTGGCTCTTCCCGCCGGAAAGGGCGCAAGTGCGTCCATGGCTCTTCGGGCGTAGATCCGGGCACGCTCGAGCGTGTCGGATAAGGCATCGGTCGAGCGCATCAGAGCGGTCGCCCGGGCAAGGTCGGAGTCGCTGGGCTCGTCTCCGGCGATCGCATGCTCGAGGAATCGCCGGTCCTCCGCCGACCCGCGGGCGTAGGCCAGGATCAGCGGCAGGGTCATCTTGCCGTCGCGGAAATCGTCGCCGACTCCCTTGCCCATGGTTTCGGCGTCGGACGCATAGTCGATGACGTCGTCGGTCAGCTGGAAGGCAATCCCGAGATTGCGGCCGTAGGAATCGAGCGCCACTTCCGCTTCCTCCCCGACCTCCGCGACCACCGGCGAAATCCGGCAGGCGGCGGCGAACAGGGCGGCGGTCTTCGCCCCGATGATCGCCAAATACTGGTCCTCGCCGGTATCGAGCCGGCGCTGGGCGGTCAGCTGCTCGACCTCCCCCTCCGCGATCACCGCAGAGGCGCGGCTGAGGATGTTGAGCACCTTCAGCGACCCGTCCTCGACCATCAGTTCGAAGGCGCGGCTGAACAGGAAATCGCCGACCAGGACGCTCGCCGGATTGCCCCAGATCAAATTCGCGGTGCGGCGGCCGCGGCGCAGCCCCGAACCGTCGACGACGTCATCGTGGAGCAGGGTCGCGGTGTGAATGAACTCGACCGCGGCGGCGAGCTTGTGGTGGCGAGTGCCCGAATATCCAACCAGCGCCGCGCTCGCGAGAGTCAACATGGGCCGCATCCGCTTGCCGCCGCCAGCGATCAGGTGGCCGGCAAGCTCGGGGATCAGCGCGACCTTGCTCTGCATACGCTCGAGGATGACGGCGTTGACGCCGTTCATGTCCGCGGCGACGAGCTCGATAAGGGGATCGAGCGTCGGCGCGCGCTTCGCATTGAGGGGATGGAGGGTTGCGGTCACCTGGCTCACCTAGCGGCAGCTAGGCGCCATTCCTAGCCCGCTGGAAGGGTCAGCCGGGCGAGCAGGCCGCCAAGATCCTCGCTTTCCTCTAGCGTAATCCCGCCGCCATAGATCTCCGCCACGTCCCGGACGATCGCCAGCCCGAGGCCCGTGCCGGGCTTGCCGGTAGTATCGAGCCGCGCGCCGCGTTCGAACAAGGCGCCGCGCTCCGCTTCCGGGATTCCGCCGCCGTCGTCCTCGACGACGATATCGACGGTGTCGCCCTTCGGTTCGACGGTCACGAACACCCGGCCGCCGCCATATTTGGCGGCATTCTCGACGAGATTTCCGAGCATCTCGTCCAGGTCCTGGCGCTCGACCCGGACCTGCGCGTCGTGACTTCCGGCAATGTCCACGGTCACGTTCTCGTAAAGCCGATCGACGGCGCGCTGCACGGCCTCGAGGCTGTCCCACACCCGCGAGCGCGCATGCGCCGAGGTGCGGCGGCCGATCGCCCGTGCCCGGGCGAGGTGGTGGTCGACCTGGCGGCGCATGACAAGTGCTTCGCGGCAGACGGTGTCGACCAGGTCCGGCGAGCGCGCGGTCGCGGCGTTGGTGATCACGGTCAGCGGAGTCTTGAGCGCATGGGCGAGGTTGCCGGCATGCCGTCGCGCCTCCTCGGCCTGGGTCTCGCTGTGAGCAAGCAGTTGATTGATCTCCTCGGTCAACGGCCGAACCTCGGTCGGGAAGTCCTCGGTAATGCGGGTTTTTGCTCCCGAGCGGATCAGCGAGACCTCGCGGCGAACCCGCCGTAGCGGCCACAGGCCGTAGGTGGCTTGGAGCGCGGCGAGCACCAGCAAGCCGATGCCGAGCGCAAGGAAGCTCCAGAACAGAGTCGATCGGACGTCGCGGATCTGTGAGTCGATCATCTCGCGCGACTGTGCGACCTGGAACCTCCAGCGCACGTCCGAGCCGGGAAGAATGACGTCGCGCTCGACGATGCGCAGGGGCTCGTCGGCGAATTCGAAGCTGTCGTAACGGTGAACCTCGACGTCGTTGTGCCGGCTCAGAACCCGCAGCCGCCGATCCCACAAGGAGCGCGACGGGAAAGCGTCGGCACCCTCTCCGCTGACCTGAAAATAGACTCCGGAATAAGGTTCCATGAAGCGCTGGTCGGCCGGCGGCCGATTGAATCGGACCTCCCCGTCCGGCCCGATTTCCGAGGCGGCAATCATGGCGTTGAGCACGTAGCCGAGCTGATCGTCGAAATTGCGGACGATCGAGGTGGTGAGCACCCGGTCGAGAGCGAAGCCGCCGATCAGGAGCAGCAGGCTGATCCACAGCGCGGCAACGCCGATGATCCGACGGGTCAGCGAACCGATGCGCGGCCGCCTGCTGGCCGCCGCGGCCGGTTGCACATCCGCCGCCGCGGCGGATGCCGCGGGCGACTGGTCGTTCAAGTGCGCTTGTCCTCCGGTTCCTCAAGGCTGTAGCCGAGGCCGCGGATGGTGGTGATGACGTCGGCGCCGAGCTTCTTCCGGATGCGCGTGACGAACACCTCGATCGTATTCGAATCGCGATCGAAATCCTGATCGTAGATATGCTCGATGAGCTCGGTGCGGCTGACCACCTTGCCCTTGTGGTGCATCAGGTAGGACAGGAGCTTGTATTCCTGAGCGGTGAGCTTGACCGGTTCGCCGGCCTTGGTGACCTTGCCCGATCGCGTGTCGAGGCGGATGTCGCCGGCAATGAGCTCCGAGCTGGCGTTGCCCGAGGCGCGGCGGATCAGCGCGCGCAGCCGCGCAATCAGTTCCTCGGTCTGGAACGGCTTGGCAAGATAATCATCGGCGCCGGCGTCCAGTCCGGCGACCTTGTCAGACCAGCTGTCGCGCGCGGTCAGGACCAGCACCGGCATTCGCCGCCCTTCCTTGCGCCAGCGGTCGAGCACCGTCAGCCCGTCAATTTCCGGAAGGCCGAGGTCGAGGATCACCGCGTCATAGCTTTCGGTCGAGCCAAGGTAATGGCCGTCCTCGCCGTCTGTGGCGAGGTCGACCGCATAGCCGGCGCCCTCGAGAGTCGAGCGCAGTTGCCGCCCGAGATTCGGTTCGTCCTCGACGATCAGTACCCGCATAATCCTTCAGTCCCCTGTCGTCGCGCCTATGCCAAGTCAAACACGCGCGAAGCTGAACGGTTGCTTGAGCGGAACAAAGCTGGGGCAGGCGAGCCAAATGTCAATCGCGCGCGCATTCAAGGGAGAAGTGGTCGCAAGGCCGGTTATCGTCCCGGCCGGGGCGGAGTTCCAGGCTTCTCGGCGATCTACGGCCGCGATTTGCCCTTGATCCGGCCGGTCGCGGCATCGACGTCGACCCAGATCACGCGGCCATTGCGCATGAACTTGAGGCGATAGGTGTCGCCGTTGAACTCCGGGCCGAGGTAATCCGCGCCATCCATCTGGGGGAGCACTTGGCGCTCGATCTTGGGCAGCGGCATGGAACGACCCTCTCGGGTCGCCTCGAAGGCCTTGTTGGCGTCGCGCGGCCGCTCGGCGACTGCCGGGCTGGCGATGAGGCCTATGCCGAGGAGGGCCGAAATGAAGGTACGAAACAGGCGCATGGCGATTCTTTCTCGGGCTCGGTTTCTACCAGAAGCCATTGAATGTCCTATGAATGCGCGCGCCGGCAGCGGTTCAGGCGCAACAGTGGCGCAAATGTCACGGATGGGGAAGGGCATACCTGCCGGAAGGCGCCCTTCGTCGGCCTCCTTATCCTCGCCTGCTACCTCCCCTTGGCGGGGAGGATCGGCTAGTTCGCGCTCATGGCGGCGGCGATCCTCTCCTATGAAGACCTCGGGCTCATCCAGGGCAACGGCTGGCTTTTGCGCGGACTCGACGTTTACGTTAGGCCGAAAGACCGGCTGGCGCTGATCGGCCGCAACGGCGCCGGCAAGACGACCCTGCTGAAGTGCCTGTCCGGCGAGATCGATCCGGATGAGGGCAAAAGGACGATCGTCCCCGGCACCCGTGTCGTGCTGCTCGAACAGGACCCGGCAATTACCGGCGGGACGCTGGAGGAATGGGTGCTCGCGGGCGAGGGCGCGCCAGCGGCGCACGACGCAGCGGCGGTTGCCGACCAGATCGGAGTAGACCTCAGCCGGAAGGTGGCGATTGCGAGCGGCGGCGAGCGGCGCCGTGCTGCAATCGTGCGTGCTCTTGCGCAGAAGCCGGATTTGCTCCTGCTCGATGAGCCGACCAACCACCTCGACCTGTCCGGAATCGAATGGCTCGAGGATTGGCTCACCCGCTTTGCCGGTGCCTTCATCGTCATTTCGCACGACCGCACCTTCCTCAAGCGGCTGACGAAAAGCACATTGTGGCTCGACCGCGGACAGCTTCGGCGTGCCGAGGTCGGTTTCGGCGGCTTCGAGGCGTGGGAAGAGAAAGTCTATGCCGACGAGGCGAAAGCCGCCGAGCGGCTCGATTCGAAATTGCAGCAGGAACTGCATTGGCTTCAGCGCGGGGTGACGGCGCGGCGGCGGCGCAACCAGGGCCGGCTTGCGAAGCTGCAGCAAATGCGGGCGCAGCGGGCGGCGATGCTGGGACCCTCGGGCGCGGCAAAGATCGCTCTGGCGAAGGACGAAGTCCGGACCAAAGCCGTTATTGACGCCGAGAACGTGTCGAAGTCATTCGGCGACCTCAAAGTCATCCGCGACTTCAGCCTTCGCGTCCAGCGCGGCGACCGGATCGGAATCGTCGGGCCCAACGGCGCCGGCAAGACGACTTTGCTCAAGCTTCTGACCGGCGAGCTCGAGCCCGACGAAGGTATGGTGACTCGCGCCATGACATTGAGCGGAATCGTCATCGACCAGCAGCGTAAGCTGATGGAGCCGACGAAAAGGGTGCGCGACGTGCTGAGCCACGGCGGCGACTGGGTCGAGGTGCGCGGCCACAAGAAGCACATCAAGGGCTATCTGAAGGAATTTCTCTTCTCGCCGGCAATCGCCGACGCGCCGATCGGCTCGCTGTCGGGCGGCGAGCGGTCGCGGCTGCTGCTGGCGCGCGAGTTCGCGAGGCAAGCGAATCTGCTGGTGCTCGATGAGCCGACCAACGACCTGGACCTCGAAACCCTGGACCTCCTGCAGGAGGTGATTGCCGACTATGATGGCACCGTGCTGATCGTCAGCCACGACCGTGATTTCCTCGACCGGACGGTTACCGTGACCCTCGGTCTCGACGGCTCGGGGCGGGTCGATGTGGTCGCGGGAGGCTATGAGGATTGGGCCAAGCGGCGGACTCCCATCGCATTGCGGGCAAGGGTCAAGCCGCCGAAGCCGAATGGACCGCAACCGGTTACCACGGCAGCGGTGCCGGGCACGGCGATCCCAAGGGCCAGAAAACTATCCTACAAGGACCAGCGCGACCTGGACCGGCTTCCGGCCGAGATCGCGCGGCTGGAACAGGAAATCGCCGCGGCCGAGCGGGCATTGCACGACCGCGACCTGTACGCGCGTGAGCCGGCGCGCTTTTCCGATCTGACGCAAAGAGCGGCGACGCTGCGGGAGGAGAAGGAGCGGGCCGAAGAGCGGTGGCTCGAGGTGGCCGAGATAGCGGAAAGCCTCGAGCGCTAGACCGCTATTTCGAGCTGGGTGAACCGGACCGGCATGATTGCGCGGGTGGTTGTGCCGCCGGCGGATTTTTCGACCACGCTCAACTGCTGCACTTCCTGACCTCCGAGCGGTATGACCATTCGGCCACCGTCGCTGAGCTGCTCGACAAGCGCCGCGGGCGGCTCGGCGGCGGCGGCGGTGACGAGGATCCGGTCGAACGGCGCATGCTCGACCCAGCCGCGCGAGCCGTCGCCGACGCGGATTTGAACGCCGTAACCAAGCGCTGCGAGACGCGCCTTCGCGGCCTCGGCGAACTCCTCGACCACCTCGACGCTAAACAGCTCGGCGCCCATCTCGGCCATCACCGCCGCCTGATAGCCTAGCCCGGTGCCGACCTCGAGGATCCGCGCCTCCGGCTCGACTCCGAGCAAGTCGATCATCAGGGCGCCGATGAAGGGCTGCGACACGGTCTTGTCGAACCCGATCGGCAGCGGCGTATCCTGATACGACATCAGCATCAGCGCTTCGGGAACGAACAGGTGGCGCGGCACGTCGAGCAACGCTCGGCGAAGGCCGGGGTCGGGCGCGGGCTTGCCGATCTCCTCCTCGGCCAGGTCGAAGTGCATGTCGATGATCTCGACCATATGCCGACGAAACATGGCGAGATGCTGCTCTGTCAGCGGCTTCATGCCCTCCGAACGGGCCTGGGAGGCGCGCGTTCCAGCCGGGTCAACCCGACATCTGGTACTGCTTCAGCAAGTCGTAAAGCGTCGGACGGCTGATGCCGAGCAGTCGCGCGGCCGAGGAGATGTTGTTGTCGGTACGGCTCATCGCCTGGCGGATGGCGCGCCGGTCGGCGACCTCGCGAGCGGCGCGAAGGTTGATGGTCTCAGGGCTGTCGCTGCTCGCGGCGCCGGGCAGGTCGAGGTCGTCGGCGGCGACGCTCCGCCCTTCCGCCATGATCACCGCCCGCTTGAGGCGGTTCTCGAGTTCGCGGACATTGCCTGGCCACGGGTAGGAATCGATCGCTGCGAGGGCGTCGGGGGCCAGCGACTGCACCTTCGGGTTAAGATCGCGAGCAAGCTGGTTGACGAAGTGGCGGGCAAGCAGGACCGAATCGCCTGGCCGCTCGGCGAGGCTCGGGATCTTCACGACGATCTCTGCGAGCCGATAATAGAGGTCCTCGCGGAAGCGGCCGTCGGCGATCATCGCTTCCAGATCCTGGTGGGTAGCGCAGACGATGCGAGTGTCGACGGCGATCGGCGAGCGGCCGCCGATGCGCTCGATCACCCGCTCCTGGAGGAAGCGCAGCAATTTGACCTGAAGGGGCAGCGGGATGTCGCCGACTTCGTCGAGAAACAGGGTGCCGCCCTCGGCGAGCTCGATCTTCCCGACATTGGACTTGACGGCGCCGGTGAAGGCGCCGCGCTCGTAGCCGAACAGCTCCGCTTCGAGCAGGTTTTCCGGAATGGCGGCGCAGTTGATGGCGATGAAGCCGCCGCTGCGGCCGCTCTTTTCATGCACGGCGCGGGCAAGCAGCTCTTTGCCTGTGCCGCTGGCGCCTAGAAGCATCACCGACACGTCGGCGCTGGCGACCCGCTCGATGGTCCGCGCGACCTTCAGCATCTCCGGGGAAGCGGTAATGATCGAACCGAGCACCGTCGATCCACCCGACTGCTCGAGCCGGCGGTTCTCCTCCTCCAGGGCGTGGAGGTGGAAAGCGCGAGCGACGATCAGGCCGAGCTCGTCGATGTCGACCGGCTTCCTGTAGAAATCATAGGCGCCGAGAGCGATCGCCTTCTGGGCGCTTTCCCGGGCGCCGTGGCCGGAAGCGACGATCACCTTGGCGTCGGGCTTGAGACGAAGCATTTGCGTCAGCGTCGCGAAACCCTCCTCGGTGCCGTCGGGGTCCGGCGGCAGGCCAAGGTCGAGAGTGATGACCGCCGGCTCGTGCAGGCGCAGCATGTCGAGCGCCGTGCCGCGGTCCCCGGCGGTGACGACCCGGTAGCCGTCATAAGCCCATTTCAGCTGGCGCTGCAGTCCCTCGTCGTCCTCTACGACGAGAAGGACAGGGAGGTCGGCGGTTTCGGTCATGCGCTTATCCGTTCGGGCTCATCCGCTGCTTCGGCAGCCGGGACGATGATGGTGAAACTGGTGCCACGGTCCGGGCGGCTGTCGACGCTCAAGCGCCCGCCCATGCCAGCAACCAGCGAGCGAGCCTCGAACGAGCCGATGCCGAAGCCCCCCGGCTTGGTCGAGGCGAAAGGCTGGAACAACTGGTTGCGGATGAAGTCGCCATCCATGCCGCTGCCCTTGTCGATGATGGCGATTGCAACTTCATTGGTCCGGCCGGTGACTCGGACAAGTACTGGCTCGCCCGGCGGACTGGCGTCGATGGCATTTTGCAGCAGGTGTCCGACGGCTTGCTCGAGCGCCGCGGAGTCGACCTTTGCCCACAGTTCGGCATGGCCGAGAAGGCGGACGTCATGGTCGCGCCGCTTGCTGGCGATGGCAGCAATCAGGATTGGCCGGAGCGGCTGCCGCTCGGGCTTTTGCGGCCTCAGGCTCGCCTGCGGTGACAGCCGCGCGAGCAGCTCGTTCATCTTGCCGACGGAAGACTTGAGAGTGGCGATCATGTCGGCGCGGAATTCGGCATTGTCGGCGTGGCGCTCGGCGTTGCGCGACAGCAACGAAAGCTGGCTCACCAGATTCTTGATATCGTGCAGGATGAAGGCGAAGCGGCGGTTGAACTCCTCGAAGCGACGGGCATTGGAAAGCGCCTCCTGACCATGCGCTTCGGCAAGCGAGCTCGCGGCCTGGCGACCGGCCGTGCGCAAGAGGTCGAAATCCTCCCAGTCGAGCGGTCGCCGGTAATCCGGCGCAGCGAGCAGGACGAGGCCGACCAGCCGGTCGTGATGGATCAGGGGCACCCCGGCCCAGGCACGATCGTCGGCGACGATCCAGTCGGGAATGGCCAGATCGAGATCGCGCCGGTCCCCCCAGCGCTGGCGCCACGCGTCGAGCTCGAGGATTCGTCCGCCGGCTTCGACCGAGGCCCAAAATGCCCCATCCTGTTCGAAGTCGCCAGCCGGCGAATTGCCGCCCTCCCAGTTCCATTCTGCCGAGGCGGCGATCGCGCCGTTCTGATCGGCGGCAAGCAGCAGTCCGCCGGGGCTGTCGAGGATGTCGGCGAACGCCTTGATGACCCGCTCGCCAAGCGGCGGCGCATCGGCGCCGGTGCGGCCGAGCGTGTCGGTGAAGCGCAGCCATTCGGTACGATAGTCATAGCGATGCTCGAACAGGTGCTTGACCAGCTTGACCTTCGCCCAGCTGCGCGCGCGCGCGCTCGGCAGCAGCACCATCGCGGCAACGGTCATCACCGCCAGCACGCCGACAAGCACGCTTTCGACCCAGTCCCAACCGGTGCCGCGAAGGGCAGTGGCGAGGATGGTCATAACGGCGAAATAACCGCAGATGGCGAGCAGGGAGAGCGACTGGAAGGTCGCGGCTCTGGACAGTCGGATGCGCCAGCCGTCGTCCCGCTGGGCGCTCAGCGCGAGCATCGGCGCGGCCAGCGTCACCGCGAGACCGCGCCAGTCGTAGAGGCCGGACGCGGTTGCAGGGTCGAGCCAGGCAATCGTGTAGAGATTGAGGTCGTACGTCCAGATCAGGGCCAGGGCGAGCATCGCTGCGCGGATGTTCGAGCGGCTCGACGGCGACGCCTGGCCGTAGACATTGTGGACCAGCACCAGCGCGCCGGCCGCGGCGGTCACCCGGAGCAGGGCCGCGGTCTCCCGGGCGGTGCCGCTGTCGACCATTGCCAGAACCGTGTCGGCGACGAGCTGCAGTCCGAGCACTGCGGCGACCGCACCATAGACCAGGCGAATTCCGTGATCGCGCGATTCGGCTGACGGCGCGAGGCTGTAGAGGAGGCCGACCCATACCAAGTTGCGGGCGGTTTCGGCATATTGGACGAGCGGCGCCCCGGCGCCGACGGCGCTCAGCCAAGCCCAGCAGCCGGTCAACGCGAAAGCCGCGAGCAGCAGCTTTTGCCCCGGCTGGCGCACTCCGGCCGACAGCCGCCAGATGAGCAAGGCGGCGAACATGGCCGTCGCCAGCGCGTGGCTCCAGAAGGCGATCAGCCCTCCCACGGGCAGCCCGGTGTCAAATCGACCGACATGGGCACGAGGTGTCGCTAAACTTTACAAAGAAGTGGTGAACGGGCGCCAAAAGGCGCCGGCCTCGAGGGCGGTGTCGCTGCGGCACAGTCGATCTCGCCTCACGCCCGTGGAACGGGATGGATGCTCGGGATTTGCGGACAAGCAGGAGGATTTCGCCATGCAGCCGATTACAGTTTTCGCGCTAGCGGCTCCTGCCGCTCTGGCGATGCTCACGGGCGCGTGCATGACTGCCGGTCAGCGCGAGGCGCAGGGTCATCGCGCGACGGCGGGCCAATGCTTCCGGGCCTCGGAGGTCCATAACTTTCGTGCGCTCGATCGGGATACCGTCCTCGTCTTCGCCGGCGGGGGTCGAGTCTATGAGCTGGAGATCAGCGGGACCTGTCCGCAAATCGACTGGGCGAGCTCGGTCGGCATTCGCTCGACGTCTGGCGGGTCCTGGGTGTGTAGCGGGCTTAATGCCGAACTGCTCGTGCCCAGCCCGCTCGGCTTCGACCGCTGCCCGGTGCTCGGAGTCCGTCAGCTAAATCCCGAAGACGCGCACGTCGCTCGCGGCCGCTAGCTTTTCTTGAGCACGTCCAGCGCGGTCAGGGTGAGCGCCTCGGTCGCGGTCGAAATCACGGCTTCCGCGTCCGGTGCCCAGAAAGGCGAGTGGAGCGAGGGCAGCTTCTGCGGATCGCCCCCGGCCGCGTCCCACTTGTCGCGCGGCGTTCCGCCGACCCAGAAGATCAGGCTTTCGATGCTGTTGTCGGCAAGCCAGTAGCGCGAAAAATCCTCGCCGCCCATCACCGCCGGTGTCTTGATTACCCGCGGCCCGCCGAAGTGTCCGGTGAACAGCTCGAGCGCGCGATTGGAAAGTTTCTCGGTGTTGAAGGTCGCCGGCGTATATTCCTGCTCGCGGATCGTGACGACCGGCATCCGGTCCTCCGGAATCCCGGCGGCGATTGCCTCGCCGCGGGCGATGCGCTGGATTCCGTCGAGCAGCCTTTTCCGGACCTCGGGCTTGTAGCTCCGCACTGTCAGCTGAAGCTTCGCCTCGTCGGAAATGATGTTGTGCTTGGCTCCGGCCTGGAAGGCGCCGACCGTGACCACTGCCGGGTCCTGCGGGTCATTCTCGCGGCTGACGAGGGTCTGCAGGGTGGTGACGATGCGCGCGGCGAGCACGATCGGGTCGCGCGTGGTGTGGGGATAGGCGCCGTGGCCGCCGACGCCCTTCACGGTGATGTCGACGCTGTCGACATTTGCGAGCGCATAGCCAGGCGTGACTCCGATGACTCCGGCGGGAAGCGCGGCGGCGTCATGGAAGGCGATGACGTGGGTCGGCTTGGGAAAGCGCGTGTAGAGCCCGTCGGCGAGCATTGCCTTGGCGCCCTCGCCGGTTTCCTCGCCCGGCTGCAGGATCATCACCAGGGTTCCCGACCATTGGTCCTTCATCGCGGCGAGGCGGCGGGCGGTGCCGATCCACCCGGCCATGTGGGTGTCGTGACCGCAGGCGTGCATGACGCCGCTCTCGACGCCGGAGCGGGCGACGGCGCGCACCTTCGATGCAAACGGCAGGCCGGTCTGCTCCTCCACCGGCAGAGCGTCCATGTCTGCGCGGATCATCAGCACCGGGCCAGGGCCGTTCTTCATTACCGCGACAACTCCGGTCTGGCCGACCTTCTCGGTCACCTGGAACCCGAGCTTCTTCACCTCGGCAGCGAGCTTGGCCGGAGTCCGAACCTCCTGCATCGACAGCTCGGGATTGGCGTGGAGGTCGCGGTACAGCGCAATCAGCGACGGCATGTCGGCGCGGATCGCGTCCGAAAGGCTGTTGGCGTGGGCGGGCGTCATCATGTTCATGGCAACAGCGGCTGCAAGCAATAGTCCAGGTTTCATGCCTAACGCACCTCTCACGGAGTCGGAACCAGCTCCATTACATCGAGCTGCGATTCAAATGCGGGCCGCGGCATGACCAGCCGCCAGCGTCTGTCGCCGATCCGCTCGACATGAGCGGCGACGTCGCGCTCGCGGTCGCGGCCATATTGCAGCGCCCTGGTTTCGTCGCCGAGCATTAGCGTGCCTAGGAATATTTGGCGAAGCGGGTCGCCGGGGAAAATCAGGCCGATTTGCCGTTGCGAGCCGGTGAGCTTGGCGAATCCCTGGAGGTCGCGTTCCTGGCGGATGCGGCACTGGAAATGCGGGTAGGCGATGTAGTTCAGCATGCCTTCGCTCTTCGCTCCGACCTTGATCACCCGGCACCGGTAATTGCCGTTGGGGATGGGCGGGCCAATGATCGCGGCGTCGGGGTCGAGCAGGGCGCCCTCGGCGGCAATCGCCGCCGAATGGCCGGCAGCCCGGGCGTCGCGAAGCGCGGCGACGAAGGTCGAGCGCCAGTCCCGAAGCCGCTCGCGGTCTTGATTCGTCGCGACCTCGCGCCAATCGCGCACTGGCTGGTTGATCACCGCCCCCGTCGGCTGCATCGCCGCGCAGGCCGGCAAAGCGAGAATGGCGAGGAGCAGGGCTGGGCGCATGGCTTCGAGCCTAGGCCGCCGTCCAGCCGCCGTCCATGCTGAGATTGGCGCCGGTGATCGAAGCCGCCTCGTCCCGGCAGAGGAAAACGGCAAAAGCCGCCACCTCTTCGGGCGCGACGAACCGCTTGGTCGGCTGGGCGGCGAGCAGGACATCGTTCATCACCTGCTCGCGGGTCAGGCCGCGCGCTTTCATCGTGTCGGGGATCTGGTTTTCGACCAGCGGAGTCCAGACATAGCCTGGCGAAATGCAGTTGACGGTCACTCCGTCGCGCGCGGCTTCGAGCGCGGTCGTCTTGGTGAAGCCGGCAACCCCGTGCTTGGCGGCGACATAGGCCGACTTGTTCGGCGAGGCGACGAGGCTGTGGGCGCTCGCCGTGTTGATGATCCGGCCCCAGCCCTTGGCCCGCATCGCCGGAAGCGCAAGGCGGGTGGTATGGAACACGGCCGAAAGGTTGATTGCAATGATCGCGTCCCACTTTTCGACCGGAAAGCTCTCAACGGGCGAAACGTGCTGGATTCCGGCATTGTTGACGAGCACGTCGGGTGGGCCAAGCTCGGCGCTGCAGCGTTCGACCATCGCCGCAATCGCCTTCGGGTCCGACAGATCAGCGCCGTCGTGGATGGCGCCGAGTTCATCGCACAGCTTTCCGATCTCGCCTGCATCGCCGAAGCCATTGAGCATCACTTTGGCGCCTTCCGCCGCCATCGCTCGGGCGATGGCGAGGCCGATGCCGGAGGTGGAGCCGGTGATCAGAGCCGTTTTTCCGGATAGAATCATGCGCCGCCGCTAGCCGCGCCGAGCGTGCGATTGCAACCGCGCGGGCGTCCAAGCATTGGGCGTGGACAGCAGGAGGATCATTATGGTTCGGCTTGGCGGCCAGGACCCAAGCGGCAATTTCCTCGACCGTACGGGGCGTGGTGGCATGGGATTCGGCGGCGGCCGTGGTGGCGGGCTAGGCGGCGTCGGCCTTGGCCTGCTCATGCATTTCGTCGGCCGCCGATTCGGCATCGTCGGCATCCTCGTTTTACTGCTCGGCTTCTGCGCGCTGAGCACTTTCGGCACGGGTGGGTTGCTCACGGAGGGCGGCGGCGGCCAGCAGCGGCTGGAGTCCCCCGGCGGCCAGTCGCGGCTCGACCCGCACCTGCGCGACTTCCTGCCCCGAGTGCTGGGCTCGACGGAGGCGGTGTGGAACGACATCTTCGCTGCCGCCGGCACCCGCTACCGCCCGACGACGATGGTCGCTTATTCCAATTACGACCAATCGGGCTGCGGCGCGGCGCAGGCGGCGATGGGCCCATTCTACTGCCCGTCCGACCAGCGCATCTACATCGATCCGACCTTCTTCACCGAGCTGTCGACCCGCTTCGGTGCGCCCGGCGACTTTGCAATGGCTTATGTCATCGCCCACGAGGTCGGGCACCATGTCCAGAACCTCGAGGGCACGCTGGCGCGGGTGCAAAGGGCGCAGCAGCGCGCCGGGCGCGGCCAGGGTAATGCGATGCAGGTGGCGGTCGAGCTCCAGGCCGATTGCTACGCCGGCGTGTGGGCGGCTCGGGCGCGGGACAGCCAGGGGTCGATTCTCGAGCCCGGCGACCTCGAGGAAGGCATGCGCGCGGCGGAAGCGATCGGCGACGATACGTTGCAGCGCCGCACCCAGGGGCGGGTCGTTCCGGAAAGCTTCACTCACGGCACGGCCGCCCAGCGCCAGGCCGCGCTGCGGCGCGGTTTCGACAGCGGTGATCCGGCGTCCTGCGTGTTCTGACGTCTACAGCCGTACCAGCATCTTGCCGAGATTGTCGCCGCTGAATAGGCCGAGGAACGCGTCGGGCATGTTCTCAAGGCCATCGACGATCGTCTCGTGAGACTTGACGACGCCGTTGGCGACCCATTGCCCCATGTCGCTGTAGAATTCGCCGAGCCTCGGCAGATAGTCGGTGTAGATGAATCCCTGCAGGCGTATGCGCATTGCGATCACCCGCATCACATATTTGAAGCACATCGGCTCGGCCCTGTTATAGCCTTCGATCATCCCACAAATGGCGAAGCGCGCATCCTTCCGGGCGATCGCCAGAGCGGCGTCGAGATGGTCGCCGCCGACATTGTCGAAATAGACGTCGATGCCCTTGGGCGCGGCACTGGCGAGCGACTTGGCGATCGGCGCGGCGGTATAATCGAGCGCTTCGTCGGCGCCGAGTGAGCGGACGAAGTCGCACTTGTCCTCGCCGCGCGCGGAGCCGATGACGGCCATGCCCCTGGCCTTGGCAATCTGGACGACCGCCGAGCCGACCGCTCCCGCCGCCGCCGAAACGAAGACGATGTCGCCCTCGCGCGCCTGGGCCGCGTCGAACAGGCCGAAATAAGCGGTGGCTCCAGTCAGCCCGAGATTGCCGAGGAACGCCTGCGGCGGAGCGCCCAGCTCCGGGAGTTTGGTCGCTGCCTCGGCCGGGATCACCGCCTCGTCCCGCCAGCCGGCCATGTGCAGCACGCGGTCGCCAGCCGCGAAGCCGTCGGCATCGGACTCAATGACTTCGCCGATTGCGCCGCCCTCCATCGGCTCGCCGAGCTGGAACGGCGGCACATAGCTTTTCACGTCGTTCATCCGGCCGCGCATGTACGGGTCGACCGACAGCCAATGGTTGCGCACCCGGACCATGCCTGGGCCGAGCGGCGGCAAGGCCACTTCGCGAAGGTCGAAATTGTCGTCGCTCGGGATGCCGCTCGGGCGGCTCCTCAAGTGCCAGGCGCGGGCCATCGGCGTCTCCTGCTGAAGCAAGCCCGATAGGACGGCGCGCGAAGATGCGAAAGGCCCGGCCGTGAAGGGGGGCACGGCCGGGCCTGGTGGGCAGCCCCTCGCGGAGGCCGCCGGCTAACGGTCGCGATAGGTGCCCGAGAAGCTGCGGTCGAGCATGTGCGGACCGGCCTGCCCCTGGTCCTCGCGCTCGAACAAAGCCCGGTCGCGGCTGTCGTCGCGCCAGCGCTCGCGCGCCTTGTCGGCGGTCAGCTCGAGGATCACCCTGTCATCCTCGACCCGGTCGATGTCGGTGCAGCTCAGCGAATGGTGGGTTCCGCCCGATTCCGGATCGCTCCGGGTGAGGATGATCCGGTCGCCCGCGACTCGGTCGACGGTGCCGACATGCTCGTCGTCGCTGCCGACCACTTCCATATGCTCGCGGATCTGGCCGACCAGTCCGCGCTTCTGCTGCCGGCGCTGGCGCCAGCCGCCGAAGTCCTCCTCGAACCGCGACTGCCGCTCGCGGCAATAGTCTTCATAATCGCGGTCGAATTCCTGCATTTGCCGCCGGCGCGATTCGGCATATTCGCGGTCGCCGCGATAGCGCTCGCGCGGGATGTCGCCGCCGCGCTCGCCGATGTCGCGATATTCCGGGTCGAAGCGGCCGTAGTCGCCGGTCATCGGCCGGTAGCCGCGTTCGCTGGTGCTGGAACGTCCCCAGGCCGAGGCGCGGTCGCCGCCCGGCCCGCCGCCGCGATAGCCGTCGCTGCTGAGCGGCCCCGGGCGATCGCCGAACACGCGGTCGACTCCGTAGCGGTCGTCGGGGTCGGGCTCGTCGCGGCGCGAGCCGAACCAGCCGCGGTCGCGGCCGCGGGAGCGCTCGACGTCGCGATCATCGCCGCCGCCGAACCAGCCGCGCCCGCGCTCGCGCTCGCGGCGATAGTCGCGGTCGTCGTCGTCGCCGCCGAACCAGGAGGCGATCTCGTCGCCGGCGCGCTCGAAGAAGCCGCGCTCCTCGCGATCGCGGCCCGAGCCGCGTTCGCGCGAATAGCCGCGGCCATAGTCGCGGTCGAAATCGCGCTCGTCGCGGCCGGCCGAACGCCAGCGCTCGCGCGAGCCGCGGCCTCCGGTGTCGTATCGGTCATATGCCATGGGCTTCCTCCAGGGGTTTGCGCAGGGCACCGCGCCCCGCCGAACTCTCCTGGACAAAACGATTGGTGCAAACCGCCGTTCCGGCATGGGGCGGCGATCCGAGCCCCTTGACGCGGCGGGCCGTGGCCCCATGTCGGGCGGGCAATTGCACGGCGGGAGAACGGCGGCTATGGGGGCCGCTCGCCGCGGGCCCGACCCCATCGGGCCGCCCTTTCGGCTGGGGCGCGGGGCTGTAGCTCAGATGGGAGAGCGCTGCAATCGCACTGCAGAGGTCAGGGGTTCGATTCCCCTCAGCTCCACCAGCCGCCGGCGTTGAAAATCAACAAGTTACTCGATCAGGCGGCCAGCGGCTGGTCGTCTCGCGTATCGCCAGCGTATCGCAAATGGGCTTTCGTGTGCTTCGACAGCTCGTCGAAGAACGCATCGATCTGCCTGACCGCCGCACGCAGATAGTTCGGCGAGAGGTGCTCGTAGTTCTTCGCGGTGGTTCCGACCGGCCGGTGTCCGGCGAGCATCTGACGCTGCTCTGAGGGAACGCCCCGCTCCGCGAGCCAGGTTAGCATCGTATGGCGAAGCGTCTTGGGCGTCGCACCGTGCACGCCGACCTCATCGCAAACATTGTTCCATGCTGTCTTGATGCTGCTCGTCTCGCGCTCGAAGTGCGTGGGACCTCCGGGAATCCGATTCTTCTCAGCAATCGGCACCTTATATTTGATCACCTTGCCTTTGATTCCTTCCACCCACGGAAGGACGGCCTTCGCGATCGGCACGATGGCGCGGCGCTTACGCGCATGGACTCGCCCCGGCTGGTTAGGGTTGATCAGCTTGCGCTTGAGATCGATGTTCGCGTCGGTCAGTTCCAAGACCGCTTCGGGCCTGCCGGCGATACCGAGCTCGATCACGATGAACCGGATCAGATGCTCGCGTTCCGGCTTTCCAGCGCAAGCGTCCAGGATCGCGGCGACTTCTTCGAGGGCAAGCACGCGATCCCTCGCCGGCGCTTTCTGAATTGGAGGGACATCGGCAATGAAGGGAGGATGATCGATCCGCTGGATCTTCCAGGCCCAGTTAAGGGCGCCTCGGAGTGCCGCTAGATCGCGGGAGATCGTATGGCCGCCGACCCCTGCCTCGGCCCTCCACGATCGAAAGCGCGCCTGGAGTTCGGGTGTGAGCTCCGAGACGGTCGGACCAATAATCCTGCCGCTGCGTCGCTCTTCCTCGAAAAAGGTCATCCACTGATCAACCGAATAGATGTAGCGATCTGGTGCGGCGAGGTTTGCGACATGGTGCTTCAGCCACTCGGCCATGAGCGCTTCGACGAGCGCTTCCTCCTTGGACTGCTTCTGAGGGCGGGTATGCGCAATGTGGTGTGCGGCGAGGGCATCTAGTGCCTCTTGCGGCGGCGCATCAGCGCTGCCTCCTGCTGCAGCAACATAGTGGCGCCGCGTGACGCAGCGTCCATCGGAATAATAGTCGCGGTGGCAGACGAACCAGCTCCCACTGTCCGGCCGTTGCCATAGCCAGAACTCGCCGAGTTGATGTCGTTGTCGTTGACGGTTGCGGCCTCGCACGCTGCTCTAATCTCCTTTGCCTCGATTGCACTGATGACGCCGTAAACCTCCTCGGAGAGGAGCACGCGGACATGCTCAGCATCGAGATGAAGCCCGCGACCATTCTGCGCTGCACTCCGCACGCGCTTCATGAGACCGAAAATCGGATGCGAGAGTTCAGGTCTGGCGCGAGTGCTCTGTTTCCGCTGAGGGGTTGCCGGTTGCATAGATTGTGTGTAAAATCACAACTAGCATGAGTCAAGTGTGGATCATAACATGAGCAGCAAGGACGCGGACGACCCATTCAAGTTGCGTGGGACCAAGGCGCAGCGCATGCTCGAACTAGGTCTGCGGGAGAAACAGCGTGCGGCTGGGCTGACTCAAAGGGACATCGCGGAAAAGCTCGGCTACAAGAGTTCCGTTGTGTTGAGCCACATGAGCATCGGTCGCGTCCCGATCCCCGTCGATAAGGCTCTGGACATTGCCGAGGCTCTTGACCTGGATCGCGACGCATTCGTTCTCGCGGTTCTTGACCAGCGCTACCCTGACATTGAGATTCACAGGCTCTTCAATGTTACCTTCTCGTCGGAGCGCACCGCTGCACGGCTCGAAGCCGCCGCGGGATGTTCGCTAGACGACCTACCCAACGAAACCGTTACCGTGCTTGAGGAGGTCGTGGCGGCGCGAACCCCCAAGAGGCGCTGGCTAACGATCGCAGAAGCGCCTGTCATGGACCTGGTCCGCCGTTTGCGGCCGCGTGTAAGCACCGACGGACTAGATAACGCAGATGCCGAAGCGATCGAGAAGGCGCTTCGCCGCTCATGACCTGCCATCGTCCGGTTCTTTCGCCGCGCATTAGGCGCGACGCTTTGATCGAGTGGTGTCGCCGACCGGAGTTCACTCATGCGCTTACGCTCGCGCCGAACCGGCGGAACATCACGCCGGACATGTTAGCCAAAATGTTCGGCGCGTTCTGTCGCGAGGTAGACCGGCTGATGTTCGGCACGAAGCACGCTCATCGCCGGCCCACATGGGAACGGTTCCAGGCCATCGCATTCCCGGAGATGCTCGAAGGCAACCCGCATCTGCACTGCGTTGCCAACTTCTCGCGGCTCCACTGGCAGTCTCGGCTCGACAGAACCTGGCAGCAGGAACTCCCAGTCATTTGGCATCGGCTGACGCGCAAAGCGGGAGATCTGGACCTGCAGGAGAAGTGGGGTGCCGGCTGGGAACGCTACATTACAAAGGAAGCTTACCGGCCACGCCACGACTTCTTGTTGGCTGCCGACTTCCACAACATTGATCGCGTCGAGGACAAGGCACTCAAAGCGATCGTGGCGACACTGAAATAGATGGACGAAATGGCTGCGGCGATCGCCGCGGCTGGCCGCCCGCAGAGAAGCGCTGATTCGTCAGCAGCGTGGAGCGAAGGCCATGGTTAGCTTTGCGGTCGTAAGGCGCCATCGACGGATCTGGTTCGAGGTCCCACCTCTTACGCTGCGGCGGCTTACCCGCGCAGTAATGGTGAGGCGTGTCCAAAACTACCCCGCAATGAGGAATAGGCGAGCCGCAACAAAGTGGAGGCGATGCCTGGTAGCGGCTGAAGGCCGCTACCTAGACCAGACGATCCCAAGCGAAGCCATTGCGAAGCCACCCGAACCCATGAGAACGCATGGTTACGACGATCTCATCGACAACAAGCGAATGAGGTCTTGCACTATGAAGTTGTTCTTTTGCTCCACGGATGTGGGGTGCTTCGAGTTCCTGTTTACCACGGACGAGCAGCGAGCGACCCAGCTCCTGGGAATCTACATCGTCCTCGCGAAGATCAATCCATCGAAGCTTTGGTTTACGGAGCTTACGCCAGACACGGTGGTTACCGCACACCGCGAGCATCTACGGGAAGCTCTCTCCTGGGGCTTGGAAGGGTTCGCTTCTTACCAAGACGGGAAAGGTTGGGTGATCCGTCCTGTCCAGCAAGAGTTCGATAAGCTTGCCGAGGACGCGAGCGAAGGGGACGCGGCGTGATGCTGATATTCCAGATGAGGGATCCCACGCCGATCGAGGCGTTTGTGCTCGCTCCCGATTATGATCGCGCATCGGCGCTCTTCCAGGAGCACCTCCGCGCACACGGCGGCGATCCCGATACGCTGCTGTGGCGGGAGCTTCGGCTTGAACACCTTGAGCACGATGATGAAGCTGCCGTTCGCGAGGCGGTTGAGCTTGCCCGCGAAGGTCTGGTGACCTGCGACGCGGCGGGTCGTTGGTCTTTCCTCACTCCGCTCGGTCCCGATCGCGACTGATTTTGATTTTGGGCGCGGTGGGACAAGTGCCCTTTCCTTGCCGCGTCCATTCACCTGTCGACGGTTACGCTGGTAGGTGCGCCTGGAAGCTTTATTGAGAGCTGATGCATTTGTTTTCGCCCTACACAGCGTCGGCGCTATCCACCGTTGGCCTGGCGGTTTTCCGGCCCTTCTGGAGCTATGATCGCTTGCGTCGCTTTCGCGGCGCAGTTGATCGCATCAACCACTTCAATCACATGCAGGTTACGGCTGTTTCATGCTATAATTGGCGATGCAGAAGAAGCGCCGCAAATTGATCACCAGACAGCAGTGGGACAAGGCCGCGGACGAATACGAGCTCGGTCGTAAGAACGGTGCGCAGATCGCGCGAGAGCTCGGTGTTTCGCCGGCCGCTGTCTCGCGCGAGTTTAAACGCCGCGGATGCACCAAAGGCTGCCGCGTTGGCGAGACCCAAGTAGAGCTAGTGAAGCAACTGAACGAGAAGGCTCGGCGGCGCGTAGTAATGCAGACGGCTCGCGAGAAGGCCGCCCTGGAAAGGTCTGCGGCGGTCGACAAGCAGGTTGACGAGATGGTCAGGTCGATTGTCGCGGCAGCCAAAGCAGGAAACCTTTCGGCCGCGACGCCGGCCATTGAGAACGCTGCCAGGTCTCTCGGCGTGAAGCTGGCGCGGTAATCTTTGTCCTGTTTTGGTGTTCCGATTTCGCCTTACCGAATTCAGTAAAGGTTTTTTGGGCTGGTTTTAGACGAAGCCCTAGAATGATCTAATCGGAGTTATCCGGGTGCCGCCTAAATGCCCGGTGTCCGAACGAAACCCCCATCCACAGTGACGCAGTGTGGCTGGTTCATGCGAAAAGGACTTTCCTTCAGCCATCTGGCTGTTAGCCTGCTCTAGCCGGATCGGGGGTGACACGGCGGGGGCCGAAAGTGAAAGTCAGTATAGCAACGACGGGGGTGGTCTCCATGCTGGAGGCATGCCCCGCGTTGTTCATCCTTCCGCGCGATGATCTGCTCGACGCCTTGGTTCCGGCGATTGCGGCGACCTCCACGCTCGATTGCATGATGGGCTATTTTGCGAGCTCGTCACTTGCGCAGATTGCTCCTGGCCTCGCCACATTCTTGCGATCGGGCAGCGGCACCCTGCGTCTAATCGTAAGCCCCGTTCTCACCCAGGAAGATCAAGCTGCTCTAGCGCGGGGCTTGAGCGGCGAGGATCTTGCACTCCGAACTTTCGCAGACGGCTTCCCCAATGCGGACGATCTCACCAAGCAGACGCTCGATTGCCTATCGTGGTTAGTCCGCGAGCGGCGGCTCGACATGCGCTTCGCATTTCTCCGCAATGGCATTTTCCATCCTAAGGTCTGGCTCATGAATGTCGGAGGGCATCGGGTTGCCTTCCACGGCTCCAGCAACATGACGGGTCGTGGCCTGTCGCAGAACCGCGAGCAGATTGCCGTATCGAGAGCCTGGATGGATTCGGTGCAAGAGGACGCTGAGCGTCGGGTGAGGGAAGAGTTCAATCTCCTTTGGGACGATGACGATGAGGACGTGACCATCGTCAAGCTGCCAAAGGCCGTTGAACAACACCTGCTCTCCGAGTTCGGCAAGGGGTCGCCACCAACCGAGGCTGATACTGAGCGGCTGTGGCGCCGCGCGCGGGGAACTAGAAAGCGCGCGGAAAGCGAGCCCTCGGAAGCGCGAGTTGCCAGCCCACCGGCGGGCTTCGCACCGCCAATCTGGCTCGATAATCGCTCAGGCGCATTTGGCCATCAAGGACGAGCCATCGATGCATGGTTGGCCGCCAATGGTCGCGGCGTCCTTGCCATGGCGACAGGTTCGGGCAAGACTCTCACATCGTTGGCGGCTTGCCACGAGCTTCACAAATCGGCTGGTCCTTTGTTGCTGGTCATAGGGGCGCCCTATGTCCCGTTGATCATGCAGTGGTGTGATGAGGTTCGACTGTTTGGCATCGAACCCAGGAATATGACGGCTGCCGGTGGACCAAAGGGCCGAAGGGCAGAGATAGCCGAAGCTGCACGAAACCTCAGCCTCGGCCTCACGCAGGCAGAGGCCCTTGTTGTGAGTCACGACACCCTAACTGACCCAGAGTTCTGCCGGCAGCTTGCTTCCGTCAAAGCCAAGCGTGTTCTTATAGCTGACGAGATGCACAACCTCGGCAGTCCGACATTTCTGGCCAGTCCGCCGGAGTTCTTTGAGTATCGCCTGGGCCTCTCCGCTACGCCTATTCGGCAGTATGATCCTGACGGGACGGACCGACTGTTCGACTTCTTTGGGCCGACATGTTTCGAGTTCACCCTCGAAGAAGCGATCGGTGTGTGCCTCGTTCCGTATGACTACTATGTCCATCCGGTTACGCTGACTGCCGATGAGATGGAGCTTTTTCGCGAACTTACCGAGAAGATCAGAAAACTCGCGTGGCAACTGGAGCGAGGCGAACCAGATCCGCACTTAGACAACCTGCTACGGCAGCGCCGGCTGGTCGTCGAAACAGCGGCGGGCAAGATCACGAAACTGGGGCAGTTGATTGACGCTGAGGGTGCAAAAAAGCTTCGCTACGAGCTGATCTACGCAACTGACAAAGCACCGGCTCAGCTTCAACAGGTTAACGCCATGCTCCGGGAACGCGGTGTTCTTTACCACCAACTTACTGCCGAAGAGACCTGCAACAAAACAGGGACTACTCGCTTGCTGAAGTCATTTCAGGAGGGCGATCTTCAGGTTCTAACCGCGAAGCGGGTCTTGGACGAAGGTGTGAATGTTCCGCAGATCGAGAGGGCATTCATACTGGCCAGCACGACAGTCGAGCGACAGTGGGTCCAACGCAGAGGCCGTATTCTTCGGCGCTGTGATGCGATCGGAAAGGACCACGGAGTCATTCACGACTTTGTTGCAATGCCTCCACCGGAATTGGTGGTTGATCCAGATGCGAAGACGCTCGTGAAAGGCGAGCTGAAGCGAGTTGAAGAGTTTGCACGCCTAGCACGGAACTACGGTGCGAAAGACGGTCCGTTGGCTGTGCTGACAGAGATGCAGTCGATAGCCTACGGTATCTGAGAGCGGGGGAGCTCATGGACAGCAAGAGAGTAGTCGAGATAATTCTGGAGGAGGCCGCCAAGGCGACGGAGCGGTATCCTGGGTATCGTGACGACTTGCGCGATGTGGTCGCCGAGATCGTTGAGATCGAGAGAAAGCACCGATTTGTCGCCCGTAATGTCAAGCAGGACATTGCGGCGCAGATTAACACGCTCGCGCAGGACGTGGCGCGTCACGCAGGAGAGGCGAAGTGAAGCTGCTGCGCGCTCGGTTCGAGAACTTTCGTCTCCTCCGCGATCTCGAAATGGATTTTGCAACGAGCCCTGAAAAGAACCTCACCGTTATTCGGGCTGAGAACGAGACTGGCAAAACGACAATGCTGACTGCGCTGCAGTGGGCATTCTACGGTGACGAGGCGCTACCCGGCGGGGGAAAGACCTTTCGACTTCACCCGATCGATGCGAGCACCGGCACTGTTCGCACTACTGTCGAGGTTGATTTTGAAACTGCTACTCCGACGAGGAGCATTCAGGCGACGCCGACAAGTCGCCGGTATCGGGTAGTGCGTTCAGTGACAGAGAACGTTGGTCAGGAGAACTGGAAGCGTGGTGACGGCACTCTCAAGCTTTACGAGCTGACAGCTAAGGGTGCCCAGCCGCAGGAATATGCGGATAGCCGCCTTCGTATCGAACTGCCCCCTGAGTTGCGTGAAGTCTTTTTCACCGATGGCGATCGTGCGCTGAGCTTCATTGAAGCCGACAGCGCCACGGTGAAGCGTCAGCGCGTTGAAAAGGCCATCAAAGCGCTTCTCGGACTTTCAGTTGTTGAGGATGCCAGCAAGCATGTGAAGCAAGTTGCCGCCGAGGTTAATAAGCGGGTTCGAGAGTCAGACGCGAGCGCGAAAGTGAAGGCAGCTTCGGCCAGAATAGCCGAGTTGGACGAGGAGCTGGCAAAGCTCGAGCCAGAGATGGAAACGGCAATTGCGGATCGGCAGCGGTGCGAAGAGCAATACGATAAGCTCAGTCGTCAAATCGAGGCGGCGCTCGTCCAAGGAGATCGGTCTGAACTGGTCGAAGAGCTTCAGGAAATACGCTCAATGCGGAAGCGAGAGGAGGCAATGGAGCTTGGCCTCGCGAAGGAGCAAGGCGAGCTGCTGAAGTCGAAGACCCTCGCGAAACAGCTTCTTTGCGGCCATGTATCGGCCGCGGCCGGCATCCTCGACGAGCTTAAAGATCGAGGCAGGATACCAAATCAAACCATACCGGTGCTCGCCGACACTCTTGATCAGGGCACCTGCATTTGCGGAGAGACTTTGGACGCTGCGGACGAAGAAGGGGCAACGCGGCGAGAGCACATTGAGAAACTAATCGAAGCGAGTCGGACGGCTGACGCCGTTCAAAAGCTCGTGACCGAACTTTACTACGGCGCTCGCGATTTGATGCAGCCGATCGAAGGCGACGGTTGGAAAACTGAGTATCGGGACCTCTGCGATCGGAGAAATAAGGTTGCGGCAAACCTGCGGGATCTCGGGGCCCGCGAGGCGAACATTCAGGCCAAGATTGAACTGATACCCGACATCGACATCCAACAACTGCGTGAGCAAAAGCGGATCGCGAAAACGCACGCCGATGAATGCGCGGACAAAGCTGTAAGGTTTCGCACTCGCATTGATACCGCCGTGCAGGAGAAGCTCAATGCGGAGCGGGAGCGCGATCAGCACCTGAAAGAAGAGACGAAGGGGCTCATGCTGTCCTCTGAGCTGGCTGTGAGCCAAGACCTGTTGGGGATATTTGAGCGCTGCCTTAACCGTCTCAAATCCGACGAGCTCAAGCGCGTCAGCTCGCTCATGAACGAGATCTTTCTCGAAATGATTGGGGCTGACGCCGAGCAGAACGCAATCATTCGGCGGGCCGAGATCAGCTCTGAGTTCGACATTCTCGTGTTTGGCCCAGAGAACCGTGCACTTGATCCTGACAAGGATCTCAATGGCGCATCACGACGAGCGCTGACCTTGGCCTTCATCCTGTCGCTGACGCAAGTCAGCGGGGTTGAAGCGCCAAACATCATCGACACTCCGCTCGGAATGATGAGCGGCTATGTCAAATCAGCAGTGCTAAGGTCGGCCGTCCGACACAGCTCACAGCTGATACTCTTCCTGACGCGGTCCGAGATCGCTGGCACGGAAGCAATTCTAGCCGAGAAGGCTGGCGTCGTGATCACTCTCACGAACCCGGCGCATTATCCACGGATGCTCCTCAATAAGCCCGACACAACCGATATGCGCGTCGTGCGGTGTGATTGCAGTTACGACGAGAGCTGCAGCGTTTGCGCAAGGAAGATGGAGGTCGACGAGACCCCAATTCTGGAGGTCGTCCAATGAGCGAGACACTAACCAGCAGCTTCGCCGGGCAAGAGGTCAATGCCCCTGTCGAGTTTCGCGAGTTCTTCCAAAAATATTCGCAGAGCACTGGCGCCTCGACCGTCTCCGAACTCGACAGGAAGCCGTTCCCACGAATGGTCGACTTCTGGTTCCTCGCAATATGCGTTGCGGTCCGAAAGGGCCTCAAGCCGGTCGATCTTGAAGGCCAGGACACTTACAAGGCCATCGAGGGCGCGGCGATCGTCTCGCCGGAGTGGCGAACCCAGGCATTGCGGCTGATAGCAATTGCCGAGACTAAGGACCCAGAGGTCGTGAAGGACCCAAGGCAGATGATGCGCATTGCGAATGGCTTGGCGTTCGCAGGTATGCCGCACCTCATCGAGATTTTAGAGCAATACCCAGATGAGGAAGCTCTCTGCCTAGCGGATGAGCTAGTCACCATCGCCGGATGACCAGCATCTATCTGGATGCGCACGCCAATGCACGGCTGGCGCCAGAAGCTATGGAAGCCATGTCGCGGGCGTATGCCCAGCCAGGCAATCCGCACGCCGCTAATGCAGCCGGCCTTCGCGCGAGCAGCATCGTTGAACAGGCGAGAGCGCAAGTTGCTTCCCTGATCTCGGCGGCGCCGTCCGAGATCATCTTCACATCAGGCGCAACGGAAGCCAACAATCTTGCCATCATTGGTCTCTCACGCGCCGCTGCATCGGCAGGCGATCGGCGTCGAACAATAGCGACATCTGCCGTCGAACACGCGTCCGTCACAGAGGCGGCCAAAGCGCTAGTCCGCGAAGGTTTTCGGCATGTGATCCTGCCTGTTGATTCATCGGGCAAGGTGTCGGTTCGCGCTCTCACGAACCTAGCGGACGGCGGCGACCTGCTGCTCGTGAGCGTCACGGCGGCAGATGGTGAGATCGGTCGCATTCAACCGATAGCTGATATTGGGAAGGCTGCCCATTTCGCAGGCGCGATTGTTCATTCGGACGCGTCGCAATCGGCTGGTCGCGTGGGAGTCGATGTAGATCACATGGACGTGGACGCCCTCAGCATATCATCTCACAAAATGCATGGACCGGCCGGGATTGGCGCGCTCTACATCAATCCGGCTATTGTCAGGCCCGAGCCGCTTCTCCACGGCGGCGGCCAAGAGCGCGGGATAAGGCCGGGCACGATCCCAGTAGCATTGGCATGCGGCTTCGGAGCGGCCGCGGCCGTGGCGCAATCGAGAAAAGTGGCTGACCGGGTTCACTGCACAGCCTTGGTAGAACAGTTTGAAGCGATGCTGCGGGCTCGGTCGGTGAGTTTTCGAGTCAACGGAGAACGAGAGCAGCGCTTGCCTGGCAGTCTGAACATCCGGTTCGGGGGAGTTGATGGCGACAGTGTCATCGATGCGCTCGGTGAAAACTTAGCAGTTTCCACCGGATCGGCATGTTCATCTGGAAAACTCGAAGGATCTCATGTCCTTAGAGCGATCGGGCTCTCGGAAGAGGAAGCCCGCTCCTCGGTCCGGCTTTGCTTTGACCGCTATAATACGCCGGAGGAAGCAGCTATGGCCGCAGAGTCGATCGCCGCGGTCGTGAAGCGATTTGGGATTGCCGCTGGGGAGTTCGTCCAGTAGCATCCCGACATGAGAGAGCTAGGGGGCGACGGGGCGTTCAGGCCCTCCTTCAGCGGGCATGAGACTTTTCCCCTTCGGCTGCTCTGGCTGAAGAAGGTCCATGATGCCGTTGGTCGGGGTGCATCACCCCGGCTGTTCAGCGAACCCGACGCGATTGCGCGATTTGGGGTCGGCCGTAACATGGCCCTGTCGATGCAGTTTTGGGCGGAGGCGGCCGGAACGATAGCTCTCGATAAGGACAAGATCAGCGCCACGGAGTTTGGTGCGCTTCTCCTCAATAACAATGGGTTAGATCCCTACCTGGAGAGTCAGGCGAGCATTTGGACTCTTCACTTCCACATCGCGTCAGATCCGCGTCGAACAACGCCCTATTTCGTGTTCAACGGACTTGCGGCACCGGAGTTTGACAGCGCGGGACTCCAGCGAGACCTCGAAGCGGTTGCTCGTGCTGCTCCGTCCACGCGCGCGTCGGCCACCACCATCAAGCGCGACATCGAAGTATTGCTAAGGAGCTATGTCTCACGCCGCGCTGAGGGAGGCGAGGATGCTGCAGAGCCCCTTTTCGCGGAGCTGGGTCTAATCCGGGAAAAGCGCGCGGGTAGCCATTACGAGCTTGTCCGTGGCCCCAAGCCAACGCTGCCCGATGGCGTTTTCGCGTATGCCTTGAGTCGCTTTTGGGAGGAGCGGCACGGAGAGTCACCCGCGCTCACAGTGGACCAAGTATGCTTCGGTCCTGGTTCGCCGGGCCGTGTCTTCAAGCTTGATGAACATAGCGTCGCCATTCGGCTGCAGGCGATGGAGCAGGTTACTGCTGGCAAATGGCGGTGGACGGAAACGGCGGGCCTTCGTCAAATCCAGCGCGTCGGCAACACACAGCCGTTTGAGTTGCTTCGCTACGACTTCCCTGGGACGCAGCAATGAAGCCGCTGGCAGAGTTCGTAAACTTGAAGGGGTTGAAGCATCGATCGACCCGCATCGATGCCGATGCAGCTAATCCAGATGTGCTGTCCGGCTATGTCCTCCAGCCCAGCGTCGAGAAGGCGCTCCGAACAGTCGCTGATGCTCTGACGCACAGCTGTCGCGCGTTCACTTGGACCGGTCCGTATGGAACCGGCAAATCGACGGCCGCCTTATTGCTGGCGGGGCTAATAGATTCCACTTCAGCGCTGGCCGATGCCGCGCACGAATGCGTGCCGGCCGATTTGGCTGAGGCATTCAGGTCCGAATCTATCTTTCGTTCGCCTCCCGAAAGCTTGTTGATCACGGCGCACGCTCGACCCTTGCGGCAGGAGATCGCCGAAAACGCGGGGCGGGTCTTAAAGTGGAAACCCGCCGAGATTGCGCGCGCATCTGCAGACGATGCTGCACTGATCTCCGCGCTCGACCGGGCGACAATCAACAGCGGTCTGGTTCTGATTATCGATGAGCTCGGTAAGGCTCTCGAAAGTTCCTATGCGACTGGCGGCGTTCACCTCCTGCAAGATCTTGCGGAGTGGGCCAGTCGATCGGGTGGCCGCATCGCTCTCATCGGCATTCTTCATCAAAGCTTTGACCGATATGCGGCTCGCGCGGGACGCGCGGGCCGGGAGGACTGGGCGAAGGTCCAAGGCCGCTTCATGGACATCCCCTTCGTCGCAGGCGTTGACGAAGTGGTTTCTCTTATCGCGAGTGCCGTGGATGCCCAGCCGAACTCTCGTGACGCTATTCATAGACTTGCCGATGAAGTAGCGGGCGCGGTCGCCGGCCGCCGCCAAACTGATCGCGAGCTCTTAACGACGCTGCTGGTTTCCGCCTGGCCCCTTCATCCAATAACGACGCTTCTACTCGGACCCATCTCCCGCCGCCGTTTTGCTCAGAATGAGCGCAGCATTTTCAGCTTTCTAGCGTCGGCAGAACCGCTTGGGTTTCAAGAGCACTTAGCTCAATTCAAAAGCGGGACGCCCGCTGACCTTTTCGGGCCTGACCGCCTCTGGGACTATATCGTCGCGAACTTTGGATTGGCTATCGCAGCTGGCGACGAGTCCCACCGGATGTCGATTGCTTCCGAGGCAATTGAGCGGGCAGAGGCTCGCGGAGGGACATTGCACGGCCGAATCGCTCGCGCAGCTGCCGCGATCGACTTCTTCAAGGACGGCACTGGACTTGCCCTCGATGAGCAGAGCTTGCGCGTATCGCTGGCAGGAGAAGCCAACAAAGCCGTGGCGCAGGCAATCGATGATTTGGTCGAGTGGACGGTGCTTTTACACCAACCTCGTCTCGGCGGGTTCGCGCTTTTCGCTGGGAGCGACTTCGATCTTGATGGTGCTTTGAATGTAGCGCGCGAGGAACTTACTTCCGAAGCATTTTCTGAAGTTCCTGCTCTCGTAGGATTCAGTCAAGTCTCGGCCAAGAGACACTACTTTCGCACGGGGGCTCTTCGGACTTTTGAAGCGGCGATGAGCCTCATCTCCGTGGATGAGGCCAAGGACCCTAACACACCCGCTCGCCTCGCCGAGGCCATTGCATCCTTCTCCGGCTCTTATGCAGGTAAGATGTTGCTTCTGGCGTCCGATGGAGCGGTGCCGGACGCCGCCCTGGACGCGTTGGCGAAGAAGGTTGCAAAACAAGTAACTGGCAGCGGCGCAGTCGGAGCCGTGGGTGTTGCTTCTTCCGTGTTCGTTATGCGGGAGACCGCAGCGGACCTTTTAGCTATCGATCGGGTAGCAAGCGGCCACGCGCAACTCGAAGGTGATCGGCTCGCCCGCCGCGAAATTGCTGCGAGGCGGGCCGCGCTAATAGACTCCGCTTATCGAGAGGTCGTGCGCGCGTTCGATCGCGCACGATGGTTCGTTGGTGATCGGACCGTTAGGATCATCACAGATGAGCCCATAAGCCTCGTCGCATCCAGACTGGCCGATGCAGCATTCCCGTCCGCTCCGATCATCCAGAGTGAGCTTCTTCAGCGTGATCGGCCGTCATCTAATGCAATGGCGGCCTTGCGAGAGCTAGGCCACGCGATGGTCCGCTGTGCTCATCTCGCTGACTTGGGCATCGATGGCTTTCCACCGGAGAAGGGACTCTACCTCACGATCTTAAAAGCAAGTGGGCTGCACCGCGAAATGAACGGCCGGTATCGCTTCACGGCACCCAACCCATCGACCGTATGCGGGCGGAGCCTCGAGCCGGCCTGGGGTGTCTTCGATCAAACCGAGGAGATCAACCTCGCTAAGCTTTATGATGACTGGGCTGCGCCTCCGTATGGCATCAAGCGCGGGATAATGCCTGTGCTCGCGTTGGCAAGACTGCTCGCCAGTCGCAGCGAATGGGCAATTTATTTGGACGGCCTATACCAGCCGGAGGTGGATGAAGTCTTCTTTGATCGATTGCTGCAAGATCCCTCCGCCGTTGGAGCACGCCGCTTAAAGCGGGAGGGGGAGCAGGTCGGCTACATGAACTCCGTGAGGGAGGGGTTGAGCTTGCCGGAAACTGCGACTGCGCTTGAAACAGCGTCAGCCGTTTTCAGACGATTTGCAGCACTGCCTGAATATTCAAGGCGGACGAGCGGGCTTTCACCGATGGCCGTAACCGTCCGGGATGTCGTCATTCGAGCAGACGACCCTGAAGCATTGCTCTTTGCGGACCTGCCCCGCATTGCCGCTGACCCCTCGATGGTCATTGGCGCTCTGGGTGAATGTGAGGGCGCCTTCGGTCAACTGTTGAACGACCTGCGCGGCGCTTTAGCTTCTGCCGTAGGCGCGCCGGCGGACTTTGCTGGAGTGGCAACTCGTGTTGAGGCGGTTGTTGGCACGACCGGCGACCTTAGATTCGACGCCTTTGCCACGCGCCTGAAAGCTTTCGACGGGGCTGAAGGCGACATTGAGGGCCTCGCGAGTTTGCTGGTGCATAAGCCGGCTCGTTCGTGGAGCGATCTGGATCGGCAACGGGCATTTGCTGAACTCTTTCGTCTTGGGCGATCCATGAGAGAGGCCGAGGCTCTACTAAACCTTCGAGGTAAAGGCACAGGCGTCGAGGTGGTCGCGGTCCTGGCGGAGATCGCTGGCGGCAGCCACATGGCTCGGTTGGAGCTTACACCTACTCAGCGCCGAGAGGCCGAGCTGCTGGCGGACGAATTGCTGTTAATCCTGGGATCGGCGCGCGGCGACATTCCTCTCGCAGCCTTGGCGAGCGCAATTGCGAAGTTATCTCAGTGCGAGCGCGAGGAAGCGGCGTGAAGGAGCGCCATATCCTTGGTCTTTCGGGTGGACGCGACAGTGCAGCGCTGGCCGTGTGGATGCGACAGAACCGGCCGGAGATCGATGTCGAATACTTCTTCACTGACACCGGCAAGGAGCTCCCAGAGGTATACGACTTCCTGGATCGGCTCGAAGGTTATCTCGGCCGCCCTATCGAGCGCCTCAACCCTGACCGGGACTTTGACTTTTGGCTGCGGGAATACGGTCATTTCCTGCCGTCACCCAGAACTCGGTGGTGCACTCGCCAACTGAAACTCCGGCCTCTTGAGCAGTGGCTCCGCAATGACCTGGCGTCTGGCACAGTGGTTCATTCGTATGTTGCGATCCGTGCCGACGAAGGAGGACGGGACGGCTACAAAGCCACTCACGCGAACATGCGAGTGCATTTCCCACTGCGCGAAGCTGGCGTGGACCGCCGCGGCGTCATTGAGATTCTCGAAGGCTCCTCAGTCGGTGAACCTGCATACTATCGCTGGCGCTCACGCTCTGGATGCACCTTCTGCTTCTTTCAACAAAAGATCGAATGGGTGCGACTACTCCGAGAGCACCCCGAAGCGTTTGAAGAAGCGAAGAAATACGAGAAGACGGCGCGCGATCACGGCTCACCCTTCACTTGGAGCTTTGGAGAAAGCCTGGAGGAGCTGGCTAGACCGGAACGCATAGCCGAGATCGAGGCGGACTACGCTCGGCGACTGGAGCGTTTCGCTGCCCGTCGTAGGCTGAATCCCCTGGCCGATCCTTCTGCTCCACCAGCCGGCATTGACGAGATCTTCGGCATCGACGAGGCGTCGGCGGGCTGCGTGGCCTGTCACAAGTGAGCTGATACTCCCTCGTGGCTGCCATTGTAGGTGACTACGGGATCCTTGTGCGCGGAGGATGTGCGCGCATTTAGGCGACAATCCAGCCGGCAACCTTTTGCACGGATTCAGAGAAGCCGGGATAGGCCGCCTCCCAATTCGGGTCAGACAACTTTTGAGTTGAAACTTCCGGTGTGGCCTTGCCATTCGTGACATCGAGCGATCGCTCTAGATCCCCGGGCCATTCCACGAGAGTGTCTTCGGGTTTCTGCATGTCAGTTAGTTGCTGCCTAACTGCGGCGGTTTTTGGCTTAACTGTGCCGTCCTGCTGCGTATCTTCGTCGGTTAAGGCGCACCATCTTATGCCAAGAGACCCAGCGATTCGCGTGAAAGCAGGGACAGCGGTGACACTGCCACATTGGGTGATGCTGACAGACCGAGCATCGTAGTCGATCTGCTTCTTCTCTAAGGCCAAGGACAGCGCGAACGAGTCATCTCTGCCCTCACAAAAGACGGCCCTGGCGCCGAATAGAAAATCGTGCGCACCTCGTTCATCAAGTTTGGACTGCAGCTTGGCGCTATCCTCGACGACGCGCGTGTCCAAACAGTCCCTCTGCACCTTTCCCTTTGAGCGCACGAGCCGGGCTATAATCTGCGGCTCGCTTAGCGAAACCATTTCCGGGGAATGGGTAGCGCAAATGATCGTCCATCCTTTTTCCGCTAATGCTTTCAGGACTTTTCTCATTTTGCGACGCAGGTGCGGATGTAGGTGTGTCTCGGGTTCTTCTAGGAGGAGAACCGTTCGGTCTTTCGAGATGGCTGGATACTCAGAGACGGCCTCCAGCGCTGCTAGACGGATGACGCTCTGCCAGCCGTCGCCCATGTTCTGCAACGGGGTCGGCGCGCTCTCGTCATCGGTGGCTAGGGAGACTTGAAGTTGTCGAGCTAACCATTCCTCGATGGCCAGAATGTCTGGCTTCAGATCAATTTTTGAGTGGGTGCCGACATAGCTTGCAAAGATCCGCTCGAGCCTCGGCTTCATGTCTTTCGTCCAGAAAGGAAACGCCTCCACGGCGTCCCGCAGAAATGCGTGTGCTTTCTTGACGGTAGAGGGCATTTTCCACTCCCGCCCATCATCAGATTTGAAAGCCCAATCATCGCCGAGGAACTGTGCGGCGAGTAGCTTAGAAAGCTTCATGAGCGGCCCGGTCTTCCAGAGATAGAGTGAAGCCTCGATATTCTTTGGTTGGAAGAACCATACCTCTGGAGTGTGATCGCGAATGTCGTCCAGCCGCGCGTTGACTCGACGGAAGTCGACATCGTGATCCGAAAACCTGTCTTTGTCGTCGGCTGCTAAGGGCGTTCTGGTCGCGATAGTGATTGGCTGATGCTCGGAGTCGAGGAGGGTCCGGGTATGGCTGAATCGGCCATCCCTCGTGCGTCTGCCTTTCACCTGCACGCCGTGAACCATTATTGGCTTGCCGACGCCCTTAACGGCAGGAAAGCCGAGCTCATGGCTGGACTCAAAAATTACTTGGACCAGGAAGTCGCTCGCTATTTCCCCACTCGTCGCATGGAAAAAATCCATCTCCGTAGGTGACCACTGATGATAGCCGCCCCCATTGAGAGCAAGCGCTACGGCGTGCAGCACGGTTGATTTGCCGGCATTGTTCGGACCCACGAGAATCAGCGGACTGCATGGTCGCAGGTCCAGCTCCAATTCATGGATTCCCCGAAAACGCCGAATTACGATCTTGGAGATTCGGTAGTCGATCGCCATGCCCAGCATATAGCTGCTGCCCAAGCGGGTATGCCACCTCAGCAATTCAACACATTAAGAAGGAGGGCCGGCTCTGAGGGCAAGCTCATCGTCAGAGGGTAGTTCCTCAGCTCCGTATTTGCCGACCACCCAAATGAAGCTTTGGACATCGATGCGGTCCGCGGGCTTGAGCGAAGTTAGGTTCTTCTCAGTCTCGACCACCAGGTCGAGGAGCGATGTATAGACCTCTATGGTCAAGTCAGCTTCATAGCGTTGGGCGAAGTCGTGCGCGACGCGAGCGGCGTAGTCCTTCGTCACTTCAGGTTTGAGAAACATCTGGGACTCTGGGCACCATAGGAAGGGCAGGTATGTGGCAACTGGCCACGAGATGCGGCCCACCGCACGGCTCAGAGCATTCATTTTCGGAAGCGCCGTAGCAGCCTCGCCCAGCGCGAACTGCGCGGCTGCTCTTACGAACTCCTTGCCTTCGGGCCCTGAAAGCAGAGAGCGCATTTGCTGTTGCTCGTGCTGGTGAGCCAGCAAGTTTGTGAGCCCAACTACCTTGGCGATGGCCGCTGCGTCCGATGCCGACGCTTCAAGAGCGCCCTCCACGGGGAGCGTAGCTGCAAGCGTTTTCGCCGCTTTGACCTTATAGCTGCGCTCGCTCTGCAGATAAGCCTTGTCTTGAAAGCCTTTCGGAAAAAACTGCCGGAACCGCTGGATAGCGCCGTCGTAGCCCCAGTAATGGGGATCCGATTTTCCAGCTTCCTCTCGGAGGCGGTGCCTTAGTCGATCGAGATCGGCGTCTTCGAATACCTGGCCCGTCTTTCCCTGCCGGATGACGGCGCCCCGGTAGAGTGGACCATCCATCACGATCCGTAGCTTTGCCTTTCCAATCGTCTCGTCAGGTAGTGCCTTGGTTGTCATCAGTTTTTCCCCGCGCCGAGGCTTGCATAGCGGGTGCTTGGTCGCAACGGCCAATTTGAAAGGTGTCGAAGGCTGGTGCTGCAGATTTGCTGCGTATCGCGCGCGTATCGCAAACCGAATGATTTTGCGTCGTGAGCGGGCATGTCGCCGCAACAGAAGCACGCAAAATCGCGAAAAACTGCTCCAGTTAATGCAATCGCACTGACCAAAGGGTCCGGAAGAGCAAGTCCTAGAGCCCGCCCTAACACCCCATCCGGTTGCACCCAATCAGCCGGTGCTTTCGCTGATTCAGCCATCCAGAGCGTCTTTCAAGGCCAGGCTCCTTGCCAAATCCGACGCAAACCGTTGGACGAGCGGCTCTTTCCCGAACGCAATTCGCCAAGAGACTTTTCCGTTTTTCGCTCACAAATGGCTGGCTCCGCCCGGATCACACTGATTCGGGGCAACAAGAGGAGCTTCCTACAAATGAATGTCGAACTGAATCCAAAGGTCTCTGCGATCGAATGGAGTGCTGCTGAATTGGTTAGGCTGCGTCAGCGCCTGGAATTCAGCATCAAACGATGCTGGGAGGTCAATCAGCAGGACGAATGGTTCATGCGGGATTGGGCTGAAAGCCGTGAAGCTGGGACTCCCACAACCGAGCTGATGACCCAGTTCTTCGAGTCCGCCCACATCCATAGTGTGGAATCCGGGGATCTCGGGCTAGTCTACGATGTCGAAGGCGCATACCTTGCGTGGCTCGCGTTCAAGGAGCTCGCTGCCGAGATGAACCGCGCAACTACGGAGTAGCAAAGTAATCGGGGCCGAGCGCCGAACTCGGCCCCACTTCCAGCCCTGACTCGATGTACTGCAGATATGATGGCTCCTTTGGCCCCATCGCGGACATTCGGCAGCCGCCTCTGACAGGTGAGCAGAGCTCGGTCGCCCGAAGTCGGCCTGGAGTGAAGCTCGGCTAAAGGTCGAATGACCGGAGGATAGGACAGGGCCCTTTCGTTCCCTCGCTACATTCGGCGGCCAGGTGCTGAAGAGCATCGCGAGAGCGCTTCAGCTCTGCGATCTTCCTGTTGAGGGCCTCAGCGCGGACCCGCGCAAGCTCGCGCGCGCGAGGCCGGTCATCACTGGCGTCCAAGTCGAGAAGCTCCCGTATTTCCCCCAGCGTGAAGCCGGCGGCTTGCGCCTGCTTGATGAAGCGAAGCCGTCGCAAGTCATCCGAGCTATAGCGTCTAATTCCAGCGTCACGCGTTGGGGTCTGGAGTAGTCCTCGGCGCTGGTAGAATCGGATCGTCTCAACGCCCACTCCGCCCGCGGCGGCAAGCTTTCCGATCGTGAGTGGGTGGGCCCCTTGACTCTGTACCATAGTACGGACCCTATATCACCGCCGACTCGATCTCAAGGAGATGATGAATGTCGGACATGGCGAACCATCCAACGGTGGGAAAAAAGGCCGTCCTCTACCGAATGGTGATGCCTAACCACACCTGTCCGTACGGCCTGAAAGCCAAGCACTTGCTGAAGCGGTCCGGATACGACGTTGAGGACCACCACCTGACTACTCGCGAGGAGACCGATGCCTTCAAGGCTAAGCATGGTGTGCCCACGACTCCGCAAGTGTTCATCGGTGGGAAGCGGATCGGCGGCTACGACGACCTTCGCCGCTTCTTCGGCAAGCGAGTAGCGGACCCGAAGGCGACCAGTTACCGGCCCGTAATCGCCCTGTTCATGATGACCGGACTGATGGCGTTGGCAGCGAGCTACGCCGTCACGGGAAGCCTTCTCACCGTCAGGGCTGCCGAGTGGTTCATCGGCTTTTCGATGGTCATCCTGGCGCTGCTCAAGCTCCAGAACGTCGAGACGTTCGCGACCATGTTCCTGAACTACGACCTGCTGGCGAAGCGCTGGGTCCCGTACAGCTACATCTATCCCTTCGCTGAGGGTCTCGCAGGCGTGCTCATGGTCGCCGGTGCGCTCACTTGGCTATCCGTGCCCATCGCACTGTTCATAGGTACGGTCGGCGCGGCCTCCGTGTTTAAGGCCGTCTACATCGACAAGCGCGAACTGAAGTGCGCCTGCGTCGGCGGGTCCAGCAATGTCCCACTTGGCTTCATCTCCCTCACCGAGAATCTAATGATGATCGGGATGGCAGTGTGGATGGGCGTAGCTGAGTTCGGGATCAGCAGCAGCATTGGTCATGGCCTGTAGTGCGCCGATCGAGGATACTGTCATGGAAGGCTCGTACTTTTTAGTGTGGTTGGAATCCCCGCCAACTGGCTCGGTTGAACGCACCGGCCGATGGGCGCATATGTAGCAGCGGTGAGCATGCAGAAGCTCTTTGCCGTATTGGTGGCGCTCGCGGTGCTCTTTGCGCCTGCGTTCACTCGCGCGGGCGAGGCATTTGCCGCCGTACCTGACCACCACGCGCAGATGATGGAGGCTGGCCACTGCCATACGCCGCCTTCAGGCTCCGGCGGCGACGACAACGCGCCGGCCAAGAGTTGCTGTATTTCGATGTGCATGGGGATCGCGATCACGCCGAACGCGCCTGTGAACGACGGTCATCTGAAGCCTGAGCCGGCGGTGTTTGCCGTTCCGGCGCTGCACCTGAGTTATCTCGGCGAGATCGCCACCCCACCGCCGCGACGTTCCTGAGATTCGACTAGCCAACTCGAATTCTCGGGAGATTTACAAATGTTGACGATCATGACTGCGATGGCGCTTGCCGCCGCCGCTCAGCCCGCGGCGACAGCACGGGCTGCTAACCCGCACGCCCAGCACATGCAGGCGGGCCAGATGGACCACTCCAAGATGGACCATTCCAAGATGGACCACTCGAAAATGGGCCAGCACGGCGACGGCTGCTGCAAGAAGGGCGCCGACGGGAAGATGGAGTGCACTATGCCGAACAAGGCGGGTGCATCCTCCGACCACCAAGGTAACAGCGGCCACTAATCGGGAGGGCGCCGCCCACGCGGCGGCGCCTTTTCAGCTGCCGGGGCATTGCGCGCTGCCGGCTCTCGACCGCTCAGGAAGGCAGTGAGACACATGTTAGTAATCGATCGGCGCCGCTTCCTCGCGGGGGGAGCTGCCGCGGCCGGCCTCGCCGGAATCTACCCCGCATGGGCGAAGAGTGTCAGCCACGGCGTCACTGCCGGAAAAGGCTTCGACACGCTCACTGGCAACGACATCGCGATCACGATCGCGAACACATCGTTCCCGGTCGACGGTAGGGTTGGCCACGCGATCACCATGAACGGGACCATTCCAGGGCCGCTCGTGCGGCTCAAGGAAGGCCAGAACGTGCAGATCGCTGTCCGCAACGAGCTAGACGAGGACACGTCGATCCACTGGCACGGCGTGCTCGTCCCATTCCAGATGGACGGAGTGCCAGGAGTCAGCTTTCCCGGCATCAAGGCGCGCTCGACCTTCGTCTACGAGTTCCCGATCGTCCAGTCGGGCACCTATTGGTACCACAGCCACTCGGGCCTCCAGGAACAGGTCGGTCACTATGGTCCGCTGATCTTCGACCCGACCGAGCCCGACCCGGTCCAATATGATCGCGAGCATGTGATCGTCCTGTCGGACTGGAGCTTCATGCATCCGCACATGATCTTCACCCGGCTGAAGCAGGAGGGCGGCTTCTTCAACCGGCAGAAGCTGACACTGATGGACCGGCTGAAGGGCAGGAACCCGCTCACGCCCGAGGAGCGCGAGATGTTCTCGCGCATGCGAATGGACCCGACCGACATCTCGGACGTAACCGAGGCTGCGTACACGTTTCTGATCAACGGCCATTCGCCGGCCGAGAACTGGACCGGCCTGTTCCGCGCCGGCGAGCGCGTGCGCCTGCGGATCATCAACGCCGCGACTCAGACCACCTACAATTTCCGCATTCCCGGCCTGCGCATGACGGTCGTTCAAGCGGACGGGATCAATGTCCGTCCGGTCGACGTGGACGAGTTCCAGATCGGCAATGCGGAGACCTATGATGTGATCGTCCGCCCCGACGATCGTCCATACAGCATCGTCGCGGAGACCATTGATCGTTCCGGTATGGGCGTTGCGACGCTCGCGCCGCGGCCGGGCATGCGAGCCGCTGTACCGCCGCTTCGCGAGCGGCCCGTCCTCCGAATGGCCGACATGGGCATGGGGCATGGTAGCGCCGATCAAAACTCAAGAGGCGGGATCGACCACTCGGCGATGGGCCATGCCACGAGCCCTGCGCCACCTGTTGCGGCTGGCGAACACGCCGGCCATGCCGCGATGCCCCAATCCGCGGCTTCGGCTGCAGCGCCGATGGACCACGGCAGCATGAACATGCGCGACAAGAGCAAGGTGAACTTCCCCGTCGGCGTCGGGGTAGACATGATTGCGCCGATGCCCGCGGATCGGACTGGCCACCCCGGAATCGGCTTGGACAACGTCGGACACAAGGTCCTCACCTATAAGGATCTCGTCGCGCTCAAGCCCAATCCGGATGCGCGGACCCCCACGCGCAGGATCGACATCCACCTCACCGGCAACATGGAACGGTTCATGTGGTCGATGGACGGGCAGCAGCTCTCGGAAAGGCCCGAGCCCTACCGGTTCGCGCGCAACGAGCGCGTCCGCATGCGGCTGATCAACGACACGATGATGACCCACCCGATGCACATCCACGGCCACTTTTGGCAGGTGGTGAACGGGCACGGGTCGCACCAGCCGTACAAGCATACGGTACGCGTGCTGCCGGGCAGCTTCATCGATCTCGATATGACGGCGGATGCGCCGGGCGACTGGGCGTTCCACTGCCACCTGCTCTACCACATGCACGCGGGGATGATGCGGGTCGTCAAGGTCCGCCCGCTGGAAGGAGCGGCGGCATGAAAATGATCCTTGCCGTCCTGCTCGCTGGAGCAGCCGCGCCGGCGCTTGCACAGCAGAGCAGCCAGCCCGCCCCAGCCGCTCCAGCAGGCAGCGCCGCCTGCACCCCCGAGCACGCCGCGATGGGCCATTGCACGCTGCCCACTCAGGCACCGCAGCCGGCGCCAGCGGCTCCGGCAAGCGGCGCGACCTGCACACCCGAGCACGCCGCGATGGGGCACTGCAAATTGACCGCTCCGGCGCAGCCGCCGTCGACAGCTCCCGCAAGCAGCTCCATCTGCACGCCTGAGCACGCCGCTGCGGGCCATTGCACTCCGCCCACTCCGGCACAACGGCCGCCAGCAGCGCCGCCAGACGACCCAAGCTGCCCATCTGAGCACGCCGCGATGGGCCATTGTGTCCCATCGGCGCCAAGCCAGCCGAAGAATGTCGCCGACCCGCACGCGGGCCACGACATGAGCACGACCCCTGTCGATGTCCCGGTCGGACCGCCACCGGCGGAAGCCCTGCAAGGTCCGGAGAATGCTGGAGACGTGGCCTGGGGAAGGGCGGCGATGGAGCCCGGACGAGCAGTACTCTTCGGCGAGCATGGCGACATGCCGGCGTACAAGGTCCTCTTCGACCAATTCGAGACGCGCGTTCGTTCCGGTCGGGACGGCTACTTCGTCGATGCGGAAGGTTGGTACGGCGGGGACATCGACAAGCTGTGGCTGAAGACCGAGATCGAGGGAGACTTTGGCGGCAAGCCGGAACAGGCCGAGTTCCAGGCGCTGTGGAGCCATGCGATCGATCCCTGGTTCGACCTGCAGGCCGGCGTCCGCTTTGATGCCGAGCCCGACACGCGCGGGCACCTTGTGATGGGGATCCAGGGCCTTGCCCCGTACTGGATCGAGGTCGACGCGGCGGCCTTCGTGTCGGACAAGGGGGATGTCACAGCGCGGGCCGAAGCGGAGCACGACGTCCGGATCACTCGAACGCTGGTCCTGCAACCCCGCGGAGAGCTGAATTTCTCGCTTCAGGACATCCCCCGCCGAAGCGTTGGCGCTGGCCTTTCGACCGCCGAGCTCGGGCTCCGGCTTCGCTACGAGATCGTGCCGAACTTCGCTCCATATGTCGGGGTCCACTACGAACGAGCGTTCGGAGACACGCGCCGTTTCCTGAGAGCCGAGGGCGACGATCCGGACAGCTGGAATTTCGTTCTCGGTCTGAGGACTTGGTTCTGATGCGCAGCTTGCCAAGAGGAGGGAAGATCCGATGCGCCTGGCACTGACCACTGCAGTCTGCGTCCTCGCATTCGCCTCGGCGGCAAATGCCGCACCACAGCGCCCGAGCAGTCCTGCTGCGCCAATCAGCGCCCCTGCTCGATCGGCCCGTCCGGCGGCTGCCGTCGTCGACGCGTTCCACAGCGCTTTGCAACGGGGCGACACCAAGGCTGCGCTTGGTTTTTTGGCGAATGATGCGCTGATCTTCGAGGCCGGCGGCGTGGAACGCGGCAAGGCCGAATATGCCTCGCACCATCTCGCGGCTGACGCCGCTTTCTCTCAGGCCGTTCCAGCCAGGATCACTCGACGCGCAGGCGAGGCGGTCGGGAATGTCGCGTGGATCGCGACCGAGGGCCGCACGACGGGCACATACAAGGGCAAGCCGGTGGATCGGCGAACCGTCGAGACCATGGTGCTCCGCCGCACCGCAGCAGGATGGAAGATCGCCCACATCCACTGGTCGTCCGCTGCGGGAGGCAAGTGATGGCGGCGGGCATCATCGGCCGCGCAATGGCTGTGGTCGTGGGCTCGGTGCTCCTGATCATGGCGATCAGCGTGCCGGCGAGCGCTCACGAGCAGCATCGAAAGCAGCAGCAGCTTGCTGCCCAGCAGGCCGCCGCCGCGAAACAGCGGCAGGCCGCAGCTTCTGGCGAGATGAGCGCCGAGCAGATGCACGAAAACATGGGCGAGATGATGATGGAGCCGGCCAAGGACCGATCTAAAATGTCAGTGGCCGAGCGGCTGCTCGACTGGCTTGGGCGCTTCCATCCGATCATTGTCCATTTCCCGATCGCCTTCTTCCCCGCCGCACTCTTCACGGCCGTTGTCGGGCGCAGGCGACCGGCCTTCTCCGCCCCGGTCCAATTCCTCGTTGTCGCCGGTGGCATCCTTGCGCCCATCTCGGCGCTTCTCGGCTGGTTCAACGGCGGCTGGGTTGCCTGGGACTCCGACCCGTTGCTGGCGATCCATCGGTGGCTGGGGACCGGCATCGGCGTAGGCGGCCTGTTGCTTGCGATCTGGGCATGGCGGCGTCCCTGGGAGGACCGCGGCGCAGGAATGATCCTCGCGCTCACGGTGATGACCGTCGCAATGGCTGTGCAGGGCTGGTTCGGCGGCGCGCTGGTCCACGGCGCCGAGCATCTCAACTGGTGAGGGATGACTGTGGAGCATGGAAACAAGGCGCACGCGGCAATGGGTGCCGAGACGGAGCGCAAGCATTATCTCATGCTTGGGCTGAACCTCCTGCTCAGCGCCCTGATCATGTACCTCGGCATGTTCGCGATGATCTGGGGCGCCGGCGAGTTCGTCCAGAACATCAACTTCATCTACATGGCGCTCATAATGTGGGCGCCGATGTCGGCGGTGATGCTGTGGACAATGAAGTCCATGTACCCGAACAGCCGCCTAAACCTCGGTCTTTATGCGCTGTTCGCCGTCGTTTTCGTGCTCTCGCTCTGGGGCATACGCGATCAGCTGCTCGTTAGTGATCGTCAGTTCCTTCGCTCGATGATCCCGCACCATTCGGGGGCAATCCTGATGTGTGAGCGTTCTGATCTCGCTGACTCGGAGATCCGCGAGCTCTGCTACGGAATCGTGCGCTCCCAAGCCGAAGAGATCGCGCAGATGAAGGCGATCCTCGCCCGCAAGCAAGGATCGTGACGATGTACTCAATTCACGATGCTTATTTCGGGAGAGAAGATATGAGAATGTTCTTGGCCAGCGCGATTGCGGGTGCTGCCCTAATCCTGCCGTCAGCGGCAGCGGCGCACGACTTCTTCCTCTTGCCTGAGCAGTTCGTCGCGTCGGGCGAGAAGGGTGTGGTGCTCAGTGCAACTGTGGGGTCGAGTTTCCCAGTTCCGGAGAACGCCGTCCCAGCTGACCGCATCGAGCGGATTGTCGCCGCGGGCGCCGGAAACCCGCAGGTTCACATCACGGGAGCAGGGCCCAAAGCCCTCAATCTTCACGTGGCTGGCGCTGGGACCGGCTTGCTCGTGGTGGGGGGAGCCGCGAAACCTCGCGAAGTCGATTATGCCGAAGATCGAATTCCGCTCATCCTCGGCGAATATCGCGTTCTTCCAAAGGCCGCCGCGGCTGTCGACGCGCTCCCGAAGCCTCGTACCTGGCAAGTGCTGTCCAGACGTTTCGCGAAGACATTCGTCTGCGTTCGATCGTGTCGAGTCCGCTCGGCTGCCGAACGCTCCTTCGGCGCGCACCTGGAGTTTGTCGGCCATCGCTTGTCGAGAGACCGGTTCCGGCTCCTCACTTCAGGCAAGCCGCTCGCGAACTACCCCATCGACCTCGTCGATGCCGACGGAAAGCGCCGCCACCTGAAGACCGATGCGCGAGGCGAAGTGCACCTGCCTGCCGATGCCCGCGGAATGCTGATGCTGTTCGCCGCCAAGCTGGAGCCACCGGTGGGACAGGCTCGCTTCACCCTGGACCTCACTTCGCTGACCTTCAGCCGGACATGAATTGCGGGGGCGCATCCACTGAGACGCTTCGAGGAGAAATGACATGAGAAAGCTGACGTTGACTGCCGCTGCCAGCGGCCTTGCGCTTGTAATCGCCGCCTGCGGTCAGGAGGCCGCGCAGAAAGAACAGAATGAGGTGGCCGCCAACGACATGAACGCGATGATGAACGATCCGAACAACCCGTTCGCGCATGCCGAGATGCAGATGAATGATCGGATCATGGCCGCGGTGGGAATCAATGCCGGCGACACCTGGGTTCGCAAGATGATTGAGCATCACCGCGGCGCGGTCGAGATGTCACGGCAGGTCTTGACCCTGAGCCCGCCTGCGAACGTCGCCGAAATGGCCCAGATGACGATCGATAAGCAGGGCAAGGAAATTACCGCCCTGGAGAAGCTGGTCGCCTCCGGCGCTCCCAATCCCGCCAGCAGCGAGCTGTACAGAACAGCATCAACGAACATGCATGATGCCATGATGGCGGCGAAGGGCGCCAACGCGTCGGAAACCTATCTCCGCAAAATGCTTGAACACCATAAAGGCGCAGTCGCCCTGTCCGATGTCGCTCTTGCGAATGGCGCGACAGGCGCTGTTCGCGCGCAGGTGGAGAAGACAAAGGCCGACCAGCTGAAGGAGATCGCCCATCTCGAAGCGATGCTGCGCGGCGAGGCTCACCAAACAGCGATGGCGAGCGACCCCAAGGCGTCGACCACGGCCGCAAGACCGGCCGCACCCGCGCCGGCAGAGCAGACTGCGGCCAAGTCCACGCCCAAGAGCACTCCAAAGGCGCCGCCGGCGAAGAAGACTGCGCCGCCAGCAGAACCGAAGGTAGACCCCACCTGTACGCCTGAGCACCGGGCGGCGGGACATTGCTGACCAACGGAAGCTCGGCGTAGCCGCCGCCGAGCATAGATGGAGGGAGTGCCGCACTGCGCTTTAGACCGCACGTCCTGTCGCGAAGGACACACAAGTGGCTGGCGTTGATCGTCGGCGTCCAGGCGCTGATTTGGACGCTGAGCGGCCTCTACATGACTGTCGTGCACATCGACATCATCCATGGCGATCATTTCATCCGTCACGCCGAGCCAAGGCCTGTTCGCGCAGCCGAGATCGTCAGCCCGGTCGCGGCCGCTGCGGCCGTCCCTGGAGCCGAGACGGTCAAGCTTTCGTGGCTGCTCGACCGGCCGGTCTATATTGTGAGGGCAAAGAGCGGGGAGCGGCTCCTCGATGCCCTGAGCGGTCAGCCTCTGCCGCCTCCGTCGAGAGAGCTGATCCGGCAGGTGGCCGAGCACTCGTTCACCGGGCCGGAGCAGCTCGCGCGGCTCGAGCTGATCACTGACCTCCCGAGTGAAGTCCGCGGCCGCAAGCCCCCGCTTTGGCGCGCAGAGTTCGGCGGCTGGAACAAGCCGACCCTCTATCTCTCGCCCGAAACTGGCCAGCTCCTGACGCGGCGGCATGAGCTGTGGCGCATCTTCGACTTCCTCTGGATGCTCCACATCATGGACTATGAAACGCGCGACAATGTGAACAATTGGCTGCTGCGCGGCTTCACCTTGCTCGCCTTCACCACAGTCCTCTCTGGTGCGTGGCTGCTGTGGTTCGCATTCCCGCGGAAGCGGCGAAGGGCCGCGAGCCGATGAAGAAAGTTCATACGCACGTCCTGCGCGTCCTCCACAAATGGATCGGACTCGTCATCGGCATTCAGCTGCTGCTTTGGACTCTCAGCGGCGCGATGATGGCGATCCTGCCCATGGACGAGGTTTCGGGCGGGGACGTGCGCGAGCCCCAAGCGATCCCACTGGTCCCCGCGAGCGATCGTTGGCCGGCCGTTCGCCAGCAACTCGGCGACGCGGCGGTCACCGGCGTTTCGCTTCGCCCGTTGCTGAACGGACCCGTCTTCGAAATTCGCATGGCTGACGAGGTGCGGCTCTTCGATGCCTCGACGGCGAAGCCCATTGCGGTAGATGCGCGGCTGGCGCGCCAAATCGCCTCGGCGGCTCACCCCGGCACGGCGCAAGTTCGAGGGGCAGAGGCGCTCCGGGAACTCACCCTTCCGGTGCGCGAACACGAACTGCCGATCTGGCGCGTCGACTTCGCTGATGAGAAGAATAGCAGCTATTACGTTTCCGGCACGACCGGAGAGCTGCTCGAACGCCGGAACGATACCTGGCGCCTGTGGGACTTCTTCTGGATGCTCCACATCATGGACTACACCGAGCGAACGAGCTTCAACCATCCTGTGATCTGGATGTTCGGTTTCGCGGCCATCTGGCTCGCGGTCAGCGGCGTATGGCTGCTCTTCCGAACCGGGTGGCGGCGAGATCTCGCCTGGATGAAGGCACCGGAGCAGCGAACGGCTGCCGCCGCGGCCAAGACGAGCTCGGCCAAGGAAGCCTGCTAGGAGTCGCCACTGGCGCTGCTGGCAGCCGGCGTGATGCCGTGGGCCACCAGGCGGTGAAAGATCGCGTCCATTCGTTCCGCCGGCAGCTTCGCTCCGCCGTCGAGCCACCAGGCCAGTACGTCCATGAATGCACCGACGACATAACGAACCAGTAGATCGCGCGGAACACAATCCTCTGAATGCGTGTCAGCTTCCCGAGCCAGCTCCTCGCGCACTAGATCGGTCGCGGTCTGGCGAATGGTGGCGAGGATGATGCTGCCGTCGTCACTACCAACGAGCGCTCGATAGCGCTCCAGATGATCGCGGGCATGCTCGAACAGGACCGGGATAAAACGGAAAGGCCTGCCATGCAGATCGCTGTTCGCGGCCATCGCCTCACTGTGTCGCTCAAGGATCGACCTGCGCACATGGTCGATACCGTGCCGCCTCAGATCATCCTTGCACGTGAAGTGCGCGTAGAAGGTCGACCGGCCGATATTCGCGGCATCGCAGATGTCGGCGACGGAAACCTCGTCATATCCCTTCTCGACGATCAGCGACATCAAAGTCTGATGCAGCGCGTCACGGGTGCGGGCGACGCGGCGGTCGATCTTCGGGGCGTCGATCATGATTCCGGTCAAGCTCGCCTGCTGTGTTCGATAGCAGGCATTTAGCGGGCTTGGTCCATCAAAAGAACCTGACGGACCATCCTGTTGTCGTACAAGTTCTCTCCAGTGATTTGAGGCCAAGGCGTGATGTCAAGCGAACAGGGACCGGATTCGGCCCGCTTACCCCCGCATCCCGGCACACCGCGATGGGTAAATGTCTTCGGCGTGATCGCGGTCCTGCTGTTCCTGTTCGTGCTCTACAGCGTTCTCAGCGGAGGCGGCGGACACGGCCCGTCCCGCCACGGCTCATCGGGTGGAGCCGGCGCCCACGCAGGCTCGGGACGCCTGCTGCTCCTCGGAGCGTTGTTCCTCACGGCCCTGGCGCTCAACTGGGCCTGGCTTGCCGACAGGGGTCTAGTCCCGTCCCGCTGGGGAAGACTCTCCGCCGTCCGGCTGTGGTCCTGGCAGCCGATGCCGCCCCGCCTGCGCAAGATTGTGCTCACGGCCCATGTCGCGACGTCGGTCGGCTGGCTCGGCGCGGTGCTCGCTTATCTGGCGCTGGACATCACCGCCGTCACGGGTCGTGAGATCCAGACCGTACGGGCTGCCTATGTAGCAATGGAGCTGGTCATCTGGCTGGCGATCGTCCCGCTGGCCCTCGCTTCGGTGCTAATCGGGATCGTCAACGCTCTCGGCACACCCTGGGGCCTCCTCCGCCACTATTGGGTGCTGCTGAAGCTCCTGCTGACCATCCTTGCGACGATCGTCCTGCTGCAGGAGGCGCAGGTCGTCAGCGCCCTCGCGGAGACGGCCGACTCTGTCGCCGATCCCCGCGACTTGCCCGGGACGCTGCTCCACTCCGGTGGCGGCCTTTTCGTCCTGTTGGTCATCGCTGTCCTGGCGATATTCAAGCCGCGAGGCGTCACCCGCTACGGCTGGCGCAATCAGCACGAGCGAAGCGACGGCTAACAGATAAGGTCCGCACAATGTCCGCTTCCACTCGAAACGGCCATTAGGCGTACAGCTGATAGGGGCACTGCCTCTAGTATGGTGCGGCGTAGGGCAAGCGTATCGCAAGCGTATCGCAAGTCGCGCGATTGTTGGTCCAAATCGCTTGCTTCGCCGTCGGAAAACCACGCAAAACTGCGAAAAGCTTCTCCAGTTCATGCAATCGCACTGCAGAGGTCAGGGGTTCGATTCCCCTCAGCTCCACCAGCCTTCGTCGCTGCGCGACTTCGGCTGGCAAGCCAGTTTTCCACATCGGCAGCGACGAAGGCTGCCCGCCGAAGCCCGAGGCGAAGGAGGGCCGCCTGAACTACGTCTACATCCTTCAAAGCCTCAAAGACCCGGGCCAATTCTACACCGGGCTTTGCGCGGACGTTGAGAGGCGGCTCGCCGCCCACAACGCCGGCCAGTCTCCGCACAGCTCGAAGTTCAAGCCGTGGCGGCTGTTGTCGTTCCATTATTTCGCCGATCCCCATGTTGCCGCCGCATTCGAGCGCTACTTGAAGAGCGGCTCCGGCCGGGCATTCGCAGCCAAGCGGCTTCGCGCCCGATTGCGCCCTTAAAGTCGCCAATGTCCCGTAGACCGCGACCATTTTCGCGACTTTACCGGGGGTGGCGGAGCGGCGCGGCCGGCGCCGAACTTCGCGAAGGTCACCCATGGAAGCAGCCGCGGCAGCCAGTGCGAAGTTCGTGAAGTTCGAGAAGATCGGGAAGATCGGTGGGCCGGGGCGGCGCCGTTGCCGCCGGCTCGGCAGGCCGGAAGCGGAGATTCGGCGCGGCGGCTTGCTGCTCATCGACCAGTCTATGACTCAACTGGGGGGCTGTAGGACAGCAAAATCCGGAAGCTATTGGATAGCTTTCTGATTTCGCTGTGGAATTCTGACCATCCGGGGGAGCGGTGTGCTCGCCCGTTTTGGAAACGGGCGTTTGTGCGCCGCTCAGAGAGGGCCCCTGTCGAAATGCCGAGCGCAGCGGAGCCCTTTGCGGAGCAAAGGCGAGGCTGCGCGAAGAGAGCAGCCGCACGTTGGCATGCCGCCGGCATGCTGGAACGGCTGCTTAAGTCGAAGAGACGGATGCCCAACCGGCGGGTCGGCGTGAGCCGAACCCGTTCGACGTCACGGGATTCAGTCCCGTGATCCCCTACGATTGCGCCTTCACTCCGATCAGTCGTTGTGAGGCCGTCCCATTGGTAGCGGTCTGCCCACAGCCAGCTCAAGCAAGCTCGCATTGATTGTCGTCAACAGGCTGTCGAGAAAATGTTCGACGATCATGAGATGGATCAGCTCGACATCGAGCCTCTGACCGGCATGGAAGTTGAAGCCCAAAGCTGGCTGCGCGGCGCATAAGTCTGCCAATCGGGGCGACACGTTATTCTCGCCGTGCACTATCAAGTGGCGAATTTCGCCGATCGTTTCGATGGTCCGGCACCAGTCAGCAATATCTGTGTGCTCGTACCAGCTTGGACGGGACAATCCTGCCGCCGTCCAGAAATTGGCGAACACTCTATGCAGTCCATCATAGGCGCGACTCCGGCGCCACGCCTCGAAACGCTCGTCCCACGCGTGATGAAACGCGGCGCGATGCTCGTCTGATGTGTCGCGATCGCGATAAAGCTTCCGGAGCGCTTTGAATTCAGGCCCCTCCATCAGGCGCTCGGGACGGGCCCTGAGAAAAATCTCATATAAGGCGAACACGTTCTCCTCGAGCGCGCCATAGAGATCCTGTACGCCGTACGCAGCTATCAACGGGATGCTCGCAGAGTAGTTGTCGGCCGCCTGAGCGGCCGGCCAGACAGCAACATGGACGCGCTGAGGCCCGGCTGGACCCGGCCGGATCGTATCAATGGTCAACGCGATGTTCGGATTGTCGCGGTAGCGGGCCTCGGCAACGTGCAGGGCGTTAATTGTGATGGCCCACCGCATGTAGACGCTGCGCGTAAAAGAGCGCCAGTCGCCAATTCGTTCGGTTGCATGTTCGATCCATTTCGTCGGCGGATCGTCAGTTCGCCAAATCAGGTTCTGGATCGAGTGGAGGCGCTCGACGTGAGGATCATAGACGCTGACCTCCTGCTGCTCAACGAAAAGCACGCGATTTCTGAAGCTTGGTCTCAGTCCCACGCTGACCTCCCAAAGGTTTGGTTTGGCGCCACTGAGCGCGGCACCCCGATGGGTCCTAACGTTTCTATTTCAAGATTGATTTTTCTGAAATAGAAGTGCAAGTTCCGACTCAACGGAGTCACCTCATGAATGCCACTTTGCATGTGCTTCGTCCGCAAACGCCACCGATAGCCGGCTATCTTCGTGTCGGTCATACCGGTCATCGAAAGCTTGCCGAACTTCAAGCCAGCGGGCGTCTTCCGTATCGGCGATTTGTTTTCGATGCTGCTCACCTGCAGGAGCAAGGTGAGCTCGCCAAAACACTGAAATCGAGCGGGTGCGAGGTTGTTCTTGATCCTAATTTCGCCGAGATGGCGACGCGCGGTCGCTTCGGGTCATCCACAATCCAATCCCTGCCTTGGTCGAATCTAGACCGGCCGTGGGAGCCCACAGACTTCGGTCAGCGCCGCAATCATGACACAGCTGTGAGCATAGCCGAATTTGCGGTGGGAGCACGCGTAAGTGTGGTCCTCGCGCCTTCGCACCTAATTGAAACCCGCAACGACCCTTGGCGGAGTACCGACTTGCGGCTGTGCGAGGAGCTGAGACATGAGCTTGATCACCGTGGCGGTGCCGACATCGCGATCGACTATCAACTGATCACAACGATGGCGCAGCTGAAGGACGAGTCTGCCAGGCGGCAGTTCGTCGCCAATATTCGCGACCTTCCCATACAGAATGTATGGATAAGAGCATCGGGCTTTGGCGCCACTGCAACTGGCGCTGGCACGCGCCACTTCATCGAATCGCTCCGTGATCTCCACGCGATTGGACGTCCGCTAGTGGCAGACATGGCTGGTGGATTTGCTGCGCTTGGGTCGGCAGCGTTCGGCGCCGTGGGGGGCATTAGCCATGGTGTTGGTCAAAAGGAGAGTTTCGCTGCCAACGATTGGCGGACACCGCCAACAGGCGGAGGCGGGGCGAGTGCTCGTGTCTATGTCCATGAACTCGATCGATATTTGAAGGAGGAGCAATTGGAGGCCATTTTTGGCGCAAAGGGCGGACGATCTCGCTTCGCGTGTGCAGATACATCGTGTTGTCCACATGGTTCTGAAGACATGATCGAGAATGGCCACGTCCATTTTTTGATTCAGCGCCACCGCCAGTTGGATGACCTATCAAGCGTCCCTGAGGATCGTAGAACAGGACACTTTCTTCTTCGGCATATCGATCCGGCAATTCGGACCGCTCGTCACGCAGGAACCTTGAAAATTCAGGATGAGAGAGTCCGTGACGTGCTAGCCAAAGCTAAGAAGCGCTTGGTTCGTCTTCGCGATGCATTGGCTGACCTGGACGCGCAAGAAACTTCCGAAACGCGTTCTAGGTCACCAGCATTTCGGGGCGGTTCTCCGGTACTTAGCGCAGTTCTAGGTCGATAGAATGGGAGCAGTCGCAAATCTTTTGGATGATCTTCGGCGGCGGGGAAACCTGAAGGGTACCGATGTGGCTAATATTGCTGCAGTGTCGCCTGCCACTGTTTCGCGTTGGTCAGCTGGAACATCCTTTCCTCATCCCAGAACCCAACTGTTGATCTCCGATCTACGTTATGTCGTTGATCGGCTAGCTGAGCTGTATGACCCTGAGGAAGCTCGTGTCTGGCTGTACTCAATGCATAGACTATTGGATGGTAATCGACCAATTGATTTGATTCATGGTGGACACGCCGACCAAGTGCTTGCCGTCATTGAGAGCTTGATTGAGGGCACTTACACTTAGGTATGCCTCGCCAAAGGGTTCATGATCGAGCCATTCTCGATGCACTCGATGAAATGGACCCCATTCCCTTTTCAGGAGCAGTTTGGCGGATCACGGGATTCGGTCGTGACCCACTAAGGGGCTCAGGTGCGATTGGCAGATGGAGTCCCGCGAGCGATACCGAAGTACTTTATACGAGCTTGGAGAAAGAGGGTGCCTTCGCCGAAATTGGTTTTAGGCTTTCGCTGGAACCTGTTTGGCCAAGCAGACTGAGGCACCAGATCCATGAACTGACTGTGCAAAGAGATCGATCTCTGCATTTTGCTGACATTTCCAGCTTGGATCATCTTGGCGTGGATTCAGCTCGATACGAATCGTTCGATTATGACGCGACAGTTGCGATTGCGGCCGCTGCACATTTCTTGGAATACGACGGACTACTCGTTCCTAGCGCACGCTATCCCTGCCAAAACCTCGTCCTATTTTTGGATCGAGGTCCATCCGGTTCGCTTGAATTGAAGAATTCAGAGGAAGTGGATTGGGCTGCGTGGCGCGATCAAAGTCGCCACGATTAGAGTGGTACGAAGGTTTGGAAGGCCCCGCGAGCGATCGCGGGGCGTTGGTGTTTTGGGGGTGGTGGAGCGCCGTGATGGGCCCCCTCCACCGCCTTCGGCGGTCAGCAGCCGGTCCGCCATGCTCCCAGCATGGCCGCGTACAGCTGCTCCCCGAGAAATCTGGGAGGATGAGGAAGGCGGACCGCGGCCTCCGCCGGGGCAACCGGCGCCTCGCAATGACGTGGACTGGACCCCGGCCTGCGCCGGGGAACGGGGGGAGGGGTCACGCGAGTGAATCGCGTGACCGCGTCGCACGGGTTCGGCCGGCTTTACGCCGGCCGCGCCGTCCGTGTCGCTCCCTCTCTCCAGGCAACGCCGGATTGCGTACGCAATCCTTGCGTTGCCGTCGGGGTCACTCTCAGTCGTCGTCGCGGGTCAGGAAGGCCGGGGCGAACTCGGGGGCCGGGCCGTCGTCGCCGCCCTGACGCTCGCCGCCCTGACGCTCGCCGCGAGGCTCACGGTCCTGGCGCGGGCCACGGTCGCGTCCGCCGCCTTCGCCACGAGGCCCGCGGTCACGGCCTTCGCCGCGTCCGCCGCCGCCGCCTTCGCGGCGCGGGCCGCGATCGTCACGCCCGCCACGGTCGCGGCCGCCGCGATGACGGTCGCCGCGGCCGCCGCCTTCGCGGTCACCGCGCGGCTCGCGCGGGGGCCTCGTGTCCTCGAGCTCGGCGCCGGTTTCCTGGTCGACCAGGCGCATCGACAGGCGGACCTTGCCGCGCGGGTCGACCTCGAGCAATTTGACCTTGACCTCCTGGCCTTCGCTGAGGACGTCGCGGACGTTCTCGACCCGCTCGTTCCTGATCTCCGAGACGTGGACGAGGCCGTCCTTGCCCGGCATGAAGGTGACGAAGGCGCCGAAGTCGACGATGCTCGCCACCTTGCCGGTGTAGATGGTGCCGGGCTCGGGCTCGGCGACGATGCCGCGGATCCAGTTGCGCGCCGCCTCGATCTTGGCAGGGTCGGACGAGGCGATCTTGATCGTCCCGTCGTCGTCGATGTCGACCTTGGCGCCGGTCTCGGCGACGATCTCGCGGATGACCTTGCCGCCGGTGCCGATGACCTCGCGGATCTTGTCCTTGGGCACCTGCATCGTCTCGATTCGCGGGGCGTGCTCGGAAAGCTCGCCGCGAACCTCGCCGAGCGCCTTGGCCATCTCACCGAGGATGTGGGCGCGGCCGTCCTTCGCCTGGGCGAGGGCGGTCTTCATGATCTCCTCGGTGATTCCGGCGACCTTGATGTCCATCTGCAGCGAGGTGATGCCCTCGCTGGTGCCGGCGACCTTGAAGTCCATGTCGCCGAGATGGTCCTCGTCGCCGAGGATGTCGCTGATCACCGCGAAATCCTGGCCTTCGAGGATCAGGCCCATGGCGATGCCGGCGACCGGGCGCTTCAGCGGAACGCCGGCGTCCATCAGCGCCAGCGAAGCGCCGCACACCGTCGCCATCGACGACGAGCCGTTGGACTCGGTGATGTCGGACAGCACGCGGATGGTGTAGGGGAATTCCTCGGCGCTCGGCAGCATCGGGTTGATCGCCCGCCAGGCGAGCTTGCCGTGGCCGACCTCGCGGCGCCCCGGAGGACCGAAGCGGCCGACTTCGCCGACCGAGTAGGGCGGGAAGTTATAGTGGAGCATGAAGCGCTGGTAGGACAGGCCCTCGAGCCCGTCGATCATCTGCTCGGCTTCCTTGGTGCCGAGCGTGGTGGTGACGATCGCCTGGGTCTCGCCGCGGGTGAAGATCGCCGAGCCGTGGGCGCGGGGCAGGAAGTGGACCGCCGAGTCGATCGGGCGGACGGTCCTGGTGTCGCGGCCGTCGATTCGGCGGCCTTCGCGCAAGATGGCGGTGCGGACGACGTCGGCCTCGATGGTCTTGACGACCTTCATCGCCACCATCTGCTCCTGCGGGTCGGCGTCGGCGAAGGCCTCGGCGGCCTTGACCCGGGCGGCGTCGAGCGCCTCGCGGCGCGCCGACTTGCTGGTCTGCCGGTAAGCCTCCTCGACGTCCCTGCCGATCAGCTCCTTGAGCCTGGCCTTGATGCCTTGCTTGTCGGTCCCGGCGGCGAGCTCCCACGGCTCCCTGGCGGCCTGCTCGGCGAGGCGGATGATCGCCTCGATCACCGGCTGCATCGCGCGGTGGGCGAACATGACGGCGCCGAGCATCTCGTCCTCGGACAGCTCCTTGGCCTCGGATTCGACCATCATCACCGCGTCGCGGGTGCCGGCGACGATCAGGTCGAGACGGCCCTCGGCGACCTGCTGGTTGGTCGGGTTGAGGATATATTCGCCGTCGACGAAGCCGACCCGGGCGGCGCCGATCGGGCCCATGAACGGGACGCCGCTGAGAGTCAGCGCTGCGGACGCGGCGATCATGGCGACGATGTCGGGCTCGTTCTCGCCGTCGTAGGAGAGGACCTGGGCGATCACCAGGACCTCGTTGTAGAAGCCCTCCGGGAACAGGGGCCGGATCGGCCGGTCGATCAGGCGGCTGGTCAGCGTTTCCTTTTCGGTCGCCCCGCGCTCGCGCTTGAAGAAGCCGCCGGGGATCCGGCCGGCAGCGGAGAATTTCTCCTGATAATGGACGGTCAGCGGGAAGAAGTCCTGCCCGGGCTTGACCGACTTGGCGGCGGTGACGGCGCACAGCACCACGGTTTCGCCGAGGGTGGCGATGACCGCCCCGTCGGCCTGGCGGGCGACGCGGCCGGTTTCGAGCTTGAGGGTCTTTCCGCCCAAGTCGATCTCAACAGTCTTGGTATCAAACATTTTCGTTCCTTCACCCCGCGGCCGGATGCCGGCGGGGACAGCTTTCGCGAACTAGCCGGTTCGCGGTCGGTCGGGGCCTGATTTGCCCCGGGGAAGTCAACCGAATTGTCTTCTTCCCGTTCCAGCCCCAAAAGAAACCGGATCCCGGATCCAGTCCGGGATGACGAAAAGGCGCCCGAAGGCGCCTTTTGTCACTTGCGGAGGCCGAGCTTGGCGATGAGGTCGGTGTAGCGTTGCTCGTCCTCGCGGCGGAGGTAATCGAGCAGCGCCCGACGCTTGTTGACCATCATCAAAAGGCCGCGCCGCGAATGATTGTCCTTGGCGTGGGTCTTGAAATGCTCGGTCAGCGTCTGGATGCGGTCGGTGAGGATCGCGACCTGGACCTCGGGCGAGCCCGTGTCATCCTTGCCGCGACCATGTTCCTTGATCAGCTTCTGCTTGCGCTCGGCGGTGATCGACATCGTCCTTACTCCTGTCTTAGATGTTGAACCCCCGGACGACCCGAAGGCCGTCGGCCGAGGCTTCGACCAGCGCGACCGGAATTCCGCCCGAAGTCGCCAGCTGAAGCCCCGGCTGCGCGGGGAAACCGGCAAGGCGCTGCCCATGTTGGAGGAGCTGTGCCTGGCCGGGGGTGACGGGGAGGGCCGGGATGTCGTCCAGCGCCGCTTGCAGCGGCAATACCGTCCTCGTCAGCTGGCGCGCCTTAGCCGCTGCCTCCAGAAAGTCCAGCGAAATCGCCTGGTCGAGGGCGAACGGGCCGGCGCGGGTGCGCCGCAGCATGGCGACATGGCCGACAGTGCCGAGCGCCCGGGCGATGTCGCGGGCGAGGCTGCGGATATAGGTGCCCTTGGAGACGGTGGCGGAGAGGGTGATTTCGTCCAGGCCGTCATTCCGGCGAAGGCCGGAATCCAGTTGATCGGCTGGACCCCGGCCTTCGCCGGGGTGACGAACAGCGAGAGAAAGGACCGTCACCGTCCGCGCCTTCATCTCCACCTCCTCGCCGGCGCGGGCGCGGGCGTAGGCGGGCCTGCCGGCGATCTTCAGCGCCGAATATGCCGGCGGCACCTGCTCGATGGCGCCGGTGAAGCGGGCGAGCAGCGCCTCGACCTCGGCGAGCGTCGGCCGCGCATCGCTGGCCGCGACAACCGTCCCCTCGCGGTCGAGGGTGTCGGTCTCCTCGCCGAAGCGGATGGTGAAGTCATAGGCCTTGGCCGCGTCGAGCATCCGGCCGGCAAGCTTGGTCGCCTCGCCGAGCGCGATCGGCAGGACACCGCTGGCGAGCGGGTCGAGGGTGCCGCCGTGGCCGACCCTGGTCTTCGGCTCGCCCGCCTCGCGAAGCGCGCGCTTGACCGCCGAGACGGCCTGGGTCGAGCCGAGCCCGACCGGCTTGTCGAGGACGATCCAGCCGTGGATCATGGCTTGCGCGGCAGGCCGAGGCTGAGCTGGCGAGCTTCGCTTTCCTTCAGCCGCTCGAAGAAATGGCGGCGGCACAAAGCGATGTAGCGGTCGTTGCCGCCGATCTCGGTCTGCTCGCCGGATGCGACGGCATGGCCTTGCGAGTCGACGCGAAGGTTCATGGTCGCCTTGCGGCCGCATTCGCATACCGCCTTCAATTCGACCAACGCATCGGCGAGCGCGAGCAAGGCGGCGCTGCCCTCGAACAGATTGCCGAGGAAATCGGTGCGAAGGCCGTAGCACAGCACCGGCAGGTTGACCTCGTCGGCGAGCCGGCTCAGCTGCAGCACATGGGCGCGGGTGAGGAACTGCGCCTCGTCGACCAGCACGCAGTGCAGCTCGCGCTTCTTCAGCTCTTCGCCGACCGCGGCGAACAGATCGACCGTCTCGTCATAGCTATGCGCCGGCGCCGACAAGGCAATTCGCGAACCGATCGTGCCGGCGCCGGAGCGGTCGTCGTGCGCCGCGGTCCACAACATGGTCTCCATGCCGCGCTCGCGATAATTGAAATCCGCCTGCAGGAGCGTGGTGGACTTTCCGGCGTTCATCGCCGCAAAGTAGAAATAGAGCTTTGCCATCGCGGCCGTGTATCGGCAAAGCGCAGGATCGGCCACCGGCTGAACGGAAGGGGAGAGTGAGGGCATGGCAACGGCGAGCGATCAGGTCGGCACGCAGCGCGGATTCCTCGGCTGGGTCGAGCGAAGCGGCAACAAGCTTCCCGATCCCGTCTTCATCTTCGTCTGGCTGATCGGCGGCCTGATCGTCATCTCGATCATCGCCGCGCTGGTCGGGCTGACCGCATTGCATCCCGCCGAGCTCGACGAGGAGACCGGCGCGCCGCGGGTGATCGCCGCCACCAGCCTGCTGTCGGCCGAAAACATCCAGCGGCTGTGGGTCGACATGCCGACGACCTTCACCCACTTCCACCCGCTCGGCTACGTGCTGGTGGTGATGCTCGGCGCCGGAGTCGCCGAGCGCTCCGGGCTGTTCGGAACGGCGATGCGAGCGGGCGTGCGCAACGCGCCGAAAGCTTTGCTCACCCCGATCGTCGCTTTGGTGGCGATGATGGGCAACCTTGCAGCCGACGCCGCCTATGTCGTCCTGATCCCGCTCGCCGGAGTCATTTTCGCCGCCGCCGGCCGGCACCCGATCGCCGGCATCGCCGCCGCCTTCGCCGGCGTGTCGGGCGGCTTTTCCGCCAACCTGCTGCCCGGCCAGCTCGACGCCTTGCTGTTCGGCATCACCCAGGCGGCGGTCGACACCGTGTTCACCGGCTGGCAGGCGAACATCGCCGGCAACTGGTTCTTCATCGCCTTCATGACCATCCTGTTCCTGCCGGTCATCTGGTACGTGACCGACCGCGTCATCGAGCCGCGGCTGGGGCGCTGGGTTCCGCCGGGGGACGCCGAGCGAATCGCCGCCGGCCAGCCGGAGGGACCCGCCGAAGGCGAAGCGCAGAACAAGCCGCTGACCGCTCCCGAGCGCAAGGGCCTCGGCCGCGCCGGGCTGGCGATGCTGGCCATCGTCGCTTTGTGGGTCTTCTTCACCGTCGGGCCGGGCACTCCGCTGATCGACGAGGCGGGCGCGCCCGAGGCGCGGATGACGCCCTTCTACCGGTCGCTGGTCGCCGCCTTCTTCCTCCTCTTCCTCGCCGCCGGCTGGGCCTATGGCTCGGCGGTCGGGACGATCGGCAACCACCGCGACCTCGTGCAGATGATGTCGGGGGCGATGGGCGACCTTGCTTATTATCTCGTGCTGGCGTTCGCCGCGGCGCATTTCGTGGCGATGTTCGGCTGGTCGAACCTCGGCCTGATCCTCGCCGTGCACGGCGCCGACGGGCTTCGCGCCATGGCCCTGCCGGCGCCGTTGCTGCTGGCGGCGATCGTCCTGTTCAGCGCCTTCCTCAACCTGTTCGTCGGCTCGGCCAGCGCCAAATGGGCGCTGATGGCGCCGGTGCTGGTGCCGATGCTGCTGCTGCTCGGGATCAGCCCGGAGATGACCACCGCCGCCTATCGCGTCGGCGACAGCGCGACCAACATCATCACCCCGCTGATGGTCTATTTCCCGCTGATCCTGATCTTCTGCCAGCGCTGGCAGAAGGATTTCGGCATCGGCAGCCTGGCGGCGATGATGCTGCCTTATTCGATGGCGTTGCTCGCGGTCGGAACGGCGATGGTCATCGGCTGGGTGGCGCTCGACCTGCCGCTCGGGCCTGGGGCCGGGGTGCAGTTCGACACCCAGGCCCTGCTCGAGGCGACGCGGGCGGCGCAGCAGCCGTCGAACTAGGCGGAGGTCGGATAGCTGGTGTCCGCTTTCGACCCATTGCGGGCATTAGCAGTCGGGCGCATTGTTAGCTCGTGACGCGGCTATTCTGTCTTTTGGCCATCGTTCTTCTGTCCGGTTGCGCCGCCTACGCGCAACGCAGTCAGCCGACCTTGCAAGAGGACACTGTGCAAGCGGCGGAATCAGCGCTGGACAATGCCGCTGACTCATTACGCGCGCTTGCAGGATATGTATGGCACAGCGCGGAGAACGGAATGAGCGTCCAGTTCGGTGTTCCGGAAACGGATGACCGAGCGTTCCGGGTCGACTGCGAAGGAGGGATGCTGTTCATCATCGCGCCAGCCAACACCAATGCGCCGGAAGGCACTTCCACAACTGCTGCGTTTCAAAATGGCGAGCGCCGCGCAGGGACGATTTCATATCTCGGCGATGGCCCTAACTTCGTGGTACCCTTGGCCCCAACCGACCCCCTCATTCGGACGTTGCTTACAAACGGTCGTATTCGCATCGACGCGTTAGACACCGTTGTTTCGGTCGCAGGGTCAGCAGGTTTAGCGCTCTTGCAGCCGCTCGTGGAACGCTGCCGCAATCAAAAGCCTTAGTGTCCGCGTTCCACCCATTGCGGACGTGTGCTAGCTGAGCGTCTATGGCATTTTGGCCCGCCGTCGTTGCAGTATTTCTCTTCGTCCTCAGCTTCCTGTTGTTTGCCTCCCAACTTGGGAGCATCCAGGCGCTCTTGATGATAGGGGGATTTGTTCTGCTCGGGCTCCTTCTAAGGGAGAACGACAGAGCCAAACGTAGAGACGATGAACGCAACGGTAGTGACGAGTAGTCTCCACCCGCTTTCCATCCATTTCAGACGGTAGGCAGCAATGTCTGCTTTCCACCCAAAGCGGACATTAGATCGGCCATTCGTCGGCGAGGATGGCGAACAGCACCGTGTCGCGGACATGGCCGGTCCAGGTGATGCGGTCGGCGCGGAGCACGCCTTCGCGCACGGCGCCGAGTTTCTTCATCGCCGCCTGGCTGCGCGCGTTGCGGCGGTCGACGCGGAACTCGACCCGGCGGATTCCGGATGAGAAGGCGCGTTCCAGCATCATCTGCTTGACCCGACGGTTGAAGCCGGTGCCGCGCTGATGCGGGCGGTAGTAAGTGCTGCCGATCTCGAGCGTCCGACGGCCGCGGTCGATTCCGATGAAGCTCGACATTCCGGCGAGCTCGTCGCCGTCGAACAGGACGAACGTGTGATTGTGAGTATAGCGAACGAGCAAATCGATGCTTTCATCGAATGCGTCCGGCCCGAAGTTGAGCGCGTAAATGCTCCAGGTGTCGCGGTCCTCGGCGCAGGCGGCCTTGAGCGGCCCGCGATGCTCCTCGGTAAACAGCTCGGCGCGGCAATTGTCGCCGGTCATCGGCGACGCCAGCTGCTCGATCATTCGTCTTCGAGGTCCTGCGCGACCTTGTCCGAGCGCAGCAGCCGCTCGATGTGGCTGCCCTCGTCGAAGCTTTGGTCGGCGACGAACTTCAGCTTCGCGGCATATTTGGTGCGAACGCGCTGGGCGACCTCGCGCTGGAGGAAAGCCGTGTTCTGGCGCAGCGCCTTGAGCACCGCCTCCTCGTCCTGGCCGAGCAGGGGCTTCACGAACACGGTCGCGTGCCTGAGGTCGGGCGACATGCGCACCTCGGTGACGCTGACGAGATGCGACTGCAGGACCGCGTCGTGGACGTCGCCGCGCTGCAGCAATTCGCTCAGCACGTGGCGGACCTGCTCGCCGACGCGGAGCAAGCGGACCGAGCGGCCTTCGGCGGTTTCGGTGCGGCGCATGACCCACTCCCTAACCACTGCGCCGGCGCGGAGTAAATCCGCGCCGTCGGTCCTGTCCGCTGCGCGGCAGGCCGTCCGAGCGGCGCCGTCTCTCGACGTAACGACGCTCCCCCGGATCAAGTCCGGGGCCCCCTTTCGTTACGCTCGGCGGCTTAGAGCGTGCGAGCACGCTCTTCCACTTCAAACACCTCGAGCATGTCGCCCGCCTTGATGTCGTTGGTGTCGGCCAGCATCACGCCGCATTCGAGGCCGGCGCGGACCTCGGCGACGTCGTCCTTGAAGCGCCGCAGCGAGCTGATCGTCGTCTTCGAGACGATCACGTCCTCGCGCGTCAGGCGGGCGTTGAGGCCCTTGCGGATGACGCCTTCGGTGACCAGCAGGCCGGCCGCCTTGTCGCGCTTGCCGGCCGGGAACACCTCGCGCACCTCGGCCCGGCCGACCACCGTCTCGATGATCTCGGGGCCGAGCTCGCCGGCCATCGCCCCCTTCGCCCAGTCGGTGAGGTGGTAGATGACGTCATAGTAGCGGAACTCGACCTTGTTGCGCTCGGCGACTTCGCGCGCCTTGGCGTTGGGGCGGACGTTGAAGCCGATGATCGGCGCTCCGCTGGCGCTCGCCAAAGTGACGTCGCTTTCGGTGATCGCGCCGACGCCCGAGTGCAGGATGCGCACCTTGATCTCGTCGGTCGACAGCCGGTTCAGGGCATGGACGATCGCCTCGACCGAGCCATGGACGTCGGCCTTGACGACCAACGGGAATTCCATGGTCGACGAGGCGTGCGTGGCGAACATGTTCTCGAGGCTGACCGGGGCGGCGGTGGTGCGCTTGCGGTCGAGCACGCTCTGGCGATAAGCGGCGACCTCGCGGGCGCGCGCCTCGTTCTCGACGACGGTGAACGGGTCGCCGGCCGACGGCACCGCAGACAGGCCGAGCACCTCGACCGGGACGGCGGGACCGGCCTCCTGCACCTGGCGGCCCTTGTCGTCGATCATCGCCCGGACCTTGCCCGACGAGGCGCCGGCGACGAACACGTCGCCGACCCGGAGCGTGCCGCGCTGGACGAGCACCGTGGCGAGCGGGCCGCGGCCCTTGTCGAGCTTGGCCTCGACCACCGTGCCTTCGGCCGCTCGGCCGGGGTTGGCCTTCAATTCGAGGATCTCGGACTGGAGCTGGATCGCCTCGAGCAATTTGTCGAGATTGGTCTTCTGCAGCGCCGACACCTCGACGTCCTGGACCTCGCCGCCCATGCCCTCGACGATCACTTCGTGCTGGAGAAGCTCCTCGCGGACCTTCTGCGGCCTGGCCTCGGGCTTGTCGATCTTGTTGATGGCGACGATCATCGGCACTCCGGCCGCCTTAGTGTGGTTGATCGCCTCGATCGTCTGGGGCTTGAGCCCGTCGTCGGCGGCGACCACCAGGACGACGATGTCGGTGACGTTGGCGCCGCGGGCGCGCATCTCGGTGAAGGCCTCGTGGCCGGGCGTGTCGAGGAAGGTGACCTTCGCCTGGTCGGGAAGGGTGACCTGGTAGGCGCCGATATGCTGGGTGATCCCGCCCGCCTCGTGGGCGACGACGTCGGCGCCGCGGATGGCGTCAAGCAGGGAGGTCTTGCCGTGGTCGACGTGGCCCATGATGGTCACCACCGGCGGCCGCGGCTCCAGGGCCTCGGGCGCATCCTCGTCGCCGCCGATGCCGATCTCGATGTCGGCTTCGCTGACCCGCTTGATGTTGTGCCCGAACTCGGTGACGAGCAGCTCGGCGGTGTCCTGGTCGATGGTCTGGGTGAGCGTGACCGGCATGCCCATCTTGAAGAGCGCCTTGACCAGGTCGGCGCCGCGCTCGGCCATCCGGTTGGCGAGCTCCTGGACGGTGATCGCCTCGGGAACGACGACGTCGCGGACCTGCTTGGCGGCCGGGCCGGACTGCTGGTGGGCGCGCTTCTCCTTCTCCCGGGCGCGGCGCAGCGCGGCGAGCGAGCGGGCGCGGCTGTCGTCCTCGCCCGACAGGGCCCGGGTGACGGTCAGCTTGCCATGATGGCGGCGGTCGTCGCGGCCGCGGCCCGGCCTGGCCGGTTCGGGGCGCTTGGGCGCCGGGGCGTGGCCGGGGCGGCGGTGGCCGCGCTCTTCGTCTTCGTCGACAAGAGGAGCCGGTTCGGGCTGCGGAGCCGGCACCTCGGCGGCGAGCCGGTCCTGTTCCTCGGCCTCGACACGGGCCCGCTCGGCCGCGGCTTCCTCGGCGCGGCGGTTCTCCTCGGCGCGGCGGCGCTCGTCCTCGCTCTGCTCGACCTTGGCGCGATCCTCGCGGCGGCGGGCTTCCTCGAGCGACGCCAGCCGGGCTTCCTCCGCCTCGCGCAGAAGCCGTTCCTGGAGCTCCTTGCGGCGGGCGATGTCGTCGGCGGGCGAGGTCGGGCGGCGCTCGGGGGCGCGCGCGGCCGGCTTCGGCGCCGGAGCGGGCGCCTCGGCGGCGGGCGCGGGCGTCGGGGTCTTCGGAGCCTCGGCGGCTTCACCGGGCTTGCCGAGGATGCGGCGCTTCTTGACCTCGACGACGACGGTATTCGACCGCCCGTGGCTGAAGCTCTGCTTCACCTTTCCGGTTTCGACCGTGCGCTTGATGCCCAGCGGGGGCCGGGTGCCAAGTTTCGGCTTTTCGGTCTGGTCGGTCATTCTATTCCTTCGTCAAACGCGTTGGCCGAGCCGGTTCCCAAGGCGGGAGCGCCGCCCTGAAGACCGGCACCGGAGTGATTGAAAGCGCTCCAGCGGGCGAGCGCATCACGCGCCCGCGCCGCAGCAGCAGGATCGGTCAGGGCGACATGTACCACATTTTCGCGGCCCAAGGCCATCGACAAGATAGTGCGGCCCTCGGGGAATATCATCCCCTGCGCCTCCCCGCCCCCGACCCGCCAGGCCTGATCGAGCCGGCGGCGGCCGTCTTCGCCGGAGTCGGCGGCGTGGATCAGCAGATGGACCTTGCCGGCGCGGGCGGCAGCCTCGATGCGCTCGGCGCCGCTCAAGAGGTTGCCGGCGCGCGCTTCCATGCCCAGCCGGTCGAGCGCCGCCTGGCGAAGCGCCCGGCTGGTCAGCTCGCCAAGGCCAGGCGGCACCTGCAGCGCATGGGTCTTGAAGGCGCGCGCGAGGGCGGCCTTGAGCCTGCCCTTGGCATTGGCCTCGTCGAGCTCGGCGCGAGTGACCGAGATCCAGGCGCCGCGGCCGGGCGCCCGGGCGCGGACGTCGGGAGCGACCTGGCCGTCCGGACCGAGCGCGAGCCGGATGAGCTCGCTTCGCGTCCCCTTGCGCCGAGTGAGGATGCAGGTGCGCTGGGGTTGATGCAGGTCACTATCCTCGTTCGTCCTGAGCGAAGTCGAAGGACGTTGGCGCGGCGATTCTGCCTCCCGCCCTTCGACTTCGGCGCTTTCGCGCCTCCGCTCAGGACGAACGAAACCTTTTAGCGGCCGAGTGTCATTGCGAGGATTCCGCATCGGCGGCCTCCTCGGTCTTGGTGCCCTCGTCTTCGAACCAGTGGGCGCGGGCGGCCATGATGATCTCGTTGCCCTGCTCTTCGCTCAGGCCGTAGTCGGCGAGGATTCCGCCCTTGTCCTCGGGCCGCTTGCTCGGCTCGCGCTGGCGCCTTTGCTCGGGCCTCTTCTTCTGGATGAGCTCGTCGGTGGCGAGGTCGGCAAGGTCGTCGAGCGTGCGGATGCCAGCCTTGCCGAGGGTCACCAGCATCTGTTCGGTGAGGTGCGGGAGCTCGGCGAGCGAATCCTCGACGCCGAGGCTGCGCCTTTCCTCGCGAGCGGCCGCCTCGCGGCGTTCGAGCGCCTCGGCGGCGCGGCTCTGGAGCTCGGTCGCAAGGTCGTCGTCGAGGCCCTCGATCGAGCTGATCTCCTCCGGCTCGACATAGGCGACTTCCTCAAGCGTCGTGAAGCCTTCGGCAACCAGCAGCTGGGCGAGCGTCTCGTCGACGTCGAGCTCGGTCTGGAACATCTCGGAGCGTTCGATGAACTCGCGCTGCCGCTTCTCGCTGGCATCGGCCTCGGTGAGGATGTCGATCTGGCTGGCGGTCAGCTGGCTGGCGAGCCGCACATTCTGGCCGCGGCGGCCGATCGCCAGACTCAGCTGGTCGTCGGGCACCACCACCTCGATCCGGCTCTCCTCCTCGTCGATGACAACGCGGCTGACCGTCGCCGGCTGGAGCGCGTTGACGACAAAAGTGGCGAGATCCTCCGACCAGGGAATGATGTCGATCTTCTCGCCCTGGAGCTCCTGGACGACCGCCTGGACCCGGCTGCCCTTCATGCCGACGCAGGCGCCGACCGGGTCGATCGAGCTGTCGTGGCTGATGACCCCGATCTTGGCTCGGGAGCCGGGATCGCGGGCGGCGGCCTTGATCTCGATGATGCCGTCGTAAATCTCCGGCACTTCCTGCGCGAACAGCTTCTTCATGAAGTCGGGATGGGCGCGCGACAGGAAGATCTGCGGCCCGCGCGCCTCGCGCCGGACCGACAGAATCAGCGAGCGGATTCGGTCGCCGACCCGGACCATCTCGCGCGGAATCTGTTGGTCGCGGCGGATGACTCCCTCGGCGCGGCCGAGGTCGACGACGACGTGGCCGAACTCGACGCGCTTGACGACTCCGGTGATGATCTCGCCGGCGCGGTCCTTGAATTCCTCATATTGGCGCTCGCGCTCGGCGTCGCGGACCTTCTGGAAAATCACCTGCTTGGCGGCCTGCGCGGCAATCCGGCCGAACTCGATCGGCGGCAGCGGGTCGACGATGAAGTCGCCAACCGAGGCGCCGGGCTGAAGCTTCTGAGCGCCCTTGAGGTCGATCTGCTTGAAATGGTCCTCGACTTCCTCGACGACCTCCACCACGCGCCACAGGCGAAGGTCGCCGCTGGTCGGGTCGAGCTTGGCGCGGATGTCATTCTCGGCGCCGTAGCGGGCGCGGGCGGCGCGCTGGATGGCGTCCTCCATCGCCTCGATGACGATGCCCTTGTCGATCAGCTTCTCGCGAGCGACCGCGTCGGCGATGGCGATCAGCTCGGCCTTGTTGGCGCTGACGGCGCTGGGTGCGGCGGTGGCCATGGTATCAGTCCTCTATCGTCTGAATGGAATCGGCGCCTTCGGTGCTGAGCGGCGCGGTGGCGTTGATCAGCGCGTCGGTGAGCAACAGCTTGGCTGAAGCGACCGAAGCGAATGGAATTTCGTGATCCTGGCCGTCCTTGCCGGCGATCCGGACCTTGTCTCCGTCGGCGCCCTGGAGCGTCCCGGAGAATTGCTTGCGCCCGGCCAGCGGTTCGGCGAGCGTGATGCGGGCCTCGTGGCCCTTCCAATCGTCGAAGTCCTTGAGGCGGGTCAGCGGCCGGTCGATGCCCGGCGAGGAGACTTCGAGGCGATAGCCGCCCGCGATGGGATCGCGGCCCACCGCTTCAAGGGCGTCGAGCCGGTCGGACAGGCGGCGGGAAATGCGCTCGCAATCGCCGAGATCGAGCTGCCTTGTGTCGGGTCGCTCGGCCATCACCTGCAACGTCGGGTCGGAATGACCGCCGGTCATCACCACGCGCACCAGCTCGTAGCCCAAGGCCTGCACCTCCGGCTCGATCAGTTCGCGGATGGCTTCGATGTCGGCCAAGATGATCCTTCAGCACAAGCAAACCAAATCCCCCTCGTGCCGCCCGGGACCCCGGCCAGCCTCACATCGGCAACGATGTCGAGGAGAGCCGGCGATATAGGCTGACACGTCCAGCGGGGCAAGCCGGATCAGCGGCGCTCCGCGAAGCTCAGTTCTGGCCCCAGGACGGCGGCGGCGTCGGCACCCGGCGGGCGAGGTCGAAATCGACCCGGAAGAATCGGTTCGGCCGCCTGAGCTCGTAGGCGAACACCTGTCCCGGCTCGACCTCCATCGCCCAGACGTTGGTCACCGATTGCGGGATGCTCTCGCGGACGAACATGTCCTTGGAGAATTGGTCGGCGGGGAATTCCTGGCGGCGCGCCGTGCCCTCGTCGACCGTGTCGCCGCCATATTGCGTGAGCTTGTCCTCGCTGCCGTCCTCGTGGCGATGGTCGTGCTTCAGGCGAAGGCCGGTGCCGGTGCGGGTGACGACCCAGGTGCGCGAGCGGTCCTCGCCGACGTTGAACGGGATTCGGATTTCGGTCGGCGAGCAATCGCGCACGTGCATCACCAGCCGCCGGCCGGCGAAAGCGGAGTCGGCCTCGGTGACGGGGCTGACGATGCGGCCCTCGAAGCTCTGGCCGCACAGGCTCAGGAGCCGGTTGAAGAAAGCGCCCTGAGGCGATTGCGGGAGCTCGGCGGTGGCGCAGCCGCCAAGAGCGAGCGCGCCCAGGATGACCGTCCATCTCATGCGCCTTGCTACGGCGGCGGGGCGCAAAGGGCCAGCGCTTTATTCTCCGAGCGAATACGGACGGTCAGCGCGGCGGCGTTGAGCAATGTGAAGATCAGCGCCAGTTCGACGAGGCCGAACGCCAAGGGCAGGAGCGCGATCTCCAGCGCGACGATCAGATAATTGGGATGGTTGAGCCACAGATAGGGGCCGCGCCGCACCAGCGGCTCGCCGGGGACGACGATGATCCGCGTCGTCCAGCGGTCGCCGAGCGTGCGGATCACCCACAGCCGGGCGAACTGGAGGAGCAGGAACAGGACGAGCGGAAGCCAGTGGATCGGGCGGCCGGGCGCCAGCCACCACAGGGCGCCGAGCCACAGGCCATGGACGGCGACGATCAGCGGATAATGGGAGCGGCCGAACTCGCGCCCGCCACGCGCCAGAATCCGCCGGCTATTGCGGGAGGCCAGCCACAGCTCGGCGAGACGCTGGGCGGTGACGAGAGCGAGGACGATGCCGGCGGTCACGGCCGCTCGAGCACGAGGCCGGCGCAGGTGAATCCCGGTCCAAAGGCGGTCATCATTACCCGTTCGGGGAGGCCGCGGGCAATCAGCCGGTCGAGCACGAACAGCACGGTCGGCGCGCTCATATTGCCATGGTCGCGGAGCACGTCGCGCTCGAGGTCGAGCTCGCCCGGAGCGAGGGCGAGAGCGCTTTCGATCGCATCGATGACCTTGACCCCGCCCGGATGGCAGCAAAAGCGGCCGACGTCGGCGCGGGCAATGCCGAGCCCGGCCAGCATGCGCTCGACCGATGCGCCGAGCTCGGCTTCGATGAATGGCGGGATCGCCCGGTCGAAGACGACGGCGAGGCCGGGATCCTCGACATCCCAGCCCATGATCCGCAAGGTTTCGGGCCACAAGGTCTCGGCCGAGCCGGCGATTCGGGCGATGCCACCTCTGCCGCCGGAGCGGACCATCGCCGCCGCGGCGCCGTCGCCGAACAAGGCGGTGGCAACGACCGCGGCCGGATCGTCGCTGTCGAGCCGGATCGAGATCGAGCAGGTCTCGACGGTTGCGAACAGCCAGTTGCTGCCGGGCTCCGCCGCCGCCAGCCGGGCGGCGGCGGCAAGGCCGCTGACCCCGCCGGCGCAGCCGAGCCCGAACAACGGCACCCGGCGAACGTCATGGCGAAGCCCGAGCTGCGGCGCGACCCGCGCTTCGAGGCTCGGCGTGGCGATGCCGGTGGTCGATACGCTGACGACGCCGTCGACGTCGCCAGGTTCGAGCCCGGCGCGGGCGATCGCGTCGCGCGCGGAGTCGAGGAACAGTCGCTCGGCGGCCTCGAGATAGAGAGCGTTGCGCTCGCGCCAGCCGCGCTGCTCGAGGTACCATTGCTGCGGGGCGACGATGTGGCGCCGGGCGATGCCGGCATTGTCGAACACGCTTGCCAGGCGATTGAACAGCGCCGGCCTGCCGCCGAACGCCTGCCTCGCAGCCGCCTTCGCTTCGTCCTGCGATACGATGTGCGGAGGAAGCGCCGTCGCCAGCGACAGGAGGGAACTCGACTCCATTCCAGCCCTTTACATAAGGACCCCCGACAAGTCTTGAACTGCAACCTTAGGGAAAAAGATTGATGCGCCTGCTCCACGTCACTGCGATTGCCCTTCTTGCCGGCTGCGGCACGGCGCCGTCGCCGACGGCGGCTTCGGCCAACAATGCGGCGGTCGAGCAAGGCGAGGCGGCGCGGACGCCCGAAGGCGGCCGGCCGTTTGTCATTCGCGAGGTCGCGAGCTTCGCGACTCCGTGGGCGATGAGCTTCCTGCCGGGAAGCGGCCAGCCGATGACCAACATGGCCTTGCTCACCGAGCGCGAGGGGCGATTGTGGCTGGTCGATGTCGCGACCGGCCAGCGGCAGCAGGTCAGCGGCGTGCCGAGCGTCCGCGTCGCCGGCCAGGGCGGGCTCGGCGACGTCGTCGCCCATCCCGACTTTGCCGCCAACCAGAGAGTCTATTTAAGCTTCGCAGAGGCCGGGCCGAACAACACCGCCGGAGCGGCGGTCGGCTACGGCCGGCTGGTGCTCGGCCAGGGACAGCCGCGCATCGAGAGTTTCCGGGTCATCTGGAGGCAGACTCCCAAGGTTACCGGCAACGGCCATTTCGCGCACCGAATGGCCTTCTCGCCGGAAGGCCATTTGTTCGTGACCTCGGGCGACCGCCAGAAGATGCAGCCGGCGCAGGACATGGCCAGCGACCTCGGAAAGATCATCCGGATGACCGCCGAGGGCGAGCCGGTCCCCGGCGGGCCATGGGCGGAGCGCGGCGGGCGCGCCGCGTATTACTGGTCCGTGGGTCACCGCAACCCGCTCGGCATCGCCTTTGCCCCCGACGGCCGTCTGTGGTCGAGCGAAATGGGCCCGGCCCACGGCGACGAGCTCAACCTGATCCTGCCGGGACGCAATTACGGCTGGCCGGAAGTGTCCTACGGAAGCCATTATGGCGGCGCGTCGATCCCCGACGAGCACCGGCGGCGCGGCTTCGAGGAGCCGAAGGCCTGGTGGGATCCGGCGATCTCGCCCGGCGGGCTGATGATTTACAGCGGCGCACTGTTCCCCGAATGGCGGGGAAGCGCCTTTTTGCCGGGGCTCAGCGGCCAGAACCTCGTTCGGGTGGACATCGCCGGCGATCGCGCTCGCAAGGCCGACGATTGGAACATGAGGGCGCGACTGCGCGCCGTCGTCCAAGGGCCGCGCGGGGAGATCTATTTGCTCGAGGACGGACGCAACGGGGCGGCGGCCCGGCTGCTTCGGTTGGAGCCGAGGCGCTAGGTCCGGCGGTAGCGGAGATAATAAGGCCGCCGGCCCTCGCGGCGCGACTTGGCTCCGTAGCGGGTCTCGATCCAGCCGCCCGGCGGCTCGAGGAAGTCGGACGGGCGCTCGGCCAGCCATTCGAACCGGTGGGCGTGGCGAGCCATCACCATCAGCGACCAGGCGAGATAGGTCGGATCGTCGGTGGCGAGGCGGAACTCGCCGCCGGGCCTGAGCTTGGCGGCGAACAGCGCCAGCGGACCGTCGTTGACCATCCGCCTTTTGGCGTGCCGCGCCTTCGGCCACGGGTCGGGGTGGAGCAGATAGAGGAAGCTCAGCGCTCCGTCGGGCACGCGGCGGAGAACGTCGAGCGCGTCCCCGCGCCACAGCCGGACATTGCCGAGCCTTTTGTCGCGGATATGGGCGAGTGCAGCGGCGACCCCGTTGAGGAACGGCTCGCAGCCGATGAAGCCGTGGTCCGGAAGCATGTCGGCGCGGTCGGCGAGGTGCTCGCCCGAGCCGAAGCCGATCTCGAAATGCAGCGGCCTCTCGTCGCCGAACAGGCGCCGCGCAGTGACTTCACGGTCCGCGGGCACTTCGATCCGCGGAAGCAAAGTGTCGACCAGCTCCTGCTGACTCTTGCGCAGCCGGTGCCCGCTCGACCGGCCGTACAGCCGGTTGAGGGTGGTCGGATCGCCGGGCTTGTGGGCGGTCATGGCAGCGCTCGCTAACGATGGAGCGCGGAGCGCGAAAGTGATATGTTCCGCCCACGAAACAATGGAGGGGAACATGCGCGCCGCAGGAATCAACTGGCTGGCAGTGATCGTCGCCGCGGTCGCTTTCTATCTGATCGGCTTTCTCATCTACGGGATGCTCGTCCCCGAAGAAACCTGGCTGCAAATGAGCGGGATGACTCCCGAACAGCTGAAGGACATTGGCGCCGATCGCATGCCGTTCGGAATCCTGATGCCGCTCGCCACCGCCGTGTTCATGGCAATGCTGTTCAAATGGGCCGGAGTCGCGGGTGCCTCGCGAGGAATTCAGTGGGGCGCCGTCATCGCCCTCGCCTCGGCCGTGCCGACGGTCTGGTACGGCTGGGTCTATGGGCCGTCGATGGTGTCGGGGGCATTGCTCGATAGCGCGCACCTGCTGATCGGTCACGGTGCCGTGGGGGCGATCCTTGGCGCCTGGCGCTAGGCTGAACTGACCGTCGCGGGGAACTGCTCGGAGCATCAGGCGTCGTTTGCACAGGGGCGGGGGCAAATGGGAGCAGGAGTCCCGCCTGAATGCCCGAGGTCGTGGTTATCACTGGTGCGTCGGCAGGGATCGGCCGGGCGACGGCGCGCGAGTTTGCCCGCCATGGCTGTCGCGTCGCGCTGATCGCCCGCGGCAGGGACGGGCTCGAGGCGGCGGCGCGCGAGGTCGAGGCGCTCGGCGGCGAGGCGCTGGTGGTCGAGGCCGACGTCGCCGACCACCGCCAGGTCGATCGCGCCGCCGAGCGGGCGGTCGAGGAGTTCGGCGGCATCGACGTCTGGGTGAACAACGCCTTCGCCGGCATCTTCTCGCCATTCATGGACATCAGCGTCGAGGAATATCGGCGGGTCACCGATGTCACCTACATGGGCCAGGTGCACGGCACTCGAGCGGCGCTGCGCCACATGCTCCCGCGCAACTCGGGCCAGATCATCCTCGTCGGCTCGGCGCTCGCCTATCGCGGAATCCCGCTGCAATCGGCCTATTGCGCGGCCAAGCATGCGCTCCAGGGCTTCCTCGATTCCGTCCGCAGCGAGCTGCTGCACATGGACAGCGCGGTCAGGCTGACGATGGTGCAGCTGCCGGGGGTCAACACGCCGCAGTTCGACTGGATCCGCGCGCATGTCCGCGGCCGGCCGCAGCCGGTCGGCCCGGTCTATCAGCCGGAAGTGGCAGCACGCGCAATCTGGAAGGCCGCGCATTCGAGCCGCAAGGAATGGATCGTCGGAGCGCCGGCCTATCAGGCGATCGCCGGCGACAAGCTGATCTCGCCGCTGCTCGACCGCTACCTCGCGCGGACGGCGGTCGAGGGGCAGCAGTCGGAAGAGCCGCTGGACAGCGATCGTAAGGACAATTTGTTCGAGCCGGTCCCCGGCGACCACGGCGCCCACGGCCGCTTCGACGACAAGGCGCGCGAGCGCTCGCCACTGCTGTGGGCGAGCGAGCATCGCGGCTGGATCGCCGCCGGGGCCGCGCTGGCGATCGGCGCGTCGCTGCTTGGGCTTACGGTTATTCGACAGGGAGAAAATGAATGAACCAGGCTGATCCCGACCTTTACAGGGACAATCCGAAGTCGACGGCGGTCATTGGCGGCCACCCGATCCACCCGATGCTGATACCCTTCCCGATTGCCTTGCTGGTGGGGGCGTTCGGAAGCGATCTGCTCTACCTCGCTTATGGCGATCCTGGCTTTGCCGACGCGTCCAAATGGCTGCTAGGCTTCGGCATCGCCACCGCATTGCTGGCGGCGGTGTTCGGGCTGATCGACTTCATGGGCGACGACCGGATCCGCCGGCTGAACCACGCGCTGCAGCATATGATCGCCAACGTCGCTGCGGTCGTGGTGGCGATCGTCAATCTTGCCGTTCGCCTCGGAAGCAGCCCGGAGATCGTCGAATCGCTCGGCGTCTTTCTGTCGGGCGCGACGGTGCTGATCCTGATCTTCAGCGGCTGGCGCGGCGGCGACCTTGTCTACCATCACCGCGTCGGAGTGCACGAGCCGGGAAGGCCTCGCTAGCCGCACATGCGCCTCGTCAACCTTCGCAAGGCCGCGACCGCCGGCGCTGCCGGGGCGCTGGCTTGGGAAGCGGCGCTGAGGTTGGCGATCCTCGCCGGGCTTCCGGCGTTCGACATGGTCCGGGAGCTTGGCACCCTCGTCTCCCCCGACGGGCCGTGGTGGGCGTGGTGGTCTTCCGGCCTTGCCGCTCATTTGGCGGCGGGGATCGCCTGGGCTTTGGTCTACGCTTATTTCTTCTGGGCGCGATTCGATGTCCCTGCCATGCTCCAGGGCCTGATCTTCGCCTTCGTTCCGGCAGTCCTCGCCATTTTCCTCATGGTTCCACAGCTGCAGCTGATGCACCTCGCCGAGGGTATCGTGAGGCTCGAATGGGCCACGTTCCTCGAGCCGCTCGATGTTTCGACGATCGCCAGCCTGCTGGCCGGGCACATGCTGTTCGGAGCGACCCTCGGCGCGCTCTACGTCCGTCCCGCCGGCTATGCCGCGCAATCCGAGCTGCGGTCGCCGCCGTGCCTGGCAAGGCCCCGGCGCACCTCGCGCAACGGCCGGCGGCAAAGTGGGGCGGGCTTCATGTTCGCGACCGGTATCGAGGGCAGCTACCCGACCATTGAAAATGGCCGGTGGCGCCGCGACCAGATGGCCGGCACCTGGCATTACCAGCACTGGCAGGAGGATTTCGCGCTCGCTCGCGAGATCGGCATCACCCACATTCGGTACGGCCCACCGCTGCACCTCGTCCTGACCGGTCCGGGCCGCTACGACTGGTCGCTGGTCGACGAGCCGATGGCCGAGCTCGAGCAGCTCGGGCCGGAGCCGATCGTCGACCTGTGCCATTTCGGACTGCCGACCTGGCTCGGCAATTTCCAGAATGCCGACATCCCGGCCCCGATGAGCGAGTTCGCCGGCGCGTTCGCCGAACGCTATCCGTGGGTGCGCTTCTACACTCCGATCAACGAAATGTTCGTCTGCGCCCGGCTGAGCGCGCTCGAAGGCCTGTGGAACGAGCAGCTGTCCGACGACGGCGCCTTCGTCCGCGCCGTGGTCAACATGGCCGGCGCCACGGTGGCGATGGAGGAGGCGATCCTCGAGCACCGCCCAGACGCGATCTTCATTCACGCCGAGAGCAGCGAATTCTGCCAGCCTTGCTGCCCCGACCCGGAAATCGAGGCGATCGCCCGGTTGGAGAACGAACGCCGATTCCTGCCGCTCGACCTGTTGTTCGCCAATCCGGTCAGCGACCTGATGCGCGAGCACATCCGGGGGCACGGGATTCCGGACGACAGCTACGAGCGCTTCATGCGCCGCAAGGTGCCGAGGCGGTCGATCCTCGGCGTCGATTATTACGAATGGAACGAGCGGCTGATCGACCAGGACGGCAACGCCCGGGCGCTCGGCGAGTTGTTCGGATGGTACGTGATCGCGCAGCAATATTGGCAACGCTACCGGCGGGTGATGATGCACACCGAGACCAACCGCATGGATGCTGCCGACGCGACCCGCTGGCTGTGGCGACAGTGGCACAACGTCCAGCTGCTGCAGAACGATGGCGTGCCGCTGGTCGGATTCACCTGGTACAGCCTCAACGACCAGATCGACTGGCATATCGGCATGAGCGAGGCGCTCGGTATCGTCTATCCGGTGGGCCTGGTCGACATGAACCGCGACCCTCGCCAGGTCGGGCTTTCCTACAAGCATCTGATCGATACCTATCGGGACCTGCCGGCCTATCGCGAGTGCGAAGCGCTCAAGGAGATCATGCACTGATGGCGGGCTTCCTCCAGGCTCACGGCTACGATCCCGGGCCGGCGCAGCGCCCGATCCTGACCGGGCTGATCAGCGGCGTCGTCGCCACCCTTCCGGCCAGTCTCTTGCTCCATTTGTTCGGATCTCTGGAGGTTCAGTCCGAAATCCTCGGCCTGCCGGTCGCCGGCGTGCTTGCGCTCGGAGCGCTGGTCATGGCGGTGGCGGGAGGGATCTATGCCCGACTGTTCGGCCGCGCCGCCAACGACGAGCGGATCGGCTGGCTTTTCGGGACGTCATTCGGCTTCGCGCTTTGGGCGGCCGGCGGCGCGATGGTGCTGCCAATCTTGAGCGGCGGCCTCGCTCCGGCGGGGGCGCCGGCGATGGGGCTACTTCTGTCGTTGCTGATCTGGGGCGGAGTGACGGGAGCGCTCGTGCCCTTCGTCCACCGGCCCTTGCGACGCGCCCTGTCCAAGGGCGCTCAGCTTCGCGAGGTCGGGCCGACCGCGGCCGCCGAGGGCTGGCTGAAGCGAAACCGCCGCTAGCCGGCGAGCGCCTGCCGGAGGTCCTCGACGAGGTCGACCCGCTCCCACGGGAAGGTGTCGCCGTCCGGCTTGCGGCCGAAATGGCCGTAGGCCGCGGTCGCCGCATAGATCGGCTTGTTGAGTCCGAGGTGGGTGCGGATGCCGCGCGGGGTGAGGCCGCCGAGCTTGCCGATCCGGCCGATCGCCGTCTCGAGCGCGCTGTCGTCGACGCTGCCGGTGCCGTGGGTGTCGACATAGAGCGACAATGGCTCGCTGACGCCGATCGCATAGGCGAGCTGGATGGTGCAGCGGCGGGCGAGGCCGGCGGCGACGATGTTCTTGGCGAGATAGCGCGCGGCGTAGGCGGCGGAGCGGTCGACCTTGGTCGGGTCCTTGCCGGAGAAAGCGCCGCCGCCGTGCGGGGCCGCGCCGCCATAGGTGTCGACGATGATCTTGCGGCCGGTCAAGCCGGCGTCGCCGTCGGGGCCGCCGATCTCGAAGCTTCCGGTCGGGTTGATGTGATAGACGGTCTCGTTGCCGAGCAGCTCGGCGGGGATCACGTCGGCGACGACGCCCTTCACATAGGAATGAAGCTCGCCCTGGTTCTCGCCGGCGTCATAGCCGGGCTTGTGCTGGGTCGAGACGACGATGGCAGTGGCCTTCGCCGGCTTGCCGTCGTCGAAGCGCAGGGTCACCTGGCTCTTGGCGTCGGGCTCGAGGAAAGGAGCCGCGCCCGAATGCCGGTCGGCGGCCATCCGCTCGAGAATCTTGTGGCTGTAATAGAGCGTCGCGGGCATCAGCTCCGGGGTCTCGTCGACGGCGAAGCCGAACATGATCCCCTGGTCGCCGGCGCCCTCGTCCTTGTTGCCGGAGGCGTCGACGCCCTGGGCGATGTGCGCCGACTGGCCGTGGAGATGGTTCTCGAAATCGGCGGTCTGCCAGTGGAAGCCGTCCTGCTCGTAACCGATGCGCTTGACGGTGTTGCGCACCAATTGCTCGATCTCGTCGCGAGCCCCGGGCGCCCAGCCGTGGGTGTCCTTGAACCGTTCCTCGTCATAGACCGGCGGGCAGCGGATCTCGCCGCCGATGATGATTCGCTGGGTCGTCACCAGAGTCTCGCAGGCGACTCGCGATTCGGGGTCATGGCCGATGAAATAGTCGACGATGGCGTCGGAAATTTGGTCGGCGACCTTGTCGGGATGGCCTTCGGAAACGGACTCGGAAGTGAACAGATAAGAGCTGCGCATGGCGGGGAGGCGGTCCTTGGAATCGCGATATAAGGAAAGCTTTATATGGCGCTCTAGCGGCGGCGAAACCCAAGCACAATGGCCGCGATCAGCAGGGCGAAGGCGAGGGTGAGCGGGATCCAATTGCCGGCCCTCGCGAACAGAGTCGGCTTGGCCGCCGGCGGGGGCAGGGCGGCATCGATCACTCCGGCGCTGCGCCACGGCAAAGCCTCGAGTAACCGCCCCCGGGCATCGATCACCGCGCTGATCCCGGTCGGGGTCGAGCGGATCACCGGCAGCCCTTCCTCGGCTGCCCGCAGCCGCGCCTGGGCGAGATGCTGCGGCGGGCCCCAGGCACCGAACCAGGCGTCGTTGGATGGGTTGAAGATGACATCCGGCCGGTTGTCGCGGTCGACGACGTCGCCCGAGAAGATAATCTCGTAGCAGATCTGAAAGCCGACCTTGCCCCAGCCGGGAAGCGTAAGCGTCTGCGGGCCAGGCCCGGGGATGAAATCGACGTCGCCTGGCGCCAGCCGGGACAGGCCGATCGCCGACAGCAGCGGCCGCATCGGCAGATATTCGCCGTAGGGGACGAGATGCGCCTTGTCGTAGCGGCCGAGCACCTCGCCGCCGGGAGCAAGGACGTAGGTGCTGTTCGCCGCGCCGGTGACGAGGCGGCCGTGGAGAGAGAAGAGGGCGATTCCGCCGGTCAGCAGATATTCGCCCTCACCGATCGACGCCGCCGCCCGCTCGCGCTCGAACCGGGCGAAGGCGGCATAGGGCTCCTGGCGCTGGTCCTCGAGCGGATCGGTAATCGCCGCCTCCGGCCAGAACAGGAGGCGGGGACGCGTGCCGCCTGGTTTCGCCGACAGCGTCGCCAGGCGCTGCGCGGCGATGTCGGAAAAGCCCGGCCGCCACTTGTCCTGCTGGCCGATATTGGGCTGGACGACACGAATCGGCCGGACGGTCGTCGAGCCGTCCGGAACCTCGGCGCCGGGCAGCGCCCACAGCAAGACCACGACCAAAGGAATGATGACCGCCGGGAGCAAGCGTTGGCGCCAGGCCAGCCAGACGGCTCCTCCGGTCAGCACGGCCAGCATCGACAGGCCGTAGGTGCCGATCACGGCGCTGATCTCGATCAGGCCGCTGTCGACCAGCGCCACTCCGACCGGGTTCCAGGCGAAGCCGGTGAAGATGGCGGCGCGAAGCCATTCGGTGATCGCCCAGCCGCCGGCCAGCGCGAGCACCAGCGCAAGCGGCCGGTCGCGGCCGAACCGCCAGGCGAGGCCGGCGGCGAGCGCCGGATAGATTGCGAGGTAGAGCGACAGCAGGACAACCGCGACCCAGCCGAGCCAGGCCGGCATCGCCGCCTGGTAGGTGAAGGCGGTGGCGATCCAGTTGAGGCCGAGGACGAATTGTCCGAGCCCGAACAGCCAGCCGGTTAGAAGCGCGTATTTCAGGCTCGGTGCGCGCGCGACCAGCTCGCACAGCAAAGCGAAGGCGAGCAGCATCAGCGGCCACAGTCCCGCAGGCTCGAAGGCGAATGCGGAGACGATCCCGGTGACAAGGGCGAACAGGAGATATGTCATGTGCCGCCGTCATTGCGAGGAGCGCGGCGACGAAGCAATCCACTTTGCCGTTCTGGATTGCTTCCCCCCTCGACAAGCCGGGGGTGGCAATGACAATGCCGGCCGGTGAGCCTGCCGCCATTCCATCTCGCCTTTCCGGTCGACGACCTTGCCGCCGCGCGGGCCTTCTACGGCGGCCTGCTCGGCTGCGCCGAGGGGCGGAGCGCCGAGCACTGGGTCGATTTCGACCTCTACGGCCACCAGATCGTCGCCCATCTCGCCCCCGACGCGGTCAAGGCGCGGACGACCAACCCGGTCGACGGCGACGACGTGCCGGTGCCGCATTTCGGGCTGGTGCTGGCGATGGACGAGTGGAAGCGGCTGGCCCGGCGGCTCGAGGAGGCCGAGGTCGAGTTCGTGATTCCGCCGACCGTGCGCTTCGCCGGCGGGCCGGGCGAGCAGGCGACGATGTTCCTGCTCGACCCGGCCGGCAATGCGCTCGAGTTCAAGGCGATGGCCGATCCGGCCCGGCTGTTCGCAAAAGAGTGATCAATCCTCCCCGAGCTCGGCTCGGGGAGGGGGACCAGCCGGCGCAGCCGGATGGTGGAGGGGCAGCCGCGCTGTAGCTTCGGCAACAACCCACCGAAGAACCGCATCAGCATCGTTGAGCAAGTCGATGGCCGGTATGCGCAGTGTGTGAATCCCAGCGGCCCGCAGCCAGTCATCCCGTGTCGAATCTCTTTCGGGCCGATTACCACGCGAATGCGCCTCGCCGTCGATCTCAATCGCCAGCCGTGCGTCATTGCAGAAGAAGTCGAGGACGTAAGGCCCGCTTGGGTGCTGTCTCCTAAACTTCAATCCGGTCGGCCGCTGCCGCATCCAGCGCCAGAGGACGACTTCGGGAAGGGTCATCTTTCGCCGAAGCCGCCGCGCCTTCGTTGTCGTGCCCGAGTACGCCTTTGGCACAATATCCTTGAGCATGTGATTGGCCCCTCCACCATGCTTCGCATGGTCCCCCTCCCCGAGACAAGCTCGGGGAGGATTCGCTACTCGCGCGCGTCCGCCTCCTCCGGCGCGTGGAGGCGGACTCGGAGGATCCGGCGCGGGTCGGAATCCATCGCCTCGAGCTTCCAGCCCGACGGATGGTGGACGCATTCGCCGCGCTCGGGGATGTGGCCGGCGAGCAGGAAGACGAGGCCGCCCAGGGTGTCGACCTCATCCTCTTCCCAGGTCAGCCTTTGGTCGACCGAGGCGGCGAGCTCCTCGAGCTCGATCCGCGCGTCGGCCTCCCACAATCCGTCGTCGATCCGGGTGAGCATTCCGCCTTCGGTTTCGTCATGCTCGTCCTCGATCTCGCCGACGATTTCCTCGACGACGTCCTCGATGGTCACCAGGCCCTCGGTGCCGCCGAACTCGTCGACGACGATGGCGAGATGGACTCGCCCGGCCCGCATTCGCGCCAGAAGCTCGATCACGCCCATCGATTCGGGGACGAACAAGGGCGTGCGCATCAGCGAGGCAATCGAGCGGTCGCGGCTCGGGTCGACGTTGGCGACGAACACGTCCTTGATGTGGATCATGCCGACAACCTGGTCGAGGCTGTCGTCATAGACCGGCAGGCGGCTGTGGCCGGCGTCGGCGAAAGCGCGAATGAGATCGTCGAAGCCGATAGTCGACGGCACGGCGATGATCTCGCCGCGCGTGACGCAAATGTCGCCCGCCGTCTGGTCGCCGAAGTGCAGCAGGTTCCTGAGCATCTGCCGCTCGTGCGGAGAAAGGTCGCCGGCGACCGGCCGGGCGTCCTCGGCTTCCTCGATCGCCTCCTCGATCTGGTTGCGAAGGGTCGGCTCGCTGTCCTCGCCGAACAGCAGCGAGCGCATCCCGCGCCACAGCCTCGAACCGCGCTCGTCGTGCTGGGTCGCCATCAGCCGGCGTTCCCATAGGGATCGGCAATCCCGAGGCGGGCGAGGGCCCGGATCTCGCGCCGCTCCATGTCATCGGCACCAGCCTCGTCCTGATGGTCGTGGCCGAGCAGATGAAGCGTGCCGTGGGCGGCAAGGTGGGCGGCGTGATGCTCGAGCGGGATCGCTTTTTCGGCCGCTTCCGCCGCGCAGACGCCGCGGGCAAGGATTATGTCCCCAAGCAAGATTTGCGGTCCGGCAAATTTTGCGAGCGCCAATTCACTTGGCGTCGCCAGCGGGAACGAGAGGACGTTGGTCGCCTTGTCCTTGCCGCGCCATTCGGCGTTGAGCGCGCGAACGTCGGTGTCGCCGGCCAACCTGATCGACAGCTCGACGTCGCGCGGCGAGGCGGCGAGCTCGGGGAAGGCGCTTTCGGCGACCGCCGCTTCGGCGGCGCTTCGAACCAGTGACAGCAGCTCCTTGCTACTGTCCCACTCCTCGTCGGCTTCGACCATGATCTCGAGCATCATGCGCCCGGGCCCTCATAAGCCTCGACGATCCGCCCGACCAAGGGATGGCGGACGACGTCGGCGGCGGTGAAGCGGACGGTGGCGATGCCCTTGATGCCCGACAGCCGCGACACCGAGTCGGCGAGCCCGGACTTGGCCGGGTCGGGAAGGTCGACCTGGTGGGGGTCGCCGCACACCACCATCCGGCTGCGCATGCCGAAGCGGGTGAGGAACATCTTCATCTGCAGCGGCGTCGTGTTCTGCGCCTCGTCGAGGATGATGAAGGCGTCGTTGAGGGTCCGGCCGCGCATGAAGGCGATCGGCGCGATCTCGATCTCGCCGCTGGCGATCCGCCGCTCGACCTGCTCGGTCGGGAGCATGTCGTAAAGCGCGTCGTAGAGCGGGCGGAGATAGGGGTCGACCTTCTCCTTCATGTCGCCGGGAAGGAATCCCAGGCGCTCGCCGGCCTCGACCGCGGGGCGCGACAGGATCAGCCGGTCGACGGTGCCGGCGATCAGCTGCGACACCGCCTGGGCGACGGCGAGATAGGTCTTGCCGGTGCCGGCCGGGCCGAGCGCGAAGATCAGCTCGTCGCGGGACAGCGCCTCCATGTAGGCGGCCTGGACGGTCGAGCGCGGGACGATGGTCTTCTTGCGGGTGCGGATCATCACCCGCGGCGGCGAGGCGACGTCCTCGGCGATGATGCCGTCGAGGCTCGGCTGGACCGCCATTCCGAGCACCGCCTCGACCGCCTCCGAATCGACGTCATGGCCCTGGTCGAGCCGGTTGTAGAGGCCGATCAGCACTTCCCGGGCGCGCGATGCGGAATCGGGCTCGCCCTCGATCTGGACTCGATTGCCGCGCGCCGAGATTTGCACGCCCAGGCGCTGCTCGATGGTGATCAGATGCCGATCATAGTCGCCGAACAACGGCCCGAGCAGATAGGGCTGCTCGAACTCGAGCTCGAGACGGGCGCGGTCGGGGACCGCGGCGAGGTCGCGGCGCGGCATCAGGCGGCGACCGCCGAGCGGACCGCTCCGGCCATGCTGTTGGCGCCTGCGGAAACGAGGGTGACGTCGAGCATGGCGCCGGGCTGCGCGCGCGTTTCGACATGGACCGACTGCAGCCAGGGCGAGCGGCCGATCATCTGGCCGGGACGCTTGCCCGGCCGTTCGATCAGCAATTTCGTGTCGAGTCCCACGGTCGAGCGGTTGAACGCCAGCTGGTGGGAAGCGATCCGTTGCTGCAGCCGCTGCAGCCTCTCGTCCATTATTTCGCGGGGGATTTGACCCTCCATCACCGCCGCCGGGGTCCCGGGCCGGGCGCTGTATTTGAACGAATAAGCCGAAGCGTAGCGAACCTCGTCGACGATGCTCAACGTCGCCTCGAAATCCTCGTCACTCTCGCCCGGGAAGCCGACGATGAAGTCGCCGGACAAAGCGATGTCGGGCCGCGCTGCGCGCACCTTCTCGATGATCCTGAGATAGCTCTCGGCGCTGTGGCTGCGGTTCATCGCCCTGAGGATGCGGTCGCTGCCCGACTGCACCGGCAGGTGGAGGTAGGGCATCAGCTTGGCGACCTCACCGTGCGCCGTGATCAGCGCCTCGGTCATGTCGGCCGGATGGCTGGTGGTGTAGCGGATGCGCTCCAAGCCATCGATCCGGGCGAGTTCGCGGATCAGCTCGGCGAGGCCGCGGTCGCCAGCCTTCCAGGCGTTCACATTCTGGCCGAGCAGGACGATCTCGCGAGCCCCCGCCTCGACCAGCGCCCGTGCTTCCTCGACGATATCGGCCCACGGCCGCGAGATCTCGGCCCCGCGCGTGTAGGGGACGACGCAATAGGTGCAGAATTTGTCGCAGCCTTCCTGGACGGTGAGGAAGGCGCTCGGGCTCGCCCGGCGCCGCTTGGGCAGAGCGTCGAACTTGGAGATCGCCGGCATGTCGGTGTCGACCGGGCGTCCGCCTGTGGCGGCTTGCCGGACCATCTCCGGCAGGCGGTGGTAGGCCTGCGGTCCGACCACCAGGTCGATCATCGCCGATCGCGCCTTGGCCTCGGCGCCCTCGGCCTGGGCGACGCAGCCGGCGAGCGCGACCAGCGGCTTCGACCCGTCGTCGCGTCTCAGGCGACCGATGTCGGAATAGGCCTTCTCCGCCGCTTTCTCGCGGATGTGGCAGGTGTTGAGCACGACGAGGTCGGCATCGTCGCCGTCGGCGGCCGCGGCCATGCCCTGCTGCGACAGCAATTCGGCCATGCGCTCGCCGTCATAGACGTTCATCTGGCAGCCGAACGACTTGATCCGGAATGTCTTGGGAGAGGAGGTCATCTGGCGCCTGCATATAGGTCAGCCGGAGCGATACCGGAAGGCGCCAGCGCATCGGCAATGGCGTCGTGCGCCGCGCGCGCCATGGCCTTGCGGTCGAGGCCCGGTTCGAGCGGCGGAAGGATCGTCACGCAGACGAAAAAGCGGCCTTTGCGGCCGAGGATCCGCAGGGCATTGCCGAGACCGCCTTCGCCCTCGGCCCAGGCGAGATCGGCAGAGTCAGCGCCATAGTCGATCGCCACGGGGTGGATGACGCAGCCCGGCGGCGGCGGCACGACCGCCGTGAACAAGGAGGGCCGGAACGGCAGCAGGCGCGGCCCATGGGCGACGGTCGCTTCGGGAAACAGTGCCAGCGGCCGCTCGCCGGACAGCGCCGAGCGGACCTCGTCGACCTGGCGCGGCAGCGAGCGCGCGTCGGAGCGGTCGACATAGATCGTGTGGTTCTGGTCGACGAGCCACTTCAGCACCGGGTGCGAGCGCATCTCCGCCTTCGATATGAAGGCGCAGCCGGTGGCTCCGCCGAGCACCGGTATGTCGAGCCAGCTTCGATGGTTGGCGACGAGCAGGGCGTGGCGTGTTCGCAGCTCGCCCCGCAGCCGGACGTCGGCGCCGCAAATCCGCGCCGTGCCGGCGAGAAAGCGGGTCGGCCAGCGGGAGCGGCCGCCGAGCCTGGCGACAAGATGGCACGGAACACAAAGAAGCAGCCACCCCGCCAGCGCCGCGACCCGCATGGCCGCGCGCCACGGCGACGAAGGCGGCCTAGCGATCGCGGCCGATGGCGACGCCGTAAAGCTCCATCCGGTGGTCGACGAGGCGGAAGCCGAGCCGCTCGGCGATGCGCTTTTGGAGCTCCTCGAGCTCCTCGTCGGCAAACTCGATGACATTGCCGGTTTCGACATCGATGAGATGGTCGTGGTGGCTTTCCGACGCGGCTTCGTACCGCGAGCGGCCGTCGCCGAACTCGTGCCGCTCGAGGATCCCGGCCTCCTCGAACAGTCGCACCGTCCGGTAGACGGTGGCGATCGAGATGTTGGGGTCGATCGCCGCGGCGCGCGCGTGCAAGGTCTCGACATCCGGATGATCCTCGCTCTCGCCGAGGACCCGGGCGATGATCTTGCGCTGCTCGGTAATCCGAAGCCCCTTGTCGGCGCACAAGGCTTCGATGTCGATCTTGCGGGTCATGGGGACTCGTTAAGTCCAGACCGCCCCAGCGTCAAAGACATCCTGCTCGTCATTGCGGGCCCGGCCCAATGCCGGGAGAAGCAATCCAGAGAGCCATCGGGGCGATCCGGATTCTCTTCGTCGCTCCGCTCCTCGCAATGACGGCTACTTAGACTTCGCGCCGCCGCGGGTCTTGCGGCGCTTGGTGCCGAGCCCGATCGACTTGGCGAGGTGGCGTCGCTGCTCTGCATAATTGGGCGCGACCATCGGATAGTCGGCGGCGAGGCCCCACTTCTGCCGATATTGATCGGGCGTCATGTTGTAATGGGTCATCAGATGCCGTTTCAGCATCTTGAGCTTCTTTCCGTCCTCCAGGCAGACGATGAAATCCGGTTTGATCGACGAGCGGATCGGAACCTTTGGTTCCGGCTTGACGTCGGGCTGGGAGCGGCTGCCCGAGATGCCGGTCAGGGCCGAGTGGACGTTCTGGATCAGGTTCGGCAAGTCGTTGACTGCAACACTATTGTTGCTGACGTGGGCCGCGACGATGTCCGCGGTCAAAGTCAGCAAGGTGTCCTCGGCGCCTTCATTGTCGAGCATTGTCAATTTCCCCGCTTTCATCGTTTCGATGGCGCCGCACTAGGCCTCGGGCGGGCGAGGCGCAATAGAAGGCGAACAATGACGCAAGTTAAACGACCGCTACACTAGCCGCGCGAGGGTCAGCGCATCGTATTGATAGCCATCGCTTCCTCGGTAATATTTCCGGCGGCGTCCGGCGATCGCGAATCCGGCCGATCTGTACAGCTTGATCGCCGGATTGCCTTCACGAACTTCGAGGTGAACCCGGCTTGCCCCGTGGCCGCGGGCCCGGTCGATGAACTGTTCCAGCAGCCGCGAGCCGATGCCCTGGCGGCGATGGGATGGGTCGACCGCCAGCAACAGCAGCTCGGCGTCGTCGGCGACCATCCGACACAAGGCAAAGCCGGAGGGCTGGTCGGCCTCGCCCTTGCGGGCGATCAGCAGTTCGACTCCCTTCATCGGCAGGATTCCCCCGCATTGGGAGCGGGTCCAGGCCTCGCCGAAGCGGGGATCGAACGCCGCGTCCATGATTCGCATCAGCGAGTCGAGATCGCGCGAGCCGCCGCGCTCGATGCGAACGGCGCTGCTGGTGCTCGCTGCGCTCATGCCGCCGCCCTCACCTTCGCGTCGGGGGCGCGGGCATAGAGCGGCTTGGGCGGCAGCCTGCGAAGCGCCGCGGGCATGGCGAGAGCGTCTGCAGCCGACGGCCAAGCCTCGATTGCTTCGCCCCAGCCGCGGGCTGCGACCAGCTCGGCGGCAGCGGGGCCGACGACGAGCGCGGCCGATGCGGCCGCTGCCGCAGCCTCGGGCGGCAGGTTGAGCAATTCGCTCACCGGTTCCAGCTCAGCGGAAAATTGCTGGAGGAAGAGCTCGCCGTGGCCGCCGGCCATCGCCGCCACCACCGGTTCGGCGGCTCGCGCACCGGCGGCGAGCAGGGCGAGCGACGACATGCCGTGGAGGGCCGCGGCCCAGCCGAGGGCGAGGCCGTGCGCGGCGGCGACCCCGACTCGGATGCCGGTGAAGCTTCCGGGGCCGACTCCGACCAGGATCGTTTCGGCCCTGCGGCCGGCGAGAAGTTCGTCGAGCAAAGGCACCAGCCGCTCGGCATGGCCGCGACCGATCATCTCGTCGCGGCGCCCGACGCAGGCGCCGGCGGCGTCGAACAAGGCGGCGCTGCAATTGGCTGTCGAGGTGTCGATCGCGAGGATCATCGCGTCTCCTCAATTAAGCCTTGGATTTGGTCACAGCCGGAAAGCCGGGGCAAGCGAATAGTTACAGGCGCTTAAACCGCTTCCACGGCGAATCTTCCGAAGCCTCAGACGGCTTCTACCGATTCGACTTCGGGCACATAGTGGCGCACCAGGCTCTCGATCCCGCGCTTCAAGGTGATCAGCGACGACGGGCAGCCTTGGCAGGCACCCTGCATGCCGAGATAGAGCCGGCCGTCCTTGTAACCCTTGTAGACGATGTCCCCTCCGTCCTGGGCGACCGCCGGGCGGACCCGGGTTTCGAGCAGATCCTTGATCTGGTCGATGATCTCGGCGTCGGCCGGGTCGTCCTCGAACGCCTGCTCCTCGATATGGATTCCGGCGGCGGTGCCGGGCGCGAACAAGGGCGCATCGCTGACGAAATGGTCGAGCAAAGCCTCGAGCACGACCGGCTCGAGATCGGTCCACGACACTCCGGGCGCCGCCGTCACCGACACGAAGTCGCTGCCGAAGAACACGCCTTCGACCATGCCGGTGTCGAACAGGGCCGCGGCCAGCGGCGAGGCTTCGGCGGCCTTTGCGTCCGGCAAGTCGCGCGTGCCTGCCTCCATGACGGTGCGGCCGGGAAGGAACTTGCGCGTCGCGGGGTTGGGCGTCTGCTCGGTGCGGATCAGCATAAGCGGGATGTGGCGGCGAAGGAGCGGCGGTTCAAGGGAAAGGTGGGACGCCCTGGGCGCGCGAGCTAATGTCCGCTTCCGACCCATTGCGGACAGAAGCTACGGACCGCGGAAATGCCTAGGGCAGGTCCATCGCCTTCATAAAGAAGGCAACGGCCCCAATGAGCGGCACCACAGCCAGCAGTCCAAGGAAGATCGTAGAGGCCCAGAACATCAGTCGCTTAAGGGGCGGGATGACCGCCCCGGCGAGGTCGAAGATGGTCTCGCCGGTAACCTCCCGCGTGCGGATTTGCATTACTGTTAGCCAAGTCATGAACAGACCCAAGGCGAGTAGGAGCAAGGCGAACGCGACGTTCCTCACTCCGACTTCACCTTCAGCTTAGCCATCTCCGTGCAGTCTAGCAGTAGCATGTCCGCTTTCCACCCATTGCCGACATCAAGACAGCGCCTCAAGTCAGCGGCGGGGCGCCGGCGGCGATCCATAGCGTGAGCGCCGCAGCAATGGCGGCGCAGGCCCAGGCGCGCCAGGCAGGGGCAGGGGCCATCGGCTGGATTCCGTCCTCAAGCTCGGCGCGGCCGGTGACCATCGGCCCGACCAGCCTCCGCCCCAGCGCCAGCCGGTAGAAAAGGATCGCCGCCAGGTGCAGGCCGATCAGCGCGAGGAGGATGTTGAAGTTCGCCTCGTGGATTTCATGCGCGGCCTCGGCGAGCTCGAAGCTGACGAGCGGGGACAGCGGCCCTTCGACGAAATCCTCGCTGTCGATCTGGATGAGACCGGTCGCGACCTGGAGGGTGAGCGCGAGCAGCATCGCAAGCACGCTGAGCGCGCCGAGCGGACTATGGCCGGCGAGCGGCCAGCGGCCGGTGCGCAGATAGCGGATGACGTCGGCGGGACCGCGGACGAAGGCCGCAAAGCGCGCCGTCGAGCTGCCGACCAGGCCCCACAGGAGGCGGAAGAGGAGCAGGAACAGCAGCGCGTAGCCCGACCAGAAATGCCACGGCTCGAACTGATATTGGGCCGACCACCAGCTGAGGCCGATGAGCAGGACGATCCCCCAGTGGAACAGCCGCGTCGGCAGGTCCCAGACGCGGGCCTTCATGCGCGACCTATTGATGCTTTTGGCGGTAACGGTCGTGGCACGCCTTGCAGGCGGCGCCGAGATCGGCCTGGGCGGCGCGGATGGCGGCGACGTCTTCGCCCTGGGCGGCGGCATGGAAGTGCTGTGCCGCCTGGTTGAAGTCGCGGGCCTTGGCGTCGAAATCCTCGCGATCCTGCCAGATCTCGGCCTTCGCTTCGGTCTTGCCGACGTCGGGCCCGGTGCCCGCCGGGAACCAGGTCGGCACCTGCGGCGCAAGATTTGCGATGGTTGCGGCGCCTTCGCGTACTCGGCCAAGATCAGGACTATTGCCGCGCAGTTGCTGGGTGATCGCCTTCATCGCATCGCCGATCCGCTCGTAATTGTCGTGCCGCTGCTTCATCAGCGCCAGCGCCTGCTCGCGCTCCAGCGGCGCCGCGTTTGCCATGGCATTCTCGACCGCCTCGCTGGCCTCGACTCCACTGGCGTTCGCCTCGGCCAGCGCCGGACCGCCGTCACCACCCTGGCCGCAGGCGGCAAGGAGGGTAGCAGTCGAGATTGCGAGCAAGATGCGGTTCATTCCTGTTCCCTTCCTTTAGGCCTGGTTTCCTTCCGGCCGTGTCCAGCTGCCGTCGATCATCCTGATGATTCCAGAAAAATCCTTCGAACCGCCGCCGGCTTCGACGAACTTCTCATATTCCTCCTCGGCTTCCTCGCCCATTTCGAGCTCGAGCCCGGCCTGCTCCGCCGCCTGCATCGCCAGCTTCAAATCCTTGAGCATCAGGGCCGCGGCGAAACCCCCTTCATAATCGCGCTCGGCGGGGGTCTCGGGACCGACGCCGGGAACCGGGCAATAGGAAGTCATCGACCAGCTCTGGCCCGACGCCTTGGAGGCGATGTCGAAGAATATCTGCGGGTCGAGCCCGAGCTTCTGCGCGAGGACGAACGCCTCGCAGGTGACGACCATGGTCGCTCCGAGGATCATGTTGTTGCAGATCTTGGCGGCCTGGCCGGCGCCGGGCCCGCCGGCATGGATCACCGCCTTGGCCATCGGTTCGAGGATCGGCCGGGCGCGCTCGAAAGCTTCGCCCGAGCCGCCGACCATGAAGGTGAGGGTTCCCCCGGCGGCTGCGGCGATCCCGCCCGACACCGGCGCGTCGACCATGGCGTAGCCGCGCTGCTCCGCCTCGCTTTCGATCTCGCGGGCGCTGCCGACGTCGATGGTCGAGCAGTCGATCAAGAGCGCGCTCGCCGGGGCGTTGCCGAACACATGGTTGCGATAGACGTCGAGCACATGGCGGGCGGCCGGGAGCATGGTGACCACCACGTCGGCCTCGCCGCAGGCTTCGTCGCTCGATCCGGCGCCGATGCAGCCCGCTTCGACGGCGTGCTTGAGCGCCTCCTCGCTGAGGTCGAACGCGCGGACCTCGTGGCCGGCTTTGACCAGGTTCGGAGCCATTCCGCCGCCCATATGCCCCAATCCGATGAATGCGATGCGCGCCATTACTCTACCACTCCGTTCGGGCTGAGCCTGTCGAAGCCCTGCCCTTGTTCACGAAAAAGAGAAAGACAGCCCTTCGACAATGACGAAAACGGACCATCCCCCAGATGGTCCTGGTTTTCGCCATCAGGGCGAACGGGTTTGTTCCTGTCTTACCGTCCCTTCCAATTCCCGGGCCGCTTCTCGACGAAGGCGGTCATGCCCTCCTTCTGGTCCTCGGTGCCGAACAGGCCGTGGAACAGCCGGCGCTCGAAGCGGATGCCCTGGACGAGGCTCATCTCGAAGGCGGCATTGACCATCTCCTTGACCGCGATGGCGGCGAGCGGCGGCATCCCCGCGATCGCCTCGGCGGTCTTCAGCGCCTCGTCGAGCAACTGGTCGGCTGGAACGACCTTGGCGACGAGGCCGGCGCGCTCGGCTTCGGCGGCGTCCATCATCCGGCCGGTGAGGCACATTTCCATCGCCTTGGCCTTGCCAATGGCGTGGGTCAGCCGCTGCGAACCCCCCATTCCGGGCGTGACTCCGAGCTTGATCTCGGGCTGGCCGAACTTGGCGTTCTCCGAGGCGATGATGAAGTCGGCCATCATCGCCACCTCGCAGCCGCCGCCCAATGCGAAGCCGTTGACCGCGGCGATCCACGGCTTGCGCGTCGCCGTGACCTTCTCCCAGCCGGCGAAGAAGTCCGACGAATACATGTCGGCGAAGGCCTGCGGCTGCATTTCCTTGATGTCGGCGCCGGCGGCGAAGGCCTTGTCGCCGCTGCCGGTCAGGACCAGGCAGCGTTGCGACGGGTCGGAGTCGAACGCGGCAAACGCCTCGATCAACTCGCTCAGCACCGCGCTGTTCAGCGCGTTCAGCGCCTGCGGCCGGTTGAGCGTGACCAGGGTCACTGCGCCGTGCTGTTCGACGAGGATGGTTTCGTATTCCGACAAACTTCCCTCCTGTCGTGCCAGCGGAAGCTGGCATCCAAGCCAAGGTCAACAGTAGCGCGCCGCCTGGACCCCAGCTTGCGCTGGGGTGACGGCTAGGTTTCAAACGGCGTCCATTGCTCCTTCGCCGGAAGCGGCGCGAACAATTCGTCGAGCATCGCCTCGGTCACCTCCTCGGGGGTCGCCGGATTCCACTTGGGGTCATTGTCCTTGTCGATCAGCAAAGCGCGCACGCCCTCGCGGAAGTCGTGCGTCCGCACGACGCGTCCGGCGAGCGCATATTCGGCCTCCATCTCCTCGGCGAAGCTCGCCCGGCCGGCGCCCTCGGCGAGCAGCCGCAGCGACACCTTGCACGACAAGGGGCTTTTGGTCCGAAGCGTCGCCAGTTCGGCCTCGGCCCATTCGCTGTCGTCGGCCTCGAGAGCAGCCAGAACGTCCTCGAGGCGGTCCGAGGCGAAGCAGCGGTTGATGTGCGCCAGGCTGTCCTCGATCTTCGTCTCGGGCGGATTAGCCGAATAGGCACCGATGCCTCCCGCGACCCGGTCGGGCGACCGGGCGATGTGGTCGACCATCTCCTCCAGCGACGACTGCGGGAGATAATGGGTGGCCAGGCCGAGGTAGAGGCAGTCGGCGCCGTCGAGGCGGGCGCCGGTCAGCGCCATGAACTGGCCGACCCGGCCCGGCAGGCGCGGCAAATACCAGCCGCCGCCGACGTCCGGGAACAGGCCGATTCCGGTCTCCGGCATGGCCAAGCGCGTGTTCTCGGTGGCGACCCGGAACTGGCAGGGCAGGGAAATGCCGACTCCGCCGCCCATGGTGATGCCGTCCATCAGCGCCACCGTCGGCTTGGGGTAAGTGAACAGCAAATGGTTGAGGCGATATTCGCTGTGGAAAAAGGCCTTGGCGTCGCCGGCATCGCCGGCCCCGCTTTTCGCCAGGGTGACGACGTCGCCGCCGGCGCAGAAGCCGCGGCCCTCGGCATGGTCGATGATCACCGCCTCGACGTTGGAATCGCCAATCCAGCGAAGCAGCGCCGCGCTCATCGCCTCGCACATGTCGCGGGTGAGGGCGTGGATCGCTGTGGGCCGGTTGAGGCGCAGCCGCCCGACCCCGCGCTCGATCGAGATCAGGACGTCGTCGCTCACTGCCGCAGCAGGTCCCGGCTGACGATCACCCGCATGATCTGGTTGGTGCCCTCGAGGATCGAGTGGACTCGAAGGTCGCGCCAGAAGCGCTCGATCGGATAATCCATCAGATAGCCGTAGCCGCCGTGGAGCTGCAGCGCGCGGTCGACCACCGAAGAGCCGGTGTCGGTGGCGAGCCGTTTTGCCATAGCCGCGAACTTCGTTTTATCCGGCGCATTGGCGGTGACCTTGGCGGCGGCGACGTAGAGCAAATAGCGCGCGGCCTGCAGCTCGGTTTCCATGTCGGCGAGGGTGAACTGGGTCGCCTGGAAGTCGGCGATGGCCTGGCCGAACTGCTTTCGCTCCTTGGTGTAGGCGATCGCTTCGTCGAGGCAGCGCTGCGCCCCGCCCAGCGAGCAGGCGCCGATGTTGAGGCGCCCGCCGTCGAGGCCCATCATCGCGATCCGGAAGCCCTCGCCCTCGGCGCCGACGCGGTTCTCGACCGGCACCCGAACCTCGTCGAAATTGACCTGGGCGGTCGGCTGCGAATGCCAGCCGAGCTTCTTCTCCTGGGCGCCGAAGCTGACGCCTTGCATGTCCTTTTCGATGACTAGGCAGGTGATGCCCTTCGGCCCCTCCTCGCCAGTGCGGACCATCGTCACGTAAATCTCGTTCTCGCCGCCGCCGGAAATGAACGCCTTCGAGCCGGAGACGACATAATGGTCGCCGTCACGCACGGCCCTGGTCTTGAGCGCGGCCGCGTCCGACCCGGACGATGGCTCGGTCAGGCAGTAACTGCCGATCCGCTCCATCGGGATCATCGACGGGAGGTATTTGTGCTTGACCTCCTGACCGCCGAAGCGGTCGATCATCCAGGCGGCCATGTTGTGGATCGAAATGAAGGCGCTGGTCGACGGGCAGCCATAGGCCATCGCTTCCATGATCAGCGCCGCCTCGAGCCGCCCCAGCCCGATTCCGCCCGATTCCTCGCTGACGTAGATCGCGCCGAAACCTAGCTCGGCCGCCTCCCGGATCGTGTCGCGCGGGAAGATATGCTTCTCGTCCCACTCGGCCGCAAAGGGCGTGATTGCGTCGGCGGTGAACTTGCGCGCCATGTCCTGGATCTGGAGCTGGTCTTCGGTGAGATCGAACTGGTGCATGCGAGCAGCGCCTCTAGCTTGGCCGGAGGTCAGCGGCAACGGGCGCGGAGTTGGGCGCGGGACGGCTCAGCAGCGGGTGTAGACGAGCCGCGAATCGCCCTCGCTGTCGATCCGGGTGAGCCGATTGCCGTCAACCGACCAGATCATCGGCCCGGACCAGGTCATGCCCTCGCCGGTGAATGCGAACTCGCCGCGGATCATGCGGTCGGTCCGTTCCTGCACGGATAGCGGCCGGGCGACGCTTTCGTAGAAGCGGATGGAATCGGCGGTGATCGTCACCCGCCCCTCGGCATCGGACTGGAGTGCGCAATCTTCGCGCGTGCGGCCCCAGCGGCCGTGCAGCGCCGCGGGGATGGCCGCGGCCGGATTGGGTGAAGCGGCATTGGCCGGGGCCTCGGTTGCGCCCTCGGCAAGCGCATCGCCAGGAGTCGACACGCTCTCGTCGGGCGGAAGAACCTCGACCTCGGCGGCCTGCCGGTCGGGGTCGTCGCGATCGGCAGGGCCGCAGGCGGCGAGCGCAAGGGCGAGCGTGCAGCTGATCGTTCTCATGGTTCCTCCCTGCGCACCTTCGGCAACCTTTGCCCGACCGATGGATTGACGGTCGAGGGAAAGGAAAGCCCAATGACCAAGCACCGCATTGCGATCCTCGTCGGCAGCCTGCGCGAGGATAGCATCAACCGCAAGGTCGCCCGGTCGATCTGCGCCTTTGCTTCCGACCAGCTCGACTGCCGGATCGTCGAGATCGGCAAGCTGCCGCTCTACAACCAGGATTATGATGGCAACTCGCCGGCGGAATACGAACGCTTCCGCGACGAGATTCGCGAGGCGGACGGAGTGCTGTTCGTCTCGCCCGAATATAACCGCGGCATTCCCGGAGTGCTGAAGAACGCCATCGACGTCGGCTCGCGGCCCTACGGCAAGAGCGTCTGGAACGGGAAGGCGGCGGCGATCGTCACCGTCTCGCCGGGCGCGATCGGCGGCTTCGGCGCCAACCACCAGATCCGGCAGGCCTGCGTGTTCCTCAACATGCCGGTGATGCAGCAGCCCGAGGCCTATCTGGGCCAGGTCAGCGGCGACCAGTTCGACGAAGACGGCTGCCTCAAGGACGGCAAGCTCAAGGACGTGGTCGTGAAGCTTTCCGCCGCATTCGCCGAATGGGTCGATTTGATCCACCGGGCCCGTGAGCATTTGTTCGGGACTCCCGAGCGGCGGACCAAGGAACGGGCGGAACGGCAAAAGGACAAGGCCGAAGCGGTGGCTTGATCAGCCTCAGGTGACCTTCCGGCGTTCCAAAAATTCGGCCCGGTCCCATTCGCGGCCACGGAGGATTTCGCCGAGCGCGTCGGCTGCTCGCCAGGCTTCCTCGTAACGGTTGTACAGCGGCGCGAAGCCGAAGCGCATAAGGTCCGGAGCCCGGAAGTCGCCGACGATTCCGCGCTCGATCAGTGCCTGGATGACTGCACATCCCTGCGGGTGAGCGAAGCTGACGTGGCTCCCCCGCAGCGCCGGCAGGCGGGGGCTCGCAAGCCGCACTTCGGAGCCGCAGCGCGCCTCGACCTCGTCGATGAAGAGCTGGGACAGGGCGCGCGACTTGCCCTCCACGTCGGCGATCGCGACTCCATCGAACGTGTCGAGTCCGCAATCGAGCGCGGCGAGGGCCAGGATCGACGGCGTCCCGGTCAGGAACCGCGCCATCCCGCGCACCGGCCGGAACGAATCTTCGAACGCGAAGGGCTCGGCGTGGCCCATCCACCCCTGCAGCGGCGAGCGTATCTCCTCCTGCAGCCGCTCGGCGACATAGAGGAACGCCGGCGCACCGGGGCCTCCGTTGAGATATTTGTAGCCGCAGCCGACGGCGAGATCGCAGGCGTCTTCATCCAGGCGAAGCTCGACCGCACCGGCGCTGTGCGACAGGTCCCACACCGTCAGCGCACCGGCGGCGCGGGCCGCGTCGTTCACGCGCCGCATGTCGTGGCGGGCGCTGCTCCGGTAGTCGACATGGGTCAGGGTGACGGCCGCGGTCGCGTGGTCGACCGCATCGGCAATCTCTTCCGGCGCGACCTTTCGAAGCTCGAGGCCGAGCATTTCGCAAAGCCCCTCGGCGACATAGAGGTCGGTCGGAAAATTGCCCTCGACCGTGAGAATCGCCGTTCGCTCGGGACGCGCGCGGGCGGCGGCGGCAAGCAGCTTGAACAGGGACACCGAAGTCGAATCGGCGATCAGCAACTCCTCGGGCCGCGCTCCGAGGATCGGCGCGAGCTTGGCGGCGGTGCGGAGCGGCGCGTCGATCCAGCCGTGCTTGGTCCAGCCGGCGATGAGGTCGTCGCCCCATTGCCCGCGGACCAGCTCGTCGATTCGGCCATGGGTCGCGGCCGGAAGCGCGCCGAGCGAATTGCCGTCGAGATAGATGAGCCCATTGGGAATCCTGAACCGGTCCCGGCTGAAGGCCAGCGGGTCGGCCGCATCGAGCGCTCGAGCCTGTTCCACACTCATCGTCATTGCGACCCCCTATTCAGTCCGGGGGAAGCAATCCAATTCATGACGCTGGATTGCTTCGTCGCTGCGCTCCTCGCAATGACCAAGCGTCACAGTTTCGGCAAGGTCACGCCCCGCTGGCCCATATATTTGCCGGCACGGTCGGCATAGCTGACCTCGCAGGGCTCGTTGCCCTGCAGGAACAGGAACTGGCAGGCGCCCTCGTTGGCATAGACCTTGGCGGGAAGCGGCGTGGTGTTGGAGAATTCGAGGGTAACATGGCCCTCCCACCCCGGCTCGAGTGGAGTGACGTTGACGATGATTCCGCAGCGCGCATAGGTCGATTTGCCGAGGCAGATGACGAGCACGTCGCGCGGCACCCGGAAATATTCGACGGTTCGGGCGAGCGCGAAGCTGTTGGGCGGAATGATGCAGACTCCGGTCTGCCGGTCGACGAAGCTGTTGGCGGCGAAATCCTTGGGATCGACCGTGGCCGAATCGACATTGGTGAAAATCTTGAACTCGTCGGCGACGCGCGCGTCATAGCCGTAGGACGACAGTCCGTAGCTGATGCAGCCCTCGCGGCGCTGGGCCTCGACGAACGGCTCGATCATTCCGTGCTTCTGCGCCTGCTCGCGAATCCAGCGATCGGACAATATGGCCATGGCCAAGTGGCGTAACGGCCGCTTATCGCGCCTTCAATCGGCCTGCTCTTTTTTCTGTGGATGCGGCGTGCCGCGAGAATGGCGGGTTCGTGTGAACCGCGCGACAATCGGCTCACATGCTATCCACAGTCGTGCTACTTTCGTTCCCGTTTGGGAAGCGGGCCCGACCGGCCTAGGACATCGCCATGGCAGAAGTCTTGCGTATCTCCGATTCCGCTCCGGCGGAAACGCCCTCACTCCCTCAGAACGTCGAGGCGGAAGCGGCGCTGCTCGGCGCCCTGATGATCGACAACAGGCTGGTCGAGGACATCCAGCTCAGGCTCCGAGCCGAGCATTTCTTCGAGCCGCTCCACGGCCGCATCTACGAAGCGATCCTCAAGCTCACTGACAAGAACATGGTCGCCAATCCGGTGACGCTGCGGCCGTTGTTCGAGGGCGACGAGGCGATGAAGGAGATCGGTGGCCCGGCCTATCTCGCCCAGCTCACCGGCTCGGGCGCGGCGGTGATCGGCGCCCGCGACTTCGCCGTCCAGATCTATGACCTGGCGCTGCTTCGTGCGCTCGTGTCGGTCGGCCGGGAGATGGTCGAAGGCGCGCTCGACACCAGCGAGGAGATCGCCCCGCTCGAGCAGATCGAACGCGCCGAGACCGAGCTCTACAAGGTCGCCGAGGAAGGCGGCGCGGAAGGCAAGGCCAAGTCGTTCGCCGAAGCCACCAAGCTCGCCATCGACATGGCCGAGCGGGCGCTCAACAGCGGCGGCCATCTCTCCGGGGTGACGACAGGGCTCGAAGGCCTGAACGCGAAGATCGGCGGCCTCCACAAGTCCGACCTGATCATCGTCGCCGGACGCCCCGGCATGGGCAAGAGCTCGCTTGCCACCAACATGGCCTTTGCCGCGGCGCAGCGCTTCATGCGCGACAAGGAGGACGGGATCGAGCCGGCCAAGTCCGCCGGCGCCCCAGTCGCCCTGTTCAGCCTGGAAATGTCGGCCGACCAGCTGGCGACCCGGGTCCTCGCCGAGCAGTCGGGCATCTCTTCGGAAAATTTGCGGATGGGCAAGATCAGCCAGCAGGAGTTCCGCTCGCTGGCCCGGGCGGCCGGCGAGCTGCAGAGCCTGCCGCTGTACATCGACGACACCCCCGGATTGACCATCGCCGCGCTTCGCACCCGCGCCCGCCGCCTCAAGCGGCAGAAGGGCATCGGCATGGTCATCGTCGACTATCTCCAGCTGCTTCAGGGAACCGGCAAGGGCGGCTCGAACGACAACCGAGTCCAGGAAATCTCCGAGATCAGCCGGGGCCTCAAGCAGCTCGCCAAGGAGCTCGACCTGCCCGTGATCGGGCTGTCCCAGCTCAGCCGCGCCGTCGAGCAGCGCGAGGACAAGAGGCCGCAGCTCTCGGACCTCCGCGAATCGGGCTCGATCGAGCAGGACGCCGACATCGTCCTCTTCATCTATCGCGAGGATTATTACGTCGCGTCACGCGAGCCCAAGGCGCCCAAGGACGACGACGACATCAAGGTGGTCGAAGCCTATCAGCAATGGCAGCAGGAGATGGGCCGGGTCTACGGCCTCGCCGAGGTGATCGTCGCCAAGCAGCGCCACGGCGCGACCGGCAAGGTGCGGCTGAAGTTCGACAGCCGCATCACCCGCTTCAGCGACATCGCCGACGACAGCTACGTCCCCGAGCTTCGCGGGTGAACATTTCCGCCTGTCGCGAAGGCAGGCTGCGCTGATTTCCGGGCGGGGGGCCGCCGCCTGCCTTGGGGGAGGGGCAGGCGGCGGATCGTTGCTTACGGACCGACGTCGCGGCCCCGCTCGTGGGTCCGGACCGTTCGGCGGTCGCGGGCTTCGCGGCCGAGCGCCCGGGCGACATCCTCGTCCCAGCCATAGGGGTCGGCGCGGAAGTGGACTCGCCCGTCGCGATAATAGGCCGTGTGGTAGAGCAGCCGCACGGGAATCTGGCTGTTCAACTTGACGAAGGTCTCATTGCCGCTGGCGAGCGCCCGCTCGAACTGCGACAGGATTCCGTCCTCGGCGGCAATCATCCTGGCAAAGCCCAGAGCGTCGGCGACGCGTACGCAGCCGTGGCTGCGATGCCTCTGGTTCTGGCCGAACAGGGCCTTGTGCGGAGTGTCGTGCAGATAGATCGAATGGTCGTTCTGCATGTCGAACTTGACCTGCCCGAGCGCATTCTGCGGTCCGGGTTGCTGGACGATCCAGCCGTCGCGCCGGATCATGTTGTTGCGGCGCAGATAGCCTTCGCCGACATTCGCCAGCTCGTCTTCCTCAATCGACTTGGGCACCGTCCAGGTCGGGTTGGCGACCAGCCGGAACATCGGTGAGCCGAGCGGCGGGGTCTCCCACCCCGGCTCGCCGACGACGACGACGCGATGGTCGCGGTGACGGCCGTCGCGCCAGTAATCGAGGAAAGTGGCGGCGGTGTTGACGTCGATCCGGGTCGCCGGCGCATCGCGCTCCAGCCACCGCAGCCGTTCGAGGTTGACCGCCAGCTGGCGGGCCCGGTCCCTTGCGCCGGTGTTGAGAACCTGCAGCGTTTCCTTGCCGACAATGCCGTCGTTGTCGATCCCGTAATCGGCCTGCAGCCGTTTCACCGCATCGACGATAGGCGGCGAGTAGCGTTGCGCAGGCTGCGGGTCCTGCTGGCCTTGCTTCTGTTGCTGCTGCTGCTGCTGTTGCTGCTGGAGCTGCTTGGGGTCGAGATAGCCGTTGGCGGCAAGCGCCTCCGCCAGCCCGGCGATGCGCGGATCGGAATTGCCGGGGCGGATGGCATCGCCGTCGGCGATTGCCTGCTCGTTGCCGCTCTCGGCCTGCTGCAGATATTCAACAAACGCTTCCGAAAGAGCGCGATATTCGTAGGTCTGGGGAGCGAGGGATTGCAGCCATTCGCCGACGCGGTTCGATTCGATCGCCTCGGCGAGGCCGCCGGGCAGGTCGGGCTCCGGGCGGGGCAAGGTGTAGATCTCGCGGATTTTCGCCGGGTCGGTGATGCCTCGGGCGAGCGCCGAGCCGTAGTCGAGGGCTGCCTTGGTCAATGCAGCTTCGATCCGGGCCGGCTCGGAAGGCAGCGTTTCGGGAAGGAAGCTCGATCTGCTGAGGCCGTGGCCGGTCGCTTGGTCGAGTGCTTCGACCAGTGCGCTCGCACGGGCATTGTTCCACACCGCTTGCCAGCCGGTCGCCTCATAGAAGCTGCGGACGTGCTCGTCGCTCACGCTCGAACGAAGCGCCTGGGCCGTCACTCGGCCGGGATTGACGGCGATCCCGGAGTCCCCGCCGCCGAACGGAAGCTTTGGGCCGCTGTCGCAGCTGGCGATGGAAAAAGCGGCAAGGGCGAGGAACGCGGCCCTGCCGAACGCGAATCGAACTGTCATGGCCGCTGAACGCATCTCGGCGGCGCTGCGATCCACTGCTGTTGTCGAAAGGGCTTCAGTCTTCAATCAAATTGGGATCGCGAAGCCCTTCCGGGATCGCAGCCCGCGCCTTGTCCGCCTCGCTGCTGGTGACCGGATAGGCGCAATAATCGGCGGCGTAGAAGGCGCTCGGGCGATGGTTGCCGCTGAGGCCGATGCCGCCAAAGGGTGCGTTTGAAGGGGCGCCATTGGTCGGCTTGTTCCAGTTGATCACCCCGGCGCGGACGTTGGCCCAGAAACGGTCGTACATTTCCGGGCTGCCGCCGATCAGGCTTGCAGCGAGGCCGAAACGGCTGTTGTTCGCCTCGTCGATTGCCGCGTCGAAATCCTTGACCCGGATCAACTGCAGGACGGGACCGAACAATTCCTCGTCCGGGCGCTCCCTGGCGTCGGTGACGTCGATCAGCGCGGGCGTCAGATAGGGTCTTTCCTCGAACGCGCGGTCGAGCCGACGGATCGGCCTGCCGCCTTTCATCATCAGCTCGACCCATTGCTCCTGCAGGTGGTCGGCCGAGGCGTTGTCGATCAGCGGCCCCATGAACGGCTGAGGGTCGGCGAACGGACCGTCGACGATGATCCGGTCGATCAGCGCCGTGACGGCTTCGACGAGCTCCCCTTGTTTGCCGTCCTCGACGATCAGCCGCCGGGCCGCAGTGCAGCGCTGCCCCGCCGACAGATAGGCGGACTGGACGATGATCGTCGCCGCCGCTTCAACGTCGCTTGCGTCCCAGACGACGATCGGGTTGTTGCCGCCAAGCTCGAGCGCGAGGATCTTGTGCGGAGTCTCGGCGAACTGGCGGTGGAGGGCCATTCCGGCGCGGGCCGATCCGGTGAACAGCAGGCCGTCGATGCCGCTCTGCCCGGCGAGCGCCTTGCCTTCCTCCGGCCCGCCGACCAGCAGCCGGACGACGCCTTCAAGGATTCCGGCCTCGCGGTAGCAGTCGACCAGGAACGCGCCGGTCGCCGGTGTCTTTTCGGAAGGCTTGAAGACGACCGCGTTGCCGGCGATCAGCGCCGGGACGATGTGGCCGTTAGGCAGGTGCGCCGGGAAATTGTAGGGGCCGAGAACCGCAAGCACTCCGTGCGGCTTGTGCCGGACCGCCACCTTGTTGCCGAGCGCCGCCTCCAGCCTGCGCTGCGGGGTTCGCTCCATATAGGCGCTGATCGAAATTTCCACCTTGTTGATGACTGCCGCGACTTCGGTCCGCGCTTCCCAGAACGGCTTGCCGGTCTCGCGCGCGATCAGCTCGGCGAAGTCGGGCTCCCTGGCACGGACGACGTTGGCGAAGCGGCGGAGCGCCTCGATCCGGTAGGCAACCGAATGGGCGGCCCAGGCCGCCCAGGCGGAGCGGGCGGCGGCGACCTCGGCCGCCGCGTCGCCGACCTCGCCGGACCAGATTTCGGCGCCGGTCGCCGGCTCGGTCGACACCAGGGTTTTCGCCATCGCGCGCGCTCCACCACTTTGCATGGGAAGCGTCAAGCGGGGGCGGCGGGGTCAACGCGGTGCGCCTCGCCCATCCGGCGAATGGCTTCGACCTTGGCCTCCAGCGGTGTCCAGTCGTCGCGCTCGGCGATGGCGGACCAGATTGCCTCGACCTCGTCGATATGCATCGAACAGGGTTCCGGGTCCGACCAATATTCATGGGTGGGGGGCCGCTCGCGCCCCTCGAGCAGGCGCGCCAGCGCCCGGAACGGCTCCGACCCGTAGCGATCCGCTCCGGGGTCGCGGCCGCCACGCCAGTCGAAGAAGATCCGGTCGATGCTCGCCTCACGCGTCTGCAGCGCCTTGATCAGCGCCGCCGCCAGTGCCCGGTCCTCGTCGCGACCGGCATTCGCCAAACCCAGCCGCTGAAGCATCGCCGCAACCAGCTCGTCCTCGAACCGGCCGCCCCAGCCGGCAAGCATCTCCGACAGCGGCGGACCCTCCGTGATCAGCGACAGGCAGCCGGCGAGTTGCGCCAAGTCCCAGTGGATCGCCTCGGGCTGGCGGCCGAAAGCGTAGAGCCCGTAATGGTCGAAGTAAGCGGCAGTGCAGCCCGCGTCCCAGTCGGGGGTGAAACGCCAGGGGCCGTAGTCGAAGCTCTCGCCCGTGATGGCGATATTGTCGCTGTTGAGCACGCCATGGACGAAGCCGGCGGCAAGATAGCTGGCGGCGAGCTTCGCGGTCGCCGCCGAGACCAGGTCGAACAGGCGCAAGGCTGCCTCGGCATCGGCCGCCGGCGCCCTCTCGCCGTACAGATGCTCGAGGCAATAGCGGACCAGCCGCGTCATCATGTCAGTATCGTCGTGGAAGGCGAGGCGCTGGAAGCTGCCGATGCGGATGTGGCCGTGGCCGAGGCGGGTGAGGACGGCGGAGCGCGTCGGCGACGGCTCGTCGCCGCGCACCAATTGCTCGCCGGTTTCGAACACAGCGAAGGTCTTGGACGTGTTGACTCCGAGCGCCTCGAGCATCTCGGTGGCAAGGATTTCGCGAACTGCGCCCTTGAGGGTCAACCGGCCGTCTGCGCTGCGGCTCCAGGGTGTCTGGCCCGAGCCCTTGGTACCGAGGTCGAGCAGCCGGCCGTCGCCGTCGCGGAGCTGGGCGAAGAGGAAGCCGCGGCCGTCGCCGAGGTCGGGATTGTACACCCGGAACTGGTGGCCGTGGTAGCGTAGCGCCAGCCGCTGCTCGAGATTGCCGGGCAGCGGCTCGAAGCGACAGAAATGTCTTGCCCACGCCTGATCGTCCAAGTCGCCGAGCCCGATCCGCTCGGCCCATCGCCGATTGAGGAAGCGGGCCGTGCAGGTTGGGAATTGCGCCGGCTCGACGACGTCATAGATCTCGGGGCCGAGCTCGAGGATTTCCGGGTCGGGACGGTAGGATTGCATGCGCGCCACAACGCCGCGATAGGGGAGGCGATGCAAAGGGGGAAAGCCTTATGACGTCCTGGCAAGACCGATATTGGACGAACCGGGACGGGCTGAAGCTGCATTACCGCGACTATCCAGGCCCCGCCGACCGGCCGCCGATCCTCATGCTCCACGGCCTGACTCGTAACTGCCGCGACTTCGAAAATGTCGCGGCCCGGCTCGCTGGCGACTGGCGCGTGATCGCCGTCGATTTCCGCGGCCGCGGCCTCAGCGACTGGGACCCCCAGTCGGAGCGCTACACGCCTCAGACCTATGCCGATGACGTCGTCGAGATGCTCGGCCAGCTCGGCGTGGATCGCGCGATCTTCTTCGGCACGTCGCTCGGCGCGCTTGTCACCATGACGGTGGCGGCGATGCGTCCGCAGCTGCTCGCCGGCGCATTGATCAACGACATCGGCCCCGAGGTCGATCCGCGCGGCATCGAGCGCATCCGCACCTATGTCGGCGTTCCCGTCCATTTTTCGGATTGGCACGAGGCGGCCTCGGCGCTTCGCGCCAAGCACGGCGACGTGCATCCGTCCTATGGCGATGAGGACTGGCTGCGTTACGCCCGGCGCGTTTGCCGCGAGAGCGGCCAGGGCATGGTCGAGCTCGATTACGACATGGCGATCGCCGACAATTTCAATCGCCCGGGCAGCGATCCGGTGGGCGATCTCTGGCCCTTGTTTCACTCGCTCGGGGACATTCCGGTGCTGATCGTGCGGGGCGCCAACAGCGACCTGCTACCCGCCGGTCTCGCCGAGCAAATGCGCGAGGCGCTTGCCAATGCCGAGCTGGTGACGGTTCCGGAGGTCGGCCATGCGCCCGACCTTGACGAGCCGGACGCGGCCGCAGCGATCGACCGGCTGCTCGAGCGCGTGCGCGCTCGCGAGCTCGCCTAGGCGCTGATCCGCCTCAGCTTGTCGAGCGCCACAGAATCCTGCTCCTCCGGGGCAATGGTGGCGACGAACTTGCCGTCACGCCCGAACAGCAGCACCGAGGCCGTATGGTCGACGCTGTAGCCGCCGCGGCCGTCCGGCGACTTTTGCGAATAGATCCCGAACTGCCGCTGGACCTGCTGGATCTGCGCCGGCGAGCCGGTGAGGCCGATCACCGGCGAATCGAACAGCTCGGCATATTTTCCGACCTCCGCGGGCCCGTCGCGCTCCGGGTCGACCGTGACGAACAGGATCTCGAAAGCGTCTTCATTCCCGATCTCGCGCCGGAGCCGGACCAGGCGCGCCAAGGTCGTCGGGCAAACGTCGGGGCAATGGGTGAAGCCGAAGAAGATGACGTGCGGCTTGTCCGCCAGCCGCTGGCTGGAGAACGGCCGGCCGTTTGCCCCGGTCAGGGTGAACGGCCCGCCGAAGTCGACGAAATTGGTTTGCGCGCTCGCGGGCTCGGGCTCGGCTCGGCCCCGTATCACCAGGAACGCCATTCCCGCGAGCGCCAGCGCGACCATCATCCACAGCAGGATCCGCACGGTCCTGAGCATATCGATCAATGTCCTCCGTGCGCGGCGCCTTGCGCCGATGGGTCGACGATCTGCGCCTCGACGCGGCGCTCGCCCGATCGCTCGAGGCGAAGCTGAATCTCGAGCCGCTGGCCGCGCCGGAGCGGACCGGTAAGCCCTTCGAGCATGATGTGAGCGCCGCCCGGCTCGAGTCTCACCGTCTCGCCGGCCGGCAGCGCCAATCCGCCGTCGACCGCCCGCATCCGGGCAATGCCGTCTTCGCTGACCGTCTCGTGGAGGCTGGCCTGCTGCGCCGCCGGCGACGAGATGCCGATCAGCCGGTCGTCGCCGGAGCCTCGGTTGGCGATGGTGAGATAGACCGCCGCGGCGCTCTGGCCCGGCGCAGTCTCGCGGGCCCAGGCGTCGCTCGCCGCGATCTCGGGGTCGCCGCTGGCCGCAGTGCAGGAAGCAAGCGCCAGCAGCGCGGTAAGGAAGGACTTTCTCGTCACGAGCGTCGGGAATGAGGCACCGCGGTGATCGCAATCGCCTGTTTGAGGGGTGGAGGTGCAGCCAGTCGTAAGTGCACAAGTCTCTGCTGCTAATTTCCCTGATAATGGCGAATTTACAGGGAATTTGCGTAATTCTCGCGGCCGAATGACCTTCATTTATCCTCCGCTGCCTTGCATTTCCGCCGTTTTCACGGCCAATTTCCCTAAAGAGAGAACAGGGAATTGGCCCTCCGCTAGCAGGGAAAGCGGGCCCGAAAAACAGGGACAGGGAGCGTTCGGTGGGTGAGGAACAGTGAGCCCAGGCTAATGTCCGCTTCTGTAATGGGCCTTGGTGTCAAGCTGCCCCGGTCTATCCTGCCGCTGGTTACTTGCTTCTGTCCGTGGTCAGCTGGTGCTGCCACATCATACGGTCAGAGGAAGCGGTGAGCCGGATCTTTCGAACG
>DATLWK010000001.1:0-62655 GCA_035576365.1 Sphingomicrobium sp. | reverse complement strand
AGCTCTCCGGGCTGTCGACGTCGCTGATGGTCAGCGTCCCCGAGGTCGATATGTCGGTGGCCGAGTTGGTCTCGGTGAGGTTGCGCACGTCGGTCGACAGAACCGCCGCATCGTTGGTGCCGAGGATGTTGATCGTCACGGTCTGCGTATCCGTGGCACCGTGATTGTCGGTGCTGGTCAGCGTATAGGTGAGCGTAAGGCTCTCGCCCGACGCGAGATAATCGAACGTCGCCGCCCCCGAATCGAACGCCCAGCCGAGATTCCCGGCGCTGCCGGGGTCGGCAGCATTGCCGAGGGCATTGCTCAGGCTCAGCATTGCCTGGAGCTGTGCCGTGGTGAGCGAACCCTGGCTGCCGGAAACCGCGAGGCCGGTGACCGCGGTGCTGACGGTGTCGCTGGTATCGGGGTCAATGACGGTCAGCGTGCCGAACGCAGTGAGGGGCGCATCTGTCTCCGCCAGGGTTGCGGCGGCGCTGTCGCCGGCGCCCATGAAAATGTCCGGAGCGTCGTTGGTGCCGACGTAGGTGATGGTCACGGTCGCCCAGCTCAACGTGCCGTTGGCGAGCCTGATGGAATAAGTGAAAGTGTCGGTTGCGGTCTGGCCCTCGGCGAGCGCCTGGAGCGATGCAATGGCCGAAGCGCTAAGAGCTGAGCCATCATAGCCCACCCTGCCGTCCGAGGTGATCCAGATCTTCGCGCCCATCGCGCTGCGTTCCGTCGCGGTGTGCTCGGCGCGGGCCAGGTCTCGATCGATGAGATCGGCGCCGCCGTTGTCGCCATCGTCGATCGCCCAAAGAACCTTGGCCTTGCCGCCAAGGTCGTTGGCCATCACGTCGAAATAGGAGACGCCGAGGAAATCCTCATTAAGCCAATAGAAGTCGTCTTTGGCTTGCGGCGTATTGTTCAGGGACGTCGTCGTCCCACCGCTGGTATTCGTCGACATCGCTGAACCCCCCGTCGTGCGCGTGGCGCGCTGCGACCCGCCCCCCGGCGAATCGGTTAAAACTGCGTTAACCTGCCGATTATCCGCGTTCGCACAAGAGGTTAGTTGCCCGCGCGTCCCAAATCGGGATTTTCCGCTCGCGGAGAACCACTCGTCCTCGAGACAAAATAGCACCGTTGACGGCACCGGGCAGCGAGCGCGCTTGGCCCGCCGGCAAAGCCTGGTTATGCAGCTTTGCGGAGCGTCCGTAGCTCAACCGGATAGAGTATCGGGCTTCGAACCCGAGGGTTGCAGGTTCGAGTCCTGCCGGGCGCGCCAGTTCCGCTTTCTCCGCGTTCGCCGGAAGACCGGCAAGAGCCCGCTTGACCCGCGCGCCGGCTGTGCGACAGCAGCGCCCATGAAGATCGTCGGCAGCTTCGTCAGCCCCTATGTCCGCAAGGTGCTGGCCTGCATGGAATTGAAGGGCCTCGACTATGAGGTCGACCCGATCACGCCTTTCTTCGGCAATGACGAGTTCGAACGGCTGAGCCCGCTGCGGCGAATCCCGGTCCTCGTCGACGGCGATTTCGCCATTTCCGATTCCTCGGTGATCTGCGCCTGGCTCGACGAGGCGTTTCCGCAGCGCCCGCTGCTTCCCGCCGATCCGAGGGACCGCGCCCGCGCGCGCTGGCTGGAGGAATATGCCGACAGCCGGCTCGGCGACCTGTTCATCTGGGGCCTGTTCTACCAGCTCAAGGTGAGGCCATTGGTGTGGGGCGAGGAGCCCGACCGCGGCCGAGTCGAGCGGACGTTGACCACGCACATCCCGCGCGAGCTCGATTATTTGGAAGCCGAGCTGCCGGATCGCGGCTTCCTGTTCGGCGACATCGGCCTTGCCGACATCGCCATCGCCAGCTTCTTCCGCAACGCCGCCTACGCCGGGTTCACGGTCGATGCCGATCGCTGGCCGCGCACCGCCCGCTTCGTCGCCGAGACGCTCGCCCACAGCTGCTTCGACAAGCTGCTTGCGTTCGAGCAGGTCCAGCTGAGCAGCGACATCCCGCGCCGCCGCCAGGCGCTGCTCGAGGCCGGGGCAAAACTGACCTCGGACACGCTCGGCCTGCGCGAGCCGAGGCGCGGGGTGATGCCGCTCTAGCCGCTTGCCGCGGTCAGTGTTGCTGGCCGGCGAGCCAGTGACCGATGCGGGTACGAAGCGACAGCCGCGCCGGCACGAAGCTCGGCCCCGGCTGCACGGTCCCACTCGCGTCGCCGTCCTCAGCCAGATAGAGCGTGAAATTGTCGGGCAGCCGCGGGCGAAGCGTCTCGCGGCCGCGCATCAGATCCTCGGCCATGGCCAGCGCCCGATGGACGTCCTCGGCGGTGAACGGCTTCAACAGGCAGCCGAGCGCGAGGTCGGGCATCGGAAAGCCCGGCGCCTTGCCGGTCACGAACAGGCTCGGCACCCCCTGGTCGGCGAGCCTCACCGCGGCTGCGAAGCCGGTGGTGCCGCGCGCGAGCTGAAGATCGACCAGGGCGATGTGCGGGTCGCCCGCCTCGGCAGCAGCGACGGCGCCATCGGCATCGTCGGCGATGGCGACGACGCGATAGCGAGGATTGTCCTCGACGAGATATTTGAGCGTGGTCGCGAGCTGTGAATCGTCTTCGACGATCAGTATGTTAAGCACGCCGGTCCCCTCCCCCCGAAGCCCGGCCCGATGCTTCGCCCGAAATCGCGCGGACGCGAATCCTTGATGAACGGGTTAACGCCGAAAGGAGGGAATGGAGCGCCCAGCCGATCAGGCCGGGCGCTCGCCGCCGCTACGCGCGGTAGAAAATATGGGTGCCGATCTTCTCGACGACGTTCAGCCGGCGGCCCCAGGAGGGCGCGACATAGTCGGCGTGGTACCAGAGCACGTCGTCGCTGAGGATCGGCGCGGCGTTGGCCATGGCGATGCGAGTGATCGCCTGCGCCTTGGTCCACGCCTCGGAGCGCTCGTTCACAGCCGGATAGCGGCCGGTCCGCGGATTGACGAACGAGAATTGCCACGGCTGCTTGACGACCTTGCACCAGCTGTCGGGATATTTCGGCGAAGCAGTGCGGTTCATGATCACCCGAGCCACGGCGAGCTGTCCCTCGAGCGATTCCCCGCGCGCCTCGTGATAGACGGCAACCGCCACGCAATGCGCCTCGTCGTCGAGCTCGGCGCCGACGCTGTTGAAGGCGACCAGCGCGCTGAGCGGCAGCGACTGCGCCATTGCGAACGGAAGCTGGGTCAGCGCCGCCGCCGGCGTCGATACCGCCGCGGCGATTGCGCCGGCATAGGTCGCCTGAACCGACTGGCCGTTGCCGAGGCTCACTGTCGCCGAGGTCCTAAGCGGCTTGACGGTGGCGTCCACCGCACCCGCCTGGGCCGGAACCGCAGCTGTCGCCTGAATCTGTGCCGAGGCCCCGCTGGCCGTCGCGAGCATGAAAAGTCCCACCACCGCGGACGCACCGCGGCTCCCAAGAAGCTTGATCACTCTTTGCCTTTGCCCTGTGCGGTCGAACCCCGCCGTGGGCGCTGGTAGCGCCTCGCGTCGCAGTAACGTTGGGGTCGTCCGTCTTGCCCTGGAGCCCGGCGTCTTGCGCCTCGGGCTCGCTCGCTCTCTATCGCTGGAGCCCAGATACGGATTATCGCGGCGAATCCAACCCGGTTGGCGGTGAGTTGAGCCACCCTTGGGATAAGCGGGGGAACCTGTTGAGAAAAATGAATAAATCGACAGGAGAATCTGCCGGAATCCGCCTCTTTCAACCTGAAGCCAAAGTATCTAGGGCGCTCGGAACAGGAGGGGCGATGGCCTATTGGCTGATGAAATCGGAACCGGCGAGCTATGGCTGGGACGATCTCGTTCGCGACGGATCGACCGAATGGGACGGGGTGCGCAACAACGCCGCCCGGCTTCACCTTAAGGCGATGAAGCCTGGCGACCACGCCTTTTTCTACCACAGCATGTCGGACAAGGCGGTGGTGGGAATCATGCGTATCGTCCGCGGGGCGCAGCCCGAGCCCAAGGATCCCGACTGGGTGTCGGTGAAGGTCGAGCCGGTGCGGCCGCTCGGCCCGGTCACTTTGAAACAGATCAAGGCCGAGCCGCGGCTGTCGAGCATGGAGCTGATCCGACAATCCCGCTTATCGGTCGCGCCGGTGCGCGACGAAGAATGGGCCATGGTCCTGGAACTGGCGGAGCGCTGATTGGACTGGACGATTATCGCCACCGGCACGCTCGCCGGCCTTGCCACCGGCTTCGCCACGCTGGTTGGCGCAGCGGCGATCCTTTTCGGCCGCGGCAAGGCGGCCGCCCGCCAGGACGTTTTGCTCGGCTTTGCTGCCGGGGTTATGCTTTCCGCCTCCTATCTGTCGCTGATTGTCCCGGCGGCCAGTTTCGCGAGCGATGCCGGCCATGGCGACTTCGCGGCGGCGCTCATGGTCGGCGTCGCAGTGCTTGTCGGTGCCGGGTCGCTCGACTGGCTGCGCCGATCGGATCGCCTTTCGGGGATTGCTTTGGGTCAATCGCTGCCCCCCGAAGTTCGCGAAGCGCACCAAAGGGTCTGGCTTTTGGTCGTTGCCATGACCGCCCACAATCTGCCCGAGGGAGCAGCCGTCGGGGTCGGCTTCGCCGCCGACGAGCCTCGGGTCGCGCTCGGCACGGCGATCGGAATCGGTGTTCAGAACCTGCCTGAAGGCATGGCCGTCGCCGGTGCGCTGCTGACCTTAGGCTGGTCGCGCAATCGAGCAGTGCTGGTCAGCGGCGCCACCGGAGTGATGGAACCGCTCGGCGCCTTGATCGCCGTCACTTTGGTGTCGCTGGTCGCTCCGATCCTTCCGTTTGCCATGGGCTGGGCGGCCGGCGCGATGCTTTACATCGTCGCCGCCGAGCTCATCCCTGCAATTCATCGCGAAGGAGCCGCAGGCCGGGCGATGGCCGCGCTGATGGTCGGCCTGGCTGCCATGCTGGTGCTCGACATCGCCCTCGGGTGACGATGGGCCGGATTTATTATTCGTCGCTCGGGCTGGGCTGTTTCTGCGGGCGCATTGCCGCGGCAAGAACGCCCGTCAGGTTTTCGATTGAGTAGGGCTTTTTCAGCAGGTCGAAGCCATGTGCTCCGCCCTCGGCGAGGATGTGACTGTAGCCGCTGGTGAGCACCACCGGCAATTGCGGCCAGCGCTCGCGGATCTCCTTGCCGAGCTCGACTCCGCTCTTCCCGGGCATGACGACGTCGGAGAAGACCGCCGCGAAGCGCTCCGGGCCCTGTTCGATGCAGCGGATGGCTGCGTCGGCATCGGCTGCCCAGGTCGTCTCGAAGCCGAGCTCGTCGAGCAGCTGCGTCGAGAATGCACCGACCTGTTCATTGTCCTCGACGACGAGGATATGTCCGCGCTGTTCGCGCTGCTCGGCCTTCGGTTCGACTTCGGTGTCTTCGGCCGCCGCTTGGAATGCGCGCGGCAGCAGCATGGTGAAGATGGTCCCTGCCCCGGCCCGACTTTCAACGGTGATTTCGCCGCCGGACTGTTTGGCAAAACCATAGACCTGGCTCAGGCCCAGCCCCGTACCTTTGCCTACCTCCTTGGTCGTGAAAAAAGGCTCGAAGATATGCTCGAGCTCCTCGTCCCTGATTCCGCGGCCGTTGTCGCTGACGGTGATTGCGACGAAATCGCCCGACGCGTCCCCTTGGGAGCGCGGCTGCGGCAGATGGGCGGCCGGCTTGACGGCGATGGTCAAACGGCCTTCGCCTTCCATCGCGTCCCTGGCATTGACGGCCATGTTGACCAACGCCGCTTCGAACTGGGTAGGATCCGCTTCGACAAAGCACGACGGCCAGTCCGTCTCGGTCACCAGGTCGACGCGGGCTCCGACGACGGTCCGCAACATGTCGGCAATGGATTCCACCCGTCTGCTGGCGTCGAACACCTCCGGCTTTAGCGCCTGTCGCCGAGCGAAGGCGAGCAGCTGCCCGGTCAGGCGGGCAGCCCGGTCGGCCGTCTCGGCAATCGCGTCGAGATAGCGGCGCCGTTTGTCCTCGGGAAGGTCCAGTCGCTGCAGCAGTTCGGCGGACGACCGGATGATGGTCAGCAGGTTGTTGAAGTCATGCGCGACACCGCCTGTAAGCTGGCCGATGGCCTCCATCTTCTGGCTCTGCCGCAGCGCTTCCTCGGTTTTCAGGCGCGCCGTAACCTCTTCGGCGACCCTCTGCTCGAGAGTCTCGTTCAGGCGGCGAAGCTCCTCTTCCGCCTGCTTCCGCTCGGTAATGTCGGTTCCTTGGGCAAAGATGCCTGTGACCGCGCCGGCGGCGTTCCGCATCGGTTGATAGATGAAGTCCATGAAATGCTCGACCGGTTCTTCACCAGGCCGCGGCACCAGAAGCAGCCGCGCGCCTTCCGCGACGAACGGCTCGCCGGCGGCAAACACCTGGTCGAGCAGAGCGACAAAGCCCTGATCCGCGACTTCCGGGATCGCCTGCGCGACAGGCATCCCCGTGAAGTCGCGGCCGCCGAACAGGTCGCGGAATGCGGCGTTGGCAAGCACGATCACGTGCTCCGGGCCTTCCGTGACAGCGATGATCCCCGGCGCCTGCTCGAACATCTGGGCGAGGCGGTCGCGCTCGGCCAGCCAGCTGCGATCGGCGATGACCTGCGCGGTCGTCTCGACGCAGGCGCAGAAGAAGCCTTGCACCTGTCGGGAGCGGTCCCGCACGGGCGTATAGGAGAAGGCGAAGTGAGCCTCCTCGCGATAGCCGCGCCGCTCCATGAACAGGGTGATATCCTGCATGTGGACCGCCTGACCCGAATAGGCCTGCTCGACGATCAGGGCGATGTCGCTGCTGATCTCGCTCCACACTTCGAGAAATGGCCGGCCGAAGGCGTCCGGATGCTTGCCCGCCAGGATCTCCGAATAAGCGTCGTTGTAGAGGAGAATCTGCTCAGGTCCCCAAACGATGAACATCGGCTGGGAGGAGCCGGTTATCACGTCGACCAGGGTGCACAGCTCCTGCGGCCACCGGTCGCGCCGTCCGAGCGGAGTCGAGTCCCAGCGATCCGGCGTTAGGCCGGCTGGGGCTCCCTGAGGCTTGGTGGCGGCATCCTCGTTCATTCCCGCCATAACGCCTGTCGCTGCAGGAGTTGCCAAGCCCCCTTTTTACGTCAGGCGGCTTCGGCCTTGCGTGACTGGCGCTTGCGCTCGTGCGGGTCGAGGTAGCGCTTGCGAATACGGATGACCTTGGGAGTCACCTCGACCAGCTCGTCGTCCTGGATATAGGCGATGGCTTGCTCGAGGCTCATCCGCCGCGGCGGCGTCAGGCGGATGCCCTCGTCCTTGCCGCTGGCGCGGAAGTTGGTCAGCTGCTTCGACTTGAGCGGGTTGACCTCGAGGTCCTGCGGCTTGGCGTTCTCGCCGATCACCATCCCCTCGTAGAGGTCCTCGCCGGGCGAGATGAACAGCACCCCGCGTTCCTCGAGGGCGTTGAGGGCGTAGGCGACCGCCTTGCCCTGCTCCATCGAGATCAGCACCCCGTTCTGACGGCCCTGGATCGGCCCCTTGTACGGCCCGTAGCGCTCGAACAGCCGGTTCATGATGCCGGTGCCGCGCGTGTCCGACAGGAACTCGCCGTGATAGCCGATGAGACCCCGGCTCGGCGCCGAAAAGGTCAGCCGGGTCTTACCGCCGCCAGACGGGCGCATGTCGGTCATCTCGGCCTTGCGCAGCGCCATCTTGTCGATGACCGTTCCAGTGAACTCGTCGTCGACGTCGACCACGACCGTCTCGTACGGCTCCTCGCGGCCATTCGGCCCGTCGCGGAACAGCACGCGCGGGCGGCTGATCGACAGCTCGAAGCCCTCGCGACGCAAGGTCTCGATGAGCACTCCGAGCTGGAGCTCGCCTCGCCCAGCAACTTCGAAACTGTCATTGTCGGCGGCCGTCGTGACGCGGATGGCGACATTGCCCTCGGCCTCCCGCTCCAGCCGCTCGCGGATCACCCGGCTCTGCACCTTGTCGCCGTCGCGGCCGGCATAGGGGCTGTCGTTGACCGCGAAGCTCATCGCCAGGGTCGGCGGGTCGATCTCGCGCGCCGGCAGCGGCTCGGTCGCGGCAGGTTCGGCGATCGTGTTCGACACGGTTGCATTCATCAGCCCGGCGATGGCGACGATATCGCCCGCCTCGGCGCTTTCGACCGGCACCCGCTCGAGGCCGCGAAAGGCGAACAATTTGGTCGCCCTTCCCTCCTCGACCAGTCCGCCTTTGACGTCGAGCGCCTTGATCGGCGAGTTGACCTCGAGCCGGCCGCTCTCGATCCGGCCGGTGAGGATCCGGCCGAGGAACGGGTCGCGGTCGAGCAGGGTGGCGAGCATCTTGAACTCGCCCTGCGGATCGAGATCGGGCGCCGGGACGTGGCCGACGATCGCTTCGAACAGGGGCGTCAGGTCGCCGGAGCGGACGTCGTCGCTCGAGCCGGCATAGCCGGCGCGGCCGCTTGCGTAGAGCGTCGGGAAATCGAGTTGCTCGTCGCTGGCGTCGAGGTTGAGGAACAGCTCGAAGACTTCGTCGAGCACTTCGGCCGGACGAGCGTCGGGGCGGTCGATCTTGTTGACGACGACGATCGGCCTCAGGCCCAGCGCCAGCGCCTTGCCGGTGACGAACTTGGTCTGCGGCATCGGCCCCTCGGCCGCGTCGACCAGCAGGATGACCCCGTCGACCATGGAAAGGATGCGCTCGACCTCGGCGCCGAAATCGGCGTGGCCGGGGGTGTCGACGATGTTGATCCGAGTCCCCTGCCATTCGACGCTCGTGCACTTGGCGAGGATGGTGATTCCGCGCTCCTTCTCGAGGTCGTTCGAATCCATCGCCCGTTCTTCGACACGCTGGTTGTCGCGGAAGGTGCCGGACTGGCGGAAGAGCTGGTCGACGAGCGTCGTCTTGCCGTGATCGACGTGGGCGATGATCGCCACGTTGCGCGAATTCATTGCGATTTTCCGGGTTCGAGTGAGCGGCGCATGTAGGGCCAAGGCGCCCATGTTGCAACGCGGCACGGCACCGCCGTCGACTGCCGAGCGTTGGAGGCGCGCCACGCAATCTATGAGGAGGTGCAGATGCCTCGCGGAGCATATACCGGCAAGCAGGACCGGAAGGCCGAGCATATCGAGGAAGGCTACCGCAAGCGCGGTGTGTCCAAGGACGAGGCCGAGCGGCGCGCCTGGGCGACTGTCAACAAGCAGGACAAGGGCGGCAAGAACGCCGGCTCGGGCCGCAAGTCGAGCCGCAGCGAAGCCGCCAAGAAAGGCTGGGAAACCCGCCGCAAGCGGTCAAAGAGCGGCTAAGGCCCTCGCTCGAGAATCTCGATCGCGCGCTCGATCGCGCGCAGTTCGCTCGGTGCCAGGCGCTCGAAACGCGCGGCAAGCGCGCCGCCGCTTCGGCTTGGCTTGGCAAGTTGCTCGCGGCCCGAGTCGGTCAGCCGCATCGCCAGCCGCCGGCGGTTGCTCGGGTCCGCGGATCGCTCGATCAGCCCAGCGCGGACCAGGTTTTCGACCGACCGGCTGACCGCCGGCGCGCCGCGCCCGACCGCTTCCGCCACCCGCCCGAGGGTCGCCGGCTCGTGCGCGGCGACGGCGGCGAGCAGCGCCCGCCGGGACCGGTCGGTGCGCTCCGCTGGGCTGTCGGCGGAATAGCCCTCAGTGACCTGCATGAAGCGCACCGCAAGCGCGGCCGGACTGGCTGACCCGAACATCCTTGCAGACTAACAAATGTTTGTCAGCGCGCAAGTTTGTAGCTCGTCATTGCGAGGATCCGGACCTGATCCGGGAGACGAAGCAATCCATTTGTTGCCGCTGGATTGCTTCGCTACGCTCGCAATGACGATGCGAAGCCACCGCCTCACCCTCCCTCGCAACGTCTGGGTGCTGGGCTTCGTCAGCATGCTCACCGACCTGTCGAGCGAAATCTACCACGCGCTTCTGCCTGCATTCATCACGGTGACGCTCGGCCTTCCCGCGGTGGCGATGGGGGCGATCGACGGGGTCGGCGAGGCGACGAGCTCGTTTGCCAAGCTGGCGTCGGGGCGCCTGTCCGACCGAAGCCGGCGCCGCAAGCCGTGGATCCTCGCCGGCTACGGGCTCGCCGCATTGTCGAAACCCTTGTTCGCGATCGCCACCAACGCCGGCTGGCTAATGGTCGCCCGCTTTTCCGATCGCGTCGGCAAGGGCATTCGCGGCAGCCCGCGCGATGCGATGATCGCCGATGAGACCCCGCCGGAAATCCGCGGCCGCGCCTTCGGCCTGCGCCAGTCGCTCGACACGGTCGGAGCCTTGCTTGCCCCGCTGGTCGCCATCGGCCTGATGTTCGCTTTAGCCAACGACATCCGAGCCGTCTTCTGGATCGCCGCCGTCCCGGCAGTCGCAGCAGTCCTCCTCATCATCGTCGCCCTGCGCGAGCCGGAGAAGCACTCGGCTCCGCCCGAGCCGCGGACGTTCCTGGCCGGGTTCCGCGACCTGCATCCGCACACCAGGCGCCTGCTTGGCATTGGCTTCCTGTTCATGCTCGCCCGCTTCTCGGAAGGCTTCCTGATCCTTCGCGGGATGGAGCTTGGGCTCACTCCGGCACTGTCGCCGCTGGCGCTCGTCCTGTTCAGCGTCGGCTATCTTGCGCTGGCCTATCCCGCCGGTGCGCTGAGCGACCGGATGCGGCCGCAGTCGCTGCTGGTCGCGGGGATCGGCGTCCTCATCGCCGGCAACATCATCCTCGCGCAGGAGCTGGGGCTGCCGGGGCTGGTCGTCGGAGTTCTCCTGTGGGGGGCGCACATGGGACTGACGCAGGGGATCTTCGCGCGAATGATCGCGGACAGCGCGCCCGCCCAGCTGCGCGGGACGAGCTTCGGCGCCTTCCATTTCGTCACCGGCGTCGCGACCTTGCTCGCCAGTGTCGGCGCGGGCCTGCTGTGGGATAGCTACGGAGCCGCCGCGACATTCGTCTCCAGCTCGATCATTGCCGCCGTCGCGGCCGCGGCCATCTTCATCGTCCCGGACAAAAGCCGGCGCGCTAGCGCGTGAACTTTTCCTGCCTGTCCGCCTTGTCGAGCAGCAGCTGCGAGAAGCTGAAATCTTTTCCCATCCGCTGCTCCTGGCGCCGAAGGCCCTCGACGATCTTGCCAGGCCCTTCGCTGTCCGCCCAGTGCATCGGACCGCCGCGATAGACTGGCCAGCCGTAGCCGTAGACCCAGACGACGTCGATGTCGGAAGCGCGCTGGGCCATGCCTTCCTCGAGGATTTTCGCGCCCTCGTTGACCATCGTGTATAACGTCCGCTCGACGATCTCCTGATCCGAAATCTCGCGCCGCTCGACCCCCTGCTTGCCGGCGAAATCCTCGATGATCTGCTGGACCACGGGCGACGGGCTCGGCCTGCGCTTCTCGTCATAATCGTAAAAGCCAGCGCCCTTCTTCTGGCCCCAGCGGTCGATTGCGCAAAGCGCGTCGCGGATATTCTCGATTCGGCTCGGGTCGCGGTGCCAGCCGATGTCGACGCCGGCGAGGTCGGCCATCTGGAATGGCCCCATCGGCATTCCGAAGTCGACGTGAACCTTGTCGATCTGCTCGGGGCTCGCGCCTTCGAGCAGCAGCTTGGTCGCCTCGACCTGACGCGGCATCAGCATTCGGTTGCCGATGAAGCCGTGGCAGACCCCTGCGACCACCGCCACCTTCTTGATCTTCTTGGCGATGGTCATCGCCGTCAGCAGCACATCCGGCGCGGTCTTCGCGCCGCGCACCACCTCGAGCAATTTCATGACATTGGCCGGCGAGAAGAAATGCATTCCCAGCACGTCGCCGGGCCGCGAGGTCGAGGCGGCGATTTCGTCGATGTTTAGGTAAGAGGTGTTGGACGCCAGGATCGCCCCCGGCTTGGCGATCCGGTCGAGATTGCTGAAGATGTCCTTCTTGACGTCCATATTCTCGTAGACCGCCTCGATGATGAGGTCGCAGTCGGCGAGCGCCTCGAGCTCGAGCTTCGGGCTCAAAAGTCCCATCGCCTTTTCGACCTGCTCGGCCGTGAAGCGGCCCTTGGCGGCGCTCGCCTCGTAATTCTTGCGCATCACCCCGGTGCCGCGGTCGAGCGCCTCCTGGTTCATCTCGACGATGGTCACGGGGATTCCGGCGGTAAGGAAGTTCATCGAGATGCCGCCGCCCATGGTCCCGGCGCCGATCACTCCGACGCGTCTGACCTCGCGCGGCTGCGTGCCTTCGGGAAGGTCGTCGATCTTGGCCGCCTTGCGCTCGGCGAAGAAAAAATATTGCTGGGCCTTGGCCTGGGTGCCGCCCATCAGCTCCATGAACAATTTGCGCTCTTCGATCACGCCTTCGCTATAAGGCTTCTCGCAGGCGATCTTGACCGCGCGGATGTTGGCCTCGGGCGCCTCGAAGCCGCGGAACTTGCGTGCATTTTCCTTGCGGAACTCGTCGAAAACCGACGGGTCGCACTCGTTTAATTTGTCCTGCCGCTCGGACGATCTGGGCAGCGGCCGGATATGCTTGACCTCGTCGGCATAGGCGCAGGCGTGCGGGACCAGCTCGCCCTCGACCAGCCGGTCGACCAGCCCCGCCTCGAACGCCTCCCTGGCGCTGATCGGGTTGCCGGTCGCGCACATCTGCAGGGCTTTTCTGACCCCGGCAGCGCGCGGCAGCCGCTGGGTGCCGCCCGCGCCCGGCAGAAGGCCGAGCTTGACCTCGGGCGTGCCGAGCTTCGCCGACGGCACCGCGACCCGGTAGTGGCAACCGAGCGCGACCTCGAGCCCGCCGCCCAATGCCGTGCCGTGGATCGCCGCGACCACCGGCTTGGTGCAATTCTCGATCCTGTCGACCACTTCGGGAAGCCACGGCATCACCGGCGGCTTGCCGAACTCGGTGATGTCGGCGCCGGCGAAGAAGGTCTGGCCTTCGCAGGCGATGACGACGGCTTTGACCTGGTCGTTGGCTTCGGCCTCCTCGATCGCCGCGACCAGGCCTTGGCGGACCGCGGCCGACAGGGCGTTGACCGGCGGGTTGTTCGACGTGACGATCAGCACTTCGCCGTGCCGCTGCGTCGAGATCGGGCTGGTGGTCGGCTTTTCCATCACATCGGTCATGCGGAAGTCACTCCGTAGGCTTGCTTGTTGTAGGGGTGGGAAACGGACAGTCCCCCGTCGACGACCAAGGCATGGCCGTTGACGTAGCTGGATTCGTCGGACACGAGGAACAGCGCGGCCGCGGCGATTTCGTGCGGCTCGCCGCCGCGCTTCAGCGGGTTGAGCTGGCCGAGGCGGCCCTCCTTCCCGCTCGAGCGCGCCCAATCGTAGACCGGCTTGGTCATTCCCGTCTCGATCAGGCCGGGGCAGATGGCGTTGACCCTGATGTTGGCGCCGCACAGCTGCGTCGCGGCGAATTGCACCAGGTTGATGACCCCCGCCTTGGACGCCGAATAGGCCGGCCCGCCGGCGCCGGCGCGCAGGCCGGCGACCGAAGCCGTGCAGATGATCGACCCGCCGCCGCGCGCCTTCAAGTGCGGCGCGGCAAATTTGATCGCCAGGAACGGGCCAATGAGGTTGACCCGCAAAATCTCCTGCCAGTCGGCCGCCGTTTGCTCGAACAGACCGGCGAGCCCGCCGGAAACCCCGGCATTGGCGAAGAATATGTCGAGCCCGCCATGGTCGGCGACGGTCCGGGTGACCAGCGCCTCGACGTCGGCCTCCGAGCCCGCGTCGCTGACCACGTCCGCGCCCTGCAGGTCCGCTGCCACCACCGTCGCGCCTTCGGCCCGGAACAGCTCGGCGGTCGCCTTGCCGATGCCCGATCCCGCTCCGGTGACGATTGCCACCTTACCTTGAAGCCTGCCGGTCACAGCCCGACCCCGATGGTGCTTCCGCCGTCGACGATCACCGCCTGGCCGGTCATGAACGAGGAGGCCGGGGCGGCGAGGAACACCGCCGCTCCGGCGATCTCGTGCGGCTCGCCGATCCGCCGCATCGGAGTCCCTCGGGTCACGGCCTTCAAGGTTTCGGGATTTTCCCACAGCGCCCGGGCGAAATCGGTCCGCACCAGCCCCGGCGCGATGCAATTGACTCGCACCCCGTGCGGCCCGAACTCGGCGGCGAGGTTGCGCGCGAGCTGGAAATCCGCGGCCTTGGAAATGTTGTAGGCGCCGATCATCGTCGAGCTGGTCATCCCGCCGATCGAGCTGACAATGATGATCGATCCTTCGCCCCGCTCGATCATTTGCGGGCCGACCATCTGCACCAGCCAGTGGTTGGACAGGACATTGTTGTCGAGGATCTTGCGGAACGCCTCGTCGCTGATCCCGCCCATCGGTCCGTAATAGGGATTGGACGCGGCGTTGCAGACCAGCACGTCGATCCGGCCGAGTTCGGCCATCGTCCCGTCGACCAGCCGCCTAAGCGCCTCCTTGTCGGAAATGCTGGCGGCGAGCGCGATCGCCTTACCCTCGCCGTGCTTGGCGTTGATCGCGCTTGCCACCGTCTCGCACGCATCCTGCTTGCGGCTGGAAATGACGACCTTGGCGCCATGGTCGGCCAGCGCCTCAGCGATCGCCTTGCCGATCCCGCGCGAGCTGCCGGTGACCACCGCCACCTTGCCCGAAAGGTCGAACAAACCCGTCACGCGATCCGCAATCTCGTCAATCCCGCGAAAGCGGGAACCCAACCGCATGCAAAATCGCGCAGTGACGCGGAGACGCAGAGGTGTCGGCGCAACCTGCGGCCTCTCTGCGCCTCCGCGTCTCTGCGCGAGCTAAACATGCTTCTTGAACTCCAGCCGCGCGATCGCCCGATTGTGCACTTCGTCCGGGCCGTCGGCGAGACGCAGGGTGCGGATGCCCGCCCAGCTCGCCGCCAGCGGCGTGTCCTGGCTGACTCCGGCTCCGCCGAACGCCTGGATCGCATCGTCGATGATCTTCAGCGCCATTCGCGGCGCTTTGACCTTGATCATGGCGATCTCGGCCCTTGCCGCCTTGTTGCCGGCCTTGTCCATCATGTCCGCCGCCTTGAGGCACAGCAGCCGCGTCGCGTCGATCTCGATCCGCGCCTCGGCCACCCTCTGCTCCCAGATGCTGTGCTCGCTGATCCTCTTGCCAAACGCCACCCGGCTCTGCAGCCGCTTGCACATCAGGCGCAGCGCTTCCTCGGCCGCGCCGATGGTGCGCATGCAATGATGGATCCGCCCCGGCCCGAGCCGGCCCTGGGCGATCTCGAAGCCCCTCCCCTCGCCGAGCAGCAGGCTCGACGGCGGCAGGCGGACATTGTCGAGCCGGATTTCCATGTGGCCGTGCGGCGCATCGTCATAGCCGTAGACGGTCAGGTGCCGCTCGACGGTGATGCCCTCGGCGTCCATCGGCATCAGGATCATCGACTGCTGCTTGTGAGTCTCGGCTGACGGGTCGGTCTTGCCCATCAGGATGGCGACCTTGCAGCGCGGGTCGCCCGCGCCGCTCGACCACCATTTGCGGCCGCTCACCACATATTCGTTGCCGTCCTTGCGGATTTCGCACTCGATGTTGGTCGCGTCCGACGACGCCACCTGCGGCTCGGTCATCAGGAAGGCCGAGCGGATCTCCCCCCGCATCAGCGGCGCCAGCCATTCGTCCTTCTGCTCGCGCGTGCCGTAGCGATGGAGCACCTCCATGTTGCCGGTGTCGGGCGCCGAGCAGTTGAATACCTCGCTCGCCCAGTGGACCCGCCCCATCTCCTCGGCACACAGCGCATATTCGAGGTTGGTCAGCTGCTCGCCCTCGAAGGCGAAGCTCTCGTCGACATGGGCAAGGGCATGGCCGGGCGGCATGAACAAATTCCACAGGCCCGCTTCGCGCGCCCTGGGCTTGAGCTCCTCGATCACCGCGATCGGCTGCCAGCGGTCGCCCTGGTTCAGCTCATGGTGGAAATCGCCGACTCGCGGCCGGACATACGCGTCCATGAACTGGCGAACCCGATCGCGGTACAAAGCCTGTCGTTCCGTAAGGTCAAAGTCCACCAGGCCCGCCCTTTTGCTGCGGCCGCACGAGTTGCGTTCCGAAACCCGCTAGGCCGCGGCCGCGCGTCGGGCAAGACCCGCGCCCGCCGCCGGCGCCGCAACCGCCGCGCGGCTCGCGCGTAGGGGACGGATGCCCGGCCAAAGCAGCATCTTCCCGACCTTCTTCCTCTCGGGCTTCGAATGCTCGACCTTCGACTGGAAGGACCAGGGCCGCCGCGACCTCGCCGCCGAGCTTCGCCATTACAGCCACGCCGACGAGGATTATGCGATGCTCCGCCCGCTCGGCATCGCCGTCGTTCGCGAGGGCATTCCCTGGCCGCTGATCGACCGCGGCACCGGCGAATACGACTTCTCCTGCATCGATCCGTTCCTCGCCGCCCAGCGCCGCCACCAGATCCTGCCGATCTGGGACTTGTGCCATTACGGCTATCCCGGCGACCTCGACCCCTTGTCGGACGCCTTCGTCCGCCGCTTCACAGATTATGCCCGGGCCGCCGCCCGCCATGTCGCCGATCGCGCCCACCACGGGCCCTTGTGCTTCACGCCGATGAACGAGCCGACCTTCTGGGGCTATATGGGCGGCCAGTGGGCGTGGTGCGCGCCGTTCGGCAAGACCGCCGAATATCGCCGCCGCTTCACGCTCGCCCTCGCCCGCGCCGATATTTCCGCCTGCAAGGCGATCCGTCAGGATTTCCCCGACGCGCGCTTCGTCCACATCGACCCGATCGTATGGATCGTCCCGCCGCGCGGCCGTCCCGACCTCGCCGAGGTGGCGCGCTGCGAAAGCTATGACGACGCCTACATCGCCTGGGACGTGATCTCCGGCCGCAAGCACCCCGAATATGGCGGCAGCCCGGAGCTGATCGATATCCTCGGCTTTAACAAATATAGCTTCGGCCAGATGGAATTCACCGGGACCGAGGATCCGCACGAGCCGCTCGAGCCCGGCGACGACCGAATCCGCCCGGTCGCCGAGCTGATCGAGGAGGCCTGGACGCGCTACCAGCGGCCGTGCATCGTCGCCGAGACCTCCGGCCTGAAAGGCGGCCGGCCCGACTGGCTCAACGACATGGTCGAGGAATGCCTGGCGGCGGTGAACCGCGGAGTCGACCTCCACGGCATCTGCCTGTTCCCGGCGGTCGACATGACCGACTGGCACAGCGGCGAGTGGCTGCACATGGGCATCGCCGATGTCGAGCAATTGCCGGACGGATCGCTGATGCGCCGGCCGTTCGTCCCTTATGTCGAGGCGCTTCACAAATGGCAGCGGCGCCTGAGGCGCGTCACCGAGCTCGACGAAAATCCCTTTGACCAGCCGGTCAATCTCGAGGACGTGATCCACGCCGCCCGCGAGCTCGACCCTCAGCCCGACGCCGGCTGGCAGTGATGGCCTGGCGCGAGCCGAGCCTCGTTAGGCCCGCGCAACGGCCGCAACCTCGCCGCTTGTGGCACGTTGTCGAGCCAAACAGCGATTCGAAGGTTTTGAAAATGATGTTCGAAATCGACTGGGCGCTCGGTGTGCGCCTGGTGATGAGCGCGTTCGTGGTGATGTCGGCAGTGGGGTCCCTGCTCACGGTCTAGCACCGCTTTGGGTGCAAAGCGGATCTCACCGCGCGCGGTGGCGTGACATCTCCTCGGGCGAGAGGCGAAGGAAGCGCGCTGCATTATTATAGAAGATGTCGCGCTTCTGTTGTGGGCTCAGGAAGTTGGCGGTCTCGATCCCCTCGATCGCCGCGTCCACGGCTTCCGGCCAGACCATCTGATCCGAGCCGAACATGATCCTGTCTGCAAAGCCGGCATCGACCAGCCGTTTCAGGTACGTATGAAATTCCGCTCTCGGAAAGGCGTAGTTGATCACGCTCGTATCCACATACACCTGCGGGTGGGCGTAGAGCAGCGCCACCATGTCATCCGCCATCGGCCAGCCAGCGTGCATCACGTAAAGCCGCAACTTGGGGTGTCGCATCAGAACGTCTTCAAGTGCCAGCGGGTTTGTATGGCGCACGCGATAGTTGGGCGCGCCGAAGTAGGAAATACCGGGCGGACCAGGGCCGATATGTATAGCCACCGGCACGTCAAGTTCTTCGGCAAGCGCATAATAGGGCTCGATCCGGGGGTCGTCCGGCGCGACACCGTCATATTGGAATGTCAGTTCCCCGATCACCTTGAGCAGTCCATTGGAATGCAGCCGCCGCAATTCCTCGACCGGCGGAAGGTTATTGCCGAAACTCAGTGCCGGAATGACGCGCTCCGGTGCTGCCTTCTGCAGGGCTTGGACATGCGCTGCAGGACCGCTCGCGACAGCGATGATGTTGTGCTGTCGCAGCTTGGCGACGTTGGCGCGTAGCAGCGCCTCGTCCGTTGGCGGCCCGACAAAGCTTCGTGCACAGCTCGGCGAAACGGTGAAGCGCGCAACGTAATCCTCAATGCCCTTCGATGGATCGCGAATGGGCCAAGGTCCATAGGGGGCACAGATCTTTGAACCCGGTGGGCCCATCGCATCGGCGCCCATGGAGTGGAAATGCATGTCGATGATTGGCGCAGGTGTGGTCGAAGCCGCGCCAGCCTGGACAGAGACGGACGCCAGCAGCAACAGCACCGACATGTGCATTCTCCCCAGCGGTGGCACCAGTTAACCGGAGGGCTGGATGTCGGCAATGAGTCGAGCGCGGACATTAGCGTAGTGGGATAGGAGTCGGTAAACCGCCGCCTATGGATCAGGCGAACGCGGCCGCCGCTGGAATACTCAGACGATTCCCAGGACGTGCCGCAACTGCCCTTCGTGCTTGAATTGCTCGATGTCGCTGGGATCGAGGGGCCGGTCGAACGTAATCCCGCACTCGTCCTGACCGGTCCAGGCGACTGAAGCGAGGACATCGATGGGTCCCACCTTCACCAGCAATTCGTCGCCGTCTTGAGGCAGGCTACTTCCCCGCAACCTGGCGCCGGTCGAGCTCAGGTCTTCGAGGATTACGGAACGAGACCGATCCAGGGTCAAAGCCGCGGCGGCGAGGACGACAGGCTCTCGAAGAGTGCGGCGATTGCCGCCGGGACGGTCAACTCTCTTACCAAACGTCGGCATCAGGAATACTCCTCCGATGCCCCCCGTGATGCCATTACCCGTCCGGGCGTAAACAGGCGCTGACGAACTATGCCTAACTTATCCGCAACCGTTGGCGTCGATGGTCGTCAGGCAGCGAATACGGGCCATGAAGCAGCCACCTGGCCGGTCATCTAGCCGACGACGGCTTCCCGGTATTTGTGGGTGTCGGCGTATTGCACGAATTTGACGATCTCGCCGTCAAGGACCGTCCACAAATGGGCAAACGCGATGTCGAGATCGCCGTGGCGGCCCTGTCCGCGGTAGCGACCGACCGCCAGGACCCGGTCGTCGCCAGCCGGCAGCAGTTCGTCCGGCCTGGCGCTGAAGTTCTGCACGTCGGCGGCAATGCGGCTGAAGACGTTCTCGAAGACTTCCCCAGCGCCGCGATAGCGGCCGCCGTACGGCATTCCTTCGGCCTCGTGCCAATCCGTGTTCGCGATGGCGCCGGCGACGCGATCCATGTCCCCACTCCCGAAAGCCTCGTAGAGGCCGCGCACTACATCCAATCGATCTTGAGCCATGACCGCTCTCCCCTGACTGACGACGTCACTGCTTGGATCAAGCCGCGCAACCGGGCAAGCTGTTGAGGAGACACCATCGTCCGATCGCTTGATCGGGTCAGTACTTACCGCGCGCGGCGATTCCGCTTCCAAAATAGGAATTCGCATGCTTGGCTCGGCCGCATGGCCGCGCTTCGCAGTTCCAGCCGACATCGCCCGTGCCCGGAGCCGCTTAAGGTCACGAAAATGGCGCCGCTCTACGGGACATTAGAGACTTTAAAGGCCCGTCATGCCTGATCTCGAGTCGTTCCGCGCGCAGGTCCGCGACTGGCTGGAAGCGAACTGCCCGGCCGAAATGCGCGGGCCGGTCGCCTCGGAAAAGGATCTGTGCTGGGGCGGGCGCAACTGGACCTTCCAGTCCGACGCCCAGCGCGTCTGGCTCGAGCGGATGGCGGAACGCGGCTGGACCGTGCCGCACTGGCCGAGGGAATATGGCGGCGGCGGCCTGTCGCCGGCCGAAGCGAAAATCCTCAAGGAGGAAATGGCGCGGATCGGCGCCAGGGCGCCGCTCACCAGCTTCGGAATCTCGATGCTTGGCCCGGCGCTTCTGAAGTTCGGCAGCGAGGAGCAAAAGAAACGCTTCCTGCCGGAGATCGCGCGCGGCGAGATCCGCTGGTGCCAGGGCTATTCCGAGCCGGGGGCAGGCTCCGACCTCGCCGGACTGCAGACCAAGGCCGAGGAAGCCTTTGATGAAGAGTGGGGCGATCATTGGCTGGTCAACGGCCAGAAGGTGTGGACCAGCTATGCCGATCAGGCCGACTGGATTTTCTGCCTGGTGCGCACCTCAAGCGAGTCCAAGCAGGGCGGCATCAGCTTCCTCCTGTTCGACATGGCGAGCCCGGGCGTTTCGACGCGGCCGATCCTCCTCATCAGCGGCTCCTCGCCCTTCTGCGAAACCTTCTTCGACGACGTGAAGGTGCCCAAAGACCAGGTGGTCGGCGAGGTGAACAAGGGCTGGGACGTCGCCAAATATCTGCTCGGCCACGAGCGCGAGATGATCGCCGGAATGGGCCTTGGCGGCTCGGGTGGAGCCCTTGGCGCGGCCCTCAAGTCCGACGATCCCTTGCTTCGCGCCGAAATCGCCGCCTTCGACGTCGACTCGCTCGCCTTCCAGGCGATGAGCGAGCGATTCTTCGTTCTGTTCAAGGCCGGCGAGGCGCATCCGGCCAGCCCGTCGATGATGAAATATGCCGGCACCGAGCTCAACAAGCGCCGCCACGAGCTGATCATGGCCGCCGGCGGCAGCGACGCGCTCGAATGGGACAGCGAGCGGTCGGGCGGTGGCAAGGCGGCGCGCGACTGGCTGCGCAGCAAGGGCAATTCGATCGAGGGCGGCACCAGCGAGATCCAGCTGGGCATCGTCGCCAAGCACATTCTGCGGCTGCCGGGGGCCTGACGCGTGGCGCTCCTCACCGACGACCAGAAGATGCTGCAGGAGACGGCGGCGTCATTCCTCGCCGAGGAAGGATCGATCGCCAAGCAGCTGCGCCACTGGCGCGACAAGGGCTGCAAGGACGGTTTCGGCCACGCGCTCTGGCGGCAGTTCGGCGAACTCGGCCTCAATGGCATCTGTATTTCCGAAAGCCATGGCGGGCTGGGTCTCGGAGCGACCGAGGCGGCGCTGGTGCTCGAGGAGATCGGCCGCAACCTCACCCCTTCCCCGTTCCTGATGACCGCGATCGCTGCCGCCCGGGCCATCGAGGGCACCGCCCACGGCAAGCGCTGGTATCCGGGAATCCTGTCGGGCGAAGCGGTGCTGGCACTGGCAATCGACGAGGGCCGCCGGCACGCCCCGGAAGCGACGGCGATGGCGGCGAAGCGACAGGGCAACGGCTTCGTCCTGAACGGCGCCAAGCAGCTCGTCGTCCAGGGCGCTTCGGCCGATATGCTGCTGGTCGCCGCACGCACCGCCGGCTCACCGGGCGAAACGGATGGAATCACTTTGTTCGCCGTCGAGCGCGAGTCGAGAGGCCTCGAAGTCGAAAATGTCATGCTGGCCGACAGCTCCAGGGCCGCGCGGCTGATTTTCGACAATGTCGCGCTCGATGCCGATTGCGTCGTCGGCGAGGTCGACGGCGGTTGGCAGCCCCTGTCGCGGGCGCTTGGCGCGGGCCGAGCCGGAGCTGCCGCCGAGTTGGTCGGAGTCGCCGCCGGCGCTTCGGACCTGACCCTCGACTATCTCAGGCAGCGCAAGCAGTTCGGGAAATTGATCGGCGAGTTCCAGGCTTTGCAGCACCGCGCCGCCCATCTCTATGGCGAGATCGAGATCGCCCGCGCCGCCGCCTTCAAGGCCGCGCAGCTGCTCGACAGCGGCGACCCCCAGGCCGAGCTGTTCGTCTCCGTCGCCAAGGCCAAGGCTGGCTTCGCCGCCAATCTCGCCGTCAAGGAAGGGGTGCAGATGCACGGCGGCATCGGCATGACCGACGAGCATGACATCGGCCTCTACATGAAGCGCGAGGCGGTGCTGTCCGAGCTGCTCGGCGACATTTACCACCACCGCAACCGAGTCGCGGAGCTCAGCGGTTATTGATCGCCGCGCTGGAGCAGAAAGTTGATCCGGGCGCTGGCGATCGGCTTGGCGCGTTCTTCCTGCCAGGCGAACGCCTCGACGTTGGCGATTCGGTTGCCGAGCCGCTCGATGGTCGCTGCCGCATAAGTGTCGCGATCGGTGCCGCCGCGCATGTAATCGACGGTGACGTTGATCGGCTTCATCAGCACCTCGTCGGCACCGAGCGCCCGGCGCAGACTGACGAAGGCGGCGAATTCCAGAAGGCCGGCGATCGCTCCGCCGTGCAGGTAGCCGGGACGGCCGACGACATCGTCGTGGAACGGCATGACGAAACGCGCCGAGCCATCGCTGTCCTCGACCCGGAGGCGAAGCAGCTCGGCATAGGGTGGAAGCCGGTCCATGGCGCCGCTTTAGCGGCTTGGTCCGGCGCTGCTAGCCCTTGGACTTGTAGCCGCAGACCGCGCCCAGGATGAAGCTCGTGAACAAGGCGAGCTGAACCTTTCCAACCGGGTCTTCCCAGCCGAAATAATTGGCCCCCCAGCCGAACAGAGCAATGAACATGGCCAAAGATAGCCCGATCATGCGCCTTCCCCTCAAGCGAAACCGGGCGCACCCCCGGCAAGCGCAGTCTGCGCCCGCCAAGGTAAAGAGAGGGTAAAGCTTGCCGCTTATGGCCGTCGCAGCCATAGGGTTGGCGACATTTTCCAACGAGGTAGCGAGAGATGAAAGCACGCGTGTTCGTCACGTTGAAGCCCGGGGTCCTTGATCCCCAGGGCAAGGCGATCCATCACGCGCTCGAGGGGCTTGGTTTCGCCGGCGTGAACGAGGTTCGGGCGGGGAAGCTTATCGAGCTCGACCTTGCCGAGGGCACCAGCGATTCCGACATTGAGGCCATGTGCCGGAAATTGCTGGCGAATACCGTGATCGAAAATTTCCGAATCGAGGAGAAAGCGTGAAAAGCGCCGTCATCGTCTTCCCCGGCTCCAATTGCGATCGCGACCTTGCGGTCGCGATCGAGCAGGTCACCGGACGTGCTCCGGCAATGGTCTGGCACCGGGAAAGCGAGCTTCCAGACGGGACCGGCTTCATCGCCATTCCCGGCGGCTTTTCCTACGGTGATTATTTGCGCTCAGGGGCGATGGCGGCCCGCTCTCCGATCATGCGCGCGGTCGCCGAGGCCGCAGGACGCGGAGTGCCGGTGCTAGGCATCTGCAACGGCTTCCAGGTGCTGACCGAGGCGGGGCTTCTCCCGGGCGCGCTGATGCGCAATTCCGGCCTCAATTTCGTCTGCCGGCCGGTTCCCCTGCGGGTAGAGAACAGCCAGAGCCTGTTCACCGCCCGCTATGAGTCCGGCGAAACGGTTGGCATTCCGGTTGCCCACCACGACGGCAATTACCAGGCCGACGAGGCGACGCTCGACCGGCTCGAAGGCGACGGGCGCGTCGCCTTTCGTTACCTCGACGTAGTCAACGGCTCGGCGCGCAACATTGCCGGAATCCTCAACGATGCCGGCAACGTGCTCGGAATGATGCCGCATCCCGAGCGGGTGGTCGAACCGGCGCATGGCGGCACCGATGGCAGACGGCTGTTCGAGGGGTTGCTCGAGGTCGTCGAGGGCTAGCGCCGCCGCACCTTCACTTCGGTACAACCGCTATCCGCCGGCGGAAGCAGGCATAGATATGTTTTCGGCGGACCGTTGGGATCGATAACGATCGCCCGTCGCTCCAGGGTCATTGGATCGGCATAGATGATCACCGTCGCTGCCGGCGCAGCGGCCGGTGCGGCGAGCAGGCCGAAACCGACGGCGGCTCCGAAACCCCGCATTGCGATCCCCCGTTTGTTACGGTGGTGATCGGACCGGTTGAGTGAATGCGCAATGAATTGGCGGCGGTTGTGGGTGCACATGGCGTCGCTGTTCCGCTCAAGCCGAAAGCACGCTACTTCTTAGGGCACGCGCCCGTAGCTCAGATGGATAGAGCAGGAGCCTTCTAAGCTTCAGGCCGCAGGTTCGAATCCTGCCGGGCGCGCCCGCTGTCATGCCGATGCCTGGCGGAAGTCGCTCGGGCTGACGCCGAACCAGCGCTTGAACGCGCGGCTGAACGCCGCCGGGTCGGAAAAGCCGAGCCGGTAGGAGGCTGACTTCACCGACAGCCGGTCGAACTTCAGGTAGCGCACCGAGAGGTAGCGCCGCTTGGCGTCGAGGATCTCCTCGAAGGTGATGCCTTCGCGCTTGAGCCGACGGTACAGCGTCTGGCGGCTCATCCCTAGCTCGCGCGCAACCCGGTCGATGCCGACCCCTCCGACGGCGATCAGCGGCTCGATTGCATGCTCGACCTCCTTGCGGAAACAGCGGTTTTGCGACGCAGGCTGGGAGAAGGTCTGTACGACTTCGCGGAGGAAAGCGAAGAGACCGCGGGTCTCGCTCGGCCCGTGCCTGGGCGGGGCGAAGGCCTGCTGCCAGCGCCCGGCAGGGCAGACCGCACGATTGTCGCAGGTTGCGCATGCCCCTCCGCGCATCCGCTCGATGCAACGCGCGATCATGTCTTTGATGCCCATGGTCATACCGCCAGCTGTTGCACATCTATAATACAGCATGACACTTATGCGCACAAGCTTTCAAGGAGGAAAAGATGCGTCAAGTGTGGTTAACGGGCGCGGCGGGGGCCGCGCTGATGGGTTCGAGCCCGGCTTCGGCGGACACTGTCACCGACTGGTGGGAAATTGCCAACCGCTATTACCTCGCCGGACAGTCCGCGAGCGGGCCGCGGCTCCCTGATTCAGAGCGTGTGACGGCGAGAACGGCACTGGCGATGTTCGAAGCCGTGAACTCGATCGACCGGGGCTATCAAAGCTATCTTGGCTTGCTGGCGGGCGATCCTGCCGCGTCGCAGGATGCAGCAGCGGCGACTGCTGCTTTTCAAGTCCTGGCGCACCATTATCCGGCGAACAAGGCCGTCCTCGAGGACAGCTACGCGATGGCCATGGCGTCGATCCCGGAAGGGCCCCCGAAGGCTGCCGGCAAGCAGATCGGCGCCCTTTCCGCACAGGCGGCAATTGCTGCGGGCGGAATCGACCCTGCGATCCCGCAGCCGCCGTATCGACCGCGAACGACGCCTGGGGAATGGATTGGCGGCGCGCTGCCGACGCTCGAGCCCTATTGGTTGGCGTTCAAGCCGTGGGTGACTGGAGTCGACAAGCTTCGAGTGGCGCCGCCACCGCCGTTTGCCAGTGAGCGTTACGCACGCGATTATGAAGAAGTGCGCAGGCTCGGCGGGCGCAGCAGCAAGGAGCGGACTCCCGAACAGACGCTGATCGCTCGCTACCGGCAGGGCTACGATCTCTCGCCGATGATCCGCTATGCCAGCGACCGACCGGGACGCCGACAGGTGGATAACGCTCGACTGGTCGCGGTCTATCAGATGGCGATGGACGACGCCGTCCAGGCGATGATCATCGAAAAGATCCGCTACAATTACTGGCGGCCGATTACTGCCATCCGTAACGGGGACCGCGACGGCAATGACGGCACCCAACACGATCCCGAGTGGGTGCCGCTGCTCGGCACGCCCAACTTTCAGGAATATCCGTGCGGCCATTGCACTGCCGCGGCGGTCCAGGCGGAAGTGCTGAAGCTTGCCGCCAGCCTGCCGGCGGGAACGCCGGTACGAGTCGCTGCCGGCGGCAATCCCAACATGGTCGTGCAAACGGTCGGCAGTTGGGATGAGCTGGTCCGGCAGGTCTCGGACTCCCGCATTTACGGCGGCGTCCACTACCGCTTCTCCAACGAGGCGGGTGAGGAGATCGGCCGGCGGGTCGCCAGAATTGCAGTCGAGACCCTCATGCGGCCCCTGCCTTCGCCGAAATCGCGCCGGTAGCATATACACGCTCTTGCATAATTATCCATATCGCTGCATGGGCCAGACTGACCATGGTCCACGCAGCGATACTTGGAGCCTCCGGCTATGTCGGAGCGGAGCTCTTGCGGCTTCTCGCCGACCACCCGCATGTCCAGGCCACGCGGCTGTTCGGCGACAGCCGCGCGGGCGAGTCGCTTGTCGCCGTCCACCCGCAACTCGCGCGCAATTATCCCGATGCACGCGTCGAAGACTTTGAACAGGCGGCTTTGGACGGCGTCGAACTGGTTTTCGCTGCCCTGCCTCACGGCCATTCTCAACGGCTCGCCCCGGCGATCCTCGAGCGAGGCATCCCCTTCGTCGACCTCGGCGCCGATTTCCGGCTGGGCAGCGCCGACCAATACCAGCGCTGGTACGGCGAGCCGCACGAAGCGCCGGCACTGCTCGACGACTTTGCTTATGGCCTGCCCGAACTTCATCGCGACTCGATCCGGGACGCCAGGGCGGTGGCCGCCCCCGGCTGTTACCCAACGGCGGCGATCCTGGCGCTCAAGCCTTTGCTGGAATGGATCGAGCCGGCGAGCATCATCGTCGATGCCGCATCCGGAGTCACCGGCGCCGGCCGGGCGGCCAAGGAAGCGACCCATTTCTCCACCGTCGCCGAAAGCTTCGCCGCCTACGGCCTGCTCAACCACCGCCACACCGCGGAGATGGAGATGGAGCTAGGCGAGGGCATATTGTTCACGCCCCACCTCGCGCCGATGAACCGCGGCATCCTCGCCACCTGCTACGCCACCACCAAGGCGCCGTGCGACCCGCTGGCGCTCCTGCGCGAAGCCTACGCCGGCGAACCCTTCGTCCAGGTCACAGAGCTGCCGCCGGCGACCAAATGGGTGCTCGGCAGCAATTCGGCGCAGGTCACTGCCCGCTACGACCAGCGCACGGGACGGATCCTGGCCATCGCCGCCATCGACAATCTCGGCAAGGGTGCCGCCGGGCAGATGATCCAATGCGCCAATCTGATGCTTGGCTTCGAGGAAGCTTGCGGCCTCGCGCGTTCCGGTGTCTGCCCATGAGCGTCACCGCTGCCCCCGGCTTCGTCGCCGCCGGCTGCCACGCCAGAATCAAGCGCCGCCGCTTCGACCTCGCGCTGCTTGCGACACAGGACCGCAAGCCGGTGACCTGCGCGGCGGTGTTTACGCAGAACAAGTTCGCAGCGCCGCCGGTCGAGCTCGGCCGCGCCCGCCTCGCCGAGAATGGCGGCCAAATCGCCGCCGTGATCGTCAATTCGGGCAACGCCAATGCCGGCACCGGAGCCGACGGCCTTGCCGACGCCCAGGCAATGGCCGCCGCAGCCGCAGACGCGCTTGGGCTGGACGAGAAGCACGTGCTGGTCTGCTCGACCGGCATCATCGGCGCTCGGCTGCCGATGGAGAAGATCCTCGCGGCGACTCCCAAGCTTGCTGGGCAGCTCTCAGCGGAGGGCGGTGCCGATGCCGCCAGAGCGATCCTCACCACCGACAGCAAGCCCAAGCAATGCGTGGTCAAGGGATCGAATTTCACCATCGGCGGGATGGCCAAGGGCTGCGGGATGATCGCCCCTAACATGGCGACCATGCTCGCCTTCCTTACGACCGATGCGGCGATCGCGCGCGAAGAGCTTCAGGCGATGCTTGGCGAAGCCGCCGAGAACAGCTTCAACACGCTGGATGTCGACGGCGCCACCTCGACCAACGACACGGCGATGATCATGGCCAACGGCCGCGCCGGCACCGTCGATACCGAGGAATTCGCCGCCGCTCTCCACAAGGTCTGCGAGGATTTAACCTGGCAGATGGCGATGGACGCCGAGGGTATGACCAAGGCTGCGGTCATCAGGGTGAGCGGAGCCGCGACGGATGCCGACGCACGCGCCGCCGCTCGGGCCATCGCCCGCAACAACCTCGTCAAGTGCAGCTGGTACGGCTCCGACCCCTATTGGGGCCGAATCCTCGCTGCTGCGGGGTCGGCGGGAACCGCCTTCGACACGCAAAAGTCGAGCGTCGCTTATGGTGGTATTACGGTCGCACGCGGGGGGATCGAGGTGCCTCACGACAAGGACGCACTGGCCGCGCACATGGCCGGCAGTCGAATCGCGATCGAGGTCACGCTCGGCCTCGGCTCGGGAGAAGCGCGCATGATCGGGGTCGACCTCGGACCCGGCTATATCAAGGAGAATATCGTCACGTCATGATGGGCGCCGCGACCATCGCCGAAGTGCTCGTCCAGGCGCTTCCCTACATCCAGCGCTTCAACGGCAAGTCGGTCGTCGTGAAGCTCGGCGGAGCCGCGATCGACCGCGCGCTCGACCGGGCACTCGCCCAGGACGTGCTGCTGCTGCGCAGCGTCGGCGTGCGCTGCGTTCTGGTCCACGGCGGCGGGCCGCAGGTCGACCAGCTGATGCGCAAGATGGGCAAGGAGCCCGAGTTCAAGGACGGCCTCCGGGTCACCGACGGCGAGACTCTCGAAATCGTCCGGATGGTGCTGGTCGGCAAGATCAACCGCGACCTCGTCGGTCTGATTAACCAGGAGACGCTCGACGAACCGGTGGCGGTCGGAGTCTCCGGCGAAGACGGTGGCCTTCTGACGGCGGCTCCCGTCGACCCTCGGCTCGGCTTCGTCGGTGACGTTGCGCAGGTGCGCGCGTCGCTCCTCCACCGGCTGCTCGACGACGGCCTGACTCCGGTCGTGTCGACGATCGGATCCGACCGGGACGGGCAAGCCTACAACATCAATGCCGACGAGGCGGCGCGGGCGATTGCCGTGGCGATGGGCGCGGAGAAGATCGTCTATCTGACCGCCGCCCCGGGCTTGCTCATGGACGTCAGCGACGAAACCAGCCTCGTTCGCCAAATCACCTCCACCGAGCTTCGCGAGCGGATCACCGACGACAGCGTAAGCAAGGGCATGATCCCCAAGCTCAAGGCCTGCGCCGACGCGGTCGACGGCGGGGTCGGAAGCGCGCACATCATCGACGGACGAGTCGCCCACGCCCTGCTGATCGAGATCCTGACTGACCGGGGCATCGGCACGATGGTTCGGAGCGAGGCATGACCGACCTGCTGGCCATTCGCGACCTCGCAGCAAGCGCAATCCTCGAAATTCTCGATCGCGCCGAGCGCCCTTCTCCGGGCCGTCCGCTCGAAGGCAAGGGTGTCGCCCTCTATTTCCAGAAACCGAGCGCCCGCACCCGTAATTCCATGGAGATGGCGGTCGTCCAGCTCGGCGGCCATCCGGTCTATATCCAGAAGGACGAAGTCGGCCTCGGCAGCCGCGAAAGCGTTGCCGACGTCGCGCGCACCCTGGCCTGCTATCACGCGATCATCGCTGCAAGGGTCAACGATCACCGGTTGGTCGAGGGCATGGCCGCTGCCACGGGCAGGCCGGTCGTCAACATGTTGTCGGACAGCGACCATCCGCTTCAGGCGCTCGCCGACCTGCTCACCATTCGCCAGTTGTGCGGCCGGATCGAGGGCGTGCGCGTCGCCTGGATCGGCGACGGCAACAATAATGTCTGCCGCTCGCTCGCCGAAGGCTGCTCGGCGCTCGGCGCCGAACTGACGATCGCCAGCCCGCAAGGCCACGGCCTGCCCGAGGCGATTCCGGGAGTCCGGCAAGTCACGGACCCCCGCGAGGCCGCCGAAGGGGCGCAATTCCTATATACCGACGTCTGGGTCTCGATGGGTCAGGATGGGGAGGCCGAGGAGCGACGCCGGAGCTTCGCGCCATATCAGGTCGGCGACGAACTGATGGCGGCAACTGCCGGCGCCTGGTTCCTTCACTGCCTTCCTGCGAACCGCGGGCAGGAGGTCACCGACGCAGTGATTGACGGGCCGAGAAGCGCGGTGTGGCGCCAGGCCGAGAACCGCATGCACAGCGCCCGCGGAGCGCTCGCATGGCTCATGGGGCAAGGCTGATGGCGAACGATCTGCGCCAGAAAAGACAGCGCGCAATCGTAGAAATGCTTCGCGGCGACCTGGTGCGAAGCCAGGATGACATCGCCGCTCGGCTCGCTTCACTCGGCTATTCGGCGACCCAAGCGACGGTGTCGCGCGACCTCGAGCAGATCGGCGCGGTCAAGGTGAAGCGCGGCGGAACGCTTGGCTATGCCCTTCCCGATCAGCTCGGCGCCCGCGACTGGGCGGCGAGCCGGCTGCAGCGCATCTTTGCCGAGTGGGTACAGGCGGTCGAGATTTCCGGCCATCTGATCGTCGTCCGCACCCCCCCGGGATCAGCCCACGTCGTCTGCCTTGCCATCGATCAGTCCAAATTGCCCGAGGTGGTCGGCACCATCGCTGGCGATGACACCCTGTTCATCGCCGTTCGCGGCGACCTCCGGCCCGAGCCGCTGGCCCAGCGACTGCGCGACATGATCGCGGCGGCTTAGCGGACCAGCTTTCCCGGGTTCATCAGCCGATGTGGGTCGAGCGCCTGCTTGATTGCCCGCAAGACGTTGAGCCGCCCCGGCGGCGTCAGACGCTCAAACTCGGCGAGCTTCATCTGGCCGATGCCGTGCTCGGCGGAAATCGAGCCGCCGGCGACGGTGACGAGGTCGTGAACAAGTCCGGTGATCGCGGGTCCTTCGCGCTCATACCAGTCGGCTGAGACGCGATCGCCGGCGCGAACATGGAAGTGGATATTGCCATCGCCAAGGTGACCGAAGCCGCTCGCTGTGACCCCGGGGAATGTCTGCTCCACCTCCCTAGCGGCGGCGAGCATGAAGGCCGGCATGTCGGCCACCGGCACCGAGATGTCGTGCGCCAGAGTCGGCCCTTCAGCGCGTTCGGCTTCCGAGATGGAATCACGGATGCGCCACAGGGCAGTGGACTGTGCTTCGCTCCCAGCGACAGTAGCATCGTCAACGAGTCCTGTTTCCAGTCCTTCGGCAAGAAGCCGCTCGAGCAATCCCCGCGGATCGTCCTCGTTCTGCTCAGCCGTTGCTTCGATCAGTACGTGCCAGGCATGTTTGCCCTCAAGCGGAGTGCGGGTGCCGGGGATATGCTTGAGCACCAGCTCCAGGACGTCCCCCGGAACCAGCTCGAAGCCTTCGATGCCGCCAGTCCGCGCCTCAAGCCGGCGAAGCAGGTCGAGCGCCGCACGCGGGCTGGCGACTCCAGCCCAAGCCAAGGCCCGGCCCGCGGGTGCTGGAACAAGACGCAGTGACGCGGCGGTAACGATCCCGAGCGTCCCCTCCGATCCGATCAGCAGCTGGTTGAGGTCATAGCCGCGATTGTCCTTCCTGAGCGGCGATAAGCCCTCGTGAACCGAGCCGTCCGGTAGAACCGCTTCCAGTCCCGCCACCAACATGCGCATCGTTCCGAAGCGAAGCACCTGGGTTCCTCCGGCGTTGGTCGAGACGAGGCCGCCTATGGTCGCGCTACCTTTCGCGCCCAGCGTTAGCGGAAAGCGCATTCCAACCTTTGCGGCGCAGGAATGAAGGTCTGCAAGGATCATTCCCGCCTCCGCAACGGCCAGCCTGTCTTCGGCGCTGATCGAGCGCAGCCTGTTCATCCGCCTGAGCGACAGGATCAGCGCCGATCCGTCAGCGGGTGGCGTCGCGCCCCCGACCATCGACGTATTGCCGCCTTGCGGCACGAGGGGAACGCGGGATTCGAGCGCGATGCCGATGATCGCTGCCACCTCCTCGGTGGAAGCGGGCGTTAGGATGGCCTTCGCTTCGCCTCGGAAGCGGCCCCGCCAATCGATTAGCCAAGGCTCGATGTCGGCGCGATCGGTGATCGCCGCTCGTGGTCCGAAGCGGTCTCGAACAGAGTCGATCAGCCGGTCCTGGGTGTTCCCTTTCATCGATCGCCCGCATAGCCGGAAAAGAGAGGCTTGGCATCGGCGGCAAGCGGCCCCAATGCGGGGCCGAAAAACAGGAGCGAGTAACTGGTGGCAATCTGGTGGGTGATCGGTGCAGTCGCGGCTACGGCTGGAGCGTCCTATGTCGGTGCCAAGGCGGCGCAGCGCGCCGTTCGCCGCGCCCGGGACGACCACAAGCAGAGGCCGGCACTATGGAATCGTTTCTACGCCCTCGACTGGGGTGAAACGGCCACCAACAATTACGGCTTCTCGCCGGCGGAGAGCGATCATCCGCAACGCTTCCAGCACCAAATGTACCGTGAGCTGCTCAAGCGGCTGGTCGCGAAACGGCCGATCTCGCCGGGTATCAGGCTGCTCGAGGTCAGTTGCGGCCGCGGCGGTGGGCTCAAGGCCTTTCTCGATGCCGCACCGGGTCTGATCGACGCAACCGGCCTAGATGTCGCGGCCAGTGCAATCGCCTATTGCCGCAGCAACTATGGCGAGAGCGAGACGCTTCATTTTGTCGAGGGCAGCGCGCTTGACCTCCCCTTCCCTGACGGCAGCTTCGACGTGGTTCTGAACGTCGAGGCGTCCAACGATTATGGCGACCGGCGGCGCTTCTTCGGCGAGGTGGCGCGAGTGCTCAAGATGGGCGGCATCTTCCTTTACACCGACAGTTTTTGGCCCGACCGGGCCGAGGAGATGAAGAGCCAACTCGCCGAGGCGGGTTTCGAGGCGAAGTTCGACGATATCACCGCCAACGTCGCCGAAGCATGCCGGATCGACAGCCCGCGCCGGCGCGAGCTGATCCGCAGCCGCGCGCCATTGGCCGGTCGCATTGTATTCCGACGGCAGCTCGAAAATTACGCGGGCATCGAAGGTAGCAAGAAGTATCGAGCATTCGCGGAGGGGCGTCGGCCATATCTCATGACGGCAGCCGTCAAGCGATGAGCCGGGCGCAGGTCACGTTAGTGGTCGCCCGCGCGATCAACGGCGTGATCGGCCGCGATGGAAAACTCCCGTGGCACATCTCCGCCGATCTCAAGCGATTCAAGAAACTGACGATGGGCAGCACGATGATCATGGGCCGGAAGACCTTTGAGAGCCTGCCCGGACGTCTCCCCGGCCGCCGCCACGTCGTCATGACCCGGGAAGAAGGATGGGAGTCGCCGGGAGCCGAAGTTGCCCGAAGCGCCAAGGAGGCACTGCGCCTGGCCGGTGAGGAACCGGTGTCGGTGATCGGAGGCGCCGAGATCTTCCGGCTGTTCCTGCCCCTTGCCGACAGGATCGAATTGACCGAGGTGCTCGCGGAGATCGAAGGCGAAACGGTAATGGACGACCCGCGCTCGCAGGGCAGCTGGCGTGAGACCTTCTGCGAGGATCATCTGCCGGACGGCGAGACCCCCGGCTTCCGCTTCATTACGCTCGAGCGCGCCTAGCGGCTGGCAGGCTGGGCGCGCGCCGACTCGCGAAAGCGGCGCATTTGCTGAGCAAGCATCTGGTCGACTGCAGGCGCCAGCTTGTCCCCGCCGCCCGTGGCGAAGCCCGAAACCTTATAGTCCAAGACCACGCGCGTACCGCCGGCGATCCGCTCGAACTTGATGTCCATTACGCCGCTTGTCGCCTCGTAGAGCAGAGGTCCGAGAGAACCACTGAGTATCAGCCTCTTGCCCCGATCCGCATAGGCGACCCGCATATGCTCGATTCCGCCGCCGCCCGGAAAACGCTCACAAAAGCAGCCGCCCGGAGACGCCGAGAGCCGCAGATTGGCCGAATCGCCGCTGTACGTATGAGAGGATTCCCACCAGCGGCCGATTTGCTCGAAGGCGTCGAAGGCGCGGTCCTGCGACACGATGAGCGGGACCGACTGGCGAACGTAGAAGCCATTAGGCCCGGACGCGATCACTTCGGCTGACGCGGGAGCCGCCAGCATGATCAACAGCCCGAAAAGGAGATTTCGCATCCCTAGTCCTGCACAGTCGCAACAGGTGCAAGGGTTTGCACCGTCGCCGCGGCTTGTCTAGCTGTCCAGGATCGTATCGATCTGCGCCGCGACCTCATCGACGGCCACCATTCCGTCAACCCGGCGTACCAGACCTCGCTCATCGTAATAGGGGAGGATCGGAGCAGTCTTGGCGCGATACTCGCCCATCCGGGTCCGGACCGTATGCTCATTGTCGTCGGGACGACGGCAGAATTCGTTCGAGCCACACACGTCGCAGACGCCCGCAGTCCGTGGCTGCTTGAATCGATCGTGGTAGCCGGCGCCGCATTTCGCGCAGGAAAAGCGGCCGGTGATCCGATCGACCAGAGCCTGCTCGTCGACCTGCAGCTCGATCACATGGTCGAGCCTGCGGCCGCGCTCGGAGAGCAACAGGTCGAGCGCCTCCGCCTGGGCACGCGTGCGCGGGTAGCCGTCGAAAATGGCGCCGCTTGCGGAAGCGCTGTCGAGGCGCTCGCCAATCAGGGCGCTGACGATAGCGTCGCTGACCAGCTCGCCCGCGTCCATGGTCGCTTTCGCCTGCAAACCGATTGGGCTGCCGATTGCGACCGCCTCGCGAAGCATGTCTCCGGTCGACAATTGAATCATACGGCGCTCAGACTGCAATCGAGCAGCCTGGGTACCCTTCCCCGCTCCCGGCGGTCCAAGCAGAATGATATTCAGCATGGCTAGCTCCGCACTGGGAGGCCGGCGCTTCAGCGCACGCGGCCGGTCTTCAGCTTCGCCTTCTTTATGAGGTCGCCATATTGGTGGGCGATCAGGTGGCTCTGCACCTGCGCGACCGTGTCCATGGTCACGTTGACCACGATCAGAAGACTGGTGCCGCCGAGGTAGAAGGGAACGCCAGCCTGGCTGAACAATACCTCGGGGATCAGGCAGATCAGCACGAGATAAGCAGCACCGACGATGGTGATGCGGGAAACCAGATAGTCGAAATAGCTCTCGGTCGCCTTGCCGGGGCGGATCCCGGGGATGAAGCCGCCGTGGCGCTTCAGATTTTCGGCCGTCTCCTCGCTGTTGAATTGCACGGCAGCGTAGAAGAAGCAGAAGAAGGCGATGCCGGCGCCGTAGAGCAGCAGATAGAGCGGCGAGCCATGCTGCAGCCACGTGCTGAGCGTGATCAGCCAGTCGCTGGCATTGGGATTGTCCTGCGCCCCGGACATCTGGATCAGGGTCAGCGGCATCAGCAGCAACGACGAAGCAAAGATCGGCGGGATGACGCCCGAGATGTTCACCTTGAGCGGCAGGTGGCTGCGCTCCTGCTGCATCATTCCGCGTGCCGTCTGGCGCTTAGGATACTGGATGAGGACCCGACGCTGCGCCCGCTCGACGAAGCAAATGAAAAGGATGAGGCCGAGCGCGAGCGCGACGATGAATGCGATCAGCATGGGATCCATCGCGCCCGTCCGGCCGCCCTCGAACAATTGGCCGAGCGCACGCGGAAGGGTCGCGACGATCCCGGCCATGATGATCAGCGACACGCCGTTGCCGATGCCGCGGCTGGTGATCTGCTCGCCGATCCACATCAGGAACAAGGTTCCGCCGACCAGGCTGATCGTCGCCGCTGCTCGGAACAAAGGCCCGGGCTCGACGACCGCGCTGATTCCTTGGGTAGCGCCGAGGCTCTCAAGCCCGACCGCAATGAAATAGCCCTGCACGCTTGTGAGCAGGACGGTGAGGTAGCGAGTGTACTGGTTGAGCTTCTTTCGGCCGGTCTCGCCTTCCTTCTTCAGCTGCTTCCACGGCTCGTACATGGAGGCCATCAGCTGAACGACGATCGACGCCGTGATGTAGGGCATGACGCCGAGCGCGATGATGCTCATCCGCTCGAGGCTGCCGCCGGAGAAAGTGTTGAAGAAATCGAGGACGCCGCCGCGCTGGGTGTCGAACAGCGCTGCCATCGCCCGCGGGTCGATGCCCGGCATCGGCACGTAGGACAGGAAGCGGAACAGCACCAGCGCACCGAGCGTGAACCACAGCCGTTTCTTGAGCTCGGTCGCCTTGGAGAAATTCGCCAGCGAGATGTTGGCGGAGAGATTTTCGGCTGCTGATGCCATTCAGACGGTTCCCGGAAAATGGAATCGGCGGCGCTGGGAAACGCCCCCCGGCCGCCGATATAGTGACTCAAGCTCGCTTGTCTAAGCCCCCGTGTTCGGAAGCCTGGGTCAGGCCTTCTGAGTCCGGGCGGCCTTCGCCGAACCCTTCTTGGCGGCGGCCTTGTCTGCGGCTTGCTGCTTCTCGATCAGCTCGATCGAGCCGCCAGCCTTCTCGACCGCCTCTCGGGCGCCTTTGGATGCGCCGTCGACGCGAAAGGCCAGTTTCGCCTTGAGCTCGCCCTTGCCGAGCAGGCGGACACCGTCCTTGCCGCCGCGAGCGAGACCAGCAGCCTTGAGCGCCGAATGGTCAATCGTGCCCTTCGGATCGAGCTTGCCGGCATCGATCACCTTCTGGATCGCGCCGAGGTTCACCTCGGCATAATCCTTGGCAAAGATGTTGTTGAAGCCGCGCTTGGGCAGCCGCATGTGGAGCGGCATTTGGCCGCCTTCGAAGCCGTAGATCGATACGCCCGAGCGGCTCTTCTGGCCCTTCTGGCCGCGGCCGGCAGTCTTGCCGACGCCCGAGCCGATTCCGCGGCCCACCCGGGTACGCGCCTTGCGGGCGCCCTGATTGTCACGAAGTTCGTTGAGTTTCATTCTCTTGCACTCGCTTTCGCTTTTGTCGCGCGTGATTGTCGGGGGCTTAAGCCGCCTCCTCGACCTTCACTAGATGCTGCACCTTTCGGATCTGGCCGCGGACCTCGAGGGTGTCATCGACTTCGACCATCTTGTGCATCTTGTTGAGCCCGAGGCCGACCAAGGTTGCCCGCTGCGTCTTGTCGCGGCGGATCGGCGATCCGGTCTGGATAATTCTGATCTTCGCCATCTGACTCACTCCGTGATCGCCTCGGCCTGGGCCTCGGCCTCAGCAATGGTAGCACCGCCGCGGCCGAGCAGGTCCGCAACCTTCTTACCGCGGCGCTGCGAAACCGAACGCGGGCTGGTCTGATCCTTGAGCGCCTCGAAGGTGGCTCGAATCATGTTGTAGGGGTTGGACGTGCCGACCGACTTAGTGACGACGTCGGCGACCCCAAGGCTCTCGAACACCGCGCGCATCGGCCCGCCGGCGATAATACCGGTTCCCGAGGGAGCGGAGCGAAGAGTCACCTTGCCGGCCCCGAAATGGCCGTTGCCATCATGGTGCAGAGTGCGGCCGTCACGCAACGGAACGCGAATCATTGCCTTCTTGGCGGCCGCGGTCGCCTTGCTGATCGCTTCGGGAACCTCGCGAGCCTTGCCGTGGCCGAAGCCGGCACGGCCCTTGCCGTCGCCGACCACCACCAAGGCCGCGAAGCCGAAGCGCTTGCCGCCCTTCACCGTCTTCGAGACGCGATTGATGTGGACGAGCTTCTCGATCAACTCTTCGCCGCCATCGTCATCGCCGCCGCGCCCGCGCCGATCGTCGCGCCGGCCCCTGCCGCCGCCGCGGCCCTCGCCGCGACCGCGCCCGCGCGGACCCCGTGGCCCCCGGCCCTCAGCCTGGCGCGGAGTGGCTTCCGCCGCTGCCGCGGCCTCGGCCGGGTCGGTGTTGATTTCCTGGGTCTGGTTCTCGTCAGCCATTTAGAACTCCAGTCCGCCTTCGCGGGCAGCATCGGCCAGCGCCTTGACGCGGCCGTGAAAAAGGAAGCCGCCGCGGTCGAACACAACGCTTGAGACACCGGCCTTCCGAGCGCGCTCGGCAAGCGCCTTGCCGACGGCGGCGGCGCCGTCGCGGGTCGCTGCTGCCTTGCCCTTCAAATCCTTGTCCAGGGTCGAAGCCGAAGCCAGCGTCGTCCCTGCCGCGTCGTCGATGACTTGAGCGTAGATGTGGCGGCCCGATCGGTGCACCGACAGGCGCGGCTTGCCAGCGGCGCGCGCACGAAGCGCGGTGCGCACCCGGCGCCGGCGGCGATCGAAGAGTGAGAGTTTAGCCATGGCTACTTCTTCTTGCCTTCTTTGCGGAAGATATACTCGCCGCGATACTTGATGCCCTTGCCCTTGTAGGGCTCCGGCTTGCGCCAGCGGCGAATTTCGGCCGCGACCTGGCCGACCTTCTGTTTGTCGATGCCGCTGATCTCGACCGTGTTGGGGTCGGGCGTCCTGACCTCGACGCCTTCCGGCACCGGGAAATTGACGTCGTGACTGTAGCCGAGCTGCAGCCTCAGATTACGACCCTGCGCCGCAGCGCGATAGCCGACGCCGCTGATTTCGAGCACCTTCGTGAAGCCCTCGCTGACGCCGGTGACGAGATTGTCCACCAGTGTCCGCTGCATCCCCCAAAAGGCGCGCGCCTGCTTGGTTTCATTGGCCGGCCGCACGACGATGCCATCCTCGCCGATCTCGTAAGCGATCTCGTCGCGCATCTGCAGCTGAAGCTCACCCTTCGGCCCTTTGACCGACAGGATCTGGCCGGACGTTGTTGCCGTCACGCCAGCAGGCAGTGCCACGGTGCGTTTTCCGATACGGGACATCAGAACACCTCCGCCAGCACTTCGCCGCCGACATTCTGGGCGCGCGCTTCGGCATCCGACAGCACACCCCTGGGCGTCGACACGATCACCGTGCCGAGGCCGTTGCGGATGTGCGGCAGCTCACTAGCGCCGGAATAGACACGGCGGCCCGGCTTCGACACCCTTGCGAGATGCTGAATGGCCGGCTGGCCTTCGAAATATTTGAGCTCGATGCGCAAGCCCTTCTGGCCGGCAAGCTCTTCCTCGGCGTAGCCGCGGATGTAGCCCTCGCGCTGGAGCACATCGAGCACCCGGACGCGCAGCTTCGACGCCGGCGTCAAAATGGAGTCCTTGCGCGCCTGCTGGCCGTTGCGGATTCGGGTGAGCATGTCACCCAGGGGATCGGTCATCGCCATCTTCAGGCTACTCCCTACCAGCTCGACTTTGTGACGCCTGGGATCAGGCCCTTATTGGCCAGCTCCCGGAGCATGATCCGCGACAGGCGGAACTTGCGATAATAAGCGCGCGACCTGCCGGTCAGCTCGCAGCGGTTGCGGACCCGGGTCGGGTTCGCATTGCGCGGAATCTCGGCCATCTTCAGCCGCGCGATCAGCCGCTCGGTGTCGTCGCGGGACTCATCGTCCGCGATTTCCTTGAGCTTCGCGTACTTCGCCGCGTGCTTCTCAACGAGCTTCTTCCGCCGCTCGTTCTTGTTAATCGAACTCAGTTTCGCCATGACTTAAGTTCTTCTCCTGACGCAGACCGCCTAAGCGGCCTGCTTTTCCTCTGCTTCCGCCGGGAACGGAAAGTTGAACAGGCGCAGCAGCTCGCGCGCCTCCTCGTCCGTGTTCGCGGTGGTGGTGATGATGATGTCCATTCCCCGGACCGCGTCGATCTGGTCGTAGTTGATCTCAGGAAATACGATCTGCTCCTTGAGGCCCATCGCATAATTGCCGCGGCCATCGAACGAGCGCGGGTTCAAGCCGCGGAAGTCGCGCACGCGCGGCAAAGCGATGGTCACAAGGCGGTCGAGAAACTCGTACATGCGGTCACGGCGCAAAGTCACCTTGCAGCCGATCGGCATGCCTTCGCGCAGCTTGAACTGAGCGATCGACTTCTTCGCCTTGGTAATCACCGGCTTCTGCCCGGAGATCAGCTCCATCTCGGCAGCCGCGGCTTCCACCTTCTTCTTGTCCTGGGTCGCCTCGCCGACGCCCATGTTGATGACGATCTTCTCGAGGCGCGGAACCTCGAGGCGGTTCTTGTAGCCGAACCGCTCGGTCATCGCCGCGACGATGCGCTCCTCATAATCCTTCTTCAGGCGCGGCGTGTACGCCTGTGCCTTCTGGGCCTCAGCCATTAATCAGCTCCCCGGACTTGACGGCCACTCGAACCTTCTTCCCGTCCCTGGTTTCAAAACGGACTCGCGTCGGCTTGCCGGACTTGGGGTCCGCAACCGCAACCTTGGACACGTGCAGCGGCGCCTCGCGGCGCTCCAGCCCGCCCTGCGGATTGGCCTGGCTCGGCTTGCGGTGACGAACGGCGACATTGATGCCCGAAACAAGCACCTTGCCGTCCTTCGGCATCGCCTTGACGACCTCGCCCGTGCGGCCCTTGTCCTTGCCGGACAGAACCACAACGGTGTCCCCCTTGCGGATTTTCTGAGCGGCCATGGTTACAGCACCTCCGGCGCAAGGCTGATGATCTTCATATGCTTCCTGGCACGGAGCTCGCGGACCACCGGCCCGAAGATACGGGTGCCGATTGGCTCCTCGTTCTTGTTCACCAGCACCGCCGCGTTGGAATCGAAGCGGATCACCGACCCGTCGGGACGGCGGATATCCTTGGCCGTGCGGACGATCACGGCGCGGTGAACGTCGCCCTTCTTAACCCGGCCGCGCGGAGCCGCCTCCTTGACGGAAACGACGATGATGTCGCCGACGCCGGCGGTACGGCGCTTCGAGCCGCCCAGCACCTTGATGCACTGGACGCGCTTCGCGCCGCTGTTGTCCGCAACGTCCAGGTTGGACTGCATCTGGATCATGGTTCGACCCTTATCCTCTCAAAATCTTCTCAGGCGTCCGCTTCGGCGACGTCTTCGGCCTTGGCCTTGGACTTCTTGGCTGCCTTTGGCTTGGGCGCCTTTTCCGCCTTGGCCTCCGGTGCCGGCTCGCTTCCGACCGTATCGTCGATCTCCACTGCCGCAGCCTTGGCGGCGCCGATGCGCTCGATCACTTCCCAGGTCTTGAGCTTCGAGATCGGCGCGCGCTCTTCGATGCGCACCTGTTCGCCAAGGCGATAGGCGTTGTTCTCGTCATGGGCGTGGTACTTCTTCGACAGGCGGATGATCTTGCCGTACAGCGGATGCTTCACCCGCCGCTCGACGCGGACCACAACGGTCTTGTCACCCTTGTCGGACACCACCGTGCCGGTCAGGACGCGCTTGGGCATTTCGTAACTCTCCTCAACCCTGCGCGGACGCGCGGGTGCGCTGGTTCTGAAGCGTCTTGATGCGGGCAATCATCCGCCGCACCTCGCGGACACGCGACGGCTTCTCGAGCTGGTTGGTCGCCGACTGGAAGCGCAGGTTGAACTGCTCGCGCTTCAGCTCGACAAGCTGCTGCTGCAGCTGATCGTCGGTCTGGACCTTGAGATCGTCGGTCTTGGCCATCGATTAATCCTCCTCGACCAAAGTTTCGCCGAGACGGGCAACGACTTTGGTCTTGATCGGCAGCTTCTCCGCAGCGCGCTCGAACGCCGTCTTGGCGAGCGGGCCCGGAACTCCATCCAGCTCGAACAGGATCCGGCCGGGCTTCACTCGGGCGACCCAGAATTCCGGGCTGCCCTTGCCCGAGCCCATGCGGACTTCGGCCGGCTTGGAACTCACCGGAACGTCCGGGAAAATGCGAATCCACAGGCGCCCCTGACGTCGAATGTGCCGGGTGATCGCGCGCCGAGCGGCCTCGATCTGACGCGCGGTGATGCGCTCGGGCTCCATCGCCTTCAATCCGAAGGCGCCGAAGTTGAGTTCTGTCCCACCCTTGGCATTGCCATGGATCCGGCCCTTGAAGGCCTTACGGAACTTGGTGCGCTTTGGCTGCAGCATCTCGTCTGTCCTCTAAGGCCTAGCGACCGCGGTCTTCGCGGGCCGGGCGGACTCCGGAGGTCTGGGCCTCCATCATCAACCGATCCTGCGCAGTCGGGTCGTGGGCGAAAATCTCGCCCTTGAAGATCCACACCTTGACGCCGCAGACGCCATAGGCGGTGTGCGCCTCGGCTTCGGCATAATCGACGTTGCCGCGAAGCGTGTGCAGCGGCACTCGGCCCTCGCGGTACCATTCGGTGCGGGCGATCTCGGCGCCGCCCAGCCGGCCGGCGCAGGTGATACGGATGCCCTCGGCGCCAAGACGCAGTGCCGACTGAACCGCGCGCTTCATCGCACGGCGGAAGGCAATGCGGCGCTCGAGCTGGTCGGCAACGCCCTGGGCAACGAGTTTGGCGTCGATTTCTGGCTTGCGGATCTCGACGATGTTCAAGCTCACCTCGGACGAGGTCATCGTCTGCAGCTTGCGCTTCAGCTTCTCGATGTCCGAGCCCTTTTTGCCGATGATAACGCCTGGCCGCGCGGCATAAATGCTGATCCGGCAGATCTTCGCGGGCCGCTCGATCACCACTTTCGAGATCGCCGCCTGCGGCAAGGTCTCGAGAATGAACTGGCGGATCTTGAGATCCTCGAGCAGCAGCCGGCCGTAGTCCTGGCCTTCGGCGAACCAACGGCTGTCCCAGGTCCGGTTGATCTGCAGGCGAAGCCCGACAGGAGAGGATTTCTGACCCATTACGCTTCTTCCTGCTCACGAACGACGACGCGAAGCCGGCTGAACGGCTTGACGATGCGGCTCGAACGGCCACGGGCGCGGGTTGCGAACCTTTTCATCGACAGCGACTTGCCAACGCTTGCTTCCGCCACCACGAGCGCATCGACGTCGAGATTGTGGTTGTTCTCGGCATTGGCCACAGCGCTCGCGAGCACCTTGCCGACATCCTCGGCCATCGCCTTTGGCGAAAACTTCAGGATGTTCATCGCCTCTTCGACCTTGCGGCCGCGGATCAAGCCGGCGACAAGGTTCAGCTTGCGCGCCGAGCCACGGATGGTGGTGCCGACGGCCAGCGCTTCCTTCTCGCCGACCTTGCGAGGGGATTTTTCCTTGCCCATCAGCGCTTGCCTTTCCTGTCGGCGGCGTGGCCCGGGAAGAAGCGCGTCGGAGCGAACTCACCGAGCTTCATTCCGACCATGTCCTCGTTGACCGACACCGGCACGAACTTGCGGCCGTTGTAGACATTGAAGGTGAGGCCGACGAACTGCGGCAGGATCGTCGAGCGACGCGACCAGGTCTTGATCGGCGCGCGGCCACCCTTTTCCTGTGCAGCTTCCGCCTTCTTCAGCAGCGAAAGCTCAACGAACGGGCCTTTCCAGACGGAACGGGCCATGGCTTAACCCTTCTTCTTCGCGTGACGCGACCGGATAATCAGCTTGTCGGTCGACTTGTTGTGACGAGTGCGGGCACCCTTGGTCGGCTTGCCCCACGGAGTGACCGGGTGGCGTCCCCCCGATGTCCGGCCCTCGCCACCGCCGTGGGGGTGATCGACCGGGTTCTTGGCGACGCCGCGGGTCAGCGGACGCTTGCCCATCCAGCGGGTGCGGCCGGCCTTGGCGAGCGTCTGGTTGGCGTTGTCCGGGTTGGACACCGCGCCGACGGTGGCCATGCAGTCCGAGCGGACGTAGCGCTGCTCGCCTGAATTCAGCCTGACGATGACCATGCCGCGGTCGCGGCCGACGACCTGCACATAGGTGCCGGCGGCGCGGGCGATCTGGCCGCCCTTGCCGGGCTTCAGCTCGACATTGTGGACAATGGTTCCGACCGGCATCTGACCAATCTCCATGGCGTTGCCCGGCTTCACGTCGACCTTGCGACCGGCGACGACCGTATCGCCCGGGCCGAGCCGCTGGGGCGCCAGGATGTAGGCCTGCTCGCCACCCTCATAGGTGACGAGGGCGATGAATGCAGAGCGATTCGGGTCATATTCGAGCCGTTCGACGGTCGCTGGAACGTCCCAGGTACGCCGCTTGAAGTCGACGATCCGGTAGCGCTGCTTGTGACCGCCGCCGATGCCGCGCGAAGTCACGTGGCCCTTGTTGTTGCGGCCGCCCGTCTTGGTCTTGCCCTCGGTCAGCTTCTTGACCGGCTTGCCCTTCCACAGGCTGGCGCGGTCGACGAGGATCAGTCCGCGGCGGGCGGGCGATGTCGGCTTATATTGCTTGAGTGCCATGGTCTGCCTCAGATCCCGCTGGTGACATCGATCGAATTGCCCTCGGCGAGGGTGACGATCGCCTTCTTGAAGTCCGACCGCTGGTAGGGCTTGCCCTTCCAGCGCTTGGTCTTGCCTTTGGTGACGATGGTGTTGACGCCGGTCACCTTGACGTTGAACAGCGCCTCGACCGCCGCCTTGATCTCGGGTTTGGAGGCGTCGGACGCGACCTTGAATACGACCGCATTGGCCTCCGACATCATCGTCGACTTCTCGGTGATGTGCGGCGCGAGCACGATGTCATAGTGGCGCGCATCGACCGCCGCTTGCTGCTTCTTAGCCATTGAACCGGGCCTCCAGCTTCTCGACCGCGGCGCGGGTCAGGACCAGCGTCTCGTGGCGCATGATGTCGTAGACGTTGGCACCGATCGCCGGCAGCAGGTTGACACTGCCAAGGTTCGATGAGGCGCGCGCGAAACCGACGTTGAGGGCGTCACCGTCAATGACCAGCGCCGTCTTGCCGAAACCCAGCTTGCCCAGCCTGTCGCGAAGCTCGCGAGTCTTGCCATCCTTTACGTCGAGGTTGTCGACGACGATCAGGTTGCCCTCCTTCGCTTTCGACGACAAAGCCATCTTCAGCCCGAGCTGCCTCACCTTCTTGTTGAGGCTGGAGACGAAGACGCGCGCCCTTGGGCCGTGCGCCTTGCCGCCGCCGATGAAAATCGGCGCCCGGCGGTCGCCGTGACGGGCGGTTCCGCCGCCTTTCTGACGGCCGAATTTCTTGCCGGTGCGGGCAACATCGCTCCGCTCGCGCGCGGCACGGGCCGGAGCGCGACGGTTGATAAGCTGCCAGGTGACGACCCGGTGAAGGATATCAGCACGGGGCTCGACGCCGAAGATGTCGTCCTTCAGCTCGATGTCCCCGCCCTTGCCGGCGTCGAGGGTCTGAACCTTGACCTTCATCGCTTAGCCTTCCTTGCTTTCATCGGTTCCGCCGGCATCACTCTCGGGCGTCGCTTGGCCGGCTTCGGCATCGGTGCCTTCGGTCGTGTCGGCCGCCGCCCCGGCCTCCTGCTCAGCGGCGATCGCAGCAACTTCGTCGTCGCCCGGCAGCGCCGGAATTTCGTGCACCGCGGCTTCGTCAACCAAACCGGGCTCAGGCACCTCGACCTGGTCGAGCTTGAGCTTTTCGAGCAGGGCGGCCGGATAGGGCGCCTCGTCGGGACGCGGCAGCTTGGTCGCGTCGCTGACCGTCAGCCAGCTGCCTTTGTGGCCCGGAACAGAGCCCTTGACGAACAACAGCCCGCGGATCGGGTCGGTGCGGACGACCTCAAGATTCTGCTGGGTTCGGTTGCGGGCGCCCATGTGCCCAGCCATTTTCTTGTTCTTGAACACGCGACCGGGGTCCTGGCGGTTGCCAGTCGAGCCGTGCGAGCGGTGGGAGACGGATACGCCGTGAGTGGCGCGAAGACCACCGAAGCCCCAGCGCTTCATCGCGCCGGCAAAACCCTTACCCTGGGTTACGCCAGAAATGTCGACCAGCTGGCCCGGAACGAAATGGTCGGCGCTGATGGTCGCTCCAATATCCAGGAGAGCATCATCCGCGACGCGAAATTCGGCGACCCGAGCCTTGGGCTCGACTTCGGCCTTGCCGAAAGCCGCACGCTGCGGCTTGGCGATATTCTTGGCCTTCGCTCTGCCCGCGCCGAGCTGGACGGCAGTATAGCCATCCCGATCCTTTTCGCGGCGGCCAACGACCTGCACGTCATCCAGCTGCAGGACGGTAACCGGCACATGCCGTCCGTCCGCCTGGAACAGGCGGGTCATTCCAACCTTCTTCGCGATCACGCCGGTGCGCATGATCCTTACTCCCAACAGAGGCCCCCGGACCATCCGGGGGCGTGCAAGCCCGTGAACTATTGCGTGCCCCGCCTGGGCTTCTTGCCCCGTGTGACCACGAGGCGGCGGGGACGCGGCCCGGAGCGAGGCTCCGGCGGTATCACCCTTTTTCACCCCGGCGATGCCAGGGCTCCGTCGGCCGTCAGGCCAACTTGATCTCAACGTCGACGCCGGCGGCGAGGTCGAGCTTCATCAGCGCGTCGACCGTCTGCGGCGTCGGCTGCACGATATCGAGCAGCCTTTTGTAGGTGCGCACCTCGAACTGCTCGCGCGACTTCTTGTCGACGTGCGGCGAGCGGTTGACGGTGAACTTCTCAATTCGCGTCGGCAATGGAATGGGACCGCGGATCAGCGCACCCGTGCGCCGAGCCGTATCGGCGATGTCGCCAGTAGCCTGATCGAGCACTCGGTGATCGAAGGCCTTGAGGCGAATCCGGATATTCTGCGTTTCCATGTCCCTACCGATGCGAAAGAGCCAGTTCCCTCGCTGCTGAACCAGCAGTTCGGAGACAACCAAAACAAGGCGTGCCCGACAGCGACCTATTCGGCCTGACCGCCGCGCCTACCCCGTCAAAATCTCAAAAGCGAGCCGCGCGACCTGGTGAACCAGAATCGCGCGGCAGGCGCCCTATATTACTTCGTGATCTCGGCGACAACCCCCGCGCCGACGGTGCGGCCACCTTCGCGGATCGCGAAGCGCAAACCCGGGTCCATGGCGATCGGGGCGATCAGCTTGACACCCAGGTTCACGTTGTCGCCAGGCATCACCATTTCGGTGCCCTCAGGAAGCTGCACCTCGCCGGTGACGTCGGTCGTACGGAAGTAAAATTGCGGCCGGTAGTTGGCGAAGAACGGCGTGTGGCGGCCGCCCTCGTCCTTCGACAGCACGTAGACCTCCGCCTTGAAGTCGGTGTGCGGGGTGATGGAGCCCGGCTTGGCCAGAACCTGACCGCGCTCAACGTCCTCACGGCCGATGCCGCGCAGGAGCGCGCCGATATTGTCGCCGGCCTGGCCCTGGTCGAGCAGCTTGCGGAACATCTCGACGCCGGTGACCACCGTCTTCTGGGTGTCGCGGATGCCGACGATCTCGACTTCCTCGCCCACCTTCACAATGCCCGTCTCGACGCGGCCGGTGACGACCGTGCCTCGGCCCGAGATCGAGAAGACGTCCTCGATCGGCATCAGGAACGGACGGTCCAGCGGACGCTCCGGAGTCGGGATCCACTCGTCGACCGCATCCATCAGCTTCAGGATCGCCTGCTTGCCGATCTCGTCGTTGCTGTCCTCGAGAGCGGCGAGCGCCGAACCGGCGACGATCGGAATATTGTCGCCGTCGAATTCGCGCTTGGAAAGCTCTTCGCGGATCTCGAGCTCGACCAATTCAAGAAGCTCGGGATCATCGACCTGGTCGACCTTGTTGAGAAAGACGACCATGGTCGGGACGCCGACCTGCTTGGCGAGCAGGATGTGCTCCTTGGTCTGCGGCATGGGGCCATCGGCCGCCGACACGACGAGGATCGCGCCGTCCATCTGGGCGGCGCCGGTGATCATGTTCTTCACATAGTCGGCGTGGCCAGGGCAGTCGACGTGCGCATAATGGCGGTTGTCGGTCTCATATTCGACGTGTGCCGTCGAAATGGTGATGCCGCGCTCGCGCTCTTCCGGCGCTTTGTCGATGTTCGCATAGTCCGTGTACTGGGCCTGGCCCTTCTCAGCGAGCACCTTGGTGATCGCCGCGGTCAGCGAGGTCTTGCCATGGTCGACGTGACCGATGGTGCCAATGTTCACGTGCGGCTTCGTCCGCTCGAATTTCGCCTTCGCCATTTTACGCCTCTTCTTCTTTAGGAAATCGGGCGCGCCGCCCTTTCGTGAGCGCGCCCATAGCTACAAATTTCTGCTTATGCCAGCTTCGCCTTCACCTCTTCGGCGACGTTCTGCGGCACCTCGTCATAGTGCGAGAATTGCATCGTGTATTGCGCCCGCCCCTGGGTGAACGAGCGCAGCTGATTGACGTAACCGAACATGTTGGCAAGCGGGACGATCGCTTCGACCACCTGGGCATTGCCGCGGCTGTCGGTGCCCTGGATCTGGCCACGCCGGCTGTTGATGTCGCCAATGACATCGCCGAGATAATCCTCCGGCGTCACCACCTCCACCTTCATGATCGGCTCGAGCAGCTTGATGCCGGCCCGCTGCGCCGCCTCGCGCATCGCGCCGCGTCCGGTGATCTCGAAGGCAAGCGCCGACGAGTCGACATCATGGTATTTGCCGTCGATCAGGTGAACTTCGAAGTCGATGATCGGAAAGCCGATCAACGATCCAGTTTCGGCCGTCTCGCGCATGCCCTTCTCGACCGACGGGATGTATTCGCGCGGGATATTGCCGCCCTTGATCTCGTCGACGAAGACGAAGCCCGTACCGCGCTCGGCGGGGATAACCTTGACCTTCACTTCGCCGAATTGGCCCGAGCCACCGGACTGTTTCTTGTGGGTGTAGGTCAGCTCGACGGGCTTGGCGAGATATTCGCGATAGGCGACCTGCGGAGCACCGACATTGGCCTCCACCTTGAATTCGCGCTTCATCCGATCGACCAGAATCTCGAGGTGGAGCTCGCCCATCCCCTTGATAATGGTCTGGCCCGATTCATGGTCGCTAGACACGCGGAAACTCGGGTCCTCTGCCGCGAGGCGCGACAAAGCGATGCCCATCTTCTCCTGGTCAGCCTTGGTCTTGGGCTCGACCGCGACTTCGATCACCGGATCCGGAAATTCCATCCGCTCGAGGATGATCGGCTTGTTCGGATCACACAGCGTGTCGCCGGTCGTCGTTTCCTTGAGGCCGGCGATGGCGACGATGTCGCCTGCATAAGCGACGTCGATGTCCTCGCGGTTATTGGCGTGCATCAGCAGCATCCGGCCGATCTTCTCGCGCTTGTCCTTCACGGAATTGAGGACCGTGCCCTTCTCGAGCTTGCCGGAATAGATGCGAGCAAAGGTCAGCGAGCCGACGAACGGGTCGTTCATGATCTTGAACGCCAGCGCCGAGAATGGCGCGTTATCCGACGCCTCGCGGGTATCGGTCTGGTCGCTGTCGGGCTTCAAACCCTCGACGGGCGGAATGTCGAGCGGGCTCGGAAGATAATCGACGACTGCGTCGAGCAAGGGCTGGACGCCCTTGTTCTTGAACGCGGAACCGCACAGGACCGGCACGAACGAAAAGTTTAGCGTGCCCTTGCGGATCAGGCGCTTCAACGTCGCGACGTCGGGCTCGTTGCCCTCGAGATAGGCCTCCATGACCTCGTCGTCCTGCTCGACGGCGATTTCAATCAGGTCCTGACGGGCAGTGTCGGCGGCGTCCCTGAGGTCGGCCGGAACCTCTTCGTACACGAACTTCGCGCCGAGGCTTTCATCGAGCCAGATAATGGCGCGATTCTCAACCAGGTCGACGAGGCCCTTGAAGCCGCTTTCGATGCCGATCGGCAAATAGAGAACCAGCGGGCGGGCGCCGAGGCGCTCCTTGATCATCTGCACGCACCGCTCGAAGCTCGCGCCGGTGCGGTCGAGCTTGTTGACGAAGCACATGCGCGGGACTCTGTACTTCTCGGCCTGGCGCCAGACCGTTTCCGACTGCGGTTCGACTCCGGCGACCCCGTCGAAGCAGGCCACGGCGCCGTCCAGCACGCGAAGCGAACGCTCGACCTCGATGGTGAAGTCGACGTGGCCAGGAGTGTCGATGATGTTGATCCGGTGCTCTTCGCCCTTGCCTTCGTTGGCCTGCCAGAAACAGGTCGTCGCTGCCGAGGTGATGGTGATCCCGCGCTCCTGCTCCTGCTCCATCCAGTCCATGGTCGCGGTGCCCTCGTGGACCTCGCCGATCTTGTAGGACTTGCCGGTGTAATAGAGGATGCGCTCGGTCGTCGTCGTCTTGCCGGCATCGATGTGGGCCATGATGCCGATGTTCCGGTAGCGCTCGAGCGGATGGCTGCGGGCCATTGTCATTAGTTCCTTAGCAATGCGGGGGACCGGTACGTCCGGACCCCCGTGATATAGGTGTGAAACTTACCAGCGGTAGTGCGAGAAGGCGCGGTTGGCCTCGGCCATGCGGTGCGTGTCTTCGCGCTTCTTCACCGCGTTGCCGCGGTTCTGCGAAGCATCCATCAGCTCGCCCGACAGGCGTGCCGACATCGTCTTTTCGGAACGGGCGCGGGCGGCCGAAATCAGCCAGCGGATGGCCAGCGCCTGGGCCCGCTCGGTGCGGACTTCGACCGGCACCTGATAGGTCGCACCGCCGACACGGCGGGAACGCACCTCGATGCCAGGCTTCACATTGTTGAGCGCATCGTGGAACACCTGGAGAGGATCCTTCTTCAAGCGCGCTTCGACATTGTCGAGGGCGCCGTAGACGATGCTCTCGGCGACGGACTTCTTGCCGTCGAGCATGACGCTGTTCATGAACTTGGACAGCACGACGTCCCCGAACTTCGGGTCGGGGAGGATCTCGCGCTTCTCTGGGCGGCGGCGACGGGACATAATTTCTTCCTTTCTCTTCAGCCAGATCCGGAACCTGTCCGGGGCTTACTCGCTGCTTATTTGGGACGCTTGGCGCCGTACTTCGAACGGGATTGCTTGCGGTCCTTGACGCCCTGGGTGTCGAGGACGCCGCGAAGCACGTGATAACGAACGCCCGGCAGGTCGCGGACCCGGCCGCCGCGGATCAGCACCACAGAATGCTCCTGGAGGTTATGGCCCTCGCCGGGAATGTAGCTGATCACTTCGCGCTGGTTGGTCAGGCGCACCTTGGCAACCTTGCGGAGCGCCGAGTTCGGCTTCTTCGGCGTCGTCGTATAGACGCGAGTGCAGACTCCGCGCTTTTGCGGGTTCTGCTCCATCGCAGGGACCTTCGACTTGGCCTTCTGCGGTTCGCGACCCTTGCGGATCAGCTGGTTGATCGTCGGCATGAAGCCCTTCACCTTGTCTATGCCGGAAGCCCCGGCGGTTACTTTGCCCAACAGGAAATGCGCGAAGCCCAAGCAGCCGCCCGGCCGCTTGGCCATCACGCACGTTTGAGCAATGTTCAGCTCTTGCCCTGCGGGAGGACGAAGCGACCCGCGGACGGGCGGCGACATAGCGACGGCTGGCAAGCGGGTCAACGGGGCGAAGGCGCTAATGCGTTGTCGCTCTGCCCCGATCGCGGAGATTGCGTCGACGCGAGCGATTCGTCGCGGGTGCGCGGGAGGGCGTAGCGGGCTCAGGCGCGGAGCGAGTTTCTAAATATGCACCACCCGGCCGAATGCCGAGAGCACGCTTTCGTGCATCATCTCCGACAAAGTGGGGTGGGGGAAGACGGTGGCGATGAAGTCCTGCTCGACCAGCTCCGCGGTCTTGCCGACCGTGTAGCCCTGGATCAGCTCAGTAACCTCGGCGCCGATCATGTGCGCTCCGAGCAATTCTCCGGTCCTGGCGTCGAAGACCGTCTTCACGAACCCTTCGGTCTCGCCGAGCGCAATCGCCTTGCCGTTGCCGATGAAGGGGAATTTGCCGACCTTGACCTCATAGCCGGCTTCCCTCGCCTTGCCCTCGGTAAGGCCGACGCTGGCGACCTGTGGGCGGCAGTAGGTGCAGCCGGGGATGTTGCGCACGTCCATGGCATGGGGATGCGCATCATTGTTGCCGAGCTCCTTCGCGATTGCCTCGGCTGCGATCACGCCTTCGTGGCTCGCCTTGTGCGCCAGCCAGGGCGGAGCGGTGACATCGCCGATCGCCCAGATTCCGGGCACGTTGGTGCGGCACATCTCGTCGGTGTCGATATGACCTTTCGTCGTCTTGATGCCGAGCTCCTCGATGCCGAGCCCTTCCGTGTTGGGAACGATGCCGACGGCGACGATCGCATGGCTGAAGCGGTGCTCGGCGGACTTGCCGTCCTTGGTCTTGATGGTCGCGGCGACACCCCTGCCGTCAGCCTTGAGGCTCTCGACTCCGGCCGAGGTGAGGATGGTGAGCCCCTGCTTCTTCATCTGCTTGGCGAGGAAATCGCTGACCTCTGTATCCTCCACGGGCACGATGCGGTCGAGCATTTCGACCACGGTCACCTTCGCGCCGAGGTCGGCGTAGAAGCTGGCGAACTCGATTCCGATCGCGCCCGAGCCGATGACCAGAAGCTCACTCGGCATTTCCGGCGGAGTCATGGCGTGGCGGTAGGTCCAGATGCGCTTGCCGTCGGACTTGGCAAACGGCAGCTCGCGGGCGCGGGCGCCAGTGGCGACGATGATGTGTTTGGCCTGGAGCTCGGCACCCTTGCCGTCCTCGCCCTTGACCAACAGCCTGCCCTTGCCGGTGATTTTCCCCTCGCCCATGTGCACGGCGATCTTGTTCTTCTTCATCAGGCCCGTGACGCCCTTGTTGAGCTGGGCGGCGACGTTGCGGCTGCGCTCGACGACCTTGGCGAGATCAAAGCCGGTCTGGCCGGCCGACAGTCCGAAGGAGGCGGCTTCCTTCATCAGATGGTAGACCTCTGCCGAACGCAGCAGCGCCTTGGTCGGGATGCAGCCCCAGTTGAGGCAGATGCCGCCCAGTTTCTCGCGCTCGACGATCGCCGTCTTGAGGCCGAGCTGCGCCGCCCGGATCGCGGCGACATAGCCGCCGGGGCCCGAGCCGAGCACGATGAGGTCGTAGGATTCAGCCATTTTCTTCCTCTTGTCCCGCGATCTCCCGCGGCCTGTCGTTTTCGTCCAGCGCGACAAATTTGAAGCAGCCGCTTGCGATGTGCGCCTCGGCCTCGCCGTGACGCTCCCGCGCGACCACTTCGGCGGTGTAGGTCAGCGAGGTTCGGCCGTTCTCGATCAGTTCGACATAGACCGAGATTTCGTCGCCGACCTGCGGCGCACCCTTGAAACGCAGTTCGTCGGCGCTGACCAGCACCGCCTTGCCCTTCACACGCCGCGAGACCTCGCTTCCAGCCCCAAGCGCCATCTGGCTGATCAGCCAGCCGCCGAACACGCCGCCATAAGGGTTGGTGTGAACCGGCATCGCCGTGGCGCGAATAACGGGGGTCCGATCGGCCAACTTCACGCGCTCAGCGGCTGTGCCAGTTAAAGAACAGACGAAGGGCAAGCGCGGAACCCAGGAACCACGGGATCGAGAACAAAAGCCCTGGCGATCCCTCGAGCGGGCGAACCGTACCCCAGCCAGCCCAGGAATTCGTCCAGACACCAGATCGGCCGCCAAGGGCCAGCGGCAACGCAAAGCCCAGGATCGCGCCGAGCAGGAGGGCCGTCAGCCACTTCATTAAGCCAGCATTCCCAGCGGGTTTTCGACCAGCCTCTTGAACGCCTGCATCAGCTTCGCTCCGTCGGCGCCGTCGATGGCGCGGTGGTCGAAGCTGCCGGTGGCGCTCATTACCGTCGCGATTTGGAGGCTGTCGTTGATCACGTAAGGCCTTTTTTCGCCGGCGCCGATGGCCATGATCATCCCTTGCGGCGGATTGATGACCGCGTCGAACTGGGTGATCCCGTACATGCCCATGTTGGAGATGCTCGCCGTGCCGCCTTGATATTCGTGCGGCTGCAGCTTGCCCTCTTTCGCTCGGCCCGCCAGCTCCTTCATCTCGGTCGCGATCGCCGACACGCTCTTGGTATCGGCGCCAGTGATGATCGGAGTGATGAGACCGCCAGGGATCGCGACCGCGACCGAAATGTCGGCTCGGCTGTACTTGATCAGCTGATCGCCGGCGAAGCTGACATTGCACTCGGGCACCTCGACCAGCGCCTGCGCGAGCGCCTTGATGAGGAGGTCGTTGACGCTCAGCTTGATTCCGCGGCTTTCGAGGCCGGCGTTCAATTCGGAGCGAAGTTTCAATAACGCGTCGAGGCGCACATCGACCGTCAGGTAGATATGCGGGATCGTCTGCTTTGCCTCGGTCAGCCTGCGAGCGATCGTCTTGCGCATGTTTGAAAGCTTGACCGCCTCGTGCGGAATCTCGGCCTCAAAAGGCTGGGCGGGCGCAGCTGCGGCCTGAGGCACATCGGCTGCCGGCTGCGGCCGGGCGGCAGCGCCGCCAGCGGCAGTCCCGAGATCGGCCCGCACGATGCGCCCGCCGGGGCCCGAGCCCTGGATGGAGGAAAGGTCGATCCCCTGCGCCTCCGCCAGTCTTCGCGCCAGCGGCGAAGCCTTGATCCGCTGCCCGTCGGACTTCGGCGCCGCCGGCGCAGCGGCAGCGGCCGGCGTCTCGACCGGCGCCTTGGCGATGTCCGAATCCTTGCCGGGGGCAGCGCCATAGCCTTTAACTTCGGGTTCTGACGTGGGCGCCGGCGCCGGTTCGTCGACGCGTGGCGCAGCCGAGGCGTCGTCGGGGCTTTCCCCTTCGCCGGCGAGCAACGCAATCGGCGTGCCGACCTTCACTCCATCACTGCCTTCCGGCACTAGGATCTTGGCAATCGTCCCCTCGTCGACCGCCTCGAACTCCATGGTCGCCTTGTCGGTCTCGATCTCGGCGAGCACGTCGCCCGAACTGACCTCGTCGCCTTCCTTGACCAGCCATTTGGCGAGGGTGCCCTCCTCCATGGTCGGCGAGAGCGCGGGCATCTTGAGTTCGGTCGGCATGGAAAGCTCTTTCCGCTTTGGCGCGAGGCGTCGCGGGCACAAAGCCAATGCGGCGAGCGGGGTCAAGTGGCAGCCACGGTTAACCATAGGCAGCTTGCGCTTCGCAGCGCTTTCAAGCAGCGTCGTCAGCGCAATGGGGGCAGACGATCAGCTACGCACCTACCTCGTCGTCATCGACGACAGCGACGAGGCACGCATTGCGCTGCGTTTCGCGGCGCGGCGTGCGGCCAAGACCGGGGGAGCAGTGGAAGTGTTGGCGATCATAGAACCGCAGGAATTCGTCCAGTGGGGCGGAGTCCAGGCCGCGATCGAGGAAGAACAACGGCTACGCATCGAGGGCATCGTCAGCGCGGCCGTCGGCGAGATCCTGGACGAGGCAGGGGTCAAGGCGAGCATCATCGTCCGCCACGGCGAGCCGGTGAAGGTGGTTCGCGACTTCGTTGGCGAGCGCGAGGAAGTTGCGGCGCTGGTGCTCGGCGCAGCGCCGAGCGGCAGCCCCGGGCCGCTGGTCGCCAATTTCACGGGCAATGACGCTGGCAAGCTGCCCTGCCCGGTGATGATCATCCCCGGGTCGCTGTCCGAAGAGCGGCTCGAGCAGTTGAGCTAGAGTATTCGAGCGAGAATCGCGCACAGCGCGACGCAGCCAGCCTCGTCCTCGGAATCGAACCGTCCCTTGGCCGGGCTGTCGAGATCCAGCACTGCCAGCAGTTCGCCGTTCCGCACGATCGGCACGACCAGCTCGCTTTGGGACGCGACATCGCAGGCAATGTGGCCAGGGAAAGCGTGCACGTCGTCGACCCGCTGGACCTCGACTGATGCCGCCGCAGTGCCGCATACCCCCTTGCCGAAGGGAATTCGAATGCAGGCTGGCCGACCCTGAAATGGCCCGAGCACCAGCTCCCCGCCGACATTGCGGTAGAAACCGGCCCAATTGAGATCCGGCAGAGATTCCCAAATGAGGGCGGCGGCATTGGCCATGTTGGCGATCGGGTCCGGCTCACCCGCAACCAGCGCCTCGAGCGCCGCGGCTAGATCGCGATAAAGCGCGGGCTTTTCGCCGGGCGTGATCTTGAAGTCGTACATCAGTCGAAATCTACCTTTCCACGCGTCTGCTTGACCGCGCTTCGCTGCTTTTTCCGATCAACCCGCTCCGCCCTGGCTGCGCGGCTCGGCCGAGTCGGCTTGCGCTTGCGCGGGGCGATATGGGCCTTCGCAATTATCTCTGCCAGCCGGCGCCTGGCGTCCTGCCGATTCGCTTCCTGAGTGCGGAAGCGGCGGGCGGTAATCAGAAGCTCGCCAGACCCGGTCAGCCTGGTGCCGGCGATCGTCTTCAGCCGCTCGTATGCCTCCGGCGGCAGGCCAAGGCGGAAAACGTCGACGCGCAGCTGCACGGCGGTCGCGACCTTGTTGACGTTCTGGCCGCCCGGACCGGTGGCCGCGAGGAAGGTTTCGCTCAGCGCCTTCTCCGGCACGGTGACATCCTCAGGCCGCATCTCGCCACTCGCCAAAATGGTCAGGAAGGGATGCGGATACGTCGATCGTGGCGTGCTTTTCGCGGGGCACGACGAGCCGCGAGGCGTGGAGCAGCATCGGGCCGCCTGGAACGCCGTAGACCCGATCGCCGACGATCCCGCGACCGAACCCTTCGCGCGCATGCACCCGGATCTGGTGAGTCCGTCCGGTGACCGGCTGGAATTCGATCAGGCTCGACCCATGGCGGACGGCGAGGCGCCGCCAGTTGGTGACAGCCCGCTGTCCGCCAGGATCGCCAACCATCCGCCAACCGGCCTCCGCGCTCGATCGCTTCGCCAGCGGCATCTCGATCACGCCCGATTCTTCGGCAATCTCGCTTGCGATCACTGCCAGATAATATTTCCGAACGAGCCTCTCCTCAAAGGTGCGCTGGAGAGCGGCTCGAGCCCGCGAATTACGGGCGAGCAGCAAGCAGCCGGACGTATCCTGATCGAGCCGGTGCATCGGCACAGGCGACGAGCGAAACCCGCATCGGAGCTCGGCTAGTCGGGCACTCAGGCTGTCGCCACCGCGCCGCGGGGGGTCGACCGGCAGCCCGGCCGGCTTGTCGATGACCATAGCCTCGCCGTCGATGAAAAGAATTCGATCTTCGAGCATCAGCGGCGCGACTGCCGTCCGCGGCGAGTCCTGTCCATCCGCGGCTTGCCGGCGCCGCCGTAGCTGCCTTCGGGAAGCTCGAAGCGGAGCGAGCCCGAAACCGGATTGGCTTCGGCGAGACGAAGCGTCAGCTTCTGCCCCACCCGATAGGTTTCCCCGCTGTGTTCCCCGACAAGCGCCCTGGCCGCCTCGTCGTAACGGAAATATTCCTGACCCAGATGCTTCGCGAAAACCAGCCCGTCGCCGCCGAGGTCGGTAACGGTGGCGAAGAAACCGAACGGCTGGACGCCGGTAATCCGGCATTCGACCAGCTGGCCGACTCGGTCGGCGAGGAAAGCCGCAACATAGCGGTCGATCGTGTCACGCTCGGCCTCCATCGCGCGGCGCTCAAGCATCGAAATCTGCTCGCCGATCTGCTCGAATTTCCCGTCCTCGCCGGGCGGCAGGCCGCCCTCGCCGAGCCGATAGGCGCTCACCAGGGAACGGTGGACCAGAAGGTCGGCGTAGCGGCGGATCGGCGAGGTGAAATGGGCGTAGGTCGCAAGCGCCAGTCCGAAATGGCCGAGCCGCTCGGGACCATAGCGCGCCTGCATCTGGGTGCGCAGAAGCTGCTCCATGATTTCGGTGCGGGCGTCGCTGTCGCCGGTCCGCGCGATGATCCGATTGAACGTCGCAGGCTTGACCACCTGGCCCAGCGTAAACTCGATACCGAAGGTCGCGAGATAATCCTTGAGCGCGACCAGCTTCTCGCGGCTCGGCGCCTCGTGGACCCGGTACATCACCGGAGCCTTCTTCGCCTCGAGCGCCCGGGCGGCAGCGACGTTGGCGGCGATCATATAATCCTCGACCAGCCGGTGGGCATCGAGCCGGTCGCGCGGAGCAACCGACAGGATTCGGCCCTTCTCGTCGAGCATCACCCGCCGCTCGGGCAGGTCGAGCTCAAGCGGCTCGCGGCGCGCGCGGGCCGCGAGCAGCGCCCGCCAGCAACCCCACAGCGGTTTCAGCGCCGATTTGATGAGGTCATCGGCTACGACAAGATCGACATCGGGCATGGAGCAGGGCGAGGAGGCGACCTCGATCCGCTCCTCGCCGGCGGCATCGATCGCAGCCTGGGCATCCTCATAAGCAATATTTGCTGCAACACAAATCTTCGCGCGAGTAAAGCGCCAGTTCTTCAACGTGCCGTCGCGGCCGATCGTCAAATGGCAGGCCATCGCCGCCCGCTGCTCGCCGGCCTTCAACGAGCAGATGTCGGCCGACAATTCCTCGGGCAGCATCGGCACGACCCGGTCGGGGAAATAGACGCTGTTGCCGCGCGCCCGCGCCTCGCGGTCGAGTTCCGAGCCCGGGCGCACGTAATAACAGACGTCGGCGATGGCGACGATCGCCTTCCAGCCGCCGGCATTCTGCGGATCGTCGTCGGGAGCCGCCCAGATGGCGTCGTCATGGTCGCGCGCGTCGGCCGGATCGATGGCGACGATCGGCAGATGCGTCAGGTCCTCGCGCTCCCCGAGTGGGAGCTTGGAGACGCGGTGAGCCTCGTCGATCGCCTCGTCGCGGACTTCGTGGCGGAGGCCGTGCTTGTGGATGGCGATCAGGCTGAAGCTGCGCGGCGCGAACGGATCGCCGAGCACCGCGTCGACCCGGGCGCCGGCCCGCGGCGGACGGCCGCTCACCTCGCACAGCACAAGGTCGCCGGGCTGCGCGTCCTTGAGCTCGGTGATCGCCAGCTCGCGCCGCTCCTTCTTGTCGACCGGCGACAGCCAGAAGCTCGTCCCTTCCTGCTTGACCACGCCCAGCACCAGCTCGGCCGAGCGAGCGAGCTTCTTCATCGGGTGGGCGACGTGGCCCTCGCCGCGCTGCTCGGTGCGCGCCAGCACCCGGTCGCCGATGCCGAGCGCGCCGCGCCGGCCGCGCTCGATCAGCCGGATTCGCGGCGGCGGGCCTTCGCCCTGCCATTGCTCGGGCACGGCAAGGACATTGCCGTCGTCGACCGCGGCGACCCGCAGCACGGTGACCTTCGGAACGCCGCCCGACCGGTGGAAGGCGCGGCCGGGGGACGAATCAATCAGCCCCTCGTCGGCCATGGCCCTGAGCAAAGTCTTGAGCGCGATCTTGTCTTGCCCGGACAGGCCGAAGGCGCGGGCAATCTCGCGCTTCCCGGCCGGCTGGTCGGAGGTGGCGATGAAGTCGAGGATCTGCTTGCGGCTGGGAAGGCCTGCGGCTTTGCTCTTGCGGGGCATCATCGTACCCCTGCGAAGATGACGGAACGGCACTGTCCCCCAGACAGTGCCGCAGCCGTCATGGCCCAGACCCGGACTAGAGCTTCAGCGGAAGCCCGGCCACAAAGGCCCCGATGAAGCCGGGTTACGTCTACATCATGGCGAGTTCGCGCAACGGCACGATCTACATTGGCGCGACCAGCGATCTTGCCAAGCGCGCGTGGGAGCATCGCGACGGAGTGGTCGCCGGCTTCACGCGCAAATATGGTTGCAAGCTCCTGGTCTGGTTCGAAGCTCATGACGACATCCAGCAGGCACGCCAGCGAGAATTGCAAATGAAAAAGTGGAAGCGGGCGTGGAAGCTCGGCACCATAGAAATAATGAACCCCGAGTGGTGCAACTTGTATCCGACCCTAGTTGAAGGCTCCTGAGGGAGCCTGACTGGGCCCCTGCCTTCGCAGGGGCACGGTTACTATTCTTCCGCCGGCGGCACGTAGGGCCTGAACGCGCCGCCGGGCACGGCCGAGGCGGCTGGGCTTTCGAACCCGTCGGCGCTCACCGCCGAAACGCCGAACAGCCAATCGTCGACGCGGATGTGGGGCAGAACAACCTTGCAGGGCAACTGCTTCAAGACGGAAACGGTGAGATTACCGCTCTGGTCAACACCGTAAACCGAAGGATCCAGGACCCGCTCCGGTTGAGGGCATTCCGCACGACGCACATGTCGCAATTGCTCCCACTGACTCGAGTCGGTGCGACGCCAGCGGATATTGAACGCAGCAGCGTCTCTCGGCGCCCAACTCACCGTCGTGTCCGTGCTCACCGCCCCCTCGACCGTCGGCTCCGGCGGCGGTGATGCAGAAGCTAGCGCAGCCAGGGCGGCGACATTGAGCTTCGTCACCTTCTCGAGATAGGCGAAGTCCATCTTGTCGATGGTGTCGCCATATTCGACGCCACCTTCGACCCTCAAATCCTGGTGCTGATAGCGGTAGTTTTCGACCGCTTCGGTGAGCCGCACGGCCGGATAACCGGCGTTGAGCATTTCGATATGGTCGCCGCCGCGGCCGAAGCGGTCGGTCCGCCAGATCGGCAGAACGTCAAGGCCGAGGTTGAGCCGGTCGGCGAGGCTGTCGAGGAAGCGCGACAGGTTGCGCGACGGGGAATCGTTCTCGCCGCCGAGGCTGCGCTGCCGCGCCGCCAGATCCTCGCGGCCCTGCCAGCGCGGTCCTTCGGAAAAGACGCGAACCTGGCGATCGTTGCAGACGCCGTCGGAACCGCAGCTGTTGCCGATGATGTCGTTGTTCAGATTGGCGATGACGTTCCAGCCCCGAGCTTTCGCGTAATCGGCCATGACCTTGCCGCCGTAGAGGCCCTGCTCCTCGCCCGACAAAGCCGCATAGACGATGGTCGCCGGGAATTTGTGCTTCGATAGCACCCGCGCCGCCTCGATCACCGCCGCCGTGCCCGAGCCGTCGTCATTGGCGCCGGGCGCGTCCCTGGTCGCGTCCATCACGTCGCTGACCCGGCTGTCGATATGGCCGGTGATGATGATCACGTCGTTGGGACGCTCGGTGCCGCGCTGAAGCGCGAAGACGTTGGTGATCCGGGTCGGCGCCGGCAGCCGGCGGCCCTCCATCACCTGGCTGGCGCGGCCGACCTCGAGGCAATTGCGGCAAGCGCGGCTGTAGCGGCGCAATTCGGCCTCGGTCCAGTTGAGCGCGGCGCCGATGCCGCGCCGGGGGTGGGTCTGCGACGACAATGTGTGGCGGGTGCCGAAGCTGACCAGCCGCTCGATCGTCCGCTTCATCTGCGCGCCGCTGACCGGCTGGGCGATCTGCCGCAGCCGCTCGTCCTGCGGCGTGGGTGCTGCCGGCTGGGCGATACGTCCGAGCTGCTCATCTTGGGGCGAGGGCTGCGCCGCCGCTGGAGAGGCCGACGCCAGCATGATCGGCAGCAGGACCAATATGCGCATATCGCTTCTCCATACGGCGTGAGCGCTCGCGTTTCGACAAGGTCAACGTGAGCGCGATTGAATATCCCTTGGCGCTCACCCTGAGCCTGTCGAAGGGTTAGCGCGCGGACGGGCACGGCGCCAACTGGCATTTGGCTGCCCGCAGGTCTAGGGGAGCGGCGACCCGAAAACAGCAGAATCGAAGGCAGGCGTATCATGCTCCGTACCATCGACCATTTCATCGGCGGCTCCACCTTCGCGTCCGGAGAACGGCAGGGCGAGGTGTTCGATCCCAACCAGGGCGAGGTCCAGGCCCATGTCCGGCTCGGCAACGCCGCCGACCTCGAGCGGGCGATTGCCGCGGCCCATGCCGCGCTTCCCGGCTGGGCGGCGACCAACCCGCAGCGCCGCGCCCGGGTGATGTTCAAGTTCAAGGAGCTGGTCGAGCGCAACATGGACGATCTCGCCCAGATCCTGTCTTCGGAACATGGCAAGGTGATCGCCGACGCCAAGGGCGACATCCAGCGCGGCCTCGAAGTGATCGAGTTCGCCTGCGGGATTCCGCATGCGCTCAAGGGCGAATATACGATCGGCGCCGGCCCGGGCATCGACGTCTATTCGATGCGCCAGCCGCTCGGCATCGTTGCCGGAATCACCCCGTTCAACTTCCCGGCGATGATCCCGATGTGGATGTTCGGGGTGGCGATCGCCTGCGGCAACGCCTTCATCCTGAAACCCAGCGAGCGCGACCCGACCGTGCCGGTGCGGCTCGCCGAGCTGATGAAAGAGGCGGGCCTTCCCGACGGAATCCTCAACGTCGTCCACGGCGACAAGGAAATCGTCGACGCCATCCTCGACCATGACGACATCAAGGCAATCAGCTTCGTCGGTTCGTCGGACATCGCCCATTACATCTACTCGCGCGGCACCGCGAACGGGAAGCGCGTGCAGGCGTTCGGCGGCGCCAAGAATCACGGCATCGTCATGCCCGACGCCGACCTCGACCAAGTGGTCAACGACCTCGCCGGAGCCGCTTTCGGCTCGGCTGGCGAGCGCTGCATGGCGCTCCCGGTCGTGGTTCCGGTCGGCGACGAGACCGCCGATGCTCTGCGCGAGAAGCTGATTCCCGCTATCGAGGGGCTTCGGGTTGGCGTGTCGACCGACCCGGAGGCGCACTACGGCCCGGTGGTCAACGGTGCCCACAAGGAGCGGATCGAGAATTACATCCAGATGTGCATCGACGAGGGGGGCGAGCTGGTCGTCGACGGCCGCGGCTTCACCTTGCAGGGGCACGAGCAGGGCTTCTTCATCGGCCCGACCTTCTTCGACCATGTGAAGCCGAGCTTCCGATCCTACCAGGAGGAGATTTTCGGGCCCGTGCTGCAGATGGTGCGAGCGCCGAACTTCGAGGAAGCGCTGAAGCTTCCCTCGCAACACCAATATGGCAACGGGGTGGCCATCTTCACCCGCAACGGCCACGCCGCGCGGGAGTTCGCAGCCCGGGTCAACGTCGGAATGGTCGGGATCAACGTGCCGATCCCGGTGCCAGTCGCCTACCACACCTTCGGCGGCTGGAAGCGGTCCGGTTTCGGCGACGTCAACCAGCACGGAATGGAGGGCGTGCGCTTCTGGACCAAGGTCAAGACGATCACCCAGCGCTGGCCCGACGGCGAGGCGCACGGCGAGAGCGCCTTCGTCATCCCGACGATGGGATGAGCATTTCGCCGTCATTGCGAGCGCAGCGAATCAATCCAGACTTGGATTGCCGCGTCGCCCAGGAGCGGGTCCGGGAGCTCCTCGCAATGACGACCCTGACGCCACTGATGCGTCCGCGCAACGATTCCCAAGGAATCCAGTCCGTTACAGATTATTAACCTTTTGCCATCATTCCCCTCATGGTTAATGGGTGCTTCAAGGCCGTTAAGCGGGGGTAACCCTCTCTGAGCCGCGAACAGGGGAATGAGCATGCGAGTCCTGCTGATCGAAGACGAGCCGACGACGGCCAAGAGCATCGAGCTGATGCTCGGAACCGAAGGCTTTAATGTCTACACGACGGATCTGGGCGAAGAGGGCCTCGATCTCGGCAAGCTGTACGATTACGACATCATCCTCCTCGACCTGAACCTGCCCGACATGCACGGCTATGACGTGCTGAAGAAATTGCGCACGGCCAAGGTGTCCACGCCTGTTTTGATC